>WSXU01000014.1:0-68053 GCA_009773455.1 Bacteroidota bacterium | reverse complement strand
TGAAGTATGCCACGACCATATACCATCAGTGCCTCAGGTGAATCAGTTTCAACCAGCCGCATGGCCAGGTTCTTCTCAATTTCCTTGAACAAACGCTCGCGCAGATGACGCGAGGTCACGAATTTGCCTTCACGTCCGTAAAATGGTGAGTTGTTGATGGTAAAGAGCATACTCATCGTGGGCTCGTCAATCTGAAGCGGTTTCAGTGCCTCTGGTAACTCAAAATCTGCAATGGTATCGCCGATTTCAAAATCATCGATACCCAATACCGCGCAAATTTCACCAGGAAGTACATCCGTCTTGATCTTTTCCTTACCAAGTCCTTCAAAAACATACAATTCCTTGATTTTCGACCTGAATACACGGCCGTCCTGCTTGATCAGTGAAACATTCATCCCGCCACGGAGCACCCCGCGCGACAGCCTGCCAACCGCAATCCGGCCAACATAGGAGGAATAGTCAAGCGAGGTGATCTGCATCTGGGTATTACCTTCCTCAAATTTCGAAGCAGGGATATTTTCAATAATGGAATCAAGCAAATAGGTTACATCCTCAGAAGGTTTCCTCCAGTCGTCCGACATCCAGCCTTCCTTGGATGAGCCGAAAACAGTAGGAAAATTCAACTGATCTTCTGACGCATCGAGGTTAAACATAAGGTCAAAAACCGCTTCCTGCACCGCTTCAGGGTCACAGTTGGGTTTATCCACTTTATTGATAACAACAATTGGTTTCAGATTTAACGCGATGGCCTTCTGTAGAACAAAACGCGTTTGCGGCATGGGTCCCTCAAAAGCATCTACCAGCAGCAATACACCATCGGCCATGTTGAGCACACGTTCAACTTCCCCGCCAAAGTCGCTGTGACCGGGTGTATCAATGATGTTAATTTTAAATCCTTTATATCTGACCGATACGTTTTTCGAGAGGATGGTGATGCCGCGTTCACGCTCCAGGTCATTGCTGTCAAGGATGAGTTCACCCATATCCTGGTTCTCACGGAACAGTTTTACCTGGTGAAGTATCCTGTCAACAAGGGTAGTCTTTCCATGATCGACATGGGCGATAATCGCTATATTTCTGATATTATGCATTTTAACCTGTATTTTTATAAATTTGAAAAGAACTGCAAAAGTAGAGAATAATCCGTCACTTATTTAAAATGAATATAAACTTCACGATAAAACAGCCAATCCCTCTGAAGAAAAGCCTTGGTTCTATTGAGAAGTCAGTAAAACCCTGCTTTTCATGCCTCCATTTTCAGTGAAACATGTAAAGAAACAAATGCAATTATCCCGAAATTTGTCTTTTAAATACTTTAATACTGCAATGTCGAAAATCATTTCTCTTTCAGAAGCAGCGTCCATTGCTGTTCACAGTATGGTACTGATAGCATCGGCCAGGGAAAGCCTGAATGTTATCAAAATTTCAGAGCGTACGGGTGCTTCCAAACATCATGCAGCCAAGATTCTACAACGATTGGTAAAGGAAGGGTTCCTGAATTCAAACCGCGGGCCATCAGGTGGTTTTATGCTGAGAATTCCGGCCGCTAACATTACTCTTTTGCAGGTTTATGAAGCCATCGAGGGCAAACTGGATGAAGCAACCTGTCCGGTTGATAATCCTGTTTGCTCATTCAAAAAATGCCTGATGGGCAATATTGTCAGTAAAATGACTCAGGAATTCAGAAAATACATGAGCAGTCAGACTCTCAGTGAATTCATCGGTGACTAGTCGATTATGAAATTTCGGACCAGCCTGCCCTCCTTCGGCGGGTAAACCGGCTGGCAGGTTTCGGATTGCTTGCTGAAACTTTCAGCCTCGTCAGACTGCTTCTTACATCGTAAAACCTTCATTATATTTCTTACTTCATACTTTAAGCTTCATGCATCCAGGTATGAAGTAACGGATTAGTGTATTGGTTCCAGGTTATTTACATCTTCAAAAAAATATTTCTGAATTTTCTTGTACGGTATTTAAAAATATATGTATATTTGCGTATTCAAATACCGAAATACGTCTTAAGACAATTACATGGCAAAAGTGGTTCATATTTCAGAGGCAGCATCACTTGCAGTGCACAGTATGGTGCTGATTGCCGGAAGTCCGGAGATGCTGAATGTGAACCAGATTTCAGCGGTTACGCATTCATCGCGCAACCATCTGGCCAAAGTAATGCAGATCCTTGTCAAAAACGGATATCTTGATTCGGTGAGGGGCCCGAGGGGTGGATTCACTCTAAAAGGCGATCCGGGAAAAATAAACCTTTTGCAGATTTACGAGTTGATTGAAGGAAGCCTGGAGGAACACCATTGCGGAATTGAAACGCAGAAATGCCCTTTTGACGCCTGTGTCTTCGGCGGACTGGCGGATAAATTTTCGATTGAATTTATCGAATACCTCAGAACCAAAACTTTAACTGACCTCATTTCAAAATATTAAAACAATGAAAAGAACCATCATCAAAATTGATGAAGAACTATGCAATGGATGCGGCAATTGTGTACCCAACTGCCACGAAGGAGCCCTGCAGATCATAGATGGCAAGGCCCGGCTTATCAGCGACCTTTTCTGTGATGGTCTCGGAGCCTGTATCGGCCATTGCCCTGAGGGTGCTATAGCCATGGAAGAACGCGAAGCCGAGCCCTATGATGAGATTAAGGTAATGGAACTGATGGTGCCGAAAGGACGCAATACCATTCTTGCCCACCTGGAGCACCTTCGCGACCACGATGAAACTGAACTGCTGAAACAGGCCATTCAGTACATCAAGGAAAACAATGTAAACATGAGTCCTCATAACGACAAACATGACTCCCCTCATGTTCACAAGCCTGTCTCATTCGGTAACCTTAATGAAGCACGGGGTGCCCTCTCCCCTGCCCCGTCGGCTGGCTGCGGTGGTGGTTGCCCGGGTTCAAAAACCATTGATTTCAATATTGATCTGAACAAAGTGAACGAAGCTGCCTCAGTTGTGAAACCCGGGCCGGAATCCGATACCCATACCGAAACCCCGTCAGAACTCCGCCAATGGCCGGTTCAACTGCACCTGCTGAATCCACAGGCCGGTTACTTTAAAAATGCCGATGTGGTTCTGGCCGCTGACTGCGTTGCTTTTTCGATGGGCAATTTCCACAGCCATTATCTTAAGGGTAAAACCCTGGCCATTGCCTGTCCCAAACTGGACAGCAACAAGGAATCCTATGTTGAAAAACTGACAAGCATGATCAGCCAAAGTAACATCAACACACTCAGTGTAGTTATGATGGAAGTCCCCTGTTGTTCCGGGTTATTGCAGATGGCACAAATGGCCAGACAGCAGGCAGGAAGGAACATCCCGGTTAAAAAATCGATCATTGGTATACAGGGAAATGTGCTGAGTGAGGAATGGGTCTGAGAAACTAACAACTAACAACTAACAACTAACAACTAACAGCTGACAACTAACAACTAACAGCTGACAGCTGACAACTAACAATAATCAGATGATGTTACAGAGGTGCCAGGGATATGAACTTAACCATCATGATCTGAATTCGTCAGCCTGCCAAAATAAATAAGTCATGAGCGAACTAATAAATAACTCTGAACAGCGGAAAGCCCGCCTGAAGGAATTGATACTTAAACTACACCAGGGCGACTCACAGGAGGATGTCAGGAGTGAACTGATGCAAAGCCTGAAACAAATCCCTTACGGGGAAGTGGTTGAAGTAGAACAGGAACTGATCGGAGAAGGGCTTCCGGAAGAAGAAGTTCTGAAACTGTGCGATGCACATTCAGCCGTTTTGCAGGGAAACATTGACCTGAGTGGATCTAAGGGTATTCCGGAAGGACATCCCGTTGACCTGTTCATTCATGAAAATGAAGAACTCAGGAAAGTTACCAAACAGGCAACCAAACTTTTGAATGAAATTGAATCTCATGCTGAAGGAACCCCTGTCCAGGACAATGTTTATAAATTGCGCGGGCTGTTCAACAACCTCTTCGATGCTGATAAACATTATCAGCGCAAGGAATATTTGCTGTTTCCTTATCTGGAGAGTAAAGGGATTACCGGACCACCAAAAGTTATGTGGGGAAAACACGATGAAATCAGGGAGCTGATCAAAGGAAGTATTGAAATACTTCATCAGGAGGGGATTACCCGCGAAGACCTGCTTGCATCTGCAGAAATAATCCTGAACCAGACTCTTTTTGGGATTGATGATATGACAGTGAAAGAAGAACAGATTCTCTTTCCGATGGCTATGGACAAACTGACGGAAACCGAATGGTTTGAAATCAGCAAACAATCGCTCGAAATCGGATTCTGCCTTTACGATCCGCAAGTTACATGGAAACCTTCGTGGGCTGCAGAAACCAGTGTTGACGATGCCCAAAAGGAAGGCAATTATATTCAATTGCCATCGGGTGGTTTTACTGCCGGAGAGTTGCTGGCAATCCTGAACACCCTTCCTATTGACATGACCTTTGTTGACAAGGATGACAGGGTAAAATACTTTTCGCAGGGGGCTGAGCGTGTCTTTCAGCGCAACCGAGCGATACTCAACCGCGATGTCAGGCATTGCCATCCACCGGCCAGTGCCCATATCGTTGATAAAATCATTGATGATTTTAAAACAGGCCGTCAGACCAGGGCACCGTTCTGGATCAACATGGGCGGAAAAATGATTCATATTGAATATTTTGCCCTTCGCGATGAAAAGGGTGGTTATCTCGGAACACTCGAGGTGTCGCACAATGTAAACCGCTATCGTGAACTCGAAGGGGAACAACGCATCTTGTCTTACACCTGAAACTGAACAGCCATGAACAATGAACTCATAATTACACCGAAGACAAAAGTTCTGCAGATGATTGAGGCCTATCCTCAACTTGAAGATGTCCTTATTAACTATGTTCCTGCTTTTAAAAAACTGCAGAACCCGGTACTGCGGAAAACCGTAGCCAGGATCGCTACCCTGCAGCAGGCAGCTGCAATAGGGAATGTAAAAATTGAAGACCTGATCAATAAACTAAGGGCAGAAACCGGACAGGATTTAATTCACCAAAGCGAAACACTCATGTACAATACAGAAAAACCAGGCTGGTTCGACGAAAGCCGGATAGCCACCACACTTGATGCCCGTCCTATGCTGGCAGCAGGTGAACATCCCGTTAACCAGGTGATTGCCGATCTGAAAATGCTGGAATCGGGTAAAATATATCAACTAACCGCTCCTTTTCTTCCGGCTCCCCTGATCGACAAGGCATCAAGCCTGAATTTCGATCACTGGATCACCAAAGACCCCGAGGGGGTGCATGTTATATACTTCTCATTTAAACAATAACAATCAAAATAAGAAATTATGGAACCGAACAAATTCAACAACAGGAAAGCATTCACCTTCAGTGAGGAGATTGAATATGCCGATGGCGGAATTGTCAGCATGAGGGTACTCGAAAAAAGCACAGGCAATGTCAGTCTGTTTGCCTTTGACCTGGGTCAGAAACTCAGTGAGCATACGGCGCCCTTCGATGCCATGATACAGATAACTGAAGGCGAGGCTGAAATTGTGATCGGAGGTGAGCCCAATCACATGAAAGCCGGACAGGTGATCATTATGCCGGCCAATATCCCGCATGCGGTGAATTCAATCACCAGGTTCAAGATGGTTCTGACGATGATCAAAGCATAACGAAAGGATATCTCAGATACAGAGGTACGAAATTACAGATCACTACATCTGAAAACAGTCAAGCCATTCACTAACCCTTCTCCCTCAAGCTGCCCTCACTTCTGATCCGGTATGAAGACCTTACGCAAATACCATAAGTGGCCATCGCTGGTGATCGGGGTATTCCTGATATTATTTTCTGTATCAGGAATAATTCTGAACCATCGTCAGTTCTTTTCTCCGGTCAATGTATCACGCAAACTGCTTCCCCCGGTATACCGTTATAATAACTGGAACCTTGCAGCAGTAAAAGGTAATTTACGTTTAGAGGAAAATCTCTATCTGTTGTATGGCAACACAGGCATCTGGGCCACTGATTCCGCTTTCAGCCGGTTTACAGATTTTAACCGGGGATTCAACAGAGGCATCGATCAACGTAAGGTATTTACCATGCTTCAGACCAGCGATAAAAAATTGCTGGCCGGAACTCTTTTCGGGCTATGGCAGTATGACAGGATGAACAGCAGATGGGTAAAACTCAGCCTGCCCGGAAAGAATCCGAGGGTTGTGAAACTGGCTGAATATCAGGGCCTGATATATATCATGACCAGGGATCATATATACTTGATGTCTCCCGGGGAAAGGCCTGAATTCAGGTTATTGCCCCTGCCCGTTCCGGAGGGTGCCGATGGCAAAGTTGGATTATTTATCACATTGTGGGTATTGCACAGCGGCGAGATGCTGGGGATAGCCGGCAAACTGCTGGTTGATCTGGTTGGTTTCCTGCTTATTTTTATCAGCCTCAGCGGGTTTTATTATACCCTCCTCCCTAAATTTGCGAAAAGGACATCACAAAACCTCAGGCAGAAACTGCAGCGGGCAAACCGGACGGCCATCAAATGGCACAATCTTACCGGAGTATACGCGATTCTGATTCTGGTCATTACGGTTGTCAGCGGAATGTTCCTTCGCCCTCCCCTGCTCATCCCCATTTCAGGAACAAGGGTTGTTCCTGTTCCGGGGACCATTCTTGATAACACGAACCACTGGCATGATAAACTCAGGGATTTTGTTGCTGATTCAGTAAACAACCGCCTGATTTTGTCAACCAGCGAGGGCTTCTTTGCAGCCGGCCCGGGTCAGGACAAATACTGCAGGCCATTCAGGGTACAGCCTCCGGTTAGTGTTATGGGTATTTCAGTATTTGAACCTCTCGGCGACGGTACCCTGCTGGTGGGATCATTCAGCGGACTGTTCCGCTGGAATCCGGAAAAAGAAACTGTAACCGATGTGATTACAGGCAGAAAAGCTGAACCTGAAATTCAGGGAAATCCCTTTGGTGCAACAGCAGTCTCCGGCATAATCATGAATAGCAACGGACCTCAAGCATTTCTTGATTATGACGGAGGCTGGGTTCCGCTGATATACGGCTCAAAGGTTCCGGAAATGCCTGAGGATATCCGCAAATCACCAATGTCGTTATGGAATGTGGGTCTTGAGGTACATACCGGAAGGATTTTTTCCGTATTTTTAGGTAATTTATACATTCTTTATCTACCCCTGATGGGATTGACTACCCTGCTCATTCTGATCACCGGGTTTCTGATGTGGTACAGGACATTTAAAAGAAAGAAAAATAAGTTAAAAACATAAGCCATGAAAATCACCAGATTGAACCAGGCGCCTAAGGTTCCGTTCGACCTTGACGGGTATATCCTTGCAAATCATGCCAATGTCGAAATTATTCATCTTCACCTGAAGCCGGGTGAACGGATTGAGAAGCACACCAATCCATTCGATGTGATCTTTTACATACTCGAAGGAAAAGCTATGCTTGAATCTGACCTTGAACGCATACTGGTTATGAAGGATCAGAGCATTGTAATCGAAGCGGGAGTAAACCGGGGAATTGAAAATATTTCAGTCGGTGATTTCAAGTTACTGGTTATAAAACTGCATCATACCAAAAAATAAACTCTGTCTGCAAACAAATGGCACAGAAGCATTGGTGCCAATAACTTCAGAAAACTGATCAGACAGATCAGTTTTCTAATCTGCCTGATGGTTACCATATTTTCTGATTGAGTTTATAATTATCTTTGGATGGATGTTTCTGAAAAGGAAACATTTGCCTGCTCCGGGTCGTTCCGGATCTATCTCTGTTTGCTCCGGATCAGGAAGATTTCCCCATTTATTGATTGGCGCTGATACATACCAACTACCATGAAAACTCATCAATCTACATACAGGCAAGCCCGGGGGGGGCAACCCTTACACATTATTGTGACTCTGTTGTTTATTGTCTGTCCATTCATTATCACAGCCCAGAGTAACGAGGCTCATCATCCAGCCTTAAAAAGCAAACAGTATATACGTTCAGAATGGTTTGCTGCCTCCAGAACAGATAGTTCAGGTAGTATGGGCAGCTATCTGAAAGCGCTCAATTACAGCAGGAACGAAATTTCCGGCAGGGAAATACCGGGAAACTATCAGCTTTCACATTGGTATCCGCTGGGGCCTTTCAAAACAACCCATCCGGTGCTGGCCCAACTGGGTCTGGTAAGTTCAATCTGGATCGACACCAGCGATTTCAAAACCATTTATGCAGGAAGCAATACGGGAGGTATTTTCAGGACAACAGACGGAGGAGAAAACTGGAACTCACTTTCTGACACCTACCTGACAACCGGAGTTTTGAGTATTCAGGTTGATTCGCGCAATAAGAAGAGGATTTATATCGGAACAGGGCATCTTGGCTTCAGCCGTGCCTACGGAAACGGCGTTATGATGAGTAATGATGGTGGAGTTACGTGGGAACAGACCGGGCTCAGCAACAGTACTATGGCGTCCAACTTCACTGTAAGGAAACTGGCACTGCTGCCGCATCGGCCAAACACACTAATTGCCCTGGTAAATACAGAATTCAGACTTAAAGGGTATATTTTCAGATCGGCCGACAGTGCACAGAACTGGCAACCCGTTTATGTAGATGACGGTGCCGAACTGGTTGCAATAAAGACCGATCCGGGAAATCCGGACATCGTTTATGCGACAGGAAACAGGTTCCTGAAAAGCACCGATGCCGGAATTACCTGGACTGAAATGTCGGCCAATCTTCCACTCGATACCAATTATGTGATCAGCCGGGTAGAAGTAGCCAAACCGGCCGATGATCCGGATATGCTCTATGTGATGGCTGAAACCTATGATACTACGGGCACCAATCCATCTGCCAGGCTTGATTTATATAAGTCAACGGATGGTGGGGCAACCTACACCAGAATATACCTCGAATATAATCCGTTGGCCGGTTACTGGAAACTTGAGTTTGGACTTTCACCGGCCGACGCGGATGAGTTTTACCTGGGTGGTGTCTGGCTTTACAAATACAGGATTGAAGGAGATTCAGCAAAGTACATCTATTGCAGTGACCATAAATACCACCATGACGTCAGAGATCTGCACATCTTCCCTACAAATGGCAAAGACCTGCTTTTTATGGCTAATGACGGTGGTGTGAGCAAATCGGATACAGGTGCTGAATCGTGGGTTGATATTACACGCAATGGATTGAATATCACTCAGTTTCACAACATAGCAATCGGAGAAAACAGCGAAATGATGTATGCCGGACCACAGGATGCCAACCTGTCGTTCTATAACTTTGAAACAGGTACCTGGACTAAAAATGCCAAGGTATCGGATGCCTACGAAGGCTTGATTGATTACAGTAATCCGGATATTGTTTATATGATTTCGGTGCCTCCGAAAATAACCCGTCCCCATATTTTTATCCTTAAATCGACAGATGGAGGCGGTTTTTTTGACTATTACGGAATACCAGATTCAACTGAAATCGGAAGAAATGACAAACCGATTGCCATGGACCCGGTTGATCCGGAAACGTTGTATGTCGGTGTAAGGAATGTATGGAAATCGGTTGACGGGGCTGTGACCTGGGAGAAAATCTCTGACTTCTCCGCTGCCGGCGAACAGAAACTGATTGCAACAATGTCATAGCTGCTGCCTTTGAAAATCCCAACTGGGCTATGCCGGCTCCATCAAAGCTCTGGATAACGCCCGATGGAGGCAACCACTGGTTTAACATCACCCCCGTCGGTAATCTTAACCTTGATTATGCAGGAATATCTGATGTTACTTTTCACCCTGAGAATCCCCTGAAATTCTGGCTGTCGCTCGATCGCGAATGGGATAACCGGAGAGTTTACATGACCACCGACGGAGGCAGCACATGGCAGAATTACTCTGAAGGCCTTCCGGCACTTCCGGTCAACACGATCACCTTTGTAAACGGTGCGGGGTATGATGTATTGCTGGCAGCCACTGATGTCGGTGTTTACTATAGGGATGAGCAAATGAGCCGGTGGGAAAGGTTTGGAACCGGCTTACCCCTCACGATAGTAGCGGACATTAAAATAAGCTATACCCGAAAAAAAATCATAGCAGGAACCTTCGGACGAGGGCTATGGGAAACGGATCTGTGTATGCCGCTGACCGAGGGTGAACTGCTGATAAATGACACTGTGGAATGGTCGGGTAAACGAAAAGTACTCCAGGATGTCGTCATTAATCCTGGTGGAAAACTCATTGTGCGCTCTGTCACTGAAATGGGTCTGGACCGCAGAATAAAGGTTATGCCCGGTGCTGAGCTTGTAATCGACCGTGGCACCCTCACCAACGATTGTGCAGGCATGTGGGATGGGATCAGACTATATGGATCGGCCGGATATGATGATCCGACGCTGCCACAGGGAAAACTCACCCTGCTGCACGGGGGATCAATCCAGTTTGCCGATACGGCTGTGAAAACTATAGGCATTGATGATGATGGCCGCCTGATTGCAGGATCCGGAGGTGGCATCATTTATGCCAACAATGCAAAGTTCATCAACAATATCCATGGTATTGAAATCAATGCCTCCAAAGGAAAAAACCCTTCGGTATTCACCCTTTGTCAGTTTATAACCAACAAACCTCTACCCGATGGCTCAATTGCAGGCGATCTGGTAAGTCTGAAGGGGTCGCGTGGCATCAGGTTTATCAGTTGCCAGTTCGAGAACAACCTTCCGGTATCCGGGCTCCCCTATCACAACCGAGGCATTGGGATTAACAGCTTCAATTCATCTTTCCGGGTCGAAAAACTCCCTTCCCTGGATTCCGTTCCCTTCGGACTCAATGCCGATGCCGTATTCAGGCAGTTGTGGTGCGGAATTAAGGCGAGCTCCTCTTCTCCTGCATTTTCAGCAGAAATTTCAAATGTGAAATTCGACAGGAATCTCACAGGGGTGTATTTTGCCGGGATGAACCTTTGCAGGATCAACAAATGCAGTTTTAATCTGAACTCACCTAATGTTAATGATTCGCTGAAACCTGCTGCAACAGGAATTTACATGGATCATAGCAGTTATTTTGATATCTATGATAATGTAATCAGGGGACCACTGGGAGCCTTTGTTCCCAAATCGAAATCTATCGGTATGGTTTTTAATCGTTGCGGAAATCTCAACAATACCGTATACGGAAACAGCATCACCAATACGAACTATGCAATGCTGGCCCAGAACTCAAACCGCAGTTCTGATGGTTATGACGGACTCCGGATTCTGTATAACTGGTTCGACGGAAACGAATACGATGTTTGCATGACCAACGACAGCACGGAAACTAACAACGGTATTGCCCTGCATCAGGGTGCTACGGGAGATTATCCTGCAGTACCGGCAGGAAACCGCTTCAGCTACAGTAAATTGCACCGCGATGCCGATCTTCACAACGCCGGGGAGTTACTCTATTATCATTATTACAGTGGAGCAGACAGTACAAACCTGAAACCTGTTAACATTTACGGCATTTATCCGGTGATCATCGGACAAGCCTTTCCTTCTGACAGTGCTTACCGACCGGAATTCTTTTTAACAGGAGAAGCTGAAATTGAAAACGAATTCAATCATTTCAATGATTTATACAACGGGCTGGACCTTTCTTTTTCAGGTAAACTTGATGGCGGCAATACCGGGAACCTGATTTCTGAAATCAATCACTGCTCACCTGATCAGGTAACTGACCTTATTTCCAGGCTGGCTTCACTTTCGCCATATCTTTCGCCTGCAGCACTCATTGCACTCATTGAGAATCAAAAAATCATACCCAACACCCTTATCTTTAAAATACTTGCCGGAAACAATCATTTCGTCAGAAACAGTGAGGTTATGGACGCCATAGGAAAGATGAAACCTCCACTGGAGAATTACATGCTTGCATCACTGGCTCAGGCTTATACACAATATTCTGTTTCCGAACTTGCGGTATCGGAGTTGAATTCCACCCGCATGTTGCGCGACATCATGTTTATAAAAAGGTCGCTTCAGGTCATGGATTCAATTAACAATGGTATTGATCTGGTGATCCCTTTCCTGCTGGATGATGACAGGCCCGAAAGTCATTACCTGGCAGCTTTTCTCACTGCTTCCAGAGGCAATGCGACAGAGGCTGGATTCATCTTCTCCGGAATTCCGGCAAATTTCCCTCAGGTGGAAGAAGAACATCACAATGCGTTGGCGGGGTTGCTCGGAATCAATCTCAGTTCTTTCCCGGAAGGAAAGATCAGTCCAAATCTGAATCAGACTGAATATGACCTGCTTTCTCAACTGACAATGGTCAGCGAAGCCGGCATCTATGCAAAAAGTGCCCTGAACCATTACAATCAGGGCAACTACAGCGAGCCATATATTTTTCCGAATGTGCCGGGTACAATCACACCACCAGTTGTGCCACCCGTCATCTTCTCAGGCGCTGATTTTACAGTCTTTCCGGTTCCGGCAAAAGAGTATGTGATTCTGAATTATTTTTCTGAATACGGTTTGATAAATGGGAAATTACAAATCTCAACCATTTCAGGCCAGCTTATACGTGAAGTAAACATTGAAGAATCTTACGGGCAACAGATCTTTGATGTCAGTCAGCTTGATTCCGGAACATATCTGTTTATCCTCATACACAATGGTGGCAAGATCGGTGAACAAAAAGTAATCATTGTCCGATAAAACTTGCCTGATCAATTATGATTTTTAAATTTGCTTTTAAATACGAAATATAGTACTTGTTTACCTATTTATTAAATTCATCATTTACCATAACGGGGAGTTTATGAAGAGATTATTCAGATTAATAAAACCACCTGACAACTGGCGGCTTCCGGCAATTATCCTGCTTGGAATGTTTACAGGAATCAGTTTGCTGATCATCAGGGCATCCAATGCCCACTCCTATTTATCGGACGATCCAAAGACCTGTATAAACTGTCATGTAATGTACACCCAGTATGCATCCTGGACACACAGCAGTCACCGTGAAGTAGCTACCTGCAACGATTGTCATGTTCCACACGATAATTTAGTAAGAAAATACCTGTTCAAGGCGATGGACGGGATGCGTCATGCCACCATATTTACAGCACGGGGAGAGCCTCAGGTTATCCGCATTAAACAGGCAGGTGCAAATGTGGTTCAGGAAAACTGCATCCGCTGTCACCGTGATCTTGTGGAAATGGTTGGGGCCATAGAGGTAACCGCTGATGGACATGAGCAGGGTGATGGGGCACGTTGCTGGGATTGCCACAGGGAAACGCCGCATGGAACGGTCAACAGTTTGTCGGCCGCGCCTTATACGGTTATTCCACGAATGGAGTCAGTTGTACCTGACTGGATGGAAAAAGTATTGAAAAACAATCAAACTGAAGCAAAATAAACAAGCAGCATCATGGAAAACACAATGAACAAATCGGGCCGCACGCCATGGATGAATTGGATGATTTTTTTCTTAACGGTAGTGGTTGTTTTCGTCCTGGGCATTTTTGCGGCTTCCATCCTGGAAAGGAGAACCGAATCAAAACTTTATTTCCAGACAGCAAAAGCAATCCCTGACTGGGAACCGCGCAATGAAGTATGGGGCCGGAATTTTCCACGCGAGTACGAAACCTACCTCAGTACACTTGATACCGGATTTCAAAGTCCGCACGGCGGGTCTGCCGTTGTTGATTATCTCGAAAAATACCCTGAACTGGTTGTTATGTGGGCAGGTTATGCGTTCTCCAGGGAATATAATCAGGGACGCGGTCATTACTATGCCATAAAGGATGTTAGGGAAAGCCTGAGAACCGATGTTCCCCAACCCGCTACCTGCTGGACATGCAAAAGTCCGGATGTCCCCCGCCTGATGGAGCAGATTGGGGTGGCTGAATTCTACAAAGGCAAATGGAGTGAAATAGGCCATGAGGTCGTAAACAACATTGGCTGCCAGGATTGCCATGATCCGAAAACCATGAATCTCCGCATTACCCGTCCTGCTCTGGTCGAAGCCTATCAAAGAATGGGAAAGGACATCAAAAAGGCAACCCACCAGGAAATGCGCTCCCTGGTTTGTGCCCAGTGTCATGTTGAGTATTATTTCAAGGGTAAAGGTAAATATCTCACTTTCCCGTGGGACAAAGGATTCAGTGCAGACGATATGGAAGCCTATTACGATGAAATTGAACATGTTGACTGGGTGCACAAACTCAGTAAAACGCCGATGTTGAAAGCTCAGCATCCTGATTTTGAGTTATATATGACAGGTGTACACGCTGACCGTGGGGTAGCTTGCGCCGATTGTCATATGCCATATAAACGGGAAGGCGGCATGAAGTTTACCGACCACAAGATCCAGAGTCCGCTGGCCAATATTTCCGGCTCATGCCAGGTATGCCACCGCGAAAGCGAAGCTAAACTTATGGCCAATGTGGTTGAACGTCAGGGTAAGGTCGAAGAATTAAGGCGTCTGGCCGAAAAAAATCTGGCCCGGGTGCACATAGAAGCGAAAACAGCCTGGGACAACGGAGCCACCGAAGCTGAAATGAAACCGGTACTGCAGCTGATCCGTCATGCGCAATGGCGCTGGGATTGGGTTGCCGCTGCCAACGGCCTCGGCTTTCATTCTCCGGTCGAATCACTGAGGGTTCTGGGAACCTCCATCCAAAAAGTACAGGAAGCCAGAATTCTGCTTACTGAAATCTTTGTCAGGAAAGGGGTCAAAACCCCGATTGACATGCCCGATATCTCAACCAAGCTTAAAGCTCAAAAATTTATTGGCCTTGAAATGCCTGAATTGTTGAAGAAGAAACGTGAATTCCTGACCACTGCTGTCCCTGAATGGACCCGAAAGGCTGCAGAGAGGGAGTCAAAGCTTAAAAACTGATTTCCTGCCCAAAGGAAGCGAAAAGGTTGCCTTCAATGGCAACCTTTTTCTTTATTGGATACAGCGAACCTTTAACAATTAAATCTGTTTAGAGGGACAAAACGCTATTTTTGCACATTAAATACCAGGTTATGCTTTGTATTATCCGTCACGAAACCGACCCATACTTCAACCTTGCTGCAGAGGAATATGTACTGAAACATTTTAATCAGGACTGTTTCATGTTATGGCGCAATGAGCCATCCATCATCGTGGGAAAACACCAGAATACACTGGCCGAGATCAATGCTGAGTTTGTCAGGGAGAACCAGATCAGGGTGGTCAGAAGGTTATCGGGCGGTGGTGCAGTTTTTCATGATCTGGGCAATCTGAATTTTACTTTTATAGCATCGGGGGAGCACCATCAGCTGGTAGATTTCCGGAAATTCACTCTTCCCATCCTTGAGGTACTGAGAAAGCTCGGAATTGAAGCGAGATTCGAAGGGAGGAATGACCTGACCATCGGTGGTCGTAAATTCTCAGGGAATGCCGAACATGTATATAAATCCAGGGTGTTGCATCACGGCACATTATTGTTTTCGGCAGCCATGGCTGATCTTTCAGGCGCCCTTAACGTTGACCCGGATAAGTTTACCGACAAAGCAGTAAAATCTGTCAGGAGCCGGGTTACCAACATCAGCGAGCATCTGGACAGCCCAATGACTGTGCTGGAATTCCGTGACCATATCATGAATCATATCATAGAAACTACCGGTGGTGCACAAATCTACAGTTTCACGGATGGTGACATCAGGGCGATATCAAAACTCAGGGATGAAAAGTACATCACCTGGGAATGGAACTTCGGCTACTCCCCGAAATACAACTTCCGCAAGGCGGTAAAAACCAACGGTGGTAAACTGGAAGTTGCCCTTGAAGTGGCAAATGGCATTATTGCAAAAGCACGGTTTTATGGTGACTATTTCAATAAACTTGATCCGGCCGACATTGAATCAGCGCTGGAAGGATCGGCCCATTCAGAAGAGGCCGTTGCGGAGCGCCTCAATAAATTTGATGTGACACAGTATTTCCTGAATGTAAGCAGAGAAGAGCTGGTTACAGCGTTATTCTGATAGTCTTCAGTCAGAACTTGAACAATCAGCATTTACTATTGTTTAACACACGCGAATATTAAAATCAATTCTTTCAGATGGAAGCTCAACAGGTATTTGACAGGCTATGGGCCGATTATATTTCACAGAATCCCGCCGCAAAAAGGGTTTATGACCTCTTCAAAAAGGAAGGTGAGGAAGTTTTAAATGATCACATTGCTTTCCGCACTTTCAACGATCCAAGGATCAATGTTGAAATATTGTCGCAGGAGTTCCTGAATGTGGGATATGAGTATAAAGGCTCTTACTATTTTGAGCAGAAGAAACTGAATGCCAAACATTTTGAGCATAAAACCTTCAGGGATGCTCCACGTGTTTTCATCAGCGAATTGCTGGTAGAGGAATTTTCACCATTCCTGCAGGAAACCATCAAAGGAATTATTGATACCATTCCTTCTGGCATGACAGGAAAAAGTGAATTGATTTATGCCGGGAACCTCTGGGGAACGCCCTCCTTTGATGTGTATGAGACCCTTCGCAAGGAATCAGAATATGCTGCCTGGGTATATGTATACGGTTTCAGGGCCAACCATTTTACGGTCAGCATCAATGGTCTGAAAAAATACGATAACATTCACAAGGTTAACCAGTTCCTGAAAGACAATGGTTTTATCATCAACAGCTCAGGTGGAGAAGTCAAGGGGACGCCTGAAGAACTGCTTGAACAATCCAGCATCATGGCCGGCATACTCCCGGTTAAGTTTAAAGAAGGAACTTTTGAAATTCCATCGTGCTATTATGAGTTTGCCATGAGATACGCCGATGGTGATGGCAAGCTTTACTCTGGTTTTATTGCCAAATCAGCCGATAAGATTTTTGAAAGTACTGATTTTTATAAGAAGTAGTCAATTGTTTGTATTGTGAATTGGATCCCGGCGCAGGTATGCCGGGATTTTTTTATGCCATTCAATAAGATTAATAAGTTCAAAAATAAGGCTATTGCTACCATTAAAATGCTTCTGGAATATACCCGGAGTACCTTAAATACCATCATTACAAACATCCATGAAAATTAAATATAACAATTTAAATATTCATAATATCTTTACCACAACCCGAAGAATGCCACTTATACTGGCAAACCACAGAAAAAGAATTGAGAAATAGATTACCGGTGTATTCAAAAATCACAACAGTAAATTATATTCAATTTACGCCAATTCTGAAAATGTTCATTTCCTGATTTCGAAAAGTCCGGATTATGGTGAGAATGAATTTGCGGAAATTATTGCTGATTCCACTTCAAAATTCATCAATGTTAACTGCCTCTGTAAAGCGATCTTTGCCTGGCAGCAGAGTTGTTCAGCCTTTTCTATAACAAAGTCCGATGATAAAAAAGTATGAAATTATTTTCTCAATCGGCCGGAACATCATAAAAAGCATACTTTTGAAGAAGAATACACGGAATTTACCAGACTATACCAACAAACCATAAACCCCGTAAAATCTGCATGATCCCTGTTAACAAATGGAATGAACTCCGCTCCCTGCTCAAGGGGGACTTATATACCGGCGACAGCATGCGCCTGCTTTACGCAACGGATGCCTCAGCTTACCGCGAAATGCCTGCAGCTGTCTGCCGCCCGAAAGATGAAGATGACATCAGGGTTCTGATTTCATTTGCCTCGAAAATGAAGATTCCCCTGATTCCAAGAACAGCCGGAACCTCGCTGGCCGGTCAGGTTGTCGGATCAGGGATTATTGCCGATGTGTCGAAATACATGACCAGGGTGATCGAACTCAATGTGGAGGAGCATTGGGTGAAAGTACAACCGGGGGTTGTGCTCGATGAACTGAATAAAATGCTTGAACCACAAGGTTTATACTTCGGACCAGAGACTTCCACCTCAAACCGTTGTATGATCGGCGGTATGGTTGGCAACAACTCCTGCGGATCACATTCACTCGTCTATGGAAGCACCCGTGAGCATACCATGGAAATAAAAGCTTTGCTGAGTGATGGTTCTGAAGCCTTATTCGAGCCGCTTGACAATAATGCCTTTGAGCAGAAATGCACCCTTCAGAATCTTGAGGGTCAATTATACCGGTCGGTGAAGGATATGCTGATGAATCCTGTAAACCAGGCTGAAATCAGGGTCGGATTCCCCGATCCAGTGGTTGAACGCAGGAACACCGGTTATGCGCTGGATTTATTGCTCGAATCAGAGCCTTTTACTTCCGGAAAACCGGCATTTAACTTTTGCAGGTTGCTGGCAGGATCCGAAGGCACACTGGCTTTCAGTACAGAAATCAAACTCAACCTGGTGCCTCTGCCTCCCAGGGAAAAGGCACTGATCTGTATCCACTGTGAAACCCTGGAGGATGCCTTTAACGGTAATCTTGTCGCTTTGCGACACAACCCGGTTGCCATTGAGCTGATCGATAATTTTATTCTTGAGCGAACCAAGGGAAACATTGAACAAAGGAAAAACCGTTTCTTCATCCAGGGGGAACCGGCGGCTATTCTTGTGGTAGAACTGGCGCTGGAAACACGCGAAGCCATTGACAAACTCGCTGCATCACTTGAAGCCGACATGCGGAACAATGGTTATGGATACCACTTCCCCGTTATCTATGGCAACGAGATCAATAAAGTATGGGCTTTGCGGAAGGCCGGACTGGGGCTTCTTTCAAATGTACCCGGAGATAAAAAACCGGTTGCTGTGATTGAGGATACAGCAGTAAATCCGCTGGTATTGCCGGCTTATATGGCTGATTTCAGGAAAATGCTGGTCAGGCTGGGGCTTGACTGCGTTTATTACGCGCACATTGCAACCGGTGAGATTCATTTGCGCCCGGTGCTCAACCTGAAAGATCCTGCAGATGTTGAGCTTTTTCATACAGTTGCGCTTGAGACGGCAAAACTGGTAAAGAAATACCGGGGCTCTCTCAGTGGTGAACATGGGGATGGCCGTTTGCGGGGTGAGTTTATTCCTATGATGATAGGCGATCAAAATTATGCCCTGCTGAAGGAGATCAAAGCAACCTGGGATCCGGATGGTATTTTTAACCCCGGTAAAATTACCGATACCCCAAAGATGAATGACAGTCTCCGTTATGAACCGGGGCAGAAAACCAGGGAGATCGACACAGTTTTTGATTTCAGCGAAAGCCTGGGCATTCTCAGGGCAGCTGAACAATGCAACGGTTCGGGCGACTGCCGTAAATCGGAGCAGTTTGCGGGTACCATGTGTCCGAGCTACCAGGCAACACGCGACGAAAATGCAACCACACGGGCAAGGGCCAATATTCTGCGTGAATTTCTAACAAGATCAGATAAGTCTAATCCCTTCGACCATAAGGAAATATATGAGATCATGGACCTTTGCCTTTCGTGCAAGGGTTGCAAATCTGAATGCCCTTCGAACGTAGATATCGCCAAGGTTAAAGCAGAATTTCTGCAGCACTACTACGATGCCAACGGTGTACCCCTACGGACCAGGATGATCGCTTATATAACCACTTTTAACAGGATCGGTAGTCTCTTCCCGGATTTCTATAACTTCTTCCTTCAAAACAGTTTCTTCGCAGGTTTAATCAGGAAAACGCTCGGTTTTGCCGCCAAACGTTCGATACCTCCGATTTACAGGACAACACTCAGGTCATGGCACCGGAAGAACAGGCAATATCCGGCCGGAGGGCCACTGGTTTATCTTTTCGCTGATGAGTTTACCAATTATAATGATGTTGAAGTCGGGATCAGCGCCATCAGGGCACTGAACAAACTTGGCTACAGGGTTGAGATACCTGATATTGCAGAGAGCGGACGCACCTTCCTGAGTAAAGGTTTGATCAGGGAAGCAAAAAAAATTGCTGAGAAGAACATCGGTTTACTTTCCCCACTGATAACAGCCGACAGTCCGCTCATCGGCATTGAACCATCTGCCATCCTTACTTTCCGCGATGAATACCCCGACCTTACCAGGGGCGAAATGAAGGAAAAAGCGGTTTTACTTTCGAAAAACTGTCTGTTGATTGATGATTTCATTATGCGGGAAGTCGCTGCCGGGCACATCACCAGCGACAGGTTCACCAGTGAGTTCAGGAGCATCAGGCTCCATGGCCATTGTCACCAGAAATCGCTGGCATCAACCATTTCAACAAAGCAAATGCTGACACTACCCGTCAATTATAAAGTCGATGAAATCAAATCAGGTTGTTGCGGTATGGCTGGTTCTTTCGGTTATGAGGCAGAACATTATGATATTTCGATGAAAGTCGGAGAACTTGTCCTGTTCCCCGAAATACGGAAAACCGATAGGAGTACCACCATTGCTGCGCCCGGTACCAGTTGCCGTCATCAGATCATGGATGGCACCGGTAGAAAGGCATTGCATCCTATAGAAATATTTTGGGAAAGTCTGAAGTGATTCAGCGTTTATTAGTCTGCTGAAAGTTTAGTAAGTCGGTCCCACTCCCCAGAAATTTGAAAACTCGCCGGCATCATCGCCAAAGGACTCAACAATGGTGTTTTCCTTGATTTTCACGGTGCATTGTTTTCCGGCAATTTCAGAAAAAATAATCTTGTATTCCACCTGTTTTTCATCAATCATAATGATCTCAGCCAGGTCGCGGTTAACTTCAGGTATGCCGAGGCTGGCATGGCACACAGGGCAGAAAAAATCGATGTGATCACCGGCATTATAGGTAAATGACGGAACATGCAGGATTGAATAGTTACCAAGTTCAGGGCTGAACAAGACCAGACCTCTGATTCCATTTTCGGTCTGTGCTGAAAAAATCACAGAATTTTTAATTTTAAGATCTGACCTGCACGAAGGGCATAAGAATCGGTTTTTCATTTCTATTTTATTTAAGGGTCATTCCGGGAAACAATGTGAAGCCAATCAAAACCAGTCGATTATCTGTGTATAATAACCGTTGCTGCATCTCATTGCCGGAATGGCAGATTGCACCATAAAAGTAGGAAATTTTCAGTATTGATGTTTATACAGCCAGGAATTTAAGGCGCTGATTCCGCCAATAGAAAAGGAAAAAGACGGGTACATAAAAAAAAGGACACGATAATTCGTATCCCTGTTGTAAAATGAAGATAATGGATTCAACTTTCCAGTTCTTTCAGAAGGGCTTTTGAATCTTTCCAGATGGGCCAGGAGCGCTTTTTCCAGATTCGGTAACCGACATATCCGGAAATCGTCAGTACACTCCAGTAGATACCATGGATAACAACAAGTTTCTCAGATGTTGAATACATACCAAAACGCATCGGATTGGTGAAAGAAATACTCAGCCCGGCACCTATGAGCAGGACGATCAGTATCACATACCACCATTTATGGCTGAAAAGCCTGTATCTGACTTCATTCTGTTTAAGAAGCTGCAGCATAGGAACAGCGTATTCCACATTTTTAAGATATTTATATTCCTTCCGGAAGAAAAAAGTACCGATGACAAATGCCGATACATAACACAGGCCCGCAAGACGGTCGAACCTTGTAAGGTCCGGATCGGGATTGACCACATAGAGCAGCATGTAAAGAACCGAGCAAAACAGGTAAAGATAGAATACGGATTTCATCAGTTTGCTGTTCCGGCTGTCTTCAGCCTTTGTGCGGCTGATCAGGTCATCTATGTCAATGGTATTTCTTCCGTTTGTAATTTCATCATTCTGATTCATAATTGCCTCCTTTCATCATGATACGCAGTTCTTCCCTTATCCGGTGAAGTTTGGTGCGTACATTGGGTTCTGTAATTCCGATGATTTCAGCCATTTCGCGGGTTGTTACCTTTTCGATGGCAAGAGAAATCAAAAGTTTATCAATCACAGTCAGCCGGTTGATCGCATTATGAAGAAGGTCCAGTTTTCGTTCGGTTTCAATTTTCTCCTGTGCATCATCGCTTTGCATTAGTGTTGCAATGCTATTTGCATCCATTGAAAGTGTGAATGCCGATCGCCTGTTTTCTTTGAGTATGTAGCTGAGGCAGGTGTTTACCGCAATACGGTATATCCAGGTGCTGAGCAAAGCCTCGCCCCGGAATGATTCCAGATTGCGCCAGACATTGATCATCACCTCCTGCTGCAGATCCCTTGCATCATCAATCGAACGTGCGTATTGCCTGCAGACATTCCACACGCGACCCTGATGTGCTGCTACTATCTCTCTGAACTGTTCTTCTTTTGCTTTCATCTTCTGATCTGTTCCGGCAATAAGATCGTCATTGTATACAAATGTTACATTTTTTTTTGAGGATACCATTCATTTACTTAAAATCAACACATTGGGTTGATTTTCAATGCTGCTTTGTTCATTGCTTCTCAATCAGTTATTTTAAAGTGACCGACTTAAGATTACCACCAAAAGAAATTACCCCCTCTGACTCCCTCTATGACCAGGGGGAGGACAAAAAAGGCTTTAAAACAGAATCAAAGTAAAAGCAGTATCTGCCCCTTCCGATTTACATGGAGTGATGGGATAGTCACGAAGAAACAGAATGAAATCAAGTCACATAACACTCATTCTCCCAACAATTATCTTCATACACTGTTTATTCAGACACTGTTTTTACCCGCTCATCATTAATTAATTCCGGCACGGCATATTGAATTTCGCAGAAACACCCCAGGAGTTTATGTTTGCACGGATTCACCAAAAATATTCAACATGAAAAACATCCTTACCCTTCTTTTTATGATTCTTATTCCGGCAGCTTTGTTTTCGCAGGCACCGGAATATTCATGGCGCTATTACCGTCCGGGAAACACCGGTATACAGGGTGACAATGCCACCTCACTCTGGGTCGACGAAAACGGAGATCCATATATCGCCGCGAACACCGGAAACTGGGGTGAAGGTGGTTTCGCAAAATTCAGCCAGGCAGATAACCGGTGGGTTAACTACTCCAATGTAGACTACGCCATCCTTGGCTCATTCGACAATGCCGAGGTTCAGATACTGGACATTGTTGAGGATTATGATCACAATCTATGGATGGGAAATTTTGCCGGGGCATTGAAATTCAATCCTCAGGAAGGCATTTCAACGGTCGAAAAGTTCGATGCCGGCAATTCTGCTTTGCAAGGTTTCACTTTTGATGTTGACCTGGCGCCTGACAGCACGCTATGGTTCACCAGTGGCGCTCTCGTACGTTACAATCCGAAAAGCAAGCAGTGGTCAACCTGGGAAGGCTCAAATACCCGGATTGCTGTTCAGCCCAAACCCGATGGCAGCTACCTCGTATGGTCGGCCGACACCTATTTCGGCAATGTCTTCACTTTTAACAGCTTAACTGAAGAATATAGTTACTACTTGCCGGAAGCGATCGGTGATATCGCCGGATTGCCCGGTAAAGACTGTGTGGATGATGCCGGAAATTTCTGGGCATTACGCATGTCGGTTGACGGCAACTGGGAAACCCTGGAGTACCAGCGTCCCGATGGAGTCTGGGTCTACCCTACCCCTCCTTATGAAAATGTAAGCTTTTACATCGATGCCTTCAGGGCTTATGGAAACGGCAATGCATTACTGGTAACGACCACCGGTGAAACCTGGCAGTTTGACGGAAACACATGGCATAACTATGGCACCTGGCGTCCGGGAGAATTTACCAGCAGTGTTGATACCGATGAACAGGGTAATGTATGGGTCTGCGGCATCGGGGGCGCGGCTAAGCGTGATGTCAGCTCGGGTGAATGGCAACGGTACCGGATCACAAACACTTCTCAGATCGACTATTTTGTTGAAGATCTCTCCCTCGACAATCAGGGCAATGTCTGGATGGCCGGAAATGCAGGCTCGGGCGTTGGAGGTTTCCAGATGTTCGACGGCACCCGCTGGACGGGATTCAATGAATACAATTACGGTCTTGGTTATCCTTTCCCTTACCAGGCTGACAATACCCAGGCGATATGCTACAGACCATCCAATGGTGATGTGGTATTCAACCCTACTTTTAACGGAATCCATTCCTGGGACGGTGCGGATTTCCATCCACTTGAAGATCAGTTATCAGCATCGAAAGGATTTGTTGAAGACTCTCAGGGCCGGATGTGGAGCCTCGGGGAATACTACAACATCAGGTACTTCGATGAAAATGTGCCCGAATGGGTCACCTTGCCCATCACCGGCTGGGGATTGCTCATCAAAGCGGACCCCACCCTCCCAGGCACCATCTGGGCGCAAACCGACTATGAAATACTACGGACAGACGGGGTCAACTCATTGAGCCTGCCGATTGAGAATTTCCCGGGCAGTGCCGCCTGGTTTACCGGGCTTGCCATAGACAATGATGGCATTGTATGGACCGGCACCTGGTCTCAGTTTACAAGCACAGGAAGTACGCTGATCCGTTACGATTCAAATACAGGTCTGTACCGCACCTGGTCATACGATGAAGGATGGCCATTCCCCGGAGAGCATGTACGACCTATGGCCTTTTCCCCCGATGGGAAACTCTGGATGCAATATGATTCGGAATATCCTTCAAACGATGCCGGAATACTGGCATACGATGGAGTAAACATCGAAGTATTCCCTTCGGCTCCGGGTGGTGTCCCCCAATGGGGTGGCCTGCCGAATTCCAATATTAAAGACATTAAGATCCGAGAAACGGAAGGTGGCTATGAATTGTGGATGAGCACCAAAGGCAGGGGAATAACCGTTCTTGACGTAGTCACCGACCCGGTCGGCATTACAGCCCGGCCGTTTGCCCAACCTGAAAACACCATGTCGGTCTGGCCAAACCCGGCTACCTCAAAAACTGTGATTGGTTTTGACAACAAACAGTCAGGTTCTGTTCAACTCGTGATTTATGACTTGCAGGGCAGAATAGTCAAGGAATTGCTGAACCAGCAAATGGATAGAGGTCGCCAGACCGCCGGATGGGATTTAACCAACCAGACCGGAAGCCGCGTTGGGACCGGAATCTATTTTGCAAAAATGTCGGGCAGCAATGAGACCAGGCAGGTGAAAATTGTGGTAAAATAGTTTTTACAACTGAGGAAGCAGGGATTGCATCAACACAGAGGTAAAAGAGACTGTCTCAAAAGCCACAAATTGTCTGTATTTCGACTACGCTCAATATGACAATAGATTAATTATCAGAAGTCAGGCTGAGCGATTCCGATAGCTATCGGAACGAAGCCTATACTAACTTATGAGACAGCCTCTTTGATTTTCAGCAGAATCTTCCGTCCAGCCGGATCAGGGTTCAATTAACTGGTAAATTGTTATGATGAAGATGATTCCCAGCAGTGAAGTATAAATCAGTTTATTGTACTTTGCCAGCCAATGCGGAAGATAAATATCAAAATTGGCCCTGGTTGAATCGGAATATTTTCTGGCTATGATCGTCAGGGGACAGAAAAATTTAAAAACAAGCAGTGTAATCCCTTCGAGAACGAATAACCCGTAACCAATCCAGAGCCAGAGGTCCAGCTTATTCACGATCACGGCGTAAAGCATATAAAAGATCACCACATTGAAAAACAGCCAAACCAGGGTGTGGATCATTTTAATCAGCATCAGTTTTGTCTTATTGCTCATGACTTTTTTAAGAAACGACGATTTCCGGTCCAAAAATAATAAGGTGTTTGCTTCTGATATCGTAAATATGCGCGTAAGAACAAGGTTTGCGTAGGATCTCCGGACATGCCGGCTAATTTAATTCAATCACCTACTCCGACCCACTCAGATTTTTCAGCACCGAAAAATCAAACTCCCTGATCAGCCCGAGTGTTCTGGCGATGATCGCCTTTGTGGTGGCGATATTGTTCATCCCACCCACTTCTATTTTGATGATTGACGCTCCGTTGAAAAGAAAAAACCTGGCATGCGTCGACAATTCGGTGATCCCGGTCGGGCCGGAAATTTCGTTCATACAGGCACGCTCATTTTCTTCATACCAGAGGGTTCCCCCTGACCATTCCTCTGTCTTCACTTCTCCTGCTCCGGAACTTGCCTTCATCTGAAAATTATCCTTCTCCTGCCCAACGCCATTCATATCCTTCATCATCTGAAGCATAAAAGCCCCCGTTTCGTCGGCTGCATTGAACCAGTGGATATTCAGATCCAACCGGCCGTCGTTGGCGCCTTTCCGGCAGGCATTGTTTTCGGTGAGCGCAGCTACAATGCTCAAGTTCACGCTTGATTCAATCCCCATAACCGTTTTATTAGCCTTGCGGATGGATTGACTGACATAATCCCACGGTATCAACCTATCTGCTTCTTTCAGGGATTGAGCACTTATGCTGTATACAGACATCAGCATCAGTAAAGAGAAAAAGATTGCTTTCATAAATGATTATTAATTAGCATTATTGTCCGGGAAAAATCAAAAATTTTCCTGCCACCAAGACTCCAAGACTCCAAGACTGCCTGTCGGCAGACAGGTTACACAAAATGAATAAATTAAATTGGTGTTTTTTGGTGATTTAGTGCTTTGGTGGCAAATTTGAAAAAGTAAGGTGCTGTTCTACAACTATTTTCAAAAAGCAACAATATCAATGTTTTATAACTCTATTCGAAACTTTCCCCGGATAACAATGATTAAATAAATGAGTGCCATGGCAAAATCGCATATAAGCCAAAGGCAAAAGGAACAGAAGAAAACCGGAACCAGGCATTTTCATTATTATCTGTTTTCTATTCCGCAACAATTAATTTAATGCACCCGGCTCTTATTTCTGACCGGAATTGAACCAGGTAAATGCCGCTCCTGCAACCCCTGAAATTCAGTGTAAGTTTCTGATTTTCGATTTCTTTTGAATAAGCAGCAGGGTCAAGGGTTATGCCTGCAGCAGTTATTACTTCAACCGAGATATCCGATTCTCCCGGCAGTAAACCGATGGTTGTTATTTCCTTCACCGGATTGGGAAAAGCTGTTGGTTCAATCTGCCTGCCAGACCGACCGGCACCCGTGAATACTGTAGGATGCATTAACAATGAGTCTATAAAGATCATCGACCTGTTTAAAAAAACATCCGGCATCGCGTGACCGCCCTTGTGACTTAAAAATTCAAAGCTTAGTTCATGATAAATCAGAGAATCCTTCAATCTCAGGTTTGGGAAATAGGCCATGGTTTCATCGTTGGTTCCGCATCCGAATAAGATACTGACACTGTCGGAGGGATTCAGGTCACCGATACTTTGCGCAATGTCAAACGCCTTCCATTTATTATAGACCGAGTCGATGAGATTACCCCATTCATTGAAAGGATATTCAACGATCCTCGGATTGATAAAGGTCTGGCTGGAATTTTCATCTGGCGAAAATCCGCTGGCTGCCAGAAACATACTCTTTGTAAAAAATCCCGGAATAACCATTGGGTCTTCTGAATTGAAGCCAAAGAAGTCGTAGTAATAGGGGGGGTCTTCATTTTCGAGCATCAGCATCAGTCTTACAGCAGGCATCCATACATCATTGTTGACCTGACCTGCATGTGCCGAAATTACCCTGAACCGGTCCTTGTGCTGTATTCCCAGCCAGAAAGCGCCATAAGCGCCCAGTGACTGGCCGAACAGCGCCCTGGCATTTTTCTCAGGGATTGCCCTGAAGCTGGTTTCAACCCAATCAACAACGTCAAAGGCGGCATAGTCCTCAAAATTCCCCGTAAGTACAGAGTTCACATATACCCCGGAACCAAACGGCAGTGAAGAGTGGTCGGCACAAATAAGGATAACCGGTCTGATGGTTCCCGATTCCAGCAATTCATTCAGCCTGAGCAGGCTGGAATTCAGGGATTCCTGATTCCCTCCCCAGCCATGTAGATAATAAATGGTTGAGTATTGCTGAGCCTGATCTTTATAATACTCCCCGGGCAGAAAAACTGTAACATTTCTGATTTCCTTCAGGGATGGGCTGTAAAAGGAAGTGTCAATTTTGATGAACTGTGCCTGAAGGTGATCAGGAACTAAGAACGCGATGAGCAGGAAAATAGTTAAACCAATGCTGAACAGGGGGCTGTGTTTCATAATGTAAATTTCCCTTCCTTTCGGTTTGAACAAGATGTGAATTATGGTCAGTTCAATCAGAATTAATCATATGCAATTTCGCTGTTTTATGAACGGATCTATAAGCAATTTTAATTGGATATACTACCGTTACCATTAATCCGTCGCTGCTCCAACTGCTGAAAGTTACAAAAAATAATTCCGGCAAGAACAATATTTACCTGTGAATTCAGAAATATAGAGTTCATCTCCGGAATATAGGATCGTATCCGGAAAAAATTATACATTTTCCGCTCACTTCTTTAACATTTTTATTAAGTTTACCACTTTAACCGGCATTCATTCTGTAACTATCTTTACTTCACTTCCGGATTAACACGTTATTCTTTTACTATGAAAAGAATTATACCCATCATTACCATGCTGCTGCTCTTTGGCCTCACCACCCTGGCCCAGGAACGGACCATTACCGGTACCATCACCGGAGCCGACGACGGCCAGACCCTTCCGGGTGTTACCGTGCTGGTGAAAGGAACCCGCACCGGCACAGCCTCTGATGTCAACGGCAAATACAAAATCACCGTTCCCGGAAAATCAGCCGTACTTGTGTTCAGTTTCGTGGGCTATTCAAAACTTGAAATCACCGTGGGAGAAAAACCCGTGGTGGATGCTGTGCTTACCCCGGAAGCCAAAAGACTGGAAGAAGTGGTGGTAACTGCATTGGGTGTGAAGCGTGAGAAAAGGGAAATCGGTTACTCTTCCGAAAAGATCAATACCGAGGAACTCACCCGGGCAAATTCAGGCAACGTATTGAGTGCTTTGTCGGGGCGAAGCGCCGGGGTGCAGATATCGCAGGGTGATGGTGTGGAAGGCGGCTCCACCCGCATCGTGATCCGTGGCAACAACAACCTTTCGCGCAACAACCAGCCGCTGATCGTTGTCGATAATGTACCCATGGACAATCAGGCCGGCATCGAAAGCGTGGGTCGCGGCGTGGACTGGGGCAACGGCATTGCCGATATTAACCCTTACGACATTGAAGATTACAGCGTACTGAAAGGCGGGGCCGCTTCGGCGCTCTATGGTGAACGTGGTGCCAACGGGGTGATCCTGATCACCACCAAACGGGGCAAGAAACAAAGCGGCCTGGGCGTCACCTACAACTACAATGTTAAAATAAGCCACCCTTACCGCTACCGTGATGTTCAGAACAAATACGGGCATGGCGGCCCCATCTCCTTCAGCGAAACCGTTCTGCATGCCGACACCAACGGCATACTGCAATATCCGGGAATCTACGGCAACGACAATCTAATTCTCGATCAGGAAGGCAATACTTCAAACACCGCCAAAGAGTTTGGCTACTATGGCTCGGCCGTTTCCTGGGGACCGGAAATGCTCGGTCAGGAAATTCTCTGGTGGGATGGCGAAATGCGCAACTACTCGCCACAGCCCGATAACCTGAAGATGGCTTTCCGCGACGGCATCACCCAAACGCACAATGTTTCGGTGCAGGGAGGTAACGACAAGGGCACCATCCGCATGTCATTCACCAACCAGGACCATACACCCATCATCTACAACAGCAACTACACCCGCACAACGGTGAATTTCGGTACGAACATCAAGATCTCCGAAAAACTGAAAGCCGATGCCACCCTTTCTTACGTGAAATTCAAACGCAAAAACAGTCCCATGATCGGTGAGGATGGTAATTCGTTCAGCAAGGGGTTTCTTTACTCCTGGCCCCGCTCCTATCAGGGCATCGACCGGGCAACTTACCAATTGGCAGATGGTTCCCGCAATCAGCTCGATGAATACCCTTTCCGGGATGTGGATGATTATCTCTGGTGGAACTATTACAACAACAACACCTGGCAGGACCGCGATAAATACACCGGTTCCGTTGCCCTGATGTATGACATCACCCCCTGGCTAAATGCCACCGGAAGAATCAGCCGCGAATACAGCGTGGAGCAGTTTACCTCGAAAAACAAACCCATCGATTTTGAAGGTAAGACAGGAGGCGGATACAGCAACAGCCTCGGTAAAAACACAAACGACAATATGGATGTGCTGGTGACGGCTTCAAAGAGGAACATCTTCAATTCGCCTGTCGGGGTTAGGTTCTCTCTGGGTGCCAGCCGCTGGGACTACAGCGAATACAGCATTTCGGGCGCTTCAGGCACCTGGTACTATCCCAACATGTACACTTTTTCCAATATCACCGATTACATCTTCAAGCTCAACGACGATGGCACCACCTCTGTGGAGAACCCCGACATCGGCGATCCGGGCTCATCGCTGATCCCGGGCGAATACCAGCGCAGGCAACGGACAAATTCAGCCTATTCGTTTCTCAACCTGTCGTTCAAAGAATACCTTTTTGTGGAACTCACCGCCAGAAACGACTGGTCGTCGACCCTGCCAAAAGACAATAACTCCTACCTGTATCCTTCGGCATCGGTCAGCTTTATTGCCAGTGAAGCCTTTAAGATACAGGAGAAAATCCCCTGGCTGAATTTTGTAAAGATCAGGGGAGGTTATGCACAGACGGCCAACAGTGCCGCGGCCTATCAGAAGAATTTCTATTATAAGTCAAACATGTTCGGTGGACAGCAGGCAACGAGTTTACCGGATACCATTCCCCCGATTGCACTGAGTCCGCAATTTGTAACCGGTTACGAAGGAGGGTTCAACCTCGGGTTTTTCGAGAACCGCATCGATGTTGACTTTACCGTGTATTACAAACATTCCTACGATCAGATCCTCGACCTTCCGGTGCCGGTCAGTTCGGGCGCATACAATCTGACCATCAACAAGGGCGAGTTGTCGAACAAAGGATTTGAGTTCATCATCAACACCGTACCCGTGCAAAAGGGCAACTTCATTGTAAAAGCCGGCCTGAATTTCGCACGCAACCGTAACTACATCATCAGTCTGGGTGGTTATTCCGATTCCTATCACCTGGCCGATATCTGGGGGCTGAACGGGCCGGCGATGGACCTGTATGAAGGCGATGAATACGGAACCATTACCGGTTACGATTATGTTTACGATGTCCATGGTAACCGCATCCTGGATGATTCCGGAACGCATTACAAAATCACCGATACAAGGGTTCCCATCGGCAATGCATCGCCTGATTTTACAGGGGCTTTCAATACGGAACTGGTTTACAAGAATTTCAGACTCAGCGCCCTGGTGGATACCAAATGGGGCGGCGATATTTACTGCGGATCGTATGTGATCGGGCTGCAGACGGGGCAGAGTCCTTCTACCCTGCTCGAACGCGATGGCGGAGGCCTTCCCTATACCGATCCCGACGGTGTTACCCGGAATGTCGGGGTAATCCTTGAAGGCGTTTACGAAGATGGTACACCCAATGATAAGGTGGTGCACTACTATTACAAATATCTGCCCAATGCCGGTGGCTGGGGGAAATTTGTTTCCACCCCGGGTATCCTTGAAAATACCTGGGTCAAGATGCGCGAGATATCGCTGAGTTACTCACTGCCCACATCGGTACTCAAAAGGGTAAAGGTATTCCAGAGCCTGACGCTCTCAGTGGTAGGTCGTGACCTGTTTTACATCTACACCACGCTGCCCGACAAAATCAATCCGGAAGGCATCATGGGATCGGGCAATGCCCAGGGGTTTGAATGGGCCTCGTTCCCCGGAACACGTTCATTTACCTTTGGAGCCAGTGCAACATTTTAAGACTTTTTGCCACCAAAGCACTAGGACACTAAGATTCACCAAAATATAATTTTAATGCATTGTTTAAGTATCAATTTTTCCCGAACCCGTTCAGAAGGTTCTCCCCTTTTCAAAGGGGAGATGTCCGATCCCGATAGCTATCGGGAACAGAGGGGTATGCTCAACATACTTTTTGCCACCAAGTCACCAGGACACGAAGATTCACCAAAAAATAATTTTAATGAATTGCTTAAGAATCTATTTATTCCAAAACAACTTAGTAGGTTCTCCCCTTTTAAAAAGGGAGATGTCCTTAGGATAGAAGGGTAAAAAATACTTTGTGAAACTTAGTGACTTTGTGGCTTTGTGGCAAAAAAATAACAAGACCAGAATTCAGAAAACGAAAACAATGAAAATAAAACTCATACCCATCCTACTGATCGGCATAGCGCTGTTCACCTCCTGCCGCAAGGATTTCGAGGAAATAGACACCAATCCACAGGGTTTTACCAATGCCACCGACGGATCCCTGTTCAATGGCATCATTCAATCGCTAATGCTTACCGGTAACGAGCAGTTCTACATCAACAATGAGATCCTGTATGCGCAAACCCAGCAGGCGGCTCTGACCAAAGCAGCCTGGGGCAATTACACCATCGGCACCGAAGACATGTGGGCGAATTATTACAAAACATTGCCTTCGGTCAGGAAACTGGAACAGAAATTTGCCACCTACACACCATCTGCAGCAGTGACCAATATGAAAGCCATGCTGACAATTGTAAAGGCATACAAAACATTCAAGCTGACCGATATTTTCGGCGATATTCCTTATTCAGAAGCCGGATACGGCTACCAGGACCTAACAAAACTCTATCCCGTATACGATACACAGCGCGACATCTACCTTTCACTCCTCAGCGACCTGGAATGGGCGGCCACCAGCATTAACGATACTGCAGCCAGTGCAGAGCCTTACACCACCTTTGCAAAATTCGACAAGTTATTCAATGGTGACCTAGGCATATGGCGGAAATTTGCCAATTCACTACGCCTGCGATATGCCATGCGGATGTCGGAAAAAGAACCTGAACTGGCCTCCGGCATCATCGGTGACATTGTTATCAACCAGCAACCCATCCTGCTTGGTTATGATTTCATCACGGCTGTCCTGGAATCCGCCTGCATCTGGCCGGCAGCCAATTCCATCACCAACAGCAGTGTCAGCTGGTCATTCCGTGAGCATAACGGACTGCGGATGGGTTCCAACATCTGGCATCAGTTTTCGGAGGATGATGACCCGGCCGGTGGCGGCATATTCGATCCGAGGGCATACATCTTTTTTGAGGGTGATCAGAACGAGCAGTGGGTTCCGTTTCCGCAGATTCCCGAAGCAGGAACCCCGTCTGCCCAGGGCATACCCTATGGCAGTCACCGTGATGACATCGGCAATTACCACATCAAGAACAATGTGAATTATTCCCCGTTTAACTTCTTCCTGATCGGTGATGAAAACAACATGCCGATCATCCTGATGACCGGTGCAGAAGTGCACTTCATCCTTGCGGAAGCGTATCTCAGGGGTATCGGAGTTCCGGTTGATCCCGACCAGGCCGACATCGAATACATGAACGGCATCAACGCTTCGGTTGAATGGTGGATGGAACTTTCGGAAAGGCTGCGATTACCGATCTCAGGAGTGAGATTCGGCGACAAAATCACCATTCCGGGTAACCTGGGATCTGCTTCGGTGTTGATGCGCTTTGGATCGTGGAATGCAACCTCCGATGAAGAAAAACTGGCATTCATCTATACCCAGCGATGGATTGATGCTTTCAGGCAACCCTGGGAAGCCTACGCGGAAGCAAGGCGAACCGGGATGACACCAAGGGAAGGCGGGCCAATCGCTCATTTCAGGATGCCTTATCCACCTTCAGAAATCCAGTACAACTCGGTCAATATGAATGCGGCTCAACAGCGGCAAGGCGGTGATGATCCGACGGTGAAGATGTGGTGGATGAAGTGAAGTATTAATTACGAATTACGAATGACAAATGATGCCTGCCCCGCAGAAGCGCAGCGTAGGCGGGGAATGACGAATAAAGAATTAACGATTTACGATTTACGGTTTACGGTTTACGGCCTGCCCGCCTTTGGCGGGTAAAACGGCAGTCAGGGTTTACGATTTACGATTTTGGAATGATAAACGCTTGCTATTTTTTTTGCCAACATGCATACAGTCAGGCAAGGCTGCTTACAGCATACTGCCAACTGCCAACAGACTTTTGAAATCCCGTAGGGACGACATTATGGCAAAAAAGATAATCAAAACCAATGAAGAAGAACGAACGAATAAAACCAATTGAAGTCCCGTAGGGACGAAATATTGGCAGAAGAACGAACGATTTAAATCATTTGAAGTCCCGTAGGGACAAAACGTTCATTTGGAATCCAGAATAAAGAAATCTTTGCGTCTCCGCGTCCCCGCCTGCCGGCGGGCAGGTTTGCGTGAGATTTAAAATTTTGTTTAAAAATAATCACAAACCAAAACCCGAAATATGAAAAACACTTACGCCAGATTCATGCTGCTGGTTTCTGCAACACTGTTATCCGCAGTAGTTCAGCTCAGCGCACAGACAAACCAATACCTGCATTATGACTGTACCAACCGCAATCATGTTTACCTTGAGAACGGATCGCAATACATAGCCAACAAACCTGGCTTTTCCATGGCCGGTTGGTTTTACTGTGATCAGCTGGGTTACGGACAGGCATTGATGAGCTTCAGAGGTTCTTCACAGGGCTTTTATATGATTCAGCTGAACAACGGTACTGTTGAATGCCGTTTCCAGAACTCAGCAGGAACCCTTTATGAGTATGTCGCTCCTGCCAACACCGTGATCCCTCAGATATGGCAGCACTTCGCCTGGATTTACGATGGTACTGCCGTGAAACTGTATGTGAACGGCATTCTGAAAGGAAGCAAAAACGCAACTGGTAGCTTCACCGCCATCGATATACCTTTTACCATCGGACGCAGCATTTTAGGTTCGCTCGATTTCTACTGGTGCGGTCGTACCGATGAGGTTTCAGTCTGGTCGAAAGCCCTTACCCAGACTGAGATTCAGGACATGATGGACAATGAGCTGGAAGGCAATGAAGCAAGCCTCGAATTGTACTACAAACACAACCAGGGCGTTCCGGGTGGCAACAATACTTCCATCACCAAACTGATTTCAGAGGTGGATTCACCAGCTCGTGACGGCGACCTGATCAACTTTACCATGTCGGGTGAAACCTCGAACTTTAATGGCACCCTCGATCCAACATATCAGGCCATCTCTTTCCTTCCGATACCGAATAAACTGATCAATGATCCGCCTTTTGCCCTTGAAGCATCAGCAACCTCAGGCCTACCGGTGGTTTTTACAATCCTGTCAGGCCCTGCCACCGTCAATGGAAATACAATCACCCTGACTGGTGTTCCGGGTCTGGTTGAGGTAGAAGCCACACAGCCCGGCAATGGAACTTTTGATCCGGCCGAACCGGTAATCCAGCGCTTTAATGTGCTCGACCCCCAGCTTCATGTTCCTGAAATAGAAGCACGGAACCCGCTACCCGGGGATGTTTCGGTGCCTTCGCTTTCGCAGATTCAACTCGCTGCTATATCTACCATAACGTATCCGGAGTTGTTCTCAGTCGCCTGGGTGAAATTCAGGATCAACGGAACAACCATTGATGCCCAGAACTTCTGGAACGGCCATTTTACCGGATGGTGGACCCCTCCGGCATATGGCACCTATACCATTGAGATTCTTTCAGCCAATAACTTCGGGGCAGTTAAGACAGTGTCGATGAGTGTGAACATCATACCTGAATCATCCGACAATACTGCTGTTGCATTCAGCAATGTCTGGCTTAACCCCAACTCTTACACTGCTACAGTAGAGGCTGAACTTCCCTCCTTCCTGGGCGCATACGATCAGATCATCGGTACGCTGAATGTTCACTGTCCGGCAGGAGGATGTGGCGAATGGGACCGTGTGGCATACGTCGAAGCCAAAGACAAGGAAGGCAACTGGGTTGAGATCATCCGTTACATTACCCCTTACGGCGTTGCTTGTTCGCACACCATCGACCTGACCGACTATATGTCAATCCTTCAGGGCAAGACTGCCTTCAGGGCAACCTGTCCTACACTCGACAACGGCTTTCTGTATGACCTCACCCTTGACTATATGGCTGGAACACCTGCGTATCCCTACAGCAATGTTAAGCAGATCTGGCGTGAGATTTTCCCGTTTGGTGACTATGCCAACCTGCAGCCGGTGCCCGATGCCGGTTACACCTTCCCGGAGAATACTATGGCTTCGAAACTGAAGCTGGTATCTACCGGTCATGGCTGGGGCGACCTGAACAGCAACAACGCTGCTGAATTTTATGATGCCACCCATGATATTTATGTTAATGGAGTAAAGAAGTATTCGCAGCACAACTGGGTCGACTGTAACCCCAACCCCGATGCCTGTCAGCCACAGAATGGAACCTGGTTCTACGACCGGGCAGGATGGTGCCCCGGATCAATCGCACAGTGGTTCGACTTCAGCCTGAACGAATATGTAAACCTGGACGATATCTCTCTGGGATATACCTTTTTCGAGCAATATGTTGACCAGTGTCATCCGAACCACCCGGATTGTATTACCGGGGTAACCTGCGATGACTGTAACGATGGATTCAACCCGGTGCTGGATGTGGCCTGTAACCTGGTTTCTTTTTCAGAAAGTCCGTTTATCATTGTCGGAAACAAGGAGACTATGCCTGTATCAACGCTACTTAACGTATTCCCCAATCCTTCATCCGGTGTTTTTGAGATTTCTGTTAATACGAACAGCAACATCCGGAATGCCGAAATCATGATCCTTGATAATATGAGTCATCCGGTTCAGCATTTCAGCTGGAATGGTCAGAATACAACCATTAATCTCTCAGGTCATGCCCGGGGACTCTACTACCTCAGGGTCACAACACCGGAATGGACAGAGATGAGAAAGATTATTGTAAAATAACTGTGTATTCCGGATTTTTATAGAATCCATATCATCAGGAATCTCAGTCACAATCAAGTCACCCGCGTCATACAAACTGACGCGGGTTTTTTATTTTTTTCAAAGTAAATATCATAAAGGTTCGACACCCTGAGCGGGTAAATTACCGGGACAGACTCCCGATTAGCCTATCACAGCAGGCATCAGATTCTGTATTGAAAAAAAGAGCTAAGGAGAGTGTTACTAATTATTGTATAACCATTTAACCGTCAGATGTTCCGCATCAACGGCAACCAGTTCAAGATTATACTCCGTTGTTCCGCCCCAGTATCCTACTGAAACAGAGATAATTGAATCATTCACTGAATAGGAGCCATCATAATCGGCATAGGTAACCGGCGGCGTTCCGCAAAAGCCGGAGTTTTTGCGCTCAACCAGGCTGTTATCTTCCCTGAAAATAATACCCGGACCATTATTAAATTCAGCAGCACGTTCATAAACAACGGTGGAATCGTTGTATTGCGGATTGATCCAGCAGCCTGTAAACTCTCCGGGCAGGGGGCCGTAAGTGTTTTTTTCTTTTTCACAAGACAGAAGGGTCAGGCCAATGGACAGAAAAATGACAGATACCAGTGTTTTCATTTTTTATGTTTAGAAATTCAGACGGGAATATTCTGAAAAAGTTGCATGGCAGGTTATATAAGTTCATGATACAGAACTAAAGGTTGCCACGGCACATCAGCCATAGCATGGTAAACCTGATTAAAATGGGATAAGTATCCCCAATTTATGACCGACTGGGCGGTATGGTTCATGTTTGTGCCTGGATTTAAAACCCAAACTTATCTTTTTTACCTTTGGAGCCTTAAAAGATAAAGAATGGCTGATGACTGGCAGGCCCGCACCCGATTGCTGCTTGATGATGAGAAACTGAGAAAGCTCAGCAGAGCGCATGTTCTGGTTGCCGGTCTGGGTGGTGTAGGCGCTTATGCTGCTGAGCAGCTGGTAAGGGCTGGTGTCGGAAGCATCACCATAGTTGATGGCGACAGTATTCACCCATCGAACCGAAACAGGCAGCTTCCTGCCCTGATCAGTACAACCGGAAAGCGGAAAGCTGCAGTGATGTCTGAACGTTTGCTGGATATCAATCCTGACCTGAAACTAACCTCAATCGATGAATACATCAAGGATGAAAGGATGATTCAGATCCTGGAAGCCGGTTATGACTATGTGGTGGATGCCATCGACACCCTTTCGCCCAAAGTATATTTCATCTACCATACCCTCAGACTGGGAATGCCGCTGATCAGTTCAATGGGGGCTGGTGGTAAGCTTGACCCGATGCAGGTCAGAATTGTGGACATCTCAGAAACAAACAACTGTAAACTGGCCTATTACATGCGCAAAAGACTTCATAAACTGGGCATATGGAAAGGCTTTAAAGCAGTATACTCACCGGAGGAGGTTTCGCGGACAGCGGTGATGCTTTCAGAGGGTGAATTCAACAAGAAATCGACTGTTGGAACCATCTCATATATGCCAGCCATCTTTGGGTGTTTTTGCGCTTCAGGGGTGATCAATGACCTGCTCTCAAAGGGATAACTCCCCATTGCTCTGCCTCAGGTTACTTTCATTATTTTTTAATATTAATCTTTTACTGTCATGACTCACATAGTCATGATTTTTTAATTGTTGTAGAATGTATCGGGGAATATCAATAGATGTTCACAAAGTAACAATATGAATTGAATACAACAGACATGGATCATGATATTGTTATAGGAGGTCTGCAGGAGAAAATAGCCTTGCTTGAGGCAACTCTGAAGGCTATTCCGGACATTATGTTTGAAGTGGATGAGAAAGGAATCATTCACAGTTATCAGGCACCGGATGATTCGGCTTTGTTATTGCCGCCATCCGAATTTGTCGGTAAACGGTCAGCAGATGTTTTGCCTATATCCATTAGTATTCAGGTTGAGTTGGCCATAAAACAGGCCATCATCAAAGGTTCTTCAGAGGGAATTCAATACAGCATCACGCAAAACAGTGTTACTGAATGGTATGAATTATCTGTATCTGAAAAGAGATCAGATTCTTCCGAAAGGAGGTTTATTGCACTGGCTCGAAATATTACCAGAAGAAAACAAGCGGAAATCAGGCTGGCCCGGCAATCCGAAATACTTGAAGGCATAGCCAAGGCTACCAATGCCCTGCTACTGGGCAATGATCTTAACGAAGCCATAAATTACGCCTTCAGCATCATTGGTAATTCAACGCATGTTGACAGAGTATATCTTTTCGAATACCATGCAAATCCATCAGGTTCAGGCGCAGCTATAAGTCAGCGTTTTGAATGGTGCAAACCCGGAGTAGAACCCCAGATAAACAATCCTGATCTGCAGAATCTACCGGCTGATTTTATCCCGAGATGGAACAGCATCCTTGAAAAAGGTGATGTAGTGAGTGGATTTGTCAGGGACTTCCCTGTTGAGGAACGTGAATTGCTTGAGCCCCAGGATATTATTTCATTGCTCGTGGTGCCAGTTTTTGCAGAAAACAGTTTACTGGGTTTTATAGGATTTGACGACTGCTCAGACGGAACTGGCTGGACAGAGTCCGAAACCTATATCCTGAGAAGTCTTGCAACCGGAATTGGCAGTGCCATCATGCGCCACCGGTCGGAAGAGAAGCTTCGCTTCAGTGAAAACAGGTTCAGGTTCATGTATGAAGAATCACCTCTCGGACTTGTCCTTACTGATGACTATGGTGTAATAACCGATGTTAACCGGGCATTTCTGGAGATGCTGGGACAAACCAAAGACCTGATAGGCAAAGCAACTTTCTTTGACTTTATTCCCCAGGAGCATGTCAGGGTTAAGCATGAAGTAATCGTTGCCCTGAAATACGACAGAAGTGCCGGTCCTGTCGAAATAACTTTGTGGACGTCGGATAACAGGCAGGTTCCTGTAATTCTGAACCTTGTGTTGTTGCAGGATATTACCAGTAATCCGCAGGTGCTGATTGTTGTAGAAAACATCACCTATCGTAAGGAGTCTGAAATCGAACTCATTAAAGCCAAAGAAGCTGCGGATCGCGCCAACAAGGCAAAAAGTGAATTTCTGGCAAACATGAGTCATGAAATACGAACTCCTTTGAATGCCATCATGGGATTCTCAGAGCTTCTCACCGAACAGCTAAGTAATTCAAAACAACTTGAATTTGTGGATGTGATCAATAAAAGCGGTAAAAACCTTCTGCTGCTGATCAACGACATCCTTGACCTTTCAAAGATCGAAGCCGGAAAAATAACCATCGAACTGGAACCGGTCAACCCACAAAGCCTGTTGAATGAACTTACCCGGATCTTTTCACTGCCCACACAGGAGAAAAATCTTGGCTTTTATGTAAAATCTGATCCTTTACTTCCCGAATCATTATTGCTTGATGAGACCAGGATCAGGCAGGTCTTGTTTAACCTGGTCGGCAATGCAGTAAAGTTTACCAAAACAGGAGAAATTTCGCTCACCTGCAAATCAGTCAGTAAACCCGGTGACACCAGCCGGATCGACTTGCTGTTCGAGGTTTCAGATACCGGAATAGGCATTCCTTCAGACCAACATGAAACCATCTTCCAGGCATTTCGACAGCAGGAAGGGCAAAGTACCCGAAAATATGGTGGTACCGGTCTGGGCCTCACCATCACCCGAAGGCTGGTGGAGATGATGAACGGTACAATTTCGGTCGAAAGCGAACCCGGTAAAGGCAGCATTTTCAGCATAAAATTGTTTAATGTAGCTGTTTCATCGGGGAAACAACAAGTTTCACTTGCTGATGATTATGCAAAGGCCAGATCCTTTACATTTGACAATCAGCTTATCCTTCTCGTCGAAGATATTGATGTAAACAGATTGGTAATCCGGGAGATGCTTAGCAGCAGGAACATCCGTCTTCTGGAAGCCATCAATGGGGAAGTAGCCATTGCCATGGCAAGAGAGCACAAACCTGACCTCATTCTGATGGATATGCAGATGCCGGTGATGGATGGATATACAGCTACCCGCCTTATTAAGTCAGATCCCTACCTTCAGAATATTCCAGTATTGGCACTTACGGCTTCGACAATGAAATGCCAGTCAGAAGAGGTACAGGCAGCTTGTGACGGTTACCTGCAGAAACCGGTTACACCGGGTTTACTTGTTTCAGAACTGGCGAAATTTCTTAATCATACCAACACAACTGCCGTCAGGCCGGACAATCATGTACGCTCTGAGGTGACATCTGTTGGGTCAGATCCGGCAATTCCGGATATAAGTTGCGATGATTCAATCAGCTACGATGAATTGTTGGATGAACTGAACTCAGTTCGTGAAGGAATGATTGTGGATGAGATCATCGCTTATTCAATCCGTTTGATGGCATTGGCAGAACAACACCAATCAGGAAAACTCATTGATCTTGCCAATGAATTAAAGTACTATTCAGAGGCTTTTATGATTGACAAGCTATTCATGTCATTCAACAACCTGGAAGAACTAATCCGAAAACTAAAAAATCATGAACCGGCTAAGTGAGGCATTTAAGGGTTTTAACAATCAGCCACCCCCATTAATTTTAATAGTGGATGATCTTGCTGAAAACCTTGCAGTTCTGGGCAATATACTTAGGAAGGAGGGTTATCAGATTGCCATCGCAAACAATGGAAAACAAGCGGTTAGTATAGCAGCAGGCCGGAAACCCGACCTGGTACTACTGGATATTGCCATGCCTGAAATGGATGGGCTGACCGCATGCCGCCTCATGAAGGAGGACCCGGCATCAGAGCACATCCCGGTTATTTTTCTGACTGCCCGTTCCGATACACAGGACATCCTGAAAGGTTTTGAGTCCGGGGCAGTTGACTACATCACCAAACCATTCAAATCGGCTGAACTGCTGGCCAGGGTATCCACCCACATTGAACTAAAGCAGTCACGCGATCTGATTCTTCAGCAAAAATCAGAATTATCCCATCTGCTGACAACAAAAGACAAATTGTTTTCCATCGTATCGCATGACCTGCGCAGTCCCTTCGCCGGATTGCTTACACTCACAAATATTCTCGTTGAAAATTTTGATGCCTACGAAAAGCAGGACCTCGAGGATTCACTCAGGCTGATCCGTGACACTTCTGATCAGCTTCATACCCTGATTCAAAACCTGCTGAACTGGGCTAAATTGCAAACCAGTAGTCTTGAATACAAACCTTTGAAACTCCAGATGAAGGCTCAGGTCAGAAAATCGACCGATGTCCTGGCCCTGAATTCTGCCAAGAAAAGAATACAATTCGACGCTAAAGTAACCGATGATTCCTTTGTTACCGCTGATCCCGATATGCTGCGCATTATCCTGCATAATCTTCTGGGAAATGCCATCAAATTCAGCAACAATGGCGGTATTGTTGAGATCGGATGCGAGATGGAAAACAACCAAATCATCACCAGTGTCAGGGATCAGGGGGTTGGAATGACTGAAGCCAAACTTAAGGACCTTTTCTGCCCGGGCAAGAATATTTCAACCGCCGGAACAGCTAATGAAACCGGGTCCGGACTTGGGTTGATGCTTTGTAAAGAGATGGTTGAAAAGATGGGCGGAAGAATCGTTGTTGAATCAACACCAGGGAAAGGCACCACCTTTTCGTTTACCCTGCCTGCCGGCTAAGTTGCATTCATCATTTCTTTCCGAAATCTTTTTAAAAAAGTTAGCTTTCTTGTTTCAGATGTAATTTTTTTTTACTTTTACGTGGGGGTTAAAATACACGGGTAAGAAAAAATACTGGAAATGACATCTGGTTTGTTTGAATTTAAAAAGAGTTCAGAAGGGGAGATACATTCAGATACAAGGTTTGACTGGCTGGACTATTCTCAGACAGCCACCCTGTTATCGGACAAAACAGGCATTATTCTCCGGGTCAACAAAGCCTTTTGCTCCCTGACCGGATTTAGTGGTGAAGAATTATACCGGAAAGAAGTCACCCATCTTATAGCAAATCCAGAACACCCGGAAAACGTTGTATTACCGGCCAATCATACCGGAACAATGTCCACTGTCTTAAGGAGTATTGAAAACCAGGCTCTTTCATGCCATTTCACAAAAGAAACGATTAAACCGGATGGTTCATCCATATTTGATGTGTACCGTTTCTTTCCCGACCCCTCACCTTCCGGAACCACGCAATATGAAACTGTCAGCCCATCGTCTCCGGCATCAATAGAGTATCATACCCTCAGCGATATCAGCCTGCACAACAAAACCATTCTTGAGACCATTCCCGATCTTCTGGTCCTTTTCGACAGCCAGGCGAATGTGATCGATGTCAACCAGAATCCCAACTTCGCGATTCCCTATATGGGAAAGCTTATTAAAAATGATAATCTTCAACTGATTCTTCCCGAAAAATCGCAGGACATTCTGGAAAAATTCAGGGAAGCCACATTATCCGGAAGACCACAGACTTTTTATCAAACCATTGAATACGGTGGAAAGAAAAGGTACCTGGAATACAGGTTGGTTTCTGTAGAAGACAACAGGCTACTGGCGATTATCCGTGACATAACCGATCTCAAGGAAACGGAAGAAGCGCTTTCTCTCAGTCAGGAAAGGCTGAACCATATGCAGCAGATTTCAGGGATCGGCAGCTGGGATGCTACCTTCGATGAAAAAACTGTCATCCTTACCTGGAATTTCTTCGAATTACTCGGAATTGAAACGCCGCAAACAGCAATAACACCGGAGCACATCAATCATTATGATCTGATACATCCGGGGGATCTCGATGCCTGCCGGAAAGTGATTGAGGATGCCATATCTTCCGGAAAAGATTCATACAGAGCAGAATACAGGATTATCGATGGAAGGAAAAACATCCGCCATCTGTATACGGAAGCCAGGCTTGAATTCAATTCCGGTGGCAGTATGAAACGCTGGACCGGGACCATTCACGACATCACAACCAGAAAGATAGCCGAAAGCCTGAAAGCTTCAGCTTTCCAGATTTCACAGCTGATCCACTCGCAGCATAACCTTTCTCACCTGATGGAAGCAATACACAGAATTATTGCTTCACTCATGCCGGCGCCAAACCTGCTGGTTGCACTTATTGACAATGATGATCATAAAATAAACTTTCCATATTGTATCGACCCTGCCGGTATTCCTGATGCCGAAACTGCAGACAAAGGCCTCATAGGTTACGTTCTAGGTTCAGGCGAGCCCTTGCTGGTTTCAGCATCGGCCATCGACCTGATGATACAGGAGAAAATTATCCTTAAGCCGGTTCAGATACCGGAATCATGGCTCGGTGTACCCCTGAAAACCCATGACAGGGTATTGGGTGTGCTTGTGCTTCAATCCTATACGCCAGACATCACTTACGGTGAAGATGAAAAGAATATCCTGATTTTCGTTTCGGAACAGATTGCCCTTTCCATTCAACGCATCGGCAGCGATGAAGCGCTGGTGAATGCCAAAAACGAAGCTGAAGAATCGAGCCGGCTGAAATCATCATTGCTCGCCAATATGAGCCATGAACTCAGAACACCGATGACCGGCATACTGGGATTTTCGGAGATCCTGCTCGAAGAACTGGAAGAGGAACGGCTTAAGGTGATGGCTTCCACCATTTTCAAGTCAGCTAACAGGCTGATGTCGACCCTGAATTCGATCATGGACCTTTCAGCGATCGAGTCGAACATCGACAGCCTGAAAATAAAGCCGGTGGTGGTAAAATCCGTTTTCCTGCCGCTGCTCAGAAACCTGCACTCCATTGCCGGCGACAAGGGATTGTACCTGCGCACGGCGCTGCCTCCTACAATCAATGTTCTTGCCGATGAAAAACTGCTGGGACAACTGCTGCACCACCTGCTCGACAACGCCATCAAATTCACCATTGATGGAGGAATTTCAGTCAGCGCCTATGTGAATGACAGGAATAAATCTGAAGCCATCATCAGGATCAGCGATACCGGAATCGGAATCGCACCTGAACACCATAAGTTGATCTTTGAGGAATTCCGCCAGGTAAGCGAGGGACTTTCACGTACTTTCGAAGGCAGCGGTCTTGGTCTGGCCTTGTGCGTAAAAATAGCCAGACTGATCAATGCACGCCTTTGGGTTGACAGTGTACCTGAAAAAGGATCAGACTTTTACATCGGGCTGCCTTACATTCTCCCCGACACCTTTGAAACCGAACCTGAACAGGAGCCTGTCAGGGCGATCAACACCCAGCGTCTGAGCCGTGGACCTGTCCCGGAAGTACTGATTGTTGAAGACAACGAAATTAACCGGCGCCTTGCCGCCCTTTACCTGCGCGAACTCTGTAATACTGAAATGGCTGAAAACGGTTATGTTGCCCTTGAAAAAATAAAGCGCAAAACCTACGATGCCATTCTGATGGATATCAACCTCGGAGCTGGCCCCAATGGCATGTCGATCGCCAACCAGGTGCGCACCCTCGAAAATTACAAAAACACGCCCATCATCGCTGTTACAGGCTATACCATGCAGGGTGACAGGGAAAAGCTGCTTTCGAACGGCTGTTCACATTACCTGGCAAAACCTTACGACAAGAAAACCCTGCTCAGGCTTTTCTCCGGAATTCTTTACGAATAGGCTATACCTGGAATACATTTCCCTCTTCGGCGAGATAACTCTCCTGGAAAACCGCACGCGCTTCTTCAAGCAGCGGTAAAAGATTTTCATACCTGGCTGAAAAATGCCCGATGATCAGCTTGCCTGCCCCGGCCTTTTCAGCAACCCGCGCCGCATCTGCCGCTGTTGAGTGCATTTTGGCTACAGCCACCTCAGCCATGGCATTCATAAAGGTAGCTTCATGATACATCAGGTTGCATCCACTGATGATGTCAGCCAGTGGTTCATGAAACAGCGTATCGGAGCAACAGGCATAGGATCGTGGTTTACCCGGCTCAATGGTCAGATCACTGTTATGTATGATGGCTCCGTCAGATGCTGTGTAATCCAGCCCGAGTTTCAGATCACTGAAACTGGTGTAGGGTACATTCAGTATCTCTGCCGCTTCCATGTTGATGTGACGGGGATATTGTTTCTCGGCAAAAAGAAAACCTGTGGTGGGTACCCTGTGTACCATGGGCAGTGTGGTTATGGTCAGGCCGTCATCTTCATAGATGACTTCAGGGAAATCGCTCTGTGTCGGGTGAAAGAACATTCTGTATACCAGCGTGGTCATCGATGCTTCAAGCTGCATCTTAAGAATAATTTCCAGGTCTGGCGGACCATAGATATGCAGATCATCCTTTCGTCCCAGCAGATGAAAAGTTGATATCAGACCGATCAGCCCATAGAAATGGTCACCATGAAGATGACTGATAAAAATATGACCGATGCGCATACCCTTGAGCTTAAGCCGGGTCAGTTGCATCTGTGTCCCTTCACCACAGTCAATCAGGAAACTGCGCCCGGCATGGTTCACCAGTTGAGCAGTAAGATTTCGGTTCTTGTAGGGCAGTGCAGCACTGCTTCCGAGTATGGTAACAGAAAATTCTCTCATCTTATAGTATTGCCGGATCCATTCACCATTCCATTGATGGCAGAAACCGTAAAAATCATAAAAAATACAATACGGCCGGGCCTGAAACGAAAAAATCCCCATTCCGGGGATTTTTTCAGTGATTTTCAGAAGGATTTATTCTTCTTTCTTCTTCCTGGCTGCTGCCTTTTCTGATTCTTCCATATCGGATTTCAGGTTGGCAAGTGCTTCCAGATCGCCCAGGGTAGTCTTCTCCAGGTTATCTTTCAGTTTCTTGACAGCACGTTTGGTTGAATTCTCTGCACTTTCTTTCGAAGCTGATTCCTTGGCGCGCTCAGTTGAAGCTACATCCTGGAATATCCGGCTGTGAGAAAGAATGATCTTCTTGTTATCTTTTGAGAATTCAATTACTTTGAAATCGAGTGATTCCTCAACTCTGGCCTGGGTATTGTCTTCCTTCACAACATGGCGGAGCGGAGCAAATCCTTCAACACCATAGGGCAGGGCAACAACCATTCCCTTATCGCTTGCGCTGGTAATGGTACCTTTGTGTACCGAACCAACAGAGAATACCGATTCAAAAACATCCCAAGGATTCTCTTCAAGCTGTTTGTGACCAAGGCTCAGCCTGCGGTTTTCAACATCAACGTCCAGAACGATTACATCAATCTTCTCGCCGATCTTGGTAAATTCTGCTGGATGCTTGATTTTCTTCGACCATGAGAGGTCAGAGATGTGGATCAGACCGTCAACACCCTCTTCGAGTTCAACAAAAATACCGAAGTTGGTAAAATTGCGAACGGTAGCAACATGTTTCGAGTTGAGCGGATATTTCTCACGGATGTTTGTCCATGGATCCGGAATGAGCTGTTTGATCCCGAGCGACATCTTGCGTTCTTCACGGTCGAGGGTCAGGATAACGGCTTCAACTTCATCACCGACTTTCAGGAAGTCCTGAGCGGTGCGCAGGTGCTGCGACCATGACATTTCTGAAACGTGGATCAGACCTTCAACACCAGGGGCGATTTCGATAAATGCACCGTAATCGGCAATAACCACTACGCGGCCTTTAACCTGATCACCAACCTTAACGGTTTCGCTGAGCGAATCCCATGGATGCGGGGTAAGCTGTTTGAGACCGAGGGCGATGCGTTTTTTGTTTTCATCAAAGTCAAGAATAACCACCTTGATTTTCTGATCAAGCTGAACGATTTCTTCAGGATGGTTGATACGTCCCCAGGAGAGGTCGGTAATGTGAACAAGACCGTCAACACCACCGAGGTCGATGAATACACCGTAAGATGTGATGTTCTTGACGGTACCTTCGAGAATCTGACCTTTTTCAAGCTTGCTGATGATATCGGCTTTCTGCTGCTCAAGTTCGTCTTCGATAAGCGCCTTGTGCGAAACAACTACGTTCTTGTATTCCTGGTTGATTTTAACAACCTTGAATTCCATGACTTTATCAACATAAACATCGTAATCGCGGATGGGTTTTACGTCGATCTGTGAACCCGGGAGGAAAGCCTCAATACCGAATACATCAACAATAAGACCACCTTTGGTACGGCATTTAACATAACCATTGATGATTTCTTCTTTTTCGAATGCCTGGTTAACGCGCTCCCATGAACGTAGGATGCGGGCTTTCTTGTGTGAAAGAATAAGCTGACCGCCCATGTCTTCCTGGCTTTCAACATATACTTCAATCATATCGCCAACCTTGAGGTTGGGATTATATCTGAGTTCAGATTGAGGAATAACACCGTCGGATTTGAAACCAATGTTCACCACGACTTCGCGTGAATTCATGGCAACCACTGTTCCGTCGATCACTTCGTGCTCAACAATTGAACTGAGGGTTTTGTCATAAAGGTCTTCGAGTTTTGTGCGCTCGTCAGCTGAATAGTTTTCGTGTTTCTTGCCGATGGCATCCCAGTCAAAATTTTCGAGTGAAATCTGGGTTACGAGCGGAGCTTTCAGTTTTTCAACGGTAGGCTCATCGTCATCATCAGTAACAACTGCTTCAACTTCTGCTTCTGCGGGAACTTCTGCTTCAACTGCAACTTCCGCTTCTGCTTCTGCTACAGCCATTTCTTCAGCTTCTGCAATTACTTCAGCCTCTGCTTCTTTTTCAGCTTCAGCAACTACTTCTTCTGCTTCTTCTGCAACGGGTTCGTTAACAACTTCTGCTTCAACGGTTTCTTCAACCTCACTGGTAGGTTCTTCCGAAACGCCTTCGGCATTGGTTAATTCTTCATTGACGTTTAATTCGTCGTTTGTCATTTAATTCTTCTTTGTGGCTCCACCTTCGGTGGAAACCTGGTTAATACTCTGTTAATTATGGGTTTAGCCGGACAGGATCACCTCTGAATATGCGTTTCATAAGGCGCCAGCCAAACCGGGGTGCAAAGGTAAAAATTATTTTGAAACTATACGCCCATTATCAGGAAATAATGATCATTAAATCCGGGCCGAGGGTTATGCTTTGTTCTATATTATAAGTTCCGGTGTCCTGAAGAACAATTCTGAAAATTAATCAATTCTTATCATGGATGACTTCCAGGGAGCTACCTTATGCCGGATAATTTCCAACCAGTTTTTTAAAGAATGCATGGGTGCGGTGCATGAAATGCGCAGGTTCAGCGAACATCAGTATACATTCCCCTGTGATCACATTGTCACCGGCATCTTTCACTTCACGTATGGTTTCTTTATCTGCCGACCCCTGCTGCAGCCAGATGTTCCTGATTCCCTTGCGCCTGGCTTCATCAAGCAGCATTCTCGTTTGGTCAGGTTTGGTACTGATCAGCAATGCACTCACATCATCCGGAAGAGCGGAAACATCCCGGTAACATTTCACCCCTTCAAATTCCTCGAGGTGATGACTGATGGGATATAAAGTGTATCCCTTTTTCTTCAGTTCCTTAAAAGCTGCATTCCCGAATTTATGGGGCGTGCGCGATATCCCTGCAACTGCGATATGCTTCTGGGATGTGAATTGTTTAATACTACTGATATGGGCCATTTATCATTGATTTTTCAGATTACCATTATTGCCATACTTCTCAGAATAATATCATTCTGACGATTTAAATTCAATCAACCTGTTTTTCTGCTGCGCTATAGAGCCATTAAGACTAAGCCGATGATCAAAGATCGGAATTTTTCCAGCATTTAAAATCACAAAAACCTTTAAAATTATCACGGTTGTCCGGTTTAATTTTACTTAATATGTTGTAATGCGTGATATATCTCGTCCCTACGGGACTTATGTTAAATGGGGGTTACTATGTATTCTACCAAAATATCGTCCCTCTGGGACTGTCCCGCTAGGGACCCCGCCATGGCGGGGGTAAAGAGCAAGATAACAGTATTTTGGAGTCCCGTATGGGACGAAATATATTATTTACCGGACAATAATAATAAATTATGAAATCTTTACCTCCCCTATCATCTTATCATAGTTCTCATCATTTGCTTCCCAGAGTTCAATCTTTACCCCTTCCGGGTCGAGAATATGGGCAAACTTCCCGTACTCAAATTCCTGTATTTCTCCCAGTTGCTCAATCCCTATCTGTTTAAGCCTGGCCAGGAAGGCTTCAATATGAACTACCCTGAGGTTGATCATAAATTCCTTCTCCGAAGGCTGAAAATATTCGCTGGTTTTATCCATGGCTGACCATACCGTATAACCTTTTTTCTCCGGGTGATCACTTTGCCGCCATTCAAAACTTGTTCCGTACTCATCGGTTTTCAGACCAAGTTTCTCCTTGTACCAGCTAAGGACACCTTCCGGGTCGTTGTATTTGACAAAGACACCGCCAAAACCTGTAATTCTGCCTTCGTTGTTTTCCATGTTTGTAATTATAAAAAAGCCCGGAAAACCGGGCTTAAAATTCATTTCAATTATTTCCGGCCCTGGCTCTTGGCCATATCTTCCAGTCTTTTCTGGAAGTTCGATTTCTTCACAGGTTTCTTCTTGTTTTCCTGAATCTGTGCATGAAGTTTATCTTCATTCACGAAACGGCGGATCAGGTACATCTGCGCGAAAGTCATCAGGTTGGCAAGCAGGTAATAGTAACTAAGTCCAGAGGAGTAACTGTTGAAGAAACCCAGGAACATAATCGGCATCAGGTACATCATGGTTTTCATTCCCGGCATCTGGTTACCGGTCGACATCATGTCGTTGTTGATCTTGGTGTAGATGATGGTGGATATGGTCATCAGCAGGGTAAACAAACTGACATGGTCGCCATAAAATGGTATGTTAAACGGCAGATTGTAGATTGAATCATAACTTGAAAGGTCATCTGCCCATAGGAAAGCCTCCTGCCTCAATTCAATGGATGCCGGGAAAAAGCGGAACATGGCCAGAAGAATCGGAAACTGCAGGAGCATAGGTACACAACCCGACATCGGATTCACACCGGCCTTTTTATAAAGTGCCATGGTTGCCTGCTGTTTCTTCATGGCATCTTCCTTCTTCGGGAATTTTGCCGTAATTTCATCCACTTCTGGTTTCAACAACCGCATTTTGGCTGATGAAAGGTAAGTCTTGTAGGCAATAGGCAGAAGCACAATTTTCAACAGAATGGTCAGAATCAGGATAATAATACCATAATTCAGGTTGAAACCCTCCAGGAAATTGAATACAGGAAGCACTGCAAAGCGGTTGATCCATTGCATCAGGAAAAAGCTCCATCCCAGCGGGATCTGACGTTCCAGGTCCAGTTTGTAAGTCCTGAGGATGTTATACTTGTTCGGTCCGAAATAGAAAGACATATTCAGCTGTTTGTCGGCCAATGGATTAAATGGCAGAGAAACAGTGGATTCCATATATTCAAGGTAATTCTGTTCTTTCTCCGGCTCAGAAGTTTTCTTCATGTCGGCATTCTGAAACATATCACCCGCTATCAGGGTTGAAGAGAAAAACTGCTGTTTGAACGATACCCATTTTACACGGGTATTGATGTTCTGCTGGTCGTCTTTACGTTCGTTGAGGTAGTCAACCTCTCCGTCGGAATGACGGAAATGCACGGTTGTGTTGAGTTTTTCATTCTCAAGGCTTTTTTCAAGCCTCGGCAGCCTCACCCTCCAGTCAATGTTCATTTCCTTGGTATTCATGGCTATGAATTTTTCCATGCCAACGAAATTCACCGAATACCCTACCATGAAATCATTTGCTTTCACAGTATAGAGATATTCAATATAGGACTCTGTTGCTACTGCCGAATCGGTAGAACCGGCATAAAGGCGCAGGGCAAACTTTACAGAATCATTGCCTGAAATTTTAATGTCATTTTTACCTTCAAAACGTTTATCGGGCCATGCCGGAAGGAAATACAATCCGCTTGTGTTTACAGGCCTCACATCACTGAAAAAGGCAAGGTTAAAATCACAGGAATCGGGACCAAACAGGATCAAAGGTTTACCATCAAAAGTCTTGTATCCTACCAGCTGAACCTGGCTGATTCGCCCGCCTTTGCTGCTGAAGCTAAGCTTTAGTTTCTCTGATTCGATGGTATAGACCTGGTCCTTACCGGTGCCTGCAAATGCAAAAGCCCCGAGCTGATCGGCAAGGTTTGCCTTCGACAGTGTATCCGCCCCTTTTGTAACCGAATCAACGGCCGGAGCAGCCTGCCCTTCGACCACTTTGGTTTGATTCCCTGTCTGACTTGTATCCGTTATTTGTTTCTGAAGCGCGGCAATGGAATCCTGGGCCCGTTTCTGTGCAGCCAGTTCTTCTTTTGAAGGCGACATAAAGACTGTATAGCCAATCATCAGTCCGAAAATCAGCAGGATGCCTATTATAGAATTCTTATTCATGTAACAATGTTGGTAAGTTGTTAATTCCTAATGAGCGGCAAAAGTACGCAAAAGCAGTCAATTGATAAGCAGCCTTGGAAATGAATCGTTGAGTGATTACAAAATCACGGTTCAGTCAGAAAAACAATAAATATGGTATCTCCTATTTCTCGCTGTAAGTGATGGCAGCTTTCACAAAATTTACAAAAAGCGGGTGAGGATTGGCCACGGTGCTTTTATACTCAGGGTGAAACTGTATTCCGATGAACCAGGGATGGGAGCTCAATTCAACGATTTCGACAAGGTTATCTTTGGTATTAATTCCCGACGCCTTCATTCCAGCCTTCTGATACAAATCAAGATAAGCATTGTTAAACTCATAGCGATGCCGGTGGCGCTCCCTGATGTCCGGGGTTCCGTATACATCAAAAGCCCTTGAATTTTCCGAAATGGTACAGGGGTATGCCCCCAGTCTCATGGTGCCACCCTTACCGGAAACCGACTTCTGTCCTTCCATAATATCGATCACCGGATTGGTCGTATCCGGATCCATCTCGGTGGAATGGGCATCCTTCAAACCAAGCACATTGCGCCCGAATTCAATCACTGCACATTGCATCCCGAGGCAGATACCAAGAAATGGAATCTGATTTTCGCGTGCATACCGGATGGCTTCAATTTTACCTTCGATGCCCCTGCTTCCAAATCCCGGTGCTACAAGAATGCCGTCAAGTCCCTTCAAAATATCTCCGGCCGTGGCATGGGTGATTGATTCTGAATGCAGGGCTTTTACGATAACTTTGCAATGATTCGAAGCACCGGCGTGAACAAAGGATTCATGAATGGATTTATAAGCATCTTTCAGCTCAACATATTTTCCGATAAGTCCAATAACCACTTGCTTCTCAGGGTGCTTTAACCGGAAAAGGAATTCCTCCCATTTAGATAATTCAGGGGTATTGCCCATAGGCATCCTGGTTTTTTCAAGCACTTCAACATCCAACTTTTCATCCAGCATAAGAAGCGGCACATCATAAATCGATTCGGCATCAATGGATTCAATTACAGCGGTTGGATTGACATTGCAGAAAAGCGCGATCTTATTCCTCAGGTTTTCATTCAGGTGTTTTTCGGTGCGGCAAACGATGATATCAGGCTGAACCCCCTGTTCAAGCAAGGTCTTGACCGAATGCTGGGTGGGTTTGGTTTTTAATTCTCCCGCAGCAGCAAGGAAAGGGACCAGTGTAAGATGAACCACCACGCAGTCAGTACCGATCTCCCAGCGCATCTGACGAACCGCTTCAATGTAGGGCAAAGATTCAATATCACCGACTGTCCCACCTATTTCAGTAATGACAAAGTCAAATTTATTCTCACTCCCCAGCAATTTGATCCGTCGCTTGATTTCATCGGTAATATGCGGGATCACCTGCACCGTTTCACCAAGGTAATCTCCCCTTCGCTCCCTGAAGATTACTTCCTGATAGATACGTCCGGTGGTGACATTGTTTGCCTGTGATGTCGGAACATTCAGGTATCGTTCATAATGCCCCAGGTCAAGATCGGTTTCCGCGCCATCTTCAGTTACATAGCACTCCCCGTGTTCATAGGGGTTTAAAGTACCGGGGTCAATGTTGATGTAAGGGTCAAGCTTCTGGATGGTAACCGAGAATCCACGGGCTTGAAGCAACTTGGCAAGAGAAGCAGAAATAATTCCTTTGCCGAGCGATGAGGCGACTCCTCCGGTGACAAATACGTACTTTGTTGATGGCATGGTGTAATGTTTTAGTTCCTTAAAATGTTATAGCAGGTCCATGGATTCTTACTGCAAACAACATTCCCGGTACCGGACAGGCAATTCTTCCTGTACAGTTTTTATGAAACAAAAATCCGGGCCATGCTTAAGCGGGCGTAGAAAACGGAACCGTTAGTAAAACCAGTGTAGCTACTTTTGAATTACTTCCTGAAAAGAAGAGAACAAATCAGGTCTGGAACAAAAAAGCATGTTGGCAAAAATACAAACCTCTGGTCAAAAAGAACCAAACTTTTTTAAAAATTAATAACAATCGGGGAATAGTTTTAAGCAGCAGTGAGGTGGTAAAAATTATTCTGCATGCACACACTTACGGATGGTCTCGTAAATTTCTTCTTTATTGTAAGGTTTCGATAAAAAGTAATCCATTCCGGCTTCAAAACTCTTTTTTCTGAACGATTCTTCAGAATATGCGGTAAGTGCAATAATCGGTATGCTCTTTTTTTTGCGTCTGATCTCAACCGTTGCTTCCCATCCATTCATCTGAGGCATATCAATGTCCATCAGAATTACATCGTAATCACCTTTCATGCATTCTTCAACCGCCTCAACACCATCAGCAACCAGGGTATAGTTCCAACCCATGCGCTTGATCAGAATCTCTATGATCTTCTGATTTAGTACATTATCCTCTGCAATCAGAATTTTAATCAACTTTTCTGCAGTATCCATTGTACGCGGAGTATTGTCTGACCTGTATTCCATATTGATGCCAGCATAAGATATATCTGATACTTAATAGGAAAAACAGGGAAAAGTAATTTTTTTTTCAAAGAAAACCGAAACATTTTTCAATAAAACAACTAAATCCTGAGCCTTTAGAAAATTCCGTAAACAAAGAATGCTTCCCGGAAGAATACGGGAAGCAATCAAATGTCTGTTTCTCAAATATTTACTGGCCAAGATATGATTTCAATAGTTTACTCCGTGAAGTGTGTTTCAACCGGCGTATGGCTTTTTCCTTAATCTGGCGAACCCTTTCCCTGGTCAGGTCGAATTTGGCCCCGATTTCTTCAAGTGTCAGGCCATGGTTCATACCGATTCCATAATACAGATTGACCACATCCCTTTCCTTTTCAGTCAGGGTAGCCAATGAACGCTGTATTTCACGGGCAAGCGATTCTTTCATGAGTCCTGCATCCGTCACAGGCGTATCTTCATCGATGAAAATATCAATAAACTTCATATCCTCATCTTCCGACAGGGGAGCATCCATTGATATATACCTGGTCGATATTTTCAGGGCTGCATCTATCTTATATTCAGGGATCTCCAATGCTTCAGCGATTTCATCGGCTGATGGCGGCCTTTCAAATTTCTGTTCGAGCCGCGAAGATTCCTTCTTTATCTTATTCAGGGAGCCTACCTGGTTCAGAGGTAGCCTTACAATACGTGATTGCTCGGCCAGCGCCTGCAATATGCTTTGCCTGATCCACCATACGGCATAAGAGATAAACTTAAAACCGCGGGTTTCGTCGAAACGCTGTGCTGCTTTAATGAGTCCGAGATTACCTTCATTGATCAGGTCAGGCAGGCTCAGACCCTGGTTCTGATATTGTTTGGCCACAGAAACCACAAAACGAAGGTTGGCTTTACAGAGTTTTTCCAGTGCCCATTGGTCGCCCTGGCGGATACGCTGGGCAAGCAATACTTCTTCTTCCGCACTGATCAGTTCTTCCTTCCCTATATCCTGCAGGTATTTATCGAGTGAAGCAGTTTCCCGGTTAGTGATCGATTTGGTTATTTTTAGCTGTCTCATAGCTCCTTTGGATTTTAGGAACAGGGCTCTACGGATAGTTACCCAATTCTAATTAATAACAATTCTAAACAGCAATAGTTCAGTCTGATATTTAATACTGCACTATTCTTATGCGATACAGGGTGAAACGGCAAGGCCGCTCACCCGTATCATTCTGATCATTTACTGACCTGTAAGGCTACATTCCAAAACCGTAATATGCACGGGTTCTGTTCGGATAAATACCTTCGATCAATACGCCACCTTTCTTGTTTGCAATGGCTGATGATAAGTCATCAACAGATCTGACCGGTTTACCATCAACCCGTGTGATGATAAAGCCCTGCCTCACCCCTGCATTTCTCAATTTACCATCTCCCAGTGTATTGACCTGAACTCCGGTTTCAAGATCCAGATCAGATTTAAGCTTCGCAGGCACCGGTGAAAAATTAGCACCAAGAAGGGACTGGACGTCGACGTCTTCACGCTTTACCAGGCTGATGTTGCCATCCCTGTTTTTAAGGGTAACGGCAAAATTCATTTCCTTGCCGCCTCTTTTAACTGAAAGGTTAACCTTGTCACCCGGCCTGTGTTGTCCGATCAATCCCAGTAATTCAGACGTTGAGTTAACCGGCACACCTTCAATATTAATAATAATGTCACCTCCGCGGATACCGGCATCCTGAGCGGCCCCGTTCTCCGTTACATCCGCAACATAAACCCCGCGGATCTCATCGATACCTTCATCCTGTGCCAATTTGCTGTCGAGTTCACGGATACTCACCCCCAGGAACCCCCGTTGAATGGTACCATATTCCATCAGGTCACCGGCAACTTTCCTGACGATGTTGGCCGGGATGGCAAACGAATAGCCGGCATAATAGCCTGTGCCCGAAGCTATGGCAGCATTGATACCAACCAGTTCACCGTTGGTGTTGACAAGCGCACCACCACTATTGCCCGGATTTACAGCAGCATCAGTCTGAATAAATGATTCAATGGCTGATCCATCAGGAGAACCCAGAATATTGATATTGCGGGCCTTTGCACTTACTATACCAGCCGTAACCGTAGAAGTCAGATTAAACGGATTGCCTACAGCAAGCACCCATTCACCAATCTGGACATTGTCTGAATTTCCATAAACAAGGTACGGAAGGTCTTTTGCATCAATCTTAATCACTGCAAGGTCGGTCGATGGGTCGGTGCCGATGATTTGCGCATCATAAGTCCGCTTGTCGTTCAGGGTTACCTGTATCTTATTGGATTCTGTAACAACATGATTATTCGTTACAATATAACCGTCTGGGCTGATAATAACGCCCGATCCGGAGGCTTCGATCGGCCCCGGCATACCCTGAGGCCCCCTCTGACCAAAAAAGTCCCTGAAGTCAAAGAAATAATCATAAACACTGCTTTTCCGCTCATATTCGGTCCTGATGTGGACAACAGCATGGATGGTATTGTTGGCTGCAACTGTAAAATCGGGTAAAACCATCGTTCCGGATGCTCCCGGTAGACTGGCCAGATAGGCCGGGGTGCTCTGCGATGAATTATTGATGTACTTAACTTCCTTCTTGCTGATCAGGCTGTTGGCACCCAGTGCAATTAATCCTCCTGCTATGGCAATCAGCAAACTTCCTGCAATTTTTTTCATAGTTTGAATTCGGTTTTTTTAGTAAACATTAGGTTGATAAACAATGTCCCCTGGTTTACAGTTAGACATTCCAAATGTTGGTATTTGGTTAAACGCAATTCGAATACCATTGTTACATACTTCGGTGTTAAAAATTGTTAACCATCTTTGGTAATATCGTCGAAATACAAATAATGATACTGACAGTGAATCCGGGGTTTGTAAATCACAGCAAAAAACCTATGAGCACAGTATCATATTGATATTGTATTAATTACACTTGAATGCCGGGAGAATGGAATTTTTCAGCAGGGAACAGGACCACCGGGGTTAATCAGATGTAAAACGAATTTACAGCAACTTAATATCTGTAACATAATTATACACCGTATATTTTGTAACTTTGTAACCTTGTCACAACCGGGTGACAAAATGTCAAAGTTTGGGAATGATGACTGACTTCTACAAATTTCATGGTGCAGGCAACGATTTCATTATGCTTGATGGCATGAAACTAAACATTGAACTGACAAAAAAAGCCATAGCCGGTATGTGTCACCGGCACCTTGGCATCGGCGCAGATGGCCTGATCATTATCGCCCGGAAAGAAGGTTTTGATTTTGAGATGATTTATTTCAACGCCGATGGCAGCCCTGCCGATATGTGCGGAAATGGTGCCCGGTGTGCATCAGCTTTTGCTTCCATGCTGGGAATAACAGGAGACAATGTTACTTTCCTGGCTGGCGATGGTCCTCACCAAGGCAGTGTAAAAAGAGTTGCTGATACTGGATGGCTTGTTGAAATCAGTATGCGCGACGTAGCCCGGCCTGAAAAATCAGGCAAACAAACGGAAATCAATACCGGTACTCCCCACTATGTAGTGATCGTTCCCGATGTCGCAACCATCGACACGCTTTCCCAGGGGAGAAGTATCAGATATTCACCTGAATATTCAGAAAAGGGCATCAATGTCGATTGGGTCAGTATACACGAAAATCTGCTTCATGTCAGAACCTATGAAAGGGGTGTTGAAGATGAAACCCTGTCCTGTGGAACGGGTGTCACCGCCTGTGCTATGATTGCGGGTCTTTCAACCGGAAAAACAGCATGGGAAATTGATACCCCGGGAGGCAGACTGGCTGTAAGTTACCAGTTGCAGGCAGACCGCTTTACAGATGTTAAACTGCAGGGACCGGTTAAAATGGTTTTCAAAGGTGAGACAGAGCTCACTGCCTGGTAATCAGGTATTACCTTTTGGCTGAATTAAGATATTAAACAGAATAAGTTCAAGGTACAGCAGAATGAAGGGAAAAATCGTCAGCCTGAGAGCACCGGAGCCTTCCGATATTGATATCCTGTACGTCTGGGAAAACGATCCGGCAGTCTGGCGGGTCAGCAACAGCATAACACCCTATTCCAGATATGATATTGAACAGTTTGTGCTTACCGCAAATCATGACATTTTTGCAGTCAGGCAGCTTAGGCTGATGATCACCGACAACAACAGAAACCAGGAACCTGTTGGCACCATTGATCTTTTCGATTATGATCCAATGCACAGAAGGGCAGGCATCGGCATCCTGATTACCGGCAGTGAACGGGGTAAAGGATTTGCTTCCGAAGCACTCTCACTGTTGTGTAATTATTGTTTCACTACCCTTAACCTGCATCAGCTATACTGTCATATAAATCCTGACAACAAAGCGAGTTTTCATTTATTTGAAAAAGCCGGATTTGAGATCAATGGAACATGCAAAGATTGGACATGGTGGGATAACCAGTGGAATGACGCTTATTTCATGCAATTGATAACCAGCAAAATATCGAAATCATGAGCGAATACTACCACCCAAGGTATACAGGCAGAAGATCAAACAGCAGGAAACCAAGGCGCCGTCTTGTGATAACCCTGCTTATACTGCTTATTCTCGTGCTGGCAGGCGGATGGATGCTCTACAATGCTGCTTATCAGCCAAACACCTATACCGGTGACAAAGAAGAAGCTTTTTTCACCATTCCTACCGGCAGCAATTTCGACTCGGTAAAAAAGAGCCTCTATCTGCACGGACTGATTGTGAACAGGAAATCTTTCGAACTGGTTGCCAGATTAAAAAAATATGAAAACATCATAAAACCTGGCCGGTACAAAATTACCCGTGGCATGGGAAACCTGGAACTTGTCAACATGTTGCGGAGCGGGCGCCAGGAACCTATCATGGTTATTTTCAACAACATCAGGACACCCGATCAGCTTGCCGGAAGGATCAGTAAACAGATTGAAGCCGATTCACTGTCAATTGTCAGGTTGTTGAACGACACTACCTACCTCGATTCTCTGGGGGTAACCAGATCGAGTCTCTTTACCATCATGATACCTGATACCTACGAATTTTACTGGACCACCACCGCCCGTGAGTTCGTTGACCGGATGAAATCCGAATCGGAAAAGTTCTGGAACCGTGGAAGGTCAGAAAAACTGAAATCGATTAACCTGAACCGTCATGAGGCAATTACCCTGGCTTCGATCGTTGAAAAAGAAACCAATAAGAACGATGAAAAATCCAGGGTCGCCGGTGTTTACCTGAATCGCCTCAAAAAAGGATGGCTGCTCGAAGCTGACCCTACCCTCGTGTTCGCCCATGGCGACTTTGAAATCAAGCGGGTGCTGAACATCCACAAACAGATTGAATCGCCTTACAACACATACAAATACATCGGTCTGCCCCCGGGCCCAATCTGTCTGCCGTCAGTGGCTTCGATAGATGCGGTGCTTAACAGGGAGCAGCACGATTATATGTTTTTCTGCGCCCGTGAAGATTTTTCAGGATATCACAACTTCGCACGAACCCTCGAACAGCACAACCTGAATGCATGGAAATACCAGCAGGCGCTGAACCGAAAAAACATTTACAAATGACGAATTATGAATGCCGAATGACGCCCTTCGACTGCGCTCAGGGTGACAAAGTATAAAGAATTTACGGCCTGCCCGCCGTGGCGGCCTGCCAGCCCGCCTATGGCGGGTAAAACGGCAGTCAGGGTTTACGGTTTAATTACTTGATGGGTAAAATCTTAAAACTTTTAACTGTTTACTGTTAACTGTTAGTTGTTAGTTGTTAGTTGTTAACTGCCTACTGCCAACTGCCTACTGATTTTTAAGATATTCACAATGAAAATCAATACAAATTCAAAATATGAGAAATGCCTTTAAAGCCTACGATATCAGGGGCGTTTACAATAAAGACTTCAACGGTAACGATGTTTACAAAATCGGATTTTTTCTGCCACAGTTACTGGGTGCTGAGACTGTGCTGATTGGTCATGATGTGAGGGTATCATCGCCTGAAATACTTGAGTTTCTTTGCAGGGGAATCACCGACGCCGGCGCCGATGTTCATGTAGCCGGTGAATGTACGACCCCTATGATCTATTGGGCTACAGCCCGGTTTAATTACCAGGCTTCTGTTATGATCACGGCATCACATAACCCTGCAAGTTACAACGGTCTGAAAATCTCCCGTGCCGAAGCATTGCCGGTTGGCTTTGATTCAGGCCTCTCGGAACTGCTCGAAATGGCTGAAACCAGTGAGATTGTACCGGCAGGCACTCCGGGCATCTACACGAATTTCAGCTTCAGAAAAGAGTACCTTGAATTTCTTTCACAATATAAAACCGATCTGAGCGGAGTGAAGATTGCCATAGATTGCTCCAATGGCATGGGATCGCTGCTGATAAGGGATCTGCTGGGTGATGATCCGGTATATATTTATGATAAACCTGACGGAACATTCCCGAATCACGAACCCAATCCGCTCGAAGAGGAGAACGTGGCAGATCTGAAGAAGCTGGTACTTGACAACAAATGCGACATCGGGCTGATCTTCGACGGGGATGCCGACCGGGTTATGTTCGTGGATGAAAAAGGGCAATTTATCCAGCCCGATATGATGATTGCTGTGCTGGCCGGATATTTTTCCGGCAAGGGACTGACAGGCAATGCCATACAGGACATTCGCACCTCAAAGTCGGTAACTGAATATGTTGAAAGCAAAGGATTTAATTTCCGCGATTTTTATTATTCCGATTCGGCTTATGTAGCGGCTTTGATTATCCTTGGCGAGGTAAAAAAGCACCTCGCCGGGGGTACCACGCTATCGGAACTGATAAACAGCATCAGCAAATACAAAGGGACCGGAGAGATAAACTTTCACATTGACCGGAAAACTGAAGCCATGGATGCCCTGAAGAATGCCTTTATGGCTGATGAAAAACCGGTGGCTTTCCATGATTTTGATGGTTACCGCATTGAATTCGCCGACTGGTGGTTTAATGTAAGGCCTTCCAATACAGAACCATACCTGAGATTTCTGGCTGAAGCCAGGAACATTACGCTGCTCGAAAGTAAAAAAGCCAGGGCCCTTGAAATCCTCAAACCTTTCATCACAGAGGGCGTGCATGGCCATTAGTACCCGAATCAAATCCTGTCTTCTGACGGTCATCCTGCTTTCCATTGCTCTCCATGGCATGGCGCAGAAAGCGGACTCCCTCTCAACTGTTGAGAAAGATGGCCAAATCAACAAGGCACGCCTGACCGGCCTGGTGACCGGGGGCTCGCTGGCCTATGCCGGTACCATGTTTGGCTTATACCAGATGTGGTATAAGGATTTCCCGCAGACCTCTTTTCATTTTATCAACGACAACCATGAATGGCTTCAGCTCGACAAGGGCGGACATGCCTTTAATGCCTATTATATGGGTTTGATTGGCTATGAATCGCTCAGGTGGGCAGGTGTGGATAAACGAAAATCTGCCATCTACGGGGGAGGTATGGGGTTTTTCTATTTAACTGTAATTGAGATTCTCGACGGCTTTTCGGCCGAATGGGGCGCATCGGGTGGTGATCTGATTGCCAATACGGTTGGGTCTGCAACTTTTATAAGTCAGCAACTGCTGTGGGAAGAGCAGCGGATTCAGATCAAGTGGTCGGTACATTACTCCAGATACGCGCAATTCCGGCCCGATCAGTTGGGACACAGTTTTGCCGAAAGGATGATCAAGGACTACAACGGGCAGACCTTCTGGCTGTCGGCCAACATAAATTCTTTCCTGAAGAAGGATTCGCGTTTCCCGAGGTGGCTGAATGTGGCTGCCGGCTATGGCGGTGAAGGCATGACCGGAGGTCTTTCCAACCCAACCGAAAATGAAGACGGGGTACCCCTCCCCTCTTTTGACCGTTACAGGAAGTTTTATGTTGCCCCCGATATCAATCTCTCCAAAATAAAGACCAATTCAAGAACCCTGAATGTTTGCCTGAAATACCTGAGCATCTTCAAGTTCCCGATGCCTGCGCTGGAATTCAGCAAGAAGGGGGTGAAGGTACATGCGTTGTATTTCTGAGAATAGAATTGATTATCAGATTTCAAGCGAAGTAAACACCAGAGACGCACTTCAATTTTCTGAAGAAAAGCATTGATCCCGGTAACTTTCCTACCTCTCCGGTCTCCTTCATTACCACCTACCAAAAAAATACCATCCGCAACGGTGATGATTAACCTGCAGCCTCTGATTCTTTTCTTTTCCGTCTCCGGTTGACCCGTTCAATCATCTTATCGAAGATCACATACATCACCGGCACCACAACCAGTGTCAGCAATAGCGAACTGGTCAGACCGCCGATGATGGCGATGGCGATGCCGTTCTTCCATTCCGAACCTGCACCCGATGCCAGGGCAATGGGCATCATACCGAAGATCATGGAGAAGGTCGTCATCAGGATGGGGCGCAGCCGCACGCGTCCGGCCTCTATCAATGCTTCTGCGGTGGCCATGCCCTCACGTTTCATCTGATTGGTAAAATCGACCAGCAGAATGGCATTCTTGCCGACCAGCCCAACCAGCATGATGATGCCGAGAATGGAGAAAATGGTAAGCGACTGTTTGGCCAGCGCCAGCGCAAAAAGTGCACCCACAATGGCCAGCGGTATGGAGAAAAGCACCACGAAAGGATAGACATAGGAATCGTAAAGTGCCACCATAATTAGATAAACGAACAGGATGGATGCCAGGAAAGCCAGGAACATACTGCCGAAAGCCTCAGCCTGGTATTTCAGGTCGCCTTCCTTGATCAGTGAAACATCGGCAGGCAGCTTTACCTTGTCGAGGCGTTTCACAATGTCTTCACCCACCGATCCAACCGGCCGGCCAACCACCTGCGAACTGACCGTAACCGACGACTGGCGGTTGTAACGTTGCAGCACAGTAGTGCCTGTGGTTGGGGTCAGTGATGAGAACTGATTCAGCCGAACCAGCTGACCGTAAGGATTCATGAATGACAGGTTGGCAATATCGTTGATGTTGCGCTTGTTGAACTCATCGAGGGTAATGTTGATGTCGTAATCGTTGATGCCCTGTGAGAATTTCGAATCGGTGTTGCCGGTAAAGGCATTCTGCATGGTGGTTCCCACGATGGCCATGTTCAGACCAAGCTTCGCCATCTTATCCCGGTCGATCTTTACGCTGATCTCCGGGTTACCTTCTTCTACGGTCAGTTTCACTTCAGCTGTACCCGGAACTTTCCTGACTTCAGCTTCCACCAGGCGCGCATAATGCATCAGGGTGTCCATATCCGAACCGGCCAGTACAAACTGCACGGGATCCATATCCGAAGTTCCCAGCAGGGAGACAATGGTGGAACGCACCTTCACTCCGGTAAGCCGGGCAGTGAGTTCTTCCTTCAGCTTCCAGGCAAACTGGTCGGCAGTCAGGTTGCGCTTTTCTTTTTCGACCATCTTGACATAAATCTCCGATTTATAGGAATTCCCGGCACCGGCATCGAACCCTGAAGTAATACCGACAGTAGCAAAAACCTCGGTAACTTCAGGCAGTTTCATAATGTATTGCTCTGCCTTCAGGGTATTAAGGTTGGTTTGCTCTATTGTTGCATCCTTTGGCAGCTCAAGCTGAATAATCACTTCCCCGCGGTCACCGATGCTGATGAACTCTGAACCAATAAAACCCATGGCGGGAAGAAGCAGTGAAGAGAATAAAATCACCGTGGCTCCGATAAGGATGGTAACCTTATGACGTAGCGACCAGGCCAGTGCCTGTCCATAACTGTCGGTAATACGTTCAAGTCCCCTTTCAAACATTTCGATCAAACGCCCCATGAAGGAACCCTTCCTGTATTGTTCGAATTTGGCAAAACGTGATGCTAGTAAGGGTGTCAGGGTAAAAGAAACGAAAAGGCTGAGCAGGGTAGAAATAACTACCACCAGGGTAAACTGCCGCAGCAGCCCCGAAATCATGCTGGTAATCACTGCAATCGGAAGGAATACCACCACATCAACCAGGGTAATGGAAAGGGCTGTATAGCTGATCTCGTTTCGCCCGTCAATGGCTGCCTGTCGCCTGGGTTTGCCTTTCTCAAGGTGACGGTAGATATTTTCAAGCACCACGATGGAATCGTCAACCAGGATTCCGATGACCAGTGCTATGGCCACCATGGAAATGATGTTGAGCGAAAAATCAAGCAGGCTCATGCCGATGAACGTCGAAATCAGGGATGCCGGAATGGCAACCATCACTATAAATGAATTGCGCAGGCTGTGCAGGAATACGAGCATGACCAGTGCAACCAGAAGAATGGCCAGCAAAAGGTCCCTTTCAACGGCATTGGCTGAGGTAAGGGTAAAATCGGAAGTGTCATTGGCGATGACCACCTTCAGGTTGATGTCCTTATACATCGCTTCCATCTTTTTGATCTCTTCCCTGATATTTTCGCTGACCGTTACCTCATTGCCGTCGGGCTGTTTATAAATATTGATACCCAGCGAATTAATCCCGTTGATACGGTATACGTTGCGGGTTTCCTTCTTTGTATCAAGCACATCGGCAACGTCTTTCAGTTTCACCGGGCTTCCGTTCCGGTCAACACTGACCACCAGTTCCTTCAGGCTTTCGAGGTCGCTGAACTTCCCGGCAAGGCGGATAATCACCTGTTTGTCACCCCCTTTAATCTTCCCTGTCGGAAAATCAATGTTCGAAGCCTGCACTGCCTGGGTAATGTTAATGATAGAAATACCCCGGGCTTCCAGTTTTTCATTGTCAATGCTTACACGGATTTCGCGCTCTTCACCACCAATCATTTCAACCTGTGAAACACCCTGCTGAGTTGATAGCATTGGCCTTAGTTTCTGCTTCACGATATCGTACAACTCGGTGGATGAAACATCGGCCGTAATTCCCATACGCATGATGGGCATATCGTCCATCGAGAAGTTGTAGATAATGGGTGTTCTGACATCCCTGGGCAATCCCTCCCTGACATTGTTCATTTTCAGCTGACAGTTCTGCAAGGCCTTGTTCATATCGGCATCGCTGTTGAAAATGATGATGGTAACCGAGACACCTTCATAGGAAGTCGACTGGATATTGTCGATCTGTTCCAGCGATGAAATCGCATCCTCGATGTTTTTGGTTACCGTGTTTTCTACTTCCGAAGGGGATGCTCCGGGGTAAGGGGTGATCACCAGAAGTACGGGTTGCGAATATTTGGGAAGCAACTCATATTTGAGTGCCATGAAACTCACAACCCCCAGGAAGGTAAGTACAGCAAAGATCACTACGATAAGCGATGGTCGTCTGATGGATATTTCTGTTATGTTCATGGCTTACCGGGGTTTGGTGTTTGAAATCGAAACCGGAGTATCGTCATTGAGGTTGATTTGTCCGGCTACCACCACTTTGTCACCAGCTTTCAGCCCTTCAAGTACCTCGATGGTTTTTTCGTTCGCCGAACCCACCCTGATGGACCGTTTCCGGGCCTTTTCGTTCTCCACAACAAAAACACCAGGATCCTTGATACTACCAACCAATGCTGTCCGTGGGATGGAAATGGCATTGTGCGTTCCTTCACTGGTAAAAAAAGCCATACCGAACATACCGGAGCGTATGGGTTTGCTTACATTGTTGCGTACCTCTATTTCTACAGGGAAACGGCGCGATCCATCGGCTTTCATACCGATATTTTTGATTTTTCCAGTATAGGTGAAGCCTTCATAGATATCGGCTACTACCTTAACATCCTGGTTCTTAACAATCTTAACAAGGTCCGATTCGGCAATGCCGGCATTGAATTTCAGTGTGCTGATGTCCATCATTTCAGCAACCGGTGTTCCGGGCATGATCATACTGCCCTTTTCAACATACTTCGCTGTAATGTAACCGCTGAACGGGGCTTTGATAATGGAATATTCAATCTGCTTGGTTACGGTAACATAACTGGCCTGTGCATTATACAGCGCCAGTTGCAATTCATCAATCTGCTGCTGTGTGGCAGCATTGGTTTGCAGCATTTCCCTGAATTTCTTCAGGTCTTTGCTGCATTTGTCAAGATTGGCTTCGGCAAGGTCTTTCTGTGCCCCGAGCAGTTCGAGATCGCAGCTGGCCAGAATCTGTCCTTCTTTTACAAAATCTCCGTTATTGAAATTCAGGTTTACAATTTTTCCCTGGGTCTGCGAAATGATGGTGATTTCATGGGCGGGATCGAAAGTACCGTTTACTGAGAAACTATTATCCAGCTTTGACTCTTTGACTGTTTCAATAAATACAGGTACGCTGACTTTGCTGATGCGGGGCGCTGAACTGGCATCAATCTGTTTTTTATTGATATATAATCTGAAGATGCCGGCAACGCATGCTATTATGATGACTCCGATAATGATGATTTTCCTTTTCATTGCAACTTATTTTAAAATGTCCAATAGATTTCCATTTGATTTAAAGAGGTCCAGCTCAGCGATCTTTAACTGAACAAGGGTCTGTGCATACGAGCTTTGTGAAGAAATTTTAGCACTTTCAGCACTCAGCAGATCGGTGAGTGGGCTATAACCCCGGCTGTACTGATCGGATATGACCATGTAAACATCAGAAGCAAGCTTAACGTTCCTTTTCTGCATTTCGGCCGTCTGCTCCAGGCTTCGGACTTTTATCAGGGCATTCCTGGTTCCGGTTTCGATCAGTCTTTTGGTATAATCGCGAGTCAAATCGAGTTCACGGGATTGTACCATGTATTGTTTTTGCTGATAATACCTTTGTCCTCCGTTGAAAATCGGGACATTGAGGGAAAGTCCGATAACAGAAGTACCGAGCCATCCTTTCCTGTCGCTGAACAGTTTTCCGAAATCGTTCTGCTGGCTGTTATAGCTGAAGTCGCCAAATGCAGCCAGGTAAGGAAGGTTCTGTGCGCGTACCAGTTCCATCTGCAGTTCCAGCAATTTCTTCTGCTGATCAATTTCCCTGATAATAAGATGGTTTTCAGGATTTAACGCAGGATATTCCATTACCCTTTTATCAAAAACAGTGGAAGTCAGAATAACGGAATCATCCTCAGAAATTCCTGTAAAGTATTTCAGCATATTGAGTTGCTGTATAAACATAAGGTTCAGGTTGCTGACTTCAGTTTGCAGGTTAGTACGGTTAACATTGATCCGGTCGAAATCAACCTGCAGTATCAATTGATTTTCGAGGTGTTCTTTGGCGATCATGGTAAGTGTATCCAGTTTTCCGAGTGTTTCAGCAAAGTATTGTATCTGCTGACCGGTGAGCATGGCCATATAATACAACTGTGCTATATCGTAAACTGTGTTTTCACGGCTTTTCTCCATTTCAAGCCCATTTTGCTCGAATAATCTTTTGGCTATCCTGAGTATAATCGCAAAATTGAAAAGTAAAGTTATTTAAAACCAGATGTATCAAAAAAGCCACAATGATCCGCTTTGTAATTATGTTCAAACACCATTTAAACA
>WSXU01000093.1 GCA_009773455.1 Bacteroidota bacterium | reverse complement strand
TTACCACTGCGTGCGTTGTTCTTTCCAGACATCAGCTTCATTATGATATCCGGCTTCTTCCCAGAATCCCTGGCGATCTTCAGAAAGAAATTCCAGTCCGCGAATCCATTTGGCACCCTTCCATAAATATGGTGTTTCAAGATCATCCCGGCCAGGTATCGCTCCCACCACACCTCGCAAAGGATAGCCATGATCTGCCGAAAGTGGTTGGTTATTATAATGGGTTGCCAATAAAAAATTATCCTGCAGCATCACTGATAAAGGCAGGTTGGTGGTATATCCATACTCAGCGTGCTGGACAACATATTGGGCTTTAGGTTTTATTTTCAGCAAGCCATTCTCGATCATGCTGCTTATCAAAACACCTTCCCATTCTGTATCAAACATGCTCCAGCGTGTGACACAATGGAGATCCATTTTGATTGTTGTTTTCGGCAACTGATTAAATTCTTCCCATGTAAGTGTTAGCGGTTGTTCAACCAATCCCCAGAATTTAAATGTCCATGTGTTGAGATCAACAGAAGGAATGGGACCATAATGCAAAACAGGAAACCGTTGTGTCAGGGATTGACCGGGTGGCATTCGCCCTGATTCCCGCATTATTTGTTCATCTTCTTTTCGTTTAAATGGATTAAACATACTTTCTCCTGTCCCCACATTATAACGGAAATCAACCATTTCAATTGAAAGATAGATTGGTTGAAGGTGATACAACCTGATAATTGTATCTTTTCATCATAGCGGCCAGAGTGTTTTTGAGATGATCCTGTAAATTGTATTAATTACGGATAGATGGAATCAGTCGGACCTGGGGTTGGCCATTCTGGGTAACCGGAATCACCAGGGGTAGGTGTAGGACCACCCGGGTAATTTCCAAGCGTCGCGGTTGGTTGGGGTGTTCCCTGGGAAGTGGTTGGCAATGGGGTTATTGTCGGAAATACAAAGGTCGGCTGCATTGTAGCCATGGTTGCCATTGCGGTTAATTGAGCCGAATCTGGAGTGGCAAATTGCACCCAACTGGTAGGTGTTGGTTCCACACCGCTGGCGATAAAGGTGATGTCATCCACATATTCAATTGCCCCAATACAGCCCGGTTCCAGACGGCTGGATACATTCTCCCAGTTAAGATATCCAAATTGACGATAAGCCAATTGGATGGCATTGCTTAAACAACCCGAACCAGCGTTGTAATTAACCAGGGTAAAACGCCAGAGATCTTCATAATTGCTGATCAGACCCGGGTCCTTGCTAGTCACATTCCGGATGATCTTGCCAACTTGCTCACAGTTAGCAATCATACCTTCTGCAAAGATGCGTACCGAGAAAT
>WSXU01000092.1 GCA_009773455.1 Bacteroidota bacterium | reverse complement strand
ATATTCAATTCAATATGATGATGGTACAGCTGAGAACTATTTCTCATGGTTATCAACCGGAAGCGCATCAGCAGTTAAATTTACTCCAGCCGGATATCCTGCAACTGTAACAGGTGGTAGAATGTTTGTTGGTGATGGTAGTTTCCCTGAAGGTGTTAATTTCCTTGGTGCAGAATTTGCAGTAGGTGTTATTGCAGCTGACGGTGCCAACGGTTTACCAGGAACAGTTTTGGATTCAGCTGTCGTTACAGTTGACAACTTCGGTTGGGTAAACTTTGACAATGCTTTGAATGCAACTGTTAACTCAGGTAATTTCTACATCGCTGTATGGAAACTTTTCACTCAAATTCCAGTTGGTGTTGACCAGAATGTACCTACTTACTACAGAAGTTATGTAAAACCTGTAGGTGGTAACTGGGCAGCTTCATCTTACCAGGATTTCATGATCAGAGCAATCGTTGACGGTCCAGGCACAAACGTAGCCAACCGTACAAGTGGTGAAATGATCTATCCTGTGAAACCGGTTATGACTGACTTTATGGCAACCTGCGCTCCAAGTGGAAAACCAGGTGTTGAAGGTATTGGTCAGTATTTACCAGTTGAAGCAGCAAGTGGTTCACGTGAACTGGTTGATTATGCAGTAGCACGTATCAATGGTTTCAATCCTGAAACTGGTGAAACACCAGAAGATGGAACAATGACTGTTATTGCTGCTCATAATGCAACACAATCATACAATGACGCAGGCTTTGGTGGACAACCAGCCGGTTTCTATGCGTATGCTGTAAGAGCAAACTACAGTGTTGAAAACTCTACATGGGTGTATTCAAATGTGGTTGCACATGGTTTGGACAATGTCGTTACCTTGAACGTTAGCCGTTGCGACGGTGGTGATGTTAGTGGTGCTTCAGTTAACCTGACAAGTAATAACTATCCTTACCAACACTTAACTGCTACAACTGATGCCAGTGGTGTTATCGTATTTGATAGCGTTATCAATGGTACTTATGACCTTTTGGTAACCAAAATGTCTTTCCAGCCATATGAGCATAATGGTATCATGATTAACTATGACTATACAGAAGATGTTGTTTTGGCTAACAAAACATATCCTGCTAAAAACCTCATGGTTGAGCCATTGACTTCAGTTGCTACATGGGAAGCTCCTATTTATACTGCTGTTGAATTACAGAGCTTCGAACAAGATGTATTCCCTCCAGCTGGTTGGGTTAAAGAATCGAATAGCCGTGGTTTCTTCCGTACCAATGCAGGTGGAAGCAGTTTCTGGCCTATTCCTGCCGGTGATGGTTACTATGCTTGTACAAATGA
>WSXU01000013.1 GCA_009773455.1 Bacteroidota bacterium | reverse complement strand
CGGTGGTACAGATACAAATGATTATAGCCATCGCGCTGGCTTTGCCAGATAAATTGTCCGTTGCTTCCTGGCACAAAAACCATAGGATGCAGGGGCTCAACATACCGGTCGCTTTTTTCCTCAAAAAGGGTACTGATAAATTTACCCGTGGCAACATCGTACTCGTTCAGTTTCATGTGGTTCTGATCGCGATTGAGTACAGCAATAAACAGTGATTTTTCATCCGGACTCCAGGCAATGTTTGTCAGATACTGGTCGGCAGGCCTGCCTGTTTCAATAAAAACGGTCGTCTGCTTTGAAGGATTGAAAATCCCGACCGTTACTTCGTGGCTGGTCATTCCTGCCATGGGATAGCGGATCGGGTTGGCCTTGGCTACTCTTTCAGTTACATCCACCAGAGGGTACTCGGTTACCATGGTTTCATCCATACGGTAAAAGGCCAGCAGGTTTCCTTGTGGTGACCAGAAGGTACCTTTGCTGATCCCGAATTCGTTACGGTGAACAGTTTGTCCGTTAACAATGCCCTTGTTTTCGTCGTTGGTCACTGTTATGTCGGTTTTACCATCATTGATAAACAGATTGTTGTCAATGGTATAGGCGATGTATTTATTTCCCGGGCCGGTTTCTGCATTGACCGCATTTTCAGGAAGCGAAAAACGTTGTTTCAGTGTTTTTTCGGTCGTGTTGAATTCAAACCAGTCGTTTCCTGTGCTGAATGAGAAAATGGTTTCGTTCTCCCACTCAATCCACGGAAACCGTTTAATTTCTGATTTACCCAGTCCTGTTATATGAGTGTTCAGATCACCGATCCTCAAAAGAGTGTCGGGTGATTCACCTGCTGTGCTACCGCCGATCAGTGATTTCGAATCCTGCCAGGTAAACCTGTCGGCATTGCCCATCCATTGAACATTACTTAGTCCGGAAGGATAGAGCTTCCGGTTGGTTGTAATTTCCTCAGGGACAAACAGTTTATCCTGGGCGTAAGACAGTAGTGTCAGGAACAGAATCAGAGTAGTGAAAATGGAACTGCGCATAATGGATTTTGTTGATGGTTATTGATCAGAAGATATTAGTTCAGCCTTATAGTCTGAAGTTTTTTAAAAAGGAATGAGGTCAATATGGAATGGTTATCCGCATATAAATGTGCGACCTGCCGGAACCACTAACCTTTAATGGCCTTACAGATTTCATTGATCAACCCAGGATCCTTTTCAAAAGCATTTCCGATGACCAGAAGGTCAGCTCCGGCAGCAGCACTTTCAGCAGCCTTTTCAGGGGTACGGATACCACCACCGACCAGCAGCGGAACATTAATGCTTTGTTTGACATGACTGATCATTTCAGGCGAGACCGGGTTGATGGCGCCGCTACCGGCATCCATAAAGATCAGTTTCAGCCCCAGCATTTCACCTGCCATTGCGGTGCACATGGCAATGTCATCCTTGTCATGAGGGATGGGATCTGAGTTGCTCATGTAAGAAACAGCTGTTGGCCGGCCGCTTTCGATGAGCATATAGCCGGTTGAGATTACCTCGAGCGGGCTGAGCTTAAGATAGGGAGCAGCCACTACATGCCGGCCGATAAGCATTTCAGCGTTTCTTCCTGAAATGAGAGAAAGGAAAAGTATAGCATCTGCTTTCCAGCTCATCTGCAGGGTATTTCCGGGAAACAGAACCACGGGAATCCCGGCAGTTTCCTTTATTATCCGGGTACACTCATCCAACCGGTTATTGATCAGCAGGCTTCCGCCGACAAAGAAAAAGTCGACACCGCATTCGGCGGCAGAAACGGCCATTTTCCTGATGATGCTGTCCTCCAGTTTATCGGGATCAATGAGCACGGCCATCTGTTTCTTCCGATCTTCCTTTTGTTTCAGTATTGTTTCATAAACAGTCATATACCAGATATTGGAAACTTAATGCAATGATACGGAAATCTGCTCTATTTATGCTTTTCCGGCAGGATTTTTAATGGTTCCCGGATGGAGTTTTATCATGATTTATCCGGTTAACTCATTAATGGTTCAAAACAAAATGTATCTTTGCAGCCCTTAAAATAGCAACAGAATTATTATGAAAGACACACTTGCAGAAGTACTTCCCTATAAAGTTAAAGATATCAGCCTTGCTGAATTCGGCCGTAAGGAAATTGAAATTGCCGAAAAGGAGATGCCCGGACTCATGGCAATCCGGAAGAAATACGCTGATGAAAAACCATTGAAGGGTGCGCGCATCACCGGTTCTCTGCATATGACCATACAAACAGCCGTGCTGATCGAAACACTGGCAGATCTGGGTGCAGAGGTTCGCTGGGCCAGCTGCAATATTTTTTCAACACAGGATCATGCAGCAGCAGCCATTGCACAGGCAGGAATACCTGTATTTGCCTGGAAAGGTGAATCCCTCGAGGAATACTGGTGGTGTACCCTGCAGGCTCTTTCTTTTCCTGGCGGTGTGGGGCCGAATCTTATAGTAGATGATGGTGGTGATGCTACCTTGCTGGTTCATAAGGGATTTGCATCCGAAAATGATCCCAGGCTGCTCGAAACCATTGGAGCCAATGCTGAAGAAGCTGCCATCTGGAAAACCATCCGTGAAACCTATATCGAGGATAATACCCGCTGGCACAGGGTTGTGAAGGATCTCAAGGGAGTTTCGGAAGAGACCACCACGGGTGTTCACCGTCTCTACCAGATGATGGAGGCCGGACAGCTCCTGATCCCGGCCATCAATGTCAATGACTCAGTTACCAAGTCGAAGTTTGACAATCTTTATGGTTGTCATGAATCGCTTGCCGATGGCATCAAAAGGGCAACCGATGTGATGCTGGCCGGAAAGGTGGTCGTGGTGCTTGGCTTTGGTGATGTAGGAAAGGGTTGTGCCCGCTCCATGCGCTCTTATGGTTCAAGGGTGATTGTTACGGAAATAGATCCGATCTGCGCCTTGCAGGCCGCCATGGAGGGTTTTGAAATTACTACAATTGAAGAGGCACTGAAAGAGGGCAATATTTACGTTACCACTACCGGAAACAGGGATGTGATCACCCTGGAGCATATGATGCAGATGAAGGATCAGGCCATTGTATGCAATATCGGTCATTTCGACAATGAGATACAGGTCGTTAAACTTAATACAACGACAGGAATCAAAAGGGTAAATATCAAACCTCAGGTTGATAAATATGTTTTCGGAAACGGGAATGCGATTTTTCTGCTTGCCGAAGGCCGCCTTGTTAATCTTGGATGCGCCACAGGACACCCGTCTTTTGTCATGAGCAACTCATTTTCGAACCAGACACTTGCTCAGCTTGAACTCTGGAAAAACGAATATGAAATTGGTGTTTACAGGCTTCCTAAAAGGCTTGATGAAGAAGTTGCCAGGCTACATCTGGAGCAGATCGGGGTGAAACTTACAACCCTGACCGATGAACAGGCTGCCTATATCGGGGTATCAAAGGACGGGCCCTATAAACCAGAGCATTATCGTTACTAAATCCGGCAGAAATCTGGTTCAGGAACCTTGATGGTTCCATGTCCGTTAATTCGAAACAATCAGAGAATAACCATCGTATCTGGTACGGTATTGTTTCAGACTAATGGTTGCAGGTCCTTCAACAGGTGATCCATCGGTAAGCAAGAATCTTGAGCCACAATTCGGATCAACTGCTATAATTCCTGAAGTTTCCACTTCGAGCCTTGCACTATCCTCCAGGGGATCGTAAGGACAAGCCCTTTCAAATGCCAGGAATTCTTCATGCATTGGGCGATATATGATAATTCCCTTATATCCGCCTGAAACTGTCACCCATCCACCATCCGGAATAAAGTCAAGTGTATTCGGGTAAATGCTGAAATTTACATAAACATAGGGGATGGAAGTGCCTTCAGTTTCTTTGTCACATGAAAAACTGCAGGTAATCAGCAACACGGAGAAAATGAAAATTTTAGTTTTTCTGAACATGGTTTTAAGAACAAAAGCATCAGCAGAAACGGCAAATCTCTCATAATATTTTAAGAATTCACCGTTATTTTAATAAACGAGTACCAGATGGTCAAGTATGCAAAGATAAGGCTGATTTTATTCATTCTGTTCACAATTTATCTGGGCGGATGTAACCTGTTGAAGCCAAGCAGCCGGGACAAAGCAATGGCTGATGAACGGAGGAAGGAAAAGGAGTCGGCAAAGGAAATACAGGCAATGGAAAAAGCCCATTACAAAGCCCAACCTGCTGACACAAGAAAAATGATGAAGAAAAGTTACCGAAAAGCCAGTAAACTCAACAGACCAAAAAGGCGGTAGATTAATTGCAGAGAGAGTTGCCGGTTTGTGCATTTCATCCGTAAAAACGATAATGGGTGGTTCGCAGGTAAATCCGGAGATTTCAAACTCAGCGGGTATTTTACAAATTTCTTGCATCTGCATGACTTTCTTTATTAATTTTACAGATTAAACCTTCTGGTTATTCTAAATGGATGATATTCTTTATATAGTAATTGGTATTGCCTGGGTTGCCTATTCTTTTTACAGCAATAAGCAGAAGCAGGACAGGAAAAAGGCTGCGCGGGAACTTCAGGGTAACCCGGGTCCTCAGCCTACTCAGGCTCCTACTGTCAAGTCAATCCTTGAAGAAATACTGATGGGTGAGGTTAAGCCAGTTGACAGGTCTGCCGATGACAACGTTGAAGAATTTGAACCCGAATATTTACCCACAAATGAAGCGGTCAGTTCCGAGACTATCAGGACTGAAGCTGAATCACTCGAGGTAATTGCAGATGAGGTGCCGGCAAACTATTTTGAAATGGAGTATGCCGGGCGTATTGAAGGTGAAAGAGTGGTTTCACAGTTCAATCATGAACCTGAAATTGAAACAGATGAACCGGGGTCTGAAATTGCGAGGGAATTTGATTTGAAAACAGCTGTAATTTACGCTGAAATCCTTAATCCAAGGCACTTTTAATCATTTATTAATTTTGTTCAATTTAGGCTCTAAAAAGTTTTGGAGCATAAATTAATTTATTACTACCTTTACCCGCTTTTTAAGGTACACGCGACACACAAGTATATCTAAACATAAAATTTCATTGGTATGATCAGAAATCTACTGCTAACTATTGGGTTGGTGCTGATTGCAAGCCTGTCGGTATTCTCTCAGTCAGGAACCCTCAGGGGAAAAGTGATCGATAAGACTACAAAGGAGCCTATTCCGTTTGTTAATATTATCGTTGAACTCGGAGGAACGCAAGCGGGTGGTACAACCTCAGACTTTGATGGAAATTATACCATCAAACCCATAACTCCGGGTAAATACAACCTGAAGGCAACTTTTGTTGGGTTCAAGCCTGTTCTTGTTCAGGGTGTTATTATTAAATCGGACCAGATTTCTTTTCAGAATGTTGAAATGGAATCCACAATGATTGAGATCAAGACCTTTGAAGTAGTTGATTATAAAGTTCCCCTCATCGACAAGGACAAGACTTCTGTGGGAGCTACCATGACCCAGGAGGAAATCGCAAAAATGCCAAACAGGTCAGCCAATGCCATTGCAACCACTGTGGGAGGTGTGTTTTCGGCCGATGGTGAACGAGGCAGTGTCCGCGGTCAGCGTGCAGAAGGTACCGTTATGTATATAGACGGTATCAGGGTTCGTGGATCTTCATCTCTTCCGGAATCAGCCATTGAACAGGTATCTGTTATTCTTTCAGGAGTACCGGCACAATACGGAGATGCTACCGGTGGTATCATCAACGTAACAACAAAAGGTCCAAGCCGTGAATTTGGTGCCGGGATAGAACTGCAGACTTCACAATACCTGGATGCTTTTGGTTACAACCGTGCCGGCCTTAATATGCAGGGTCCCTTGCTCTGGAGCAGAAATGAAAATAAGGAAAAGGTAAGCGCTATCCTTGGATACTTTGTTGCCGGTGAAATATCCTATAACAAGGACAGCAGGCCGACCGCCACAGGAATTTACAAAGTTAAGGATGACGTTTTGCGTGAACTTGAAAAGAATCCCCTAAGGCTATCAGGCTCTGGATTTGGTACATATTATAATGCAAACTTTGTCAGGAAGAGTGACCTTGAATATGTAAAGGCTACCCCCAATACCAACAGTCTTGACATCAGTGCATCAGGAAAAATTGATATTAAAACAGGTCCTAATGTAAACCTCTCTGTCGGAGGTTCCATCAATTATTCTGATGGTCTCAATTTCAGTTATGCCAACTCAATGTTCAATTATGATAAAAACATCCAGGTTCTTGATAAAACCTGGAGGGTTTTCGGACGGTTCACCCAGCGTTTCCCGACGGCAAAGGACAGTAAGTCACTTGTTAAAAACGTGTATTATTCGATACAGGCTGACTACACAAAATACAATCAAACCGTTCAGGACCTTGATCATAAGGATAACCTGTTCAACTATGGATATCTCGGAAAATTTGAAACATCCAAAATCAAATCATACGAGTTTGGGCTGGATACAGTTTCCGGGCTCACAGGGTATATCCACAACGGTTTCCGTGATACACTCGTTGCGTTTACACCCTCAGGTGTGAATGAAATTACGTCAAATTATACGAGGCAGTATTATGAGCTTTATCCCCAGACATTCGGATACCACGATAACCTCAATAATATTATCTCCGGAGGTGGACTGCTGAACGGAATGGGTGCAGCAACGGTTTACGGAATATGGGGAGGACCCGGATCAATTCAGACCAATTATACCGTTACCGATAATGAACAATATGCCATCAATGCCAATGCTTCGGCCGATATTGGTAACCATGCATTGCAGTTCGGATTTATTTATGAGCAGCGTATCGACAGATATTATACCTATGCCCCGGTTGGGTTATGGAGCCTGATGCGCGGTCTTACCAATGCCCACATTGAGCAGCTGGATGTTCAGAATCCTAAATTTGTCACCCTGGATGGTGTTTTTCAGGATACCATCTATTTCGATCGTAAATACGATGCGTTGTCACAGCGTTATTTCGACATTAACCTGAGGGAGAAGCTTGGTTTACCTGTTGACGGAACCGATTGGATTGATATCGACTCGTATGACCTCAACAGTTATACCATGAATTATTACGATTCTGAAGGTAACCTGAAAACGGTTGCATTGAGTGATGCATTGTCCATTGATATGTTCAGCCCGGACGAATTGTATGATAACGGTAACCTGCTGGCCAACTACAGTGGTTATACCTACACTGGTGAAAAGACAAAACTGAAGGACAGCCCCAGTTTTGATGACTTCTTCAACAAGCGCAATGAAAACGGAATGTATACCCGTGAAATTGCTCCTTTTACACCGATTTACATGGCCGGTTATGTTCAGGATAAATTTGCCTTTGATGACCTCATCTTCAATATTGGGGTCAGGGTCGACCGTTTCGATGCCAACCAGCAGGTACTTACCGATCCATATACACTTTATCCTGCCAAGACAGTCAGTGAAGTTCAGGATCTGGGAACACACCCGCAGAATATGGGCAGCGATTACGTTGTTTATGTTGACCAGGTGCTTAATCCTACCAAAATTCTGGGATACCGTAATGGCGACACCTGGTATGACTCAGAAGGATTGGTAGTTACTGACCCGACCATTTCGCTTAAAGGTGAAAGTGGAGTTACACCATACCTGCAGGATCGGAATAACATTACGGTTTCTTCAAAGGCTTTCAGCGATTACGAGCCTCAGATTTCGGTTATGCCCCGTATTTCATTCTCCTTCCCGATTTCCGATGAAGCCCTTTTCTTTGCCCACTATGATGTACTCACACAGAGGCCAACCTATGCCTTACGTATGAGTCCGCTTGATTATTACCTGATTCCTTTTACCGGAAGTCCCGATATCAGCAACCCGAATCTCAAACCTGAGAAGACCATCGATTATGAACTTGGTTTCCAGCAGAGGTTAACAGCAAGTTCCTCTCTTACCCTCTCGGCATACTATCGTGAAATCAGGGATCAGATTCAGGCATTCCGTTATACTGCAGCTTATCCCAAGACTTATTATTCATATAACAATATTGACTTCTCAACTGTAAAAGGTATGACTGTTACCTTCGACCTCAGGCGTACAAGTAACGCCAGGGTAAGGGCAAGTTACACCCTGCAGTTTGCCAACGGAACCGGATCAAATCCCGAGTTTGCCAAGGGACTTATCCAGACAGGACAGCCTAATCTCCGTACCTTGTTCCCGCTCAGTTTCGACCGTCGTCATGCACTCAACATCATGCTTGATTATCGTTTTGCAGAAGGTAAAGAATACAATGGTCCGGTTATCAGGCGCAAAGTTACTGATGCTTCAGGAGCCCAGGTTACCAAGTCGGTTCAGGTGCTTAAGAATACCGGTGTTAACTTTACTATTTTCGGCGGATCGGGAACACCCTATACCCGTTCAAGTAAAATTGTTCCTATCGGACAATCAGGTATTATTGAAGGATCGATCAACGGTTCACGTTTACCCTGGCAGTTCAGGATTGATGGCAGGATCGATAAGGACATCAATATTCAGTGGAGTGAGAAACGCGCTTCCTACCTGAACATATATCTGCAGGTTCTCAATATTCTGGATTCCAAAAACATCATGAATGTTTACTCAGCTACAGGTAATCCGGATGATGACGGATATCTTGCTGCCGCTGAGTATCAGAACCTGATCAATACACAGCTTGACCCTCAACTTTTAGTCCTTAATCCACTGGTCAGGTCCAATAACTGAAACGATATATAGAAAATCAACAAACTATGAAAAATATACTCCGCATACAAATTATCGTGTTGCTCGGTGTTTTACTGTCGCTGCCCGGATATTCCGAGAAGTACAAAGGCACAGACAACAAATCACTCCTGACAATCAAAGCCACGGCTGCAGGTTGTTTACCGGGAGCAGGTTTCAAATACCTGGAAGTAAACAATGTGCGCACCCGGGTCAACACCGGGGGTGACATGTGGTGGGACTTTGAAGTTGCCCAATATGAAATACCAAAGGGCTCACGTCAGACATCGATGTTCTCAGCAGCACTCTGGATTGGGGGAATTGACGTTAATGATCAGTTGAAACTTGCTGCATTACGCTACCGTCAGGGGCCAAACTCAGGTAACCCGGGATCAGGCAATGATTTCTGGCCTGGTCCGCTAACCATCGACGGAACAGCAGCCATCAGCGAGGCTGAATGTGCTGCACGGGATAAACTGTATGCCATTACCAGGGCCGAGGTAGATGAATATCTTGCCTGGTGGGATAACAAATCAGCCTATCCCGGTTACCAGATTCCGAATTCTATCATCGATTGGCCTGCACATGGTGACATAACCCAGAAGCAGAGCTATTACCTGGCTCCATTCTTCGACAGGGGAGGTGATGGCAACTATGACCCGGAAGACGGCGACTACCCTTATTATGATGTTTCAAATGAACTGTGTCACTCAACCACACAGACAAAGGAAGGTGAGGAAGGGATCGTTCGTGGTGGCTTACTTGCCGACCAGGTAATCAAAGGAGATGAAACCCTGTGGTGGGTATTCAACGATAAAGGAAACATTCACTCTGAAACCCAGGGAACACCGATTGGTCTTGAAATCCGTGCCCAGGCATTCGGATTTGCAACCAACGATGAAATCAATAACATGACTTTTTACAGTTATGAAATCATCAACCGTTCAACATACCGTCTTACTGGAACCTATTTCAGCCAGTGGGTCGATACTGACCTCGGATTTGCTACCGATGACTATGTAGGTTGCGATGTTGACCGTGGATTGGGTTATTCCTATAATGGAAAACCGAAAGATGGTGATGGTCAGTTCTGGGCTTATGGTGATCAGCCTCCTGCAATTGGTGTTGACTTCTTCCAGGGACCATATATGGATCCTGACAGAAGTGACAATCCTTCATTCAACGGAGACGGTGTCGGTGGCCCGACTTTTAATGGTGATTGCGGTATTGTTGGATTGAGTGGTTCAACCATTCCTATGGACTATATTGATATTAATACCGGTCAGTCGGTTAACAAATCTTTCATTGTCCGTTCAGAAGCCATCAACGGAGTGAACTTCGGAAATGGTATTGTTGATGATGAACGTTTTGGAATGCGCAGATTTGTTTACCATAACAACTCAGATGCCCCTGGACCATACATGCAGGACCCGAAATATGCACCTCAGTATTATAATTACCTTAAGGGTATCTGGCTTGATAATACCAAGATGCTTTATGGTGGTAACGGCCACATTTCAACTGGTGCTTATGGACCGGAATGCGATTTTATGTTCCCTGGTGATACCGATGTTTGCGACTGGGGTACCGGTGGATTGCCACCCAATGGTGTAAAATACTGGACAGAAGAAGTTGCCCAGAATAAGGAAGGTGACCGCAGGTTTATGCAGTCAGCCGGTCCATTTATCCTTGAGCCGGGAGCAGTTAACTATATTACCGTAGGTATCCCCTGGGCTAAAGCGGCTTCGGGTGGTCCATGGGCATCTGTTAAGCTTCTTCAGGTTGTCGATGATAAATGCCAGCTTCTATTTGATAACTGCTTTGCTGTTGTCAGCGGACCCAGAGCTCCGGATCTCGTTATGAGGGAGCTTGACAAAGAAATTATTATCTTCATTAAGAACTCCAAATCCAACGATGCCGGTAACAATTTCAATGAAAGTTACAAGGAGCTGGATCCAGCTATTCTGGCTGTTGCCAACAGCACAGGATATGATTTTGATCCTTACTACCGTTTCGAGGGTTATCAGGTCTTTCAGTTGAAGGATGCCAATGTTTCAGTAGCTGATATTCACGATCAGAAACTCGCCAGGCTTGTTTATCAGTCGGATGTTAAAAACGGGGTCAAACAACTTGTAAATCATAATTTTGATCAGGCCCTTAATGCCAGCGTACCTGTTGAAGAGGTCAACGGGGCTGACCTTGGTATCACTCATTCGTTCAGACTAAACGAAGATGCATTTACCGGACAATCTCTTGTCAATCATAAGCAATATTATTATCTCGCAATTGCATATGGATATAATGAGTATATGAAGTACAGCGCTGACCCCGGATCACAGGTTGAAGGTATCATTGGTCTTGGCGGTCAGAAGAAAGTTTATCTTGCCGGAAGGAAGAACATTAAGGTTTATACAAGTATTCCTCACAAACCTGTTGGCACGGTGGCTGCTGGAGCCTCATATGGCGATGGAGTGGAAATTACCAGGCTTCAGGGACAGGGTAACGGTGGAAACATCCTTGAGTTTACCGACGAAACAGTAGCCGAGATTCTTTCAAAACAACCGGCTGATTCTCTGAATACACTCGGTAGTGAAAATTATCCGATTGCCCTGAATCCCAAATACAAACAGGGTAGAGGACCTATTGACATTAAAGTTATTGACCCGCTGAGTGTTGAGAATGCCGAATATACCCTTGCCATTGACTCATTGGTTGAGTATTATGTACCGGTAGGGCTTGACAGCACCATCAGCTATAAAGCCAACTGGACCCTCAAAAATCTGTCGACCAATCAGGTTTATAAATCCGATACGACCATCTCTATCAAGAGCGAGCAGTTGTTCCCTGAACTGGGTATTTCTATTTCAATTCTTCAACCTTTGAATTCAGGACCTTACCTAGTTAATTCTTTTGCTGACGGGAATGGAGATATTGTCAATGTTTACGATGTTGTTCTTGAAAATAATGGTTTACTTGAGTCATCATTAACATTTGCCGACAGCTCGAAAATCTGGCTGAACTTTGTTCCTGATGTTGACGGAGTGCCATCGCTGAACTGGATTAGATCCGGAGTAGTGAATGATGGACTGAACAGTGATTATAATGTACCTACTAAGCCATTTGATCCGAATTCCAACTTCGAAAAAGTAGTTTCTGGCACCTGGGCACCTTACCTTATGACAGCCTCGAGCGATCAGGATCCCCTTTTCGCACCTGCATTCAAAGGAATCAGCAAGACCACATGCCGTTTTACGGATCTGGCAAGTATTGATGTCGTTTATACTTCAGACCGTAGTAAATGGAGCCGTTGCCCGGTTGTGGAGATGTGTCCTGACCGTGCACTTGCCGAGGGTGGTATTGAAAGGTTTAATGTCAGGGCTGCACAGTCGGTTGACAAGGATGGTAATCCTGCACCTGTCGGAAGCGGACCGAGTGACAATCCTGACGATCCCAATTACATTTCTGAGACTGGTATGAGCTGGTTCCCCGGATATGCAATTAATCTTGAAACCGGTGAACGCCTTAACCTTGTATTTGGTGAAAACTCATGGCTCGTTGGTGAGAACGGCAGGGATATGAAGTTCAATCCTACCAGTAATTACTTTACGCCCAGCTTCAATGAGATGGTTCTCGGAGGAATGCACTATGTATATGTATTCTCCCATGTGAATGATAAGGAGCAGGAAGTTTCAAATGTACCGGCTTATGATGCGGGTAAATTCCTGAGAACCAATATCCCTGTTCCTCTTGCAAACGGAACTTTCAGGGCACTGGTATACTCAAGTGCCATGTGGGTCAGTATTCCTATTGCTGCGCAGGGTCAGGAATGGTTATCCAATGATGCAAAAGTCAGCATCAGGATTTCAAAACCATACAACCGCTATTACAGTGCCGAGCACGACAGCATTCTCAAACTTACGGATACCGAAAACCGGAATTACCCGATGTATAAGTTTTCTACAAAGAATGTTGCTACCACATACAATAATATAGAGAAGGCCAAAACCGAACTGGATCTGATTACCGTGGTTCCAAATCCGTATTACGCCTATTCAAATTATGAAACGAACCAGCTGGACAACAGGGTTAAGATCACCAACCTTCCTGTGAAATGTACCGTGACTATTTATTCAACCAATGGTGCAATGATCAGGCAGTTTACCAAGGATGATGAAACAACCGCCATTGAATGGGATCTGAAGAATTATGCAGGAATACCCATTGCAGGCGGCGTTTACCTGATCCATGTTAAATCAGAGGGTATCGGCGAAAAGGTTGTGAAGTGGTTTGGATCACTCAGGCCGATTGACCTGAACGCATTCTGATGCATAGAAGTAAAGAATCTGAAAAATTAAAAACATTCAAACAAGTGCATATGAACAAGATCTTTAAATACTTCGCTGCCTTATTACTCACCGGGGTTCTGATTATGCCATTCAATCGGGTGACAGCTGGTAACAAAGACAGGACCGGTCAGGCAGGTGCATCAGAATTGCTGATTAATCCCTGGGCCAGGAGTTCCGGTTGGGGAGGCGTTAATGTTGCCGGTATCAAGGGACTTGAAGGCATGTTTACCAACGTGGCCGGAACAGCCCATACCAAAGGTACCGAGTTGATTTTCTCGCATACCCAGTGGCTGAAGGGAAGTGAAATAGATATCAACACTTTCGGACTTACCCAGAAAGTCGGGCAATCCGGGGTTATCGGCCTTGGCATTATGGCCATGCGATTCGGTGATATTCCGATTACCACAGAGGAACTTCCTGACGGTGGAATCGGTAACTTCTCGCCAAATTATATGAACATCAATATCTCCTATGCAAAGGCTTTTTCAAACAGCATCTATGGAGGTATCAACATCAAGATCGTATCGGAAGTAATTTCTGACGTAAGCGCACAGGGTATTGCCATCGATGCAGGAATTCAGTACATTACGGGACCCCGGGAGAATATCAAATTCGGGATTACCCTCCGCAATGTAGGACCTACCATGCGTTTTAACGGTGATGGACTTTCCATTCGCAGCCTGTTGCCGGGTCAGGAGAGTTATTTCACCCTTGAACAGCGGTCTGCTGACTTTGAATTACCGACACAGCTTGCCATTGGCGCTGCCTATGACTTTAAAATGGGTGAAATGCATCGTCTGACTCTCGCCGGTAACTTTATCTCGAATTCATTCACAAAAGATCAGTTTATTTTTGGTGCTGAATATGAGTTAAAATCATACCTGATGCTCAGAGGTGGCTATGCTTATGAAGAAGGAATAACCAGCGATACAGACCGTACCACTGCCCTTACCGGGCCAAGTGCTGGATTTACTGTTGCTTTGCCTCTTGATAAGGAAAAAGGCTCATCCATTGCTATAGATTACTCCTACAGAGCAACTGATCCGTTTAGCGGAACCCACAGCATCGGCGCAAGAATTAACCTGTAAGCCTAAGCTTTTTATCAGGTTAATCCTGTAATAATCCTGTTTTATGAAAGGGCCCTTTTATCAAGGGTCTTTTCTTCTTATTATCCTGTTACGAATAACAAAAAGTATGATGAATATGTACTACACCTTAGAAGGATTGAATAAGCTGAAAGCTGAACTTGATCAGTTGGTCAGTGTTGAACGTCCGTCCATTTCCCAGCAGATTGCCGAAGCGCGTGATAAGGGTGATCTCTCAGAGAACGCTGAATATGACGCTGCCAAGAATGCCCAGGGTATGCTTGAATTGAAGATATCAAAGCTTCAGGAGACCATCAGGAATGCTAAAATCATTGATGAGACCAAGCTCGACATATCAAAGGTACTTATTCTTACTACGGTTAAGATCAGGAACACCAAAAACAATGCTACCATGACCTATGCATTGGTTCCTGAGAACGAAGCAGATCTGAAGCATGGCAAGATTTCGGTGAATTCACCCATTGCAAAAGGACTGCTAGGTAAATCGGTAGGTGACAGTGTTGACATACAGGTGCCTGCAGGTAAAATGACATTTGAAATCGTTGAAATAATCCGATAATCATAAAACCAAATCTATGGCCAGCATTTTTTCACGCATTGTGAGTGGGGAGATCCCGGCATATAAAGTAGCCGAGGACGATCGCTTTCTAGCATTTCTTGACATTAACCCATTGGCTGAAGGACATACGCTTGTAATCCCCAAAAAGGAAGTGGACTATATCTTTGATATAGAAGATTCATTGTATTCTGACTATATGGTTTTTGCCAAGAAAGTTGCAAAAGCAGTAAAAAGCGTTATACCCTGCTCCCGGATAGGTGTTGCTGTGATCGGGCTGGAAGTTGCTCATGCGCATATTCACCTGATCCCCATCAACACTGTATATGACATTGATTTTAGCAAGCCCAAGCTTAAATTGAGCCCTGATCGGTTGAAAGCTATAGCGTCATCGATCGCAGCTGAAGTAAAGTAAGACACTTAATAGTCAGGCCGGAGGATTTATTCTGAATCCTCCGGCCTGTATGTTTCAGGAAACCATGTTTTATAGCGCAGAATCCTTTGAGTATCTGAAACTGAGTCAGCGAACTACTGAAAGGATTCACAATACCTTTAAGGACTGTTATAATTAACTTATCTTTGAAAATATTCAAGTTATACGTGTCATGACAATTTTTCAACGTGGTGTTAATTTTATCCGTTACCGGATTGTCCCGCCGCACAACATGCATACCCATGCGGCTGAACGGTTTTATTTTGGTGAATATATGCTGCATCTCAGTACTTTTTTTGCCAAAGGGAAGTCGTTGCTAGATATCGGATGTCAGAATGGCCGTTTTACCATTCCAGCGATCAGGGCCGGGATGGAGGTGACCGCTACCGATATCAGAGCATCATTCTTCAGATACATAAAGGGTAAACTCCACACCGGGGATCAGGTGATTTTCAGAAAGGAAGGCCTTGATCAAACCTGTAAAGTGCTGACTCCTGGCTCTTTTGATGTGGTGATGTGCATCGAATTACTTTACAATCTGCCGGATACAGCAGGAAATATAGAGAAGCTTGCAATGCTGGCAAAACCCGGTGGCGTGGTGATTGCCTCACACCGTTCTGTTGGCTACTATGTATACCGGTTTATCAAAGAGAGGAATTTTAAGGCAGTAAGTGAAGTCCTTAATGGAACACATCCTTACTATAATGCCCAGACCCCGGAGGAACTTGATGAATTGTACCGGAATTCAGGACTCCGGATTCAGAAGATTATACCCATCGGAATGTTTTCCGGATTCGGCAAAGATACCTTCTCCTGTATTTCAAACCCCAAAAGACTGAATCCGGAGGAAAGCGAAGAACTGTTCAAACTTGAAACAGAACCTGGTCTGATAAGGCTTTTTGGTAATAATGCCAGGTATTGGCTGGTTATTGCGGAGAAGGAAACATAATGGTCCTTACTGCAGGTAGTGCCCGTTGATTCATTTCCTGATGCCCGGATTTTAAATCCCTATTCTTTTAATATTATATTTCAGAGGATTGATAACCAATAGCATGTTTCATTTGTTGATATATCTGACGACAGATCACCGGTTTAATGCTCTGAAACCGGGTTGGTGTTTGATTGAAACATTACTCACACAACCGAAAATGGCTACCTTTGATATAAAATGTGATAATCTGAACCAATGAAGAAAAGCTGGTTAAAAACGCTGTTTAAAGTAGCCGGTTCAGCGCTGATTATCTGGTTGTTGGTGAGCAGGATCCAATGGAACCTCAAGGAGTTCACAAGGATACTGGCGGGCCTGGATATCTCATGGTTTTTGTTCTCTTTGTTTGGGGTAGTCATTGTTCTGGGAATTAAAAGCATTCGCTGGAATATCCTGTTAAAACAAGAAGATTGCAACTATTCACGGTGGCGCAGTTTTATTGCCTACATGTCTTCATTTACCATCGGCCTTGTTACACCCGGAAGGGTTGGAGAAATAGCCCGTTTGTATTATGTTCGGGAAGATACAGGTATTACCTTTTATCGTTCTTTCAAAACACTGGTGGCAGACAGGATTTTTGATTTTGCACTACTCATTTGGTTTGGCGGAACTGGAATGCTTTATTTTTATAAACTCCTTGGTAATTTCAACGGATTCGTTTACCTGCTGGTAACTGCTTTTGCCATGCTGGTTGTTTGGGGCGCTGGTTATTGGGTTCTTAAAATTCTGGTCAAACCTGAAACTGCTCCCATCAGCTTCAGATTTATTATGGAAACCTGGAACGGAATGTTTAAACCGGAGATGTTTCTGCCCTGGGTGCTTACACTGCTTGCTTATTTCCTTTTTTATCTTGCCAATCAGATGATACTCAAGGCGGTTGGCATTGAGCTCAACATCATAGATATCAGTTTCATTCTGAGTCTTATGAGCCTGGTGACTATTATTCCGATTACACTGGCGGGCTTTGGTACCCGTGAAGCAAGTCTTGTTTATCTGCTTTCCTTTTATCTGGTTTCGCCTGAAACGGCCATTGTTTTCTCGCTTCTTCAGTTTACAGCCTTTTTCCTGTGGGGAGGGATCATTGGCTTGTTGATCTGGTTTTATAAACCGGTAAGCATCAATCTGATAATGGAGGATTACAAGTCTTTTATCAGATACCTGAAAGGGCCTAAACCATGAAATGGAATTTCTTTCTAAATACCGTTTAACCTAGACCGATCTTTATGTCTTATACAGCTGATAATGCACGTTACGAAACCATGCCGTACAATCGTTGTGGCAGAAGCGGACTGAAACTTCCCGGAGTCTCACTCGGTCTCTGGCATAACTTTGGCGGCGTTGATATTTACCAGTTAAGCAGGAGCCTGGTGTTGCACGGTTTTGACCGGGGCATCACTCATTTTGACCTGGCCAACAATTATGGGCCCCCTGCAGGTTCTGCCGAGGAAACATTCGGACGAATTCTGAAGGATGATTTACATAAATACAGGGATGAACTCATTATTTCAACAAAAGCCGGTTATTTTATGTGGCCGGGACCTTATGGTGAGATGGGCTCAAAAAAATACCTCGTAGCCAGCCTGGATCAGAGCCTCAAGCGCCTGGGTGTTGATTATGTTGATATTTTTTATTCTCACCGGCCAGATCCTGATACACCGTTTGAAGAGACAATGGGGGCTCTTGAACAGATAGTCAGGCAGGGAAAGGCTCTTTATATCGGCCTTTCTAATTATTCTGCTACCCAAACCCGCATGGCAGTTGAAATCCTGAAAAGCCTTGGTATTCACTGCCTGATCCATCAGCCCCGGTATTCAATGTTTGACCGCTGGGTTGAGAACGGCTTGCTTGACCTGCTGAGAGAAGAAAACATGGGATGTATCGCTTATTCCCCACTTGCACAGGGATTGTTAACCGATAAATACCTGCATGGTATTCCACCCGGTTCCAGGGCTGCCAGTGAGCATGGCTTTTTGCAGGAAAGTCAGGTAACAACTGAAAAAGTTCAGAAGGCCGGGAAATTGAATGCCCTGGCTGCCCGGAGAGGTCAGAAGCTTTCACAGATGGCCCTGGCCTGGATTCTCAGGAATGAAGGCATCACATCGGTTCTGGTGGGAGCCAGCAGCATTGCACAGCTTGACGATAATCTGCAAGCCATAGATAATCATGCGTTTACAGACGACGAGCTTGAAGCCATTGAGAAGATACTTGCAGCTTAGTTCAGGGTTTGGATCTGATAACTGCCTTTGCCTCCCTGATGTCAGGAGATGCACATTCTAATTTGTATCTTTGAGCAATCATTGGTAAAACCGTATGGGCAAAACCACATCGACAACCGTTAAATATCTCAGGCAGCTATTGATTATTGCCATTCTGCTCGTTGTTCCGGTTATTCTTTTGCTTACATCAATCACTACCATTAAGGCACGCGATAAAGCGTGGTACGGAGGCGGGTATGACCCGGAGTATGCCTATCTTTTTAATGCTTTGAACATGGCCCGGTTCAGGCTGGCCGGTCATGTGGATCATCCGGGAACTACCATGCAGGTAACCGGTGGTTTGGTTTTGCAGGGTGCATGGATGGCTGACCGCCGTGGTGAGTCCCTGACCAAAGCAGTATTGTCAGAACCGGAGCACTACATCAGAATACTGAATGTTGCAACAGCCTTTATTGGTTCTCTGGCTTTGTTATTACTTGCATTCTTTCTTTTCAGAAAAACGGGTAATCTCTGGTATGCCTTGCTTCTTCAGCTTACCCCGTTTATTTCAGGATTTATCCTTTTTAATGGTTATACCAGAATTACGCAGGAATTGATGCAGATGCTTGCTGCCATTGCTATGGCTGCTGTTTCTATCGTCTGGTATTTCAGAAAAAATACCTCCGGCTCCGGGAAATTTGTATTGCTTTTTGGCATTATCTGCGGGTTTGGAATGGCCTCCAAAATATTGTTTGCCCCTTTATTGATCATACCCCTGGTTCTTTTTAATCCTGTAAAGGAAAAAATAAGGTTTCTGGTAACCAGCGGGATTTCTTTTATTGTATTCACCCTGCCGGTAATCAGATTATATCCGAACATGATTTACTGGATTTACAGGCTGTTCTTTCATACCGGGCAATATGGCACCGGTACAAAAGGAATCATTGATACTTCCAGGTATTTCGGAGATCTGGTCAATCTTTTTGTGGTGAGTCCTGTCCTGGCTGTTATCTTTGGATTAACGATTCTGGTTTTACTGATTTTCGTTGGTTTCAGAATGGTAAAGAAGCATTGGCCGGATGCTTTAGCTGCAAGGTTGCTGCTGGCCGTTTCTTTAGCTCAGGCCGCAGGATATCTGCTTGTTGCAAAGCAGCCCAAGGAGGTATATCTGCTTCCCTACGAAAGCATTGCGGCTATCAATGCTGTGCTGATCCTGCATCTTGCCGTTTCACTTTTTTCTTCAAAAACCCTTGGAAATATAATTGCAGGAGCGGTTACCCTTAGTTGCATCCTATTGATTATACCTTATGGGATTGCCCGGAAGAAAGCCATATATACCACTGAAAGAAATCCGGTATGGGAGAATGCGTGGCAGGCAGCCACCGGTGCATCCGGGAAACATGCCGTCATTTGTGCCAACCCTGGTTCATCTCCTGCTACAGGCTTATATTTTGGAAATGCCTATAGTATAAAACGGTATGTTCCTGATTTACAAAAAATCTATCCTGATTATTATATTCTGGATGGCTTTACCGGTATGATTTCTCATTGGGGGAATAACCGTGTCAGCATCGATTCGCTTTTCAATGCCTATAAGGGGAAAATGATATATATCGGTCCTCCGGTTCATGATCAGGGAATCATTGATCTGCTTGATCTGAAAACGCATGGTTATCGTTTCAGAACAGTGTATTCTGATGGATACCAGGTGCTTATGTCTCCTGTTGAAATTGATGGCGAAGGTAATGTTGCTGACAGGAAATTGATTTTTAACGGGGCAGAAGCATCCCCACCCAACCCTGAGGTGCCCCTGAAATCAGATGGATTGTCATTTCCGGGGATAATTAGTTACGATAAAAGCTTCTCAGGCCGCAGCAGCATTGTTACAAATGACCTGAATCCCTATGCTTTCAGCATTGACCCGGAAGTGCTCAGAGATGGAGATCAGATTGATGTTTTAGTAAAGGCATCCGGGAATCCAGGTGATATCAGGCTGGTACTTTCAGGTGAGGATTCCTCCCTTCTTTATGAAACTGCTTCTCCGGATACGGGATTAAAGGAGTCGGAGTGGTACCAGGTCAGACTGAAAACGGTTATCCCATCATTCATGGCAGGGAAGAAAATAAAGCTATATGCATGGAACAAGGGCAAAAACCCTGTCTATTTCGATAATTTCAGACTGGAGATTTACCGACCATTAAAAACATTATGTACAACTGATGAGCCTGTTAACGGAAAATAAGCAAAGGGTAACTGAATCCATGGAGCGTATTGCTGAAAAGCGCGACAGGTATATTCGAAGGAATTTATACTACTATAAAAACCTCGTTCGCTTTTTCAGGTTCAATATCCCGGAGGGATCCAGGGTGCTTGAAATCGGATGCGGAACCGGTTATGTACTTAATGCCCTGAAACCATCAGCGGGAATGGGTATCGATCTTTCCCCTTCAATGATCAGGATTGCCGGGGAGAAATATCCCCGCCTGAATTTTGAAGTAATGGATGCCGAGCAGCTGAGTATACGGGAAACCTATGATTTTGTGGTTATTTCTGATACACTGGGTTATCTGGAGGACATCCAGACAGCGTTCAGTGAACTGAAAAAGGTGGTTCATCCGGGTTCGCGTATTTTGATTTCTTACCACAGCTTTTTATGGGAACCCCTGATGTGGTTTGCACAGAAAATCGGGTTGAAAATGCCTCATCCACGTCTCAACTGGCTCAACCGGGGTGATGTGATCAACCTCTTGCAGGTTGAGGGATTTGACGTGGTGAAATCAGGTAAGCGGTTTCTGTTTCCTGTGTATATCCCGCTGATCTCATGGTTCTTCAATAAATACATCGCTTACCTGCCGTTATTCAACAGCCTCTGTCTTACCGGATACATCGTGGCCAGGCTGCCACAACTCCGCCCGCACAACAACAGCGACTTTTCTGTGTCGGTGATTATTCCTGCCAGAAATGAAAAAGGCAACATTGAAGAGGCTGTTATCCGGACCCCGGAAATGGGCAGTCACACCGAGATTATTTTCGTTGAGGGGAACTCGACCGATGGAACACTGGATGAAATCAAACGCGTTTGTGAGGCTTATAATGGGAAAAGAGATGTTAAATTTCTTGTTCAGGAGGGCAAAGGAAAGGGGGATGCCGTTCGTAAGGGATATGACCATGCAAAGGGAGATATCCTGATGATCCTCGATGCTGACCTGACGGTTCCACCCGAAGATCTTCCGAAGTTCTACAACGCCCTGGCAACAGGACGTGGAGAATTCATCAACGGAACACGCCTGGTTTACCCTATGGAGGAGGAGGCCATGCGTACACTCAACATGATGGGAAATAAATTTTTCTCTGTGATGTTTTCCTGGTTGCTGGGTCAGCGCATCAAAGATACCCTTTGCGGGACCAAAGTGATGACGGCTGAGAATTACCGGAAACTGGCGGCCAACCGTTCCTACTTTGGAAATTTTGATCCGTTTGGCGATTTTGATCTTATTTTCGGCTCTTCAAAACTCAACCTGAAACTGCTGGAGGTGCCCATCCGTTACAGGGCCAGAAAATACGGCGACACCAACATCTCACGCTTCCGGCATGGATGGTTGCTGATCAGGATGGTGGCCTATGCCCTGAATAAGATCAAATTCATTGATTGAGCAACCATCATCTGCTAATAATTCATTGAAAGTGCGTTTAATAGCGCGGCTCAAATACATCCGCTTTCAGGTTATCGATGAACACCGGACTTTTCCCCCGGTGCCAGATGTAGATCTTGAAAAAGTCATCGTTGCTCCGGATGTTTGGTGTAAGGTAATCCACCTGTATTTTACCCCATTGGCCGGGTTTATAGATTGAAGTATCGATTCCGTAGGAGCGGTAGCCATAGGCACCTTCCTTCCTTTCAAAGGTGAGCACCAGCAACGGCAGTTCCTCCCTGTAGCCTTCAGGAATAAAAATATCCACACCCGCCCTTATCCAGGCATGGTCTTTATTGGTAAGACCACTGTAAGTGGTTCTGATTTCAGGTGAAAAACCCATGCTTTCATCAAGACGGAATGCCTTTCCATGCAACGAGTCTGCCACATAATTCTGATATCTGTTGGTATCCGGTTGTTCAAAATCGTAATACCCGATATTTCTCCGGTTGTATTCTGTTTCCTTTGTAAAAGTTCCGGTCTCTGTCAAAGGCCGATCAATGGCAAGCAGGTTGCGGGTTTCGGGACTGATGGTTGTTTTTCCGAAAATAGCGAAATAGTAGTCCTTCGTCATCCGGTAAGGATCAATAATGTAATTGTTCAGCTGCCATGTCTGGAACAGGTTCAATACCACAAAGCCTGCGACAGCAGTGGTAAAAAGCACCTTGGTGGCAATTTTCCTTTTATAGACGGCTTCAACCATGTACCCGAGTGGAATTGCCAGTAGCGGGTAGAGGGTGATCATCGGCCGTATGCTCCAGGAAGCGCCATACCACCATTCGGTCCAGCTGGCAAGGATATAGAAAGCGATGAAAGAGTAGATTAGAACCGGGGTGAAGATTCCCCTGTTCCTTTTATAAAGTGAGGAGAACCCAAGGATGGCAAAAATCATGACAGGGGTATACACCAGCCATCCCTTTTTAAAGCTGAACAAAACCTGCAGAATGTGCGGTGAATTCAGATCCAGTCCGACACCTGGATTTTTGTAGCTGTCGAACAGGAAGTGACCGGTTTCAGCTTTCCAATAGATCATCTGGGGGAGGGCAAGGATCAAACCAACGCCAACGGCAAGCAGCACCTGCGATCTGTATTGCCAGAATTCTTTCAGTTTAACAGCCAGTGATTCGCGGTTATACACCCCCCAGAGCAGCGGAATCAGCAGCACCATGACTTCACTGGGTTTTACCAGGGCGGTAAGCACAACCAGGGCAGCCAGGGCAATCATATTGAGTGGTTTATGATCCTGTATCCACCGGATGGTATTCCAGGTAATGAGGGCCACCATCATAAACAGGACATTGGCTGTTTCAAGGTTCTTTACCGTCATAAAATGCAGGTAATTGGTCCCAAGCACAATTATAACGAGGATCAGTGAAGAGGTTTTATCGTTGAACAGTCCGAGCAGAATTTTCCGAAGGTAAACCAGGCCTATGATGGTATAAAAGATGGCTCCGAGGGCAATGGAATACTGGTATGGAAGGCTGAAACCATCGGCAGGATAACCGGAATTCATAGCCAGTAAATGACCGGCAAAAAACCAGGGAGCATAAAAGAATGACATGCCCATCAGGAAAAAGAAGATCGGATTTCCATCGGGCCCGGTACTTAACTGGTAAAGGGTTCCGGTCACCGGGTATTTTGACATGATATCCTGAATCCACCCGATGTTTTGCAGGGCATGATCGTGATAGATAAAAGCCGCCGGCAGATGAATATAATACCCGAAGACATCCCAGCTCAGTTCATTATCCGACAGTGTCATGACCCTGACAATGGCAATGATCAGGACCAGAAGGGTTAAAGTGAAAAAGGAATACCGGTATTTCGGGTCTGGAAGCTTAATTTTCATCGGACATTGTTTTAATTACGAAATAACGAAAATTCCTGATAAAAAATATGATCCGGAGATCAGTCATTGGTTCCTATCCTCCGGAATTTTCATTGATTAACCTGAATCTACGGCATCGGAAACACTGCTCCGCGGCAATTCTGCTTATATGCTATGGCCATTCAACGTTTCAGAAATTCTTTGCTCTGATGATATAATTAGGTCTCTTTTTGTTTTCAATAAAAAGCTTCCCGAGATAAATACCTATAATACCAAGCATGATCAGTTGTATGCCACCGATAAACAGAACGCTTGCAGTAATGGAAGTCCATCCCGGCAAGGCATCATCGGTAAAAAGATGCACATAAACAGCATAAATCCCATACAGGAAAGCAATACCTGCTATGATTGATCCTAAAGCAATCGAGAGGTACAGAGGTCTGCTGCTGAATGAAGTGATTCCATCCAGCGCGAGGCGCAGCATCCGGGTAAAAGTATATTTCGTTGTTCCTTTATGTCTTTCAGCTGGTTCAAAGTGAACGGATGTCTGCCTGAATCCCATCCATGGTATCAGTCCCCGTAAAAAAATATGATTTTCGCTGAACTGTTTCAGGGCATCAACTACTTTTCGGTCAAGCAGACGGAAATCTGCGATCCCGGGTTTGATTTCTACCGATGAAAGCCTGTTAATGATAAAATAAAAGAGACCTGATGAGAACTTTTTGGAGACTGATAGCGATTTCTGATCTCCCCTGATGGTATTTACTACCTCATAACCTTCACGCCATTTTTCGATCATCACAGGGATCAGTTCGGGTGGATGCTGCATATCGGCATCCATACTGATGACACAATCACCCCCGGCATGGTCCAGCCCTGCTTTCAGTGCATACTGGTGCCCGAAATTTCTCGAAAGAGAGATATACCTGACGCCGGGGTCTTTTTCCGCGACAGAACGGATGGTTTCAAGCGTAGCATCTGTACTTCCGTCATCCACAAAAATCAGTTCAAGCTCAGGGTAAATCTCAAGTATCATAGAAAGATGCCGGTAAAGGATCTCAATATTATCTTTTTCGTTGAAGCAAGGGATGACCACTGAAACTGAAAAATTCATAGCTGTTACTTTGCATTGGCAGTGGCTAAGATAGCTATATTTTACCCTGGATGATTCACGAATTTCTCCTTACATTCGCTTCACCAATCCTTTTCAGGCAGTATGCTTCAGAAAAAACAGGCTGTAAATTTTATTTTTCCGGCATTTATTGCCCTGGCCATTCTGGCATACTGGCAGGTTGCTTTTCTTCAGAATGGCTTTAAGTGGGATATGCTGGGCTGTTATCTGCCCTGGCGTTACCATGTGGGTGAATGTCTGCAAAACGGAGTTTTCCCCTTCTGGAACCCATATACACATTGTGGTTATCCGATTCATGCCGATCTGCGTTCGGTCTGGTATCCTGAAACATTCATTATCGGACTGACCACAGGTTATTCCTATCTTACCCTGCATTTGCTGTTTATCCTCCACATTTCCCTGTCGGGATGGGGCATGTTTTTACTTTCGCGGCATTTTACCGATGACCGGAGAGCGCAGTTTGTCGCCGGGGCAGCCTACCTGATGTCAGGTTTCTTCGTCGGGCATGGGCAGGAGATGTTCGGAATCATAGCGGCAACCTGGACTCCTTTTGTTCTGTATTATTTTATCAGGTTGCAGAAAGAACGTAAGTTTCAGGATGTGATCCGTACGGCCATTTTTACATTTCTGCTCGTTACCGGTGGATATCAGGCCATATGGGCAATATTGATTTACCTGCTGATTGCCGTGTTTGTGGTATACTTCATCAGATATTTTTCAGCCGGAGAAAAAGGGGAATTGTGGCAGTTGCTGAAACTCAACGGTATCCTTTTGCTTATAACCGCTTTGTCACTTCTGGTCATAACCGTAGCTTTTTTCCAGGTCTCAGGGCAGGTCGGCAGGCTGAGTGGTGTGAGCATTGAAGATGCCTGGTTTATGCCTTTTTCCCCCCGCTCAGCAATCTCCTTTCTGCTCCCTTTTGCTACTGTTAAAGATGTTGGATGGTATGATACGGATATTTCAATGAACAATGCTTATACGGGACTCATCGTATTGTTCTTTTTCTTACTGGTGTTGTTTTCGAGAAGAAAGTTCCTGCTGAATATTTTTCTGGTTTTCGGACTGGTTGCACTGCTTGCATCCTTTGGTAAATACACACCTATCAGGGGTATACTCTATCACTTCGTTCCCTTATTCAACCTGTTCAGGCATTCAAGTTTCTTTGTCTTTTTTGCAGTCATTGCCATCATACCGGCGGCTGCATCCGGGCTGGGATCTTATCTGTCGGACCCGTTGCTATACAGAAAGCGGCTGATCATCATTGCCAGCGCTTTTTCAGTAGTAATAATTGCTCTGATGGCCAATTCGCTGGTCGCTATGAACCATGTGGGTTTTTCATTTCTCAAACCGGCCGGCGACTTTGCCGACTGGCTCCGGCAGCCTTCGCGGCATGAGCACATTGTAATTCAGGCGGTAATACAAATGGTTGTCATTCTGGCCTTTCTGCTGCTTGTTATCCGGAAGTCCGGTTCCGGGTACAGGTATATACCAGTGCTGATTGTGGTTGAAATGTTGGCTGCAGTTCAGTTTAATACATATTACACCGTTGTTTCCGCCGGAATCGATCCTTTTGAAATCAATCATATTCTGAAGCAGAAGGCTGACGGATTTCCGCTTCCGGTTCGCGGGATGCCCGTTTCAATCAACACGGAAAAAAACGCCTCCAGCTCGGTTATCTGGCAGAATACCAATATTTTCAACAAGACGGTTTCATTCGAAGGGTACAATTCATTCAGGTTGAACGGATACGATCAGCTTGCCGATTCTCTACCTGAACTCGCCGGTTCAGTTCTCAAGAGCGAGATAGTTTATTTGTCGGACCAGGTTCTGCCTTTTAGTGAAGGCAGTCTGGCTTCGTCCATGGGCAACCAAACCGCCCTTTTTGTTGAAAAGCATGATTTCAGGAAGGATTTCAGCTCTTTACAAGTCTCTCCGGATGATTCGGTGCGGATAACCGGGTTTCATCCCGGCTTTGCAGAAGCCATCGTGACTTGCCGCGGCAAGGTCGCTGTAACCCTGCTCCAGGCTTCCTACCCGGGATGGAAAGTAACCATTGATGGCAAAGAAGCGCCTGCGTTTGTTTCCAATAAAATGTTTGTCAGTGTGATTTGCGATCCCGGTAAACACAGGATCACTTTTTCCTATTTCAACAGGTCTGTTTTCATCGGATTCCTGATTTCGTACCTTGTTTTACTGATCCTGATCACGATACTGATTGTTTTTCATTTCAGACATAAACATTTAGTATTCAGAATTATAATGGTTTGTGTCTTTTGGCTGTTGCTTGCCCTGCTGATTTTCAGCAAGTTCGATCCTAACTCTTCTTACGGGCAGGAAAAGGTGGAGAAGTACCGTTCAGCTGCCCGGGATGTGGTCAATTCACACATCTCGCAGGTGGTTTGTAATACCGATGACAGGCAATTAATGGTAGAATCACTGAAGGAAGCGGGTTTCAAAGGAAGTTATTTTCTGCATAACCTTACTTATCAGAAAGGGCTGAGTGATCTTATCGGATGTATCGAACAACTTAAATCAGAAAAAATAGCCCTGCTCAGTTTGTATGCTCCGCTGCCTGATGTGGCTGTTGCCTCTTTCAGGAACAGCTGGCCGGAACTGATCGAAAAACAAAATAGGGCATCCGGTAGTCTGATGATTTTTTCAGAAGGTACAGACATCAATGGATTTTCATCCTTCAATGATTTTGAAAAACCTGTTTTTGGATGGAATGGTAATGCAACGGCGATAGACAGCCTCCATTCACGAAGCGGAAGGTTTTCTGACCGCATCGACAGCCTGAATCATGGCAGTTACTCCTATAAATGGCTCCCCCACTCAATGCAGACAGGTAAACCTTTTGAAGTATATGTAAAAGCAAAGGTTTGCGGAGATTACACCGGAGCATCCCTTTTTATCCAGCAACAACGTGATGGAAAACCCATACAGGCTGCCTCTGTAAGTTCAGGCACCTGGCAGGTTACACCGGATAAATGGTCGGATATTGCCTGTTATGGTTATTTTCCGGAAGGTGTCATAGAGAATGACGAGGTCAGGGTGTTTTTCTGGGGGAACAGCCGGTCGGTATTTTATGTGGACGATTTTTATGTATCTGTAAGGTTCCCCTGACATTAAGTCATTTCGGGTTTTATTCACTTTTCAATTCAAACTTCTCTACCCTGAGATTCCTTACAAACACGGGGGTTTCCCCACTATGCCAAACATACACTTTGAGATTATCCTGGTTTGTTCTGACCTCCGGACTAAGGTACCAATACTCAATTTTGTGCCACATGCCTCTGGCCGGGTCAGGTTCCGGAATGGCTTCAGCCCTGTATTTATAGGCCTGTCCGTGAAAATGGAATGCCGTTACAAGCAGTGGGGGAGGTCCCGAATACCCTTCCGGAAGAAATACTTCAACACCGGATCTGATCCAGACATGATCTGAACTGGTCAGGGTCTTGTATGGGATATCAGGTCCGGGTGCAAAAGGATTTTCCCGACTTAATTTTAAAGCGCCTGTGGTATCGGCAAAAGAAGTGGAGTCGTTTTCAAAAACTACCAGACCTGAATATCTCTCAGGGTGTATGATGGTTTCGCTGCTCCCGGTGCTGCGCTCGACCAGCAGGAGTTTGTCAAGTTTCTCGTTGTCAATCTTTGTTTTTCCGAAGATTGCTGAATAATAAGCCCGGGTCATGCGTTCCTTGTCGATGATCCCGGAATAAAACTGCCAGGATTGAAATAAATTGAGCAACACCAGTAACCCGGCAACGATCAGTGCTATCCTGCGCCAATGAACTGTAATGGCTTGTGTAAGATATGCCAGAGGAAAAGCAAGCACAAGGTAAGCCGGGACTATGGCCCTGGCGCTGAAACTTCCCCCGGCATACCACCAGCAACTCCAGGAGGAAACAATCCAGAGATCAAGAACAAAGAAAATTGCAACGGCCGGCATGATTTCCCTGTGCCGGCGATATAGACTGATAAAACCTGCCAGGACGGCGATCATCACAGGAGTGTAAACGAGCCAGCCTTTCCTGAAGCTGAAAAGAAATTCACCCAGGTAAGGCGGAAAGAACCTGAAGCCTTCTCCCGGATTTCCGTATGAATAAAAAAACCATTCTCCGGTGAATTTCTTCCAGTAGAAAAGCTGAACAGATCCTATTATCAATGCTCCGAAAAGCGCAAGAAGGGGATGAAGAGGATGGCTCCGCAACAATGATATTTTATCAGTTATTGCTTTTCTGGTACCTGTGTTCCACAATAACGGGATCAGGAAGCAGATTGCTTCGGAAGGTCTGATCAGTGCAATCAGGCCGCACAGAAATCCGGTAAAGAGGGCTGCCCGTAAAGAAGGCTTATCGTGCCATTCAATGGTTGACAGCAGAAGAAAAGCGTATAGGGTGAAAAGGATATTATGCGTCAGTAACGTACCATCCAGAGCAGCCAGATGAAGGAAATTTGTTCCCGCAATGATCAGGATCAGAATAACTGAAGTGGTTTGATCGTTAAAAAATTTCAGCAATAATTTCCGGAAAGCATAAATCCCGAGCACAATCCAGAATAAACCACCCAAGCTGACGATCAACTGGTAGGGAAGAGAGAATCCATCCGCAGGATACCCTGATAGCGGGGCAATCCAGTGTGCGATGAAGAAAAACGGGGAATACAGTAATGCCATACCCGCAGTGTATTTTATCACCCTGTTACCATCGGCTGCAGGTACGAGCTGGTAGAGGGTTGGGGAGGGTTCGTATTTTTCAACAATTTTGTCCAGCCATGCTGTATTGGCCAGACCAGGGTCGTCATAAATAAAAGTCGCAGGCAGATAAAGATAATAACCGAAAACATCCCAGGTTAATACCCTTGAAGGGGTAGATATAAATCTGATTGCAACGATGGCACTTGCAAGAAGAATGAAGGTATACAGCGACCATTTTGAATCATTTTTCATCCTGTCAGGTTTATTTATTTTGCGAAGACTACTTGAACGTTCTCCTGTCGAATAGGTTATATTTGAGTATACAGTATATGGCCCTGAAACCGTCACGGGCACCTATTTTCTTGCCTTCCTCGTAGGTGCGACCGTAATAGGATATACCGACTTCATAAAGCCGTATGCCGGGTACCCGTGAAATACGTGCTGTTACTTCAGGCTCAAAACCGAACCTTGTTTCAGTAAGCCTCACATTCTTAATAATATCAGCACGGAACATCTTATAACAAGTCTCCATATCGGTCAGGTTCAGGTTAGTGAACATGTTTGACAGAAATGTAAGGAATTGGTTCCCGATTGAATGCCAGAAGAAAAGTATCCGGTGCGGGCCAATGCCCTTAAATCTCGATCCGTAAACAACATCAGCTACCCCTTCAATAAAAGGCTTTAAAAGAAGATTATATTCTTTGGGATCGTACTCCAGATCAGCATCCTGAATCACCAGCAAATCTCCTGTGGCAAGTTCAATGCCTTTGTGCAGTGCTGCTCCTTTGCCCTGGTTTGTTTCCTGGTTATGTATGATCATTTTCAATCCGGGGTGATCGTTTTTATAAGCCACCAGTGCTTCCGCAGTGCCATCCTTTGAACAATCATTCACCACAATAATCTCGAATCCGATATCATATTTGAATTCAACCTCAAGAATCCTGTTCAGTATCAGGTGAATGGTAGCTGCTTCATTGTAGGCGGGAATGATGATAGATAACTTTTTCATGCAACCGTTCTGTAGTATCAGGTAATTTTATTAAGAAATGCCCTTGGTGTTTGCTATAGAGTATAATTATTCCTGGAAGTAGACCCTTTTTACCCGTCGTGATATTCCGGTAAGAATTTCATAGGGAATGGTATCCATGGCTGCTGCCAGATCGGTTATCGGTAATCCTTCACCGAACACGATAACTTCATCACCCTCTGATGCTTCTATTCCTGTGATGTTGAGCATGGTCATATCCATACATATATTTCCGGCAACAGGAACCAGATGCCCGTTCACAAGCATTTTACCATTGCCGTTTCCAAGCCTTCTGTTTAATCCATCGGCATATCCGATGGGAATGGTGGCAATGGTGGAGACCCCGGAAGCCCGCCATGCTCTGCTGTAGCCAACAGTTTCTCCGGTTTCAATGGTTTTTATCTGTGATATATTGGTTTTTAAGCTGGTGACTGTTTCAAGCATTTTCTGCTCCTGCTCATTCGCTGCAATGCCATACAGGGAAATCCCCAACCTGACCATGCTGAACCTGGCTTCGGGAAACCTTGAAATCCCGGCAGAATTCAAAATATGCCATAAAACCTCATATCCGAGATTTTTCTCCAGTTTTTCAGCCATCTGAGTGAATATTTCTATCTGATGCCTGGTAAATTCATCCAGTGAAGGATCGTCACTTCCAACCAGATGAGAGAAAACAGATTGGATGATTAATCCGGGCGTAGCTTTAATGCGTTCACACAGACTGTCAATGTCGGCCGGCTCAAAACCAAGACGGTGCATTCCGGTATCAACCTTCAGATGTACAGGTATCTGCCTGTCGTTATCTGACTTATAGGATTTAATGGCCTTTTCAAGCATCTGAAGTGTCCTGAAGTTATAGATCTCAGGTTCAAGGTTATATTGCAGCATTGCTTCCATGCCGCTTTCTTCAGGATTCATGACCATCACCGGCAGACTGATACCGGCTTTCCGAAGTTCCACACCTTCGTCTGCATAAGCTACAGCAAGGTAATCCGCTCTGTGAAACTGAAGTGCATTCGCTATTTCAAAACTTCCGCTTCCGTAAGAAAAGGCCTTAACCATGGCCATCAGTTTTGTCCCGGGATTAAGTAGGGACCTGTAATAATTCAGATTATGCACCAGGGCATTAAGGTTCACTTCAAGCACAGTTTCATGCGATTTCTGCTGCAGCAGATCGTTGATCTTTTCAAATTCAAAAATGCGGGCTCCTTTTATAAGTATGCTTTCGTTTCTGAAAGAGGCGGACCTGAATGAGGATAAAAAATCCCCGGTCGAATTATAAAAAGTGCTTTCCATTCTGAAGAACCCACTGTTTCGTGTAATCACCGGACCTATGCCGATGAGCCTGTTCACGCCTTTGTCGGAAAGCAATCCGGCAATGTTATGATATAATGAGGCTTCATCGGTGGAACTCTGGAGCATATCGCTCAGGACTACTGTTCTTTTTGAATGCTGATTCTGCTGCACCAGAAAATCGAGGGCTATGGCCAGTGAATCAGGATCAGAACTATAGGCATCGTTGATCACAGAACATCCGTTAATGCCTTCTTTCATCTCCAGGCGCATGGCTACCCGGGTCAATCGGTGCATACGGCTGGCCGTAACATCCGGGCCATAGCCAAACGACAACATAACGGCCCAGCAATGAATGGCGTTTTCTACTGAAGCTTCATCGGTAAACGGAATTTCAATAGTCAATTCTTTTTCATGATATATACCGTGAATGATTGTCCCGTTCTTTACCACTGTTTTTGAGGTAATCCTGAAATCTGCATCATTCCGGAATCCCCAGCTGAAAAGTTTGGATTTACTGAACCCTGATTCTTTAATACAATCATTTATCAGAGGATGATCAGAACAATATATGAGAAGTTCACATTCCCTGAATAGTTTAAGCTTTTCAAGTGTCTTTTCAACGGTTGAACTGAAATACTGATCATGGGCATGTCCGATATTGGTAAAAACGCCAATGGTTGGCCTGATGATTTTTTCAAGATAGTCCATTTCGCCGGGCTGCGAAATGCCGGCTTCAAACAGGCCGAGGTTATGAAGTTCTTTCATTTGCCAGACCGAGAGGGGAACGCCGATCTGTGAATTATAACTCTTCGGACTTCTGACGATGGTTTTTTCAGGTGAGAGCAGTTGAAATAACCACTCTTTCACTATGGTCTTTCCATTACTTCCGGTGATCCCGATAACCGGGTAGCTGTATGAGCTACGGTGCGCCGAAGCCAGTTTCTGAAGCGCTTCCAGTGTATTGTTTACCCGGATATATACAGCATCAGGCATAATACGTTCAGGTGGTTCAGAAACACAGAAAGAACGGATTCCTTTTCTGTAAAGCTCACCGATGTATTTGTGGCCATTGTCCCTGGCAGTGACTATTGCAAAGAAGAGAGTCCGGTCAGGAGAAGAAAGTTTACGGCTATCCGTAAGCAATTCTTCAATCAGGGTATTGCCGGGGTTGCCAACCAGTGTTCCACCGGTCATGTGTGCTATCTCTACAAGTGCATACCCCTGCTTTTGCATAATCCGGATTCAATTTAATGCTCGGCTTCCTGTTTTGCAGCCTGCAACGGATTCTCAACCATTGCCCTGTATTCCTGACGATTGTAGAAGATATCGCAGGCAAGATAAAGTGCGGCCCTGAAAGAATCGGGTGAGGCCAGATCCTTGCCGGCAATTTCATAGGCTGTTCCATGTGCAGGTGATGTTCTGACGATGGGCAGTCCTGCTGTAAAATTGACTCCGGAATCAAAAGAGAGGGCTTTAAAGGGCAGCATACCCTGATCATGATACATGGCAAGAATGCCATCAAACTGGGTGAAGGTAGAGGATCCGAAAAACCCATCGGCAGGGAAGGGGCCGAAGACTCTCATGCCAAGTTCAGTGGCTTTGTCAATCGCAGGTTTGATGATCCGGGCCTCTTCCTCTCCGATCAGTCCTTCATCTCCTGCATGAGGATTCAGACCCAGGATAGCTATTCGCGGACTCCTGATTCCAAAATCCTGGAGTAATGACTGGTTCAGTATTTTTATTTTTCTGAGAATGAGCTCTTCATTCAATTGGTTCAGAACTTCTTTAAGCGGAATATGCCCGGTTATCACCCCTATCCTGAGTTTATTGCTGACCATCAGCATCAGATAGTCGGTAACCCCGAATTTATCGGCAAGGTATTCGGTATGACCCGGAAAATGAAAGTCTTTTGACTGGATGTTCTTTTTGTTGATGGGAGCTGTTACCAAAACATCAATGTAGTTTTTCTTCAGATCTTCGGTTGCAGCCTCCAATGCCAGTAAAGCAAGTTCTCCGGCAATTCCCGTTGATTTTCCAAGGTCAATTTTAACTTCCTGATCGTGAATGTTTACAATATTGGCACGTTTTGGGTTTGCAGTATCGGCTCGTTTTATCAGATTAAAACTGAAATCGCTGACATTAAGAGTTTTACGATGATAGGATGCAATTTTTGATGAGCCATAAACCACAGGGGTCAGTAGTTCAAATATGCGGTTATCGACAAATGCCTTGATAATTATTTCGTAGCTAATGCTGTTGATATCACCGTGTGTGATGCCAACAATCGGCCTTGTATCGTGATCGGTTGTTCTGTTCATCCTTCGAGATTATTTGATGGCAAAGATAAGATTTTGCTAATTTAGCAGGAAAGTTTGGATTTCATCAATCGCCCGGATATCTAAAATCATTTTTCCGCCAATATTGCTTCAGGAAAGAGGTAGGTTTGGCATTCGCGGCACTGAATAAAAGGAGCATTTATGATAAATAATATTGTTCTTCAAAGGTTAAAAGAGCGTGAGAAGGAGTTGAACACGCTTTACAATCTTGATGAATTGCTTTCAGCTGATGATCTGGATAACGACCGGCTCTTCGGGGAATTGGTCAGATTGATGCCGCATGGCTGGCAGTACAGCACCATCTGTGAAATACGGGTAAACTTTGAGGGTAAAGAATGGCACAGTGAAGATTTCAGGGAAACCGGCTGGATTCAGAAGGCGGAGATAGTAATTGATAACAATGTCAGCGGGGAAATAAGTGTGGTGTACCTTCAGCTGATCAGGGAGTTTAACGGAAGCCAGTTTCTGCCCGAAGAGCAGAAACTACTCAATACGATTGCCGACAGGGTTGGCAATTACCTCTTTCAGCAGCGACTGCGGAATTCATTCAAAGCTCTGGGCTCTGGCAGCGGTTCAACAAATGGTAGCGGGGAGGTTCTGTCGCAGACGAATTCTGATCAGCACTGGAAATGGCGTTTAAAGATGGCAGAGCACATTTGCCGGAAGATGAATATGGAGAAGTTTGGCGTGGTTGCAGTCTATCTTATCGGCAGCACAAAAAATGCAACTGCCGGCCCAGCCAGCGACCTGGACCTGATGATTCATCATCGGTCCAACATCAACCAGCTTGAAAACCTGAACTCATGGCTCGAAGGATGGAGTTTATGCCTGGCAGAAGATAATTTTCAGCGAACCGGCTATCAGTCTGACGGATTGATAGATCTGCATCTGATCACAGACAGTGATATCGAAGCCAGAACAAGCTATGCAGTTATGATAGGTTCAATTACAGATGGAGCCAGGCTTCTCAGATAAAATGGCCTAACCTTAATCAGATTATGACAACCAGTTATTTCGTTTCGGACCTTCATGGGCAGGTTAGCCGGTATGAATCCCTTTTTAAGGAAATTCTAAATAAGAAACCTTCTTTCGTATTTCTCGGGGGTGATCTGCTTCCGCACGTCAGAAAATCGACATGGCTGAAAGACAAGCAAATTGAAGATTTCGTTTCGGATTATATGATTCCCGGTTTCCGGAAGGTTCAAAAGCATCTTGGCTGCAACTACCCTGAGATTTTCCTGATTATGGGTAATGATGACCACCGGGCCGAAGAAGAGAAATTCCGGATTGGTGAAAGTATGGAGCTATGGCGGTACCTGAACAATTCAAGGTTTAAGTTCGGTCCCTATATGTTTTACGGATATCCCTTTGTGCCGCCCACGCCATTTCAACTGAAAGACTGGGAAAAATACGATGTCTCACGCTACACTGACCCTGGTTGTATTTCACCTGACGAAGGTTACAGAAGTATGACCCCGGATTATGATCCGGCATATTCAACCATCCTGAACGACCTGGAATTGCTGACCAAAGATGCCACGATGGAAAAAGCAGTTTTCCTGTTTCATTCTCCACCGTATCAGTCTGATCTGGATCGGGCCGCATTGGATGGTAAGATGGTTGATCATGTGCCTCTTGATGTGCATGTAGGGAGTATAGCGATTCAACGTTTTATTGAGGAGAAGCAGCCTTACATCACACTTCATGGTCATGTGCATGAGTCTGCAGCGATCACGGGGAAGTGGAAACAACAGTTTGGCCGTACCATATCTTTCTCTGCCGCTCATGATGGCCCGGAGTTATCGCTTGTAATTTTTAAGCTCGATGATCCATCGAAGGCAGAAAGGATTTTGATTCATCCTGAATGAATTTCGGCAAAAGAACCAGAATAATGGGTAGGAACCCGGAACAGAAGGGTTATCTGATCTGTCCTGAGGCAATCATATTTGTGAGTTCTTCAATGATGATGTCAGTGGCCCCGGTTTTCGAGGATACATATTCGCCGGCCTTATGTGAAACTTCTTCCAGGTGTGACTGATCTGACAACAGGCCAATAACTCCCATCGTCAGTTCACTGCTGTTTTGAACACTGAAAGCCACACCTGCATCAGTCATTTCGCGGGCTTCCCTGAACCTGTGATAATTTGGGCCGAAAAAAACCGGTACGCCGTAAGCAGCAGCTTCCAGGGTGTTGTGGATCCCTGCCCCGAAGCCACCACCAATATAGGCAATGCTGGCATACCTGTAAAGTTGTGAAAGCATTCCGATCGAATCAATAATCAGAAACTGCTTTTTTTTCAGGTCGGTACCGGGTGCTTCACTCCATAAAACCGCCTTATCCCCGAGTCTCTTTGACAGATCATGGATGTATGACATATCAATTTCATGGGGGGCAATGATAAATTTGACCTGATCGCCGGTTTTTTCATGCAATGCCAGCAGGAGTTCATCATCAGGAGGCCAGGTGCTTCCGGCTACAATAATGTGTTTTCCGCCTGTAAAACTGTCGATGAGCGGATAGGGCTGTTGAATGGCTTTAATGGATTTTACCCTGTCGAACCGGGTGTCGCCGCTGATACATACATTTTCAACATCAATCATTTTGAGAAGTTCAGCCGATTCTTCGTCCTGGACGAATACGCGGTTTATCTTCCGAAGATGTGTTCTGAACCATCCCCCATACCATTTGAAGAAATGCTGGTTGGGCCTGAAAATGGCTGAAACAGTAAAAACAGGTACCTGATTATTGAAAAGTTCGTGCAGATAATTAAACCAGAATTCGTATTTAACGAAAACTGCGAACTCAGGTTTCGTAATAGCCACAAATTTCCTCGCATTATATCGGGTGTCTATCGGAAGATAAAAAACATGATCAGCCCCTTTATACTGTTTTTTGTGATCATAGCCTGAAGGTGAAAAGAAAGTAAGTAAGATGGTATATCCGGGGAATTTATTCCTGAATGCTTCAATAACAGGTCGTCCTTGTTCAAATTCGCCGAGTGAGGCACAATGGAACCAGGCAACAGGGGCGGGCTGGGAATTGGAGTAATGGGCAGTAAAAACCTCTTCAAGTTTATCGAAAAGTTCTTTCCGTCCGTAGTGCCAGGCTCTGGCCTTTTCACTAAAAACCCCCGCTATTCGAAGGAACAGGTAGTAAAAAGTAATACCGGCACTGTAAATAAGCCTCATGCAATTGGTTTTGAAGGTCTTTATGAGTTTCGAAATTATTAAAAAAATCAATAGTAATAATAATCTTTTGGCGCTCTGCTGAAGATGGGTATAATCCAGCCAACCCTCACCCCCGTAAGTACATCATTGAATTTTCCAGAATTGAACTTCATATTATTGAACGAATACGGCCTTACATGCCCGGTAAAACCAACCGTGCAGTCGATTCCGGCAAAAAAGTTTACTTTATTGCGATTCCCAAGATAAAGATAACCCAGAAAAATATTTGAAGCAAATCCCCTTTTAAGCTCGTCATAACCTTTCAGGTAATCGCCGGTAATTGTTGGTGCGGTTTTGTCTTTGTGCTCAATGTAAATCTTGTGCTGCAAATATCCTCCACCCAGGGCGAAGATAATACCTGAATTCCTGTTCGGGCCCCAGCCAGGAATAAGTTTTCCGACCCGGGCAATTGCAGAGAACCCACGTTCATTGAAATTGTAATCAGCATATATCCCTTCCATATCGATGATATTCCCGTCGGAAGTTTCAATGAGGCTAAGGATATTCCCAGTATTTTTCACTTCTTTGCCAAACATAAAGTTTCCTTCAATACCGAATACCCAGTTTGAGGAGGTTTTGATTAAATAACCGGGGCCTATGCACGAATTTGTCCCAAACCTGTCGGCCATGTCACCACCAGGGAACTGAAGGGTGTAACTCGCATAAACAAGATTTGTGAAAATTACGGAATCCTGAATGCTTTTTTGTGCTTGCGTAAAGGTGCACGAAAACATCAGTAAAATGAGAAGTCTGAGCCGGATTTTCATAGGATAGGTTCCTGAAACCACCATTAACGGCTGTAACATGTATTCACAATCACAACCCTTATAATTAAAGCAAAGATATATTATTATGCAGTCGGGCGGTCTTATCTTGCAGAGGTATTTACAGGAGAATTTTTCCAACATTTGTTAAATTTTCAGTTCCCATGCAATAATTCAACCTGCAAAAACGATTAATTGTATCTTTGCGCACCCTGACTCTGATTGTTAATGAATAAACAGATCGGCTGTTAAGATACATTATATCAATAGATTGACTATAAAAACTTCTACAGATGAATAAAATTTCAATGGTTGACCTGAAACGTCAATATGAAAAAATCAAGCCCGAAATCGATCAGGCCATCAGTGATGTCATAAATTCAACTGCTTTCATTAACGGACCTGCCGTCAAAGGGTTTCAGGATGATCTCGAGAAGTATCTCGGCATCAGTCATGTGATTCCGTGTGCCAATGGAACCGATGCATTGCAGGTGGCCATGATGGCATTGGGAATAAAACCGGGAGATGAGGTAATAACCACCAATTTTACTTTTATTGCTACTGCAGAGGTTATTGCTCTGCTGGGTTATACGCCGGTGGTGGTAGATGTTGACCCTGATACGTTTAACATTGATCCGGAGTCCGTTCGCAGGGCCATCACACCCAAAACCCGCGCCATTGTTCCCGTTCACTTGTTTGGACAGTGCGCTGATATGGAAGCCATGATGGAGATTGCATCACAGCACAACCTGTTTGTTATTGAGGATGCCTGTCAGGCAATCGGAGCCGATTATATTTTCAAAAACGGGTCCCGCAAAAAGGCCGGGACCATTGGTCACGTTGGATGTACGTCATTCTTTCCCAGTAAAAACCTGGGATGCTATGGTGACGGGGGTGCTATTTTTACCAATGATGATGAACTGGCCAGGCAACTGAGGGTTGTGGTTAATCATGGAATGACGGTCAGGTATTATCATGATTTTATCGGGGTAAACAGCCGCCTCGACAGCATCCAGGCCGCAGTCCTGAAAGTAAAGCTTGCCCGCCTCGACGATTATGCAGCATCCAGAAACAGGGCAGCCGAATATTACGACAATGCTTTCAGAAATCATCCTAAGCTCAGGATACCTGTCAGGTTTGAAAGATCGAATCATGTATTTCATCAGTATACCCTGGTTACTAAAGACATAGACCGCAATGCGCTTCAGGAATTTCTGGCATCAAAAGAGGTTCCGGCCATGATCTATTATCCGGTACCCCTGCATATGCAAAAGGCATACCTTGATCCAAGATACCGGGAAGGGGATTTCCCGGTAACGGAACATCTTTGCAGGACTGTAATTTCACTTCCTATGCACACCGAACTCGATGAGGACCAACTGGCTCATATCACTGCTTCTGTTCTTGAATTCGTCAATGCATAAAGACATATTCCCTAAGTTAAAAAGAGGCTGAATATTCTTCAAGCCTCTTTTTTTTTGAATAAAGTGACGAAACCTTATATTTGAATATTAATATAAACCATGACAAACAATTTGACATCCCTGATCCTCTGATCAGTTTGGCGAATTGCTTGTTCATTAAACCATATATTATGAGCAGCGAGTACTTTGTGCACGAGACAGCCATTGTAGATGAAGGTTGTGAAATAGGGAATGGGAGTAAAATATGGCATTTCTCACACCTGATGAGCGGATGTAAACTTGGTAATAACTGCAATCTGGGACAGAATGTAGTGGTATCCCCCGGCGTAATTCTTGGCAATAATGTTAAGGTTCAGAATAATGTTTCACTCTATACCGGCGTTATCTGCGAAGACGATGTGTTTCTCGGGCCATCCATGGTGTTTACCAATGTGGTGAACCCGCGGAGTGCCGTGGTCAGACGGGGACAATATTCTCAGACGGTTGTACGCAGGGGGGCTTCTATCGGGGCCAATGCAACCATAGTCTGTGGTCACGATATCGGTGAATTTGCCTTTATCGGGGCAGGGGCTGTGGTGACCCGAACAGTTCCGCCATACGCGCTGGTCGTCGGTAATCCTGCCCGGCAGATCGGATGGATGAGCGAGTTCGGTCATCGGCTTAACTTTGATGAAGCAGGAATCGCAGTGTGTCCCGAAAGCCATGAAAGATACAGGATTCTGGATGGGATGGTCAGAAAACAAACGGATTAAATTATAAACCAGAAATATGAAAATACTTGTTACCGGAGGAACCGGATACATCGGCTCACATACGGCTGTTGAACTGCAGATGCAGGGTGTAGAGGTGGTCATTATTGATAACCTGTCAAATTCCCACATTGATGTGATCGACAGGATTACTGAAATTACGGGAATCCGGCCTGAGTTTCACCGGTTCGATCTGATAGACCGTGATAAGACCAGCGAATTCTTCAGCAATCATAAAGATATTGACGGCATTATTCATTTTGCGGCCTTTAAGGCTGTCGGTGAATCAATGGCTGATCCCCTGATGTATTATCGTAACAATCTCGAATCTCTGATCAATATCCTTCAGGGGATGAAGGACAATGATATCAAAAATCTGGTGTTTTCCTCCTCCTGTACCGTTTATGGACAGCCCGACGAACTTCCCGTAAAGGAGACTTCCCCGGTTAAGGAAGCCTGGTCGCCTTATGGCAATACCAAGCAGATGTCGGAACAGATCATCCGTTTTGCAGTGGAAGCCTATGGTTTAAAAACCATCGCTCTAAGATACTTTAATCCGATCGGTGCCCACGATTCTGCCCTGATCGGTGAATTGCCACTCGGAGTCCCGAATAACCTGGTTCCTTTCATTACCCAGACAGCAGTTGGGTTGCGACAATCCCTTAATGTATTTGGTTCAGACTATGATACTAAAGATGGAACAGCAGTGCGCGACTACATTCATGTGGTTGACCTGGCCCAGGCACATGTGGTGGCCGTTAACCGGATGATCGGAGGTAAGGGAAAATCTGATTTTGAGATTTTCAACCTCGGAACCGGAAATGGTTTCAGTGTGCTTGAAGTCATTCAGTCATTTGAAAAAGTGACAGGTCAGAAACTGAACTATAAGATCGTTGGCCGGCGCCCCGGGGATGTGGAGAAAGTATGGGCCGATACCTCTTATGCCAATACAGAACTTGGCTGGAAAGCTGCCAAAAGTCTGGATGAGATGATGGACTCCGCCTGGAAATGGGAGCTTGTGCTTGCAAAGAAAAAGTAAAAGAGATATTAACAATAAATCAGCAATATGAAAACCATCCTGATAACCGGAGGCGCCGGTTTTATCGGCTCACATGTAGTCCGGTTGTTCGTAAACAAGTATCCGGATTACCGGATAGTTAACCTGGATATGCTCACCTATGCGGGAAACCTGGCAAATCTGACCGATATTGAGAAAATGCCCAATTATATTTTCGAGAAGGGCGACATTACCAATGGCCCATGGATTCAGGGCCTGTTTGATAAATATCAGTTCGACGGTGTTGTCCACCTTGCTGCCGAATCACACGTTGACCGTTCCATTGCCAATCCAATGGAGTTTATCATGACCAATATCGTTGGGACGGTCAATCTGTTAAATTCAGCCAGAGCAGCATGGAAGGATGGATCTGAAGGCAAAAGGTTTTATCATATTTCCACGGATGAAGTTTATGGTTCGCTGGGCGAGGAGGGTAAGTTTCTTGAAACAACACCCTATGACCCCAGGAGCCCTTACTCAGCCAGTAAAGCCAGCAGCGATCACCTGGTCAGGGCTTATTTCCATACCTATCACCTGCCGGTAGTATTGTCGAACTGTTCAAACAACTACGGGCCTTACCAGTTTCCTGAAAAACTTATTCCTCTCTTTATTCACAATATCCGCAACAACAAACCATTGCCGGTATATGGTAAAGGCGAAAATGTAAGGGACTGGCTCTATGTTGAAGATCATGCCAAGGCCATCGACCTGATTTTTCATAAAGGAAAGGAAGGCGAAACCTATAACATCGGCGGAAACAACGAATGGCAGAATATCCAACTCATTAAGAAGCTTTGTGAAATTATGGACAATAAGTTTGGCCGTGTGCCGGGAGAATCGGCAAAACTGATTACCTATGTGAAGGACCGCGCCGGTCATGATCTCCGTTATGCCATAGATGCCACGAAGATTAAGAATGAACTTGGCTGGGAACCGACCATTAAATTTACCGAAGGCTTTGAATCAACAGTAGATTGGTATCTGAGTAACGAAACCTGGCTGAATAATGTAACATCCGGTGACTATCAGAAGTATTACGAAAATCAGTATGTGAAAAGGTAACTCCCAGCGCCTTCAGGGTACTTTTATTTCTGCAAAAAAATGTGGTACTCAGGCGCCGGGGAATTGTTGCTGAGTCAATCTTTTAAATCTCATTAGGTTTCAAGGATGTAGTGGTTTAAAGGTAGTAGGTTTCAAAGCCACCATTACCGGTGCCTTCGATACGCCGCCAACAGGGTAATTCTATTTCCTGGAAAAAAATGCGGCACTCAGGCACCGGGGAGTTGTTGATGAGTAAGTCTGTTATATCTCATAATGTTTTAAGGATATAGTGATTTGAATGCAGTAGATATCAAAGCCACCAATATCGGTGCCTTCGATACGCCGCCAACAGGGTAATTCTATTTCCTTGAAAAAAATGCGGTACTCAGGCACCTGGAGAGAGTTTTTGATTACGTCTGTGAAATTTCAGAGACTTTCAAAGAAATTGTGGTCTAAAGGCATTAGGTTTCAAATTCATTACTCCCGGAGACTTCGATGCACCACCATCAGGGTATTTCAATTTGCGAAATAGAAATTGCCACAAACCGAGACCAGGAGAGTTATACGGCTAATTATTTAGTATTTATGAATCCTGTATTTCAGTAGTGGCGCTTGAACAAATGACACCCTTCCTGAAAAATGGCCTATAAATTGAATTTCTTTATAAGCCTATTCCATTTTTTGAATTTGATTTTTAAGTTCCTGATGCAGCTTAAATTTAATTTCTATCTAATTTTATGATATGATTTTTATCTGATTGCTATGCCGTATATGTATATTTTATTATGTTCCAATGGAACATATTATACCGGAAGTACAATAGATCTGCAGAATCGTATTAAAGAACATGAATTGGGTAAAGGGGCTAATCACACAAAGAAACATCTTCCAATAGAACTGGTATATTTTGAAGAATATATCAAAGTTTCAGATGCATTTAAACGTGAAAAACAAGTTCAAAAATGGAGAAGAGAAAAGAAGGAAGCATTGATCAATGGGGATCTATCATTATTACCGGTATTAGCTAAGAAAGTATTTATTAAGCATTGTTCAACTAACAATGATTAATAATGGCATATTATTAATCAAATTACTTGATAACTATCACAAATCCAGACATATAAAATTAGTATGCCGGAAGACCTCCGGAATTATAGGTGGCTGAGTGTTTTGCTTCAAAATTCATGAAAATACCCCTGAGGCATTGAAGCAAAACGTATCGAAGCCACCATTACCAGAGCCTCCGGTACGCCATCAGGGCACTTCGTATTTCTGCAAAAAATCCGGAACTCAGGCGCCGGATTTATAGTAGTGAAGAAGTGTTTTTCTTAACCCCAATTGAGAAACACTGTAAAAGTAAGCCAGTCGCGTATATTGGCGATCAGCCCGGTTTAAGCTTTCGGATTTATTTTCCCCATCGCATATTCACTCAGCGCCAGGATTGTCAAACTCGGATTTACCCCCGGGTTACAGGGAATGATGGAACTGTCAAGAATATACATGTTTTCATATCCATGAACCCTGAAATCAGCATCAACCGTACCTTCTGAACCATTTTTACCCATCGGACATCCACCGATGATGTGCGCGGTGGTCGACATATTAAAAAGTGACTCAGTCAAACTGTTGAGAGGAGTCCCATTCACCTTTTGGGCGTATTTGTGAAGCACTTTCTGACCGGTTGGGATGAATGCCGGTACTTTCCCGCTATTCCGGTCAAACCGGAGCCTGGTGCCGGACAATCCTCTTTTCAACTCCATCCTCATTGCACTGTCGTGCGTCTGCATTACAAGCATCACAATACTCCGTTTCCCCCATCTGAAGGAGAAAAGCAGTTTAAGTAATTTAAACGGGTGACGCAATGAGCTGGTTATCACATGGCCAGCCCTTTTACCGGGGCTTGGATGATCGGCACTGAAACCACCGATGTGGGTAATGGCTCCGCTCCGGTCATTGAATTTTACCATTTCGATGTGGGTGCCGGGTTCAGGACTGAAAATTGAAGTGATGGCTACCCCGTTGTTCAGTTTCCGGTTGGCTTCAACCAACCCGCTGATGCTCTGGGAATTGGTTCGGACATTGTTGCCTATTGAATCGGAAAGGTTCGTCAGGGACTTGTACCTGTATTTTTGTTTTAACAACAATTCCAGGGTCCCCGTTGTACCCGCACTTACGATGAGACCACGGGCTTCAAAAAGACCGCTAACCCCTTTTCGGCCTGATTTTTTCGTGGAAACCCTGTATTTTCCTTCCGTGTTTTCAATTTTGTAAGCTTTGGTTTCAGGAAATATCTGTACTCCAAGCTTTTCGGCGAACCAGAGGTAATTCTTATCCAGGGTGTTCTTGGCGTTTTCACGGCACCCGGTCATGCAACCTGCACAGCCGGAGCAGCCCTTCCTGAGGGGGCCTGCACCACCAAAATAGGGATCGGTTTCTTTCTCACGATCGCCATAATACACGGCGGTATCAACCAGGCTGAATGATTCCTCCCTGTCCATTTCAACGGCAATTTCTTTCAATACCAGATCTTCGGCATTGTCAGGAACAGGAAACCGGTTTGCACCGAGCATTTTCCGGGCGGTTTCATAATGATCTTCCAGTTGTCCCTTCCAGTTGATGCCGGTTTGCCAGGCCGGATTACCGAAGAAATCATCACCGGGCTTCATCAGTGTGTTGGCATAGACCAGGCTGCCACCCCCGACTCCTGTGCCGGTAAGTACGAAGACCTCCTTAAAAAAGTGGCATCTGAGAATACCATGCCATCCGAGAACCGGAGCCCAGAGGAATTTTTTCAGGTTCCAGTCTGATTCAGGGAAATCTTCTGTTGAAAATCTCTTCCCCTGTTCAAGAACCGCAACCTTATATCCTTTCTCGGCCAGGCGCAGCGCAGCCACACTCCCGCCAAATCCGGAGCCGATGATGATATAATCTATGTTTCCTGGTAAAGACATAAAACGGTCTTGCTGCAATAAATTTACAAAAACAATGATTCAAACAGGATTTGGATTATTTATTATTTGAAAATTCTGTAATTTGATTGTTAAAGAAGATTATTGTTATTAGTTTTGGCACAAATTGTTGTATTCTCGATCATTGCTTTCATCTCCTTTTACAAATTGAATGGCTGGATATTATATTTATTTATGTATTTTTTGAGGTTTACGGATTTATTTTCAGAATCATTTATTACCAACAGATATATATATATAATAATGAAAGATCAGGTTAGCTCAGGAACCAGGGTTTTCTGGTTCTCATTTTTATTAATGTTATTAATTCAAAACCTGAATGCAAAAGCGAAGCCGAGCAGTGCCGAATTGATTTTTACTTCCACTGAAATATCGGTAAACAATGGGAAAATGGTGACTAAAAGTGTCTTTGACCTCTTGATTAATGACAGGTCGGCCGACTTCCTGTGTAAAATCAGGATACCTTATTCCGGAATTGATAAACTTGTTTCTCTCGATGCTTCTCTTCATAATGCAGATGGTTCTCTTGTACGTAAATTATCACGAAATGAAATCACCAGCCAGCATAATATTGATGATTATTCCCTTTATGAGGACCAGTTCGTCAAGATATTTACTTTACGGAATTCAGTATATCCTTACAGAATTAAGTGGACATACACCATCGAGAGTAGTGCTTTCGTGAACATTTGTGACTGGACTCCTGTACTCATGACTGAAATTCCGACCCGAAGGGCTACCCTCACTTTTATTTCATCCGAATTTTTTCCTGTCAGAATTGATTCCGCTGGATTGCTTAGTACTACCTACCGGAAAAACAAGGACTTTCTTTTACGTGAATATGAGTGTGAATTTTCAGACTATTATGATGAAGAGGTTTTTCAGGCCAGTGGGACTGAGCACTTCCCGTTTGTCAGAATTATGCCACTCCGGTTTCACTTTGAGACTGATGGCCTGGCTTACTCCTGGAAGGAATTCGGATTGTGGATTTATCACCTCAACAAAGGGTTGAATGTACTGCCTAAGAACGAAAAGGAGTATATCAGAGTACTTAAAGGTGAGGGTCTTGCGGAGTTAGACCTCGTCAGAAAAATCTACAATTACGTACAGGACAGGACAAGGTATGTAAATGTCACCTTAAAAACAGGAGGGTTGAAGCCATACCCGGCGACATATGTTTCGACAAATGCATATGGTGATTGCAAAGCACTTTCAGTTTACTTGATGGCACTTCTGACGGAAGCTGGCATCCATTCAGATTATGTTCTTCTGAAAGCAGGAAATGACGAGGAAGATATAAATACATCCTTTGTTTCCAATCAGTTTAACCATGCCATTGTTCTGGTGCCCGCTAAAAATGATTCGGTATGGCTTGATTGCACCTCTGATAATCCATTTGGTTATACTGGTACTTTTATCCAGGGTAGGCATGCACTGGTTATTGGGGAGAGAGGTGGTTCGATAGTCAAAATCCCTGCCCTGACAACAGATCAGGTTGCTCTTGACAGAAAAGGAACCATAAGATTGTTAGCCAATTTGCCTGCTTTGGTTGAGTTGGAAATTGAGGCCAGTGGTGAACTTGCCGAAAATCTCAGAACTGTCACTTCAATGCTGGATGGTGTTGAGCAACTGGATATCATCGGGGAAATTGTCAGGGTTTCCTCCTTTTCGGTGGACAGTATCAATCTTTTACCATATGGAAGGCACAATCAGAGAATGAGACTTAAATACACCGGAACTTCAAACAGCATGCTGAAATTATTCGGGAATGAACTGGTATGTAAACTCATCCCCGTTGATCTGCCAAATTTTGAATCACCGGATACAAGAGTTACAAGTCTTGGTATACCTTACCCGACTTGTGTTTCTGATTCTATCCTGCTCAATATCCCACCCGGGTATAGAATCATGGAACTGCCGGCTGGTGAAGAAATCATATCGGAATATGGTAATTATGATTTTAAATACTCATATTTCGAAAAGGGAATTCTTTTTAAAAGGAATTTTACTCTGAATCCGGGAAAAATACCGGTGGAGAACTATACCGCTTTTTATTCTTTTATAAAGCAAATACGTAAAATTGAAGCTTCAGGCTTTATATCATTTTCCAAAATTTAGATTACTATGAATTTGAAACTCATTTATTTATTACTATTCACCTCTCTGATCCAAATAAACATTTCTTTATTTGCCCAGGAAGATTTATACCATTTTGGTAAAATTTCGTCGGAGGAAATCCTGTACAAATCCTGCGAATTCGACAAGGATGCCGATGCAGTTGTATTTTTTGATATAGGGAAGGCATGGTTCGACCTGACCGAAAAGGGTTTTGAACTGATATATGAAAAAAAAGCAAGAATAAAAATTCTTAAAGAATCCGGTGTTGACAATGCCAATATCGAAATTCCACTTTATCGTTATAACGACATTGAAGAAATAATAATTGAACTGGAAGCCAACTCATGGAACATGAAGGATGGAGAACTGATTCAAACAGCTCTTGGGAAATCCAATCAATATGAGGCCAGGGAAAATAAATACTGGATGAATTACCGAATAGCCATACCTGATGTTAAACCCGGAACTATCATAGAATATCATTATACCATACGTTCTAACTACCTTTTGAATTTCAGAGACTGGAAATTTCAGACCAATATTCCTACATTATTCAGCAGCTTTGAAGCAAGAATGATACCTTTTTATGAATATATGTACCTCCTTCAGGGTAATGTCAGTTCTGTCCAAAAGAAAGAATTCATCTCCTCCGGGCTTGAAAGGCAAATACAACAAACCAAATTCCGGGATATGGTGTATCAGTTTACCTTAAAAAACGTGCCGGCATTCAGGGAAGTTGATTTCATAGCCTCAGAGGAGGACTACATATCCAAGATTGATTTTCAGCTTTCGAAATACACAATCCTTTATGGTGGATCTGTTGAAATTCTGACAACCTGGCCTAAGCTGATAAAGGAACTTCTTACAGATGAGTCTTTCGGTAAATTTGTAAAACGTGCGGAATCACAGGCAAAGAAAATAATTAATCTCGATTCGCTCGCTTTGATGGATGATATGGGAAAAATCAATGCAGTTATTGCTACCATTAAGGAAAAGTATCAATGGAATGGGATCACAAGCAGGTATGCTTCAGGATCAGTTCAGGATCTGATCAAACACAAGAGCGGGACCTCGGGTGACTTGAATTTGCTAGGAGTAGGATTGCTCAGAGCTGCCGGACTGGAGGCATTCCCTGTGGTCATGAGTACACGGGAGAATGGTAAGATCAGATATGATTATCCCTTCAGCCATTTTTTCAATTATAGCGTCATTGGCATCAGATCAAAAGGGAAAATATACATGGTTGACGGGACTGATCCTCTGCTGGCATCTAACAAGTTACCGTCAAGGTGTATTAATGACAAAGGTTTGGTTGTGAAGGAGGACGAGGTGACCTGGCTGGATTTATCTCAAAATGAAATCTCGGAATTCCGGACCATGTTCAACATTGAAGTTTCTGCTGATGGACTGGAATCGAAGTCAGTTGTGGTAATTAATGCAGATGGCTATGAAGCCAGGAACCTGAAGGGTAAGTACGGCGATGATTTTAAAGTGATTCTCCGTGATCTGAGATCGAAAAACTATATACTTAATGAAAGCGATCTGAGATGCAATAATTATAAGAGCTATTCCGGCCCATATATAGTTAGTTTTGCTGCATCTGTAGAAAACAACTATTCAGGAAACAAAATTTTCATTTCTCCTTTCCTAAACGAGCCAATTTCTGAGAATCCCATCAAAAACATTGTCAGAACAATTCCGGTTGATTTTATTTACCCGTATAAAAAGTCTTTCGAAAGTAAAATAAGCATTCCGGAAGGATTTTCAGTTAAATATATGCCACCGGAAATAAAGGTCGAGAATGAGAATATTTCTATTTCCTATACTTGCTCAACCGAAGGTAGTTTAATAACGGCAAAAGCTCATTATGTTATAAAGAAGGTGATCTACCCGGCAACTCTTTACAAAACACTGAAGACATATCATGACACCATCATCAATGCTTTGAACGATAAAATTGTAATTTCACGGTTGTAGCAGAACCATGATGCATTCACCCGGTCGGATTGAGGAATGGTACACAAAAATTATCCTGTTCCCAACAAGAGTCGTGAATTTGTGTTTATTGGGTATAATCCAGGGCTTATGAAAATCAGCGCACGCAATCAGATCAAAGGTACCATTACGGAAATAAAACCGGGAGTGGTCACCGCAAAAGTGACCATCGACATCGGAGGAGGTAACCACCTGAGTTCGGTGATCACTATGGACAGTGTGGAAGAACTCGGTCTGAAACCCGGTGATGAAGTGGTGGCCATCATTAAGTCGACCGAAGTGATGATCGGGAAAGAATAAAAAAAAGCCGGAAAACCGGCTTTGTGATTCATCTTGCTTTTTGGTTTCAGGCACTTGCTGCCTCGACCTCGGGGGCAATCTTTTTCACCAGTCCCTGTAAAACAGTGCCGGGACCGACTTCGATAAACATCTTTCCACCATCGGCAACCATATTCTGAACGCTTTGTGTCCAGCGGACAGGGGCGGTTAGTTGTGCCACAAGGTTTTCGCGGATCTGGGCCGGTTCGGTTACCGGCTTTCCTGAAACATTCTGGTATACCGGACATACCGGTTTGCTGAAAGTGGTGGCATTGATGGCAGCTGCAAGTTCAACCCGTGCCGGTTCCATCAACGGTGAATGAAATGCTCCACCAACTTTTAATGGCAGTGCACGTTTTGCCCCGGCAGCTTTCAGCAGTTCGCAGGCTACTTCTATTCCTCTCATTGACCCGCTGATGACGAGCTGGCCCGGACTGTTGTAATTGGCAGGTACCACAACTTCTTCAATTCCTGCAAGGACTTCTTCGACCTTTGAATCTTCAAGACCAAGAATGGCAGCCATGGTCGAAGGTTCAGCTTCACAGGCTTTCTGCATGGCCATGGCACGGGCATACACCAGCTTCAGGCCATCCTCAAAAGAAAGTGCCCCTGCAGCCACCAAAGCTGAAAATTCGCCGAGTGAATGCCCGGCTGTCATTTCGGGTTTGAATTCACCTCCCAGGGTTTTGGCCAGAATCACGGAGTGAAGGAAAATAGCAGGCTGGGTAACCCTGGTCTGACGCAGATCTTCATCGGTACCTGCAAACATCAGGTCTGTTATCCTGAAGCCGAGGATTTCATTGGCTTTTTCAAACATCTCTTTTGCCATGGAGTTGCCATCATAAAGGTCTTTGCCCATACCCACGAACTGGGCGCCCTGTCCGGGAAATACATATGCTTTCATGCCTGGTTGTTTTTGATTAATGCGGTGCAAAGGTACAAAATACCCGTAATCACCCAAACCGGGTGCTCAGTAGATGAACAAAAGGAAGAAAAGTTGTACTAATCCCTGAGGATGATGAGATTGGCAGGTCTGTCGGCAGGAGAAACAAAGATGTTATCCTGAATGAAGAAATGATGGATCAACTGTGTGGAAATGATTCCTGCCAGCGCCATATTTTCCATTTCGGTAACCTGTGTGTTCTGACTGATTTTCTCCACAAGCTTGTCAACTTTTCCCGGATCGAAATAGCCGAAAGATCTGATGGTTGATTCTTTCAGGAGTTCCATCACATATTCAGGAGCTTCAGGCCCGATAAAGCTGGTATGGATGGGAGCGCGGTAAGCCTGTTTATGCCTTTTGAGGATTGATTCAGGTATTTTGCCCTTCATCATCTTCTTCAGAATGAACTTTTCATTCAGGCAATTGAGTTTATAACTCTCCGGAAGTGTGGCTGCATATTCAATCACCCGGTGGTCAAGGAAGGGGTATCGTCCTTCGACAGAATTGGCCATAGCCATCCGGTCTCCCTGCGACGAAAGCAGGTATCCCGACATGAAAATTGTCGATTCAAGATATTGTGATTTGGCAAGATCACCCCATTTACTGAAATTTTCAGCAAGAGATTTCCCGACCTCATCAATGGGCTCATAACCGTTGAGCCCTGCAATGACAGGGTCAGCAAAATAATTCTGTATTCTTGAAGTATTATGCCAGCGAAGCAGGTGTGAGTAATATGGATTGTCCGTTTCGCCAAGTTTGTAGCCAAAAAACATCTTCAGCACAGAGGTTTTTGCCTCTTTCATCATGGGCAGGTAGGGGTACAGCTTTTTAAGCAGCAAGGGTCTGATATCAGATTGTGGGTTACGTGCCCAGAACCTGCGGATTTTGGCCTCCTTGAAGATATTATAGCCCGAAAGCATCTCGTCGGCGCCTTCACCGGTAATTACTACCTTAATGTTCTGCTCCCTGACTTTTTTCGACAGCATATACATAGGTGTCGGAGCTGTCCTTAGTATTGGAAATTCCGCATGCCTGATGGTATCGTAGAAGTATTTTCCTATTTCACCCGAACTGCAGGTGAAGGCCATATGGTTGGTGTTGAAGTATTTTGAAGCTTCCAGCTGGAACGCTGTTTCATCAAATGCCTTGTCTTTGAAACCGATCGAAAAGGTGTTAAGTACACCCGGCTCAACTTCGTGGATGAAAGCCGTGGTAACACTTGAATCGATGCCTCCGCTAAGATAAGCAGCCACTTCTACATCAGCCCGCAGACGTTTCCTGACAGAATCCCTGAAAAGTTCCCTGAGCTCTTCCACAGATTCGTCAATGCTTTTTACACTATAGCCGTTTGCTTCAGGATATTTCAGGCTCCAGTATTGCCCGGTCCGTATGCCATTTTCATTGATCAGCATGTAATGCCCGGGCGAAACTTCAAAAATGTCTTCAAAAGGGGTGTCAGGACTGATGGTTGTCCAGAAAGTGAATATCTGAGATAGCGCTTTCTGATTGACCACCCTTCTGACCTTTGGGATCTGGAAGATGCCCTTGATCTCGGAACAGAAAATGAATTGGTTTCCGCTCCGGGTATAAAACACAGGTCTGATCCCAACCCTGTCGCGTGCAATGAAAAGTTCTTCCTTTTCCTTATCCCAGATGGCTATGGCAAACTGACCGACAAATTGCTGCAAACAAGCGGGACCCCATTGTGCATAAGCCTGCACTACCACTTCAGTATCTGTTTGTGTCGTAAACTGAATTCCCAGTTTTTCAAGGTCACGGCGGATTTCGATGTAGTTGAACAACTCACCGTTGTATACTATCCAGTACCTTTTATCCCTGATATGTATGGGTTGCTGCCCCGAAGACAGGCCGATGATGCTCAATCGTACATTACCCAACCCGATCCTGTTTCCAAGATAAATGCCACTTTCATCGGGCCCCCTGTAACGGATGGCCGACAACATTGAAGTCAGCTGTTGTTCAGAAGGTGCATTTTCGGTAGCCGAGAAATTGAAAATTCCTGCTATACCACACATAGATAAGAAGTCTTAGTTGAGTTTTCGGCTGATAAAGCCTGAGATTGCATTCACGGATTCGAAATTGCCCTCAAGCAGTTCTGAATCGGCAGCCTTGATTTTAAAATTATCTTCAATGAAATTGATCAGTGAAAGGAATCCCATTGAATCGAAGATGCCTTCGACAAAAATCAAGGTATCATCTTTAACTTTTTCGGCAGGTACAAAGGATGTTTCGACAATAAATTTTTTAAGCTGTTCTTTCACAGCAGCAATGTCAGTCATAATCGGAATGTTTAAAGTTTTATAAATTACAGAATAAAATTCTTTTAATCTTTACTTTGGTTCTCCTGATAAACCGGTTTTCTCACCATTTGTTTCAATAACATCGACAATTCGCTGACAGAACAATGGGGCAACCCTGTTGGCAAACTTCCCGTTTGGATGTGAATCATCTTTGCCGACAGCATTTTCCGGTTTCAAAAATGCTCCACCTTCCGTTTCAAGGTTATAAAAATCCCAAAGGTAAATATTATCACCCTGGGTGTCCCACACGTTGGCAACCCAATCAACAAATTCCCTTGTTCTGGCGGCTTCTTCCGGCGTAGTTTGTGACTCAACCAATGCAGCGGCGGTCCAGATCAGGAATTTCGTTTCCGGAAACTGTAACAGCTTTTCTTTTAATGCCAGATATTGCAATTTGTAATTCTCCAGGGTCTTAATATCTGAACCAATATCAGCAGAATCGACACCTTTAAGTATATTACCTACCGGAAAACAATGCTTGAAGATGATCATATTGTACTCTTTGGTGAGCATCTCCAGAGTCGGCTCTTCCTGATAAGCGGTGTTTCCACCATTCTTTACCCAGATATTAAAGTAATCGTAAGGGTAATTTTGCCAGCCATAAGGTTTTGCTTTCGGGAAATTCTGTTCAGTAATGTAATAATTGGTTCCATTGGCTTTGTTGTAGGCAGAGAACCATTCCGGGACCAATTCCTTTTTACTGAAGAATGCGGTTATTTTTTTTAATCCTTCTGCCTTGCCTTTCCATATCACATGTCCTGTGCTATGATGGAGAAACATGATTTTATAGGCATTTTTGTCAGGGGTCATGCTTCTTTCATTTTTACATCCTGAAATAAAAAAAAATGAGGATACAAAAGCAAAGACCATGAAAATTGATACTTTTGTTTTAAACATAGTCTGAGATATTAGGTTAATAATACTTTTCATTCATATTTAAATTCATCCAAGGTGCTATTCAACTCTTTCCATTTCTTCGTGTTTTTAGCTGTTTCATTCCTTTTATATTACGGAGTGAGCCAGAAATTCAGACAACCGGTGTTGTTGGCCGCGAGCATCTATTTCATTGCAATGCTCTCCCCAAATTTAGTTCTTTTTACGATAGCCTTTATCGTACTTAATTATTTTTTAGGCAAAGCACTTGAAAAGCAAATAGATACAAAATGGCGTTTAAAGATTTTCTGGTTCGCTGTTTATGTGAATATTGGCATTCTGGCTTTTTATAAGTACATCAATTTCCTGTTTGAGAATATCAATACCCTGCTCAACATTATTTCAGTGAACAACAGCCTGCCATACCTTTCTCTTGTCGTACCGGTTGGTATTTCCTATTATACATTTCAGGCACTGGGTTACATTATCCGGATCAACAGGCGGGCTGAAAAAGCAGAGCGGAATTTTGTAAATTTCGCAAATTACCTCGCATTCTTCCCGAAGTTTCTGGCCGGACCTGTTGAACGGTCCAATCATTTTTTTCCACAGATCAATACCCGGATTGATTTCATTCAGGATAACATTACTGCCGGTCTGAGACTTTTCCTCTGGGGAATGTTTAAGAAAGTGGTCATCGGTGACAATCTCGGTGCCCCGGTTGGATTGGTTTATGAACATATAGGCAATTATTCCGGCCTCCCGCTTCTGCTGATCTTTTTTCTGCAGGCCATTCACCTGTATTGCGACTTTTCCGGCTACACTGATATGGCCCTTGGGGTGGCACGTATATTTGGCATCCGGCTGGTTGATAATTTCAACCGCCCTTTTTTCGCGAAAAATGTGGGTGAATTCTGGCGGCGGTGGCATATATCACTATCGTCATGGTGTAACGATTTTATCTTTTCTCCCTTTATTGTTAAATACAGGCGGTTTGGTAACCGTGCCGCGATAATGGGAATTTTTGTCTCATTTTTTGTAATCGGTATCTGGCACGGTGCAAACTGGACTTTTATCGTGGTAGGTATACTGCAGGGTATAGCCATCAGTTACGAATTTGTTTACAAGAGGAAGCGGTTGGAAATCGCCTCAAAACTTCCTGCCGGGATGGTGGTATTTTTCAGCAGGGCACTTACTTATCTTTTCTTTTCCTTAACCCTGGTATTTTTTAATTCCCATACCATAAGTGATGCCTTTTACTTCATCACTCACCTGTTTTCAAATTTTCATCTGAGTCTTTCAGGGAATAAACTAATCTACGATTCAGCGGGATTCTTTATTGCCCTGTCAGCCTTTGCAGTGTTGTTCGTGATTGAAATATACCAGGAAAGGGGAGTTGATGTTGCCGGATATTTCATGAAAATGCCAACAGCCGTCAGGTGGATCGGATATTATCTGCTGATAATCTCTGTCTTTTATTACAGCGGTGCCGGTGATACCTTTGTATACCTCAAGTTTTAATTTCTGTTAAGCCATCCTCAGTCATGAAAAAATACATTCTGAAAATTATTTTGTTTCTGGTGCCTGTTTTTCTTTATGCTCTCTTTATACTCATTGTTGATCCTTACAATTTCTTCAATGTATTTCATGTTATCGGAGATAAAGACAAGTTTACTGTAATTCAACGCACAGACGAAAGCAGTCCCCGGGGAAATATTTTGTGGAAAACGATCAGGTATAAAAGAAACCCGGTATCCAAAGTAATCATCGGCGATTCACAGGGTAAGGACATCAATGTGGATATGATCAGGAAGATTACCGGCGAAGAGTACTTTAATTTCTGTTTCCCGGGTGCCAGTTTCAAAACGATGTTCGAGACATTCTGGTTTACAGCCGGACACACCCGGCTCGAGAAGGTTTATTTTCAGGTGGCCTTTATGAACTACAATGCGGAAAGGGAATACGATCTTTTTCATTTCGCACAGGACTATTTTAAAAGACCTTACCAGTATTTTACCACCAAGGAGATCTTTTTTGATGCTGTCGCCAATACAGCCTGGGCTACAACACGTAATCCCTGGATCATCTCCCGGTCATATGAATTCCTGCCTCCCGATAAAATGGAAGATCTTGCTCAGTTCAGGCTGAACCTGTTCTTTAAGGAATATTCCTATCCCTTTTCCTATTTCGGTGAATTTCAGAAAATCAGAAAGTATTGTGATCAGAATAATATTGAATTGAGCTTCATCATCCTGCCTGTTTATGAAGGCGTTGACAAGCATCTGGGAAAAGTCGGCCTGACCGATGAGTTGATGCGGTTTAAAGCTGATATCAATACGCTCGGGAAAACCATCGACCTTGATCTATGGACTGAATTCAAGTCCAACCGTGGAAATTTCATCGACTATTTCCACCCAAACCACACCATGATGGATTCTCTGGTCAGGAGAATCTGGATCAGGGGATAGGAGAAAAACAAACAGACTCCTTAATATTTAGACTTCTTGCCGGCTGAATTGAAGGTGAGTTTGGTATCGAAGACTACTTTCTGCGGCACCTTATAAGAAGCCAGGTTGGCCGCGCAATGTTGCCGGATGGCTTCTTCGTTGAATTTATCAAGATCGGCCTCATTAACAAATACTGTAGCTTTCACCGATTCACCGGTTACATCATCGTGTTCGGCCGAAATGGTGCAGTCAATAACACCCGGGTAAGTTACAATCACTGCTTCAATCTCTTTCGGACTGATCCTGATTCCCCTTACCTTGATGATCTCTTTGGCGCGCGACTGCATAAAAATATACCCTTCTTCATCCACGGTAGCAATGTCACCGGTGTATAGCCATCCTTCCTTTATCGTCATGGCAGTCGTTTCGGGGTCTTTAAAATAACCCGCCATAATGTTGTCTCCCCTGGCCAGAATTTCTCCGGTTTCTCCGGGTTTTACAGGGTTGCCGTTTTCATCTGCTACTTTAAGCGTAACACCGGGAATGCCTCTTCCGAGCGATCCAAGTTTCCGGCGAAGCTCTTCGGGAGGGAGGTAGGACAGGCGGGCTGTCGCTTCTGTCTGCCCGTACATAACATTAAACCTGATATCAGGGAATGCATTGATGAATTCTTCGATAAATGCCGTGTGCAACTTTCCTCCGGCCTGTGTTACATAGCGGAGGGAATGAAATTTAGTCGTTTTAAAGTCCTTCGTTTTCCTCAGCAATATCTGGAAATGGCTTGGAACACCTGCAAAACCGGTGCAATTATATTTATTGAGGTCATCAATCACACTTCCGATGAATATGAAGGAATTGTTCATATGCACAGCTCCGCCTACCCTCAGATGGGTATGAAGCAGCGACAGGCCATAGCAATAATAAAATGGCATAACCACTTCAATGGTATCGGCAGTGGTAAGGTTCAGGTATTCAACAATGGAAGCAGTGTTGGCAATGATATTTTTATGCGTGATCATTACCCCTTTCTGTTCACCGGTTGATCCGGACGTGAAGATGATCTCGGCAAGCCGGGTTTCATCAAAAGGAGTTTTTCCTGTTTCAGGTGATCCGTTGTCTTCAGCAGATATCCAGTTTTTAAATGTTTCATCGTCATAAACCGTAAATCCATAGGAAACGAATCTTTGTTGATAGCGTTTACTGATAAAAGCCAGGGTAGACCCTGTTTTGGCCAGTACTTTATCAAGGTTCTCAGGTTCAATGGCCGGATTGAGCGGCACACAGATATTCCCCGATTTCATGATGGCAAGATAGGCGGTGATAAAGAACACGGAGTTTTCACTCAGAATCAATACATAATTGTTCTCACCGTGTGCTTTACCAAACTGCCGGGCTGCTTTTAAGGCATTACTGCTTAAATCTATGTAGGAGATGCTCTCGCGCCCTACCACTGCTTCTTTTTCTAATACTCCGGAAGTTTCGAAAAAGTAATCGAATACATTCATAATAGACCGGCTAAATGAGCGGGAAATAATACGGATTTGCCCTTAAATATTCGGTTGTTTTAATTTTGCGTGCAAAATTCTCAAAAATGATCTTCGTTTCTTCAGCCGACATACCCATTACTTCACCCACCTCTTCCGGAGAATATCCGTTCTCATAACCATACCACATCGGATCCATAATATCAAACGGAAGCTGATAGAAGAACTCTTCCTGGGTTTGTTCAGCACTATACGTGTCGGTGGTCGGAGTGCGGTCGATGATTTCCTGATTAACACCCAGGTAGGCAGCCAACTGGTAAACCTGTGTCTTGTAAAGATTGGCCTGCGGGTATAAATCTGCACCGCCATCGCCGAATTTTACAAAAAATCCCTGGTCTATTTCATGCTTGTTGGCAGTGCCGATAACCACGTAATGCATTTTCTCTGCATAGTAATATACCATTGCCATACGGCACCGCTGTTTCAGATTGGAGGCGGAAACGATCTGCAGATACTCCTTTACGGGAATAATCTTACTACGCTGGTTCCCGGCTTTATCAATTACAGTTAAATGGAATACCGGCGGCAGTTTCTGATCAAGACCGGTTTTGTTGATACCGATCTTTGATTTATCCGTTATCGGATCGAAATCAGGGAAGACTCTTTTAATCGCTTCATCACGTCTCTCATAACATTTAAAACCCTCAAGGGCAGGCCTGATGTTTTCAACTACCGCCTCAACACCAAATTTCTTTGCAAGTCTTGATGCCATACTTTCGCTGTCGGGACTCGAATCCTTTTCGGGCATCATAACCCCGAATACTCTTTCAGGTCCAAGATATTTTGCAGCCAGTGCCATCGAAACAGAGGAATCAATACCACCGCTGATCCCGATTACAGCTCCTTTTCTTTTGTATTTGAAAAAAATTTCTTCTTTCAGCATATTCCCAAGATGATCGGCCAATGCTCCGATGTCCTTGATTTTCAGTATGTCTTTTGAAAAAGGGATTTTATTCATAATTTTTTTGCTTGTTAGTTTTACATATATCAACAAATATAAACAGATTCTAAAGAAAAAGGTCGGGCTACGTAGAAAATTAGCCCTGTCTTCATCGTGGATTTTAAGGAGCAGGATGCATTAATGAATCGTTTAAACCTTCAGAAGCCATTCAAGGGCATCATTACGTTCAGGGAAAACGCGAACATTAAATCCCCGGTTTCTTGCAGTTGTTTCAAAAAAATACATCATTGATGCTGCTTTTTCAGATACAGGGAGAATAATGGCTTCCTTCATAACTACCTCAATTTTCAGCGATTCATAGAAGGAACCAAGTTCATAGGTGCCGACGATGGAATCGTGACCGGATGTAATCAGTTTGGTGCAATCGGCAAGGACCCTGGTTACCTGTTTTTCGTAACAGAGCTTTAAAGAAGTGGCAACAGCTTCTTTTAATTCTGAGATTTCGGGTGACCCGGTAAAACTGACTTCCAGGATTCCAAGATTCTTATTGTGAATAGCCTTCCAACTCATTTCGGGGTTTTATTAACTGTTAATGGCTGATTGAGTTAAATTGTAACATCTATTTTACCGAAATGTTTCTGTTAATGCATTTCCGTTAAAATTAAAATATCCCTAAACAGGTAACCGTTTGACCGGAATTAAATGATGCCTTCCCATTCACTGTAAAATTCATCCAGGTATTTCAGCATAAAATCATGGCGGTGTTGAGCCATTTTCCTTCCGGTGGAAGTATTCATCCTGTCTTTAAGCAACAGCAGCTTTTCATAGAAATGGTTCAGCGTTGGTGCTTTGCTGCTATAATAAGCTTCCTTATTCATATGCAGATCAGGTTTAATCCCTGGATTGTAGATCTCACGATTCCTGTATCCTCCATAGTTAAATGTCCTTGCAATTCCGATTGCCCCGAGGGCATCCAGGCGATCAGCGTCCTGCACAATATCCAGTTCTGCTGACCTGAATTGCCGGACTTCTTTTCCTCCTTTAAATGAGATGTTCTCAATGATTCTCTGAACATGCTCAATTGTTTCGTCTGCAACCCCTATAGAAACCAGAAACTCTCCGGCCATCCGTGGCCCTGCCTTTTCATCCCCGTCATTGAACTTCACATCAGCAATGTCGTGTAACAAAGCTCCCAGTTGAACAACCAGTGGATCAGCGGCTTCTGTTTCTGCTATTCTCTGAGCCATCTTCCATACCCTGAAAATATGCCACCAGTCATGCCCACCTTCAGCACCTTCAAGTGTTTTCCGGATGTAATCAATGGTTAACTGAATGGTGGAATCCTGTTCTGCCTGAGAATGGATTTCCTGAGGTCGGAATGGGAAATCTGTCACAGCTTACAAATCATTTCGTACTGACTTCCGGCTGGTTTCCAGTCAAAACTATCGGCCAAACCCCTGAAGGAATGACATGTCTTTTCAATATTGATCATCTTGACCGAACCGAATCTGTTGAGACTGAGCATCCGGTTCAGCAAAGCTGTACCTATTCCATTTCGGCGGAAGGAATGTTCAACAGCAATCTGGGTAATATCTCCCGAAAATGGTTCCAGGATGCCATATCCGATCACCCTTCCCTTAAATGTGGCTGTGATGATTATAAAATCATTCGGTCTTCTCTGAACTGCCTCAAAGCTGTTTTGCCAGGAGGGTCTGAAATCCTGAAAAGTGGTGAAGAGTTCAGCGTCCGGATCGGAAACCTCATGCAATTCAATGCTTGAATCGGTTGTAACCTGAATCGGTTTTATTTCTGAGGCAGGGGCATAGTAATAGTCAAATTCCCTGACCGTTTCAAACCCCAGGCTTTGGTATAAGGCAACTGCTTTAACATTTTGCTGAAGAACTTCAAGCAGGTACTGCTTTATCCCGGCTGAAATCAATACCGGTTTTGATTCAATGAATATGCGCTTTGCCAGCCCCTGTTTCCTGTGTTCAGGAATGGTTCCGGTCCCTGTATCATAAGCTGTTGCAATCTTGTTGTACAACCCTGTACCATTAAATGTAAAACTGACCAGTTCACCGCCTTCGAAGGCTCCGAACGAAAAGGCCGCATTGAATCCCCTCCGGGCCAGCATTGTTTGCAGTGCGGCTTCATCAGGGGTGGGGGCATCATAACCGGCAAATGCGCTGACAAAAGCCTGATACAGGACTTTTTTGTCAATTCCATCTAAGGATTTGATCTCCATGGGAATGAAAATTGTTGAAGTTTACCTGATGGCTTTGAATATTTCTTTTCTGACGGTTACCTTATCCAGCATTCTCATATTTACTTCAACCCCGATGCCCGGCTTCACAGGAACATCCATGGTTCCGTCAGGATTGACCACAAACTCCGGTTCTACAATGTCCTCCTTATAGTACCGCTTGCTGGCTGAAATATCCCCCGGAAGCGTAAAGTTATGCAGTGATGCCAGCGCAACATTTCCTGCACGGCCGATACCTGATTCCAGCATGCCCCCGTGCCACACAGGGATGTTCATTGAGGCACAGTAGTCGTGAATCAGCTTTGATTCGGTGAAACCTCCCACCCGCCCCGGCTTGATATTGATGATGCGGCAGCTTTCTAGTTCGATGGCGGCACGGGTATCATCCAGCGAGTGGATGCTTTCATCAAGGCAAATAGGTGTTTTAAGCTCACGCTGCAACTTCGAGTGATCGAAAATGTCTTCGTAACCCAGCGGTTGCTCGATCAGCGACAGCCCGTAATCATCCATTTTCCTGAACAGCCCGATGTCGTCAAGGGTGTAGGCAGAGTTGGCATCAACCTGCAACAGTAGGCCGGGAAATTCTTTCGTCAGCGCTTCTACAAACTGGATGTCGAGCCCCGGGGAGATCTTGATCTTGATCCTTTTATAGCCTTCGGCAAGGTAACCTTCCACTTTATGGATCAGTTCGGGCACCGACGATTGTATACCGATGCTGACACCGACATCGACTTTGTCGCGTATGCCACCCAGCATTTTTGAAAGGGAGATGTTCTGTGATTTGGCAAAAGCATCCCATAAAGCTGCTTCCAGCCCGGCTTTGGCCATCATATGACCGCGTACTTTTGCATTGAGCGCATTCGATTCTGCTACATCTTTCAGATCTTTCCCGAGAATGGCCGGAATCAGAAAATCCTTCAGGATATGCCACGCGGTCTGAACGGTTTCATAAGAGTAAAAAGGGGTTCCTTCGGCCACACTCTCACCCCAGCCGGTAACACCATCACCGTCAACCCTGACAATGATGTGTTCTTCATCATACTCAGTTCCCATGGAGGTCACAAAGGGGCTGACCAGTTCCATTTTAATGTGACGTAATTCAATGCTTTCGATCTTCATAGTTTTGTTTTTATCGTGTTCATTCTTCAGGCCGGCGCACGACCTGAACGGTTTATTTTATTCTGAGTATAGGATATATTTCCCCGGCTTTCAGAAGGTGCCGGTATCTTTTATAGGTCACCAGGCCAAGCATGGAGGCGGGCTCAAGACCCAGGGAAATAAGGTTTCCTTTCATCTGGGCCGTGGGTATGCAGACATATCTCCCGGCAAGCTGATCTGCCGGGTACTCCCGGGTTTCAACAAACGGATTGAGAACAATATCACCCTCAAAGTCGATGGAGTCGGTTTTAAGGATTGTATATTCCTGAATCACATCGGCCCGGCCGGGAGCATATTCATGTGTTTCAAAATTCTGACGGCCTGTCCATTCAAGAATTTCATACAGCTTTACCGGGATCAGGTAGCCTGTAGGCTTTACAACATCTTTCAATGAACTGACCATCGGCCGGTAATCTTTTGACACAACTACCGAATCCTTTCCGGTTTTATAGGAATACACAGGTAGTTTTAAAACCTGGCCGTTTCCGGTGTGCTCCGATTGAACGGAAATAACCGGGTTCGCTTTCCCCCTCATAAGCAGTTGCCTTTCCCTGCTGATCATTTTATTGATTTCCTTCTTGTTGAGATATACAAATTCAAGCAGGCCTCGCATCCCGGTCATTTGTCCCTGCGCCCGTTTTTTGAGATTATCCGTGTAATCGTCTTTTCCGTTCATTCCTTCCTGGATAAAGGACAAGGTATTCTGAATCCCGAAACTCTGCCTCCCGTCGTTGATATCAAATGTGCTGTGCCGGATATATCCGCTGCCCGGAGGATCTCCCGGGCAATAGGTAAAACAGGAAAAATGACGGGTTCCCAAAAAGTTGAAAAGAAAGGGAAGCGCTTTGTTCTGTGAAAACATCCTGATTTCCTCCGGCACATTGAGATTGGTTGTGGTACCCAGCGTAACCTCCGAATTTTTACGGAACCCGGCCTTAACCCAGTTATCCCCGTAAGGTGAATACTCATGCACATCCATGGTAACCTCAAACCGGTACCTGTCGAAGAAATCGTGCAAAGCCATGGTCTCAGGTTCTGTCAGTATCAGATGATTCCGGTTGAGGTCGGCATCATTTGCATTGCGCCGTTTGTTTACCTCAGAGCCGTCAGGGTTTACCTGGGGGATCAGGGCAAAGTCAACCCTGTCGAAAAGGTAACGGTTTTCGGGTTTGATCAACTCTCGGGCCAGCAGGAGCGCACCTTCCTTTCCGCTCTGTTCGTTGCCGTGCTGCTGAGCAAAAATCAGCACCCTGATTTTCGCGGCATCCCTGCCGAAACCCGAGGTCGAGAAAAGAAGCGCATTGATTTCACGGCCTTTGACGGATGAGCCGGTTTTCTCAATGCTTACCAGATCGGATCGCGCATCAATCTGCCTGATAAAAGCCGAAAGATCAGTGTAGGAGGATACCTGTTCAAAGTTCAGTTTTTCGGCTGGTGTGAGTATTTCCTGTGAAAAAACAACAGCAGAAAGGAGCATTGCCGGAATAAGCAGATAATATTGCCTGAAAGTCATGATTTTATCTTAGAACAGACCGGTCTGATAGTGAGTTAAGATATAGCAGTCTGAAACACAAATGTACATGATTACAGTGTAAATTAAAAGACAGCATCCCGCTGATTTGAGCGAAATGCTGTCTTTGCTGAACCTTTGCTTTTCGTCAGTGTAACCTTGAGCCGATCAGGTGTATAAACTCGGCCCTGGTTTTGTCGACAAGGAAAGCGCCGGTAAAATCGGATGTAGTGGTCACCGAGTTCTGTTTCTGGATGCCGCGCATGCTCATGCACATGTGCTGGGCTTCAATTACCACGGCTACTCCAAGCGGCTTCAGGGTATTCTGAATGCATTCCTTTATCTGGGTTGTCAGGCGCTCCTGAACCTGCAGTCGCCGGGCGAAAGCGTCCACGATACGCGGGATTTTACTGAGCCCTACGATATGACCATTTGGGATATAGGCTACATGTGCCCTTCCGAAGAAGGGAATCATATGGTGTTCACACATCGAATATACTTCGATGTCCTTTACCAGCACCATCTGCCGGTAATCTTCCCTGAACATGGCTGATTTAAGGATTTCCTCAGGCTTCAGGTCATACCCGTGGGTAAGGAACTGCATGGCTTTTGCTACTCGCTCAGGTGTTTTCTCAAGGCCTTCGCGGCTGGGGTCTTCACCGATCAGTTTCAGGATTTCATGGTAATGCGTCGCCAGCTTTTTAATGGTTTTGGCATTGTATAAATCCCTTTTCTGGTACCCGTCCTTTATTTCGTAATCATCCATCATATTCTCGATGATCATATCTTTTACTATTTCACTGCTCATGATGAAAGTTTTTAGAGGTTAATCAGTCCCCGAAGTATTCCACAAAGTTCCGCTCGGTTTCAAACAGTTTCACACTGTGAAGAAGAGCCCCGGCCTCTGCTACCGGTTTCTCAAGTTCCTCCCAGATGCCTGTGGCCAGATTCTCAGCAGAAGCCAGCTTACCTGACATAAAGTCAACTTCCAGGTTTACATTCCTGTGATCAAGCTTGACGAGTACAAATTCATTGATTATTCTGCTCAGCTCTTTCAGGTTAATCAGAAAACCGGTTTCCGGATCCACTTCGCCCTTAACAGTGACAAACAACTCATAATTGTGACCATGCCAGTTCGGATTTGAACATTTTCCGAATATCTCCAGGTTCTTCTCATCGCTGTAATCGGCCCTGAAAAGCCTGTGGGCTGCATTAAAATGTTCCTTTCGTGTAATATAGATCATGGTGGTAAAAAATGTAAACCAAAATTAAACTTTATTCCTGAGACGGTTGCCCGTTTACCGGTTTTTATTTGTTTAATATTTTCGTTCAACTATTAAACAGAAGATGTCTGAAAATGTTTATGGAAATGATGGTTTACGCAGGTATTCCTGAAATAGTGGTAGGACCCGGATGCGCATAAAACAACTTTATTCAAATACTTTCTTAAGCTATTACACTTTTTTCCGGAGGAAGAATGAAACTTCAAATGCAGTAAATACCAGGTAAAGGATAAAAAAGCTGATGATAAAATTAACCGAATCGGGTCTGTTGGTGAGTGCATATACCACAATCACGGCGAGATATAGGATAAGGCGGATCATCGAATTGGCCATGAAAGCAGTGACAAAACCAGTTGGTGAGGCTTCCAGTTTCTTTTGCAGGAACCGGAAGGAGAGGAGGGTGGCCGCTGTGAAAAATACCAGCAGGAATGGCAGGGCCGGGCTGACATATTGCTGAGGAACAAAAAAATAAACTCCTGTGATGATGATTCCGGTTATCAATGCAAGCAGGAATAACTGCCTTGAAAAGATGCTGAGTTTTTGATTCATTTGCCGTCGTTATTGCTTAATTCACTGATTAAAAGCCAGATTGCCCCTGCAACAGCCGCGAGAGAGAGTAACAGTGTAAAAACAGGAAATCCGATTTTCAGCCACCCATCGATGAGGTATCCTCCGTATGCGCCGGCGGCAATCAACAGACCCATCTGAACGGCCATGGCTGAGTACCTGGCATAGGAAGCGAGTGGGTTACGATCAGGTTTATTCGCTTTGCTGTTCGGCATAGGACACCGGTATCTCTGCATTCATGCTGTCCATCCTGCAGGTTCCGGTAAACCGGGCACCGGGCTCAATGGCAAGTTTTCCGGTGTATATTTCCCCGTTGACCACAGCAGTGGCCTTGAACGAAAGCAGTTCCTTTACCTGGATGGTGCCGGTTACTTTGCCTTCAATGTCAGCATTGATGCATTTGATCTCACCATCAACGGTTCCGGTCGATCCGAGGATCACCTTGCCTCCTGCATATACTGTCCCGTTCAGGGTGCCATCGATCCTTATGTTTCCATTCGACTGGATATCTCCTGTTATGAAGGTGCCCGATTGAATCAGATTGGCCGATGAGGGAGTTTCTGGAATAGTATTTTTTGCCATAAACGACATATTTTGTTACTTATGATGCATTACAAATCCGGGAACCGGAACTGTTATTTTCAATCACCCCCTGAAGCAAGCAAACAGATTGCCTGTAAGGGTGGATTTTCCTTATTCCTTTTGATAATTTTCCATGAAGAATTTCAGGTATGCCTGAGTATTCTTTTCTTTGAAAAATACCGGGTAGTTCTCCGATGAGATGATAAACTGATCAAATGTCCCTTCGCGCATCCCTGAAAATACATAGGTATCCTGTCTGATTCCTGCAAAGTAACGTTTGGCTTTTTCAAGTTCAGTGAAACTGCTTACCGTGATCATCTGCCGGTTGTTGTCAAGCAGTACGCTGTTTACCTGTAGGTTCTCGACGCTGTAATTCTTGGTATTAAAATCGGTGATACGCACTTTTGCTCCATATACATTCACTGCAGTCCCGTCAACAACGATTGCATAGAAATGCGTGGCTGCCGGATTGAATTTATACATGGTGATATCCAGCGGTTTTGCCGTTGCCGGCAGGGTATCTTTCACGGCATCGCCAGGTGCGGCAGGTTTGGGTGCTTCCTGGCCGAGCAGCTTTCTGGCGAACGGGACCACCTCACTTGTCGGATAATGTGCAATCAGCCTGGTAAGCTCAACTTTCATGGTGTCGGCACTTTCCGTTTTGCCCCGCGAAACCGCCCTGAGATAGGCGAATTTAGGTGTTAGCACAGGATCTTTATAATTGGTAAGGGCATCGTTGCTGTAAATGATGGCGGTGCGGTACTGACCCCGTTCGAAAGCCAGGTATGTTTCTTCATACAGGGTTTTAACCCTGTTCATGGTTGCTTCAAGCTCGAGTTTGTAATTGGGGTCTTTCAGGATTTTTGCATAATCACTCTCAGGAAACTCTGCAATGATTTTGTTTTTGTAGAATTCCATTTTCAGGGAATCCCCCTGGTCACGGAAGGCCCGGTACAGATGGTAGCTGGATTGCAGTACATTGGTATCCTGCGGAAATCTGGTCAGCAGGGTTTCAAAAGTCTCAATGGCTTTGGGCTTGTCAAAAAGTTCCTCCAGGAAAATCATACCTGCATTGAACAAACCATCGGCGATCAGCAGGTTGCTCGCTTCAAGCTTTTCGGGAGTTGACGGCAGGTCTTTCAGGTAGGTGTCACGGCTTTTCATGTCGGGTCCGCCTTTGCCACCCTTACCACCTGCTCCGGCGGTGGTATCGGCCGCATTGCCTTCTGCTGCCGGGTCAGAAGTTGGATCCATGGCGACTTCCCGTTTGTTGCTGAGTCTCCAGTTGTCTTCGAGCCTTCTTCTGCCCCATTTACGGATGAATTCGGAAAATCCCATGCTGATGGCCGAAGGATTGTAGAAATACCAGCCACCACCGCCAATGGTTGACATGCCTTTATCCTGATCCACGATCTGACGGCCTGCCAGTCCTATACCGGCCATGTCGGCAAGTCTTTGCTCTTCTTCCCGTTTTTTTGCTTCTTCTTCTTTCCTGATAAATTCGGCAATGGCTTTGTCTATCACCTTGTTCCGTTCGCTTTCCGGCATCGAGGCAAGATTCTGAAGGCTGTCCTGAACATGCACAGTCTGCAGAAAACCAACCAGCCGGGTCAGGATGTCGGTTGTTGTTGAGATTTTCTCATAATCAGGGAAATCCTTCGGCAGGAACATAATCGTACTGTCATAATAAGCCTGGGCCTGCCCGTAATCCGGACGTTTAAAATAAATGTCGGCCAGCCGCAATGCGGAAATGGATTTCTGGTAATCGTTGCTTACACTGCTGGCAACCGATTTGCGAAGGTATTTTACTCCTAGTGTGTCATTCTTATCCTTGAAGGCAATATCAGCGAGGGCATAATAGATCTGATCCTGGAAGTCCTTGTTTTTGGCGTCTTTCAGCATTTTTTCCAGTTCCTTTACAATCAGCCGCTTGTCGCTGCTGTTGGCATTGTATACCCTGGCAAGATTTATCCGGGCATTAAAGGCCATTTCGAACGAAGCAGAGCCTTTGATGACTTTGGTATAATATTCACCGGCCTGAACATCCCTTTTCTCCAGCTGGTTTATCTGACCCAGGATAAAATAGATACGGGTGCGTAATTTGCCGTTTGAATTCAGCGGGATGGCTTTTACCAGCGATTCCTTGGCCTCTTTGTATTTAGCCTGTGCAATGTACATATCGGCCCAGGCAAGCGGAAGATCTTTTCTGACAATCCAGGGCTGCTGTAACTCGGCCTTCTCGGAATGAATCAGTTCATACATCGAAATGGCCTTGTCGTATTGTTTCAGCTGCTTGTAACAGCGTCCCATCCAGAGCAGGGCTTCGTACCTTACAGGACTTTCACTGTATTGTTTGCTCACATACTCAAAAGCACGCTTGGCTGAATTATAATCCTGCTTGTAGAAATTGGCTTTCCCGATCAGCATGTAACTGTGCATGACCCATCGGACGTATTCTTTTTTATCAAAATACATCGAATGTTTTTGAATCACCTTGGAGGCTTTCTCAATGGCCCTGTCCATATTTGGGTTGATGGCCTGGGCATTGCTCGGGGTGCCGTAATTGTATACAGGTAAAACGGAGGTGTAGTTTTCACGGGCACTCTTCCTGAGTTCGGCAATCCCCTCTTTCAGGCTTTCGTTGCCATTCCAGTAAGCATTGTAGTGGGCGGTGACATTATGGTATGCCCGGCGGGTAAATGTATTCTTTTTGGTCGAACAGGCTGCAGTAATCAACAGTGCTGTCAAACCCCATAAGAGTATTGAACGATTTTTTATAAATTTTGTAGTCAAGGACATGCTGGTTTACAGTTCCACTAAATAACTGATAATTTGCAAAAATATTTTATTTTTTTGAATCGGGCCTGACTATACTTAAATATATGCACTATATGTCATCTGCCCGATACAATTTTATCGCTTTTCAGGTGTTCTGTTATCGTCATGTCCTGACTTTACCAGTATTCAACCATCATATGAGAATTACTTTATTCTATGCAGGAAGTTGTTAAGGCCACGCAGATTGAATCTTTAAATCCGGCTTATGCGCTTTTTTTCCGATATTTGCAGGCTGAATAAAATGCTGAAAAATAAAAAATGGCTTTCCGGAAAGCAGGATCCGACCCTGCGTCAGAGAAAAGAGTGCGCTGGTATCATAAACTAAGGGACAAGTACCGGTTGATCATTCTGAATGAGGACACCTTCGAAGAGAAGTTGTCGTTCCGCTTGTCGAGGCTCAATGTGTTTATTGTAACCGGCATGCTGGCCATCATCCTGGTTTTTCTGACCACTTACCTGATTGCCTTCACTCCCTTGCGCGAGTACATTCCGGGATATAAGGATACAAGTATCCAGAAAGATTTGTATGAACTGCAGCTGAAGGCTGATTCCATCGAGGCGGCCGTCAGAAGCAAGGACCTGTTTATCTCAAATATGAAAAAGGTCTTATCGGGTGAAGATATTGAAGTAACCACCTCTGCATCACCTAAACCCGACTCTTCAGTAAGGGCAAAGTATTCCGGAATAAGTAACAGGAAAAGTAAAGAAGATTCCTTGCTGAGGGCCGATTATGAGTCACAGAACCAGTTCAACCTAAAAGTAGGGGAAAAGGCTGCTGCCGGAAAAGATGTTACACTGGATCAACTCAGGTTTTTTACACCACTCAAGGGTGTGGTCACCAACAGATTTAATCCTTCACAACAACATTTTGGGATTGATATTGCCTCTGCGAAAAATGAAGCCATCAAGGCGGCCTATGACGGGACGGTCATTTTTGCTGAATGGACTGCCGAAACAGGTTATGTCATGGCAATTCAGCATACCGGCAATGTGGTCAGTGTTTATAAACATAATTCGGTACTGCTCAGAAAACAGGGTTCTTTTGTGAGGGCAGGAGAAACCATTACAATCGTTGGGACTTCGGGAGAATATTCAACCGGCCCTCACCTTCATTTTGAATTGTGGATCCGCGGTAAGGCCGTTGATCCGGAACAATACCTTGCTTTCTGATCGGGTTGCTTATCACTCAGGCCATAGAGTTCAGGCCCAATGCCGTTGTAATCGGTGCAGAACACCTTTACGACAAAGTGAGGATGGCCCTTGAACCCTGCGATATCAAAGTATATGCCGGTGAAGCTGCCCTGTGCCAGATTCTTGAAATGGAAACCATCGATATGGTGCTCATTGCACTGGTTGGTTATGCCGGATTAAAACCCACCGTGAGTGCCATCGCTGCCGGACGGCAGATAGCCATTGCCAATAAGGAAACCTTTGTTGTAGGAGGAGAACTGGTTACAGCCCTGGCAATGCAGAAAGGGGTGAACCTTTTTCCTGTGGATTCAGAGCATTCAGCCATCTTTCAGTGCCTTGCCGGGGAATTTCACAACCCGGTCGAAAAAATATACCTCACAGCCTCAGGCGGGCCTTTCAGGGGAAAAGACAGGGAATTTCTGAGTACAGCCACCAGGGCAGAAGCCCTGAAACATCCCAACTGGAATATGGGCTGCAAGGTAACCATTGATTCTGCAACACTAATGAATAAAGGGCTTGAAGTGATCGAAGCCAGGTGGCTTTTCAACGTTTCAGCAGAGCAGATAGAGGTTGTGGTCCATCCGCAATCGGTCATTCACAGTATGGTCCAGTTTCAGGATGGATCCATCAAAGCCCAGATGGGCCTGGCTGATATGAAATTACCTATTCAGTATGCACTTTCCTATCCTGAGCGGTTGAAGACAGTTTCTCCGAGGTTTAGTTTTACCGATTATCCTCAGCTTACCTTTGAAAAGCCCGATACCGGGAATTTCCGTTGCCTCAGGCTTGCATACCAGGCCCTGGAAACCGGTGGCAATATGCCCTGTATCCTGAATGCATCGAATGAAGTTGCTGTTAATGCTTTCCTGAAGGATAAAATTGGTTTTCTGGATATACCTGCTGTCATTGAGTCATGTATGGAAAAAGTGAAATTCGCTGAACAGCCGGATTTTGAGGTATATGCTGAAACTGACAGACTTACAAGGGTTATTGCCCACGAAATAACAGGAATGATCTCCAAAGGATCAAAACCATAACATCAAAAAGTTGTTAAGTAAGATCAATTAAAAACACTAAAATAATAAAATGGAAATTCTGATCAAAGCTGCCCAGTTACTGTTAAGTTTATCGATTCTCGTGATCTTTCATGAATTCGGGCATTTTATAACAGCCAAAATTTTTAAAACCCGTGTGGAAAAGTTTTACCTGTTCTTTGACCCATGGTTTTCGCTGCTCAAGTTTAAAAGGGGTGAAACCGAGTATGGCGTTGGCTGGTTGCCTTTGGGTGGATATGTAAAAATATCAGGTATGATTGATGAATCTATGGATAAGGAGCAGATGCAACTGCCGCCTCAGCCATGGGAATTCAGGAGCAAGCCTTCGTGGCAGCGTCTGATTATCATGCTGGGTGGTGTTACAGTGAATATTCTGCTGGCCATTGCCATTTATATAGGAATGCTCTGGATCTGGGGAGAGCAGTATCTCCCGACTTCAGAGGTTAAATATGGTATAGTTGCTGATTCAGTGGCACAGGAAATGGGCCTGAAGAATGGCGATAAAATACTCACCGTAGACAATCAAAAGGTTGAAGATTTCTTTAAAATTCCGGGCCGTATTATTCTTGACAACGCCAAGACAATACAGGTAATCCGCGACGGGCAGCCCTATACGGTTGAAATTCCGGCCGGATACATGGCAAAACTGCTGAAGCATCAGTCTCCTGATTTTATCAATGCCAGGATGCCTTTTGTGGTAGAGGGATTCTCCAAAGGATCGGTTGCTGAAGCTGCCGGTGTTGAAAAAGGCGACCGTGTGATCGGTATCAACGATTCACTGGTTCTCTATTTCGACCAGTTCAGGGCATTGCTGCCGGAATACAAATCAAAGGAAATAAGTCTGAAGGTACTTCGTGGGGAAGATACCCTGTCGTATAAAATGACAGTTCCTGAAACCGGATTGATTGGCGCCTCTACCAATCCTGCCAGTCAGTTTAAATTCAGCGAGAAGGAGTATTCACTCATCGCGGCTGTTCCTGCAGGCTTTACCAAAACATGGAAAGGGGTCGGCAATTACCTGAAACAGCTTAAACTTCTGTTCTCTCCGGAAGTGAAAGCCTATGAATCTGTCGGTGGATTTATCACCATTGGCAGTATCTTTCCGTCGGACTGGGACTGGGCTGCATTCTGGGGACTTACTGCCTTTCTTTCTATCATGCTGGCTATCCTGAATGTGCTTCCTATTCCTGCACTCGACGGAGGACATGTGATGTTCCTGCTTTATGAGATGATTACCGGTCGCAAGCCTTCCGACAAATTCCTTGAATATGCACAGATTGTCGGGATGGTTCTATTGTTCGGTTTGCTCATCTTTGCCAATGGCAACGATATCATCAAACTATTCAGGTAAACATTCCAGATTTCGGATTGCTGATTACGGATTTTGGATTTTGGTCCCTGGCTTAGGGTAGAATTTCCTTTTTCTGATTGGTTTTCGGGCTGTGAAAACCCTCCCGGTGTATACAGGCAGGTTTGGTCTGTTGGCATACTGCATAGTCATTTTTATTCATCTGACTTCCATAATACTATGTGCCTTCAGAAAACGCAGGATTGTTTCGTTTCAGATTGCTCCTTCAGTTATGCATAATCCGAAACAGAACCAGGAAGATTGTACTGGTAACGAAGCATTTTGTTCAGGGATAATGTGCCGAAATCCAACTGCCTGTGCTGGGGTAGATCCAATGCGCAATCCGGACTCCTAAAATCAATCTTCCAGTTTATCTTTGAGTGATTTGAACCCCTGGCCAAGGATCTCATTGGCATCCATAACGGTGAGAAAAGCCTTTGGGTCTGTTTTATTGATAAACTCTTCCAGTATTGCCAGTTCGCGGCGGTTGACCACGGTAAAAATGACTTTTTTGCTGCTGCCGTTGTACATGCCTTCTCCGTTAAGGAAAGTGCCACCCCGGTTCAGGTCATTGATGATCTTGTCCCTGATGGCTTCGTGCTGATCCGAAACGATCAGAATGGTTTTTTCATACGAAATACCGGAAAGCACAGCATCAATTACTTTTCCCATGACAAATATGGTGATCCATGAATATAGCGGAATGCGCCAGTCGCCAAAAGCGATGAAGCCGACCAGTACGATCACTGAATCAACGCCCATCATCAGTTGTCCGAGAGGAAGTTTTGTATAGCGGGCTATGATCATGGCGATTACATCTGAGCCACCGGATGTGGCTTTGGATTTAAAAATCAGTCCGACACCCGCGCCAACCAGTGCTCCTCCGAATATGGAAGAAAGCAGCGGATCGCTGTCGACCAGAGGCTTATATCCTGAATAATAAGAGAGCAGGTCAACAAAAACAGAAGTCAGCACAAATCCGACCACTGTTTTGGTTCCGAACCTGGGACCAAGTACCCGGGTGCCGATGATGGTAAGCGGGATGTTGAAGGCAAGGGCCACCGCACCGACCGGGAGTCCGAACATGTAATGGAGAACGATGGAAATGCCATATATCCCACCAGGGACAATTTTATAAGGTGTGATAAAATATACGTAGCCTACAGAAACAAGGAAGGTTCCGGCAAGAATCAATGCGTAGGAAGTAAACCATTTCCGGGTAAAAAGCTTATCTTTCTGAAGGAATGCCATATCAGCTTAAATTTGCAGGACCAACCCGATGAAGGATGGACCGGATTTCACTCGGTTATTTTATCATGCAGCGACTTGAAACCTTCACCAAGGATTTCATTGGCATCCATCACGGTGACGAATGCTTTTGAATCGACCTGGTGGATGTATTCCTCCAATATGGCCAGCTCACGCCGGTTCAGTACCGTAAAGATAATGGTCTTCTCCGAATTGTTAAACATACCTTTTCCGGGAATGTAGGTGCCTCCCCGGTTCAGGTCATTGATGATCTTATCCCTGATCAGCTCAAACTGACTTGAGACAATAAAAAGGGTTTTATCATAACTCACGCCCTGCATGGTAATATCGATCACTTTTCCTGTAACAAAAATCACGATCCATGAGTAAAGCGGGATGTGCCAGTCCCTGAAAACGATAAGGCCAAATAAAACGATAACCGAATCAACATAGATCATCAGCTGGCCTAGGGGCAGACGGGTATACTTGGCGATAATCATGGCTACAATGTCAGATCCTCCTGAGGTCGCCTTTGCCTTGAAAATCAGTCCCAGGCCAAATCCGATCAGCACACCGCCGAAAATACAGGCCATCAGGATGTCGTTGGCCAGTCCCAGCGGGTCTTTTTCACCAAAATACATTGTCAGCACATCCATGAAAACTGAAGTCAGCACAAACCCGACGATCGTTTTAACCCCGAACCGGGGTCCGAGTATTTTCACACCGATGATTGTGAGCGGGATGTTGAGCACCAATCCGAACAAACCTATGGGTATACCGGTTGGCCAGAAGGAGAAAAGACCTTTGGTCATGTGATGAACCACAATGCCCATACCATAGACACCTCCGGGTACGATGTTGTATGGATTTATAAAAAAGACAAAGCCTGCCGCCAGAATAAATGAACCAAGGATAGTCAGGGCATAGGCGATGAACCATTTTTTTGAAAAAAGTCGCTCGTTTTGTAGAAAAGCCATGTTATAGTATTGTTAATGAGGTGAATAGCTTTCAGCTAAATTGGGACTGCAAAGCTAAACAGAAAACAGGACAACACTAAGGAATGATCAGGTAATTTTATCTGCCAAGGTAAGAAATCCTGGAATACCTGAATTGATTGTTTTAAGGAGGGTTGCTATTCTCTGATTATATAACATTCATACGGCCAGAGATTTATGATTTTGACAATTCCGGAGTTCTTAAATTGCGGCTATGTTCAGCCGGTCTATTCAAACCATTTACTTTATAAAATGTTTTATTATCTTTTTTAAATCATATTCGTCCGGCAATCTGTAAAATATTACCTTTGTGACTTAATTTGATAAATAAAACAGCTTAAATATAATAAAACGGGGGTTTTGGGGTTAATAGATTTACCTGCCTTCAAATTACAGGGTATTTCGGGGAAATATCGGGGATAACAACTTCTGAATAAGGTTTTTTGGTTTTAACCAGGCTGTTTAACATCGGTCAGTTTAGAGAAATGACAGGAATTACTACGCGTTCATTCGTCAGGCGTATGCATCATTTTGCGCTGTTACTGCTTGCGGGATTGTTGTTCCCCTTTGCAGTTATGGGTCAACAGGAGCCTCAGATTACGCTGAACAGGTTTAATCATATGGCTGTGAATCCGGGATATGCCGGGTTGCGTGATGCCATTTGTGTCACCGGGTTTATCAGGGAGCAATGGATCGGGATTGACGATGCTGAAGGGAATAAAGTGTCACCGCAGACTTTTATCATCTCAGGTGATTCCCCCATAAGGATACTCAGGGGTGGTGTTTCGGCGACGGTAATGCAGGATAAAATCGGTTACTTTAAAGATGTTTATGTAAAACTTGGATATGCCTACAACAGGCCCATGGGGAACGGAGAACTGGGAATAGGCTTCAATGTAGGATTTTTGAATAAATCGCTTGATATTGGTAAGCTTAAGCCGGTTGACGGAGGTGATCCGCTGCTTACCGGAGGAAATGAAAGTACCATGTTTACCGATCTGGCCATTGGTGCTTTTTACATGGAACCCAATGGATTGTATATTGGGGTTTCTTCAACCCAGTTACTTGAAGGATCCCGCAAACTCGGGAGCAGCAGTTCCGGAGCTGAATTTAAATTACGCAGGCATTATTATGGAACTGCAGGGTATGAGATCTCCTGGATAAGGAATCCGGCCTATGTTCTGATCCCCAGTATTTTTGCGAAATTTGACGGTTCCACATTCCAGGTTGACCTCAATGCCACCCTCGAATACAACAGGAAATTCTGGGGAGGATTGACCTACCGTTTTCAGGAAACAGCCGCGGTTATGCTGGGTCTCAATATTAAGGATATCGGAATCGGATACGCTTATGATATCCCGCTTTCAAGAATAGGCGGCGCAGGCAGTCACGAAGTAATGGTTCGTTATTGCTTTAAGCTCGAACTTGAGAAAGCAAAAAGAAGTTTCAGAAATACCCGTTTCCTGTAAAAGAAATTTGGTTGGAATAATTATATTGCTATTTTTGTCGGTTCAAAAATTCGGGGAAGCCTATACTAAAGATTTGGTTAAGCCGTTATTTGCATTAAAATCAGTTACAAACATGAAAAGACTCTTCAACTACATTATCGCTGCCCTTATCCTGAGTAGCTGTGGAAATTCAGGAAACGGTGAACTTGTAGGTGTTTCAAAGCGAGAAAAATTCTATCAGCCCGATCCGTTTGGTATGGCCTATATTCCTATGGGAAGTTTTACGATGGGCGTTGGTGACCAGGATGTGCCTTACGCACACATCAACGATCCGCGGACGGTGTCTGTCAGTGCTTTCTACATGGACGAAACCGAGATCACCAACAATGAATACCGCCAGTTCGTTTTCTGGGTCAGGGATTCTATTGCCCGCAGGAAGTTAGGCGAAGTGAAGCCTGAGGAATTTCTCATCGAAGAGAATAAGAAAACCGGTGAAACCTACGATCCTCCTTTCCTCAACTGGAAAACCGAGATCAAATGGACCGGTGAAGAGGAGCGTGAAGCGCTTTCGGATATGTTTCTACCCGAGCATGAACGGTATTTCCGTCGCAAGGAGATTGATACCCGGAAACTTTTTTATGAATATTACTGGGTTGATTTCAAAGCTGCTGCCGGGAAGGATTTCTCCGCAGGAGATCCCATCAACGCTGGTCTTGCCAACCGTCCACAGGGGCTAAAAGACCGTTCACTATATGTGCGCAAGGAAGTCATTAACGTTTATCCCGATACACTCACCTGGATCCATGATTATGCCTATGCATACAATGATCCTATGACCGAACGCTATTTCTGGCATCCGGCCTATGATAACTATCCTGTTGTTGGTGTGAACTGGAAACAGGCCAAAGCATTTGCCATCTGGCGTACTGAGTTGCTTCGTGCCTATCTCAACAGCAAGGGCAATGCTGTAGTAAATGAATTCAGGCTTCCCACCGAAGCCGAATGGGAATGGGCTGCCCGTGGGGGCAATTCATTCAGTCCGTACCCATGGGGCGGACCATACACCCGGAACGAAAAGGGTTGTTTTCTTGCCAACTTCAAACCATTGCGCGGTAATTATGTAGACGACGGCGGACTTACACCGGTTATCGTAGCCCATTACCCGGCCAATGACTTCGGACTTTATGATATGGCCGGTAACGTTGCCGAGTGGACCAACGATGCCTACGATGAATCATCCTATAATTTTACATGGGATATGAATCCGGCATACAGCTACAATGCCAAGGACAGCGATCCTCCTGCACTCAAACGCAAAGTTGTTCGTGGTGGTTCATGGAAAGATATTTCCTATTACCTGCAGGTTAACTCAAGGGCCTACGAATTTCAGGATACAGCCAAATGTTATATCGGATTCCGCTGTGTTCAGAATTACATGGGACGACAGAAAGATGATAATCCTGCACGTGCTTCAAAAATATACAACTAAGCCGGTATTACATTTCCTGAATGTCCGGATCAATTTATTTCAGACAGAACTTAATTAATCAATAAATCAACAAATTAACACTCAATAATCATGGGATTGAATAATTTAGTCAGAGGAAGAGGGTTCAGAAACTTCATGGCAAAGCTTTATGGATGGGGAGCTGCAGTCGTTATTCTTGGAGCACTTTTCAAAATCAACCACTACACCGGTGCCAATGAAATGCTTATCGTTGGGTTGGGAACAGAAGCGCTGATTTTCTTCTTTTCAGCATTTGAACCACCACATGTTGAGCCCGACTGGAGTCTGGTTTATCCTGAATTGGCCGGCATGTATCATGGCGGTGAGACCGGCGGTCCCAAAGGAAAAACGCCTACCCAGGAATTGGATGGCATGCTTGAGAAGGCCAAAATTGGCCCTGAACTGATACAGAGCCTTGGTAACGGGTTAAGAACATTGAGTGAAAACGCCGGTAAAATGGCTGACATGTCGAGTGCTGCGGTTGCTACCAATGATTATACAAAGAACCTTACAAACGCATCAAAATCGGTCAACGATTTATCCCTCAATATCGTTAAGGCCGCTGAATCTACCGCACAGTTAACCGGTACTTACCAGCAATCGGCCCAGGCACTGGCTAAATCGATTGAGAAATTCGATTTCACCGGCCTCGATAACAAAGCTTACGGTGAGCAGTTGCAGAAGATTTCCAGTAACCTTGCAGCACTTAATGCAGTTTATGAACTACAATTGAAGAGTTCAAATACCAATGTTGAAGATACCAATAAACTTCATACCACCCTTAACCAGTATCTGGGGCATCTCAACGATTCAAGTCAGGAAATGAACCGCTACAGACAGGAACTCGACAACCTTACCAAGAAGGTTTCTGCATTGAACAATGTTTATGGCAACATGCTTGCAGCCATGAACGTGAATTTGAAATAAGCAGGTTTATTAACGGATTTTCTAACAATACTTATTTAAATATAGATTATGGCTGGATACAAGGAGACACCGCGTCAAAAAATGATCGCGATGATGTACCTGGTGTTGACTGCGCTGCTGGCTTTGAATGTTTCTGTTGAAATCATTGAGGCTTTTGTGATTGTTAACAAAAGCATTGAGGGTACCAATGTCAACCTCAAATCGAAAAATGACGAAACCTATGCGCGTTTTGAACAGCAGCACCTGTTAAATCAAGCAAAAGTAGGCCCTTTCTGGGATAAAGCTCAGGAAGCCAAGAAGCAAGCCGATGAATTGATTGCATTTATTGATCAGGTGAAATACGAAGTTATTTCGAAATCAGAAGGCATTTCACTGGAAGCTGCCAAAACAACTCCTTTGCGTGATATACAAGCAAAAGATAAATACGATGTAAGTACCAATTATTTTATCGGTAATTCACAGGATGGATCCAAAGGCAAGTCACGGGAGTTAAAAGAGAACATTATTAAGTTTAAAAAGGATATTGTAAACCTTCTTGATGAAAAAGACCGGGCTACCATCCAACTAGGTCTCGACACTGAAGGTCCTTTCCGCGATGCCAGTGGTGCAAAGCAAAACTGGGAAATGCATAATTTTTATCACATTATCCTGGCAGCCAATGTTACTTTTCTCAACAAACTGATTGCCGATGTGAGATCCATAGAAGGTGATGTTGTTACAAAACTCCTGAACTCGGTTACATCCAAAGACTACAAGTTCGACGTTCTGAATGCCAAAGTAATTCCGAATTCAAAACTTGTTTTCAAGGGTGATACCTATGAGGCAGACATTATGGTTGCCGCTGTTGATTCAAAACAGGATCCAATGGTTATTATTGGTGGAAGAACACTCCCGACTGAAAATGGCGTTGCAAAATATTCTGTACCTGCCGGATCAACCGGTCTGCAAAAGTATAGCGGTACCATCAAAGTTAAGGATCCTGAGGGCAACCTGAAGGAGTATCCGTTCGAAAGCGAATACTTCGTTATGACGCCTTCGCTGACAGTGGCCCCGACGAAAATGAATGTCTTCTATGCCAATGTTGATAACCCGGTTTCGATTGCAGCATCAGGGATTCCCGAATCACAGATTTCTGCTGACATTACCGCAGGTACCATCAGGCGTGCTCCGGATGGGAAGAACTGGGTTGTCAGGGTTCCGCTGGGACAGAAGGCTACCATCACTGTTAAACACAATGACGGTAAAACTACCAGGAATATGGGCACAGCTGAATTCCGCATAAAAAGGGTTCCGGATCCTAAAGCTTACATCGCCAATACCGATGGAGGACCGGTTCAGAAGAATATGCTGCTTGCCTCCAGGGCAATCATCCCTAAAATGCCTGAAGACTTTGATTTCGACCTTACTTTTGAGATTGTCTCCTTTACTTTTGTAGGTGTTCGCGGAGGCGATACCTATGAACGCCCGGGAACAGGTAACAGGCTGACCGATGAGATGCAGACCTTTATCTCGAACAGTAAGCGTGGTCAGCGTATCTGGCTCGAAAACATCATGGCAAAAGGTCCTGACGGAAACCGTAAACTCGGAACCATCAGTATCATTGTACAATAATTGTTCTTCGGAATACGTTTTAAAAACTCCATACCGGCTATATGGATTAAGTATAACCGGTATGGATAAATTACCAGAATGAATCTTTCCGGATCGCCGGAGTTTTTGAAATGAAATCTCAGCATGCTTTATTTTGGATGCTGTAAACAAATCAGTAACGGATGAAAAAAGTATTTGGTTTTCTTGCCATTGTTCTGTTGATGGCTGGTTTTGCAAAAACAGGGTTGTCCCAGGTGCTTGATAGCCCTCCCCGCGATGGTATTTACGATAAAAAAGTAACCATTGAGAAGAAGCCGATCAGCTATCCATGGGTACGTGAGGCCGATGTGGTATGGAGTAAACGTATCTGGCGTGTGATTGACCTCCGCGAAAAGATGAATCAGGCATTCTACTACCCTGAAATGCCGCACAACGACCTTCGCAGCCTTATGCAGGTTATGATGGACGCCCTCAAGGAAGGTACAATCACGGCTTACGATGCCTCTTCAACCACCGACGAATTCCTGGTTCCCCTTACATATCAGGAAATCATGAACAGGCTTGAAAGGGTTGACTCGGTTCCTATGCAGCGTCCTTACCCACCTTACGACTGGTACGACACCGTGATCTCTGTCAAGTTCAATCCTTCCGACGTAAAGCGTTTCAGGATAAAGGAAGACTGGTTCTTCGATAAACAACGTTCTGTTATGGAAGTCCGCATTCTGGGTATCTGCCCTGTCCGTGATAACTTCGATGAAAAGGGACTCTTCAGGGCTTATGACCCCCTCTTCTGGATCTATTTCCCGGAAGCCCGCCCGGTTTTTGCAAAGGCTGAAGTTTTTAACAGGAACAACAGTGCTGCCCGTAAGACTTATGATGATATTTTCTGGAAAAGAATGTTCACCAGTTATGTTTATAAGGAGGACAACGTTTACGACAGGCGTATCTCAGACTATGCTACCGGTATAGATGCACTGATGGAGGCCGAACGTGTTAAAAATGACCTCTTTACCTTTGAGCATAATCTCTGGGAATTCTAACAGCAATTTAAAATAATGTAAACCGCCCGGCATCTTGTGCCGGGCGGTTTTGTTTCCGGCTTATTCCCCTAAATTGTATCTTTGCTTAAAGAATTAATATTCTGCCTTCGTGCCCCACATTCTAGATACCCCGATTGAATACCTGAAAGGCATCGGCCCTTCCAGGGCAGAAATGTTGCGGAAGGAACTGGACATTCATACTTTCGGTGATATGCTGCTGTACTATCCGTTCAGGTATGTTGACCGGAGTAAGTTCTATTCAGTCGCTGAAATAGATTCTGAATCTGCCTGGATTCAACTGAAAGGCAGGGTGACTGGCATGCAGACCATCGGTGCAGGAAGGGTTTCCAGGCTGGTGATGACTTTCAGGGATCAGACCGGCGAAACCGAGCTGGTCTGGTTTCAGGGCAGTAAATGGATTAAAGATAAAATCGTTGTTGGCAGGGAATACATCGTCTTCGGGAAACCCAATCTCTTCAACGGAAGGTACAACTTCACCCACCCTGACATTGAGCCGGCCGACGATGAAGCTCCTGTTCTCAATGAGCCATTACAACCCTATTATTCTACTTCCGAGAAGCTGAAAAGCCGTGGATTCACCCCGCGGAATTTCGTCCGGATCATGCGGAACCTGATCGGCCAGGTGCAGTATTCAATCCCTGAAACACTCAGCCAGTCACTGCTCAGTGCAGTTAAGCTGCCGGCAAGAGGTGAAGCACTTGTTAATATTCATTTTCCGCACGACCCTCAGGCATTGGCCAGGGCGCAGGACCGTATCAAATTTGACGAGCTGTTTTTTATCCAGCTCCAGCTGTTGCGGTTGAAATATGTGAGGATGGAAAAGGTCCATGGGCGTGTATTCGGGCAAATCGGATCGCACTTTAACACCTTCTACCATCAGAATCTTCCTTTCTCGCTGACCGGAGCCCAGAAGAAAGTGATGAAGGAAATCAGGGCTGATCTGGGCAGCGGTAAACAGATGAACCGGCTTCTGCAGGGCGATGTAGGGAGCGGTAAGACCCTTGTGGCGTTGATGTCGATGCTCATAGCGCTCGATAATGGTTGCCAGGCATGCCTGATGGCTCCGACTGAGATTCTGGCCGCACAACACTTTAAAACCATTTCAGGGATGTTGCATGACCTTCCTGTAGAAGTTGCCCTGCTTACCGGCTCAACAAAAAAGTCGGCAAGAAATGTACTTCATCAGAAACTTCAGGAAGGCAGCCTGCAAATTTTAATCGGAACCCATGCATTAATTGAAGATCAGGTGCAGTTCAGGGACCTGGGTTTGGTCGTAATTGACGAACAACATCGCTTTGGTGTAGCCCAAAGAGCCCGCCTGTGGGAGAAAAGCGAAATTCCGCCGCATATTCTGGTAATGACGGCTACACCCATCCCCCGTACACTGGCCATGACCCTTTACGGTGATCTGGATGTATCGGTTATCGACGAATTGCCACCCGGCCGCAAACCGGTAAAGACCTACCATTTCTTTGAGAAGGACCGCCTTAAGGTATTCAGGTTTATAAAAGACCAGATTGCCATGGGCAGGCAGATTTATGTCGTCTATCCCATCATCAACGAATCGGATAAACTGGAGCTTCAACCACTTATGGATGGTTTCGATACCGTTTCGCGCTATTTTCCGTTGCCTGAATACCAGATCAGCATTGTCCACGGGCAGTTGAAATCTGCCGAAAAGGAAAGCGAAATGAAGCGCTTTCTGGAGAAGAAGACCCAGATCATGGTGGCAACTACTGTAATTGAAGTTGGTGTGGATGTTCCCAATGCCTCTGTCATGGTCATAGAAAACGCTGAGCGGTTTGGATTATCCCAGCTGCATCAGTTGCGGGGAAGGGTAGGCCGGGGTGCCGATCAGTCACACTGCATCCTGATGAGCAGCTACAAGCTGACCGCCGATGGCCGCAAACGCCTCGAAACAATGGTTCGCACCACCGATGGTTTTGAAATTGCCGAAGTTGACCTGCATCTGCGCGGCCCAGGCGACCTGCAGGGGACGCAGCAAAGCGGACTGGTAGGACTGAAACTGGCCAGCCTCGTGAAAGATGAGAAGTTGCTGAAAATTGCACGTGAATTTGCCCACCGCACCCTTACCGATGATCCGGAACTCAGGAAGGAAGAGAATCAGCCCATGGTAAGGTACCTTCAGTTGAATGCCAACGATTGGGGGAAGATAAGCTGATCAAACCCATTCAATACTGCAAACCATTTCCTGGCTTTGAGCCCGGAATCCGGATTTTCAATCGTAATCCACAAATCGTTATCTTCAGCATGAGTTCCCATACTTCGCTTTCGTGAATTATCCTTAAATTTGCCCTTCCTAAAATCAATCCAATGAAGATTTCATACAACTGGCTCCGCGATTACATTGAAACAAACCTAAGCGTGGAAGAAATTTCACATCTGCTTACCGATATTGGTCTTGAAGTGGAAGCCGTTGAGGAATTTGAATCGCTGAAGGGCGGCCTGAAAGGAGTGATCACCGGTGAAGTGAAAACCTGTGAACGTCACCCGAATGCCGATAAGCTCAGTGTTACCACCGTTGATGTTGGCGGTGAGGAGCTGCTGAATATTGTTTGTGGTGCACCCAATGTGGCTGCCGGGCAGAAAGTGGTGGTGGCTACCATCGGAACCCTGATTTATAAAGGAGATGAGTCGTTCGAAATTAAGAAGTCAAAAATACGCGGCGAATTGTCAGAAGGGATGATCTGTGCCGAGGACGAACTTGGTCTGGGTGATTCACATGCCGGTATTATGGTGCTCCCGGATGATGTAAAAACGGGAATTCCTGCGGCGGAATACTTTGGTATTACCAACGATGTGGTTTTTGAAATCGGCCTGACTCCTAATCATGCCGATGCCGCTTCTCACCTGGGGGTAGCACGTGATCTGGCAGCAGCCATTACAGCCCGCGGCCTTGAAAATAAACATGCAGTGGTGAAAAAGCCGGATGTTAGCGGTTTTAAGCCTGATAACAATAAGAATGCACTAAAAGTTGTCGTTGAAGATTCTGAAGCCTGCCCACGGTATTCCGGAGTCACAGTTTCAGGAATTAAAGTTGGGCCATCACCTTCATGGCTGGCCGATCGTCTGAAAGCCATCGGCATCAGACCCATCAACAATGTGGTCGACATTACCAATTATGTGTTGTTCGAGTATGGACAACCGCTGCATGCCTTTGATGCAGCTGCTGTAAACGGGAAAACTGTGATTGTTAAAAAAATGGCCGAAGGCACTCCTTTTATCACGCTCGATAATGTGGAACGTAAGCTGGGTGCCGGTGACCTGATGATCTGCAATGCGGCGGAACCCATGTGTATAGCAGGCGTTTTTGGTGGTACAAAGTCGGGCGTCAGTGAATCGACAACGGCTGTTTTTCTGGAAAGTGCGTTTTTCAACCCGGTTTCTGTCAGGAAAACATCGAAGCTTCACACCCTCAAAACGGATGCTTCTTTCCGTTTTGAAAGGGGAACCGATCCTGAAATCACTGTTGAAGCCCTGAAAAGGGCCGCTTTACTGATCAGGGAAATTTGCGGTGGTGAAATTTCATCGGAAGTGGTGGATGTTTACCCTGTCCCGGTTCAGCACAGAAAAATCAGCCTCGGATATGCCTGGGTGAACCGTTTTGTCGGGCAGGATATTCCTGCCGAAGATATTAAAATCATCCTGAAAGGACTTGAAATAAAGATTCTGGAAGAATCTGCCACAGGACTTGAACTTGAAATTCCGCCATTTAAAGTGGATGTTACCGGCATTGCCGATGTGGTTGAAGAAGTGCTGCGCATCTATGGTTACAATAAGATCGATGCCGGAGAAAAACTCAACTCCAGCATTTCCTATCATCAGCGGCCCGACCGTGAGAAAATCCAGAATCTGGTAGCAGATTACCTCAGCAGCAACGGATTTAATGAAATGCTCACCAATTCACTCAGCAGTTCTGAGTATTATGAAGGCGGCACCTGGTTCGACCCTTCCAAATGTGTGAAGATACTGAACCCGCTTTCCAGGGAACTGGATGTAATGCGGCAGACATTATTGTTCAGCGGGCTGGAATCGGTGGCTTACAACCTTAACCGCCGTCAGCTTAACCTGAAACTTTATGAATTTGGGTTCGTTTACGAGATGAGCGGTGCCAATGTGAAGGGCAACGTTGATAAAAACTACAAAGAGCAAAAAATCCTGGCCCTTTTTGTTACAGGGCAGGCTGCTCCGGAAAGCTGGCATAATGCAGCCGTTAAATCCGACTTCTATCAACTGCGTTCCTTTGTAACCGGTGCTTTGAAAAAGTCAGGCCTTGATATGGGCCGGCTTCAGGTTGCTGATAATTTACCCGCTTTCTTTGCTGATGGCGCTTTATATCAGCTAAACGGGAAAGCCATTTACTGCATCGGCCGCCTGAACGATAAGTTGCTGAAGCAGTTTGGGATCGGACAGCCTGTGTATTACTCCGGCATTCACTGGGATAACCTGGTCCAGGCTATAAAAAATCATACGGTGTCCTATCAGGAAGTGTCGAAATTCCCCGAAGTCCGCCGCGACCTTGCGCTTGTGCTTGACCAGTCGGTAAAATACGCTGAACTCGAGGCCATCGCATTCAGGGTGGGCAAACAACTGCTGAAAAAAGTCAACCTGTTCGATGTGTATGAAGGCGATAAGATTGAATCCGGCAAAAAGTCGTATGCCTTAAGTTTCACCCTTCAGGATGATAACAAGACCCTGACAGACAAGGAGATCGACAAATTTATGGAGCGGTTGGCTGAGGTGCTTGAGAAAGATGCCGGAGCCAAAGTGAGGCGATAGCTAAAACCATTGATAAGTCGTTTCTCAGTCAATGAGTCGGTCAGATGTTTTACTATTTGGATCTCATCAACAAATCCGGCTTTTAATTGTAAGCGATTGATCTTTTGATGAAAATTGTTTGATGAAGAAGTGTTGCCGGATTCTTCATCATTGCAGACCCCGGATTTTCTTTGCATTTGCCGGAAAAATCAAGCGCAGAAGATAATGCTGTGTCCTTACTGATTTCGTTCCGTTTTTGGCTTGTGCTCTGCATAGACGGGGTTAGGTTGTATGCTATAACAATTAACTCTTTTCATCGTTAAAATGAGCTCTATAGTCTTGTCCTTTTTCATGGGAGGGTAAGGTTACTCCACAGGCAAAGGCATGACATTGACAAAATGTCAGTTTTTTAATTCCGGAGTGACAATTGAAGGCTGCTTATTGTTAATTTTGCAGGACAATACACAATTGCAGTATTTATATTACAATGGATATCCAGTCAATTAAACAGCGGTTTGGAATTATTGGTCACTCTCCTCTTCTCGATAGGGCGATTGATATAGCCCGACAGGTAGCAGCTACCGACATTACCGTTCTGATCAATGGTGAAAGTGGTGTTGGAAAGGAAGTTTTCCCACAAATCATTCATAACCTGAGCGCCCGTAAACACGGTCCTTACATCGCGGTAAACTGCGGAGCCATACCTGAAGGCACCATCGATTCTGAATTGTTTGGTCATGAGAAAGGTTCATTTACCGGTGCTCACGAATCACGTAAGGGGTATTTTGAAGTGGTCAGCGGCGGCACTGTGTTTCTGGACGAAGTGGCTGAATTGCCCTTGTCAACACAGGTGAGGTTGCTCCGGGTTCTTGAAACCGGTGAGTTTATGAGGGTTGGGTCATCCAAGGTCATCAAAACCGATGTACGTGTGGTGGCTGCCACCAATGTCGACATACCTGAAGCCATCAACAAGGGGAAATTCAGGCAGGATCTTTATTACAGGCTTAATACAGTTCCGATATACATACCACCGTTGCGAGAAAGGAAAGAAGACATTGTGCTTCTTTTCAGGAAATTTGCCAGTGATTTTGCAGAGAAATACAGGATGCCACCCCTTGAACTGGACGATTCGGCCCGTCAGTTGCTGATGAGTTACCGGTGGCAGGGGAACATCAGGCAATTAAAGAACATTACAGAGCAGATTTCCATCATTGAAGAAAGCCGTGTGATTACCCCTGCAAACCTGGAGCGATACCTGCCCAATGAAAGCCGGGATCTTCCGGTGCTCTACCATAAGGAAAATGCCGGCGGTGAGTTTTCGGAAAGGGAAATTCTGTATAAAGTACTTTTTGATATGAAGCGCGATATCGGTGAACTCAGGAAACTGGTCGTGGATATCCTGGAGCAGGGAGGGGTCAGTCACGAATTGCAGCGTGATCATCAGCCCATGATTGCACAGCTTTACAAGGAATATGATGAAAATCTGGCTGCAATACCAAGGGTTGAAGTACAGCCAAGAACCGAGCCCCATGAATTTGAAACATTCTATTCTCCTGAGGTAATGGAGGAATCGCTGTCGATCCAGAAAAAAGAGATCGACCTGATCAGGAGGGCCATTGAAAAACATGGTGGAAAAAGAAAAAATGCAGCCCGTGAACTGGGTATCTCAGAACGCACACTATACAGGAAGATCAAGGAGTATGGTATCAATTAATCTTTCTCCGGAGCATAAGAAAAACCCGGAATACCGGCTTTTTTATCTGATATTGTCGGTTGTATTGTCAACAGTACTCACAGGATGCGGCGTGTATTCATTTACCGGTGCATCGGTGCCTCCGGAAGCAAAGTCGGTTTCCATAGCCATGTTTCCGAATAAGGCTGAACTTGTTCAGCCTACCCTGAGCCAGTCATTCACAGAGGCCCTTCGGGAGAAGTTTTCATCCCAGACCAACCTGGCACTTGTTCCGCGCAACGGTGATCTTCACTTTGAAGGAGAAATAACCGGATATTCAACCGAACCGGTAGCTATAACCGGACAGCAGCAGGCGGCGCTGATCAGGTTGAAAATTACTGTGAATGTCCGGTATATCAATAAATTCAATCCCAAGGATAATTTTGAAACGAATTTCAGCCGGTATGAAGATTACAGCAGCAGCCAGAACCTGGCATCTGTTGAACTGGATCTGATCGCTAAAATCAATGAGGCCCTGGTTGATGACATTTTCAATAAATCAGTGGTAAACTGGTAAACAACCATGAACCCTTCGCAATTTGAGTCGTATATCAGGCATCCTGAACGCCTGGGGGCCGAAAGCCTGCCGCTGCTGGAGCAGGTTGCCAGGGAATTGCCCTATTGTCAGGCTGTTCAGATTATGCTGGCTCTCAATTATAAGAAGGTTAACAGCATCAGGTTCAACAATCAGCTGAAACTCGCTGCTGCCTATGCCGGCGACCGGAGCCGGCTGCGAAGCCTGCTTGAAGAAGAATCCGGCACGCTTTCAGCGCCCGGCCATGGGTTTGAAAATGAATCAGGAAATGACTTACCGGTTCCTGATGGTCATCAGGAAATTGCGGCAGCGGATACCCCAGACAGCGGGTTAATGACAAATGAAGTTCAGGCAGATGAAATTACATTACGGAATGTTGCAGAGGACGGAAATGCTGACATATTAACGGATGCAGAACCTTCATCATCCACTGAAATGAGTGAATCGGAATTGACTTCAGGTTCGGCAGCGGCTTACGCTGAAATAACGGAACCCGCTCCGGGAATTTCGCTGGTATCGCCTGATGACGAGATGGCCCACCTGCTAAGGCTGCAGGAAATCGTTGCCCGCCGGCTGGCAGAGCTGCAGGCTGCAAATAATTTAACCGGAGCTCTTTTGCCTTCCGGAAGCAAACTGCAGGATGATTCGCCCGATACAATGCCGGATGAAACTGCCACCGAATATCCGGATGAATTCACGCGGCCTTCTGTTCCTGAAATCAGAATTCCCCATGAAGAGGATGGATCAGAAGAAGAAAGCTTCCCCGACGAATGGCTGGATGATTTTGCACCGACAACCGGATATACCCTTGCCGGATCAGATGAAAACAGACCGGAAACCAGCCCTGAGGATGGACCATTTCAGCAGTCGTTACAACAGGAATCCAGTCGGAAAATAACATTAAGCGAGAAAAAGGCCGAACTTATAAACCGTTTCATACAGAACGAGCCCCGCCTCAGCCAGCCTAAGCGCGATTTCTTTAATCCTGTTGACCAGGCCCGGCTAAGCAACGTCGATCATGACGATATTGTGAGTGAGACGCTTGCCCGGATACACCAGCTTCAGGGTAACCCGGAGAAGGCAATAAAAATTTATGAGAAATTAAGTTTGAATATTCCGGAAAAAAGCAGTTACTTTGCAGCCCAAATTGCAAAAATACTTGAAAGCCGCAACAGCGGTTGAATTTAACGTAAATAACACATAATCAAATGGGAGCTTATATCTTGGTTTCAGTACTTATTTTAATTACCTGCGTATTGCTGGGTCTTGTAGTACTGGTTCAGAATTCTAAAGGCGGTGGTCTGGCCTCAAACTTTTCATCTTCAAACCAGTTTATGGGAGTCCGTAAAACGGCTGACTTTCTTGAAAAGACAACCTGGACTCTGGCAATTGTATTGCTGACCCTGAGTTTGTTCTCCATATTCGTGATTCCGCGTAACGCCAATGTTGCAAGTTCATCAGATACCGAATTGCGTCAGCTTATCAATGAGCAGTCGGCTCCTGTACAGGACTTTCAGGCTCCGCCTGCCGGTCAGGGTACTGCGCCAGCTACAAACGGTACTGCACCCGCCACAAAGGGAGCTGCACCTGCCACCCAGGGCACTACCCCTGCGCCTGCTGAGAAGAAATAACTGTATTATACCCCTGAAAATAATGTCAGATTGTCACGGCAGTCTGACATTATTTTTTTTATCCGGACAGAATGAACAAGCTCAGATATCTGCATTTTGAATTAAATGGTGTTAAATTACCTGAAAATCAATCAGATATAGTAAATTTTAGTTTTTAAGGCCTGCTTTTTTTCTTTCTTTGGTTCCTTTTGGCATAAAATATGACAACTGGCGGATAACATCTCAAAATTAAATCATAAACCAAAAAACTATAGCAATGACACAAGTGAATGTAAAACCATTAGCTGACCGTGTATTGATTGAGCCTGCGGCTGCAGAACAGAAAACTGCCGGTGGCATCATTATTCCTGACACCGCAAAAGAAAAACCCCAGCGTGGCACTGTTGTGGCAGTCGGCCCTGGTAAGAAGGATGAGCCCATCACCGTAAAAGTCGGTGATCTTGTTCTTTACGGGAAGTATGCCGGAACCGAAATCAGCATCGAAGGTAAAGATTACCTTATCATGCGTGAATCGGATATTGTTGCTATCATCTGATGAATTAATGAATTGTTAAATTTAAAATGAATTTAAAATGGCAAAAGAAATTGTTTTTAATATCGAAGCCCGCGAAGAGCTGAAGAAAGGCGTTGACGCTCTGGCCAATGCAGTAAAAGTAACCCTTGGTCCCAAGGGCCGTAATGTGATCATCAGCAAGACCTATGGCTCACCGGTAGTTACCAAGGATGGTGTTACCGTAGCAAAGGAAATCGAACTGAAGGATGCCATCCAGAATATGGGTGCCCAGATGGTGAAGGAAGTCGCTTCCAAGACCTCCGACGTTGCCGGTGACGGAACAACCACTGCCACTGTTCTTGCCCAGGCCATCGTTACAACAGGGATGAAAAACGTTACCGCCGGTGCCAACCCGATGGATCTGAAACGCGGAATCGAAAAGGCAGTTGCCAAAGTAGTTGAATACCTGAAAGAAACCTCCATTCCTGTTGAAGAAGGAAGTGAGAAAATTACCCAGGTCGCTACCATTTCTGCCAATAACGACAGCTTCATCGGTGAGAAAATTGCCGAAGCCATGAATAAGGTTAAAAAAGAGGGTGTAATCACCATCGAAGAGGCAAAAGGTATGGAAACCACCGTTAAGGTTGTTGAAGGTATGCAGTTTGACAGGGGATACATTTCTCCCTACTTCATTACCGATACCGAGAAGATGGAAGCCGTTTACGAGAAACCGTTTATCCTGATCTACGACAAGAAGATCTCTGTGATGAAGGATTTTCTTCCGATTCTTGAGAAAACTGTCCAGACCGGCCGGCCGCTCCTCATTATTGCCGAAGATGTTGACGGTGAAGCACTTGCTACACTGGTAGTGAATAAAATCCGTGGTTCACTCAAGATTGTTGCTGTGAAAGCTCCCGGATTCGGTGACCGCCGCAAGGAAATGCTCGAGGATATCGCTGTATTGACTGGTGGAACTGTTATTTCAGAAGAAAAAGGTTATAAACTTGAAGATGCTGATTTATCCTACCTCGGACAGGCTGAGAAAGTCAGTGTTGACAAGGATAATACCACCATCGTCAGCGGCAGCGGTGCCAAAGAAAACATCGTGGCCCGTATCAGCATGATCAAGGCTCAGATTGAAACAACCACTTCCGATTACGATCGTGAGAAACTGCAGGAACGTCTGGCGAAACTTGCCGGTGGTGTTGCTGTGATTTATGTTGGTGCTGCCAGCGAGGTTGAAATGAAAGAAAAGAAAGACCGCTTCGACGATGCACTGCACGCAACCCGTGCCGCCATTGACGAAGGTATCATTCCGGGTGGAGGTGTTGCTTACATCCGCGCCATCAGCATGCTCGATAATTTCAAAGGCGAAAATGAAGACGAAGATACAGGTATTGCCATAGTAAAACGTGCACTTGAAGAGCCGCTGAGGCAGATCGTAACCAATGCCGGTCTCGAAGGTTCAGTGATCGTTCAGAAGGTACGCGAAGGCAAAGGTGATTTTGGTTTCAATGCAAGGACTGAGGTTTATGAAAACCTATTCCAGGCAGGTGTAATCGATCCGGCCAAGGTAGCCCGCGTAGCCCTCGAAAATGCCGCTTCCATCGCAGGTATGCTCCTCACAACAGAGTGTGTGCTGGCCGATATCAAAGAAGAAAAGGAAATGGCTATGCCAAACCCGGGAATGGGTGGCATGGGTGGAATGTACTAAATTCCTGTTTTTACCGTTCTTACAACTCAGGCCCCGGAATACGGGGCCTTGGTTTTTTAAACATCACGCATTTTACTGAGAAAATAGCTAAATTTGTGTTTTGTAGTTTCATTTCTTAAGGTTCCTTAAATTCACCGAATATGAAATCTATTCCGTCAAGTATCATGCTCCTTGTTTTTTCTGCCATCTGTTTCACCGCAGCCGGACAGGAAACAAAAGTCAGTTATCCGATAGATAAGGACACCCAATTGATCACCTACCAGGAAGTGGTTCAGGAGCCGGGTACCGCCGATGAATTGTATGTGCGGTGTATTGAGTGGATCAATACACAGTACAAGAATCCGGCAGATGTTTGCAGGGTGAGGAACCGCGAAAGCGCAGTCATTGAAATTCTCCACCGTTTTGAGCTGATCAATATGGACGGTGATGCCAAACTCAATGCCGGCATCGTAAACTATCTGCTCAAGCTGGAATTTAAACCCGGTCGTTACCGTTACACCATTACTGATCTTACACTCAGGCAGTCTTCCCGGTTCCCGGTGGAACGCTGGTTCGATAAATCCGATAAGATGTATTCACCTGTGTGGGATGACTATCTGGTGCAACTTGACACACAGATCAGGAAACTGATCGAAAGCCTCAAATCAGGAATGGCCCCGGTGGTAGTGAAGCCTGAAGAAAAGTGGTAAATTCCCCGGTGTAATTATTTCTGGTTTTCAACAAAGGTCCGCCTGATTCCTGAATAATCAATCTCTTTGGTTGTTGTTATATAATTTATAAGAGCCTGAGCAGTTGTTGTGTAAAGTGATTTTCCGGGATCTTCATGTTTAAAATCATAACTGCTGGCAATGTAGCTGCTCAGACCAACAGCAAAAATTCTGTCAGGATCCGGTGCATTTCCGTCCGGTAATAAGATACTTACATCTATGCCGTTTCCTAAAGTATCTGTAACAACCGTATAGGTGAGTCCGGAGGCCTGCAGATCAATCTGTTTGTCGCGATTAAAGGAGCAAAGAATCAGTGATTTGATCTCCGGGATACTCAGTTTCAGCAAAACAATTTCATTTCCGAAGGGATCCAGTTTGTAGATGTCTTTAATGGTAATGTTTCCCTGGGGCAGTTTATCGATTCTTAGCCCGCCATTATTCTGGAAAGCGACCTCTACTGCTTCGAGTGAACACATTCCATCGGTAACCAGGCTGCCCAGCTCATCATTTTCGGTGATGTCCCTGAGGGCAATACCAATTACGCGATTAAGCTCCTTATTGTCATTAAACCGTTCAACCATTTTCAGAACAGTGGTATCTGTGCGGGGATAATTGACAACACTCAGGGTTTCAGCTTTCTTCGAGACAACTTTTCCATCGGAAAGCCGGAGGGTGATTTTAGCAACATTCTTCAGACCCGATCCGGCCTGCATTACCAGCACACCATTGTATTCGGCCGGGTTGGTGACTATGGTGTGAGAATGGCCGCCAAGAATCAGGTCTGCTTCGCCGAACCGGCCGGCCAGCAGGACATCATTTTCGAAGCCAAGATGGGTAAGGCATACCAGGATGTTGCAACTGTCGCGCAGGTTGCGGAATTCTGAAATTTTACTTACCCCGTCAGTAAAAGTCAGTCCTTTCAGTTTAGAAGGATGTGAATCCGGTAATCCGACCGGATTTGTTTGTATGGCACCGACAAAAGCTATCTTCAGTCCGTTCCCGAGGGTCAGTATTTTATATGGACTCAGGTGCAGGTCACCCGGGGTTTCTGAGGTAATGTTTGCACTGATCAGCGGAAAATCTGCCTGCCTGATTCTTTTCATGAGGATATCCTGTCCGTAATCAAATTCATGGTTGCCTATGGTGCCAATTGAGAATCCTGTTGTGTTCATTAAATCGATCATGGGGAAACCTTTGTCCGGGTATTGATCCACCACCGGATTCCCTGTAAAAATATCGCCTGCAGAAACCACCAGCACATGACCGTATTGCTTTCTGATGTCATCTGCCAGTGCCTTAAACTTCGGAAAGTTATCGATTTTGGCATGCATATCGTTGACAGAGAGGATGATCACCGTGGTGGTGTCGCTGCTTATACCGGCATTGGTAGTTCCTGTAATCAGAAGTTGTAAAAGGAATATCAGAGAAATAAGTCTATTCATTGCCGTCTGGATTTTCGGTTTCTAAAATGAAGATATGGTTGTCTGAAGTTAATTCGCCATCCTGTTCAAGTATATTGCCGTATTGATCAAAAATCAAGGGTACAGGATCGGGTAATGGCACCTGGATCGATCTGAAATAGGAAAGTAAGGCGTCGCCGGCAGTTGCTCCCGTGAACACATCTATTTCAATATCGTTGACAAAAACTTTCATTGAGATGGCGAAAATGAACTTTCAATATTACGATATTTTAACGACCTTTTTTGACGGCATGTCACAAAAGCACATTTTGTTTAATAAATTGATCAATAAATTGAACAATCTAACCGTGAGAGGGTTTAACTATTCAATTATGAATTAGCTGTTTATGCAGCCTGAGTAAATAATTTGACTTTTCATTTTCAGAACCCTTTGAATTACATAACTTTGCATCAATCCAAGATACCAGCCATTTTGCATGACCTGTCTCCTCTAATGGTTCTTTACTAAATATCTGCTGATGACCGAACCCAAACTGATCTCCGGATTTTCGAAACTTTCGAAGGAACAGAAAATAAACCTGGTAGCTTCCGGAAGTAACAACCCTGAAGCAACAGCCTCTGTGTTAAAGTCGTTCTGGAACGAGGATCCTGCCATCCAGAAGTTATTTGATGAATTCAGTGAGAATACCCTCACCAATTATTACTTTCCTTATGGTATAGCCCCGAATGTTATGATCAACGGGAAAATGTACATGGTTCCCATGGTCATCGAGGAGAGTTCGGTTATTGCAGCTGCTTCAAACAGTGCCAAATACTGGGCATCGCGGGGCGGATTCCACAGCAGGGTGATCTCTGCCGTCAAAATTGGACAGGTGCATTTTATCTGGGACGGTGACTTTGAGTTACTTAAAAAACATTTTCCGCAACTCAGGTTGCTTTTGCTGGCCAGGACAGGGATGATTACAGCGAATATGGAAAGCCGCGGTGGTGGCGTGCTGGATATGGAACTGGTGGATATGACCGGTGAACTGGAGGGATATTATCAGTTGAAGGTGAAATTTGATACCCGTGATTCAATGGGTGCGAATTTTATCAATTCATGCCTGGAGGAATATGCCGCCGGCCTTCGCGAATTTGTTCAGGAAAGTGGTTATTTCACTCCGGGTAATCTGAACATCATCATGTCGATCCTTTCGAACTATACACCGGAATGCCTGGTAAAGACATGGGTTGAATGTGATCTGAACGAACTGGACAACATCGATGGTTCGATGAGCGGAGAGGCTTTTGCCTGGAAATTTGAAAAAGCTGTTCAGATTGCCAACATCGATGTTCACAGGGCGGCAACACACAACAAGGGCATTTTCAACGGGATTGATTCAGTTGCGCTTGCTACCGGTAATGATTTCAGGGCTCTTGAAGCCTGTGGTCATGCCTGGGCTGCACGAAGCGGAAAATACAGGAGTCTGACCGAAATCAGGATTGAAAACGGGAGGTTTCATTACAGCCTGACTATTCCTCTGGCCATTGGAACTGTTGGCGGACTGACATCCCTGCATCCGATGGCGAAAATCTCCCTGCAGTTGCTGCAGAATCCGGGAGCAACCGAACTGATGCAGATTGCATCAACCATGGGACTCGCCAATAATTTCAGCGCATTAAAGTCGTTAACAACCAAGGGAATTCAGCTGGGACACATGAAAATGCACCTGCTGAACATTTTAAATATTTACAAAGCAACCGAAGAAGAAAAGAAGGAGGCGGTGGAGTATTTCAAATCACACAAAGTCTCGCATAACCTGGTAGCTTCTTTTATGCATTCATTAAGAAACGGAAAATAATCATTCAGAATATGAACCATCCGCTGTCGTTTCATGCAAACGGTAAAATTCTTCTCACCGGAGAGTATCTGGTACTGAAGGGTGCTGAGGCATTGGCTGTACCGCTGGTGGTGGGGCAGGGAATGATCATTGAAAAAGGCGGTAAAAGCAATTTACTCAGCTGGAGTGCCGGCGATACCGAAGGAACCTGGTTTGAAGGGGAATACAGGTTGCCTGATCTTGAACTGGTTTTTGCTACCGATCGCAATGTTGCCGGCAGGCTGAAAGGGATTCTTCTGGCTGCGCGGGACCTGAATCCGGTGTTTCTCAGGGACAACAGCGGGCTGAAAGTCGTCACCCGGCTTGAATTTAACCGGAACTGGGGCTTTGGCAGCAGTTCAACCCTCACTTCACTGGTAGCACAATGGGCCAGTATTGATCCGATGAATCTTCACCGGCTGATTTCAAAAGGCTCAGGCTATGATGTTGCCTGTAGTATGACCGATAACGCTATCATTTTCAGCCTGAAGGATGGAAACCCGAAGATTGCCGGGGTTGACTTTAATCCACCCTTTGACCATCTGATGCAGCTTATCTATCTGGACTCAAAGCAGGATTCGGATCTGGAAGTCGAAGCCTTCAGGAAAATGGCAGAAAGGGATCTGTCGGGGGAAATCAGGCGGATCAGTGAAATTTCTTTGCTGTTGTCTACAGTGAAGGATACAGAGACTTTTATCGCGCTGCTGCTTGAACATGAAGAAATTATCGGTAAAGTCCTGGGCAGGGAAACCGTGAAAAACAGATTATTTCCCGATTTTGAAGGGGTAGTCAAATCGCTGGGAGCATGGGGAGGTGATTTTGTTCTGGCAATATCAGCACGTGGCAGTGCATATACAGCTGAATATTTCAGAAAGAAATCCCTTGGTGTTGTAATTCCATATTCATCCCTTGCCAGATTACCTTTTGAAAAGGAGATGATTACATTATAAAGTATACAGGTATGACACTTTCTCAGAACGCGGATGCCAATGTCTTTTATTTCTGCTGGAAGAGTCCTTCCAACATTGCCCTGATTAAGTACTGGGGTAAATCTGGAAACCAGCTTCCGGCGAATGCCTCACTGAGCATCACGCTGAAGGAGGCCTACACCCTTACCCGCATAAAAGCCGGTTTTATTCAGGGTGGCAGTGGGCCGGAGGTTGAATTCAGGTTTGAAGGGGAGAAAAATGAGGCGTTTGGTAGTAGGATTGAATCCTTCCTTAAGTCGGTCGTGCCACATTTCGCATTCTTAAAAGAGGTTAGGCTCGAAATTGAAAGCGGAAACAATTTCCCGCACTCTGCCGGTATTGCTTCGTCTGCCTCAGCCATGAGTGCCCTGGCCTTATGCCTGTGTTCGCTGGAGAAAGAGATCACCGGCAGGGAAATCAGCCGGGAAGCTTTTCTGCAAAAAGCATCATTTATTTCAAGAATCGGCTCGGGTAGCGCCTGCCGCTCAGTATATGGCGGCATATCGGTCTGGGGAAAGCACACATCTGTTGAAGGCTCGGATGATGCCTTTGCCGTGCCGCTCTCTTTTGAACTGAACCCCCTTTTCAGCGATATCCGCGACACCATACTGATTGTGGATCCGGGTCAGAAAAAAGTATCGAGCAGCGTCGGACATAACCTGATGAAAGGCCACGCCTATGCCGCCGCGCGTTACACCCAGGCAGCATCCAACCTGACGGCATTGTTGCTTGCACTGAAACAGGGTGATTGGGAAACATTCTCACTGATCACAGAGAATGAAGCCCTCAGCCTTCATGCCATGATGATGACTTCCAGGCCGGGATACCTTCTGATGCACCCCAACTCTTTGAATATCATTGAAAAAGTAACGGATTTCAGAAAACAAAGTGGTTCGGCCGTTTGTTTTACCCTGGACGCAGGGCCAAATGTTCATTTGTTGTACCCTGCCGGAGAATCAGATAAAATCAAACCACTGGTTGAAGAACTGAAAGATTATTGCTACAAAGGAACCGCGATTGAAGACACGATGGGCAGCGGACCTGAAAAATTAAACTGCAGATAAAATGAGAAACAGATCAGGGATTTTTTATGCAAAGATCCTGTTATTTGGTGAATACAGTATTCTCTGTGATTCGATGGGATTAACCATTCCTTATACCCATTTCAGCGGGGAATTGAGCTTCATCAATAATGATAAATACACGGATTACGGTTTTGCCGTAAGCTCAAACAAGTTGCTTCGTGAGTATTCACTCTACATCAGGGACCTGAAGGAAAAAGGGACCCTGCTGTGTGATTTTGATATTGATGCCTTTGAGAATGACATCAAACATACCCTGTATTTTGAATCTACCATCCCGCAAGGCTATGGCATCGGTAGTTCGGGTGCCCTGGTGGCTGCTTTGTACGAAAAGTATGTCGAAGGTCCTGTTTCTGGCTCAAGACGCATGCCCAAGGACGAGATTCTTAAACTTAAGCTTATTTTTGCCCAGCTTGAATCCTATTTCCACGGTACGAGCTCAGGTATGGATCCGCTGAACTGCTACATCAAACATCCATTACTTATCCATAATAAGAAGGATATCAGTATGGTTGGTATCCCCAGGAACAAGCACGATGAAAAGGGAGCCATCTTTCTTATTAATACCGGTAATCCCGGCAAAACCGGGCCGTTGGTCAATCTTTTTCTCGATAAGTGTAAGGTTGATGAATTCATGAGCAGGGTGCGCGAAGAAATGATCCCCCTCAATGATGCCTGCATAAAAAGCCTGATCAAAGGAGAAACGAAGAAATTCTTTACCAGCCTTAAGGATCTTTCAGGATTCCTGTACAATAACCTGTCGCCCATGATACCGGAAACTTTTAAAAAAATCTGGCGATACGGGCTTGATTCCCAGTCATTTTATCTTAAGCTCTGTGGATCAGGCGGTGGTGGATTCTTGCTCGGGTTTACCGATAACTTCGAAAAAGCCAGGGAAGAGCTCAGAAACCTCAATGTCGATATTATTCCGGTTTACAAAAGCATTCAGGAAACAGAAAAATAAACTGCTTCTCTGTTTCGTTCGCATGAGTAATAAACCAAATTTTACCCGGGAGCCGGGACAATTTTAACTGATTGCCTGATACACGATGTAACATCCTGATTTTTCCAGGGTTAATTATGGCGATTGTTTGTAGCCCGGTGGCTGCATAAAGTCATTCAGGGTCTGCTTTCTCATTTCCGCCTACGGGCTTTCTTAAAATATTCATTACTGATATCTTGCTGATATACAGAATTCCGATCTCCGCGGATTAGGGAATAGCAGCAGAACCTTTATCAGCGGATGTAGATTTTCAATAATATTGGGGATAAGGACTGGAACCTGAATTTATTTCATATTTTAGTATCGGGGTTGACCAATCAGATCAATGCAGGGCTGTAGCTTGTCCGTTGACATTCAGATTTCGTTTATACTCCCATCGGTTAACATTTTTCTCATATAAAATCATTCGATCAATGAATTCGGAATCAGGCACATTAACCATTACAGGAAAAATTGTTGATGTTACAGGCGGAACCATATTTCCGGGACGGATTGAAATTAACGATGGTATCATCACTTCGGTGATTCCGGTGGAGAATTCCGACGGCCCTTACATCCTGCCCGGTCTCATCGATGCCCATGTACACATTGAAAGTTCGATGCTGCTGCCTTCTGAATTTGCGCGGCTCGCAGTTGTTCACGGGACAACTTCCACGGTTTCTGATCCGCACGAGATCGCCAATGTGTTGGGAAAGGAAGGCATCCGCTTTATGATACAGAATGGGAAAAAAGTTCCTTTCCGATTCTTTTTCGGAGCACCGGCCTGTGTACCGGCAACTCCGTTTGAAACTTCCGGTGCAGTGATCGGACCTGAGGATGTGGATGAACTGCTTTCCTGGCCCGAAATACATTACCTGTCAGAAATGATGAATTTTCCGGGCGTGCTCAACGGTGATCCGGATGTCATGAAAAAACTTGCTTCCGCGAAGAAATACGGAAAGCCGGTGGATGGTCATGCTCCCGGGCTGGATGGGGTGCAGGCCGCAGCCTATGCTTCAGCCGGAATTTCGACAGACCATGAGTGTTTTACCATTGATGAAGCCGTTGATAAAATCACGGCAGGTATGAGTATTCTTATCAGGGAAGGGAGTGCAGCAAAGAATTTCGATGAACTGATTCCGTTGATTTCGATGTATCCCGATAAGATCATGTTCTGCTCTGATGATAAACACCCGGATGACCTGGTGAAGGGTCACATCAATCTGCTTGTTAAACGCGCGGTAAAGGCGGGCTATAGTTTCCTGGATGTGATCAGGGCGTGTACATTGAACCCGGTCCGACATTACAACCTGAATTCGGGATTGCTGCGGTCCGGTGATCCGGCCGATTTCATTCTGCTGGATAATCCTGAAGACTTCAACGTATTGGCTACCTACGTAAACGGTGTGAAAGTTGCAGAAAATGGCCGTACACTGATCGCTCATGTCGGGGAGGTTGCCATCAATGCATTCAGGGCCAGGAAGATATCGGCCGGGGATCTGGAAGTGCCCGCCATTGCCGAAGGCATTAAAGTACAGCAGGCGCTCGAAGGTCAGCTGATTACCGTTAAAAAACTCTATAAGGCAAAAACCGAAAACGGGAAGGTTATCAGCGCCCCCGAACACGATGTATTGAAGATGATGGTGATGAGCCGCTACAGTCATGCCGATCCTGCGATTGATTTCGTAAGCGGGTTCGGTTTCAGGGAAGGTGCCATTGCATCGACTGTGGCCCACGATAGCCACAACATAATTGCGGTGGGCGTGGATGATGAATCGATCGCCAGGGCTGTTAATCTCCTGATTGATGTAAAAGGCGGAATTTCCTTTGTGAATGGTGAGAAAACCAGGGTTTTACCCCTCCCGGTTGCCGGCCTCATGTCGGACGACGATGGATATAAGGTGGCTGAACTTTACAGCTCAATAAACCGGCAGGTTATGGAGATGGGATCGGCCCTCGAAGCACCCTTTATGACCCTGTCATTCATGGCGTTGCTGGTAATCCCTGCCATCAAGCTAAGTGATAAGGGGATATTCGATGGCACTACTTTCAGCTTCACCACATTATTTGAATAAAAAGAATTAGATACGTTACATATTTTTATATCAAACAATTTATTGTTTACCTTTGTCTCAAATATTAAATTTATCGCGTCATGGCAAAAGACATAGTACTAGACATCGTAAAACTTGAGGCTGCCGCCAGTAAGCTGCGCGCCATTGCCCATCCTATGCGGATCGCGATTATTGATCTGCTTAACGAAAAGAAAAAGCTGAGTGTTACCGAGATCTATGAGTACCTCAAAATAGAACAGGCTGCTGCCTCGCATCACCTGAATATTCTTAAAAGCAAAGGGGTGCTGATCTCAAAAAGAGAAGGAAAGCAGATACATTATTCGGTTAAAAATGCCTCGTTATCCGAGATCGTTCAGTGCATCGATAAATGTAATTAATCGCTTACTACAATTCCTTTCATCTTCTTTTTTTTACCGATTTCTGCCCGGTATGAAACCTTTTTGAAGGTTATGCCGGGTTCTCTTTTTGTTATCTGGCCGTGCAAAGCAGATATCAATATTAAAAGCCACAGATATTGGCATAGATAAGTATTATTCCTTTCCGGACTTTTATCGAAATGATCATCCTGTCCGTTAATATATTGACCATGAAGCTTAAGTCCCGGAGGGACTTAATATTATTTGAATAATCAGGTGCCCGGTGTGATTGAAGTCCCGTAGGGACGAAATAATTCAGAATTGACCCATTAACGTATCCTCCGGCATTGTTATTTCCTTTCCGGGGACGGAATCGCCCAGTCCTCCTCCAGCGTCCAGTTGGCGCGGAGTTCGAACTCTTTCGGATGATAATCAACAACTTCGGGCTGCCTCTTTTTGAGGTAGTCGCCGGTATCCCACCGGCCATTCCTGTTGGCATCGTAGATCACCTTGATTTTGTACTTACCCGGACTCAGGTACATGAAATCAAGGGTCGTTTTGCCACTGATAATGCGCTGTTCCAGCAGTTTTTCCTTGTCGCCCAGCAACTGAATGATATAATCGGTTCCGGTGACAGGTACATCGGCATTTATCTTCAGGGATGAGGTTTCTGCCTCGGTGAGGGCCGAAAATTTAATGCCGGTGCTGTCGTTGCAATGTCCGAAAGCGCCTGTAAAAGTGCTGTCGTTCACCGTCAGCAGATAGGATGTCCCTTCTTTCCAGGGATACCGGATGGTCAACCGGGTTTTTATAGAATCATCGAAACTGATGTCGGGTTTCAGGAGGGTTGAATCGGTCTTGAGGGTCATCCTGCTGAAGTCAGCTGTGATCACGGGTTCGGTGAAATACAAAACAAGTGTGCGGCCCGGCTTTATGCGGCCAGCGATGTTCTGTTTCAGCCCAAGTGTTGGCTTCAGTTCCGGTTTGTCCTTGTTCCGGGCTCTTCCTGAAGGGTTTTCCCTTGGTTTAAGCGACAATTCAACCGTATCGCGGGTGTACCCCGAATCGGCAACCACCATCCTGAGGCTGTCGGCCCCGGGTGAAGGAATCCAGAGGGTCAGCGTGTCGCGTGTCCTGTTGTACCCTGTGATGTTCCAGTTGCCGGTGAGCGCTGGCTTCAGCGGTTCAAATACAGGATTTTTTACCGGATATTTGAAAACCACGGATATTACATTTTCCCGGGCCAGGGAGGCCTTGACCAGTTTCTGGACGGAATCCGCTTCTTTGAAGCGCCGCAGCAGGTAAACCGGAAGTTTCGACAGCGCCGGTTTCAGCGTATCCTTGTGCAGTGAATCCGGTTTAACCGGTTTGATGTCGGGAACCCTGGGGCTGATCAGGGTATCAGCGAAAGCGATTTCCTCGCTGGGCAGGTTGTAGATGTAATCGGCATTGCCATCCGTCAGGGCAAACATCAGGTATTTGCCTTCGCGCAGGTTGTTCAGGTTAAACTCTCCCGAAGTACCGGTTCTGGCGAGGTAGTAGGGCCTTGTTTTATAGGGGACGGAATCATAAACCGTATCATAGAGCATCACAAAGGCATCCTTCACCGGCTGATTGGTGAAGGCATTCTCAAGTTTGCCGCCAATGGTTAGGGAATCCAGTATCGGTCCGGTCGAAAAGGTGAACTGGTATCCTGCCAGCGGATTGCTTTCCGTTAAATCGACGATGGCATTGGCGAAAAAGAAATTGTAGGTGGTATTTGGCCTGAGATCCTCCTTGAATTTCATGATCAGGTTCTTCCCGCGGGTGGTGAATTCCGGCTGCTCAGCCATCGGGGGTGATACAACCAGTTGCGTTGAGACATCTTTCAGTGTAACGAATTCATCGAAGGTGAGGATCACTTTGTCTGCTTTGAAATTTACACTCTGGTTGGCCGGAACCGACTTTGTTACCGTGGGAGGTGTGGTGTCTTTGGGGCCGCCAGTGGGTGAAACCGGGTTGGCGCAGGCTGCCAGTAACAGCAGGCAGGCCGTGGTTAAACGGTAAAAAATTTTGCGAATGGACAGTAAATGGGGCATATGCGGATTTAATATTGCAAAGATGGGAAATTTAATAACTAACAGATAACAGTTAACAATTAATAGTTTGGGGTCCGGTGTGAGATGGAGTGATGGAGCGACTTAGGCGAACGAAGCGACTTAAGCGATGGAGGCGAATAATATCTGTGAAAATCAGTTTAATCTGTGTCATCCGTGTTCTTATGGCGGAGATGCGAATGAATGCGACTTAAGCGACTTAAGCGACTTCAGCGAATCCGGGCTGTGCTCGTCCTACGCCTTCAAATGGCAGCAGGACAGGTTCAGACCTGTGTTCCAGGAAAACAGGCAGACAGGCGCCACAGACCAAATTCATTTTCCTTTGCTTTGCTGCGGGTAATGCGATAATCTGTCATTAACCGGATTACGATTGAAAAACTATGCTGCCCTCACTGTGTTGGCTGAATTTCCTGTACATAGGGAATAACCACAATTTATTCTGATTTCAGCTTTTGATTTGAAAACTATTTTTACGAGATTTGTGGGAAATGGCAATGCTCCTAAACCCGCTATGTTTCGGAATAATAGCAGGCTTTATATTTACGCAAGTCAGTGCAGCCAATTTTTAATAAACCTGTTAAAGGTTCCGGTAATGATTGAGAAAACGGGAATAATTGATTGCAAGCGGGTAAAACCATTTGCAAACGGGTGGAGTTGCTGTTAGCAGCGAGTTAGGGCGCATTTAATGACACAAACTGCAAAAATGAAAATATACGGATTGATAACAATTTTATTCTTATCACAAATGACTTTTACACAGTCGATTAGTAGCTATATGCTCAATATTGACAAATATGATAAGGATGCTAATATCGCTGATATTATTGAGACAACTAGCTTTTATAATTCAGACGGTATTACTAAAGATATTGAGTATAAAAACTTTAATTCATCAATGAATTTGACCAGCTTAAAAAGATTCAATGACGAGAATAAATTGATTTGGTTAAATATTTATACATATGATAGTTTGCAAAGAATTGTTCGGATTGATAACAAAAAATGGATAAATGTTGTTGGTTATCAATCAGGATATTCAATTTACAAATATGACTCACTTAATAATTGCATCCAGATTGACTATAATTCACAAGACCAGGTTTTAAATATTGCCAAATATTATTTCGACAAGGACTCTAACCTAACTCGATTAGAGACCTATAATGCAAATGGTGATTTATTCGGCTATGAAACAGCGAAATATGATTTTGACAGTAATAGAATGACTATATATCAATACAACAATCAAGATAAATTATTAAACTCAAATGATAGACCAATAAAATTTGGTGGTTCCTATAAGCAAAAGGCTTCAAATAAATATAATGAACAAGGAGACTTAATTTATTGGGAACGCAATTGGAATGAAAATGACAATGTTTGTTACACGACTGATTACAAATACGATGAAAATGGAAATTGGATTTCAGAAAAAAGATATAGCTATATTAAGACTGGGAATGGAAAGTTGAAAAGGAAAAAACTTGAAATGGTAAAAACAAGAGAAATTAAATATAATGAATAAAAACGCGCCCTAACACATGGTATAGTGCATGCGGGTTTCAGTGGTTTTCGAGGGCTTGTAGCTCGTAATAAAAGGTCGGTGTAAACTGATAGGAAATCGCCTCGTACTCCCGCACAAAACCATACCATAAAACGTTGGCAATAATTGTAAAAAGACACAATGACACGAGAAGATTTTAATAGATTTTGGATTTTAAACTATCCTGATTCTATCCCGATTTCACATTTGTTTAAACATGATTATGTGGACAGATGGTTTAGAATTCATAGCCTTCCGGAATCTAAACGATATGCTGAGAATAATGAAGAGTGGAGTATTTTGTTAATAAGGCAAAATGAAATTATTACAGATTTATTTGGTGCTGATTCAAAAGTAATTCTTGTAACAGGAGAATATAATTGGGGTGAACGGACTATTCATGTAGTGGACGAAGAAGAAGTTTATAAAAAATATAACTTTTCAAGACTTGACAACATTGACCTATATAAATTAAACTCTGACGACTATGATATTGGAGAATTATATAGACCAGCATTTGCGGAGACTTTCTGGACACCAAATCAACATGACAAATTATTACGAGAGATAGCAAACGATAATTCTCGTGCCTTTTTTGTGTCATTTGACAAGAATATTATTGTAGCACCTTATGACGGTGGCGTAGATTTTATTCTCAAAGACAGTTTGACAAGAGATATTTATAAAAACAAATATAAAGATTGGTTATCTTTCCGCGAGGATGGATTATAAGGAAAAAACAAAAACAACTATTGCCAACGTTAGTGCCCATTTAACAGAACATCATTGCAATGAATAAACATTTTTTTTTGATAGTCTTTCTGATGCTTTCGGTCAATGTGATTGGATTTTGCCAATCTAGCGTTGATACATTAGAAGCGGAAAAATATAATACGGATTCTCTTAATGGAATTTATATTCCAAAAGACTTGAATGATTGCTTCAATCAAATTGATGGATTTTGGAATGATTCAATAAAGAATCAAGTAAAATCATGGACTGAAGAAGAATTTTGTGCTAATGCCCATTTCGGCTTTGGAATGTGGATGAGAAATAACTGGGGACTATGGGGTGGCTCAAGATTGCAAGCATATTTTAACGACAAAGGAATCTATCATCCCGATGATATGAGTGGAATAATTTTAACCTCTTATTACAGATACCTGAAGGGGGACAAGATAGAATTAAAAAAGCAAATTAAATCTTACAAAACCTACTGGGAAAAGCCAGATGAAACTCAATCCTTTAAAGCAAAAACAAGAAATGGAAAAATCTTTGTTGATATTGATTCTGCTTTACAGGTTTCAGATAGCATTGTAGAGATTGATTTTATTGGTTTTGAGAAAATCCCAAGACAAATTAAAGAATTCAGAAACATTAAAGAAATAAATATTGAAAGCTGTTATAAAATAGACATCGAAAATGCAATCAAACAAATATCTATCCTTGAAAGTCTTGAGTATATTAGTTTTTTTGATAATGGATTTACTGAATATCCTCTTTCGCTTGGTAATCTAACACAAATAAATAAACTATGGATTTCTGGAGATAGCATAAAAACACTTCCAAGTTCTATCATAAATTTGAATAGTTTGGTTGAATTAAATATCACAGAATGTCCAAATCTACAATTAGATACTCTTTTTTCAATGATTTCACGATTAAAAAATTTAAGGGAACTTGATTTATCTGAAAACGGTTTAAGTGATTTGCCAATGAGCCTAACAAAATTGACACAACTAAAAGAATTATGGTTAGATGATAATACTTTTACTTCAATACCAGAAAGCGTTAAAAGTCTATCTAACCTTGAATATTTGCGGTTTTTCAGTAATAATATTGATTCTCTAAATATAACTTCAGGTGATTTAAAATCATTAAAAGGGATTGACTTATGTTATAATAAATTTGATACGTTTCCGATGGAGTTGACAAATCTAAATAACCTTGAGAGTGTCGTAATGTGGTATAATGAAATATCCAAATTACCAGAGGACATTGCAAGATTGAAAAATTTAAAAAGGTTAAACCTTCAACATAATAATTTAGATGAACAGCAAAAAGATAAGTTAAAATCACAACTGCCAAATACAAAACTTGAATTATAAATATAAACGGGCACTAACAACGGGTAATAAAACATGCCGGTTTTGTAGGTTTTTGAGCATTTCAACTCGCATCTAATTTTGTATCGTGGGATAGAGATGTAGTTCCGAAGTCCGGCACGAGTTTATACCCGCGAACGTTACCACCAATGCTAAAAAGACACCACTAATAAGTATTAATGAATATGCAAACAATAAAAAAAACAGTTTTACCAATCCTACTTTCTACAATCTGGATTAGCTTATCCGAATTTGTTCGTAACACTTTTTTATTACACAATCATTGGATAGAGCATTACCAGGGTTTGGGGCTGACGTTTCCTGAACAACCTGTCAATGGTGCAGTTTGGGGTATATGGTCTTTTTGCTTCGCTATCGCAATTTTCATTTTCAGTAAAAAATATACGCTTATTCAAACCACGCTTTTATCTTGGTTTGTTGGTTTTGTATTTATGTGGTTGGTCGTAGCAAATTTAGGAGTACTTCCCTTGGAGATTTTATTTTATGCAATTCCACTTAGCATATTAGAAGCCTTTTTGGCAACATACATTATCTTCAAGTTTAACGAATTAAGCAAATGAAATTATTTTTGTTTACATTATCATTGGCTGGTTCTAGAATCGTATTTGGACAAGTTGAAAACAAGAGTAATAAAATGGTAACAGATAATTCTTTCCAAACTGTTTTAGATAAAACGGTTGACAATAAAAAGGTTTTTGGTGCGTCGTTCGCCATAAAAAAAGACACAATGGTTTGGAAGGGAGCATCTGGCAATTTGTCAATAGACCAACCTTATTTCATTGCAAGCACAACCAAATTATTTACGACTGCAATAATTCTAAAACTGAGAGCAGAAAGCAAACTCAGTCTTGACGACAAAATCAGTAAATACATTGACAAATCAATTTTATCAGGACTTCACATTTACAAAGGGAAAGATTATTCAGAAGAACTCACTATTAAACACTTGCTTTCTCATACTTCAGGTCTACCTGACTACTTTCAAGGCAAAGGAACAAGTGGTAAAAGTTTAGAAAATGAAATAACAGAAGGTAACGACCAATTTTGGACTTTTGAACAAGCAATTGAAAGGACAAAAAAAATGACACCGCTTTTTGCACCCGGGACAAAGGGGAAGGCAAACTATTCGGATGCCAATTTTCAACTTTTAGGAAAAATTATTGAGAACATAACACATAAATCGTATGCCGAAAATTGTTTAGAATTTATCATCCGTCCGCTTGGTTTGACAAAGACCTATCTCTATCAAGACTCAACTGACCAAACACCAAAGACACTTTTTTACAAGCGTAACGAACTGAACATACCCCAAGCAATGACATCTTTTGGGGCAGATGGTGGAATGGTTTCAACTTCAAATGATATGCTTTTTTTATTGAAGCATTTTTTACTGGAAAGTTATTCCCAACCCAATACATCAATGAATTGCAAGAATGGAATAAAATATTTTTTCCCATGAAATCAGGAATTGGAATTCACTTGTTTAAACTTCCTTGGATTTTTAACCCGACAGGAGCTGTGCCTTATTTTATTGGACATTCAGGACTTTCTGGAGCATTAGCATATTACAGTCCAAAAGAAAATATCTTTGTAGTTGGGACAGTTAATCAAGTTGCACATCCAGACATTTCTTTTAAGACAATGATTAAACTAACTCAACAAATAATGAAAAAATGAGAAGCACTGGTGGTAACACGGGTTTTGCGTCAGGCGGGGTGACATGCAAACTTGGAGCTTTGTACTTCTATTCAAGTTCAGTGCTGGTTGAGAGTTTTATGCTTCTAAATCCGCTTCTTCACCAAGCGCCAAACCGTTACCCACAAGCGAACAAGCGATAGTGCGATGGACAATGTAATAGACAATCGTATTAAAACATAAAAATAAAAGAAGGAAATCCGTGCAGAAAAAGTCTTTGGTGGTAATTGACATTCAAAATGACATTACCAAAAACTACAAAGAGATTATTGACAATGTTAACCGGTCAATAGATTGGGCAGTGGAGAATGAAATTCATGTCGTTTACATAAAACATTATAACTTGTCTGACGGCACAAGGACTTTCAAACCTCATACCCGTGGGTCCGAATTGGTTTCGGACATGAAACTGGTTTCCGGAAACATTTTTGAAAAATCCAAAGGCAACGCATTGACCAGCGAAGATTTTGCTGACTTTATCAGGAAAAATGAAATAAGCGAATTTTACATTGCAGGAGCAGACGCCATTGCCTGCGTGAAATCAACCGTTTTTAATATGTGCAGGGAAAACTACAAAGTTACAGTCTTATCAGATTGTATTACGAGTTATGATAAAAGGAAAATTGACGAAATGCTGAAGTATTACGAAAAAAATGGCAGTAAAATAATTAATTTGAATGACTTGTTAGGTTCTGAATAAAAATGCCAGCCGTTATCAGCCAAGTCTCACCCCTCTGTTTGTAATTAACATCTCCGCATCAAAGTAAAGAAGCTGCTTCGGGTGAAGCAGCTTCCTGAAACGGGCCATTATGAGAACTTACTCCGTTTTTATTAGTTAAGGTGAGTCATGTTGAGTATTATTTTCTGATCAGTTTCCGCGAAATGCCGGCACCGGTTTCATCAGAGATCTGAAGCCAGTAAATGCCGCTCTTCAGGTTTGCAACAGGAACAATCACTTCATTGACGCCGGTGCCCAGGCTCCTGTTAATGACACTGACCGACTGACCCGAACCGTTGAAAAGCTCAAGCTTCAGGTTTTTGGGTTGCAGCAGGTTAATGACCAGGCTGGCCTGGCTGGTTGAAGGATTCGGGTAGGGGAGGCTGACCGACTGCACGCCTGCAGGCAGATTGTCGCCGGTTCCGTAAAGGATGTCGGTGGCATAGATGAACAGGTTGTTGGTTTCAGAAACTTCATTCGTCTGGTTGATCGTGATGTCCCTGAATTCGGAATTCTTACCGAACAGTTCGGCGAACATGGTGTAGGTGCCGTATTCGAGTTTGTCGAATTCAAAGTACCCTTCACCGTTGGAGGTGGCCATGGCGTGATCGGTGCCCTGTTTGAGGAAGACAGGAATATCGGCTGCAGGTACGGCAGAGCTTCCTGATTTGGTTTCCCCGGCCTGATAGATATAACCCGAGATTTTTCCGGGACCGTTCGAATTGTTGAGCGAAGCAGCAACAAGATTGATGTCGGCATTGAAGAGATTCTGGGTCAGGCTGATGGTGACGGCATCGGCCCAGTGAACCACATCGCCGTAATAGGTCGGCAGATAGTCGCCTTCATAAACCGATCCAAACGATGGTTCAGCTTTCACCAGGTAATCGCCCAGCATCAGTGAAGGGAAGTTGTAGTAACCAAGCGTATCGATCAGGTCAGCAAAAATATCGACCACCTGGCCTTCGACAGTTTCAAAGGCATTGACATAGCCCATGTCAAGCTGGTAGATGCCGGCGAAAACGGTGCCTCCAAGGATAAAGTCATTGTCGGGTACCAGGGCCTGTGAAATCTCGATGGTCTGGTCGAGCGTGATGCTCAGATTGGCCCTGACAGCGGTATCATATCCCGCCATGGCAAACTGCAGGTCATAGGTGCCCGGGACGACGATCATGTCGTAATGGCCGAGGGGGCCGGTCACTGTGGTGTATTCTCCGGCTGTTACGGTAACACCTTCAAGGGCGTTTCCGGTTTCGGCATCGGTAACTGTTCCGTAGAATTTGGGTTGTGCCGAAACCATCATCAGATTATATACCGACAATGAATCAAAATCGCCACTGTTGGTTGTACACAATACGGTTTGCTGGTAACTGCCCGGTTCATAGCCGATTGCGCTGTAAGTGAGCGTAACTGTTGTCATGCTGAAGGGGGGAATGACCCCGGCTGCCGGATCAATGTTTGTCACAAAATTCCCCGGTTCGTTGGCAGCATAAATCTGAACCGTCAGATCGTTGTGCAGATAGGGCTGGTTATAGGAAACCTGCAGGCCTACCCCCGGTTCTGACGACTGGATTCCGATGGTATGGGTATCGGGGTTAAATCCGTCAGAAAGTTCCTTATAGCTCAGGAGAATGGTTCCGTCGGCTTTCAGTGCCACCTGGAAGGTTGCCCATCCGGCAAAGCCGTAACGGTATGCTTTTTCAAACTGGATCACAAGCCGGTCGTTGAATTGCTGGTAGTAGGCCTTGCTATCATTGTTCTGGAAGTTCAGGTCGCGCCACAGGGCTGCAATGAAATTGGTCTGGACTCCGTTGTTGGTAGGAATCTGCATATTCACAAAACTGATGTTCTGATCACTGAACTGAATGGCGCCGTTGGAGTTGATCCAGAACTGACTGCGGAAATGATTGTAATAAGGGAAATCAAACCCGATGTCGAAGGGGCCGACCCTGTTGTCGTCAGACAGTCCGGTCACTTCTGTTCCGGTGGTGGAAATCTCAGTCCACTGATAGGGTACATTTTCCTCATCGCTGTCGATCCAGCGGTAGCCGTAACCATCGGGTCCACCTGATCCCCGCGTGGCGGAAAATTCGGGGAAACTGAAAGTGAGGTTATCTCCGGTATTGTTATAGATATTGGTAGTGACGGTAGTGTCATTCCCCGGCAGAAGCCTGCTGTTCAGAAAAGACGGGCTGATGGCTACGCCCGGAGCCTGTGGAAAAACAAAAGCACAGATCGCGAGGAAACCGGCCAGTGTGAGTAGAATTTTTTTCATATTGGTTGGGATTTAATGATGATGATTTTGTTGTGTTGTTATAAAAGGGAGAGGTTAACGGTGTTTGGTTTCATCAATCGGGAATTAATTTGTAGTAAATACCGAAACTCAGTCCGAAACTGCCGGTTTTTTTCTCTGCACTGCCCGATACTTCCATGAAATTGTACTTAAGCCGTGGGGTAATGTCGATGCCTAAACGCTCACCAACTCTGTATTCCAGCATCAGCCCGGCACCGGCTGTCCAGTAATCAGAAGTCAGGCGCTGTCCGTCAATACTGGATGATACCAGCCTTGAAGAGGCTTCATAGAAGGCGTCGTATTTTCTGAAATTTTCCCTGAAGAGATGATAGGCACCGAAAGCCTGCAGATGCAGTGAGAATTTCCTGAACTCAGCAACCTGGTAACTGATTGTCAGGGGAAACTGAACATAGGAATACCTGTCGACAATCTTCTGGGTTGAGGTATGATCGATTGAATCGTATACATCAACTTTCACTGTAAAGTAGTATGTTTCATGCGAAACGGGATCAACATACACCGAATCGACATAATCGTAGGAATAGATGAGTTCATTCCGGCGGAAACTGTAATTCAGCTGTGTATTCCCGTTGATGCGGTTGTATCCGGCCCCGAGGGCTACCTTAAGTCGTTTAAACTGGTAGCCTGCGCTGAGACTGATGTTCTGCCCCGGTGGTGTAAGCATTCTATTGCTGAAATATTCCGGTTCATAATCTGCCTTCAGGAATAAAGCAGGGCGCTTGCTATAAAAAGAGCTGCACTCATAGGGGTTGTCATTTCTGGCGCTGATGGTGCCTGTGATGTCAGAACCCGGATTTTCAACATTTCCGGAGTTTTTCGGAAGTATTCCGGATATTGTCATCGTCCTTTCGTTCATCAAAGTGGAACCGGGGTTTACGGTGAGATTAACCAGGGTTTCGCTTAAGACGGATCTTTTTTCGGGGCTTTCGTTGCCTGATTTATTTTCATCGTCTGAAATAAAAGTTGATTCCTCCTTTTCGGTTGCATAAACAGGGGCAGCAGTCAAAGGTTCCTGATGGATATCGGGGTTACCTCCCTTTTGCCGGGGAAACTCTTTTTTGTTTACCGGATTTTCATTGATTCCGAAGGGGATAAAGAGCAGGGAGGCCATCAGCAGGATAAAACCAACTGCCAGGGTGAGCCTGGCTGAAACTGAAAGCCCTGAAACTGGCGAAGCGGCCGCAATCCCTTTCCATGCACCGACGGGTGCAGTATGGACAGGAAGCTCGGCAACCAGGGGCTTTTCGAGCTGCCACCTGATCTCTTCCCAAACATAATCACCCGCCTTGTGTACAGGCAGGTTATGGATGGCATTGCGCAGGCTTTCTTCGTTTAGTTCAGACATATTAATTGTACCCGTTCAATAATTTTCTCAATTGCTGCTTTGCCCTGAACAACCTGATTTTGGATGTGCCCACGGGCATATCGAGCATTTCAGCCACCTCTTTGTGTGAGTATCCTTCAACCTCCACCAGCAGGAACACCACCCGATAGCCGTCGGGCAGTGAAAGGATGGCCTTCTCCAGATCATTTGAATTGATCCAGGTGGGCCAGATCACTGGTTCGTTGTCGCTGTATTCGTCAGTACTGCCAAAACCGTTTCTGTTCCTTTCCCTGATCTTCCTGAGGCTGGACCTGACGGCAATGGTTTTGATCCATGCCCCCAGGGTAGATTCCTGCCTGAACTTATCAATATCCCTGAATACCTGAATAAATACCTCCTGCAGCACATCGCTGGCCTCTTCGCCATCGTTCAGCATCCTGTAGGCAATGGTATACATAGCATCCCTGTAAAGATCAAAAAGCTGTTTCTGGGCTTTATAATCCTTACGGATGCAACCATTGACAAGGTCGCTTTCAGTTGAGCCGTTGCGCCCGGTTTCTGTTTCGTAGTTTATCTTCAAATACCCGTTTATTGTTCAGCCCGATCGGATAATTAAAGGGTGCTTTTTATCCCGAAAGGTTTCATGCTGTACGCTGTTTTTTTTTAATTCAGATCTGATCAGGCAAACAGTACATTCTGTCTTGTAAATAATCAGTATAAAACCGAAAGGTAACCGGCCGGGTTATTGCGAATCCGGATGCTGGCGGACCTGTTGTTATTTTCCTGCCCACCACCCCAGTGTTTACAATGTTCCGTTACCACTTTTATGAGCCTGTTGCCTTCAATCAGACCGGTATTCCGGATACATTGACCTCCTTTCGCCGAAATTAACTAATTTTATGGTTCAAAACCATGCCGGCAAGGCAATACTATGAAGAAATTTCCGGTTTATCTGATGGCAATCCTCTGTTTAACAGTGATTCACTGTTATGGTCAGGTTGGGCCGGGTAGTGGCAGCGCCTACTGTTCGCAGGGGCACATCAGGATGAATGATCTGAAAATACATGCCGGCGACATGCCTTCGGATTATGATGTCAGCTATCTGAGGTTTGATCTGAACATTGATCCTGGACAGGATTATATATCAGGGTCGGTTTTTACCCGGTTCAAGGTTACCGGCGACCTGTCGGATGGCCTGCAGATGGAACTCTCGGTTGATCTGACGGTTGATTCCGTTAAATACCAGGGCAATCTGATCCCGTTTACCCATTCGGGTGAATTTACCCTTTCGCTTCAGATACCGGGTTTTCCTGACATTGGTTCGGTGCAGGATGTGGAGGTTTTTTACCGGGGTGTTCCCGTTTCAGGGGCCGGATTTGGTTCGATAGGCCGTGAAGAGCACGAAGGCATCCCGGCCATGTGGACACTTTCGGAACCCTATGGCTGCCGCGACTGGTGGCCCGGTAAAAACGACCTCACCGACAAGGCCGATTCCGTTGACATCATTGTGCATTCGCCGGAACTCTACCGGACGGCCTCCAATGGTGTTCTGGTCAGCGATGAAGTGGTTGACGGCATCCGCACCTGCCACTGGAAACACCGCTATCCGGTCGTTCCATATCTGATCGCCATTGCCGTGACAAATTACGAAGTCTATTCTGACATTGCCTATCCGGGAGGGATTCCTGTAGAAATTCTGAATTATGTTTACCCCGAGGACAAAGCCGACATCATGCCGCGTACCAGGCAGACGGTGCCTGTGATGGAACTGTTCAGCAGTATGTTTACGCCGTATCCCTTTATGCAGGAAAAATATGGCCATGCCCAGTTCGGCTGGGGCGGAGGTATGGAGCATCAGACCATGTCGTTCATGGGCAGGTTCGATTTTGAAATCATCGCCCATGAGTTGGCCCACCAATGGTTTGGCGATATGGTCACCCTCAACTCCTGGAAGGACATCTGGCTGAACGAAGGCTTTGCCACTTACCTTGCCGGGATGTCGTATGAGCATCTGTTCGATGGTTACTACTGGCCTTTCTGGAAATCACAGAACATCAGTTACGTAACATCCGAGCCTGACGGCTCCGTTTATGTGGATGATACAACGAAAGTCAGCAGGATCTTCAGCGGGAGGTTGTCATACAGCAAAGGAGCACTGTTGCTGCATATGCTCAGGTGGGTCTGCGGGGATGAGGCCTTTTTTACTGCCTGCCGGAATTACCTGGAAGATCCCCGGCTGAAGTATGGATTTGCCGGGACATCCGACCTGAAGGCACATCTTGAAACAGCCGCAGGCATAGACCTGACGGAGTTCTTCAATGACTGGTATTACGGTCAGGGATATCCTTCCTACAACATCATCTGCAACCAGGTGGCTACGGGCGACTATGAAACTGAGATCAGGCAGACACAGTCGCACGCCTCTGTTTCATTTTTTGAGATGCCGGTTCCGGTTATGTTTTCCGGTTCCGGGAAAGACACCACCATCGTTTTTCAGCACACATTCAATGCGCAGAAATTCAGGATTTACACCGAATTTGAGATTGAATCGGTTAAGTTTGACCCGGAGCAATGGCTGATTGCCGGGCCCTCCGTTGATACGCTTTTCCGGAAAACGGAAGTGGTAAAACTATACCCCAATCCTTCCCGGGATTTCATCAGGGTAACAACCGGTGGAGCACAGCCTGAGGATATTAAGTTATTCGACTGCACCGGAAGGGAAGTCAGGACAGACATCAGCATGAATGGCCCGGTTGCCCGGATCGATGTCAGCGGGTTGTCGGCAGGCTGTTACCTCATCAGGCTCAGAACGGCTTCTGAATCGAAGGTGGTAAAATTCGTCCGGCAATAATCACCCCCATTTTTTACCCTTTTTCAGGATTACTTTCACCATATAAATTAAACTAACTTTGTACCCTTCTGCGGGCAAAGAACCCTCCCTACCTCATACAAAGTGAAAAAACACACATTCTGCGGATTATTCAAATGTTTGCCGTTTCTGCTGATGGTATGCACCTCTGCAGCATACAGCCAGACCTACGACACCATATCAAACTGGGACGGCACTACACCGGTCTGGTACGTTTCGAACGGCATTTCTGAAGTCGTGGATAACCCGGCCCCCGGCAGCGTTAACCCGTCGGCGCATTGTTTCAGGGTCGTGAGCGATGCGGGTATGTATGAGTATATGATTACCGACCTTGCAACGGCGGTCAACTTTGATTCTCATCCCCGTTATCGCCTTAAGGTTCTGGCGCCACCATCGGGTGGTGACATCACCCTGAAATTTGAAAATTACAACAATACCTCTTCCCATGAGATTGTGCTGACACCCGTCCCCGGAGAATGGACAGACCTGATGTACGATTTTTCGGGGCTCGACTACAATGAGCTTACCAGGATGGTCATATTCTGGGATTTTGAAGGTACCGCCTCCGGCATCGACTGGTTTATTGACGACATACTCGGTGAAACACCCGGCCCGGTTGAACTCGAATCCAATCTTCCGATTGTGGTCATCAACACGTTTGGAGTATCTATTCCCGATGAACCCAAGATTACGGGCCACATGGGCATTATTGACAATGGCCCGGGGAACTCAATAACCTGACCGACCCTTTCAACGGATATGACGGGTTGATCGGGATAGAAACCAGGGGGCAATCCACCCAGATGTTCCCCAAGAAAGCCTATGCCGTAGAGACCCGTGATGAGGCCGGAGATGACCTTGATGTTTCACTGCTGGGGATGCCCGAAGAAAGTGATTGGGTGCTCTATGCTCCCTATACCGATAAATCGATGCTGCGGAATGTGGTTACATTTGCAATGGGTCATAGAATGGGGGATTATTGCACCCGCACCGTCTTTTGTGAAGTCGTGATCAACAACGACTACAAAGGGGTTTATGTGCTGATGGAGAAAATCAAGAAGGATGTGAACCGGGTGGATATAGCCACTTTAAAGCCGGATGAAATTTCAGGCGATGATCTGACCGGCGGTTATATAATCAAGGTTGACAAGATTGACCCTGATTTTCTTTACGGGCCCGATGGCTGGCTTTCGCACCAGGTACCGTCCTATCCCAATGCGATGGACATTACTTTTCAGTATTACCATCCTGAACCTGAAGAAATCGTTACACAGCAGAAGGATTATATCAGGAATTATGTCAATACTTCTGAAGCAGCATTGATTGCCACCGGGTTTCAGCATCCTGAAACCGGATACCTGAAATATTTTGATGCCCCCTCTTTTGTTGATTTTATGCTGCTCAGCGAAATTGCCAAGGAGGTGGATAAGTACCGGTACAGCACCTATTTCTATAAAGAAAAGGACAGCGACGGCGGAAAACTTTTTGCCGGTCCTGCCTGGGACTTCAACCTTGGATACGGTAATGTGGATTACTGGTGGCCGGGAATCGATATCGCCGGCTGGTTGTATACCGATGTGCATTCCTATGAATGGAGCATCATGTACTGGTGGAAAAGAATGATGGAGGATCCCTATTACCGTGATCTGGCCAAAACAAGGTGGACGGCCCTGAGACAGGGAGCGCTTACCGACAGCGAAATTCATGCGGTGATTGATTCTATTTTGGTACTCACCGCTGGTGCAAAAGACCGGAATTACCAGCGATGGCCCATTCTTGGTCAGTATGTCTGGCCGAATTACGACTGGCAGTATAATACCTATGCGGATGAGGTGGAATATTTCGAAGACTTTCTGTTTAACCGCCTTGACTGGATGGATGCCAATATGACCGGCAATTTGCTTCAGCCATGGGTTGCCATTTCAGGCTCGGGAAATAAAATCAGCCTTCATTTATACGGCGATTATTTCAGATCGCCTGTGCTGAATGCCGGGGATTTCAGATTAAACGATGCACCCTGGGGAATGACCATACAGAACGCAGAATTTGTAAATACATCCGAATGTTTACTAACGGTTTCAGATGATGTTACCGGATTTCAGGATATCTCCGTTACATTATCGGAAAGGGCCATCAATACCTGGAATGACCTGAACAGCAATAAGCTGGGAACTGCCGGCTTTGATGATCTGCAGGGTCTGATGGCCGGAATGCGCGTTTATTCTTCAGAAAGCGGGGTCCGTATTTTCTGCGAAAGGCCGGAACTGCTTCCGGCGAAGGCTGAAATAGTTTGTATTACCGGGCAGGTGACAGCTTCATGCGTGCTTGAAAAGAAATCAGAGAACATCATCAGTCAGCACTTGAACCCCGGAGTTTACCTTCTGGTAATGACGATTGACCAAAGACGGGAAGCCGTTCGTTTTGCGGTACTTAAATAGACAGGCGACTTTTTTTCTGACGGTGTTCCCTGATGTTTGCCGGATGTTCAACGACCGACCGCTCTCCGGATTTTTAATCCTGACATACCATTCAATTCACCTTTTACAATAAACGCTAATTGTCTGTAACTTTTTTACCTGATACTTGCCTGACTAAATCAAGTTGATTAATTTCGGTACACCAAATCCTAACATTTTATGAGAAAGATTTTCCTGTTTTCAGCCATGGCCCTGCTCATTGCAGCACTGGCCTGCCAGAACAAAAAAACCACCCAGGACGATACGCTCGGCAAAAAGGCAGATAGTCTGATGGGGGTAGCAAAAAACATTTTTCAGCCCTTACCGGCCGAAGCCCTGAACCCTGACAATCCCGTTACTGCTGAAAAGGTAGCATTAGGGAAGGCATTGTATTACGATAACAGACTCTCGATGAACAACACCCAGAGCTGCAACACCTGTCATAACCTGGCTACTTTCGGGGTTGACAACAAACCAACCAGTCCCGGTGATAACGGTGAACCCGGGACACGTAACTCGCCCACCACCTTGAATGTAGCACTTCATTTTGTGCAGTTCTGGGATGGTCGTATGAAAGATGTGGAGGAGCAGGCCGGCGGTCCGGTGATGAACCCCGCCGAAATGAATATGCCCAGCGAAAAGGAAGTTATGGCAAGACTTTCGAAGGAGGAAAATTACAAGAAAATGTTCGCCGCGGCATTCCCGGAAGCCAAAGATCCCATGACTTTTGAGAGTATGCGTAAAGCCATCGGAGCTTTTGAGCGCACCCTGCTTACACCCTCCAGGTTTGACAAGTTCCTTCAGGGCGATAATACTGCATTGACAGAACAGGAACTGAAGGGCCTGGAGACTTTCATGGGAACCGGCTGCAATGCCTGTCATATTGGCCCGTTGATGGGGGGTAATATGTTTCAGAAATACCCGCTTTTTGGCACGCACTTAGAGCTGACAGGAAGCAAAACGGATGATCCGGGTAAAATGCAGGCGACAAAAAATGAAGCTGACAAGTATATGTTCAAGGTGCCTAGTCTCAGAAACATAGCTGAAACCTGGCCTTATCTTCACGATGGCAGTGTAAAGGAACTTGATAAAACTGTAACCCTGATGGCCAAAGCCGAACTGAACAAGGAACTGACAACGGAACAGGCCGCCGATATAACGGCATTCCTTAAATCACTTACCGGCGAAGTCCCTGCTGCAGCAAAGCAATAAGAATTCTCAGTTTTGAAAATGCCTGTTCCACACCGGGGCAGGCATTTTTTTTCAGCCGGATATATTAATGCTTTAGCGGGAAAATGCTTAACAAGGGCAAGCCGGACCTTATGGCTGAATCATTGTATGGTACTGAACCGGAACCCCTGACCGGAGAAGTGTTCAAGAAATCTGGGAAGGGCATAGAACAGGCGGTCAGCAGCTTTCAGGCTGTCGTGAAAAACCACAATGCTGCCATCGGTGGTGTGTTGCAGTACGTTATTCAATACCTTTTCAGGACTCGATTCCCTGTCGAAGTCACCACTCAGGACCGACCACATGACGATCTGGTAGTTCGCCTTGACAGGGGCGATGTACGATGACCTGATACGGCCGTACGGAGGTCTGAAAAAAGGGCTTTTTACAAGCTGATTGCACATCTCGATATCGGCGAGGTATTCATCAAGCGGTGTTTTCCAGCCACTGAGGTGATGAAAGGTGTGGTTGCCAATGACATGACCAGCTTCTGCAACCTGTTGGTAAACACCGGCATGTTTCTGAACATTATCGCCCACGCAGAAAAAAGTAGCTCTGGCCTCATACTGATTGAGTATCTCCAGCACCTGAGGAGTGATTTCCGGGATGGGCCCGTCATCAAACGTCAGGAATATCTCCTTCGCCCGGCCGGGGAAATCCCAGATCAGGTTCTTTCGGGTAAGGCTTCGGAGGATGCCCGGAGATTTGGAGAGATACATGGGGAAGTAAGAAGTAAAAAGCCTGCCTGCCGCAGGCAGGTAGAAAGTTAAAAGTTTAAAGTTTACCCGCCTTTGGCGGGCTTAAAGCTCAAAGCTCAAAGTTCAAAGTTCAAAGTATACCCGTCTTTGGCAGGCTTAAAGTTTACCTGCTTTTGGCGGGCTCAAAGTAAAAATCATACGAGAGTTCATTGATGGGTGTTCTGAAAGACCTGTCAATACATGCTTTCAATACATCCCATGACTTTCCTCATGTTTTCCCTTCTATCTTCAGCCATTGGATTTTCGGAATCAGACATTAGGCATTAGAAATTAGAAATCTTCTCTTCCATCACCGCTTCCCGGTCAGCATCACATATTTTTCATACTGTTTCTCCAGTTCGGCCCTTGCCTTATCGGCAAATGCCTCATTGTTATGCTCTCCGGCCACGATGCCGACACGGTTGATCATGGCCAGGGCCTGTTGCATCTCATTGTCAAACTGGTCAATGCGATTTTTCGGAAAACTGAAATAGTAGTCCAGATCTTCAGTATACAGATCATAAAGCCTTCCAAGCAATGCCATTCCCTGCTTTTCAGCGCCTGCCTTCAGAAAGACCTCTGCCACCGGTAGAAGGAAAAAATCGTACCTCATGGCATTGTCGGGGGCAAATGCAAGACATCGTTCGCAAACAGCAATGGCTTCCTTGTTTTTACCTTCGGCCAGCAATTGTTCGGCGAGCTTTCCGAAGTTATTCCTGAGGTTGGTGACCATCCGGCGATTGGTTTCATCGAGATAGACACCCGGTTTTTCCATATTGCCATAATTGAATTTATTCATCAGCCTGTCATAAAGAATTCCACTGTTAATGTGCCCCATGAAATTTTCTCCTGAAGGCTTCTTAACAGGAACCAGACGGTAAGCCATTCCCTCCAGCCTGAAATATTCTGTCAGTCCAAGGTAAGCGCTTTCGCCGGCCGTGGTTGAAAAGTAAACCGGACGCTGCCAGTTGTTGTTCGCCAGGAGATCAAGAACCATCAGTGAACTCTTGGTTACCATGCTTCTGTTTATTTTCCAGGTAAGGGTATCTACGATGTATTTTGCATCGTCGGGGGGGACAGTTCCGTTATTTACGACCATTGCTGAATCAACATTCAGATAGAAATAATTGGTCGGGAAATAATCGACCATGCCTATGGAACTGTTTACCTGCAAAGCCTCAGGCTGAGTATGAATGATGTTGAACAGTTCTTTCAGGTCAACCGGACCTGTGAGCCGCTGATCGTTTGAAATATAGACCACTTCGCGTGTTCCTGATTTGAATTCATCGTAGGTCAGGCTGAACGGTACAGGTTCGGAATCATACACTTTCCGCTTCATCTGGCCAATATACCAGTCGGCGCTGAGCAGGCTCAGGTTCACTACCCTTACATCGGTTCGGATTCCCTCCACGTCCTGGGCATACCAGAGCGGGAAGGTGTCGTTGTCGCCCATGGTAAAAAGAATGGCGTTTGGTGCGCACGATTCCAGGTAACTTCTGGCTATTTCACGGCCGGTATAACGATCGGACCTGTCATGATCGTCCCATCCTTGCGATGCCATGATGCCGGGGACTGCCACCAGGCAGATGCCGGTTGCCAGCAAGGCAGCCATATTCCGTTTCAGTATTTTCTGCATTAGCTGGATCAGGGCGGCAACACCGATGCCAATCCATATGGCAAAGGCATAGAAAGATGCCGCATAGGCGTAATCACGTTCGCGGGGCTGATAAGCATACTGGTTCAGGTAAACCACAATGGCCAGTCCTGTCATGATAAACATCATGGCAACGACAAGGGCGTCTTTGTGGTTTCGGTTGGTATGCCAGACCAGTCCGGCGAGGCCAAGCAGAAGCGGGAGCAGGTAGAATTTGTTTCTCCCTTTGTTTTCCATACTTTCGGGAATATTCTTCTGTGGCCCGAGCCGCATTTCATCCAGCCAGTTGATGCCACTGATCCAGTTTCCGTCAAGGTCGTTGCCAAACCCCTGGACATCATTCTGCTTTCCGGCAAAGTTCCACATGAAGTAACGCACATACATAAACTGCAGCTGGTAATTCCAGAAAAACCTGAGATTCTCGCTGAAGGTAGGTTTGATCAGGGTTTCCGGTTCACCTTCCTGGTTGGTAACATTCAACGGTGTGCCTTTGACTTTCCCCCATTTCTTATAATTGTCCTTATGGGTCTGCTCATTGCCGCTCCACATCCTCGGAAAGATGGTGGTATACGCCGGGTCATATACCGGCTCCATGTCTTTCTTGTTATCGATGATGACATACTTCCCTGAAGCGTCGTCTCTTTTATAAACGGGATTGCCGTCGGTTCGGTCGACAACGGGGGCATTATAATAAGGTCCGTGCAGCAAAGGCCAGTCGCCATATTGCTCCCTGTTCAGGTACGAGAGAAGGCTGATGGCGTTGCTGGGTTGGTTCTCGTTGATCGGGGTATTGGCATTGGAACGGATGATCAGCATGAAAAAACTCGAGTAGCCGATCAGGATAAAGGTGAAAGAAAGTAAAATGGTATTCCAGAGTACTTTTTTTGTTTTGCGGGTATAATATAATCCCCAGACAATTCCTGAGCCAATGAGTAAAAAGTAAATGACTGTACCTATGTTGAACGGGAGACCGACTGAATTGACAAAGAACAGTTCAAATAATCCGGCCAGTTTCACTATCCAGGGAACAATCAGGTTCATGATAAGGCCGATCAGGAGTACCGAAGAGATCAATGCCAGAACAATGCCTTTTGCCGATGGCTTGTATTTTTTGAAATAGAAAATCAGGGTAATGGCAGGTATGGCCAACAGGTTAAGCAGGTGAACCCCGATGCTGAGGCCGATCATAAAAGCGATCAGGACAATCCATCGTATTGAATGGGGCTGATCGGCTGCATCTTCCCATTTGAGCATAGCCCAGAAAACAAAGGCGGTGAAGAACGATGACATGGCATAAACCTCACCTTCAACGGCTGAAAACCAGAATGAATCGCTGAAGGTATAAGCCAGCGCCCCTACCAGCGCACTGCCGGTTATGGTCAGGATTTCGCCCATCTGAAGATCATCGCCTGCTGAAACCAGTTTCTTGGTCAGATGAGAAATGCTCCAGAATAGAAAAAGGATTGTAAAGCCACTGCTGAATGCCGACATGGCATTGATCATAAAGGCCACATTTGCTTCATTCCCGAAAGCGAAAAGCGAGAAGAAGCGCCCAAGCATCTGGAACAGGGGTGCTCCCGGCGGGTGACCGACCTGGAGTTTAAAAGCGGTGGCGATGTATTCGCCGCAATCCCAGAAACTGGTGGTTGGTTCTGCGGTCAGAAGGTAAACGGAGCTGGCAATGATAAATACTACCCAGCCGGTAATGTTGTTAATCCGCCTGTAAAGGTTCATAAAAGATACTTTTGTTTCAGGGAGCCGATCATTCCGGCTGCGTTGCGAAGGTAAGAATTTTTTCAGCGGGGAACCACCTGCCTGCCTGATCGGTTTACGTTGGTTTCATGTTGCTGCCCGGCTTACTGTTATTGCTGAACAGATAAGCCGGTTCGTTCAGTGTTGCTAAGCTTGAACAATAAATTACAGCATATAAACGCAATCCTCCTAAATTTTGCAGGCATCTATTGTGTATCTTTGCAGCGCAATTCAAAAGACTTAATTAAGCTCAAAATACCTGTTTTTATGAAGAAACTTGTGTTGTTACGCCATGGCGAAAGTGAATGGAATAAGGAAAACCGTTTTACCGGATGGACCGATGTTGACTTATCGGCAAAAGGAGTCGGGGAAGCCCGCGAAGCCGGGAAAGTGCTGAAAGAAAACGGATTCGCTTTTGATCTGGCCTATACTTCTTATCTGAAAAGGGCCATAAAAACCCTGAACCTTGCTCTTGAAGAGATGGATCAGCTCTGGATTCCGGTACTAAAGAGCTGGAGGCTCAACGAGAAGCATTATGGAAACCTCCAGGGCCTGAATAAGGCTGAAACCGCTGCAAAATACGGCGATGAACAGGTGCTGGTCTGGAGACGCAGTTATGATGTTCCCCCTGCACCCCTTGCTGAAACCGATGAACGCAATCCGCGCCTTGACCCAAGATATAAAAATGAGCCGCAGGCCTTTATTCCGCTCACCGAATCGCTCAAGGAAACGGTTGAACGCATGGTGCCCTACTGGGAAGGTGAAATCCGCGAGTCGCTGAAAAAACATAGCCAGGTGCTGGTGGCAGCCCACGGTAACAGCCTCAGGGCAGTGATCAAATATCTGAAAAACATCAGTGATAAGGACATCGTCAGTCTGAACCTGCCGACAGGAATTCCTTATGTTTTCGAATTTGATGACCAACTGAACCTTCTGAAGGATTATTTTCTGGGTGATCCGGAAGAGATCAGGAAACTGATGGAAGCGGTAGCCAACCAGGGGAAAGCCAAATAGACGCCTGCATGCCGAAACAATGGGTTATCCCTGACATTCATGGCTGTAAACGCAGCCTGATCTCCCTGATCGAAACGCAGATTGTGCCTTCGAAAGAAGACATGCTTTTTTTTCTGGGCGATTTTGTTGACCGTGGCCCGGATTCAAAGGGTGTGCTTGATTATGTGATGGGACTGCAGGATCAGGGGCACAGTATTGTCGCACTTAAAGGCAATCACGAGGAATTCTTTGTCAATTCATATGATGAAGAAAAGGAAGTCAAAAGCTTCCTTTTCTTCAAACAGGCGAACAAATCAAAGGCCCAGTGGCTCAAACATGGCGGAGAGGAAGCCATGCTGAGTTTTGGTACCGAGAATATGCTTGATATCCCTGAACATTACATCGAATGGATGCGTAATCTTCCGCTTTACCATCTGCTGGATAAATTCGTACTCGTTCATGCCGGCCTGAATTTTGAGATTCCAGATCCTTTTGAAGATACTCAGACCATGCTCTGGGTCAGGGAATTTAAAGTGAAATCATACAAGATCGGCTTCCGTAAGGTAATTCACGGTCATGTCCCGGTCAGCCTTGATTTCATTGACCTTACCATAAAATCACCCTCTTATCCCTTTATCGATCTCGACAATGGCTGTTACATGAGCAACCGCTCAGGTTTCGGCAACCTGCTGGCCCTGGAACTCGATAGCATGGAGCTGAAAATACAGCCCAATATTGATATGGACTAATTATTCCGGTCTCCCGGATTTACAGGAAGCAGGATTGTTCAATGATTTTTACGGGAAATTGAGATAGCTGAGAGACACAGCATTACCGACATATTCAATTTGTGTGCTTACTGTGTTGCCAGTGCAAGTAACTTTGCGGCTGTCTGAATCTCATGTGTCTGAAATATACCGTCTTTAAAAACACTGTATGTAGACCATGCCGAAGAATGTTGAACGGCTTTTTCGCGGGTGTCAAGATGGTGAATCCGGATGGTAAGCCCCTTTTCATGTACATGATTGGCTGCCATAACTGCATAATCAGGGGCAAAAGGGCATTGGGATGTGTAGAACAGATCGAGTCCGGGTCCAAAATTAACCACCGGGTTTCTGACATGATCAGCGAAACGGGGATCAGGAGCCGAAGGATCGGTTTTGTAAACGAGGAGTTCAAAATAGGGATTGGCTTCATCGCAGACTGTAAAGCCGGCTTTCTTCAAAAATTTTCCGTCGGAAAGAAAAGGCCTCTTTTTAGCAGAGCTCAACGCTACAATGCCCGAGGTATGCTTTGCATCTGCTATACATGATCCGATCAGATCCTTTCCATAGCCTTTCCCCTTGAAGCTTCCTGAAACCCAAAAGCAATTAATGTATAGATAATGCGGGGCAAAAACCGGTGCCCAGGCTTTTTCAGCCGGAAGGTATTCAATGAAGACCTTCCCTCGCTGGTCCAGTTTCCGGAATATCAGGCCTTCACGGATTCTCTCATTCAGCCAGTCCTTTTTTAACGCCAGCCCTGATTCTTCTTTTTTCTCAGCGATTGCACAACAGATGTGTTCAGTGGCAAGATTTGAGGTTGAAAGTTCGGTAAAACCCATAACCGGACAGATTATTTTCCCGCTGCTCTCAATAAAGCTGAGACATTGAAATACATTCCGTTGATCCCATAATCATTGGTTTCAACTTTCAGAAAATCGCACTGTCCGCGGGTAAGACTTTGCTCTCCCGCATAACCAAATCCCAGTGCCCTAAGCAGGTCGTATTCGTGTGAAACAGAAATAACGTGAAATGCTGTCTTCTCAGTCAGTCCGTCACCGGTGGTGAAAATAGTTTCAATGATCCGGCCAAGTTTAAACTCCAGCATGGCTGCCAGATCGTTTTTCCCCTGCATCCGGTAAACATAAATGAGCGGATCAAGGTAACGCATATCGAACGGGCATTTATCAAGGATTTTACCGGCATACTTAACAACAAGATCATAGTTATCGGGGCTGATCTGGTTTTTACGGACAATGGCCATAAGACTGTCGGCAAATGCCTGGTGGGCATAGGGTTCGTATTCAGCCTGAAGGGTATAACCGTAGTAAAGCAGATGATACTCGTATGGACTCAGGGTTGTGTCATGGGCTTTATACCGAACCATCAGATCAGAATAGAAAGTTGCTGATTCCTGCTTCAGAATCGCCTTGCCTATCTTTTTGTAATCCGGAGGTCTGAAACTGTTTTTCTGTGCAACTGCTGTAAAGGAGCAGAAGGCAACAATCACAATCAACAGGAATCTTGCCATAAGGGGTTTTTTAATGAATGTGCTATTTTGGCTTTTGCCGGAACTTCCGGCAATTCTAACTCCACGCTTCATCCTCATTCAGATCAAGATCTTCATCGGTCAGACTGATCCAGGTATAGATAATTGAGTCCATTACATCTTCTTCCGGCATCCCTTCATCCCTGAAATTCGGCAAGGCCCTTGTGAGTTCAGCAACGCGCTGAACGCTGATCTCAAGCAGTTCCTCGTCAGGATATTGCTGATTCAGCAGGATGGCTATTGATCCGTAATTGCTCCATTTTAACGGAACAATGGCGGCCAGTGCCAGTTCCACCCGTTCCATGATGTCAGGGATTTCATTCTTTTCCACCAGAATCCCTGCTTTGACAAGCGATGATTTAAGCATGGTCAGGTTTAATGGTATGTCGGGGTAGGTTGATGGGAAGAGATGGCCGTAATCCTCCAAAATTATGCCGGCAACCAGACTTATTTCAGCATCATTCAGTTCCATGGAAAATTGAAAGTTAACCTTCAAAGATATGAAACATTACAAAACCGGAGCGCTTGTTTGATAAGGGTTTTTGTAAATATTTTAACATATATTCTTATCGTGCCGGAAATGAATGAAATACAAAATTGAACACTGGCCTATTCATAATCAGATCAAATTGCGGTATAATTTCCTGATATATGATGTAAAATACAGGCATTCATTAAATTAAGGTAAATCTGAATGGTTTGTTTATAAAGCGAATAAATGGTATATTTCCTCTCTGAAAAATTAAAAAACTGACGGATAAAACATACCGGTCAATTAAAGTATATCAACATGTGATTTTCAATGGTTGCTTGTCATGTATTAGGATTTTCTTCAGAATTGGTTTTCTGTTAAAGGCAGTTCATTATATTTTCACTGAAAATAATTTGATTAAATTTGTCAGAGGGAACATATCTGCCTGTTGACACCTCTGACTGTCAGGTCAGCATGAGTTTTCCCGGGTGTTTGTGAATTGTCATGAATTCATGTAGGTTTGTCATGAGTATTTAAAGTACCGCTTTTTTAAGATAAGCATATCATATACGGTATCATGGGTTTACTATTTGAAAAACTGAATCAGGATATCAGGTTTATTGAAGGAATATCGGCCTGCATCAATTGCGGTACGTGTACTGCCATCTGTCCGGCCGCTGAAGTGTATGATTATCAGCCGCGGGCGATTGCCGAAATCGTTCAGTCGCGCGATGAAGATGCCCTCAGGGAACTGCTGGCGGGTGATACCATCTGGTATTGCGGCGAATGTATGAGTTGCAAAACCCGCTGCCCGAGGCAGAATGCCCCAGGAATGATCATCCAGGCCCTGCGCAGCCTCTCTATTGAAACCGGTCTTTTCGTTGAATCAGAGAAAGGCCGCCAGCAACTCGCCCTCAAACGTATGGTCGGTGAATCCATCCTGGAGACAGGGTATTGTGTGCATTTCGACCACATCGACACTGGTCTTTTCCCTGAACAGGGCCCAGTGTGGGATTGGGAAAAAGCCAATGCAGCGAAAATACTTCCTAAGGTTGGAGCCAACTATCAGGGTGAAGGTCCCGGTGCGTTGAGAAAGGTGTCGCAGGATGACCTTGATGAACTGAAGCGTATTTTTGAAGTCACGGGTGGTATGGAGTGGTTCAGTAAAATCGAAGAGCATTCGGCCCGGAAGGCAGGGGAGATGGGTATGGAAAGCGGAACAGGAAAGGACAGCGAATACTTTAAAAGTGTCTTTACAAAAAACGATAACACCAGACATTCCAAAAAATGAAACAGGAGGGAAAAAGAGTTATCTGGAACGAATACCAGAAAGAGATTGCCGGTGATAAGTTCTATTATGTAAGAAGCTGTATCCGGCAGAACTTTTTTCCCGGCTCTGAAACCGCTTTTCTGAAAATCATGAGGGATGTACTTGGGAAAGAGGTGTTTGATGATCCGCATCACACCACCTGTACAGGCATTGGTTACCATGCCGAAGTGGTCCCCCTTGAAACAACCATGACCGTTGTCGGACGGAATTTTGCGCTGATGAAGGAGGCTGGCTATACCAATTACGTGCCTTCCTGTGTTACTTCGTTCGGGATTTATACCGAAATTCTTGACTCCTGGGAGCATTTTCCGGAAGTCGAAGCAAGGGTAAGAGAAAACCTCGACAAAGCAACCGGACGAAAGTTTGATGTACCAGGAAACCTTGCCCATACCAGTGATGTCATCTTCAAATTCAGGAATGAAATCGCCGGAAAATCGAAATACAGGCTCGTAAACAAGCATACCGGTAAACCCTTGCGGGTGGTTGACCACATCGGTTGCCATTACGCCAAGATGTTTCCCCAGAAGGGCATTGGCGGTGCTGAATATCCATATGTGCTTGCCGGAATGGTAGAAGCCTGGGGTGGAGAGGTGATCGACTACCCCGAACGCCGCCATTGCTGCGGATTTGGATTCAGGCAGTACCTGGTGAAGGCAAACAGGGGTTATTCTATATCCGGTTCTAAAAAGAAATTCGAATCGATGGAGCCCGAAAAACCGGACTTTATCATCGCTAACTGTCCGGGTTGTGCTTACTTCCTCGACCGCTGGCAGTATGCCCTGGCTGAAATGGAAGGCAAAACGTACGGTGAAAACGGACATGGAATTCCCTCGCTGACCTATGAGGAGGTTGCAGGCCTGGTGCTGGGCTTCGATCCCTGGGAACTGGGATTGCAACTCCACCAGGTGCCGGTGGACGGCCTGCTCGATAAAATCGGGATTAAATATGACCCAGGGGCTAAATTCAGGGGGGCTCAGGGCGAAGATCTTGGACAACCTGTGTCACCGGTGAATCTGAAATTCTATCAATAGTAGAAGCACACAAATCAGCATATATGAGCAAAACAGTCGCCGTAATAGGAGGTGGGGTAGCCGGACTGGCAGCCTCTGCAGCGCTGAATCAACTGGGTTACCACGTATTGCTGTATGAAAAGGAATCGTCGACTGGGGGAAATGTGCGGAACTGGGACAGGTTGTTCCCATCGGGCCGTCATGCAGCGGAGGTCATAACCGAACTTGAATCCTCAGTTACCACCGATACGGAAATTCTGTCGGGAACCACCGTAACTTCAGTCAGTTTCAGCAACGGGAATTTTCATCTGCAGACTTCCACCGATAGGGTAGGTGTTGCTGATGCCGTTCTGCTGGCCACCGGGTTCGAGCTGTTCGATGCCCGCAAAAAAGAAGAATACGGGTATGGCATTTTCGAAAATGTGATTACCTCGGCCGATTTTGAAAAAATGTTTTCCCTTCATGGAAAACCGCTGATGGCAGATGGTTCTGAGCCAAGAAAAGTTGCCTTCATCCATTGTGTCGGTTCGCGTGACGAAAAAGTAAACAAGCCATACTGTTCCAGGGTTTGCTGTGTTACAGCCGTTAAGCAGGCCATTGAGGTCAGGGAAGCGCTTCCCGGATGTGAGGTATATAATTTCTATATGGACCTGCGCATGTTTGGCTCAGGGTATGAACAGTTGTACAAGGAAGCCCAGGTGAAGGGTGTGAGCTTCATCCGTGGCAGACTGTCCGAAGCCAATGAGAACCGTCTGCGGCAGGTAATCATCAAAGCAGAAGATACCCTGGCTTCGAAACCTGTGCAACTGACGGTTGATCTGGTCGTTCTGATGGCCGGTATGTCGCCGCCTGCCAATACCCTGCCCATCCTCAGATCCCTGGGCCTGAGTGATAACGCAGATGGATTTGCCGACATAGCCAATGCCCATACCGGCAGCACCCTGACAGGTGTAAAGGGTGTTTTTGTCACCGGAACATGTACCGGGCCCGGTAATGTCGGCGAATCAGTGAATAGTGCGAAGGCTGCTGCGCTGCAGATACATCAGTACCTTCGTGGTGACTGAAGTTGCTTGTTCATGTAATTGAGGAAGAGAAAAGGATGGCCGACTTTGGATATACATCAATAGCATCGAATAAAACCGATCTGGATTCGGTCAGCACAGCCCTTGCCAGGGCTGTTTCGGAAGCCGAACCGGGATTCAATCTGTGCATTTCATGCGGTAGCTGCGTTGCAACCTGCTCTGCCGGCCGGTTTACCAGGTTCGGACTCAGGGAACTGATCCACCGTATAAAGCGAGGTGATGAGAGACTGATGATGGCCGAAGCATCAAAGTGTATGCTGTGCGGCAAATGCACCCTGGTCTGCCCGAGAAATATCAATACCCGGAACATTGTCCTGCTGGTTCGTAAACATGCTGAAATTCAAGGCCTATGAAGTACGATCCGTTCATATTGCCCTTTATTACCGGAATGGCCTTTGTGCTGATGGTTGTATTCGGGAAGTGGATCCATTGGTTCAGGGGTCTTCCGGCAAGCGATAAACGGTTATTTCTCAAAGGACTCTTCAGTAGAAAATTTATTTATGCCTCCCGCGAAGTGGTTTCGGAAAGCCTGCTTCACCGAAAGGTTTTCAGGGCAAACTTCTGGCTGGGCTATATGCACATGAGCCTGGCTTTCGGCTGGTTCCTCCTGATTGTTGCGGGTAACCTTGAAACAAGGTGGTACAGCCATGGTACGATGAACCCACCCTGGTACCCGATTTTCTTCGAGTTTTTCGTACACGATCTGAAAGAACTGCCATACCGGAAGTTCTTTGTATTTGCCATGGATTTTCTGTTGCTCTTTGTCCTGTCGGGTCTTTTTATTGCAATGTACAAGCGGTACAGCAGCAGTATTGTAGGAATGAAAAGGACCACCAGGCAGAATACCATCGATAAACTAGCCCTGACCTCACTTTGGATGGTATTCCCGCTGCGGTTGCTCGCCGAAAGCTTTAATGCAGGTCTTTTTGATACCGGTGGTTTTCTGACCAATACGCTCGGTCATTACCTGGCCCGTTTCCTGCCACTGGAAGTGCTCAGGTACCCGGCCTGGCTGGCATACTCCATTGCCCTGGGCACTTTCTTTGTCAGCATGCCATTTACCCGCTATATGCACATACTGACCGAGGTTTTTCTTATTTTCCTTCGAAGGTTTGGTATCCGTGAAAAACAGGAACACTCTTCATTTACTGAGGTTGAGCTGAACGCCTGTTCCCGTTGCGGACTCTGCATCGATCAATGTCAGCTGAGCAGTGATCTGGGGATTCACAACATTCAACCTGCTTATTTCCTGAGGGATCTGAGGGATAAAGTTCCCGATCAGTTCAAAACGGACACCTGCCTGATCTGTGGACGCTGTAATGCCAGTTGTCCGGTAGGGATTGAAAACACCGCTATCCGCCTGAATGAGCGGAGCAGAAATCAGGTATTCTCTGAAAACTCCTATGGTTACATTGACCGGCAGGAGGTTAAGCCAGGAAAAGTAGCTTTTTTTGCCGGCTGCATGGGTCACCTGAACCCATCTGCTACCCGGGCAATGCTGGCGTTGTTTGATAAAGCAGGGGTGGAGGTGTCCTTTATTGATGAGGAGGGAAGCATCTGTTGCGGCAGGCCCTTAAAACTTTCAGGTAATTTTAGGGCTGCAGAAGTTCTTGTTTCGAAAAACAGGGAACTTATCCGTGAAAGCGGGGCCGGAATCCTGGTAACCACCTGCCCCATCTGCTACAAGATGTTCAAAGATGACTACCGGCTGGATATCCCCGTTCTTCACCACAGTGAGTATCTATTAAAGCTTGTTGCTGAAAAGAAGCTGGAAACATACTTTTCTCCTGAGACCGTTGTTTTCCACGACCCCTGTGATCTGGGAAGGGGCAGTGGTATCTATGATCAGCCACGCCGGTTGATTGCCCGCAGCTACAGCCTGGTTGAAGCCGGCAATGAACGCAGGTATTCACTGTGTTGTGGTGGAAGTCTTGGAATGGCAGATCTCCCGGCTGAAAAACGGAAGGATATTACCCGGGCAACACTGGCCTCCCTCACTGTCAATCAGCCCGACATCATCGCAACTGCCTGCCCTTTGTGTAAAAAAACATTTGCCGGTCAGTCGGAGGTGAGGGTAGCTGATCTTGCCGAACTGTTGCTGGAGTCGGTAAACCACCGGCCTGTCGCACAAATAAAGGCTGACACCGGTAAAAAGAAATACCCGGCTGTTCTGTTAACTGCCACAGAACAGAATTTTAACGGGACTTCCTGATCAGGGCCTGTTTGCGGAACCTGAGTGCCGACCAGTCTTCGTCAACGGCAACCATTCTCACCCCTTCATATTCCAGCGACTGCAACACCTTCCATCCGTTGTCGCGGTTGAACTCACATCGGAACTTCTTAGAAGTTTGTTTGGGGTAGGCAAACCACAATACGGCATCTTCGGCCAGCAGGGGGACCATAGCTGCCGAAAGCCTGTCGACTTCTGCCTGTGTCATAACGAAGGCCATTAAAAATTCAATCCGGGTTCCGGTGCCGGGAAATACCGGGAACCTGGCATACGACTTCATCGCATCCATCTCTGTCAGGAAAGTCGCAGGCGGGTTCAACACGATGATTTCGGGCTGATTCTTATAGTTAAGCTTTTTAAACAGCGGTGTCATTGTTGTATTTTAATCTATCACCTTGAATTTTGCCGCCATCTGGAAAAACCGCTGCAGGCACTTCATGGTCAATTGCGAATCTTCGAGCGCATTGTGGGTGGTTCCTTCCCTTTCAAAGCCGAAGTAAGCAGATATTGCCTTCAGGCTGAGTGATTTAGGAACTGTTTTACCATTGGATTCAAGAATTCTGAAGGTATAGAAAGCAATGGTATGAAGGTCGATCAGCTTGTTGCTGAATGGCCAGTCGATGTTTTCACCGCTGTAGGCGAATTTCAGGAAGTTGACATCGAAGATTACGCTTTGGCCGCAGATGACAAGGTCTTTCAGGTCACCACCCTGTCTTTTCAGCATTTTCCGGATCCATTTTTCGAAATCTTCAAGCACTTCATAAACCATGGGTGCCTCCTGAAGTTCATCCCACGAAAGTCCGTGTACTTTTTCGGCGGAAGCCGTGAAAGCCTCTTCATTTTCAGGATAAACATTGGTGAGAAATGTTCCGAGTTCTACCCAGTTGTCGTTCAGCAGAACCGCCCCGATCTGGATGATTTCGTGATAGCCCGGTTCGGGGCCGCTCATTTCAAGGTCTACGACAAGGTATGGCATGGGATGAGGTTAAAAGATTTACGATTTACGATTTATGAATTGACGCCTGCCCCGCAGAAGCGCAGCGTAGGCGGGGAATGACGCCCTTCGACATGGTTCGACGAAAAGCTCACCAACCACGCTCAGGGTAAAAACGACGAATTAAGAATTGCAGAAAACCTGATGGTGAAATGGATTTTCCGGTTTCAGAATTCATCAATAGTTCATCATATCAGCAAAGGTCTGAATTTTTAGGGTTGGAGCCTGAAGAATTCATCATTCTTATACCCATGAATGATGAGCCTTCATCGCTTTTCATTACTTTTAGTTGTTTTTAATCAAAACCGACCTCATTGCTTCATATGAAAAACCTGTTAAAGGATCAATCTGTTCTTGCTGTCCCGGGTAAGAAACACCTGGTTTCGGATTTCAGCCATGACTATACCGCTGATGTAAAAGATAAAGATACGGCTACCCGCCTGCTCGCAGCTAACATTCAGGAACTGATCGGTGAGCAGGATAAACTGTATGCCGATAACCGCTTCGCGGTTTTGCTGATTTTTCAGGCTATGGATGCGGCAGGCAAGGATGGAACCATCAAAAATGTAATGTCGGGACTGAATCCCCAGGGTTGCCAGGTATATAGTTTCAAAAGCCCTTCACCCGATGAACTTGACCATGATTATATCTGGCGCACCTACAAATGCCTGCCCGAACGGGGACGTTTCGGCATTTTCAACCGTTCGTATTACGAAGAGGTACTGGTGGTGAAAGTGCATCCCGGATACCTCATCAGGCAGCAACTTCCGGGCATCAGAAGTACATCAGAAGTTACGCCTGCCTTCTGGAAAGACCGTTACCGTCAGATCAACGACCTGGAGCGTCACCTGACCGATAATGGCACCATTGTGATTAAGTTTTTCCTGAATGTATCAAAAGATGAACAGAAAAAGCGCTTTCTCGACCGGATCAACGATCCTGCCAGAAACTGGAAGTTTTCATCGGCCGATGTTCAGGAGCGGCTGCACTGGGATGAATACATGGATGCCTATTCAGATATGCTTACCCATACATCGACCGATTATGCCCCCTGGTATGTGATTCCTGCCGATCGTAAGTGGTTTATGCGTTATGCTGTGAGCAACATCCTCATCAACCGGATCAGGGAACTTAAAGTTGAATATCCTGTTCTTCCTGCCGAAGAAAAGAAAAAGCTTGATGAGGCACGGGAAATGCTGCTTGCCGAAAAGTAGCGGCATTTAACCCCTGCCTGCGAATCTCCCTCCAATGGCAGGGAGACCCGCAAAAACAGGCATCGTCACAGATCAGATTACGGGTTGCAGCATCTCAAGACCCCTGATTGAATCCCGAATGCTGCTGTCGCTGACCTGTTTTTCACCGTTGAGTTTTCCCGACATAAACATCTCGTAAGCTGTCATATCGAAATAGCCATGTCCGCAGAGGTTGAACAATATGGTTCTGGCTGTACCTTCTTCACGGCAGCGGTTAGCTTCATCGATCACCGCCGCAATGGCATGGGTGGCTTCGGGGGCGGGAATAATGCCCTCGGTTCTGATGAACTGCATCCCTGCTTCAAAACAGCGTTGCTGGTTCACCGACACAGCTTCGATCAGGTTGTCTTTCAGCAGTTGGCTGACAATAACACCTGCGCCATGGTACCTTAGACCACCGGCATGTATGGGTGAAGGCATAAAGTCATGTCCGAGGGTATACATGGGCAGGAGTGGGGTCAGGCCCATGGTGTCGCCAAAATCATACCGGAATTCTCCCCTGGTCAGTTTCGGACAGGATTCAGGCTCCACGGCGATGCAACGGATCTTCTGGTTATCGGTGAGGTTCAACTTAAGAAACGGGAAGGCGATTCCGGCGAAATTACTTCCTCCTCCAAAGGGTGCAATCACGATATCAGGCATATAACCGGCTTTTTCCATCTGAACCATGGCCTCCTGACCAATGATGGTCTGATGCAGTAGTACATGATTCAGCACTGAACCGAGGGCATAGTGTGCATTCGGGTCCGAAGCTGCACGCTCAATGGCTTCCGAGATGGCGATTCCAAGGCTTCCGGACGAAAAGGGGTCTGTTTCCAGAATGCTTCTTCCGGCCGAGGTGAGGTTCGAAGGGGAAGCATGGACTTTCCCGCCGAAAGTATTCATCATGATTTTACGGTACGGCTTCTGGTCGTAGCTTACTTTGACCATAAATACCTCGCACTCCATGCCGAACATCTGGCAGGCATAAGAGAGGGCGGTGCCCCATTGGCCGGCTCCTGTTTCGGTCGTTATCTTTTTGATGCCTTCGGCCTTGTTGTAAAAGGCCTGAGCTACGGCTGTGTTTGGCTTGTGTGATCCGGCCGGGCTCACCCCTTCATATTTATAATAGATGCGGGCAGGGGTATTCAGTGCCTTTTCGAGGTTTACCGCCCTGAACATGGGTGTTGGCCTCCACTGGGCATATATTTTCCTGACTTCTTCAGGGATCTGGATGTATTGTTCTGAAGACACTTCCTGGAGGATGAGTTCACGGGGAAAAAGCGGTTCGAGCAAATCGGGTGTGATCGGCTGGCGTGTGCCGGGATGGAGCGGAGGCAGTGGCTTGTTGGGCATATCCGCCACGATGTTGTAGTAAAAACGGGGTATTTCCTGTTCTGTCAGGTTTATTTTTCTGTCCATTGTTATGAGCTTTTTTGTAGTTTGGAGATTGGTGAAAAGATGAATTCATCCGGTTTGCCGGTATTCCGGGGTTCATGAACTGAAATCAGTGTTCAGGAACCGGAATGGAAGATCCATAGCGATAATTACCGGAGATTAATCCGAATTGCCCATCTTTGAAGGGGCAAATGAAAGGGAGCTCAGGCTCCCGCCGGGGTAGTTATAGATTCAGGAGGCCAGGATTGGCCACCACCATGACCATGATGTTAAAATAGAGGAAGTAAAAACAGCAGGTGCTGAATTCATGGTGGTTTGTTTGAATTACAAAAATACCGATTAAGTCTGAACCAAATGCAACATGGAATGAAATTAACGAAATTTTAACAAACGGAGATTTCATGCAGTATTCGCTCCCTCGCTTAAGTCGCTCCCTCTGAATCAGAACACTGATGACACAGATCAGACGGATTTACACAGATATTTATTGATCATCGCTACTTTTCGCTCCCTCGCTCCCTCTCTCCATCGCCCATTTGAACGCCGATACCGCCGATCCTCCGGAACGCTGATTTTTCGCTCCCTCGCTTAAGTCGCTCCCTCTGAATCAGAACACTGATGACACAAATCAGACGGATTTACACAGATATCTATTGATGATCGCTTCTTTTCGCTCCATCTCACCCTCGCCCATTTGAACGACGATACTGCCGATCCTCCGGAACGCTGATTTTCGCTGATTTTTCGCTCCATCTCTTAAGTCGCTTCCTCTGAATCAGAGCACTGATGACACAGATCAGACGGATTTACACAGATATTTATTGATGATCGCTTCTTTTCGCTCCCTCGCTTAAGTCGCTCCCTCTGAATCAGAACACTGATGACACAAATCAGACGGATTTACACAGATATCTATT
>WSXU01000091.1 GCA_009773455.1 Bacteroidota bacterium | reverse complement strand
CAGGACCCGATGGGACACCTTAAAACCATTTTTCCAACACCTGGTGGTGGCATGACATTCGACCGTTTGCCGGAAATGTTGGACGTCTATGGAAAAGATGTCATATTCCTGATGGGCGGTGGTTTGCACAGAATTGCCAACACATTGGTGGAAAGCAGCCGTACGATTCGTGAAATGGTGGAGAATATCCGATGAAATATATGATTCTTGGCCCTGATGACCCAGCATTAGCCGTTTTGAAGCAACAGCTCGCTGATCATCCGGAGTGGGATGCAGAATTGAAGATCGTACCATGGGCGGATTATCAGGGGATGATGAACACCAGCCTGGCAGCAGAACAATCTCCCTACCAGGCTGTTTGTGTACCCGGACATATCTGGCTGCCCGGTTTGGTAGCAGATGGAAAATTGGAAGCTTTTGAAAATCTCCTTCCAGGTATTGCAGTGGAAGTCATTCAGGAATACGATCTCGCTGATATTATCCCGGCGGTTCACGCTGAAAGTCTGATGGAAGGAAAACAATATCTATTACCCTTATTTACCGATGGACATTTGATTTTTTATCGTAAAGACTTGCTGGATTTTACTCATGTACCAGAAGGTATCCTTGATCCGCGTTCTATCCCAGAGCTTCTGGAAATGCTGACATTACCGGCTGGTCATTATCCCATGGCGCTAAAAGCCCACCCGAGTGAAATCTTACTGGATTGGCTACCGTACCTGTGGGCCTTTGGTGGAGAATTAGTGGATGATAACCACCAACCAGCCTTTAACAGCAGCGCAGCCATTCGCGCTTTAGAATTTTTTATTGATTTGAAACGCTTCTGCCCTCCAGATACCCACCTATATGGTAATGCTGAAATATTGAACATATTACAGCAAGGGAAAGCAGCTTTGGCAGTGAGTTGGGGCGGACAGGCAGCACCGATTCTGGATGACAGTAATCCATACCGGAATGAGATCGGAACAACAACCTTCACCCAGCCATGGAATACTACCTGGGGTGTCAGCATCCCGACTAATCAACCAAAAGCCGTCAAGCAAGAGATGTTGTCTGTCCTATACACAGCTGCAGATAAACAGCAGGATCGTGAAGTTGCCCGACTGGCTGGCAGTCCGGTTCGCTTGAGAAGTTATTCGTTTGAGGAGATGGAAAGGTATACCTGGCTTCAAGCGCAAAAAGAAATGCTCGAGCGCAGACAACTACTGCCAATTCATCCTGATTTTTCCAAATATTTAGGCCCGTTATATGCTATGGTTTATGCAGCTTTCACTGGGGAATTGACAGCGAGTGAAGGATTGAATCAAGCTGCAAAGACCTAGGACGCAAAAGCGCAAAGGTTTA
>WSXU01000090.1 GCA_009773455.1 Bacteroidota bacterium | reverse complement strand
GTGCGTATCGAATTCCCTGGTATTGCCTTCCAGCCTGACAAAGAAATCAACGGATTGACTCTTGGCGCTGTGGGTAGCGGGACAAACATCGAATATATTCAGGTTTCTTATAGTGGCGACGACTCTTACGAATGGTTTGGCGGAGCTGTAAACGCTAAGCACATGATCGCCTTCAGGGGATGGGACGATGATTTCGACACTGACTACGGCTACCATGGAATGGTCCAATTCGGAGTTTCCCTGCGCGACCCGGCTATTGCAGACCCAGGTTCAGGCTCCAACGGATTCGAGTCGGACAACGATGGAACAGGGTCAGGAGATACCCCGATCACCTCTGCTATTTTCAGCAACATCAGTATGTTTGGCCCATTGGCTACGCCAACAACAACCATTAACCCAAACTTCCTGCGTGGCATGCACCTGAGAAGGAATACCAAATTGAACATTTACAATGCAATATTTGGAGGCTATGTAACCGGCCTATACATTGAAGGCCCATCGGTTGACAATGCTAAAAACAATAGCCTGAAGCTTCGTAATTCGGTTCTGGCCGGATGTACAACAAATTTTGGAACCAAGTCCGGAGAGTGGACTGCTGCTGAAGAAACCGCCTGGTTTAATACTACCGATTTTAAAAATGCCACAATGACTGGCAACAGCGACCTGATGGTTGAAAACCCGTTTAACCTCACCGCTCCAAACTTCTTGTTAAAATCAGGTTCTCCACTCAAAACTGGTTCTTACTGGTACTCACCTGCTGCAGCAAATACGATTGATGATCCATTCTTTGACCATGTTAGCTACCGTGGTGCATTTGGCACCGATAACTGGACTGCAGGATGGGCAAATTTTGATCCTCAGACTACTACTTACCCTGCAACAACGGTAACAGTTGCTGCCGGTGACATTGCTACCAGCACCACTTGGACTAAGGACAAGGTGTACCTGCTGAACGGTTGGGTTTATGTCGTTGACGGAGTTACCCTGACCATTGAGCCGGGAACAGTTATCCGTGGAGATAAAGCCAACAAAGCTGCCCTGATCATTGAAAAAGGAGCCAAACTGATTGCAAACGGGACTGCTGATCAGCCCATTGTATTCACTTCAAACCAGGCTCCAGGTTCCAGAAATTATGGCGACTGGGGTGGTATCATCCTTTGCGGAAAAGCAACAGTAAACAAAACTGATCCCCAGATTGAGGGGGGGCCACGCTCTCATTACGGTGGTACTGACGACCAGGATAACTCCGGAACATTAAAATACGTGCGTATCGAATTCCCTGGTATTGCCTTCCAGCCTGACAAAGAAATCAACGGATTGACTCTTGGCGCTGTGGGTAGCGGGACAAACATCGAATATATT
>WSXU01000012.1:46139-115381 GCA_009773455.1 Bacteroidota bacterium | reverse complement strand
CCCTCAACGTAGGTGCAAGCCAGGCTACAGGTAACTACTCAGGTACCTATGATGTAACCATCGCTTACAACTAAGTCAAAAAAGATATTTTTCAGGAAAGGTGCGACAGGAAACTGTCGCACTTTTTTTATAATATACATCATCATTCACCGGATTTGAACCGCGAATGAACGGAAAAATTTCTTATCACTATTTTACCAAGGAATGTAATGATAAATGCAACCCTTACAGAGGTTACAAATAACGAATCCGTACATTAATAAATGATCTTCAAAATTACAGCCTGTCAGATTCTGTAAGTTTGATCAGGATTTTAAAAATCAGAACCATGCAGCGAATAATCAGGAATCGGTTTTTAGTTTTTTCAGCACTGGCATTTTCAGCCATTTTGTTGAATACTAACACGGTTCATGCGCAGGGAGACCTGCTTGTTACACCCCGAAGGGTAATTTTCGAAGGCAGTAAAATGTCACAGGAATTAACACTGGCTAATACCGGCAGTGATACTTCCAGATACAGCGTTTCGTTCGTACAGTACAGGATGACTGAATACGGAGCCTTTGAACAGATTGAAGTACCGGATTCAGGTCAGTTTTTTGCAGACAAATATCTCAGGTTCTTCCCCAGAACAGTGACTCTTGCCCCAAATGAAGCCCAGGTTGTGCGCATGCAGTTCAGGAAAATGCCCGATATGCATGCTGGTGAATACCGTTCACACGTTTATTTCAGGGCTGTCCCTGATGAAAAACCACTTGGGGAAGAAGCCGTCAAAGACACGAACACAATCGGAATCAAACTGGTTCCCATTTTTGGCATCACCATTCCAATTATCATTAGGGTTGGCGATCTCAAATCAACAATTGAGATTACGGATTTGAAGCTTGATACCAGGACCGATACAGTTCCGACACTTGCGCTGAACTTTCAAAGGAAGGGCGATATATCAGTCTATGGAGATCTTATCGTCAACTGGGATTCTGGAAACGGTCAGTCTGTTGAAGTTGGCATAGTCCGTGGAATAGCGGTATATACACCCAACAAATCCAGACACTTTGTTCTGCAGTTGAGAAAACTAAATGGTGTTGACTACAACCGAGGAAAACTGGTTGTGAGATTTCAGGCTCCAAATGAACAGAAGGCAGAGGTCTATGCTGAAAAAGAGTTTCCCATTCAGTAACATGAATTCCGGAACCGGACTGCAATGAAGGATTGGAACCAAAAGATATGGCAAACGACAAAACGCCCGAAGTACCCGATTTAAACATTGATAATCAGTCTCTTCATTCAATGCAGGTGACCAGAACTTCCCATGTCTTTATGTCTGATTTTTTCTCTTTCAGGTCTCATCCGGCAGACCTGTTTTCTATTTACCATTTAACATCTGAGTGATATGAAAAGGCCGGGTAAAAACTTCATGTTTTACATATTTTCCCTGCTGATGTTTTTATCAGTATCAACAGCCATCGCAGCAAACCGCTACTCAGTTGCAACAGGCAACTGGAGCAGCACTTCTACCTGGTCGGCAACTTCAGGAGGTTCATCGGGTGCATCCGCTCCTGTTGCCGGAGATAATGTATTTATTGAAGGAAACAGGACTGTAACCGTTAATACCAATGCAAACTGCGCCAACATAAGCATTGCAAGCGGCTCTGCAATCACTATCGGTGCCTACACAACCAATTTCACCGGCACCACGACTCTTAGAGGAACCCTTACAGTTACGAGTACCACAGGATCAAAGACTTTTGGTCAGGTAATTATTTCCGGGGGTACATGGTCGAATAGTGTTGCTGAAACATATACTATAACCTCAATGACTCTATCGGGCTCTACCATTGGAGGAGCATCAACAGGGGTTTATAATATTGCAGCCAGTGGGTTGACCATAAGCGAAAGCACCACCAATACCATCAACCGTTCAACATTCACGGTAACAGGTCCGACAACTGTTGACGGTACATTGATTTTCGGAAATGCAACAGGAACAAAAACATTCATCGGACTGATCACAAACAATGGGACCTGGACGAATTCAGCCAATTCTGCCTTTACAATCAGGGGTGGGATAACCAATAACGGAACTTTCACTTCAGGTACGGGTACTTATACTTTTACAACCTCCAATCAGGCTTTAGGAGGAACAAATGCAATAACCTTTAATGGCGCAGTTGCAATTTCAGGTGCGATTACGGTGACTAACAATTCAAATGTTACGATTACAGGTGCATTGACCGGTACAGTTGCAGGCTCGACATGGATAAATGCAACCAACTCTTACCTGACTGCCAACGGAGCTGTATTGGCTACAGGAACGCTTACAGCTACTGCAGCAGGCAATACAGTTAAATACTCATTGGGAGGAGCACAAACAATAAAACCAACCACTTATGTCAATTTAACTGTGGCCGGATCCGGGACAAAAACATCCGCAACAATTACTGTTAATGGCATTCTCACCCTTGAAGGAACAGCAGTCCTTTCAGTTGCACCTAACTATGGCACAGGGTCTGCAATCAAATATAACACAACGACATCAAGAACTGCATCGGTGGAATGGGTAACCCCATTTAACGGCACAGGAGGTGTCATCATTTCCAGCACTGGGACAATCACCCTGAATGCGGCCAAGGTTATCGCCGGTCCACTAACCATTGACAACGGTGCCACGCTCAGTGTGGGCGGCAGCAACTATGCCCTTTCGATCGGTGGTGATTTCAGCAACAGCGGAACGTTCACCGAGGGAAGCGGTACTGTGACACTGAACGGTTCCTTACTACAAAATCTGGAGGGGTCAAGTGCCACTGATTTTAACAATCTAACCCTGAATAACAGTTCAGGTATGATTATTTCCGGATCTGCCAACATAACCGTTAGCGGAGTATTAAGCTTTGTTTCCGGTAAAATTACTACCGGAAACAATACCTTGATTCTTGGTAGCAGTTCAACCGTTTCAGGAGCCGATGCTCTTTGCTATATCAACGGAAATCTTCAGAAAATTATAGGGGCATCTACAGCTTCGAAAACATTTGAAATCGGTGATGCAGACAATTATACACCGGTTACCGTTACTTTTACAGGAACAACGAACAATGGCGGAAATATTACCGCATTCACTACCCCATCTGATCATCCCCAATCCGGCTCATCAATCATTGACCCTGCGATGAGTGTTAACAGGTACTGGACATTAACCAATTCCGGCGTAACAGGTTTTACTTCGTGCGGAGCAACATTCAGTTTTGTCGCCGGTGACCTTGATCCGGGAGCTGATTATACCTATTTTATACTTGGGAATTATGTAACCTCAACGTGGACCTATCCGACAACCGGCACCAGAACAGCAACCTCTGTTCAGGCTTCCGGTATTAGTACTTTCGGAGACTTTCAGATCGGTCAGTGTTATCCACCGTCTCAGCCCTCAACGATTGCAGGTAATCCAACACCCTGTGAAAATTCAACTGACCAGAACTATACCGTAACCAATGTCTCTGGAATAACATACACATGGACAGTTCCAGTTGGTTGGACAATCACGGCAGGCCAGAATTCGAATTCTATTCTCGTTACTGCCGGAGCGAATTCAGGCAATATCACAGTAACCCCATCGGGTTCTTGCGGTATTGGAACTGCAAGAACACTTTCGGTAGTACCGGTTAATCTGCCTGCACAACCAGGCGCCATCAGTGGCAATGCCACACCCTGCGAAAACACATCCAATCTAACCTATTCAGTAACCAATTCACCGGATACAGATTACACATGGACGCTTCCTGCCGGATGGATTCAAACCGGAGGTGGAACAACCAACACAATTACAGTGACAGCCGGTACCGGCTCAGGAACGATTGAAGTCACACCTTCAAATGCCTGTGGGTATGGCACACCAAAGACATTGGATGTTAACACTCTATCGCTGCCATCAGTAATAGCTGTTTCCGGTTCATCAGAAATCTGCAATGGAAATTCTGTTGAATTAGTAGTCACTGCCATGCCGGTTTCTCCACCAGCCATTTTAATGACAGAGAATTTTAACGATGCAACAAACAGCTGGACCACCATCAACAACTCATCCGGAGGAACACCTGCCAATGCTGCATGGACACTCAGACCAGACGGCTATTTGATTTCATCCACCACGTTTCATACAAATGACAACAGTCAGTTTTATCTGTCAAACAGTGATGCCTCTGGCAGTGGTGGAACCACTTCAACCATTCTACAGTCAACGGCTGTAAATACAACAGGATATACCGGTTTAACCCTCAGTTTCTGGCATTACTACCGGTATTATGATGGAACTGAAAGCGGGAATGTAGAGGTTTCAACCAATGGTTCGGACTGGACGACCGAAGCTTCCTATTCCAGCAACCAGGGCACATCAACCGGATTTGCAAATGCCACTGTTAATCTGGATTCATACATTGGCAACACTACCCTTTACATCCGGTTTAAATATGATGCCACCTATGACTGGTGGTGGGCTATTGATAATGTTACCCTGAGTGGAACACCAATAAATTATTCCTACCAGTACAGCTGGCAGGGTGAACCAGCCGCAACAGCAGGGCTTCCTGCCGGTGCTTCAACCCCTTCGGAAGGGAATACCTCAATTACAGTCAACCCAACCCAATCAACCACCTATACTGCAACGGCACTTTCAGCATCAGGATGCTCTGCCACCGATATTGCTTCAGTAACTGTATACCCTGTATTACCTGTAAGTGTAAGTATTGTCGCTTCTGAAAACCCAATCTGTGCAGGCACCAGCGTCACATTTACAGCAACCCCGGTGAATGGTGGTTTAAACCCGGTTTACCAATGGAAACTGAATGGTTCCAATGTTGGAACCAACAATCCTGTTTACTCGAATGCTTCGCTGTCAAACGGAGACCAGGTTTATTGCACACTAACCTCTGAAGTGACCTGCGCTTCAGGCAGCCCGGCTTCATCAAATACAATAACCATGGTCATGAATCCGGTGCTGGCAGCCAGTGTAAGTATTGCAGCATCTGAGAATCCAACCTGTGCCGGATCGTCGGTTACCTTCACTGCCACTCCGGTGAATGGTGGTTCATCGCCATCCTACCAATGGAAATTAAACGGTGTCAATACAGGAACCAATAGTCCAACCTATACTACATCGGCACTAACCAACGGGAATACAGTTTCCTGCCTTATGACCTCCAGCATAAGCTGTGTCAGTGGAAGTCCTGCAACTTCCAATACGATAACAATGACGGTCAACCCGATTGTTGCCGCCAGCGTAAGTATTGCTGCATCAGAAAACCCTGTGTGCGCCGGCACCAATGTAACTTTCACCGCGACTCCGGTTAATGGAGGATCAACACCCACCTATCAATGGAAACTGAATGGTGTTAATGTCGGGACCAACAGTCCGACTTACTCCAACGCCTCGATGGTGAATGGAAATACGGTTTCCTGTGTAATGACTTCGAATGCCCCCTGCGTAACCGGAAGTCCGGCTACTTCGAATACAATAACCATGACGGTTAACACGGTTGTTGTCGCCAGCTTAAGTATTGCTGCATCAGAAAATCCGATCTGCGCAGGCACCAGTGTGACCTTTACCGCTACTCCGGTCAACGGAGGAACTACACCTGCATACCAGTGGAAACTGAACGGATCGAATGTGGGAACAAACAGTCCGACATATACCAACTCATCACTCACAAGTGGAAATACCGTTTATTGTGTGATGACGTCAAATGCAGGATGTGTTACCGGAAGCCCGCCTACCTCCAATACAGTCACCATGACGGTCAACCCCATATTGACGGCCAGTATCAGCATAGCAGCCTCTGAAAACCCGGTATGTGCCGGAACAAGCGTTACATTTACAGCCACACCGGTCAACGGAGGTACAACGCCCTCCTATCAGTGGAAACTGAACGGAGTCAATGTGGGATCGAACAACCCGGTTTATACAAATTCATCACTAAGCAGCGGAAATACAATCACCTGTGTGATGACATCCAATGCAACCTGCGTTACCGGCAGTCCGGCAACCTCAAATACAATTACCATGACCGTAAATCCGGTATTACCGGTAAGTGTATCCATTATTGCATCTGACAACCCGGTTTGTACCGGAACCAGTGTTTCTTTTACAGCTACACCTGTATACGGCGGGTCCTCGCCCTCATATCAGTGGAAGCTTAACGGTGTCAATGCAGGGACAAATAATCCGGTTTATACCAATTCTTCATTAACCAACGGGAATACGGTCTCCTGCACGCTGACTTCAAATGCCACCTGTGCTTCGGGCAGCCCTGCCAGTTCGAATACAATAACTATGGAAGTGGGCTCAGTCATCGGAAATAATTCACTTGATCTGAGTTCAGGCGTTCATGGGACGACCTGTGCCACAGCGACAGAAAATGCCACGGCCACAGTAACAGCCCCTGCCGGGAAAGTGATTGTACATGTATTATTTGCAAGTTACGGCACACCCAACGGAACATGCGGGGCATTTACCTATGGCGCCTGTAATGCAGCCACAAGTTTCAACGTTGTGGAAAACTACCTGCTGGGAAACAATTCAGGTGCCATCCCTGCAACAAACGGAGTCTTTACTGATCCATGTGTTGGCACATTGAAGAGGTTATATGTTGAGGCTGTTTATGGTGAGCCTGTGTGTGCAGGAAGTTCACCCGGACAGATCAACGGATCGGTCCCGACCGGAGGGAATGGTTCATTTACATACCTGTGGGAAAGCAGCACCACCAGTGCAACTGCCGGGTTCGTCGCTGCAACGGGAACAAATAATCAACAAAACTACACACCCGGCAACCTGTCACAGACCACCTGGTTCAGGAGAACGGTTATATCGGGCGGGTGCAACAATACATCGAGGGTAATAAGGATTACCGTTACTCCAACGATTACCGGAAACACCATTGGTTCAATCCAGACCATCTGCGAAGGCTCAACACCTTCGGCGCTTAACGGTTCAACCCCCGGAGGCGGGAACGGATCATTCAGCTATCTTTGGGAAAGCAGCACAACCGGATCAGGAACCGGATTCTCAGCCGCATCAGGTACCAACACAGGCATCAGCTATTCACCGGCTGCGCTCCTTGCAACCACATGGTTCCGGAGAACTGTCATTTCGGGAGGATGCTCTGATGTTTCATCTGCTGTCCAGATTACTGTAACCCCTTTACCGGTTGCAACCATTGGCTATGCAGGCTCGCCCTATTGCTCCAGCGAAGGAACCGTTTCAGTCACACAAACAGGCACTTCAGGTGGAACATACAGCTCTGCCCCTGCCGGACTTTCGCTGAATGGAGCTGACGGATCAGTCAATACCGGAACCAGCTCACCCGGAAGCTATACGGTAACCTACACCATTGCTGCTGCCGGAGGTTGCGGAATTGTTACCACCGCTGCATCCATCATCATTCGTACCGACGGGTTATGGACAGGCACAACAAATACCGACTGGAACACCGCAGGCAACTGGGCGTGCAATTCCATTCCGGTCATTACCACCAATGTGGTGATACCGGGAAGCCTCACAAACTACCCGATATTGGGTTCTGGGGCTGTTGGAACGGTTAATAACCTGACCATACAGAACGGCGCTTCACTCACTGTTACCGGTAATACCCTTCAGATTGCCGGGAATGTTAACAACAATGGGACTTTCAACTCACCCGGCGGAAGTATTGAACTGAAAGGAAGTTCGCCTCAGACCATTGCGGCCGGTCAATTTGCCGGAAATACCATTGCCAACCTCATCGTCAATAATGCCTCCGGCATAACACTTGGAGGCCCTCTGAATATCACGGGTATAGTCACACCCCAGTCGGGAACCCTGAATACCGGCGGATACCTGACGTTGATTTCAACTGCCGCACAAACCGCCCTCATCAGCGGAAGCGGGAACGGATCAGTCTCCGGGAATGTTAACATGCAACGCTATCTTTCATCCGGCTTCGGATACAGATATTTCTCATCGCCATTCCAGTCAGCCACTGTTTCCGGATTTTCTGATGACATCAATCTCTCTGCCCCTTTCCCGTCCCTGTTCAAATATGACGAGGCTAAGGATGCCAGCGGCTGGACAGCCTATACCGATGATGCCGGTATTCTTGACCCGCTTGCCGGTTACTGCCTGCACTTCGGCACTTCTTCGGATCCGGTCACCGCAGACCTGACAGGAACAGTCAATAACAATACCATTGGGCCGGTGGCTCTTTTTAACCACGACAAAACCTATACCCTCGGCTTCAACCTTGTGGGCAACCCCTATCCTTCGCCCATTGACTGGAATTCAGCTACGGGTTGGACCAAGTCTAACATTGACAATGCCCTGTACTATTTTAAAGCCGGAACAACCGATGAGTACGGAGGAACCTATTGTACTTATATCAATGGAGTATCCAGTGACGGCACAGCAAACAATATCATTCCGTCGATGCAGGGGTTCTTTGTTCATGTGAGCGACGGGACTTTCCCTGTGAACGGATCTTTCGGCATGGACAACAGGGTCAGGGTGAATAACCTGTCACCGGCCTACCACAAGTCATCCAATGACAAGAATTATCCTATGATCAGGGTATCGGCCGGATTTGAAGACGAAACCCAGGCTGCAGATCCGGTGGTTGTCTATTTTACTGATGAAGCTTCTGCAGGATTCGATAAAAATCTGGATGCACTGAAATTATTCAATACCGACAAGGAAGTTCCGAATCTGTATATCCTTACGGAATCAAATCAGAAACTGTCGATCAGCGCCCTGCCGGAACCTGAAAATCTCACTACCCGCATTCCTCTGGGAATAAGAACAGAAAAAGAAGGCTGGCTGACTTTCAGATCAACTGCCATTGAGAACCTGCCATTGAATCTTCACGCCTACCTGTATGATGAGTTAACAGGAGATATTTCCGACCTGAACAGTAACCCGGAATACAGGGTAAAAACCGGTGAAGGAACCTTTGAAAACAGGTATGCTTTGATTTTCAGCAAAACGAATTACATTTCTGATCAAACTGAAGACAACTTTATTGCCATATTTTCAAATGGAATACTAGTCATCAATGATGGAGTCTCACCGGATAAAAACAGAAACCTGACCATCAGCAATCTTTTGGGACAGGTATTATACCGCTCAGCAGTTCCCGAAACCGGACAAATTGAGATTCACCCGGCCTACCCATCAGGAATTTATATATTAACCTTAACTTCGCAGAAAGGTGTAAGGTCACAAAAAATCTATATATCCAACTGACCATGAATCCAGCGAACAACATATCATCGCGTTTAAGGACAGCACTCATCGTCAGTGTTTCTTTGTGCTTCTTTGTGCTTCAAACCCGGCTTTGCGCGCAGGAGGAGCCCCCGCGTCCGATGAGCCTCAGCACATTTCAGGATCTGAGTTTCGGAGCATTCATTACTGGCTACATGGGTGGCACTGTTATTATTTATCCTGATGGCACCCGTTCCGTTACCGGTGATATCATTACCGTTTTCCAGGGCTATCAGCACCATCCGGCAATATTCGAAGTTGAAGCCAACCCTGGCGTAGTGATTTCCATCATGAACGGACCTGACATCACGTTAAACGGGAGTAACGGCGGAACACTTACCCTGCACCTGGGCGGTTCCATACCTGAATCTCCTTTCGTCAATACGTTAAGACCCCCTTTCAGAACCCAGGTAAGAATCGGAGGCACCCTGATCGTAGGCAATATGCTGGATAATCCAGCAGGGGAATACAGCGGAACGTTCTCTGTCACCTTCATACAGGAATAACCTGAAAGTGATGGTTATGGCATCGATGAAGGGAACAACCGGCATACAAATGAACCTGCACAACAAAGGGTTGACGCTTGCAGGATGGGCAGTTGCCGTGGTTTTATCCATTGGTTTTTTATTCCCTGCCGGATTATCAGCTCAGAATAATCCCGAAAATTACGAAGAGATTACTGTACTGCTCTCCATTGAAGGTTTGCAGGGTTATGAAATCAATGCTGTGTTTGCCGAAGATCAGGTTTATGTATCTGTTGCCGAACTATTTCAGTTTCTTAAAATCAGCAATAAACCCTCTTTGAACTATGATTCAGTCAGCGGTTTCTTCCTGAACGAAAACAATTTATACCTGATTGATGCGGGGAACAAAACCATTACAATGGGATCCCAGTTGTTCAGTTTTGGGAAAGAAGATATCTTCAGGGATGAAACCGGACTTTATCTGCGTACCGATGTTTATGGAAAAGCCTTTGGGCTCAACCTGAATTTCAATTTCAGAAACCTGGAACTTGAGCTGGAAACCATCCATGAGCTTCCTGTCCTGAGAGAGCTCCGGCTGGAACAAATGCGAAAAAACATAAACAGAATCAGTGGAATAGCGGAAGCCGATACGACCCTCAAACGGCAATATCACCTGTATCGGGGAACAATGATTGACTGGTCGCTGATTTCAACCCAAAGTCCGGGAACCATTACCGATACCAGGGCGAGCCTTGGTTTCGGCAGCGAAATATTCGGAGGTGAAGCCAATGTGTTGCTCAATTATTCCAACAAGCAGGGCTTTGACGGCAAGCAACAGCAATACCGCTGGCGGTGGGCCAACAATGACAAGAAAATTGTAAAGCAGGTCAGTGCCGGAAAGATTCCGTCCAGGGCCATTTCATCAATCTATGCACCCCTTGTTGGGGCAACCGTTTCAAACACCCCGACAACTTACAGAAAAACATTCGGTTCGTATACCCTGAGTGACTATACTGAACCGGGCTGGACAGTGGAGCTCTATATCAACAACGTGATTGTGGATTATACCACCGCTGACCCTTCCGGATTTTTCAGCTTCGAGGTTCCGCTTGTTTACGGATCTTCGGCTGTAACCCTGCGCTTTTATGGTCCATGGGGAGAAGAGCGCATCAAAGAACAAACCATTAACATTCCCTATAATTTCCTTCCTGTCGGAAAGACAGAATACACCCTTACCGGGGGTGTCGTGCGCGACAGTTCCAATAGTACCTACATGAAAGGTGAGACCTATTATGGCCTTCACCGGAATATTACCATTGGTGGTGGGGTTGAATATCTTTCATCCGTAACAACAGGTGAAGCAATGCCGTTTATAACCGGGTCGGCCAGATTTCTGAAGTATTTCCTGGCCAATGCCGAATACACCTATGGCGTAAGAACCAAAGCCTTACTAAGTTACAGACTACCTTCCAATCTAACCATTGAAATAGATTATACAAAATACGAAAAAGGACAGAAAGCCATTAGTTTCAATTACCTGGAAGAACGAAAAGCAAGCCTCTCGATCCCTTTACGCATCAACTCGTTCAGGTTGTATTCAAGGTTGTCGTACAAACAGAATGTGCTTCCTGAAGTCACCTATTCAACAACAGAAATCTTGTTTTCTACCTATTTCAAGGGAGTCAGCGCCAATTTTTCAGGATATGCCAACTGGCTTGGCGATGGAAAACCTTATATATATTCCAATCTTACCCTTGGATTTAAACTGGGGCGGGGAGCAACCTTCAGGCCACAGATACAGTATGACTTCTCGAATCAGCAGATCATTTCCTACAAGGCTGAGCTCGAAAAGAGCTTTATGCAGAAGGCCTATCTTGCTCTTGGATATGAAGAAAACAGACGTTCCGATTTCCGCAGTCTTGAACTGACCTTCAGGTATGACCTGCCTTTTGCCCAGACAAGTGCCTCAACCCGGATGATCAACAAAGACTTTGTGGCAACTGAGTCCGCAAGGGGTAGTCTTGCTTTTGGCAGCGGCAATGGATATGTACATACCGACAACCGCTCAGTTACCGGACGTGCCGGCTTTATGCTTGAACCATTTCTCGACCTGAACCACAACGGAAATCGTGACAGCAATGAACGGCTGGCTTCCGGATTAAACATCCAGATGAACGGAGGACGGGTGATTGCCCGTGACCGGGACACCCTGATCAGGATCATGGAACTTGAACCGTTTACCAACTATTACCTTGAAATTGATGACAATGGATTCGAAAATATTTCCTGGCAGATTGATGCAAAAATTTTGAATGTATACACCGACCCGAACCAGTTTAAAATAATCCCCATTCCCATCAAGGTTATGGGTGAAGCCAATGGACTTGTATATATAAATACCGGCAAAGCTTTACGCGGTCAAGGCAGGATGCTGATAAATTTTTACGACAGCACCGGTAAAATTGTCAGCAAAACACTCACTGAACCGGATGGTTATTTCAACTACCTGGGCTTTGCTCCCGGCAAATACACTGCCCGTCCTGATTCAGCACAGATGCACAGGTTGGGAGTAACTGCCGATCCTGAATTCTATGACTTTGAGATTCACCCTATGGAAATAGGTGATATTGTGGATGATCTTATGTTTACAATGTCGTTTATACATCCCAAAAAAGCAGATGTTCCGGTTATCAAAAGCAATACGGACAAAAATGAGAAGGAACCGGCCGGAGAACCACCGGTAAAAAATGAAGGTTCCACAAAATCAATCAGGAAGGACAAGACTTCAGAAAATCAGGTTATCGAAATTCAGAAACTGCCTGACCTCCCGGTAAAAGTAATCAGTGGAGTGGTCAGCACCACTTCGGGTAATTGTTTTGTTCAGGCGGGAGCTTTTGAAGATCCCGGCAATGCCATGAAACTGGCTGATAAATTGTGCCCTCTGGTCAACGAAAAATGCGGTGTTGTATACGAAGAGAAGCTTTATAAAGTCCGGTTCGGTTACTTCATGACAGAAACAGATGCAAGGAAATGTGCCGGATTGATCAGTGCTGAAGGTTACCATGTATTTATCGGAATAGTTGATTATTGATTTTCTGAAGATAATATTTCTATTTTTATAAGATGATGTCTGAAAACCCCATCCCAACCCTGGAGACCACCCGTTTATTACTCAGGCCTTTTGTTGAGAATGATGCTCCAATAGTTCAGAAACTTGCCGGAGAAGAGGATGTTGCACGTAATACACTGGCCATGCCTTTTCCATACCTTGAAGGAATGGCAGAAGCCTGGATTGGGACACACATCAATGATTTCAATGATGGGAAATCAGCCATCTGGGCAATAACCCTGAAGGATTCGTGTCAACTGATCGGTGCCATCGGCCTGAGCCTGCAACTTCAATACCTGCTGGCTGAGATGGGATACTGGATCGGAAAAGAACACTGGAACCAGGGTTATTGTACAGAAGCAGTTAAAAAGGTACTGGATTTTGGTCTGAAACGGATGAATCTCCACAAGGTCACCGCGAGCCACTTCGGAAACAATCCTGCCTCCGGCCATGTAATGGAGAAAGCCGGTATGCATTATGAAGGAACCCTCAGATCGCATATGATGCACTGGAACGAATATAAAGACCTCGTTTATTATGGAATCTTCAGGGAAGAATTAACCAGCTAGCAGTTAGTATTCAGCAATTAACAATCGATTATCCGGAGATCATAAATAATTTAGCAGGATGAGAGCCTTCTCAACCTGAATAAGTTGAGAATCCACCTAAAAAATTCAGTCTGAACTATAACATAGAATCCGGTCCTTTCAGGAGGCTGAGTTGCTTCTGACAGGGCTGCATCTCACTCCTCAGACAAGCATTCCAGACAACCTGTTGCCACAGGTATTCCAATTCATCACATCGCCCGCATTCAGGCCGGAAATAATTCCTATATTAGTCCAATATTCAGGTCCCGTTTATGTTATTATCAGGTATCCCTTTTCATCTTTTACCTTAAACTTCAAATTATGTCAGGAAAATCAGGATTGCTGCGCCTCGGCTGGTGGTTGCCTCTGTTTTTTATTGCTTCCTGTTCTTCACCCGACAGGATCAGTATTGAATCGATGAACTTCGATGAACAGATTGATATGTTCCAGAACCTGGAATTTCAGTTTGACAGGGACATTGTCCCCGGTTCGTTATTAAGCAAATGGGATACAACACGATATCTGGATTTCCGCCCCGAAATCCAGGGTCGGTATCAATGGACGAAAAGGAATACACTGGTTTTCTCACCGGCTGTTCCCTTTGCCCCGAATACCGGTTACAGCCTGAAAATCAGACCTGAAATCTCAAAATATCTGGCAATCAGAAAAAATCAGGATGAAAAAGAGATTGTGTTCCACACTCCTTATCTTGCTGTAGAAAGAAGCCAGACCTTCTGGGCTGTTGATGAGAACAACCATAATCTTGTTCAACTCAGAATATTGCTCCATTTTAACCATGCAGTAGACCTGAATACCTCAAGAAAAAGTATTTCTGTTAAACTCGATGGAAGACCTGTTAATGCAAGTCTGCTCACCCGCGAAAACGGAAAAGAGCTTGATTATTGGATTGCAGCTCCTGCCGATGACCAGATTGGTAAGAAATTGACTGTTACCATCGGGAAAGGCATGACCTGTCTCGGTTCCCCAAGGCAGAATCCAACTGATGAAACCATTGAATTAACCATGCCTGAGCGTAATCGTCTCGAGATTACCGATGTACTTGCCGATTTCGAAGAAGGAGAAGGCGTGATTTATGTTTTTACAACACAACCGGTATTTGAACAAGGTCTCAGGGGACTGATCAGGGTAGCACCTGAGACAACATTTGAGGCTACTACCGTTGGAAACGGCTTTAAGCTTAAAGGTAATTTTGCCGATGGTCAGTCTTACGAACTGAATATTTCTGGAAAACTGAAAGGAATTTTCGGTCCGGAACTTGGGAGTGACTTCCAGCAAACGGTTTCATTCGGCGCTCTTCAGCCATACATTGCCTTTACCGACCAATCGGGTATGTATCTGACTCCTGAAGGTTCTAAAAACCTCGGAATCAACATTATCAATGTCCCTAAAGTGAAAATATCTGTTTTCAAGGTGTTCGAAAACAACATCCAGCATTATTTGCGCATAGGAAAACAATGGGACTGGAGCTACGAAAACGATGAGTACCATGACATCTTTGCCTACACCCTGGATGAGGACTATGGTCAGATGATCAGCACCCGTGAACTTGACACGCGCTCTCTGCCACGAAAGGGGAACTTCCGCCTGCTGAACCTGAAAACGGATGAATTACAATTATCATCAGGCGTAAAAGGGATCTTCCTGGTCAGGGTTGAATCGCCCGATAAAAAATGGCTTTCGGATGTACAGCTTGTTTCGGTATCTGACATCGGACTTATCGCCAAAGAAGGCATTGACGAAATTTTTGTTGCCGCGAGATCGATATCCACGGCAAAACCATTGTCGGGCGTCAATGTCAGGTTTATCAGCAAAAGCAACCAGCAGGTTTACCAGACCACCACCAACAGTGATGGAATTGCAGTATTTAAAAATACCGGTAAAACCGTACAGGGCACAAAAATTACCATGATTTCCGCCCAGAGGGGAAACGACTTCAATGTGCTGCTTTTCAACCGCTCACAGGTTGAAACATCGAGGTTCGAAGTAGGAGGTAAACGCACCGGAGGTCAGCAATACGATGTATTTATCTATGGCGACCGCAATCTATACCGGCCCGGTGATTCCGTCTTTTGCAATGCCATTGTGCGAAATTTCAAATGGGAGACCATTCCAGGTATTCCGGTCAAATTCAGGGTTATATCACCGGATGGTAAGGATTTTATTGTCAGACGTTCAACACTTGGAAAAGAAGGAGCTTCCGGACTTGCCTTCCGACTGCCCGAATCCGCCCTTACAGGAGGATACGTAGTTGAAGTGCTTTCATCAAATGATGTACTGATGGGTAATTACAGGATCGGCGTAGAGGAATTCATGCCCGACCGCATAAAGGTTGATGTAAAAACCGATAAAAGCAGCTACAAAAATGCCGAGATACTCAGGGCAGGAATTACGGCACTTAACCTGTTCGGGCCACCGGCCGCCAACCGGAAGACAGAAAATGAACTGCGCATCAGCCGAAAATCATTTACTGCCAGGGGATATGATAACTATAATTTCAGCATAACCACCCCTGCTGATATCTACTTTGAGAATACGATCAGTGAAGGACTGACCGATGCCAAGGGTAAGGTTGAACAAACATTCAGCCTGCCCGGATTCACCGACATCGGATTGCTGACCGGGAGGCTTTTTACCACTGTTTTTGATGAAACGGGCAGACCGGTGAACAGGTATACAGAAATTGAAATCCAGACCCAGCAATCCTTTCTCGGACTGGGTCCGGTATCGGGCTGGGTGGCCACCAACAGGCCGCTTTCAGTAAATGCCATCGCCCTCAGCAGGGCCGGAAAACCGGTTACAAACAGAGCCCGGCTTGAAATCATACATATCCGCTGGGAAACGGTGCTTGAAAGGAACTACGGCAATACCCAATACCGCTCTCAAAGGAAGGAAAAAGTCGTCATGTCGCGCGAAGTAAGCATTGGGGCCGGAGGATATGTATTGCAGTTTTCACCGCCGGTTTCCGGAGAATATGAAATACGGATCAGTCAGGCAACAGCATCAAACTATGTAAAACAATCCTTCTATGCCTATGGATGGGCAGATGCCGGCATGTCATCCTTTCAGGTGAACCGAGAAGGTGAAATCGGCATTGAGACGGATAAGCCAATGTACAAACCCGGTGAAACAGCAAAAATATTGTTTAAAACCCCGTTTGCAGGTGAATTGCTGGTAACCATCGAGCAGGATAAAATCCTCGAGTATTATTCCGTTCCGGCAACAGCCGGGGGTGCAAGTCTTGAACTGAAAGTAAAGGAAGCATTTATGCCCAATATCTATATAGGTGCTACCCTTATCAGAAAAATTGATAATACCGGTCTGCCGCTCACTGTTGCCCATGGTTTTGCCGGGCTGAAGGTTGAAAAACCCGAACGCAGGTTAAATGTTAGTATCGATATTCCGGAAAAACAACGATCAAAGCGGAATCAGCTGATCAAAGTCAGAACAAGCCCCGGAGCTGAAGTGACCATCGCCGCTGTTGATGAAGGTATACTTCAGATAACGGGCTTTGCGAGTCCCGATCCATATTCCTATTTCTACCAGAAAAGGGCGCTTGAGGTCAATGCCTACGATCTGTTTGATGAACTTTTCCCTGAACTGGCTTCCGGTAATTCATCTTCCGGTGGTGACCGTGGCTTCGACATCGGTAAAAGGCTGAATCCGCTCACTTCAAAAAGGGTGAAACTGCTTGCCCGCTGGAGCGGTACCCGCAAGGCGGATGCCAGCGGTATGGTTACCTTTAACCTGGCTATTCCGCAATTCTCTGGTGCCGTCAGGGTTATGGCAGTTGCCTACAAAGGCAATGAATTCGGCAGTGGAGAGAAACAAATGAAAGTTGCAGATCCACTGGTTATCAGCAGTTCACTGCCGCGTTTTCTTAGCCCCGGCGATCAGGCTTTCGTTGCCGTTACCCTGACGAATACCACGCCAAAGCCAATGACCGTAAAGCTGAATGTAAAATCCACCGGACCTGTCAGTTGCGGTGAATTTTCCGTGAACCCGGTTGAAGTTCCTGCAAACAGTGAGAAAGTTACCAGTTATCTGATTGATGCCGCGAATAAAACCGGATATGCAAACATAAAACTTACCGCTTATGCAGCGGGTGAATCTTTTACTGAGGAAACCGATCTCCCGGTAAGGCCGGCAGTTACCCTTGAAAAATCAGGAATCTCCGGACAAATCAGGGCAGGTGATACGAAAATTTTGTCCGCCAGGGATGAATATATGTCTGGAACCGCATCGTCAAAGCTACTGCTTACCCGTTCACCGGCCGGACGTTATGCCAGGGACCTCAGCGAACTGATCAACTACCCTTATGGCTGTCTTGAACAAACGGTTTCAGCTGCATTCCCCCAGCTTTATTTCAGCGACCTCGCAAAAATGCTCCGGCAAAAAGAGAAGTATCAGTTATATAATGCTTCCGACAATGTCAGGGAAGCCATCCTGAAAATTGAAGGATTACAGCAATACAACGGTGGCCTCGCCTACTGGCCTGAAGGTTATTCTGAAATTAACTGGTGGGCAACAGCCTATGCCGGTAATTTTCTTTATGAAGCCGGAAAGGCCGGCTATTCTGTTAATCCAAAAGTACTGGAGAATGTAAACCGTTATCTGACCGAAATGGTTAAGCAGAAAAAATCAACCGAATACTTCTACCGTAACAATGAAACAGGCACATGGCAACAAAAAGTACAGCCTCACCGTGAGATTTTCTATTCGCTTTATGTACTGGCGCTCTCCGGTAAACAGCACCTTCCAACCATGAATTACTACAAGGCCAGAATGAGTGAACTGAGTAACGACAGTCGTTACATGCTTGCCTGTGCTTATGCCCTCACCGGTGATAACCGCAGTTTTGAAACTGTCCTGCCCAAATCCTGGGATAACGCTGATGTTCCCGGCTGGATGACTGGCGGCTGCTATAGTTCACCGATCCGCGACAAGGCTGTTGCACTCTACACCCTGGTAACAGCTGACCCCGAAAATCCCCAGGTAGCCATGCTTGCCCGTCAGGTTGGTGAAATGATCAACAGTGCCGGATGGATGTCAACCCAGGAAAGGGCATTTTCATTTCTGGCTCTTGGAAAACTGGCGGGTATCAGCAATAGTGACCAGGTAACTGCAACTGTAGAGGTCAGCGGAAGAAAAACAGCTTCCTTTAACGGGGAAGACCTTATCACCAACCTCACCGGAACAAAAGCCACCGTTGCCGCGGCAGGCAAAGGCAATCTGTTCTATTACCTTGAATCGGAAGGCATTCCTTCATCAGGTAAAGCGCGGGATGAAGACAGGGTATTGAAAGTCAGGCGGACAATGCTGACCCGGACCGGAAGCCCTGTAAACACCGGAAACATTGCGCAGAACGACCTGATTGTAGTAGCCATTTCGATCTCAACCAACGACAACAGTACTATTGAAAATGTTGCCATTACCGATATTCTCCCGGCCGGCTTTGAAATTGAGAACCCCAGGTTGAATGCTGAACGCGAAATGAGCTGGATAAAAGACAAGGCAACACCCGATTACCAGGACGTCCGCGATGACCGCATCAGTTTCTTTACTACTGCCTCAGGAGTGTCAAGAACATTCTATTATATGGTGAGGGCTGTCGGCCGCGGCACTTTCAGACAGGGACCGGTAGGGGCTGATGCAATGTATAACGGCCAGTATTACTCCTATTCAGGAGCAGGAAAGATAACTGTAAGATAAAGCGTTTCAGGCATCGCAAATTTCCTGTTCAGAGCAAGGTTAAATCAAAACAGCCCGGAATTCCGGGCTGTTTTACTCACTTTATCTTATTTAGAAAGGCCAGAACTGGTTATCATACCAGATACTCTCCTTCAGGTCTTCGTTCAGTTCGTGAAGCACCTTGTGATGACCCCTTTCCCAATCGGCCAGCCACAGGAAAAGCTCTTTCTCGTTGGGGTCGGTCGCAACTTCGGCCTGCTTTGAATAAACTTCAATGGCCTTGGTTTCCATATCAATGGCGGCTGAAATGGCCGCAGCCTCAAAACTGGCGGCTGTGATCTGTTTTTTAATATCACCCGAAAGTATGGCATCGGCAACTCCGGCATCGAATTTCAATTCAACCTTGGCGAATTTCTTATCCCTGCTGTAGCTGGCAAATTGCTTCGAAAGGAATTCAACATGAGTCTGCTCCTCTTCGGCCATCATGGTAAATATCTTTTTAACTTCGGCACTGGCAGTCTGCTCGGCAACTTTTTCATAAAAGGCCTTTCCGCGTTTCTCCATGAGAATAGCGGTCTTGAGAATTTCTGTTGATCTGTTTTCCATAATATAATTGGTTTCTGATATTACACGCTATAGTACCGCAAACATACTAAAAAAGAAAACAACTGCGGTGGAATCCTGTTTATGGTCATTAACTAAATAACTGCCGGTATTGCTTTTTCTTCTATGACAAAGAAAGAGGTGAATTCACTAAATTTGTATTCCGTTAAACAGGCTGCAAGCCTGAAAATTCCATCAAATCGAATTCATGACAGATCAGAAAAAAATCCTGGGTGAACTTTTTTCACAATGGAGCGGTGAAGAGGTCCGGTTGATTACAGAATTGCCCGCTTCAGGATCTGACCGCAGGTATTTCAGAATTTCAGGTGCTGAAACCGATGCCATCGGTGCCTGGAACCCTGATGAAAAGGAAAACATAGCCTTCGTCTCATTTACCGGACATTTCGGCGAAACCGGCCTACCGGTTCCCGAAGTATTTGCATTTCACGACAACAAACAGGCCTATATTCAGTCCGATCTCGGAAACGAAACGCTTTTCAGCCTGCTTACCGAAGAAGGATTATCGAACAGGGTAAAAGACCTCTACAGGCAGGTGATATCCTGGTTGCCTCAGTTTCAGACAAGGGGGGTCATCAATCTGAATCTGGAACTTTGTCATCCCCGCAAAGCATTCGACCGCCAGTCGATGATGTGGGATCTCAATTATTTCAAATACTACTTTGTAAGGCTTTCAGGACTGGGCTTTGACGAACAGGCACTGGAGGATGATTTCGAAAAACTGATTGCTTTCCTGTCCGGAGCAGCGCCAGAATTCTTTATGTACCGAGATTTTCAGTCACGGAATGTGATGATTGCCGGAAACCGCCCTTTCTTCATCGATTACCAGGGTGGACGTCTTGGTCCGCTTCACTATGATATTGCTTCCATTCTCTTCGATGCAAAAGCAAATCTGCCCAACGATTTCAGGGAGGAATTGCTGAATCTGTATATCGAAGAAGCCTCAAAATATACTAACATCGACCGGGAACAGTTCCTGCGACTTTACTATGGTTTTGTCCTCATCAGGATATTGCAGGCCATGGGAGCCTATGGATTCAGGGGCTTCTACCAGAAAAAGGAACATTTCCTTCAGAGCATCCCCTACGCCCTCGATAACCTCGCTTACCTGCTGAACCACCGGCATCCTGATTTTGAGTTTCCCACACTGGAGAAATTACTAAGAAGTTACATAACCAGTGAAACCCTGCGTAATTATGCAAAACCGGCCCTGAAAGTCAGGGTCTGCAGTTTCTCTTACAAGGAAGGCATTCCTGCCGATGTTACCGGAAACGGTGGTGGATTTGTGTTCGATTGCAGGGCATTGCCTAATCCCGGAAGGGAGGAGGAGTTCCGTTCGCTCACTGGTCTCGACAAACCGGTGATTTCATACCTTGCCGCCCAGCCCGAAACCGGGATCTTCTTTGTAAATATCTGCAACATCGTTGATCAGGCTGTTGAAAACTACCTAAGCCGGGGATTCCAGCATCTGATGGTGAGTTTTGGCTGTACAGGCGGGCAACACAGGTCTGTCTATTTCGCCGGACAGCTATCTCAGCACCTGAACAAACGTTTCAGGATGAACATTGAGCCTGAACATACGCAGAAGAATAAATGGCCGGCCAGGCAGCCTTGATTGCCCGGAAACAAGACCAGGTAGAAAATGTCGTGTTGCCGGTCGTACGGAAAAAATTATAAATACTGATAACGGGGGTCAATCGTCCGCAAAAGAAAAAAATATGAGCAAGACAATGTGTGAAAAAGGGAAGAAGGGAGAGCAGGATTGCGAAAATCCCAGGTTCAAATGCAAAAAATGCGGAGCACTGGTAAAGAAAGAGAAGCAGGTCTGTAAGCCAAAAGAAATTTAATATGTTGAGTTCCGGCAAACCCATGAAAGAGCCGTTTGATATTGAACCTTTCAAGGCTGAACAGGAGGTGATCAGGCTTACCATTCAGCAGATTAAAAAGGATTTCGGGATGTTCGGCATGGATGTTGATTTTCCGGTTGCTATGGAAATGGTTTATCATGACCTTTTCAGGGAACTGGAGTATCATATTTCTGATATGCTCGCCCGGAATGTTCAGAAGCTATCAGCGCTTCTGTATCAGATTGACCTGAATGAACAAACCATCGTAAATGCCTGGGAAGAACACCCGGAATATACCCATTCCCAGGTGATCGCTGAATTGATCATTTACAGGGAACTGAAGAAAGTACTTTTCAGGAGTTATTATAAAAATTACAAACTCAAAGACCTGCCAGAAGAATGAAAGCTATGATTCTGGCAGCCGGTCTCGGCACACGGTTGAAGCCCCTGACCGACCATACACCCAAAGCCCTGCTTCAGGCCGGCCCTTATACCCTGCTTGAATTTGCCGTGCTGAAACTGAAAGGCGCAGGATTCAGCGACCTGATTGTTAATGTGCATCATCATGCCGATGCGGTGATAAAATACCTGGCTGATCACAGCAATTTCGGTTGTAATATTTCCATTTCAGATGAAAGGGACAGGTTGCTCGATACCGGAGGCGGAATCAGAAAAGCATCCTGGTTTTTTAACGATGGCAGCCCCTTCCTTGTTTACAATGTGGATATTGTGACCGACCTGGATCTGGCAGCACTTTACCGTTACCATTGCGAAAGCCGGAACCTGGCAACCCTGGTGGTGAGGCGGCGCAAAACTTCCCGATACCTGCTGTTCGATGAATTTATGAATCTGAAAGCCTGGGAAAATGTTTCGACAGGAGAAAAAAGGATTGTACAGATGACTACCGAACCGTTGAACCCATATGCTTTCAGCGGCATTCATGTGATCAGTCCTGAAATCTTCGGTGTGATGGAAACTCAGGACCGCTTTTCAATCATCGACACTTATCTCAGGGTGGCGGCTACGGATCCGGTGGGTGGATATCCCGATGAAAGCCTGCTCTGGGCCGATGCAGGTAAGCCTGACAGCCTGGCTGAAGCAGGAAAAATAGCGGCTGAGATTAGTTTCCGGTAAAACAAACAAGTATGCCGGATTCAGGTCAGATAAAGTACTTACTTTATGTGATTACACCGTGCCAAACATGCGCAACCTGTCCCGTCCATTTTGCCGGCAATAACATACTGTAAAATATTATTCTGTTGTTTTTCAATACTATATACCATAATCATCATTTTATTTTTATTTTTCAAAATACTATTGTGACCTATTGTGTCTATTGTGGTTGAAATACTTTTAAGGAATTGATTTCTTAAATATACCAATGAATCCTTAACTTCGCTCAAAAGATCAGGCATTAAAATTTAAAATGGAACAACCATTCCTCAGTAAATTAGCCGGTAAAATCAGATCGGAGCATGCCGGGCTGGGCAACCGCTTGTGCGTCGTGATGCCCAATCGTCGTGCCGGATTGTTCCTGAAACGCTACCTTGTCGCCGGATCGGAAGTGCCTGTGTGGGCGCCGTCCGTTTTCTCGGTCGAGGATTTTATCGCCGGAATCAGCCACCTGGGCATTCCTGATCCCCTTTCGCTGATGTTTGGCCTGTATGAAGCACACTGCTTTGTGGAGAAGGAAAATGCAGTTATTTTCGACGATTTCACCGGATGGAGCAAAGGCCTTATCCGCGATTTCGATGAAATAGATCAGTATCTAGCCGATCCTGCCGCCCTCTTCGGATTCCTGAGCGAAACCAAGGCAATGAACATCTGGAATATGGATGGTCAGCCTCTTACAGACTTTGAACAACAATACCTGCGCTTTTTCAATGCCCTCCCCCTATATTATAAATTTTTCTCTGAAAATCTGCTTAAAAGCGGAAGGGCATACCATGGACTCGCCTGCAGACAGGTAGCCGGGAATCCTGAACGGTTTCTGAATCCATTGCCATGGGATTATGTGATCTTTGCCGGATTCAATGCCATCACCCCCGCCCAGCTTACCATCATCCGCCATCTGATTGCACAGGATATTGCAGAAATCGTGTGGGATGCCGACAGCTATTACATTGAAAATCCGGCGCAGGAAGCCGGCCGGTTCCTGCGGAATTACCTCAAAGACAAAACGCTGGGTAAGCCTGCTGACCCAAGTCGTTTCTTTGAAAAAGGACAGAAAGACATTCACATAGCCGGTGTTCCCCGAAACATCGGACAGGCCCGTCTGGCCGGCAATATCCTGAAGAGTATCATTGATAACAACGAACCTGAGGTATTAAACCGCACCGCAGTAGTACTTGCTGATGAATCACTGCTGTTGCCACTGCTGAATGCCATCCCGGCCGAAGCCGGACAGTTTAACATAACCATGGGATATCCGCTGCAGCAATCCCCGCTTTACGGATTTTTCGATACACTGATAGGGATGCACATCAATGCATCTGAAGGAAAAGAAGAATCACTGTCTTACTTTTATTACAAAGATGTGCTTTCACTCATTCAGCACCCTTATACCTCTCTGTTAATAAATGGCATACAGATCAATAAACTGATCACAGTTATGAAGTCGGTAAGGACCTCCTTCCCTGACGTCAGCACCATTTTCCGGGATCAGGATAAGGAAGATCCGGGGATAAAACAATTCAAAACCCTGTTTTCAAAAGTAGAATCCCCGTCCGGCCTCACCGGACTGATCATCCGTGCCATCGATATCTTCAGAAACTCCGGCACGGCAGCTGATAATCAAGATAAAGAAGAATACAGTACCGACGGGGAAATACTGTTCAGTCTGGCAATGATTGCCAACCGGCTGCACACACTGGTCAGCGAAAGTAGCCTGATCGGTGAACTCCGCACCCTGCACAGTCTTTTTCGCGAAGCCGCAGCTGCCATGCCCGTTCCATTCTATGGAGAACCCCTTGAAGGAATCCAGGTCATGGGAATGCTGGAGACCCGTACACTTGATTTCGATAATGTGATCCTGGTTTCGGCTAACGAAGATACCCTCCCCTCAAAAAAATCCTACAACAGCTTTATACCGTTCGAAATCAGGCAATCGTTCGGCCTGCCAACCCACCATGACCAGCAGGCTGTGTTTGCCTATCATTTCTACCACCTCCTCCAGCGCAGCAGTAAGGCCTGGCTCATATACAATTCTGAGGCCGACGAACTCGGTGGTGGAGAAAAAAGCAGGTTTCTCAGCCAGATTATCACGGAGATGCCACAGTATAACAGTGGAATCAATATAACGGAAATAAAGCCCTCTGCTACGGCAGTTCTTCGGGAACCGGATGCCATTGTTATAGAAAAGACCCCTGATATCCTTGAAAAACTGAGACTCCTGGCGGAGAAGGGCTTTTCACCAACCTCGCTGAACACTTACCTGACCTGTCCGCTCAAATTCTATTTCACCCGGATCCTGAACCTCGGTGAACCTGAAGATACCGACGAAACCATCGATCACCGTACCCTCGGGTTGGTCATCCACGAAGTACTTCAGAAGTTCTATGAACCATTCAAAGGGACATTCCCGGATCAGGCCGGTTACCAAAAGATGCAGCAGGAAGCAACGGAAGCAATCAGGTCTTCCCTGAGAAAACACTTCCCGGGTGGAGAGGTTGAACATGGAAGAAACCTGCTTATTGTAAGGGTAGCGAATGTTTGGATCAGTCGTTTCCTCGCACAGGAAGCGGAAGAGAATTCCACCTCCGGAAACAGTATTATAGGGCTGGAAGAATCGCTTGATATGCTTCTTCCCTTTGATCTTGCAGGTGCTGAAATCAGGGAAGTAAAGTTGAAGGGATTTGCCGACCGGATCGACCGTACCGACGGACTTGTCAGGATCATCGACTACAAGACCGGTAAGGTGGAAGCCGCTGACCTGAAGCCAAAATCGGTGGAAGCCCTTTTCCAACCTTCAGCAAGGCCAAAAGAAAAAGCCTTTCAGTTGATGTTCTACCTATTGCTTGCCTCCCGGAACACCAGGATTCCCGGGCTGTCAGACGAGGCAAGTGCAGGCATCATCAGTTTCAGATCGCTGAAGGATGGATTTATGCCATTGATATTACCAGACAACAACCCGAAAACAGCCATTATTGCTTTTGAAAACAGCCTTAGAAATCTTCTTACAGAGATTTTTAACAAGGAGATGCCTTTTACACAAACTGAGTATGAGGAACACTGCAGCCTTTGCCCGTTTAAAAACATTTGCCACAAAACGGTGGAAAAGAAGGCGTGGTGATCAATTGAAAACTCACCATTCTCATCTCAATAAGAGCAGAAATTAAATAAAATAAAAAAAATTCAACCCGATTTGCAGAATTAAGAAAAGTGCTTATCTTTGCAGCCTCGTTCGGAAATAGTTCTTCGAAATTTGGTCCGGTAGTTCAGTTGGTTAGAATACGTGCCTGTCACGCACGGGGTCGCGGGTTCGAGTCCCGTCCGGACCGCCAATGAGGAAAATAAAAGCCTGTAATTTAACCAATTACAGGCTTTTCCTTTTTACAGGTACAACATAGGTACAACATTTACAAAATCACTTCATTTTTTTAGTATCAGGCATTTAATAGTCTGATAAGTTAAAATAGAATTATTAGGTAATTCGTTATTATTACTTATATAATTTATCCATTTCCAGGAAATAATATTTGCTATGGAAGTAACCAATTCACTTGAAACCTTGTTACGCGAAATGTTGACCCCCATCATCAATGAAGCAGTTGATAAAGCGATTGAACGACATTATTCAGTAACCTCCGCACCGCAATCTGATCAAAACGAATTATTGGATATTAAGAAAACTGCAGAAATTCTCTTTTTGTCGGTTCCAACTATTTACGGTTTAGTTAGTAAGCGTTCCATCCCTTATTACAAACGAGGAAAACGATTGTACTTTCGCAAAGATGATTTATTGAAATGGATTGCAGGCAGCCGGCGCATGACTACTTATGAAATAAGTCAACAAGCTGATAAATATATTCTAAGGGATAGAAAAAGAAAATGAGCCGATAAAAGGACAGAACTGGAGCAATCAGAGTCAAATAATACCTAATCAGAATAACTCACCAGCGATTAAAACTTTTACCGCTTTAAATAAATACTTCAATTCCGGCAGATAGCCAGTCCATTAATGATATAAAGCAGTGATCTGTATTACTTTACTAATTTTCCGACTAAAGGTTTGATTGCCATAGTCAAAGATGCTTCAATCAACTCTGTTAAGTGCATTTGCTCCTTTTCCAGGAAACAGTAATTAAATTCAATCAGGAGGCCAAGGTCTTTTGCCCAATGTAATAATTGTAACGAATAAGTATATTTGTGACCCAAGCCCAAATGCTGAAGAAATCGACTAAATAAATCAACCCTCTTACTACCACAATATAGAAATTTTGAGTCCTTGCTCCTTTTATTTTCAATTTTAGGACATAACCGTTCCCTAAGTTTTTTATAATGTTTTAATGCTTCAATAACATTATTGTTATCAATTTTGTCATTAAGAATTTTAAAATAGTAAATTCCAGGGTATTTCCTTCCAGCAACTAAGTTTGGATGCTTAGCCAATAAAGCTGGAATGTTTTGTTGACTAATATTTGAACAATCAATAATAATTGGCACCTGCCACTCTGTAGTTACTGATTTTAAATCATTAGATAACTTTATTAGCTCATCTGATTTTAGGTTGATAAAATTTCTAATATCCATAATTACTAAAAGTTAACAATTCAATACCCCCACTCCACATGACTTACCGGCAATTTATTCAATTCCCTTTTCAGCAGCTTCCACTCCGGCAGATAGTGATCCATTAAGGCTATAAAGCGGGCGTTGTGCGCACCAAAGCCATGTCCAGACCGCAACTGAGAAAAGAAAGCACCTGTAATTCAATGAATTACAGGTGCTTTCTTTTGACTGGTAAAACATTGATCCGGCTTTCTTATCGTTTTCTTATAACTGAAACGCCTAATCCTTGAGGCACCGCACCGATAATCCACCTCGCTTATCATAAAAAGTATTATAGAAATAGCCATATATATAGCCTAAATCCCAAAGCCATGCATTTGCATTTCTTTCTTCGGTAGAAGACCAATAATGACTTGTCTGACCAATGCTACCATATGTTCCTCCAGCATCTCGATTACCTCCTGGAAGTGATGAAAAGCCACTTTCATTTGTTGCATCAGTATTAGGCGAATCCCATCTCGGATGAAAATCAGGATATGTTTGCGTGCTTTTCAACTTTCCACCAGCAATATCAACACCACCAAGATAATTTGATAAGGAGTTCCATTCGGCTTCAGTTGGAACATGCCAGCCACTTGGACAGATACTGTTGGAATTGTTTACAGCGTACCAATTATATAAAGCACCATAGGAATCCTTCCAGGAAATATCATTGTCATACCAGGCATAAGCCCCAGTCAAATTATTCGACCATGCCGAATTATCAGCTCCGGGATATTCAATATTTATACCATTACTGTATCTGGTTGTTTTTAAATTCTCAGCCATCCATAGCTGTTGACCAATCAGGACGGTTTGGTAAATATTCCCATCAATATCCATAACCGGCGACGGGTCCCTGACCGCACTTAACAATAGTTTCGATTGACTACTATAAATACCAGGGTTACTCATTTTACCATCCCATATAATATGCTTATTGTTTCCTGGATAGATCGGCCCTACCTCACCGGTAATAAATGATGAATTGACCGGAAAAAATGTTTCCCCTTCATTAAATGATGCCTCCATGTTTACAAAATAGATACCCTGGCCGCTTAGATTATAATAAATATCAACCAATCCACTTCCATCAGTTCGTTGCTGCACATGCGTTATTGTCAGTTCTCCGGCAGGTAGCGCTTCATAGTAAAGTAATTCGATTTCATCCAGCATCAAAGCCCGGTTATAAATCCGCACATCATCTATCTTCCCTTTAAAAAATCGGATACCGGTTCCAGAACCAATGTAAAAGGCGGTTGGAGGGGTTGGCGATGTATTGATAGTCATACCAAGAAGGATATTATCAACTGTATATGTTAGAATCCCATTATCCCGCCTCATTACAATGTGGTGCCAGCTGTTTATTTGTAAACAATAATTCCAATTGTATAAACTGATTCCGCAATACAAAGCAAATAAACAACCTTCCTGAATGCAAATTCCATATCCATCTGCCGGCATATAACCCGGATCGTAACCCAATTCAATGGCCATATGTGTTTGTGTCATCATTTCAGGAGAAATCCAGGCTGAAATAGTCCAATTGTCTGTAATTGACATCGGAAATGAATTGAAAAGGATGTTATTGTCAATGCCATTAAAGGAGTAGGCACTCGAACTATTACCAAATCTGTCACTTGAAATTGTGGCTCCATTAACAGTGCCATTTACCCCATTTCCACTTTCATCGGCAGCATTTCCGTTAAAAGGATAGTATGCTACCAATCCATTTGTTGGTATCTGACAAAATACTATACCAGTACACTGGATAAAGGCAAGTAAAACTAATATTCTCATTTTTTATAATTAAGGCTATTGTTAACTCAAAAAGGTTCTAAAGTCAATTGACTTTTTGGTGATTTTCAACCATCTTACGGCGTTATCTTAGACACAAATCCAAATGAATTGTTATCAAGAATAGAAATATCTGCAGTATCTACAGTCCCATCACCGTTAATGTCAGTAACAAGGTATCCTGTTGAGAATAATAATACATCATTATCAACCGGGCTCATATCACCAGTGTCAACAAAACCATCCTGGTTGACATCACCTCCAAAAATCAAATATCTGCTGCCAGACGGTTTCAGATTATTTCCGTATGCTTTGGTAATCTCATCAGTGAGATCATAATAAATCATGTCAGCATCTAAAGAAACTGGCATTGAACTCCAGGTTTCAATGCTATTACGATGTTTAACAACAAGATAATAACTGCCTGTATACCTTCCGGGCACTTCAAAATTGGATATCCCATTGACACTTACCCTGTTATTAGATGTAAATACAATACTATCTATGTTTAATGGATCACGTAATTCCAGCTTATAGACATCGGCAATGCTGTCGGAGAAGATCGGACCATATTCATTAGACACTTTATTCATAGTATTCATTGTTTGATTAAACAACCCCTCGAAAAATAAGGTAATCTGGATTTTCTTATTCTCAATAGGAATTACAGGTAAAAACTCAGAAAGCTCACTTTCATTGCCTGAAAGATCAATAGCTGATAAAGCAAAATAATACGTTGAATCATTGAGCAGACCATTCACTTGCCTCAATGTGGATACTCCGACATTGATAGGAGATGGTTCACCATAAACCGTATGGATACCTTCCAAAGGCAGTATAGTATCGGTGTCGTAATAAATTGTGTAACCGGCAATGTCCGGTTCGGAACTTTGCTGCCAGATCAGCTCTGCATTTGCGTCACCTGGTATTACATCAGTTATTACCGGTGGGGCCGGAGCCAGGGTGTCGTAAAATAATATTTCAATTCGTGCCTTTGAACTTCCATGGACACTAAATGCTGAAACAATGGCATTCCCACTTACATCATCAGATTTAAGAATAAACTCAATCATGTGATTTTGTGTTAACACTTGTTTTCCTTCGAGAATCGGATCTGCATCAGTAGTAGTTATTTCTCCAGAAGTACTAACAACGGTATAAAGCTCACCATCTTCAACTGGAGCATGGTTGTTTTTGAAGATTGTGTCACTGGTTATTATAGTGGTCGAAATCCCATCAGAATATAAACTATCAGGATTGGCATGCAAGCTAAACTCTCCATAAGGTGCTGCTGGTGCCAATGTAAATAAATCCAGTTTTGTAAACGGTGCCGTCACTTTATTATTCAAAGTATCTATTATTCCACCAATGTATACCCATTTATGATTTTCTTTGTCTTCACGGTACATTCCCAAAGTAGATTCATCAATATCAACAACGTCAGCATCATTGTAAACTATTGTCATCCAGCATGTATCGTTCAACTGGGCGCCAAGTGGCTCAAGCTGATAAAATCCCCCGTACCCGTATTCCATCGCAAAACTTTTTTGTGCACGGCTTCTGAAAATATCGTTTACAGACTTCTGATTCAGTGGCAACATACTGCGTGTTCTTGCAGGAGAATCACCGTACCAGCTCCATGATAAGCAATTGATGCTATCAAGACCTTCTGGAATTGCATTCTCATCAATTTCAATATAAGATCCCCCATCTCCAATGTAATGAGTAGTTGTATTTTTGTTCCAGAAAGTAATATAATCTACAAAGCCTATTGCAGCTTTCAGCCATGCGGGTAGATCATTTGTCAAATCCTGCATAAAAATCTGGTAACTATCATTAAAAGTACCCATGGCACTATTCTCCTGTAATTTGAAATGCTTTCCCCAAATCCATTTTCCATTTTCCTTAGTATAAAATGAACCTTGTTCAAAACCTGAACCACCTCCTATAGTTGCTTTAAATCCGCTAGCAAGAAATTGCCCATCAATGCTTATTTCAAAACTGCCTTGATTCTGAATATCGGTTCGTTCTGTTTTATAATTAATTGAGGCCTCACCTTGAGCATCTGTTTGCATGTAATATGCAGTATTAAAAATTGCTTCGGTAATTTCTTTGAATACACTGGTTGTTACTTCCATTACAGTACCATCAGGTAAATTGTCCAATTGCGAAACCATGTTGATTGAAGAAATATTTCGAATAGCATCAAGTAGATCGGCTCCGGAGATGAAATAGGTTAATTCTTCTTCCCAGCCTGTCCGTGAATGCACATTTCGTTTTATTATTGTAAATCGAATCTCTTTGATTGTGTACCAGGGTTGAGTCATATCATGAATATAAGCAAGCCTAATTCCTCTTTCATATTCCCTGTTCCAGAACATCACATTAGCTCCAAGTTCACCATTTATCAGATCATCAGGCGACATCCCAAAATTCAATCCTGCATTTCCAGAAGCAGCAAATTTTCCACTAAATTCAATAGATCTTTCCTTCTCATTTGCAGCTTTATTATAGTATCTTTCAAATGCAATATTGGCCTCGGGGCCTAATTTCCCGGCAACAGCAATTCCTATATCCTGAGAGTCGCCAATACCAATGCCCGCCTCGGCGGTACCAAATACGCCCACTTCAAATGATTTCTTATCGCCTTGGTACGCCAATTGAAGATTATTTTGGCCGGCAAAAACTGACTCACATTTTTGAAGCACTCGATACAGTGTTTCATCCATGAAATCAAATATACCATCAGTCACAACAATATATCTTCCTATTGCTTCATAATCAGTAGCTGACTGGCTCCTGTTGAAACGATACTGGTCTTCAGTTTTCACTGCTACATTTCCACCAAAACCCGTTTTTGCCTCTCCACCTGCGATAGCATTCCCACATTGTACTCCTGCAGCAACTCCAACTGAAAACTCGAATCCTGCATCATCTTCTTTCTGTCGCTTTATTTCAAAACTTTCAGCAGTTGAATTTACAGGGTTATAGCCGATAAGTGATAACGACGAGCCATATCGTTTAGATACTTCCACAAATGACAAACCGATTTTGCCAAACGTATAAGTGTCCCAGTACTTTCCATACTCCTGGTTTTCAACAACACATGAAAAAACTATTGGATTAGCTATACTTACATTATTTACTGATACAACCGAAAAGCTAGCCTGATTACCTGGCTGACCACCGCTGACATTACTGCTGTTGATAGAGATATCTACGATTCCTTTCGAATCAGAATAATATGTAAGTGAAAACCCAACGCCTGTAACACTTACTGGTATAAGAGGTAGCGGATTACCTGTCAATTCATCAAAGATCTTATAATACCGGTGAAATACGCCGCCTTGTTGCACTTTCGATAAAGCAGGATTAGGGTTGGGATTAATTGTTGTAATTCCACATGTACCTGAAGAAGGCAGGAGTGATATATTGAGGATGGTGACCGGGTTACTTATACTGACGTTAACATTTGTCACCTGTTTGGTGACATAACCTGCCGCCACAATGTTAATTTGATAACCATATCCATACGGCACAAAAAGATTGTAATACCCTGTTGATGTGCTTGGTAATGAGGTATAATTAATAGTCGTTACCTGTGCCCCCTGAATGGGTAAGCCTGTGTTGGCATTTGTGATTGTCCCGGTAATCCGATACTTAGTGTTAAATGTAAACAACCCCGAATATCCAATGATCTGTTGAGCTTTTAATGGCTGCAAGAACAAGACAAACACCAGTAACGAAATACTAAATTGATTTACCTTCATAATTAGTTGATTTTCAAACTATTTAAAATGTAATAGCTCAATCCTTGACGCACCGAACACTGTGACCAGCAGATTTAATATAGTAATAAGAGCCTACTACACCATAATTATATCCCAAGTCACGGTACCATGCTGTTGAAGAATTGTTTTGAGTTGAAGTCCACCATATTCCGGATAACCCAAAATAAATGAAACTTCCTGTCCCCATCCTTTCGCCTCCAGGAAATGCAGAAAACCCGTAATCATCAGTTCCGAAATGAGTTAAATTGGAAGTCCAGTAAGGATGAATTGATGTATTACAATTTCCTCCTAAAGGTGAATTATCTTGTCTGCAAGACTTGAGTTTGTTGCCACCCCCGCTGGAACCACCTATATAATTGATTAATTGAACCCATTCACTACTACTTGGGACATGCCATCCCGTCGGACATAATCCGTTTGAATTGGTTGCCGCAAACCAATTGTATAATGCACCATAGGAACTTTTCCAGGAAATGTCATTATTATACCAGGCATAGGCTCCAGTTGTATTATTTTGCCAGGTTGTGTTATTATTACCCGGATAAACAAGGCTAGTCCCATTCCGGTATCTGGTGGTTTTCAGGTTTTCTTTCATCCATAATTGCTGTCCAATCATGACTGTTTGATAAACATTACCATCAATATCAGTAATGTAAGTAGGAATCGTGCCCGCAGTTACTTTTAACTTCGTTTGAGTGCTATACATATTCGGAGTGCTTTGGAACCCATTCCAGATCAGATGCTTGTTGGATCCCGCGCTGATTGGCCCTAAATCTCCGCTTGTTCCGGAATGATCTATAGGTGTGTAGGTGCTTCCGGCATCAAAACTGGCTTCCAGAGAAATATAATAATTGTTTTCCGGTCCACTCAGGTCAAAATATACATCTACAATTCCGCTTCCATCTGCACGTTGTGAGACAGAAGTTATAGTAAGCGAACCGTTTTGAGAAAAGACAGTTTGACTGATGACTAATGATAAAATGAATAATTTAAAATCCATATTAATAATTACTTGCCATACAGATCTATTAGCTATACTATTGTTTACAATTAAGAGAATTTCTACTCAGAATTGACCTATTGTAAATATAAGTTATTGCATTTTAGACTTATAAGCCTATGTGAGTACTTCTTTAATGATTTGGAATCAAATATACGATATGATGATTGGAATTGTTCTCCAGAGATCCATTTTATTTTCTGAAATATTCTTACACATAGTTCTTTATAACTTACAATGTTTCATATCACCTGCGGAGATTTGAATATTTCCTTTTTCAAGATCATCCAAAACTGCAAATAATCGTCCTTAAGCACTGCTTTTAGTATATCAGATAGCCAAGAATCATATCCTTTGGAGTATCAAGTCGTGTTCAGGTCGCAGCCGAGAAGATAAAACGCCTGTAATTCAATGAATTACAGGCGTTTTCTTTTTATGGGTACAACATTAGGTACAACATTTAGTTCATTTGACTGCTTTTGTTTGCTTTTTTTTGCTTAGCAATATTTACTATATAACTGTTTATTAATCATATAGATGAAAATGGAAGCAATCAAATGCTGATTTACTGGTCCCGTCCGGACCGCAAAAAGCTCCCCCAGAGGGAGCTTTTTTCATTATGTACAACACCTATATTATCTATTCCGCTAAATCTGACGTTTACTACAAAGGAATTTCTGAAGACCCATTGCACCGTTTATGGGAGCACAATAATGACAAGAGCAGGTTTACCGCTGGTAAAGGACCATGGGTTTTGGTTTACACCAAGGGCTTTGAAACAAAAAAGCAAGCCCTGATTGAAGAAAGGCGTATAAAAGGTCTGAACAGAAGATCACTGGAACTAATGATCAAGAAAAGCGAAGTCCAAATGAATTTATAATTGGCAGAATACGTGCCTGACATCTCGTCACTGGTGACGAGACGGGTTCGAGTCCCGTCGCACCTGCGAGGTGACGAGACCGCTTAAAGCCCTCTTTTAGAGGGCTTTTTTTTCATCACAACACTTCAAGAATTTACACTGCCTTCCCAGGTTAAGGTTTTAATAAATTTTCTCATTACTTCCCATCCACAATAATCGAAGCCGGCTTCTTGCTGTCCATAAAGATCAGCTTGGCATTCGGAGAAGTGGCAATGGCCTTGATCATCTCATACTGAAGTTGTTTGTCGCTCAGACCGGTGCTCAGAATCTTCTGGTAATCAGCAATACCCTGGGCTTCCACACGTTTGCGTTCGGCTTCCTGTTTTTCCTTTTGCAACACAAAGGTCATCTTCTGCGCTTCCTGCTCGGCATTGATTTTCGATTCAATGGTGGTCTTTACAGATTCCGGCAAGGTGATATTCCGGACCAGTAATTGCTCGAGGATAAGGCCCCGCTGTTTGAAATCACTTTCAATGGTCTTGAATATCCTGTTCTGGAATTCATCCCTTTTTGAAGAGTACAGTGCAACAGCATCGTAATAAACCGCATTGTCCCTGATTTTTGTCCGGCAGATCGGCCTTACGATGGTGTTCCGGTAATCGGTTCCCAGTTCCTGAAGGATGCGGGGAGCCTCAGAAGGAATCACTTTATATAACACTGTAAGATCAACAATCACCTCCAGCCCGTCGGCGGAAAGCACCCTGATGGCATCATCGCCGGCCTTGTCACCTTCATCGTGTACGCCCGACATGGTATAATTCTGCGTACGGATATCGAAGGTTACAACTTTAACCAATGGATTGATGATGTTTAAGCCACTCTCGAGTGTATTGCTGTTAACTTTCCCGAAGAGTTTCTGCACACCCACCTGCCCTGGCTCAATCTGGTAAACCGCTGAAAATACAACGCCAAGTACCAGTAAAATGATTCCGGCGATCCTGATTGTTCCTGTAAACCGCTGAACAGGTGAATCAGTTCTGGCAAGAACGACTCCGGCCAAAAGGACAATAATTCCAATTACTATGAATACCATGGGAATATGTTTTAAGATGGAACATGAATGGTTAATCTCGTAAATATACTGAAAATGATTATATTTCAGGACTGAAAATCTTAGGTTGTTAACAAAATGAAACTGTATTTTAACAAGATGACCGGTAATCTGTTTATTTAGAAATTATTCTGTGTATGCCCGATTTTAATGAAGGAGTGATCCGTTTCCGTCAGAACGATTTTGAAGCCAACCGCCTGCACTTTGAAAACCTGGGGAGAGTACAGAACCCGCATACCCTCTTTATCGGATGCTCCGATTCACGGGTGGTTCCTTCACTGATTACCCAGACCATGCCCGGCGAATTGTTTATAATCAGGAACATCGCCAACCTGGTTCCCATGTACCGCGAATCCGGCGAATACCTGGCTACAACTTCCGCCATAGAATATGCGGTACTGGTGTTAAATGTGAAAAACATCATTGTTTGCGGCCACTCCAATTGCGGAGGATGTGCGGCCCTGTATGAATCACCCGAAAAAATGGCTTTGATTCCCCATACACGACACTGGCTCGAACTGGCAATGCCGGTTAAAGAGAAAGTGCTGAAAATGGTCGACAATACTGACCTTGCTGCCCGGGAATGGCTCACAGAACAAATGAATGTGGCAGAACAACTCAGACACCTGATGACCTATCCATACATCAAAGAGCGTGTGAATAACGGCACAATGAAACTGATCGGATGGCACTATATGATCCACACAGGAAATATCTATGAATATCATCACGAAACAGGGGAATTTGAACCCATCGGAGGATAGTTGAGAAGAACCTTATTATCGTAAAGGTGAATGTGTCGTATAAAAGGCTTTCAAAAATTGCTTTAAATACAAGAATAATGGTAAAGATCATTTCAGCACCCTCACTTATCCAGGCATCTGGCAACAAAGAAAAACGCATTGAAGAATTTTTCGGAAGGATCAGCAGCAACACCAGCGAAGTCAGTATTGCCCGAATGATCAGTGAGGAAGGCTGGGAAGAGCCAGGCCAGTGTCCTGAATTCAATGAATATACTGTGGTTCTGAAAGGCCGGTTGAAAGTATCAACCCGTGACGATGAATTCATCCTAGAATCCGGTCAGGCTCTTGTAACTGAAGCCGGAGAATGGATCCGTTACAGCACTCCGTTTGCCGGAGGAGCCGAATATATTGCTGTGTGTTTACCGGCTTTTTCGCCATTCACCGTCCATCGTGATGAATAGGTGAGCTACTTTAAGCATTCGGAATGAACCTATGAAGCTATTTCTGAACTGACTCAAAGGCTCATATTTTAAATTCAGAGCCCCAATCTTACTTTTTAGACGCTCAACCTGAAATTACCAACGATGACAGCCCACTAAAATTGCTCTCATCTCTCTTTCGCTCCATCTCGCCGTCACACCATCGGATTCTTTCTCACTTTCCTTCATTCTTTCACCCATTTTCCCTTACTTTGCCCGAAAAAACATGCGGGTTTTACATTTTCTGATCCTTGTCCTTTCACTGATCTTTTTTTCCTTAACCAGGGCAAATGCCCAACCAGAAAAATCAGATTACAAGCTTTCCGTGAGTGGTTTTGTGCGGGCCGACGCCATCTTCGACAGTCGCCAGGTAGTTGAGGCAAGGGAGGGATTTCTTCTTTTCTATCCTAAAAAACCACTGTACGATATTAATGGCGAAGACATCAATGCCAGGCCTACGTTCAACCAGTATGCCATGACTACACGGCTTACTGCCAGGGCTACTGGACCGGATGTTCTCGGCGCCAGGGTTATGGCTTTGATCGAAAGCGATTTCACCGGTGCTTCAAACAGTGAAAACAACAGTCTCCGTCTGCGTCATGCCTACATTTCACTCCAATGGACCAAAACCAGGCTATTAATCGGACAATACTGGCATCCCATCGACCTGCCAGAAATGATTCCCAATGTACTTTCGCTTAATACCGGCGCTCCGTTTCACGCCTTCAGCCGCCAGCCACAGATCAGGCTGGACAGGAAAGCAGGTAAGTTTAATCTTGTGCTGGCAGCGTCGTCACAACGCGATTATGTAAACAATGGACCGAAAGAAAACAGCTCGATTTACATCCGTAACAGCGTTGTACCTAATCTGCACGGACAGGTCCAATACAAGAATGAGAAGTTGTTTGCAGGCCTTGCGGCAGACTACAAAATGCTCACGCCAAGAATCTCTACCGACAGTCTGTATGTTGCTGATGAAAGCCTGAACTGTCTGTCCTGGTCCGGATTTATTAATTATAATACAGGGAACTTTTCCATCAAAGGGCAGTACACTTACGGGCAGGCATTAAACGACCATCTGATGATGGGTGGTTTCGGTGTTTCTTTTACCGACAGCCTCACCAACCAAAGGGAATACAGTCCGCTGAATTATCATTTTGCCTGGCTGAATGCTGCATTGACATTCGGAAAATGGCAACCCTCAATGTTTCTGGGATTCACGAAAAACTGCGGATCCACTGAGAAAATCAAAGGTCCTGTTTACGCCCGCGATGCCGATATCGATTATGTTTACAGAATTGCACCCATGATTACATATGTAAACGGAAAGTTCAGCCTGATCGCGGAAGTGGAATATACTGCCGCAGCCTATGGCAGAAATGACGCCAATTTCAGGGTAACCGGCAGCGAAGAAACCGGCAATATCAGGATCGGACTTGGGGTGGTTTATGGCTTCTGAGCAGATGAAAAAGGGAAGAATCTACAGGTTGGAGATACGGAAAATGGGAGATCAGGGGTAAGGGAACAGGGCTAAAACCCCCTTTGTCGCATTGCTTCAAATACCAACACTGCGGTTGAAACCGAAACATTCAGTGAATCAATACTTCCGAGCATGGGGATAATGATCCTTTCGTCGCAGAAATCGATCCATTTACCGGTCAGTCCATCGGCTTCTGTGCCCATAACAAAGGCAGTCGGGCCTGTATAATCGTGTGAACAATAGTGTGACGAAGCCTTGAGTTCAGCGGCATAGCTCCTGATGCCATTCTTCTTCAGCCATTGCTGTGCTTCTTCTGTGGAACAGGCTGCCACCTGTCGCGAAAACACACAGCCAATGCCCGATCGTATTACATTCGGATTATAAATATCGGTCAAAGGATCACAAACAACCACTGCATCGGCATTTACGGCATCTGCAGTGCGCAGGATGGCACCCAGGTTGCCGGGTTTTTCGACGGCTTCCAGCACAATGACCAAAGGGTCAGGCCTGAGTTTTACATCTGTAATCCGCAGCCAGCTTGGTTCCAGCAGTGCAATACAACCATCAGAACCCTCACGGTAAGCAAGTTTCTCAAATACCGACCTGCTGACAAGGGTAACCGGTGCATCACCCGAAATAGACTTGTAAACAATTTCGTCTGCCAGATCAGGACATACAAACAATTCTGTAATTCTGAATCCGTTTGAAGCGGCAATACCCGTTTCACGCAGACCTTCCACCACTATCCTGTTCTGTTTGCGGCGTTCACGCGATTTCTGCTGAAGCAGGACAAGATTTTTAATGCGTGGGTTCTGGGTACTGCTGATCGGTTCAGACATGGAACGAATGATTGGTTGCTGGGATAAAAGCAAAATTAGAGAAATTTCGCATCTTTGTAACCGGTAACTCCTGAGATATGATCAAACTGCTGACCCCCTCCCACTGGAAAGATTATGAACTGATTGACTCCGGAAACTTTGAAAAACTGGAGCGGTTCGGCAATCAGGTTCTCACCCGTCCCGAACCCCAGGCAGTCTGGGATAAATCACTACCAGAGTCAGAGTGGTTGAAAAGGTCACAGGCTATTTTCCGCAAGGAAAAAAACGATCCTGAGAAAGGTAAATGGATATTGAACAAGGGCTGCCATGAACAATGGCAGATCGGCTACGATTTTAAAGGGATGCATCTGAAAATGAGGCTGGGACTTACCAGTTTCAGGCACATCGGTGTTTTCCCTGAACAGGGCAACAACTGGGATTTTATCTTTGACAGGGTAAAAGAGATGCAAACCACCAGGCCTAAAGTACTCAACCTTTTCGCTTATACCGGAGGAGCTTCCCTGGCAGCCTGCGCTGCCGGGGCAGAAGTTGTTCATGTGGATTCGGTAAAACCTGTGATTACCTGGGCACGCGAAAATATGGAAATCAGCAGCCTCGACGGCATCCGCTGGATTGTTGAAGATGCCCTTAAGTTTGTAAAACGTGAAGCCCGCAGGGGAACTAAATATCAGGGTATTATCCTCGACCCGCCTGCTTATGGCCGGGGGGCGGATGGTGAAAAATGGGTGCTTGAGGAAAACATCAATGAAATGATCAAGGTTTGCAGCGAACTGGTTGATGAAAAGGAGCACTTTTTTATCCTCAGCCTCTATTCCATGGGCTTCTCTTCCCTCATCGGGGAAAACCTGGTCAGATCAGCTTTTGGAAACAATGATTCACTTGAATCTGGAGAGTTGTTTCTGAACGATAACTTTGAGAAAAAACTTCCACTGGGAACGATTGTCAGGTTCCTTAAATGATTGATTCATCCAGGAAAACTTTGAGTAAAGCCAACCCTTGATTGTTATCTCAATGGCCCTCAGCGCTTTTCCGGTGGTTCACTGTGTAATATTAAAAATGTTTTACAGAGATTCATTGAAGTATCATAGAATTGGTTAACAATTCTGCCCCCACGATAAATTTAATAACACTCAACCGGATTACTATCCAGGACAAATCAGGAATCAACTATATGGAACTTCCAGTTAAGGTAGACTCATTTATATGTAATGATGTGTTAAGTATTTTTCACCCCAGCTTCATCAATATCGCATAAACCACCGGACATATTTCCGCATTCTTCAGTGAAAGTTTCAACAACTGGTAAAACCGGCTCCGGTCGGTATGAGGATATTCGCGGCATGCTTTGGGGCGATGGGAGTAAACTGAACAATAATTCTCACCATCAATAAAGGGACATGGCGCCGAGGTGAATACAAAGTCGCCCTCTTCATCCATTTTAAGGTATCTGGTAACAATCTCTGAAGGTCTGACTTTTATTTTCTTCGACAATTGCTCCACATCATTGTGGCTGATGGCCGGGCTGATGTTCCGGCAGCAGTTGGCGCAGGTGAGGCAGTCATACCGGCTGAAGGCCTGATCATGAAGGTCGTGAACCAGCCTGTCGAGTTCGCGTGGATTGAACTTAGAGAGCATTTGAACTGTTTTGCCGAGAAAACTCCGGTTGGCTTTGAACAATGCTTTTAAATCACCCGGATGAGGTAGATCCTCACTGCAGATCAGCAGATCAGTTAAATCCCCTTTGCTGTTTGATTTCATTATAGGCTGCATTGAGCTGCTGAAACTTCTCTTTGGCTGCATGCTGAACTTCGTCACCGAGATGGGCTACTTTATCGGGGTGATACTTAAGCGCCATCTTCCTGTAAGCCTTCTTTACTTCCTCATCGGTTACGTCGGGAGAAATCTCAAGAATACGGTATGCACTACCTGTATCCCTGATAAACATGGCCTTGATTGACTCAAAATCGCTCTGCCTGATCCCCATATGCTGACACATACGGTGCAACACCTCAGCTTCAGCAGCATGGGCCTCACCATCGGCAGATGCCACACCAAAAAGGAAATGTACGAGCTGAAGGCGGGAAGGATACTCCATATACTCCTGAATCTGCTCGCAGATTTCATCTACATTCAGCTCCTGCCGGAGGATCTCACGCAACAGCAACAATAAACGTTCCGCTTCCTGATCACCGAATTGTCTCACTAAAAACTGTTTTACATAGCTCAGCTCTGATTTGAGGATTTTTCCGTCAGCTTTCATAATGGCGGCCATCATCACCAGCAGACTGACCTTGAAGTCTCCTTCCTGTGTGGGTGTAAATCCCTTTTTTTCATATTCGCCACTCTGCATGCTGTCGAACATCGAACCGAACACAAAACCGAGAATCCCTCCGATGGGACCTCCGAGTGCCCAACCGAGCCCCCCGCCTATCCATTTGCCGAATTTGGTAAAAGCCATAAGGTCAAGTTTAAAGTAAAAAGTAAAAAGTCTAAAGTATAAAGTAAGAAGTGAACGCTAGTACTGAGTGGTCATGGGTAAAAGATGTTCTGAAGGAAAGTCAAACCATAAACAAGACGGCCTTATCCTTAAAAACACCCGGCAGTATCTCCTGACAAGGAAACTACTGCCGGACTGCAAAAATATTAAAGAATGTTGATCGTCAGGCGATATTTTCGCTCAGCGGAAGCCCGTATTCTTCTACCATCCGGATATCAAGTTTCTCCAGGGCATCCAGGACAGGATTATAAATCTCGGGGATCACCGGTCTGAAGACTCCTTTCACCGTAATTTCCCCTTTCATGATCATTTCTACACCGATAGCCGCCGGCAAAGCAACCGTGCGGGCAATGGAAGTATCGGTCGACGGCGAACCGAAATCGAGCATCCGCGAACGGATAATCTCCTTCCGGCCATCGGGATACCCGGCCAGGAAGGTATGCTGCATGGCAACCATATCGCGTTCTTCAAAGCCAAGTTCCATTTTGGCGATCATCAGATCACTGGTAACTTCGTAAGGCGAATCTGTACCCCTGTTCATCGGTTTGTTTTCGAACAGACCCAGCCATTCCAGGGCATCAAGGGCATGAGCTTTTACATCTACGCCCAGATAAGCGGCGACTTTGTCCCTCAGGCGATCAGTAGAGTCAGCACCGATCTGGTGCATGACAAGCTGAGCATAGCTCATCCCGCTCATATCAGATTTATCGTATGAGATCAGGTTCAGCTGTTTGATGGCATCCAGTGTTTCACACCAGCCGGGATACCTGAAAGTGCCGCGCATCATGGTCTGAACTTCCGGTATACCATAAATATCAATATAAGAGATTGAATCACGGTTCGGGTAGATGTCGAGCTTACCCACCCCTTTGAATTCAACCGATGCAGGATGCCTGAACAGTTCCGCCGTCGGAACAAACACCTCCGAACCATTCTTCAGGTAGCGGGCATCGTTGTTTCCTGCCATTACCACACCCTTTGGGCTCCAGGAGAATTTATATTTAAAGGGATTGTCAACTGCTTCGGGAGCCGGTAAAGCGCCGCAGATACTATAAAATTCCAGCACTTTTCCGTTCTGATGATGCACATGATCGATGATACGCATGGCCGACATATGGTCAATGCCGGGATCGAGCCCCATTTCATTCAGGATTATGATACCAGCCTCCTTAGCCATAGCATCCAGCGCTTCCATCTCTGGCTTTACATAGGAGGTAGTAACCATATTCTTGCGATAACGGATGCAATGCTTTGCAACCTGAACGTGAAAAACATAGGGTAACAGACTAACTGTCAGATCATGCCCTGCTATAAGATTTCCCAGTGCAGCTTCATCCTCGACATTCAGGGCTACGGCTTCAGAATGTGGATGGCTGCCAGTAAGTTCAGCGGCTTTTGACTGCACAATATCGGCGACAGTCAGCCTGTAACCGCTGGCAAGCAGATGTTTTACAATGGGCCTTGCAACCAGGCCGGCTCCGAGGATCAGAATCTTTTTCATAATACGGAATCAGTTTTTTTGTTCTGGGAAGCAGTGTTCGTTGTTTTTTCAGGCCACCGGCACGTTTTCGACGAAGGATGACAGGTACCTGAAATCGGGTGTCAGTTCACCATTGTGCAGGATCAGTGCCTTTTTGATGGCACGGGGGATATCCAGATCCTCGAAAGGTTCGTTGAAATCACAATCAGCGATGGGTTTGATGAAGTTAATCAGGGCATCGGCAAATCCGGCCGACGAATCGCGTGGCAGTTCACTTGGCAGGATGTCTACTGCCATCACCATCATGCCTTCACCCTTGTGCCCCATTAAAGGATTCCCGGTAAAAGGATTGTAAACAAAAACAGGATCTTCAATTTCGGTTCCATGGTGAGTAATTTCAATGCTTCCGTCTGGATCGCAGGTAACATCGCCAATCACCGTCAGCTTCGGTCTTCCGGCTTTGAATGCCTTTTCGAGATAATCCTTCGTCACGATCCTCGGGTATCTGGTATCCCAGTACATGCAGTTCATCAGCAGCGACAAATGAGGAATGTACTTCTCAAATATGCTGTGGTAATTTCCTGGGTTCGTATAATAGTCCTGAAGGTCAAAACCCACGCCATCATTATGTTCAGAGAGGTGTTCTTCCTTGAAAACGATCTTATATATCAGATTATTGGGCAACAATTTCCTTCTTTTCAGATTCATCAGTTTCTCCGGTGAAATTTCCTTCACCGGAAGCAACCCGAGAATTTCCTGGGCACCCTGTGATACATTGCCGTAACCGGTAAATCCAACTGTGAATGGCCTTAATTCCTCTGGCATTCCTTTTTCAGCGATCTCCTGCCCTACTTCGGATATGATTTGCCTGGCTTCTTCAAGTGAGGCATATTTGTGGGCCTGTTTAATCTTCAGGAATGGGGTATCATAACCATATTCCCTTAACCTCAGCCCCAGCGACCACAGCGAATTGATCATCCCGGCCAGACCGGCATAACGTCCGAAGAAAATCAGGCGTTTCCCCTGTTCATCAACAATTTTCTCATAATCAATCAGGTTGCATCCCTGCTCCATCATTTTACGGAGCATGGGCATATTGTATGGCTGACCTTTGATTACATGGGAGAAAAATACATAGGTTTTACCGGGTTGAAAAAATGAAAGCGGCATTTCCTTCACACCGAGTATTACACTGCAATTGTCAAGATTATCGGCAATTGTAGCACCTGCATCAATAAATTCCTGATCCGTAAAAACCCTTTTGGCAGAGGTCTGAACCACGATATCGAGTTGCTTACCTTTAATAAGGCGTTCAACATGACGGGGGGTAAGCGGGGCACGCCGTTCCATCACATATTTGTCTTCGTGCCGGATACCGATAAATTTACTCATTGAATGTAAGTTTTGAGAGTTGTTCAGCCTTGCTGATGAGGGGGCAAACTTAAAAAAATTAGTCCATTATATATTACAATATCAGGGATTATTTTTTGAGATACCGGGTGAACAAAAAAGCCTTTCAAAAGGCGATAAAAACAGGAATAAAAAGAAATTTTATTAGGTTTGCAGCTGAAAAATCCCAGCCCGGACAACTCATGTCAGAAAAAAAGCCATTTATCCGTAAGGCATTCAGAATGTTGAGGTTTGCTGTATTTTTCTTTTTCATATCAACAATTACTGTAACCATTATTTACCGTTTTGTACCCCCGCCCCTGACCCCGCTTATGCTGATCAGGGCCGGCGGACATGCTGTTCATGGTGAGAAAATGAAACTTGCCAAGGACTGGGTCAGGCTGAAAAACATCTCCCCGAATATGGCCCAGGCAGTGGTTGCCTCAGAGGATAATAATTTTATTTATCACTACGGCATTGATTTTGAGGCGATTAAAAAAGCCCGTGAATTAAACAAACGCAGTAAGGTGCTGCGGGGAGCCAGCACCATTTCACAGCAAACCGCTAAAAACGTTTTTCTCTGGCCTTCCCGTTCATGGTTACGTAAGGGTCTGGAAGTTTATTTTACCGGATTGATTGAAATTTTCTGGGGGAAACGCCGCATTATGGAGGTTTACCTGAATGTGATAGAAATGGGAGATGGTATTTATGGGGTTGAAATGGCTTCACAGCTTTATTTCAGCAAACCTGCATCCAGCCTCACAAAGGGTGAAGCCGCCCTGATTGCAGCTGTATTGCCAAACCCCCGCCGCTGGAGCCCGGCAGCGCCCACCTCTTACATTCAGCGGAAACAGCAACGTATTATTCGGGCTATGAACCGGATCGAAAAAGTGGATTTTAATAATTAATGATCCTATCGGCAGCCTCCATTCCATTAAGAATGTTTCCAAATTAATGCATGACATCAACAGTGTTTCACGATGGCATTATATTTGAATCCGGAAAAAGGACAGTTGCCAGGCGAACTTCCCGGGAGTAATGCCTGCTTCTGCTCAGAATACGATCGGACTTCAGAAACAGCAAAGTCCGGCTATAAAACAGATCAACAAAAAATCACCAGTTAAAGCAACATTAATCATTATGAAGAAAAAGCTACCCTTACTGTTGTTATTGATTGCCCTGTTGCAATCGGTAAGTTTCGCCCAGGTAAAATCCAATCTTGTTTTTTTCACCGAGCAGGGCGAACGATTCACTGTAATTCTGAATGGCATCAGGCAGAATCCGTCACCGGAAACCAATGTAAAGGTGACCGATCTGATTGCACCCAGTTACAAACTTAAAATTATTTTTGAAGATGCAGCCCTTGGTGTTATTGATAAAAACCTGATGTTTGGTCAGGGAAACGAGACAACCTTCGTTATCAAAAAAAATAATAAAAATGAGTATGTAGTCCGGTGGATGAATGAAGTTCCCATTGCGCAGGCCTTACCTCCTGCACAGGGGCAGCAGGTGGTTGTATACACCACACAGGCTCCGGCTCCGGCAACAGTTACCCAGACCACAACCACAGTTACCGAAACCTATGGAGAACCACAGCAGGGAACGGTTTCAATGGGAATCAATGTAAATGATCCTGAACTGGGTGTCAATATCAATATGAATGTCAATGGTGGCGGTGTAACCAGTGGCACCCAGGTCACCACAACCCAGACCACCACATCTTATTCTACCACCACAACCACAGGCGGATATCAGCAGAATGTACCTCAACCTGTACAGGAAACTTACGTTATGCCAGGTTACAACGGTCCGGTCGGATGTCCCTATCCCATGCATCCGGGCGATTTCCAGGGAGTTAAACAATCCATTGCCAGCAAATCATTCGACGACACCCGCCTCACCATTGCCAAACAGGTGATTGCTTCCAATTGTCTGCTCAGCGACCAGGTAAAGGAAATCATGCTGCTCTTCTCTTTTGAAGACACCCGACTTGAACTTGCGAAATATGCCTACGGTTATACCTATGACATAGGCAATTATTACAGGCTCAACGATGCATTTACATTTGAATCAAGCATTGAGGAGCTGAATGATTATATGAATGCTTACCGACGATAAAGGAACCAATTGGTGTTTGAAGGAAGCCGGAATTCAATATTCCGGCTTTTTTATTAAGGTCAGGCGGATTGCTCAGAAAATCAGAAATGATGCATGGTTTTTCCCTTCGGGAAGAAATTATTTTTTTGTACCTTTGCGCCCTTGTTAAATCAGGCCTAACCTGCAAAGAATCAGACCGGATAATCACTAACTATAATCAGATAAAACCTAAGTAAAATGGGAAAAGAAAAGACCAGAAAATCGGTTTACACATTTGGCAATAAGAAAGCTGAAGGTGATGCAAGCATGAAAAACCTGCTTGGAGGCAAAGGTGCCAACCTTGCTGAAATGAACCTCATCGGGGTTCCGGTTCCTCCGGGATTCACCATCACAACCGAAGTCTGCACCGATTACAATAGCCTTGGCCGTGAAAAAGTGGTTGCCATGATCCGCCCCGAAGTGGAAGCCGCTGTTAAATACGTAGAAAAAATTATGGGTTCCTCCTTTGGCGACAAAAAGAACCCCCTCCTGTTGTCGGTCCGCTCAGGTGCCCGTGCCTCTATGCCCGGCATGATGGATACCGTATTGAATCTTGGTCTCAACGATGAGGCCGTTGAGGGAATTGCCAAAAAAACAGGAAATGAGCGTTTTGCCTGGGATTCATACCGCCGCTTTGTGCAAATGTTCGGCGACGTGGTTCTCGGGATGAAACCCGCCTCAAAAGAAGACATCGATCCTTTCGAAGAAATCATGGAACACATGAAAGAAGAGAAAGGCATTGAACTCGATACCGAATTTACAGTTGCCGACCTGAAAGAACTCGTAAAACGCTTCAAGAAAGCAGTCAAGAAAGTTACCGGTCACGATTTCCCGGTTGATCCGTGGGAACAGCTCTGGGGCTCAGTGATGGCCGTATTCGACAGCTGGATGAACGAAAGGGCGATCTACTACCGGAAACTCAACAACATTCCTGCGGAATGGGGAACAGCCGTTAATGTCCAGGCAATGGTATTCGGCAATATGGGTCTCAATTCAGGTACCGGTGTTGCCTTTACACGCGATGCCGGAACTGGTGAAGACCTTTTCAACGGAGAATACCTGATCAATGCACAGGGTGAAGATGTGGTCGCCGGTATCCGTACACCGCAACAAATCACCAAAGAAGGTTCAAAACGCTGGGCAAAACTGGCCAATGTTACCGAGAAAGACCGTGCAGCTAACTATCCTTCACTGGAAGAATCTATGCCTGCAATCTACAAAGAACTGCTTGAAACACAGCAAAAACTTGAAGATCACTACCGCGATATGCAGGATCTGGAATTCACGATGCAGGATGGTAAACTCTGGATGTTGCAGACCCGCAACGGTAAACGCACCGGAGCTGCTATGGTAAAAATAGCCATGGATATGCTGAAACAGGGCATTATCACCGAAAAAGAAGCCATCATGCGCTGTGAACCAGCCAAACTTGATGAGTTGCTGCACCCGGTATTTGATCCTGTTTCGGTAAAGAAAGCCAAAGTACTTGCCAAAGGTTTGCCCGCATCTCCGGGTGGAGCTACCGGTCAGATTGTCTTCTTTGCCGATGAAGCTGAAAATTGGGTTGAAAAAGGTCACAAGGTAGTGTTGGTCCGTATTGAAACCTCCCCCGAAGATCTTAAAGGAATGAACGTTGCTGAAGGTATCCTTACAGCAAGGGGTGGAATGACATCACACGCCGCTGTTGTTGCCCGCGGAATGGGTAAATGCTGCATTTCAGGTGCCGGTTCCCTCAAGATTGATTACAAAACCCGTACGCTTGTTATTGAAGGAAAAAAATATAAAGAAGGAGACTGGATTTCACTCAACGGTAGCACCGGTGAAGTATATGAAGGCAAGATCACGACCAAGGATCCCGAACTCAGCGGAGATTTTGGCAAACTGATGAAACTGGCCGACAAATATTCGCGTATGCTTGTCCGCACCAATGCCGATACCCCGAACGATTCTAAGGTTGCCCGTAATTTCGGCGCCAGGGGAATTGGACTCTGCCGCACCGAGCACATGTTCTTCGAGGGCGATCGTATCAAAGCCATGCGCGAAATGATCCTGGCCAACGATGAAGCCGGTCGCCGCAAAGGTCTTGAGAAACTTCTGCCCATGCAGCGGTCCGACTTCGAAGGCATCTTCGAAGCCATGCAGGATCTTCCTGTAACTGTACGTCTGCTTGACCCGCCATTGCATGAGTTTGTTCCCCATGAAGAAGCCAACCAGAAGGAAATGGCCAAAGAACTTGGCATCACTGTAGAGGAAGTCAAACAGAAAGTACACGATCTGGCCGAGTTTAACCCAATGCTGGGCCATCGTGGCTGCCGTCTTGGCAATACCTATCCTGAAATTTCAGAAATGCAGGCACGTGCCATCATTGAAGCCGCTCTTAACTTGAAGAAAAAAGGCATCAAGGCCATTCCCGAGATTATGATCCCGCTTACCGGAACACTCGAGGAAATGAAAATGCAGGAAAATATTGTACGCGATACCATCGCCAAAGTATTTGCCGAACGCAAGGACAAAATTGATTTCCTGGTTGGTACTATGATCGAAATTCCACGTGCAGCCCTCATCGCTGACCGGATTGCTGAATCTGCTGAATTCTTCTCCTTCGGAACCAATGACCTTACCCAGATGACCTTCGGTTACTCAAGGGACGATGCCGGAAAATTCCTGCCTGTTTACCTTGAGAAAGGCATCCTGAAACACGATCCTTTCCAGGTTCTCGACCGTGAAGGTGTTGGTCAGCTGGTAAAAATGGGTATTGAGCGTGGCCGCATGACCCGCCCGAACCTGAAAGTCGGTATTTGTGGCGAACATGGTGGCGAACCGTCATCGGTTGAATTCTGCCATACTGTAGGAATGAACTACGTGAGTTGTTCTCCTTACCGCGTTCCCATCGCCCGTCTGGCAGCTGCCCAGGCTGTGATCAAAGAAGAAGCCGCTTCTGCAAAAACAAAAAAAGAAGAGCCTAAAGCCAAAAAGGCAAAAAAAGATGAAGGGAAAGGCAAGAAAACTGCCAAAAAGAAAAAATAATTCCTTCTGTTAATTAAAGTTTCAAATGAGGCAGTTCAAAAAGACTGCCTCATTTGCATTTAATTTTTACATTTGCAATCGTTTGAAATCAGCCCATAGGGCTTACTTGTTCATATTTAGATTTATTGATCCGTCTGACCAACATCCAAACTAAAAATCATATGGCAAATCATCCCAACAGCATGTTTGAAGTAAACGGAAACATCATCGATCTTTCTCAGTATGGAATATCCAATGTTGAAGAGATCTATTACAATCCATCGTTTGAGGTATTGTTTGAGCATGAAATGAATCCTTCACTTGAAGGTTTTGAGCGTGGAATACTCACCAACTCAGGAGCAGTTTCGGTTGATACCGGAATCTTCACCGGACGTTCTCCCAAGGATAAGTACATTGTGCATGACTCTGTGAGTGAAAACACAGTCTGGTGGTCAACCATCGGCAAAAATGACAACAAGCCTGTCAGTCCTGAAATCTGGAATCATCTGAAACAACTGGTTGTAAAACAATTGTCAGGGAAAAAGCTATATGTGGTGGATGCCTATGCCGGGGCCAACAATGATACCCGCCTGAATGTCCGCTTTATTATGGAAGTGGCCTGGCAGGCACATTTTGTAAAGAATATGTTTATTCGTCCGACCGAAGAAGAACTGAAGACATTTAAGCCTGACTTCGTACTTATGAACGGTTCCAAGACCACCAACCCCCAATGGAAAGAGCAGGGGCTCAATTCCGAGAACTTTGTTGCCTTCAACCTCAGCGAGCGGGTGCAGGTCATTGGTGGCACCTGGTATGGCGGCGAAATGAAAAAGGGAATTTTCTCCATGATGAATTATTACCTGCCTTTGAAAGGAATTGCTTCGATGCACTGTTCGGCCAACATGGGCAAGGAAGGTGATGTAGCCGTTTTCTTCGGGCTTTCAGGAACAGGCAAGACAACTTTGTCAGCCGATCCGAAAAGGGCGCTTATAGGAGACGATGAGCATGGCTGGGACGATGATGGTGTTTTTAACTTTGAAGGAGGATGCTATGCCAAGTGTATCAACCTGAGCGAAGAAAATGAGCCGGATATCTACCGCGCCATCCGCCGCGATGCATTACTTGAAAACCTGGTGGTCCGCGCCGATGGATCCATCGATTTCGCCGACGCTTCCAAAACCGAAAATACCCGCGTTTCTTACCCGATTTATCACATCGACAACATTGTTAAACCGGTTTCGAAAGGTGGTCATGCAACCAAGGTAATCTTCCTTACAGCCGACGCTTTTGGTGTACTGCCTCCGGTTTCAAAACTTACTGCCGATCAGACCAAGTACCATTTTCTTTCAGGTTTCACTGCCAAACTAGCCGGTACCGAGCGTGGAGTCACCAGTCCGCAACCTACTTTCTCAGCTTGTTTCGGAAATGCCTTCCTCACCCTGCACCCGACAAAATATGCCGTTGAGCTGGTAAAACGCATGGAAAAAGCCGGGGCAAAGGCCTACCTCGTGAATACCGGATGGAATGGCACCGGGAAACGCATCTCAATTAAAGATACCCGTGGCATTATTGATGCCATCCTGGATGGTTCTATCGATCATGCGCCAACCAAAATGATTCCGTTCTTCAACCTTGAAGTTCCGACTCAGCTACATGGTGTCAACCCTGCTGTACTGGATCCGCGCGATACCTATGCCACTCCGGCCGAATGGGATGAAAAGGCAAAAGACCTCGCCCAGAGATTTATCAGCAATTTCGATAAATATACCGATAACGAAGAAGGTAAAAGCCTTGTAGCGGCAGGTCCGAGAATTTAATTAAAGCTGAATTCGAAAAAGGGAGCAATCTGCTCCCTTTTTTTATCTTCTGATTGGAATGATGTATTACTTTACCATTGTCAGCAACGTTATAACGATTTAACAATCAAATCATCCATTCTAATTAAAAATTAACTATAAAGAAATCAGAAACATGGAATGTCGGTCCGGTTGTGGCGCCTGCTGTATTTATCCGTCCATCAGTTCCCCTATACCGGGGATGCCGGATGGTAAACCTGAAATGATCCGGTGCATCCATCTTACCGATGATCTGAAGTGTGCCATTTTCAATCATCCGGAACGTCCCCGTGTATGCGCAGGCTTTATGCCGGAAATAGAAATCTGTGGGAATGACAACGAGGAAGCAGAGAAGAATTTCAGGTGGCTTCTGCAATAAGTAATTCAGATTATTTATCCACTTCCCGACATATTTTTCTTTTATCGAATTGATATTTTTCTGCAAGAATGATTGTATCGGCTCAGACCATTATGGTTTAGAGCAATTTAAATATTTGATTTCACAAGTTTTTGTATTACATTTGTGATACTAATCTCTAATCATTAATTATTATGCCTACCGGTAAAGTTAAATTCTTCAATGAGCGTAAAGGTTTTGGATTCATCGTTGATGACGAAACCCAGCATGATGTTTTTGTGCATGCTACCGGCCTTACAGAGAAAGTCAACGAAAATGATGTCGTTACTTTTGAGATTGCGGAAGACAAAAGAGGAAAGAAAGCTGTGGAAGTAAAAAAGATATAGTGCTTCCTTTTCAGGTCTTTTGATAAGCCCGGATCAGACCGGGCTTATCTGTTATATGCAACCTGCATCCATCCAATAGCATAGTTCAAAACACTACCTTTGCAGGGTAAAAACCCAGCGCATTGAACTATTTACTCATAGAACAACTCAGCAAATCTTACGGTGAAAAGGAGCTTTTCAGCGACATCACATTTGGCATCGACCAGGGAAGTAAAGTAGCACTCATCGCCCGGAATGGCGCAGGGAAAAGCAGTTTACTCAATATAATTACAGGAAAGGATCTACCCGACAGCGGCGCGGTTACTTTCCGCAAAGGAATCCGTTGGTCATATCTTCCTCAGAACCCATTGATGGATGATCATAAATCGGTGTTTGAAGTTTTGTTCCACGCCGATAATGAGTTTATGAGGGCCATACGCGACTATGAGCTTAGCCTGGTTAGATTAAGGCATGAGGATACCCCGGAGGCCCATCATCAGCTTGAACTAAGTACCAACGCCATGGAAATGGTCGGAGGATGGGATTATGAAGTTAAGATCAGGGAAATACTCAGCCGCTTCAAAATTACCGATCTGGAACAGAAAACCGGTGAACTCTCGGGAGGCCAGCGAAAAAAGCTCTCACTCGCCAAAGCCCTGATTGAGGAAACAGACCTGCTGATCCTTGATGAGCCTACCAATCACCTGGATATAGAGATGATTGAATGGCTTGAAGATTATCTTTCACGTCAGAATCTCAGTCTACTTGTAGTAACGCACGACCGCTACTTTCTAGACAATGTGTGTAATGAAATACTGGAGCTGGATAACAACAGGCTTTATCGATACAAGGGCAATTACACCTATTTCCTCGAGAAAAAAGCAGAAAGAGAAGTTATTGAGCAAACGGAAACCGAAAAGGCCAGAGGCATGTTCCGTAAGGAACTGGAATGGATGCGCCGCATGCCGCAGGCAAGGACGACTAAATCGAAAGCCCGCATAGAGAGTTTCTATGATATTCAGGAAAAGGCTTCCAAACGAATTGAAAAGGATACCGGTCCGCTGGAAGTCAAAATGACCAGAATCGGAGGAAAAGTTCTTGAAATGAACAACGTGTTCAAATCATTCGGCGAAAACAAACTGATCGATAACTTCTCCTATATATTCAAAAAGGGGGAACGGGTCGGGGTGATTGGCCGGAACGGATCGGGTAAATCAACCCTCCTGAATATGATTACAGGAGGGCTTACGCCGGATATGGGCAGAATCAGCGCAGGACAGACCATTGTATTCGGATATTATTCACAGGAAGGCTTTCTGCCGACAGAAGACAAACGGGTGATTGATCTGGCCAAGGATATTGCCGAGGAGATGCCACTTGGCAAAGGCAGGATTACAGCATCGGCCTTTCTGGCTCATTTCAACTTCCCTCATACACTTCAGTACAATTACTTCTCCAGCCTGAGTGGCGGGGAGAAAAGAAGACTATTTCTGCTGATGCAGCTATTGAAAAATCCAAACTTCCTGATCCTGGATGAGCCAACCAATGATCTTGACATCCATACGTTGAACCTCCTCGAGGATTTTCTCATCAATTTCAACGGATGCCTGCTCGTGGTTTCACACGACCGGTTTTTCATGGACAAACTGGTTGATCATGTTTTTGTTTTTGAAGGAAACGGAAAGGTCAAAGACTATTACGGAAACTATACGGATTACTACAGAATCAAACTGGCTGAGGAGGCAAAAGCTGCCCGGCAAAAATCTGTTACTGTTCCAAAACCTGTAAAAGAGGTCACTTCAGACAATAAATCAAGAAAACCTTCCTATAAGGAGAAGACAGAATTTGAAAAACTGGAAGCAGATATTGCTGCACTTGAAACGGAAAAAGAAGCATTGCTTCAGAGGATGAACAGTGGAACCTGCTCTCCTTCCGATTTTGAGGACGTTGCCAGAAACTTCTCCAAAATTGAACAACTGATCAGTGAGAAAACAGATCGTTGGCTCGAATTGAGCATCCTGTTCGAATAAACAAAGAAGCCCGGTTTCCCGGGCTTCTTCAATGGTTCTTTAAATGTGCTACAATGGCTGAACAGTCATTTTAATTTTTGATTTCAGCATAAGGTTAATGGTTCCTGCCGGTAATGGAGGTGTAACATTTCCATAGACTTTGATTACAAAACTTCCGTTTGAGATCGTTGATGATACATCCGTATTGGACAACTGAAGCTCTGCTGTCCGTCCATCCGGCGAAACTGAAGTAATCTCAGCTACCTGTGTTTCAGCAAGTCCCTGGGCACTAACGGTAACCCTTGCAGAAGTAAGCCATGAGAAATTAACCCAGGTCGGGGTTTCAATTTCGAGTCTGACATACTCAAATTGTGTTTCACCGATTCCATCAAGGTTGTTCGCATCAATGATGCTGTCCACATTCAGGGTCATTGTCTGCTGAAGCAGCAGTTGCTCGGTTTTGGGAAGGTAATTCACTGAATCAATGGAAAAATGCGCATCCGGCAAAGTATAAGGGATATCAAACTCAGCCAGGTCTTTAACCTTATCGCAGGAAGAAACAACCACAACAGCAAGTGCCATTGCCACCATCATTGGAATAATTCTCAGAAGATTAATTTTTTTCATATTGGTAGTTTTAAATAAATAAAAATCCTGCAGGCTTTGGCACCAGCGGGAATAGCTCTACAATTTTTCTATAACAATTCAGCTGAAACAATGTTTAATGGTTCCAGAAAAATCAGGGGAAGTTTATGAATTCAACATTACCGGCATCACCAGCATCAACAGGTCTTCAGCCTGATTCTCAATATCAACAGGCCGCAAAATCCCGGCCCTGTTGGGCGCTGACATTTCAAGCCTGATATTTTCGGTGGGTATATTCACCAGCATTTCAACAAGAAACCTTGAGTTGAAACCGATTTCCATATCCTCACCCGAGTAATTGCAACTGAGCCGCTGCCTTGATTCGTGAGCAAAATCAATATCTTCAGCATCAACAAACAATTCCTGCCCGGTAATGGTAAGGCGGATCTGATTGGTCGATTTATTGGCAAAGAAAGAAGCACGCCTGAGGGTAGTAATGAAAGACTGCCTGTCTACAATAAGTGTATTGGGATTGTCGGAAGGGATGACAGCTTCATAATTGGGATAACGTCCTTCGATCAGGCGGCAGATAAGATCAACATTTCTGAAAGTAAAACGGGCATTGGTTTCATTGTATATCAATTGTACTTCGGTTGAATCAGCCGGCAGGATGCTTTTTAACTGATTCAGCGGCTTTTTGGGCATAATAAACGAAGTACTTTCTGCAGCACTGACATCGGTTCTTTTATAGCGGACCAGTTTGTGGGCATCGGTTGCCACGAAAATTACTGAATCGGGAGAAAGATCGCAATAAACCCCCGACATTGCCGGTCTGAGGTCATCATTCCCTGTAGCAAAGATGGTTTTATTGATTGCAGTGAGCAGCAGGTCTGATGCAAGTACCAGTGAAGTAGTAGACTCCATTTGCGGGGAACGCGGAAACTCATCTGCGTTGTGGCCGGTAATACGGAATTTGGCTTCATCGGCAGCTATTTCAATGCCCTGATTCTTATCGATTGTAAAAGTGAGTGGTGTATCACCATATGTTTTTAACAGCTCAAGCAGAATCTTTGCCGGAATTGCAATTGAACCTTCATCTTCGGCCATGGTGGCTTCAACGACCACCGACATGGTTGTTTCAAGGTCAGAAGCCGTTACCTTAAGTGAACTACCCGTAAGTTCTACAAGAAAATCGTCGAGAATGGGCAGCGTGTTGCTGGAGTTTAAAACACCACTGATAGACTGGAGGCTTTTCAGCAAATTCTGACTCGATACTATAAATCTCATATTGTTTATTTTTTCAATAAAAACGTTGGTACGATGTTTCCGCTAAATTAGAAAATATATTGACAATCCCATCACAAAGCTTTTGGCCCTGAGCAGAAAATTATCAACAATATTTTAACCACCTGCCTGCTTTTTTATCCGGTTTTTACCGAAATCAAAGCGCTTTTCGGTGCCATTCAGCAATCTTTTTATATTCTCCCGGTGCGTATATGGGACAAACACGGCAACAGCAATGGCAAGGATTATCAATGGCATCCGGCGTTCATCAAACATGAAAACTGCCACAAAAGGAAAAACAAAGGCACTGATGATAGATGATACCGAGACAATACGTGTTGAAGCCAGCAAAGTTGAAAAACAAATCAGAATAACAAAAAATGATGCCGGGTATAATGCAATAATCACACCTACAAGCGTTGCTACCCCTTTCCCGCCACGGAATCCTGCGAAAACGGGGTAAACATGTCCAAGAACTGCCAGACCGCCAAGAATTATCCGGTAAATCACTTCCTGGTTCGCTGAATACTCAGGGTTCGCAAACCATGTTCCCAGATGGACAGCCAGCCATGCCTTGAAAACATCAAACAGCAGCACAGGAAGGCCGGCCTTAATTCCAAAAACCCTGATGGTATTTGTGGCACCGGCATTACCGCTCCCCTGAGTCCTGATGTCGAGGTTGAAAAACCATTTTCCGACCCAGACAGAAGTTGGGATCGAACCCAACAGATAGGAAAGGACAATAGCTAAAATTACCTGGTATGTGAACATCTGCTGCAACCGTATTTGTTATTCCGTTAATGACTGCATTTTTCTGAGAAAAGCGATTCTGCGCTCCGGGGTGGAAATGATAAACTGGTAACCATCTTCATCATTTTTGCCCTTCACCGTTCGTTTATCCTCCTTAATCCCGGCCAGGATGTTGTTAAAATCATTGTTGGATGAAACAGCCTGCATAATTCCATTACCATAGGTAAAGAAATACCATTCCTGGGGACTGATTTCAATGTATACATTAAGTATGTCACCCGTGCGCCGTTTACCGATTTCTACAAATCCATCAACCTGCCTGTTTATCATGTCTTTCTGAATTCCGGCCACACCGAATGGCCCACTGCTGATGTATGATTTCAGGTCAGGATTCCAGCTCATCCTGATATCACTCAGCAACAGGGTCTTATTCAACTGTAATGGAAGACGCTTTAGCTGGCCAGTGGTATTCAACTCATTCAGCAGGTCATTGGCTGAACCGGCACCTGCCAGGTTTGTCAGCATACTTAAATAAATATCCGAGTTAACATCCACCCCTTTCAGGTTCGCCTGCTGAAGGGCTTCGCGCAGGCGTCCCATGGCAGCATCAGAGAAAAAGAAATCGAGTGCCATGGCCAGTTGGAAAGTGGTAGAATCAACGACCGTATAATGAACCGCCTTACCAAAAGTCTGCATTTTAACCTGACCTAAACCGGCACCCAGTTCAACCTGGCCTTCACTTGTAATAACGCATTGCCTTGTATCGAGTGTCAGCATATTACCCGACTTTGAAATCCCGTCTATCCGCTCATCCGACCCGATTGTATAAGCCCCTTTTGCTTTGTTGTAACTGATATTTCCGCTGGCAGAGGCAATCAATGTATCGCCGAAGGCCTTTGGTTTTTCAAACATGGCCGGATATACACTTCCAAAAAAATCGGAATAGACGATGGCAGCCAGCAACGGATCTCCAAGAGTATCTTTCATCTGCCGGGGGACCGGAAGCCTGATATCGGCCGGATTTAATTCTGATCTGAAGCTGACCCAGGGGCCCTCTCCTTTCAGACATTCGTTGGTAAGCCGGTAGCCACCGTCAAAAGTCAGGAATGGCCTGTCGGCATGGAGTTCGATGTTGCCTGTAAACTCAAAATGGCTGCTGAGCGCAAACCTCTCCCTGCGGTGGTTTCCCGAAATACCAAAGGTATTATCTGAAGAATCTACTACAACGGGATCAAAATACAGAGGCTCTACATTGCCATTTTCATCAATATAATCTGAATACCCCGTGGCAATATAGTTCTTTCTCGATTCAACATTCACCGATGCATCATAAATTCTGTAAAGCTTTTGTTTCCTGTTTGCGATGATGGTCGCGCCTTTCAGAGCCTCCATATCACCATCGGACAGGATGGTAACCCTTCCATCTCCCGGGAAAACAGCAGCATCTGCTACCCTGATCATCTTTACTTCACGGGCATCAATCTGGTTATCCTTCATTGCATAAGTAGCTTCCATGGCAAAGAATTGCAATGAATCACGTTTAGGATCGGTGGATATAAATTCCGAACCTGTAAAATCAAAATCGACAAGTTGCTTCAGATTGGCAGTATCGGCAAGCGCAGCCCGCTGTGCCAGGGAGTTGGTAAGATACAGCTCATTGGCATTCATATGCCACTCGATACGGTCCATGTAACAGATGTACTTGCTCATTGGCAATTCAATCTTCACACTTTGCCCGGGAGAACCAAAGACCCCTATCCTCTTCCGGAAATCAACCCTTCCCGGATAAACCCTTGTCATTAGGGATACTGTGGGACGTTCCGGGTAGTATAGTCTGAAATCTGTGGTATCAGAATTGAAGGACTGACTCTTGAATACAAAAGTATTGGAGGCCATATCGGCATTTTCGAACCTGCTGCTTCCTCTGCCCAGCAATCCCGCAGAAGTAAGCGAAAGCCTGCCACTGTGGAAAAGCTTACCGCCATACATGCTGAATTCCTTACCCGGAAGGGTACTCAGCCTCATGACATCCAGTTCAGGAAGCCAGAACTGATGGACGCCTTCAGCATATACCTGCGGAAATGAAGGAGGTCCTTCCTGTTCACCAATGCTGAACTTTGTCAGATCGGCAACAAGGGAATCGGGGTAGAACATGAAGCCCGGTGATTCGGAGGTTGATGACATAAATTTAAGGCTTCCACCACCTTGTAATCCATGGTTACTGAGTTTAAGATCGGAATAATACTCCGCTTTATCACCATAAACGGCGATGCCTTCGGGTCCGAGTTTCCGGGTGAATCCAAGAGAATAATCGTTCATCACCCTGAGGGGTTCCTTAATATCAGGCATAATATTCCCCGAATATAAAAATCCCTCAAACTTAAGGCCCTCTGTAGTGAAGCTGTTAAGGCTGTCGAGCCGGAAAGGGTAAACATTATAATAAAATTCATCACGTTTATAGGCCCCCCTGGCAATCCTGTAGTTGTCATAATAGACATAGGCGTCATTTTTACTTACAAATACAGGATAAACGGGAAGTTCCTTCAGGCCTGATTTGTTGGCCGGGTCATCTATAAGCAATTCCCCGCTCAGGTTGGCAATCACACTCCTCACCGGAACCTGGGCGATTTTCTTTGTTTTTGGATCGATCGTATCTACTTTGAACGAGATAGAATCGATGCGTGGCATGCTGAGTTTGAATTTGTCATATTCAAATGAACTCTTGTTTGCATAAAAATCAAAATATCCTGCTTTTACAAGCCCGGTAAAAACAAAATCGCGGTTTTTACGCAACAGGATCTCCTTATCCCTGGGATAAATATATACCGCCTGCGAATCGCTGATGGAAACCTCAGGAACACCCCTTATTTTCAGGTCGAATGATTTAAGGTCCAGCACCGCATTGCTGCTCCGGCTAACCTGTGACTTTATCTGGATAACATCGTAATCAATCTTTTTACTCCTGGCATTCAAATACTCAAATAGCCGGGGAAGTACATCAATACGCTCATTGTCAATATTATAAGTAATATACCCGCCATTGGCCAGGTTCAGGATCATCGCCTTTACCTGTTCAGGCGGTTTTTTCATGTATTCTGCCAGCTCATAAATGAAGAAAGAACGGATTTTCCTCTTTTCACAATAATTGTAAAGTACATTGATCGGATTTAATTCATCAATCCCTTCAAGCCGGGAGTACCGCTCCTCAGAATAAAAGTTGGAGGATTCAAAAATAGCATCACTGAGCCTGTTCATTCCCCTGAGCATTTCGAAACTCATACTGTCGGCATCCATCCTGTAGTAAACCGCCTCAAAATACATATCAACTTTATGATAGGAGTTGTAATACGGACTTGCCGAAGCACCTTCGCTTGACCTGATCAGCGACACCTCCCTGTTTTCATCGATATACCTTAACTGCAGTCCCGGATGAAATACTGAATCGGCATCCAGGTAGATGGTAGCTGAAGTACGCTGCGAAACCAGGCGATCCGGCCTTATCACAAAATTACGTGACAGCAGTTTTATAAAAGGAGCACCTTTTCTGTTTATCCATAAAACAGCATCCTGATCACCGTATCCCGATCCTATAATGCGGGGTCCTTCCAGGGTGAAGCCACCACGATAGTCAATTCCCTTGAATATTTGCCTGATTTCAATGTCAGTCTGATAGGAAATAAACCTTGGAAAAGTGGCTTTCTCCAGTGGAACGCCTGCCAGTACCCTGTCTTCAAGTTTACCTGTCAGAGGAAAAGTAAAGAACTCCTTGTTGTAGAAATTTACAGTATCGGCAACATAGGTTGTTTGCTTAAGGTTCAGCTTATAATTTCCGAGCAAGGCATAAACACGGGCCGGATCAAATCCGTATGCGTTCCAGTTTACCTTTCCCTGGCTTCCTGCAAACCTGTTTGTCAGGGGCCATACAGTACCCGATGTTTCAAATATCTTGATGCTGTCTTTCCCCGAAATACAGACAAGATCAATATCTTTAAACTTAACAATGATGGTAGTATCAAAATCGAAACTGTAGCTACCTCTCCTGAACTGCCAAGAATTGGCATTGGAGCGGAATAAAACCCTGTTCCGGTTGAGTTCCAGTGTACTTTCCAGAAAACTACTCATCTGGCGAAGTCTTTTGCCGTCCACAAAAGGGAGCAGCCCACGGTGCCAGGCCAGGTAACTTTTATTGCTTGTGCCGGCCGGAAAAGAATTTAAACTGACCAGGTAGTCGCGGAAACCCGGCGTAGGTCGCATTCTCTGGGCAAGCATCAGGTTACAGGTCTTTATGATCTCCTCCTGCACAGGAATTTCATATTTCCCTGTGGCCCATTCTTCTGAAAATGTCTGAACAGCCTGTTTGGATTCCCTGTCCTGAGCCGTCTGCATATAGGAGGACAACTCACCTGTAAACGCAGCCGGGTCCATCGAAAATACCTTCGGCTCCTGAGCATTCACGACTGTTTTAGCGGTGAACAACAGGAAAAGCAATATGAACAGACTGTATTTTAACAGCGACATCAGTGAGTCAGGATTATTTTTAAAACAGCACTAAGAATTTAAAGTTCAGCCATTCAGGATTTATACCGGACAGCCACCCAGTTGTTTCGATCCTTGTAACCCTGACAAACCAGCCCGAAGGAAGATGCCGCTTCCGTAATTGCAGCTATATCCTCCATGTAGAACCCGCTCATCAGTAAGGTTCCTCCTTTGTTCAGGCTCCCGCAGTAAGTTTCAATATCGTTCAGAAGAATGTTCCGGTTAATATTGGCGATGATGAAATCAAACTTCTTTCCATTACTGAGTAACCCGGCATCACCAAGATAAACGGAAATGCCACTGGTTTTATTCTTTTCAACATTCTCAACCGCATTGCGATAAGCCCATTCATCGTTGTCGATGGCAGTAACATCAGCGGCACCGCGCATCGCTGCAAGTATAGCCAGTACCCCGGTCCCGCTACCCATATCAAGAACGGTTAAGCCTTCAATAGGTTCCTCAAGGATATACTCTATCATTAAAGCGGTGGTTTCATGATGCGCTGTACCAAACGACATTTTGGGTTCAATAATGATCTCATATTCAATGCCGGGCATTACAGGATGAAAAGGAGCCCTGATGTGACATCTTCCGGCAAGGGTGACGGGTTCGAAGTTTTCTTCCCATACCGCATTCCAGTTCTGTTCAGGGATTACAGCCCACGTATATTCAACTTCAACACCTTCGGGCCAGAGATCAGGATTGTTGAGAATTGCAGGATCAAATTCTGAAGACGGAATATAAGCCAGGAGACCCTCTCCGGTTTCTTCAAAACTTTCAAAGCCTAGCTCACCCAGGCGGGCCATGATTAATTCAGCAAATGCAGCATCCCTTTCCGGGAGGCTGCACTTCAGTTCGGTATATTCCATTGTATGGGGAGGGGTCAGAAACTATGGGCAATTTTTACGAAGTCTTCGGCTTTCAGCGAGGCTCCGCCGATCAGTCCGCCATCCACATCCGGTTTGGCAAAAAGTTCACGGGCATTGGCTGCATTACAACTACCACCATAGAGAATGGTTGTCTCTTTTGCTGCGTCACCAAATTTACCGGCAAGCACCTTCCGGATATAGGCATGCATCTCCTGAGCCTGCTCCGGCGATGCAGTACGGCCGGTTCCAATGGCCCAGACCGGCTCATAAGCAACTACAACCTTAGCGAAATCGTCCGGACTAAGGTGAAACAGCGCTTGTGAAATCTGTCCGCCAACAACATCAAAATGCCTGTTTTCTTCACGTTCTGCAAGAATTTCACCACAACAGTACACCGGGATCAAACCGTGTTTCAACGCCTGTGATACCTTGACTGCAAGCAGGTCGTCCTTTTCACCAAAATAAGTTCTGCGTTCTGAATGTCCGATAATTACATATTTTGCACCTGTTGAAGCAATCATCGCTGCAGAGATTTCACCGGTAAAGGCACCGGATTCATGTTCACTCAGATTCTGTGCACCGCAATCAAAACCATTTTCATGGGCGATGTCGGCTGCCAGCTCAAGGTAAAGTGCCGGCGGGCAAACGAGCACCTGTGCTCCGGCGACCGGATTTTCCTTTAAAAGATCAGAGATATTAAACAGGAGGTCTTCTGCTTCATTGAAGGTCTTATTCATTTTCCAGTTTCCGGCAACAATTTTTTTTCTCATTTACAGTTGATTTTTAAAGTATTAGGGAATTCAGGCCAGCCTTACACGTGGATCCAGCAGCCCATAAATAATATCTACAAAAATATTAATAATCACCAACATTACAGCAATGAAAAGAACAGCGCCCATCACTACAGGGAAATCATATTTTTCGAGTCCGTCAACAATAACAACACCTACGCCCTTCCAGTCGAACACATATTCAACAAAAACAGCACCGGCCATCAGTGACGCAAACCAGCCCGAAACGGCTGTTACAACAGGATTCAGTGCATTACGCAATGCGTGCCTTCCAACTACTCTGAAATTTGACAACCCTTTTGCCCTTGCAGTACGGATATAATCCTGTGATAGCACTTCAAGCATTGAACTACGGGTTAACTCAACGATGATTGCTAGTGGACGGATACCGAGGGTAATGGCAGGCAATATCAGGTTTTTCAGATCGAGGAACTCTCCCCTGCCAAAATCGTCTACTGTATATAGCGAGCCAAACATACTAAGCCCGGTATACCCGGCAAGGACAAAAGCAAAAAGCCAGGCCATCAGTATGGCGGCAAAAAATGAGGGCAGCGACATTCCCAAAACGGATATGATCAGTGATAAACGGTCAAAAAAAGTATCCTTTTTAATCGCTGTCAGAATTCCAATGAATACACCGATAATCACGGCAAAACCCATGGCAACGGTGGCCAGAAGCATAGTATTTGGAAAAGCCTGGGCAAGAATCTCAGAAACCTCACGCTTACTCTGATAAGAGCGCCGGAGGTAAGGCTTTTTAAGGATTATTTTTGAATTACCGGCATTAATAAGGGTAAGATAAGGGGCATATTTAACGCTGTCAGGATACCAGAGGCTTTCGTGGTTTAATGTATTATGATAGGAAACCGGAGATAAATCATTTAGAAAACCCAGGTATTGTAAATGTAGCGGCTGATTACGGCCCAGTTCCCGGTTGATGGCTTCTACCGAAGAAATGTCAGCTCTCTGCCCAAGCATCATACGTGCAGGATCGCCCGGAAGAATGTTAAAAAGAAAGAAAACAAGCGTGATGACCCCGAAAAGTACAAATACCCCATAATAAATACGTTTCAGGATAAAGCGGAGCATAGCGGCACTATTTAGCTGAGGCCTGAATCAGATACCTTTTCTCAAAATCGCCGAATTCAGGAAAATCATTATAGTGCCATTTATCGACAATGATGCCGTCTTTCATCAGCAACATCCCCGGATTGGCCCTGACCATAACCTTCAAAGTGATGTCGTCGGCCATGTAGAACTCATAACCAAGTTTCAGTTTGCTGCGCGTTGAATCAATAAGCGATGGAAGTGAACTGGTCAGACCGATGAAACCACAACCTGCCCCGATCGCCTTTTCTGCAAAACTACCGGCTTCCGATAATGCCTGCTGATCCGACTTTTCAAGGTCCCAGGCAACCAGTATAAACTGATAATCGGGGTTCCTGATGATTGATTCTGTAAGGTCAGTTCCGGTTGAATCCATTATCTGAAGATCGTGTCCCTTGAAAACATTCGGATCTTCGACCCTTTGTTCGACAAATTCCCACTTCGACATCCAGACCGAATCATTGTAAGGATATTCAGGCGACAGATATTCTTTGACTTCACCGGTTTCCTTGTTCCTGTATTTAAGGAAGTATTTGACCGGCAAAGGATTGTCGTTATACATTTTATTACCCACCTTCCAGTCCATAAAGTCGATAACCGGAAGATGGCGATAACAGTATATGCTGAAACTGATAAAGAACACCAGGGTAATTCCTGCTATTCCGTAAGATTTCAGGTTATTCAGTAATTCCCTGGTTTTCTTCCTCCAAACCACCAGAACAATCGTAAAGATCATCAGGACTATATTCTTGTAAAAGGTTTGCCAGTTGGTTAGTTTTACCGCATCACCGAAACAGCCGCAATCAGGAACCGGGTTATACAGTGCATCAAAGAAGGTAAGCCCGGTGAAAAATGCCATCACAGCCAGCAAGAGTACAGAACCTACTTTCGGCTTCAGGTTCAGCAGGATAACAACCCCAAGGACAAATTCCATTGTACACAGTAATACCGACAGTGTGAGTGCGAACGGCATCATCCACTGGGCGTCCCAGGCAATAAAATAATCTTCGATACGGTATGCCATCCCAAGGGGATCAAGGCCCTTGACAAATCCGGAAAAGATAAAAACAACCCCAACGACGATCCGGGAAATGAAGTGCAGGATTTTCATATAGACAGGTTTTGTTAGGTGTCAGAAAATGGAGTGTTTATTGTGCAACCGGATTCTTCTGCTCCGATAGTTTAATCAGCGCGAAAACACCGTAATTGATCATATCAAAATAGTTGGCATCCACGCCTTCAGAAATAAAGGTTCTTCCTTTGTTATCTTCTATCTGCTTGACCCTGAGCAATTTCATAAGGATAATGTCGGTAAGTGAACTCACCCTCATATTACGCCAGGCTTCGTCATAATCATGGTTCTTGTCCATCATCAGGCTTTTGGCAGCGCTAACATATTTGTCGTAATAAGCCTCTATTTCACCAGGATTCATATTCATTTCATCGCTGTTTCCAAGCTCAAGCTGAATCAGGGCAATAACGGCATAATTGATAATCCCAATAAATTCAGGCCACTCATCTTCAACAACCAGGTGTGTGCCTTTTCCCTGAATACTGCGTATCCTGTTTGCTTTGATATAAATCTGGTCTGTCAGTGATTCAGGACGCAAAACCCGCCATGCGGATCCATAATCCTTCATCTTGGCTAAAAATATATCTTTGCATGCTTTAATGGCTGAATCAAACTGACCGGAAGTATCGGCTGTCATAAAAAACTGTATATTAATTGATTGAAATATTTAACATCCATGGCACAGAAGGCCGGTTCACCGGATAAAGGTACATCTTTTTCCGAAACATGTATGCTGCAATGCGGAACTAAGCAACTCGACCTTTCGGGCGGTGTGGTGATGGGAATCCTGAACATTACCCCGGATTCATTCTACGACGGTGGAAGATACAACTCAATCAAGGAGATATTATCCTATACTGAGAACATGATGGTTGCGGGAGCTGAAATCATCGATATTGGCGCGGTATCATCAAAGCCCGGGGCGTTGCAACTGACCGCTGACGTTGAAAAGAAAAGACTCTTTCCGGTGCTTGATGCTGTTTTGGAAGCATTTCCGGAAACCATTATTTCTGTAGACACCTGGCGCTCAGATATTGCCCGTGAATGCTGCGACATGGGGGTTGGTATCATCAACGATATTTCAGGCGGTCAGTTTGATGAAAACATGCACACAATGATCGGTAATCAGCAGGCAGCTTACGTTCTGATGCACATTAAAGGTACTCCTCAAACAATGCAGTTGAATCCTGTTTATGCGGATGTTGTAGCTGAAGTAGGCGCTTTCTTTGAAGAACAACTCCGTAAACCAGGACTGGCAGACAAAAAGAATATTATACTTGATCCCGGATTCGGGTTCGGTAAATCGGTCAGCGATAACTACCGCATTCTGGATAACCTCAACAGTTTTCTTAATCATGGATTTCCTTTGCTGGCCGGGCTTTCAAGAAAATCGATGATCAACAGGATATTGAATTCATCACCGGCTGATGCCCTGAATGGCACCACGGTGCTCAATACCATAGCCCTGCTCAGGGGAGCATCCATATTGAGGGTCCATGATGTAAAAGAAGCCCTTGAAACCATCAAATTGACCAAAGCGCTGAAACAATCGGGGTTAAATCCCTAAATTTGCAAAAACTGCTTACCGATGCCGGAACTTCTGATTCCCCTGTTCATTGGCCTGCGTCTGCTCGATATCATTGATATCCTGTTGGTTGCACTGATGCTTTATGAATTGTACAACCTTGTGAAAGGTACCGCAGCCATCAATATCCTTCTTGGAATAATTGCTGTATTCCTTGCATGGCGATTGGTCAGGGTACTTGAAATGGAGTTGCTTACTGAAATTCTCGGAGCCTTTATCAGCGTGGGCTTTATCGCATTGATTGTAGTATTTCAACCTGAAATCAGGAAATTTCTGTTACTACTCGGCACACCAACCTTTATACGTAAAAAGCACCGGCGTTTCCTTTTCTGGCGGATCAGGTATTCGAACGATGAAAACCTGAGCATTGACCCTATCGTACAGGCCTGCCATAAAATGGCCAACTCAAAAACCGGCGCTCTGATTGTCATTGGAAAAGTGAATGAACTTGAAGAACAGATAAATACCGGGGAGATTCTCGATGCCCGGATTTCGGAACAACTCATTGAGAACATCTTTTATAAGAATTCTCCCCTGCACGACGGCGCTATGATCATCATGAATGATAAGATCAGGGCAGCCAGCTGTATCCTTCCGGTTTCCAAAAACGAAAATCTCCCGGTTCATGTTGGCCTCAGGCACCGCTCAGCAGTAGGAATTACTGAAAAATCAGATGCAATTGCCATCGTCGTATCGGAACAAACCGGTAAAATATCATGGAGTAAGGGAGGGGAATTAAATCAGAACATACAACCCTCAAGGTTGAAAACACTGCTGGAAGAAGAGTTCAACCTGGAAAAATAATACAGGAATCCGGATATTATCTAAACACAGGCTTTGACAACCCAATGTGCCTTTACAGCCTTTACAGGAAAGTTGGTTGTACTTCAGATACCCTTCTATATCAAGGCGAACTGCTCCGTTAGCAGTTCTGCAAACAGTGGATATCCTTATGGTAATGCATAAAGAAATTAAATGACAGGTTCTATTTCCCGGTCTGAGCCTGACTAGCAGCCTTTTGCGCCTCAAACTGCTTTACCAGCTCTTCGGGTGATTTTCCAAGATACTTGAGGGCAGCCTCAGCATCGTCGGCCAGGTCATGGTTGGGGTATTTCTTCAGAAAATCGTTGTATACTGTCGAAGCCTGTCCGAAATCACTGAGCAGGTTTTCATATACATAGGCTTTCAGAAATACGGTGGTTGAAATATACCTGCTCCCGGGGAACTCATTTAATGTCCTGTCAATAAGCTGCATGGCCCTCGCTCCATTGTTAACCCCTATGCAAAGATTGATTGCTTTGTACAGATAATGCTCGGCAGCAGTATCTGCCGGATTTTTATCAACAAAGGCAATGTAGGAATCGAGCAGTTGGGTCAACTTTTTAGGGTCAGGACGAGCGGCTTCGCTTTCAAGCGACTTTTCCAGGTTCGCAATGGCTTTAACTTCCTTATCGCGCTGCGATGAACATGAAGCGAAGAAAGCAACAAACAGCAGCAGGGCCGCTGTATTAATCAGATTTCTCATCGGGTTATCTTGGTATATCAGACAAGTTACAGAATCACATAACCGGCTTTCTCTTAGCCAGTGGATAGATCATTTTATAATCGGTTTTTATCAACCCTTTGCCAATATCGTTAAGTTTCCGTTTGAGCATCATTTTCCGCAGTGGGTTGATAAGGTCAACAAAAAGCACCCCGTCAAGATGATCGTATTCGTGTTGAATGACCCTTGCAAGTACGCCCTTGATCCGGTCATCATGAAAATTAAAATTTTCATCGTAATACTGTATTCGCAACTCAGGCTTCCTCATCACATCTTCCCTTATTTCGGGAATGCTCAGACAACCTTCATTAAAAGCCCACTCTTCGCCTGTTTCTTCCACAATCCTTGCATTGATGAAAACCTTCTTCAGATCAGTTTCTCCGGGAAAATCATCAGCATAAGGCGTAGCATCAATCACAAACAGGCGGATACTCCGGTTAACCTGTGGCGCAGCCAGCCCAACACCATTTGAAGCATACATGGTTTCAAACATATCGGCAATAAACTGATCCAACCCCGGATAATCCTTATCAATATCGGCGGCAATTTTTCTGAGTGTCGGGTGGCCG
>WSXU01000012.1:0-46116 GCA_009773455.1 Bacteroidota bacterium | reverse complement strand
CGAACGCCACAACTGGTAAAATCATATTTCGAAACAGTATCAGATAGTTTTACAATCATCCGGTATAACAACCGGCAAATAATACAGGTCAATGGTGACCGGCCGACCTGGATTCCATGTAGGATTGCAGGATGATGGCAGCACTGATGGTATCAACCAGCGACTTATTCTGCCTGTCTTTCTTTTTCATTCCGCTGCTGAGAATCGTACGCTGCGCCATGAGCGAAGTAAAACGTTCATCAACCCTTTCAACCGGAATTTCCGGAAAACTCTTAACCAACAGACGCACAAATGGTTCAATATATTTAACCGATTCTGATGCCTGATTGTTCATCTGCCGGGGCTCACCGACAACAAAAAGTTCAACATTTTCACGCCCGACATAATCCTTCAGAAATGAAATAATGTCTTTCGAATGGACAGTAGTCAATGGGGTAGCAATAATCTGATCCTCATCAGTAACCGCAACACCTACCCTCTTTTGTCCATAGTCAATTGCTACAATCCTACCCATCAGGTCCTTTTTACAGATGCCAAAATTACAAATTAAGCCGAAACGGTCGAAAAAATCTATAATTTTGACCAACAGTTAAACTCCCGACAATGTCAGAAAAAATAAAAGAAATTATCGAAACTGCCTGGGATAACCGTGAGCTTTTAAAGTCTGAATCAACCAGGAATGCTGTAAATGAAGTCATCAGTCAGCTCGATGCCGGAAAACTCAGGGTTGCGGAGCCTGTGGCTGAGAAATGGATGGTAAATGAATGGATAAAAAAAGCCGTCATCCTTTATTTCCCTATGTCTGACATGAAGATCTCCGAGGCTGGTCCGCTTGAATTTCACGATAAAATTCCATTAAAGCATAATTATGATACACTTGGCGTAAGGGTTGTACCGCATGCCGTTGCCAGGTATGGAGCTTATCTTGCGCCGGGAGTGATCATGATGCCATCCTATGTAAACATTGGCGCATATGTTGGCAGTAATACCATGGTTGACACATGGGCTACCGTTGGTTCCTGTGCCCAGATAGGTAAGGATGTTCACCTCTCCGGAGGAGTTGGCATAGGAGGCGTACTTGAGCCGGTTCAGGCTTCCCCTGTCATCATTGAGGATGGATGTTTTATTGGTTCACGCTGCATCGTAGTTGAAGGTGTTCATATAGGCAGGGAGGCTGTACTGGGCGCAAATGTGGTCATTACACAATCTACAAGGATCATAGATGTTTCAGGAACTGAGCCGGTCGAATTTAAAGGCTATGTTCCCCCGCAATCTGTCGTGATACCAGGATCATACAGCAAAAAATTCCCTGCCGGTGAATATCAGGTTTCCTGCGCACTCATCATTGGAAAACGCAAACCTTCGACCGATCTGAAAACATCACTTAACAATGCATTACGCGATTTCGGGTTGCAGGTGTGACGGTAGCCTTTATTCTGATTCTGTTAATATATTAAATTCTGCTTCCTGCTACAGATGCACCTGAATACCGATAATAAATGTCTTTGATTTGCCATTGCTACCGATTGATTGCTACTTAACAAACATTGTCATTATTCTGTGAAACAGTTTCTGATCATACAAACCGCATCACTGGGAGATGTAATCCTCTCAACTGCGCTTGCCGAAAGCCTCCACAAAAGGTTTCCGGATGCCGCAATTGATTACCTGGTTAAGCGGGGGTATGAAGGTCTCTTCAGAGGACACCCTTTTATAAGAACTGTTCATTGCTGGGACAAGCGTAAAAAAAAGTACCGCAACCTGCTCCGACTTGCATTTTCTGTCAGGAAAGCAAAATATGATGCTGTTATCAATGTGCAACGCTTCTTTACTTCGGGATTCCTGAGCGCTTTTTCCGGAGCACCCGTCAGATCGGGATTTGACAAAAATCCACTTTCTTTTACTTTTTCCATTAAAGCAAAACACGAGATAGGACTGGTTGGTTATACAGAACATGAGACGGAACGTAACCATCATCTTCTGAGCTGGATACCTGATATTACAATTTCAAAACCAGCGCTTTACCCTTCATTTTCGGATTACAGCTCTTTAAGTAAACGGGTTACGGGCAGGTATATTACCATTTCACCCGCTTCACTCTGGTTCACCAAACAATTCCCAGTTCATAAATGGATTGATTTAATTGACAACATTCCGGAGGATATCGGTGTTATATTACTTGGAGCATCAGATGATCAGGATATTTGTAACCGGATAATTGCCCTTACCAGGAATTCCGGTGTCATCAGCCTATCAGGCCAGCTTGATTTCCTCAGGTCGGCTGCTGTGATGAAAGGAGCCCTGATGAATTATGTGAATGATTCAGCCCCGATGCACCTGGCTTCAGCGGTGAATGCACCTGTAACTGCCGTCTATTGCTCAACGGTCCCGGCATTTGGCTTCGGACCTTTATCAGACAATGCCGGCATTATTGAAGCACATCCGGTGCCGGAGTGCAAACCATGCGGATTGCATGGCCTTCGTCAGTGTCCTGAAGGCCATTTTAAATGCGCCGAAACTATTAAAACTGAACAACTACTTGACCGGCTTGAAGTATGAATACAGAAATTCAATCAGAAATCGACAGAACCATCAAAGTACTCAGGGAAGGGGGTGTGATCCTCTATCCTACCGACACCATCTGGGGTATCGGATGTGACGCCCTGAATTCAAAAGCTGTTGAACAGATATACAGGATCAAAAACCGAAAGGATGATAAAAGCCTGATCATCCTGGTTGATGGTTTTGAAATGTTGCAGCAATATGTTGATAAAATACCCGATATTACCGGAGACCTTATCAACAGCATCGATAATCCGGTTACAGTCATTTATGACAATGCCAGAAATCTTCCAAAAAATGTCTCCGCCGCTGACGGTACTGTGGCTATAAGAATTGTGAGGGATGATTTCTGCAGACAATTGATTCACGAGCTTGGCCGGCCGGTCGTTTCTACATCGGCAAATATTTCCGGGGAGGCTACACCCATGGTGTTCAACAAAATTTCCGATTCAATCAAAAGTCAGGTGAATTACTGTGTCCAGTTGTATCACGATCTTTTTAACCAGGCCAGGGCTTCCACTATAATCAGGCTTTCCGGAAACGGGGAATACAGAATCATACGGGATTAGCCTTTTATTTCCGAAAGGCAGGTATCCCACCACCATCATATTTCTGTGAACAAAGTCCTTGAAAGGTTGTTAATAGGTTTGCTATGTCGCTATTGTTAGCGCATTAACAATAAACCTATTATCTGATCTGATTTTTTCTGATGAAAGCTTTTGGAATTAAGAATACCGATAAAGAAACATTGAAACAATGGTATTACCTGATGTCGCTTGGCCGAAAACTCGACGACCGGGCTCCGAATTACCTGAAACAAGCACTTGGCTGGTCGTACCACGCTCCCTATGCCGGTCATGATGGAATACAGCTTGCCATAGGGCAGGTTTTTCAGAAGAACAACGATCATCTTTTCCCCTATTACCGTGATATGCTTACTGCCATTTCTGCAGGTGTCAGTGCTGAAGAAATTATTCTGAATGGCATATCAAAAGCAACGGACCCTGCCAGTGGCGGCCGCCATATGTCGAACCACTTCGCTAAACCTGCCTGGAACATACACAATGTTTCCTCGGCAACCGGCAACCATACACTTCATGCAGCCGGTGTCGCCAGGGCGATAAAAAAATACGGTGTACAGGCTGTTGCCATCAGTTCACAGGGTGAATCATCAACCTCTGAAGGCTATGTTTATGAAGCCATCAACGGGGCTACCAACGAAAAGTTACCCGTAGTTTTCGTTTTTCAGGACAATAACTATGGCATCTCGGTTCACAAGCGCGACCAGACTGCAAACTGGCGTGCCGCTGATAATTTCAGGGGTTTTAAAAACCTGAGGATCATCTATTGTGACGGGAAAAATGTATTCGACTCAATGAATGCAATGACCGAGGCACGGAAACATGCCATCGAAAAGCAGGAGCCGGTGATCGTTCATGCCAGTGTCATAAGAATTCATTCGCATTCAAATTCCGATAAGCATGAACTTTACAGGGATGAAAATGAAAGGCATTGTGCACTGGCCAGTGACCCGCTCGACAGATACCGTAAAACACTGATCATTTCAGGTCGTGTGAGTGAGGAAGAACTCGACGAACTTGACAAACTGGCAAAGGAAGAAGTATCAAAAGCGCATAAGAAAGCATTGACTGCCCTGGATCCTGATCCGGCAAGTATCTTTGATTTTGTTATTCCTGCCCCATACCCGGCTTTAAAATATCCGCTTGGCATTCATGATCTTCAGTCAGGTGAAAAACTCAAGCTTATACAGGCACTGAATCTGACTTTAAAGGCTGAATTCAGGCACAACCCCGATACATTTATCTGGGGACAGGACATCGCCAACAAGGAAAAGGGCGGTATCTTTAATGTAAGTAAGGGCCTGCAGCAGGAATTCGGCATAGAGCGGGTGTTCAACGCTCCTATTGCCGAAGACTTTATTGTCGGAACGGCCAACGGAATGAGCCGCTTCGGCAAAAATCTGCGCATTGTTATTGAAGGTGCTGAATTTGCCGATTATTTCTGGCCGGCCATGGAGCAGTTTGTTGAACTCACCCACGATTACTGGAGGAGCAACGGAGCTTTCAGCCCCAATGTAACCATCCGTCTGGCATCAGGCGGCTATATCGGTGGCGGACTGTATCATTCCCAGACCATTGAAGGGGCTCTGGCTACATTTCCCGGAATACGGATCGTATATCCGTCGTTTGCCGATGATGCCGCCGGCCTGTTGAGGACCTCAATAAGGTCAGAAGGCCCGACCATGTTCCTTGAACCAAAAGCCCTTTACAACGATCCGCTGGCAGAAACCCTCGTCCCCGATGATTTTGAGGTTCCTTTCGGTAAAGCACGTATCCGCAGACCAGGAAAAGACCTCACCATCATAACCTATGGCAATACAACTCATATGAGTCTGGCTGTTGCTGAACAAATTGCTTCAGAAACAGGAAAGAGCATTGAAGTCGTCGATCTGAGGTCACTCATTCCGCTCGACAGGGAAACCATTCTTGATTCCGTCAGAAGAAACGGCAGGGCCCTCGTGGTGCATGAAGACAAAGTATTCGGAGGTTTTGGAGGCGAAATCGCAGCAATTATAACCGAAGAAGCATTTCAATACCTTGATGCACCGGTTAAACGGGTCGGTTCAACCTTTACACCGGTTGGGTTTAACCGGATTCTTGAGAAAGCCATTCTTCCGGACAAAGAGAGAATCTACAAAGCGGCTAAAGAAACGCTTGATTTCTGATTTCTGATTTCCGATTTCCGGCCATCTTTTAAAATGCCTCGGTAATCCAAGGCATTTTTTATTTATATCACGATAAATTTTAAATCCTGCCTGCCAATTCATGAAAAGTATAATTTTGCCGGTCTAAACCAAATAGGATATAAATTCCATGAAACGTTTACTGATCATTTTAACCGCAACTTTGATGATAACCAATTCAAGAGCAGCCGGGATCAATCCGCCTGACGGCGACAACCCACTCCTGCTTCCTTTCAACACTCCTTTTGAAGTACCTCCTTTCGGACTGATCAAACCAGAGCATTTTCTTCCGGCCATTGAAAAAGGAATCGAGATGCAGAATATCGAAATTGAATCTATTGTAAGCAGCAATGAAGCGCCTGATTTCGAGAATACAGTTGCTGCGCTTGATTACAGTGGAAGTCTGTTAAGGAAAGTCAACAGTGTATTTACAAACCTGAATTCATCAACCACCAGCAAGGAGTTGCAGGGTATAGCCCGCCAGATAGCTCCATTGCTTTCAGCGCATTATGACAATATAAACCTGAATGCCAGACTTTACGAAAGGATAAAAACTGTATTTGATAAACGAAACAGCCTGAATCTGAGCGGCGAACAGCTCAGACTTCTGACTGAAAAACACAAAGATTTTATCCGGGGTGGAGCTGCACTAAAAGGTGAACAACAGGAGCGCTTCAGACAGATCAACAAAGAACTCTCACTGCTTACTCTGAAGTTTGGCGAAAACGTGCTTGCAGAAACCAATGAATACAAACTTGTTATTGAAAGCCTGGGCGATCTGGCCGGTCTTCCACCTGCCCTGGTTGAACAGGGAGCCGAAACTGCCAGGGAAGCCGGACTTGAAGGAAAATGGGTTTATACACTCCACAATCCAAGTGTAATGCCCTTTCTGCAGTTTGCCGATAAACGCAGGCTGCGCGAACAGATATACCAGGCATATGTCAACCGTGGTAACAACGACAACAAATACGATAACAAAGCTTTGATTCAGCAAATCGTTGCACTGAGACTCGAAAAGGCAAAATTGCTGGGCTATGAAAGCCATGCATCTTTTATTCTTGAAGAAAACATGGCCAAAAATGCCGGTAATGTTGACAAACTATTAAAGCAACTCTGGGAACCGGCCCTCTTAAGAGCACAGAAGGAAGAAAAGGAACTACAGGCAATTATAACAAAAGAAGGCAAAAAATTCGCGCTCGAACCATGGGATTGGCGCTATTATGCTGAAAAACTCCGGAAAGAGAAATATAATCTAGACGATGAAGCCCTTAAACCTTACTTCTCACTTGAAAATGTAAAAAACGGAATCTTTAATGTAGCCGGCAAACTCTACGGCATCACTTTCACCGAAAAGAAGGATATTCCACTATATCATCCCGATGCCCTGGCCTATGAGGTTAAAGAATCAGATGGAAAAAGCATTGGTGTGTTGTATATGGACTTTTTCCCGCGCGAAAGCAAAAGAGGTGGAGCATGGATGAACAGCTTCCGGAAACAGTATAAAGAAAATGGTAAGAATATCACACCGGTAATTACCATTGTCTGCAATTTTTCAAAACCAACTGCCACGCAACCTGCATTGCTTACTTTCGACGAAACCAGTACCCTGTTTCATGAATTCGGACATGCATTGCATGGTCTCCTTTCAAATTCTACCTATTACAGTCTTACGGGCACTTCTGTACCAAGAGATTTTGTTGAGCTTCCTTCCCAGATCATGGAGAACTGGGCATCGGAACCGGAGGTTCTGAAAATGTATGCCAGGCATTACCTCTCGGGTGAGGTTATCCCGCAGGAACTCATTGATAAGATGCAGAACAGCCGTTACTTCAATCAGGGTTTTGAGACCGTTGAATACCTTGCAGCATCATTCCTCGACATGGGTTATCATAGCCTGAAAGAAATCAATTTCTCGGAAATTCCTGAATTTGAAAAAAATACGCTTTCATCGGTCGGATTGATCCCGGAAATTACCAGCAGATACCGCAGCACCTATTTCAACCATATTTTCAGCGGAGGTTATTCATCCGGATACTATAGCTATATATGGGCTGCCATACTTGATGCAGATGCTTTCGAAGCCTTTAAGCAACACGGTCTTTTCGACAAAAATACCGCTTCCTCATTCAGAAAGAATATTCTTGAACGGGGCGGTACTGAAGACCCCATGCAACTATACCGCAATTTCCGCGGTGCTGAACCCAACATTACCCCACTGCTCAGAAGAAGGGGATTACTTGAAAACCAGGAATAGAATTTCCTTCATTTAATCAAGGAATGACCTGTTATTGGCAATTGCTCAATGACAGGTCTTTTCATTTTTCATCCAACGTGTTGAACCGGAGAATGTGAATCGTCACGATTGTTCCCAGAGTAAATAAGCCAAACCTGAAATACCAGATAAAGGAAGGAAACAAACCGGAAGAAAATAAAAGGGATGTGATGATGGTGACCCATAGAAATGCAAGACTGTATATTTTATTACGGAGGGTAATCCCATGCCCTGACTTGTAATTTTCAATATATGGTCCGAGAAACCTGTTATTAAAAAGCCATTGGTTTGCCTTTCGCGAAGAACGGACAAAACACCAGGAGGCCAGCAAAAGAAATGGAGTTGTTGGAAGAAGTGGAACAAAAATGCCTGCAAAACCAAGCGAAGCAGCAATGATTCCCGCCATCAGCAATACAAATCTATAAAACGGATGTTTATTCTCCGCCCCTTCAGGCTGCCCCCCTTCACTACCCATATATGCTCTATTGGCTTGTTTTTATGTAATATAACCCCATTTCACGGGCCAGTGTTCATCCAGGAAGTAGCTTTTACTTATTAAAATTCCATTAAATTAGCAATGGGAGCGTTCTTTTAAACGGGAAGTCGCCTTACCTTTATTTCACATTAAGTCAAACAAGTATCCAACCCGGAATTGAGTCTGAGAATCTCAATTCCGGGTTGTAATTTTTCAGAGAGCATTTCAACGCTAAAAAGCCTTGTTCAGAAAGCGATTGAACTCCACCATTGCTTTACAGGCTTCCGTAACTTCCGGTGTAAAACGATCAGATAATACAGTATTATCCGTAAGGTGATGCATCACGGCATAGCTCCTGTACATCAACAGGTCAATATCGGCAAAGCCTGCATCAAAATCTTTGGGTGGTCTTTTCAGTTTGTCAAAAGTCTCCAGTTTCCCGAAGTAGTTCCTGAAGTTTTTTTCCTCCAGCAAAGCCTTGAAAGCACCGGAATTGAAATATATTTCCTGTCTGAGTTTTTTCAGAACATCGGCTTGTGGCATGTAAATACCTCCTCCTATCATTGAAGAACCTGGTTCAAGATGGATATAATAGCCTGCCCTTGGACTTTTTCGACCCCCGTTTGCAATGAAAGCCCCGAAGTTTGTTTTATAAGGAAGTTTATCAGCAGAGAACCGGACGTCCCTGAATATTCTGAAAATTGAATCCCTGGCTGCAGGAAGTCCTACCGTGGGATCAATTCTCGTAACTTCAGCAATCAGCGTATCAACATACACTTCGAAGGCCGTTTTAGCTGACTGGTACCGGGCCCGGTTCTGATCAAACCATTCCCGGTTATTGTTGAGCCTGAGATCGCTCAGAAATTCAAATATCTCTTTCATAAAACTGTAGTTGCTGAATTACAAAAATAAAACAATAGAGCCGGATATCACTTTTTTTTCTGATACAAGTACCAACTTGTCTTAAATTTTATTATATTTACATTTATACAAGATTGAATATTTATACTAATTTATATATATAACTATTATATTCATATGCATAAGAATATTATCATATCCGCTACCATGATTTTTCTCATATATTCCGGATCAGTCACTGCCGGAGGAGACAACAGACCCACAGGTTCAGTATCCGCTTCGCTGGGCAATGCATCCGTTGCCATTGCTGATATCTGGTCAGCCTTCAACAACCAGGCCGGGCTGGCCAGGGTAAGAAAAACAGAGCTCGGGTTCAGCTATGAGAATCGCTTCCTGGTCAAAGAACTAGGGTATTCTGCCCTTGCACTGGTGTATCCTGTCAAATCAGGAACCTTTGGATTCAGCGCCGGATATTTTGGCTATCCGATGTATAACGAAGGTAAACTTGCACTGGCATACGCCAGAGTATTCGGGGATCACCTATGCGTTGGCCTGCAATTCGATTACAATACAGTCAGGATTGCCGAAGGTTATGGAAGTCGCAGATTCATAACTTTTGAAGCAGGAATAATTGCTGATATTACAAAGGAACTTACAGTCGGAGCCCATATCTATAATCCGGTAAGTTCAAAACTGGCAACCTCCTGTGATGAACGCGCCCCAGCCATATTCAGCCTGGGTTTTTCATATGCCCTTTCCGGAAATATCACATTATTGGCCGAAACGGAAAAAAGAATTTCGGAAAAAGCATCCTTTAACTTAGGACTTGAATACAGAATTGATGACAGGTTTGAGCTAAGGATGGGGGTTTCAACAGGCATATCTCTATTCTCCTTTGGTGCAGGCTTTGAAACAGGTAGTTTCATCATAAGCATCGGTTCATCCTACAACATGATTTTAGGCTACTCGCCCCATGCCTCAATCTCCTGTAAATTTTAAACAGTATGAAGCTCTGTATTACAGTCATTATTCATAGCATTGTACTACTGCTAATTCCATTAGCGGAAGTCAATGGCCAGGAGCCTGCAAAACCAGCTCATCAGGAAGCCATCAACCCTCAATCAACAGAAGATAAAATAGAGGAACTCTCCGGCCGGAATGACGTTGATCTGGATTATTCTGACCTGGTTGATGAAAAAAATCAATACCTCAATCATCCTGTCAATTTAAATCAGGCATCCGAAAGCGAACTCTATCAGTTACAACTGAACGACATTCAGATCCGCAATCTGAGAAACCACATACTTCAATTTGGCGAAATAAGTAGTATTTATGAGTTGAACCTGATAGAAGGATTTGACTCACTGCTGGTTACCAGCCTTTCCCCATATATTTGTTTTGAACTGAGTTCATCGTTTAACAAAGTCAATTTAAAAAACCTGATCGGTTCAGGAAAGCATCAGCTGATACTGCGCTTTCAGCAGGTCCCTGAATTACAGCAGGGATACAGGCCGATCGATGACTCTGTATACAAAGCAGATCCTGATTCCAGATACCTTGGCGGGCCACAGAAACTCCTGCTGCGATATGGTTATAATTTTTACAATAAAATCCGGTTTGGGGTAACCATGGAGAAGGATGCCGGTGAAACTTTCTTCCCGGAATCAGACAGTCTGAAAAGAGGATTTGATTTCTACAGTATGTTTTTCTGCTATTCAGGTAAGAAATTCCTGAGACATTTGGCTATAGGTGATTATCAGGTTCAATTCGGGCAAGGACTTACCATGCAAAGCAGTCTCGCTTTTGGAAAATCACCCGGTGCAATAGCAAACCGGAGAATGGCACAGCTGGTAAAACCCAGCACAGGAGCGAACGAAAACCTCTTTATGCGTGGAATTGCGACGACCATTTCACCATTAAAGAATACCGATCTTACCCTCTTTTTTTCGTCAAAGCATACGGATGCCATTGTTCATAAGGCCGACTCCGTTTTATCTGATGATATCTTCATCTCTACACTCCAGGAAACAGGATACCACCGCACTCCCGGTGAATTGTCAGGCAGACATGCTGTTAAACAAACCGTTTTCGGCGGCAACATCCAAACGAGGTTCAGGATGTTCAGAATCGGGATTACCTCACTTCAGACTGTTTTGGGCGATCAACTTCTGAAAAAATTGAGCCTTTACAACAGTGCTGATTTCAGTGGCAGAAGACTCAACAACTTCGGGATTGATTATGCCATGATAGTAAAGGGCTTTACCTTATACGGTGAATTCTCCGGAAGCAACAACGGGGGAAAAGCCCTGTTAACAGGATTAACATATACGCCTGATCCGAGAATAGCACTGGCGCTGATCTACAGGAATTATTCGCGGAACTACCAGAATTTCTTCAGTAATGCCTTTTCTGAAGGTAGCCGAAACTCGAACGAAAAAGGCATATATGCCGGCATCCTATCGCAACTCCATAAGAGGATAAGTCTGTTTGCCTATGCTGATCATTTCAGATTCCCATGGTTGAAATACAGGGTAGATGCACCTTCAGCCGGCTGCGAATATGTGGCTCAGCTTACCTGGACCCCGTCACGTAAAACCGATCTTCTGTTTCGTTACCGCTTTTTGCAAAAGCAGATGAACGCATCAGCTACCGACGGAATAACAGATTATCCTGAAAACGAATCACATAAAAACTACAGGTTGCATCTTAACTACAGGGCATTGGAATCGCTTACCCTGAAAACAAGGATTGAAACCATAATATGGCAGAAACCAGGGTCCGGCAAACGCACAGGATTTCTTGTTTACCAGGACGTAGTTTTCAGCCATCCGGCACATCCCTGGCAAATAAGTACCCGGTATGCCCTTTTTGATACTGATTCCTACGATCAGCGGTTGTATGCCTATGAAAGCGACGTCCTTTATTCCTTTTCAGTGCCTGCATACTTTTATAGGGGGAGTCGCTTCTACCTCATGGGGAAATATAGTTTTGGCAGAAATCTGGATGTCTGGATCAGGTATTCAATAACATATTATGCTGATCGTCAGTCAATAGGATCAGGACTGGATCAAATTAAAGGCAATAAAAAATCAGAGCTAAAAATTCAGATGAGGATCCGGTTTTAATCCTATACCCCATTCAATTTTATTAGGTTAGCATAAAATTTTGGTTATTTTTGCTTCAGAAAAAAACCGATCCTCAAATTTATTAATCACTAACACTTTATTCTATGTTAAAAGAGCATCCGAAAGGACTATTGGTAGCGTTCTTCTCCAATATGGGAGAACGTTTTGGCTTCTACACCATGATGGCCATTCTGGTATTATTTCTCCAGGCTAAATATGGTCTAACAGAATCACAGGCCGGCGGTTATTACAGCTGGTTCTATTTCGGAATTTATGCTCTGGCCCTTATAGGAGGTATCCTCGCAGATGCTACCCGGAAGTATAAGTTTGTAATTCTGATGGGTATCATTATTATGTTTGCCGGATATGTGGTTATGGCCATCCCTGGCAACCCACTTGCCATTACGCTCACTGGGCTCTTTACCATTGCCCTGGGTAATGGACTTTTCAAGGGGAATCTTCAGGCAGTTGTAGGCCAGATGTACGACGACCCCCGTTATTCCAAGGTCAGGGATTCCGCATTTATGATTTTCTATATGGGAATCAATATTGGTGCATTCTTCGCTCCTTTTGTTGCAACCGGAATTCGGAACTGGTTCCTCCGCACACAGGGTTTTGAGCACGACGGAAGTCTTCCTGCTATGTGTCATGCCTATACCAATGGCACCCTGGAAGATCTTACAGCATTTCAGAGTCTGGCTGATAAAGTAAGCGGCAAGGCGGTGACTGATCTGGCAGCCTTTGCAAATGATTATATCAATGCTTTTGCCAGGGGATACAATTATGCTTTCGGAATTGCTGCCGGGGCTATGATTGTCTCAATGCTGGTTTATATCATCTTCAACAGACTTCTTCCAAGCGTTGATAAAGTTGTTGCCAAAGACAAGAATGAATCGGGTAAAGCCAAAGGAAACCTTATTAGTTTTCTGCTTGCTGCAGGATTGATGGTTACCACTTCTGTAATTTTCTATGTTGCTATGAAAGACCTCGCCCTTGGTATGGCTGTTGGTTTATTTGTCGGGTTTGTTGCCATGATGTTCCAGATCTCAACAAAAGAAGAACGTCCGCGGGTAACTTCCCTGCTTCTTGTTTTTATCGTGGTTATTTTCTTCTGGATGTCGTTCCACCAGAATGGCCTTACGCTAACATTTTTTGCCCGTGATTATACAGTGAAAGAAGTTGGTGCCTTTACCAATATCTTTTTCAATCTGGAATCAATCCTGGCATTCATCGGTGCTATCGCCGGGGTGGTAATGTTGTTCAACAAGAAGAGCTCTAACAAACTCATCGGTGGAGCCATGGCTCTCGTATTCGGCGGACTTACCTATTATTTTGTTTCAGGTTTCTCAACCAGCAATCCCATTGCTCCTGAAGTATTCCAGTCGTTCAATCCTTTGTTTATTGTTTCGCTCACTTTCCCGGTAATGGCCGTTTTTACCTGGTTGCGTAGCAAAAATCTGGAACCTTCAACACCAAAGAAAATCGGGATCGGTATGTTTATCGCTGCTCTTGGATTTTTAGTTGTTCTGGTTGCCTCTATCGGGCTTGTATCGCCTCATGAACTTCAGTTTGTTGAAAATGGTGTAACCAAATACAACCCTGTTCCGGACTCATCGAGGGTTATTCCTTACTGGCTGATTAGTGGCTATCTGATTCTTACCATCGCAGAATTGTTTCTTAGCCCAATGGGACTCTCTTTTGTATCAAAAGTAGCTCCTGCCCGCTTTCAGGGTCTGATGCAGGGAGGCTGGCTGCTGGCAACCGCAGTGGGCAATAAGTTCCTGTTTATCGGAAGCGACTTCTGGGGAAGACTGGATCTGTGGCAGTTATGGTCTATCTTCATCACATGTTGCGTGCTTTCAGCAATTTTCATCTTTTCGATTATGAAGCGCCTCGAAGCAGCTACAAAATAAATTCTGAATTATACCCATTCCCGGAGAAGGCTGCCCGAAAAAGGCAGCCTTTTTTGGAAAGAAAATATGATTGGAAAAATCATCCCAATGAAATGAATCCATTTGGCAACAAGCGATATAACAGCTACAACGAATACTTTAAACGCACCTTTGGTCAAAGGATCCAGAAAGTATCGGTAGATGCCGGATTTACCTGCCCGAACCGCGACGGAAGCAAAGGAACCGGTGGTTGTACCTATTGCAATAACGATGCTTTCAATCCATCCTACTGCCAGCCTTCAAAACCGGTTGTACTGCAGATAAATGAAGGCATAGCGTTTCATAAAATCAGGTATCGGCGGGCGCTGAAATATCTTGCATACTTTCAAACCTATTCCAATACCTATGCACCGCTTGAGCAGTTAAAACCACTGTTCAATGAAGCCCTAGCCCATCCCGATGTTGTCGGTCTTGTTATAGGAACCAGGCCGGATTGCATCGATGAGCAAAAGCTTGAATATTTTTCTTCAGTAGCCCGAAACCACTACCTGATCATTGAGTACGGGCTCGAATCAACCAGCAACAAGACCCTTGAACTGATCAACAGGGGGCATACTCATCAGGAATCAGTTGATGCCATAAGCAGAACTGCAGCCATGGGGATCAAAACAGGAGCACACCTTATCTTTGGGCTTCCGGGTGAAACCAGGGAAGAGATGCTGAATCAGGTTGATGAAATTTCATCGCTTCCGCTGACAACAATAAAATTTCACCAGTTACAGATTGTCAGGAATACAGTAATGGCAGATCAATTCAAGGAGAATCCCGATCTGTTCAGGCTGTTTACACTCGATGAATACCTTGATTTTATTGTACGGTTTATTGAACGGCTGAACCCTGGTATGGTAATTGAACGTTTTACCGGCGAAGTTCCGCCCCGGTTTCTGGTATCCAAACCATGGAGTGAATTAAGGGCCGATCAGGTAGCCCTCATGATCGAACGGGAACTGGAAATCAGGAATTCATGGCAGGGAAAGTTTTATGCAGAAAAGTAATTCTTCACATAAAACAGCAACAGCCCCGGAATGCTTAAGCAGGCTTAATCACTACAGGACTGTTCGTTCATCTCTGTTAATCGGATTGCGGGGTCGTACCGCCACTTTTTGATTTCTTCTGCCTTCCTGCTTCTTTCAATGCCCGGCTTATGATCCATTCAAGCTGTCCATTGGTACTGCGGAATTCATCGGCAGCCCATTTTTCAACTGCTTCGAGTATTTCAGCATCTATACGAAGTGCAAAGGATCTTTTCTGAGCCATTTTTCAGTGCGGAAGTTTGATGAGCATAAATTCAGATAAATGCAGCGTGATTTTTACCTAGAGGTTTTCATGCTGATGCCATAGCTGCGGAAGAATGCTGCCTCATGGCAGAACGGGCAAGGTATATCAAAAGCACGATAAGCAGAAAGTGACCTTCCCTTCTTTTAAGGCTGTCGCTGACTTCTATTTCGAAGTTATACTTCAGGCCTTTCCATATGAACTTTGATCTGGCAACCGCCAATTCACGTTCATCCTTATCCATGATAACATACCTTACATTAAAAAGTCCCCTTTGCCGGAAGATATATTCATTCGACAGGCCGTCAAAATGCGAGGTAAGTACCGATCTCCCGGTCCATTTCTTTTTGAGGGTAACAACAACCTTTCCCTGAATCCGCACTTCAAAAAGACTTTTCCAGAAATCTGTCGGAACTATTTCATATACCTCACCCGTTGTCATCAATATGCCTGCCTTTGAGGAATTCCTACCCGGATAAACCAGTTTACATAAAAGCTGGTTATTGTCGTAAAACGAAATGGTTCTTGAGTCCTCTGTAAATGCCTTCATTGATCCGGACTGTCAAAAGTTGATTTATTGGTTTAATGTACCTGTATTAATTACAGGACTGGCGTCTTTATCGGAACAAAGTACGACCATCAGGTTACTGACCATGGCTGCTTTTTTATCTTCATCAAGGTCAACCAGCTTCTTCTCGGAAAGCTGTTCAAGAGCCATTTCTACCATACTCACAGCGCCTTCTACAATTTTCTTACGGGCTGCAATAATCGCAGTCGCTTGCTGTCTGCGCAACATGGCACCTGCAATTTCGGAGGAATAAGCCAGATAGGAAATGCGGGCTTCTATCACATCGATGCCCGCCCTCTCAAGCCTTTCTGATAATTCTGCTTCCAGCTGATGATTAACTTCTTCACCACCCGCCCTGAGTGAGATATCGGCCTGGGCATCGTCGAAGTTGTCGTACGGATAATGACCCGCCAGCTTTCGGATGGCTGCTTCACTCTGTATTTCAACATAATGAATATAGTCGTCCACTTCAAATGCCGCTTTAAAAGTATCCTGAGCCTTCCAGACCAGCACAATTCCAATCATGATCGGATTGCCGATTTTATCATTTACTTTGATGGGCTCACTGTTAAGATTACGCGCCCTTAAGGAGATCTTCTTACGTGTGAGGAATGGATTTACCCAAAAAAAACCATTGCTCTTCACAGTACCGATATAATCACCAAATAGCACAAATACGCTCGATTCGTTGGGATTCACGACGAGAAAACCCGGCAATAGGACAAACATCAGCAATAAAACGACCGCAGAAGCAATCATTAACCACAAGATGTGGTTGAAATTGACAATTGTGAATACCGGCACAGCTATCATGGCCAGTATTACAAAAAGCATTACATAACCGGAGACCGGTTTTACAAATTTTTCCTGTTCTTTGGTTTCCATTTTGATATCATTTTGATATTGCAATAATACGATATTAAATATGCCCTTGTCAAGTATTCAGGTAATTTTTTTTATCCTGGTGTTTCAGCACACTTCAAAAGGCTGACAGATACGGTTAAAAACCGGGCCAACTCATTGTGACACATAACACTGGTTCAGAAACTGGTTTTCAATCAGCCGGGCACCAAATTTTCATTTGGCGTTTGTGAATTGAAATAAATTCCTGTACGTTTGAATATTCTTTAATACAATAGATTTTGAAAAAGAAAAGCTACCGTCATATATTTTTTGATCTGGATAAGACACTTTGGGATTTCGATACCAACTCGATTGAAACATTCCGTGAAATTTTTATCAAATACAATCTTCCGGGGAAAGGAGTTGATTCCTTTGATGAATTTCTTGATGTTTATAACCGGCACAATCATCTCCTGTGGGAATTTTACAGAAAAGGGGAAATCGTAAAGGAAGTACTCAATATCAGGCGTTTTGCACTGACACTCCACGAGTTCGGGATAAACGACGCCCTCCTGAGCAGCATGATTGCCGAAGATTACGTTAACCTCAGCCCAACCAAGACCAATCTATTTCCACACACGATTGCCATCCTTGAATACCTCAGAAAAAAATACATCCTGCATATAATAACCAACGGATTTGAAGAAGTTCAATACAGAAAACTGAACCATTCAGGTCTTACAATGTATTTTAATGAGATCATCACATCGGAAGATGCAGGATCAAAGAAACCCGAACTCCACATTTTCAACTATGCGCTGAAACGTTCAGGAGCCTTACCCGAAGAGAGTCTGATGATAGGTGATGATGAGGAGGTTGATATACTAGGAGCCATCGAAGCCGGCATGGACCAGATACTGGTTGATTATAACGGCGAATTCCCTGACTCTAAAGCAACATACAGAATCGAAAGTCTTGATGAACTGTACGGAATATTATAAAAAAAGGCTGTCCTGAGGACAGCCTTAAAATCTCTTTTCTCGAGTTTACTTTTTATCAGAAGCGGGAACCGGTTTGGCACCTTCTGTATGTCCCTTGCTGCAGCATGATTTTGCTTTATCGCCGGTACAAGTTGAGGCACAACCAGCTTTGGCTTTGTCGTCAGAGCAGGTTTTGGCACAGGATTTTCCATCCTTTTTGTCGGTGGTGCAAGCTGCTTTGTCTGATTTCTCAGAAACTACTTTTTCAGAAGAAGTTTTGGATTTTGGTGCATTCTGAGCAGAAACGCTGGCAATAGTAAAGGCAAATACAAGAGCCAATACTGATAAAATCATTGAAATCCTTTTCATGAGGCTTAGTTTAAGTTAGCGTAGCAAATATAGGGTGTGTTTCTCGTTTGTGCAACTCTGAATATGTTAATGATATGTTAAAGTCTGGAAAACTAAATATCTGCAATTATTGTCTGTTTTCCTTTGACCAGGTCACCCAGTCCAACCTTCACTTTTGATTCAAGCGGAAGAAACAGATCAACCCTGGATCCGAATTTTATGAATCCGATTTCATCGCCCTGCCGAATGGTATTTCCTTCACGGGCATAACAGACTATACGTCTGGCCATCGCACCCGCAATCTGACGGATAAGCACCTGTTTACCATTGCTGTTTTCAACCACAATGGTTGTCCGTTCATTTTCAGTGGACGATTTGGGGTGCCAGGCTACAAGATATTTGCCCGGATGATACTTCATATACCTGATTATGCCTGAAACCGGCGACCAGTTAATATGTACATTATTCGGTGACATAAATACAGAAACCTGGATTCTCCTGTCACCAAGAAACTCCGGCTCATCAACTTCCTCAATTGCGACGACTTTACCATCCGCAGGGCAGATAACAAGGTTGTCATCTGGTGTCAGCACCCGTCTTGGAAACCTGAAAAACCTTACGATCCAGATAAACAATAACGCCAGAAATACCCAGATCACATAATGCATCCATAAGGGCATACCAATTAATCCGCTCAGAGGCGAAAGCACCCCTAAGAATATAAATGCAACCAGTATAATCCTGTATCCCTCTTTGTGTATTCCCATGTGCCAATATCCATTAATGTTACTAAAACAGCTATTTACACAGGGCTAAAAATAGCTATACCTAATTGAGTCCGGTTACCTGAATATACTGATCAGGATAAAAACCGGCAATGCAGCCAGAAAAACAGCATCGAAACGATCAAGAATGCCACCATGTCCGGGAAGAATCTTTCCGGAATCCTTCACGCCCACACTTCGTTTCAGCATCGATTCCACCAGATCGCCAAAAGTACCGAAAACGATGATAACAATTGCTATCACCAGCCATTGAAGTACAGAAAACTCAATAAATGAAGCTGAAACCATATACGCAGTAAGGATTCCGGCTGCACTGCCCCCGGCAAAACCCTCCCATGACTTTTTTGGACTGATACGCTCCAGCATCGGGTGACGCCCGAACAGAGAACCGAAAATGTAAGCGCCGGAATCATAAATCCACAGGATAAGGAAAAATCCCAGTAAAACTCCGCTATGCAACCATTTAGGCCCTTCGGAATGGTTGAAAAAACCATTCAGTAAAGATAGGGGAAGTATAATCCACACCAGACCAAGTAATCCCAGCGCTGCATTCAGGAAAGGAGTCGCTGATTTTCTGAAGAGTTCAACAACCAGCAATAAAGGAAAGATCAGAAGATTTACCAGAAGCAGGTTGGCCTCAATTATTCCGAATTCCCACAGGGTAATACTGGCATAGGTTACGATTCCAAAAAAAAGTCCGGCAGGCCGGTGCAAATATATTTTATTGACTTTCATCAACCGGGCAAACTCAAGATAACCTGCCAGTGAAACCACCATGAAAAGTGCCGCAAAAGCCCAGTGGCTTAATATTACAGAGCCTATTACGCAGATTACAAAAAGAACTCCGGTAATTGTCCGGGTGGTTAAATTATTCACTTTTTTCGTTTGAATTAATGATCTGATTGGCATTAAAAGCATCGTCGTAGCTGACAAAAAGTTCAATTTCTCCGATCAGGTAAACAGAGTCCTGTTTGTTAACGACGATTGCTGTAATTCCGTTTTCATCAAGAATACCCCTGATCATTTCAACCTTGTGCAACTGAATTGAAGTGTAAACGCAGACCCATCCTTCCATAATCACCGTATTAGGAGATGTCGTCAGCAAGGAAAACATAGAGTTCTTTAGGGCCGTGAGCGCCCATAACCAGGGTCTTTTCAATATCGGCAGTCCGGCTGGGCCCGGTAACGATGGAAACCATAGAAGGCATCTTCCCGGCATATTTCTCACGAATTGCTGAAAGCGCCTGTTTTATATCGGGAACTATCTGGGAGGTAAATGCGATTACAATATGCACTTCGGGGTATGAATACATCCGCCGGCCGGAAAATTGCTGTGATGACATCATAATGCTACCCAGCCTGGCTATCAGAAACTCGCAGGAAGTAACAGCCACTTTCATTGCTTCGATGCCCTGATTCACACGTTTCACAGGAACCATAGCATGATTAAGCAATCCGGTAAGTGATTCTTCGTTGCACCACGCTTCAGACCATCCTTTTTCCGAAAACAGGCCCTTCACTTTGGCCAGCATATCCTGGGCCGAATCACAAAAAATAAACTTCCCCCCGACTTTGGTAAATTCAATGGCAAAGTTAATGTCGCCATCTTCCTTCATCGGCTTATAAATTTCGGTATCGAAATCCACATCAGGAAAAGGATTCTCCGATGTTTCAATAAGCGCATGCCTGATGTTCTTAAGCACCTTTTCGCGGGTGGTTGATTCGCGTATATGTTCAGGCCTTGAACTAAGCTTATTGCTTGCTTTCATCAACTTCACCGGTTACAGGTTCATTCTCTGACTCAACTTCAGGTGATAACTTCTGCTCAGCGTTTTTTTCTTCCTGATCATTTTTTGCGGTATCATTCAACCCATTCTGAAACGACTCCATAGAGTGTTCTTCAAAAGGTCTTTTACCAAATATCAACTCCAGATCTTCACGGAAGATAACCTCTTTTTTCAACAGTATATCGGCGAGTTGGGCAAGTTTGTCCTTATTATCCAGCAATAATGCCTTGGCACGTTCATAGCCCTCTTCAATCATTTTCTTTATCTCAACATCGATAACCTGGGCTGTTGATTCACTGAAAGGTTTGTTGAACGAATACTCCTGTTGTCCGGATGAATCATAGTAACTCACATTACCTATCTCTTTGTTCAGCCCATAGTAAACAACCATGGCATACGCCTGCTTGGTGACTTTCTCCAGGTCGTTAAGGGCACCTGTAGAAACCTTGCCGAAAATTATCTCTTCGGAAGCTCTCCCTCCAAGTGTGGCTGTCAGCTCATCAAACATCTGTTCATAGGTGGTAATCTGACGCTCTTCGGGGAGATACCAGGCAGCGCCGAGAGCTTTGCCCCTGGGCACAATGGTTACCTTTACCAGCGGATGGGCATATTCAAGCAGCCAGCTGATGGTAGCGTGTCCGGCTTCATGGTAGGCTATTACCTTCTTCTCCTGCGGTGAGATGATTTTATTCCTTTTTTCAAGTCCGCCTACGATTCTGTCAATGGCATCGATAAAATCCTGTTTGGCGATTTCGGTCTTATTCTGTCTGGCGGCAATCAGAGCAGCCTCGTTGCAGACATTGGCGATATCGGCACCTGAAAACCCGGGTGTCTGTTTGGCCAGAAATTCAGCATTTACAGAATCGTCATTTTTCAAAGGCTTCATATGGACTTTGAAAATTGCCTTCCGCTCTTCAAGATCAGGTAATTCAACATTGATCTGACGGTCGAAGCGTCCGGCCCGTAAAAGAGCCCGGTCGAGAATATCGGCCCTATTGGTGGCAGCAAGAATGATTACACCGGCATTGGTTGCAAAACCATCCATCTCGGTCAGCAACTGATTCAGGGTATTCTCCCTTTCATCATTGGCACCGGTGATCTGGTTCTTTCCCCTTGCACGGCCAATGGCATCAATTTCATCAATAAATATGATACAGGGCGACTTCTCCTTTGCCTGCTTGAAAAGGTCACGAACCCTGGATGCACCTACGCCAACAAACATCTCAACAAAATCAGATCCTGAAAGTGAGAAAAAGGGCACTTTGGCTTCTCCGGCCACTGCTTTGGCCAGTAATGTCTTTCCTGTGCCCGGAGGACCAACCAGCAATGCACCCTTTGGTATCTTTCCACCAAGGGTGGTATATTTCTTCGGGTTTTTAAGGAAGTCAACTATTTCCATAATCTCTACCTTCGCCTCCTCCAGGCCGGCAACGTCAGAGAAATTAATATTGACATGGGTATCCTTATCAAAAAGCTGCGCCTTCGATTTACCGATATTGAAAATTTGTCCGCCACCACCGGATCCACGGCTCATCATACGCATGATGAAGAACCAGGCACCGACCAGCAACAAAACAGGAAGAATCCATGAAAGTGCATCACCCCATACATTGCGGCGGGGGAGATTCTCAATATAAACAGGTTTCACAACTCCCTTCTGAAGTTCAGCAAAATCCTTCTCAAAAGTCTCTACAGAACCAATGTTATAGATATACTGCGGTTTGCTTTCACCAAAACCATCACCGGGACGGACATCCTTGTATCTGGGTAGATTCAGTTTCTCTTTCTTGATATAGATTTCCGCAAACTCTTTGTTCACAAGGACAAGCCGATCCATATCCTGGTTCTGGACTATTTCCTTAACTTTACCCCAGCCTACAGATTTAGGGGATGAACTCCAGTTGTTCATAAACTGCAGTCCGATGATTAGCAATGCCAGCAATGCATATATCCAGTAAAAACTGAATTTAGGTTTTCCCACTTTCGGTTTACCTATTCCGTTTTCCGGTTTTTTATCGTTTGTTTCGTTCATAAGTCAAATCAGGCTTCAGCTGATGTTTTTTTCTTTGTGCGTTTCTGGACAGTCACAGTGGGTGTAATTAATTTTGTATCAGCATCCGCCCACAATTCTTCAAGCTTGTAAAACCGTCTGTTCCCCTCCTGAAAAATATGAACCACCACATCAACATAATCCAATAAAATCCACTCGGCATTTTCAAATCCTTCTTTTTTCCAAACATTAATCCCAACGGCCTTCTTCACTTCCATCTGCACGGAATCAGCAATGGCTTCAACCTGTGCACGCGATTTACCGTGACAAACAATGAAAAAATCAGCAACTGCATTCTTTATCTTCCGCAGATCAATCTGAACCACATCTTCACCCAATTTCTCAAATATCCCCTCTGATACAATGGAGGCCAACATTTCAGATGCTGATTTTACTTTTTTAACTGCCATAGGCCAATTGTTATATTTTTGCAAAGTTAACGAATTAAATCCGTAATTTAATCAGGCCGCGACCGGCATTTGCTGTTACAATAGCCGTCGGTCTCTGACTGCTTGGATTCAATTCAGGAAATAAATCCGGTTTTGCATTTCAGCCGGTGTGACTGAATTTTATGTTATTCAACGCTATCAACAATTGTACCGTTCAATTTTTGGCAGTACATCATTTAAATCCTGAAAAACTGTGATTTTCGAGAATAGTGAATTTATAAGACTTGACTCCACGGGTTCTACGAATCAGTATATGACAGATCTGCTGAAAACAGGGAATCTGGCAGAAGGCTCTGTTGTGTGCAGCAAAGCCCAGACCGATGGTAAGGGGCAGGAAGGGAATACATGGGAAAGTGAACCAGGGAAAAACCTAACTGCGACCATCGTTTTATACCCCAGGTTTCTGAAGCCTGAATTTCAGTTTCAGCTAACAAGGATCATCTCTTTATCAGTTTGTTCTGTGCTTGACAAATTAAGCCTGCCCTATAGGAGCATGATCAAATGGCCCAATGATATTTACATTGACAACCGGAAAGTGGCCGGTATTCTTATAAAAAATGAAATCAGCGGCAACAGCATTTCCGGCTCTATCGCCGGGCTAGGCCTGAATGTCAATCAGAACTCTTTCACGTCCAGCATCACCGGGGCTGTTTCACTCCTTATGCTTACCGGGAAACAATACGACCTTGAAGATATACTGACAGATTGGCACTCAAGTGTGGCATACTGGTACGAAATGCTTGCAAAAGGTAACAATAAAATTATCGAAAGTACCTATCTTGAGAGGATGTATCTTTTAAATCAACCTTCAGAATTTATTGTCAGGGGCGAAAAAATGACGGCAACCATCAGAGGCCTGGCAGAATACGGCATGCTTTTACTGGAAGGAAGCGATGGTTCATTTTACAAATGTTCCTTAAAAGAAGTTGTCTTCGGTGGCGATAAACTTTATCACAGATAATCCGGTAGAACAGATTCCTGAGAATTAAGCCAGGAATTGAGTCAATCTCAGATCATACCTGATTCACAAATCTCTTTTAGCTTCTGAGCGAGGATGTTGATAAAATTTTCGAGCGGTTTTGAAGCAATCATTTTCAGCATCGGACTCAGATCGGCATTAAATTCGAGCGAAACATTGCAACCCTGATCTGACACTTTTTCAATAAAGCATTGCAGATTATAGTCAAAAGGTACTTTGCCTTCCGACTGGATGTAAATATGACTATCTGGCGTTTTCTCTTTATAACGCATCCCCAGGGTGGCCATATTCTGGATATTGAACCTGCAACTTTCGCCGTCAGATTGCCAGTCTGTTACCTGGGGAGGCATCAGTTTCTGAAAGTTGTTAAAATCAGATAAGAAATTAAAAACAAAACCATCGTTGCGTTCGATGGTTACCTGTTCACTACGAAATGTTGCCATAAATAATTATTTACCCCAGGCTTCGGGATTTTCGCGCCATTTAACAAGCGATTGCTTATCCGACTCTTTGATGTAGTTTTTCTCCAACGCATGACTGATCAGATGATTGTAATCTGTCAGGGTAAAAAGGGCACAGTTTTCACTTTTGAAATTCTCCCTGGCCGATTCAAGGCCATAGGTAAATATTGCTACCATTCCCTTTACATTGCAACCGGCTTCCCTCAATGCAGCAACAGCAGCCAGACTGCTCTGCCCCGTTGATACCAGATCTTCAACAACTACAACCGATTGTCCTGATTCAACAACTCCTTCAATCTGGTTGGTGAGACCATGATCTTTTTTGCCGGATCTTACATAAGCGAATGGAAGTCCAAGTTCCTGGGCAACCAGCACACCATGGGCAATGGCTCCGGTGGCAACGCCCGCAATCAGGTCGATTGATCCAAATTCCTCATTGATCAGCCTGGCAAATTCCTGTCTGATAAAAGTTCGTACTTTTGGATAAGATAGTATCTTCCGGTTATCACAGTAAATCGGCGATTTAATCCCTGAACTCCATGTGAACGGATTCTGATTATCGATCTTTATTGCCTTTATTTGCAATAAAAACTCCGCTGTATCAAGCGCTACTGAATCATTATTACTCATGCTGCAAATGTACAAAGTTTTTATCAATGACAAGCCCGTGATCTTTTCATCAGGAGATGAAATCATGGAAAATCTTCCGGGAACGATGGTCGTCAGGGTGAAATCACCCGGGAATATGATGGACACATTCATCACTTTCATGAATACCGGCGAATTCAATACCCTGTTTTTTACCGGGGACAGTGATTCCCGGAAACTGTTCGGTGACTTTATCTCCTTTTTCCGATACCTGGAAGCTGCCGGGGGAATGGTTCGAAACAGGAACAATGAAAGATTGTATATCTTCAGGTTTGGAAAATGGGACCTGCCAAAGGGGAAAATAGAGAAAAATGAGACGCCGGAAATCGCTGCTTTAAGGGAAGTAACAGAGGAAACCGGACTCTCAGGACAACGGATTATTTCGGAATTACCTTCAACATACCATATTTATGAGCACAAAGGCCGTATGGTTTTTAAAAAGACGTTCTGGTATGTCATGGAATATCCGGGCACTGAAAAGCCGGTCCCTCAGACAGAAGAATCAATTACAGATATAAGATGGTTTGATCAGAAGGACATGGAAACTGTTATGAAAAATACTTATGCCTCACTTTACGGATTGATTGAAGCCGATGCTCAATACCTGCTTCCCGCTACCTGATAAAAGATTTTGTTCCTATCTTTGTCATTCAAGTTAAATATTGAGGAAATGATTAAGCGCGCTGTATTCCCCGGATCTTTCGACCCCATCACAAAAGGCCATGAAAACATCATCCGGAGGGCACTTCCGCTGTTTGATGAGATCATCGTAGCCATTGGCCTGAACATCGAGAAAAAAGGATATTTCAGACTTGAGGACAGGGAACTGTGGATCCGGACCGTTTTTGCAGATTGTCCGAAAATAAAAGTTGAAAGCTATTCCGGACTGACCGTAGATTTTTGCAGGGAAGTTGAAGCCTCCTATATTCTTCGCGGATTAAGAACTTCTGCTGATTTTGAATTTGAACGGACAGTCGGGCAGGTAAACAAGAAATTATATCCGGCCATTGAAACAGTTTTTCTTCTGACAACCCCGGAATACACTTCCGTTAATTCATCAATTGTCCGGGATGTTCATAAAAATGGAGGAGATGTCGGCCTCTTTATTCCTGAAGGCGTTATTCTCCCAAGGCAATAGCCGTTATTCCCAACTGCATGAAATGATAAGGGGTATCAATGACTCTCGTCATCAGCAGAAAATATGCTGAAATTAACTTTACCGTATTTTCTCTGTTGCAGAAATCCTGTCATTTCCGAAAAATCATACTCACGGGAATGCTCCATAACAAGCCATCCGCCAGGTTTAAGAAGTTTTCTGTCAATAACGGTTTTGGGTATTTCATCTATTCCCTGCAATTCGTAAGGAGGATCACAGAAAATGATATCGTACTGATTCTCGCAGTGATTTATGAATCTGAACGCATCGCTTCTGAAACATAAAACAGCATCGAATCCGAATTCTTTTGCTGTTTGCCTGATGAAATTCACACATCTGAGGTCAGCATCTATACTTGTGACCCCAATCGCCCCCCTGGAGAAAAACTCATAGGTAATATTGCCAGTACCTGCAAAAAGATCGAGGACCATCACCTCACTGAGATCGAAATTATTGACAAGAATATTGAAAAGAGCCTCCTTTGCAAGGTCAGTGGTTGGCCTCACCGGAAGATTTTTAGGAGCACGGATAACCCTGCTTTTATGTGATCCGCTGATTATACGCATAGCCCGGGATTTAGCAGATCATAGAATTTGTACTCATTGGAATCGGACAAGGGTATCCCTGATTTGGACACCTCCGAAGTTCGCATGAAATCGATGTGCCTGACATACCGCTGAAGCAATTCATATAATGAAGAGGTCTGTTCAACAATGCCCATGAGCATAACCGGGACGTTCTCAGGATTTAGCGCCAATTGATCAAGCACAAAAATAAGGTAATAAACCAGGTCTTCATTCACTTTCCAGGTAAAACTGTTGCAATACCGAAGTTTGCCCTCTTTCAGTACAATAATATCAAAAGATCCTGCCCTGATATTGACAAATACAGGATTCTGAATCTCATTGTGTCTGTAACGGGGCAATAACGTTTCAATCGTGGCTCCTGCATGATGCATAACCCTGGCACTGGAAAAATGCTGATCCGGAATTCCACTTATACTTTCGGGCAAAGCATAAACTACCCAGGCTTCTGCAGAATTCAGAAAATGATCGTGGAAAACAACAGAATCACCTGTTTTACAGACAAACTTAAGATACTCTGCTTTTTTAAGCGGGTCATACAAAGCGTGAGGAACCAGTGTATAAACAAGGCTGTTCTGAATTAACACTGTATGCCTGAACTGATTGAGAAGCCATGGATGTTTAATTAAAAAACCATTCAGCTGATCACTTAAATCATGTTTCACCAGCACATTTTCGGCAGATGCTGAAGCCTTGTTAAGAATAACTGACTCAAGTACTATATACCTGGAAACCAGGTGGGAATAAACTGAAAAAGAAAGTCCATCCGGTTCAATCCGGATGGACAGGCTGTATTGACTTGTCAGGGCCTGATCAAACAATCGGTCATAATAATTGACCAGCATCAGATGATCACCCGCCATATATTTTTGAGATTATTCCCAGTTTCCGTCAACAGAAGCTTCGGTGAGCGAACCCATTTTTAATCCGGGAAACTTGTTAATGCCCTTCATACGTTCAGAAAGATTAATCACATCCTGTTTATCAAGGTCATGCAAATAGTATTCGTAAGGAACGAGGATTTCCATAACACTTACAATTACACCTCCCTTATCAATTTTGTCTGTTTTAATTTCGAACCTGCGACCTTCTGAAAAAGGAATAATTGCCATATCTTCCATTTTGAAATCAGGTCTTTTTGAATAAAGAGAGTCTGCAATCGGAATAAAACCAATGGTATCAGTAATTGAACGGGTGAAAGTAGTATCGGTCGGATCTGCCACCATTTTTACAACAGGAATCTTGCCGGTTTTAAGGAAATCGAATAGGGAATCATAATTGCTGGTATAACGGTTATGAAATTGTTTGAAGAAATTCTCAGCCGTTCTGATATCCTTCAGTTTGTTAACAATTTGCAGGTTTCTGGCATCAAGTTCTTCCTGAAAACGGATAGGTTTCATGATGGAAGAATAAAGCAGGTAACCCAGAACAACGACAACTACTGCCAGAACAATTTTAAGTATATTGCTTTTCATAAAAAAAGAGTTTTTGCCCTGCAAATGTATAATAAATTTTAATAGAGCAAGAGAAATATAACCTTGAATTTACAGTGCCAAAAATGCTTTATGAAGTATTTCATTTACAGACAGTTTTATTAACCCATGAGCCAAATTCAAACATCAATTGAACAATATACAGCTTTTTGCATAGTTATTCATTAACTGCACTTTAGGATGACCAATTTTGTCTTCTGAATTTTTTTTGGCATGATTTTTACAGCTAAAGAATTATATTTGCCAGATAAATACTGAATCATTAACACAAAACCGAGAAAAATGAACGACACTAGAAAAATCTCAGCAATACTGATTGCCTTAATGCTGCTGGTTTTTGTAAATTTTACAAACGGACAAACCAAGGAAGAGGCAGCTGCAGCCTACAATCGTGGTGTTGAACTTGCAGCTACTGACTTGCCAAAGGCCATCGAATCACTGATTCTGGCTGCCGATATTGCCACTAAAACTGGCGCTGATGCAGCAGACATACAAAAACTGGCTGAAGGCCAGATCCCTCTGCTTCAATATAATTTTGCCACATCTCTTTATAAGGATAAAAAGCTGGACGAAGCCATCACTAATTTTATTCTTGCTCAGGATTATGCCAAAAAATATAACGACAATTCTACAAAATCCAAAGCCGATGATCTGCTTCCAAAATTGTATCTGGCTAAAGGAAATGCCGATCTTAAAGAGGGTAAATACCCCGAAGCCATCGTCAGTTTTGACAAAGCCCTTGAATATGATCCCACATTCGCCAAAGCATATCTGAGTAAAGGTCTTGTTTTTAAGAAGCAGGATAAATTTGATGAAATGAAAGCAGCCATGGACAAAGCCATCGAAAATGGTAAAGCCATCAATGATGAGAAAACAGTTGCATCGGCAAGCAAAACCGTTGCAGAAGAATACATCAGGCTCGCCAATGGTGCCTTCAAGAAAGGCACCTTTGCACAGGTTGTAACCCTGGTTGATGAATCGGTCAAATATGTGGACAATAACGTTGAGGCTTATTATCTCTACGCCCTTGCATATAACAAACAATCCAAATGGGATGATGCCATAAAAAGCGCCGAGAAGGGACTTACCCTTGAGGAAAACACACCTGCCAAGCAAGCCCGTTTTTATTATGAAACCGGCATTGCCCAGGCTGGCAAAAAAGACAATGTTTCAGCATGTGCTTCATTCAAAAAAGCAGCTGTCGGACCTTTGGCCGAGCAAGCCAATTACCAGATCAAGACAGTGTTGAAGTGCAATTAATCTGATTCAATGTTGATAAAACCGGGCATCTGAAAAAGGTGTCCGGTTTTTTTATCTGTATTTATGGAAAACCAGATCCTGGCTTGTTAGAATGTGAGTTCAATTCTATCAGAATCACCAGCTGGGACATTTCGGAAAACAACTGTTTAGTTATAAGAGTATTCTTCCAGAACCTGACATTCATTCTTCCCTGTTTGAGAAATTGGCCTCACTGCCCTGCATGAGCAGATATTCGGAATGTCTATTGCTCGCAGAGCTTCTGATAATCAAAAATTTGCCCGGAATAATCCAGTTGGCCTGTATGATAATCTATGGTACCGAAGTAATGCTGCATTCCATTTGAAACCAGCAGATGTTTCACCTTTAGCGTTATATTATATCGTCCGATCTGGTATAGTGTCTCTTCGGACAACTTAATGCCGGGAGCTTTGCATTCGGCAATAAGAACCGGATTACCGCTGAGCCCGAAAATAACCAGATCAAATCTTTTTGGCATCCTGTTAACAATCAAACCCCTTTCGCAAGCCATCATATGAATGGGAACCTGTTTTTCAACTGCCAGATATTGAATCAGATGCTGCCTGACCCATTCTTCAGGTGTGAGTGCAACAAACTTCTTTCTCACAGGATCAAAAATCTGCAGTTGACCGGATTGGAGTCTGGTACGATGTTCATATTCCGGAAAATTCAATGCCTGCATTAACCTTTCTTTAGAAGGAATAAAACTACATATTTTTGTGAAAAACGCTACATTTGCGCTGAAAAGATCTACCTACAGGTTGATTATTCCCAGTTAATATTCCGCACATGAAGACCAAACAGGAGATAACCGAGAACTGGCTGCCAAGATATACCGGCACACAGCTGAATGAATTTGGTGATTATATTTTGCTCACCAACTTTAACCATTACCTTGAACTTTTTGCAAAATGGAATAAGGTTGAAATAAAAGGACACAACAAGGCAATGCCAAGTGCAACCGCCGGAGATATTACCATGATTAATTTTGGTATGGGGAGTGCTAACGCTGCAACCATCATGGATCTGCTCGGTTCAATCAAACCTCAGGCAGCGCTCCTTCTAGGTAAGTGCGGTGGACTGAAACGAAAAGCTGAACTTGGAGACCTTATATTGCCCATTGCAGCAATCCGGGGTGAAGGAACATCTGACGACTATTTCCCTCATGAAGTACCTGCCTTACCGGCATTCAGCCTTCAGAAAGCAATCTCAACCTCCATCAGGGAATTCAGCAGGGACTATTGGACAGGAACAGTTTATACCACCAATCGCAGGGTTTGGGAACATGATGAAACATTTAAAGAGTACCTTCGGTCAATCAGGTCCATCGCGATTGACATGGAAACTGCCACCATCTTCAGTGTAGGGTTCTTCAATGAGATTCCAACCGGAGCGTTGTTGCTGGTTTCTGACCAGCCTATGATTTCATCGGGAATAAAAACAGCCGAAAGTGATCAGCTTGTCACCGAAGAATTTGTTGAAACACATCTCAGTATTGGAATTCAGTCGTTGAAACAACTCATCAACAAAGGGTTAACAGTCAAGCATTTGCGTTTCTGAAATCTTCCCCTTCCATGTCAGCTGATTTCAACAGGATACTTTCGGACCTTAAAAACAGGATTTACCATCCCATCTATCTCTTGTCTGGTGAAGAACCCTACTTCATTGATCTGCTCTGTGATGCGATTGAAAACGGGGTCCTGACTGAAGATGAGAAAGGCTTTAACCAGACCATCCTGTATGGGCGGGAAGTTGATTCAAGAACCATTGTTGAGCATGCCAAGCGTTACCCCATGATGGCAAGCCACCAGGTAGTCATTGTCAAGGAGGCCCAGGATATCAAAACCATTGATGAATTGAGCGTATATGCTGAAAAACCGCTTGTTTCAACAATTCTCGTAATCTGCTATAAATATAAGAAATACGACAAAAGGAAGTCCCTCTCAAAGGTTGTGGAAAAAAAAGGTGTCTTTTTTGAATCAACCAAAGTCAGGGAAGATAAACTACCTGCATGGATCACTGCTCAGGCAGAGAGCCAGGGCTATACCCTGACACCAAAAGCGGTCGCCATGATTTCGGATTATCTTGGCAATGACCTCAGTAAAGTGGAAAATGAGCTGAAGAAGCTTTATATAAGTCTTCCCAGGGGGAGTCAGATCACCGAAAAAATAGTCGAGGCAAACATCGGAATAAGCAAGGATTATAACATCTTTGAACTGCAGAATGCCCTGGGAGCCAGGAATATCGTGAAAGCAAACCGGATCATCACTTATTTCGCATCTAACCCGAAAGACAACCCCCTTGTAAAAAACATCATACTGCTCTATGGATATTTTTCAAAGCTGCTGATATACCACTCCCTGCCTGACAAATCAAATAAGGAAGTAGCATCGGCCCTCAGTATAAGCCCGTTTTTTGTGAATGATTACCACTCGGCTGCACGAAATTATACCTTCGAACAATTGACCGGAATCATCAGTTTGCTTCGCGAATATGACCTGAAATCCAAAGGTGTGGACAGCGGATCGGCCACCGAAGAAGACCTCACAAAGGAATTGATATACAAAATACTGCATTAGGAGCAAACCCGGGCGATCGGGCTCAGGGTCTATTTACCTTTTTTCCTTTTCTTTTTCCTGTCCCTGTGCTTGTGGTGTATCTCCATATTATCATGATACATCCCAGAAATGACATTTGAGAAAATTTCCTGAAGGTGTGTTCTGCGGACTTTCATTGTAAATGACAATTCTCCTGACTGAACAGTCCATTCTTTGTCCATCAGCGTAAATTTCCTGACCTGGGATGGATGATCGAGTGCCTGATTCAACAATGACACATCCCGCTGAATCCGGTTGACTACGACTTCAGATTTTATCATTTCCTGATCGCCGTTATAGGAAATGCCCTTATCTTTGCACCAGGAACGAAGGTATTCAAAATTGGGGACAATTAATGCTGACGGATAATTTCTGTTTTCTCCGATGACGAGCAGGTTTTCAATAAAAGGGGACTCCTTGAGTTTATTTTCAACCACCTGGGGAGCAATATACTTACCTCCCGATGTCTTGAAAATCTCCTTTTTCCGGTCGGTAATTTTCAGATACTTACCATCTTCAATTTCTCCGACATCACCGGTATGAAACCAACCATCAGCATCAATGACTTCGGCTGTTCTTTCGGGCCGGTTATAATATCCCATCATTACATTTGGCCCACGGCAGATTATTTCTCCATCAGAAGTAAACCCGACTTCAACTCCGGGAATTACCGGGCCCACAGTACCAAATCGCACCCCTCCTTTTTCAAAATTGCCTGTTGCAATAACCGGCGATGTTTCTGTAAGGCCATATCCTTCAATGATCTTCATACCTGCAGCCCAGAAAACCCTGGCCAGTTTTGAGTTAAGGGGAGCACCACCCGAAACGATAAAACGAATATTGTTACCAAACGCTGAGCGCCATTTCCTGAAGACAAGCAGGTCAGCAATCCTCAGTTTTGCCTTGTAAACAGGGTTATTTAATTTCTCAATTTCAAATTTAAATCCAAGTTTCAAAGCCCAGAAGAAAACCAGTTTCCGAGGTCCGGTCAGATTTTTACCTTTTCTCAGGATGGCTGCATATGATTTCTCTATTACCCTGGGTACGGCGCAGAACATATCGGGTTTCACCTCCTTCAGATTATCACGAATGCGGTCGATGTGCTCTGCGTAATAAACCGAAATACCCAGATACTGATACATATAGTTCAGCATCCGCTCATACACATGGCAAAGCGGGAGAAAACTCAATGCCTTTCCAACATCAATACTGTTCAGAATAAGACTGACAGTTGTGAAATTACTGACAAGATTGTCATGTGAAAGCATCACCCCTTTGGGATATCCGGTTGTACCGGATGTATAAATAATGGTTGCCAGGTTAGCGGGCTCAATGGTTTCTTTTAATCCATCAAGTAATACATGGGTAGATGGGTCATCACCGGTGCTGATGAATTCTTCCCAGTTTGGAACACCCTCAATTTTCTCAACAGAAAATAACTGTCCATCATAAGGTACAGATTCAACAACCGGTCTGATCCGTTGATAAGCATCGTTGCATCCGACAATAATCAATCGGACACCGGCATCGTTAAAAATGTATCTGTAGTTATCGGGGCTTAGCGAAGGATAGACAGGAACATGAACACAGCCCGCCTGCAGAATTCCCATATCAAGGCAGTTCCACTCCGGCATATTATTCATGATGGTGGCGATACGGTCCCCGGCTTTGAAACCGGAAGAAATCAAGGCGCAACTGATCCTGTCGGAAAGGTCTACATATGACCGGGCAGAGACACTCTGCCATTTACCCTGTTTTTTAAAGCCGAAAACACAATCCTTCGCAGCATACTCATTGCGGTAAAGCTGAAGCAGATCAAATATCCGGCTTATGTCACCCATGGATCTGATTCGTATTAGGGTAATAAATGCCCCGAAGGGTTATTCGTCATCATCCAGATTGAAAATCTTCTTGATTACCAGGTCATATTTTTCATTGATATATCGGCGGCGGAGTTTCAGTGATGCGGTCAGTTCACCGGAATCAACAGTCCATTCGTGATCAATGAGTTCGAACCTTTTCACCTGTTCGGTTGCCCCGAAGAACTTGTTAAACTTATCCAGTTCCTGTTGAAACCGCTTTCTGACTCGGGGAAGCGCAATGACTTCCGCATCTGTTGTATAAGGGATATCTTTGATGGCGCACCATCCTCTTAAGTGTGGAAAGTCGGGCACAACCAGGGCTGCTGCAAATTTCTGGTTCTCCCCAATGACCATTAAGGTATCGATAAAGGATGATTCTTTGAACTTATTCTCTATCATTTCCGGACTGATGTATTTACCCAGGGAAGTTTTGAATATCTCCTTTTTCCGTCCGGTAATCCGCAAATGACCTGTAGATTCAAGCCTGCCGATATCACCGGTGTGAAACCAGCCTTCGTTATCAATTGCTTCGGAAGTAAGCTCCGGCTCCTTATAATACCCCGGCATAACATTGGGCCCCTTGCAAAGAATTTCACCATCATTGGCTATTTTCAGCGTAACACATTCCAGAACCCTGCCCACAGTTCCGATACAGTTCCCGTTTTCGCTGAAATCATTCACAGCAATAACCGGAGACGTTTCCGTAAGACCATAACCTTCCAGAACAGGAATACCGGCAGCCCAGAAAACACGCGCCAGGCGAGGCTGTAAAGCTGCCCCTCCGGACACGATAACCTTCATATTACCACCGACTGCTTCACGCCATTTACTGAATACAAGTTTCCTTGCCAGTTTGAGCTGAAGACTGTAGAACCAGCCGTTGACCTCATACATTTCATATTTTAAACCAAGGTTAACTGCCCAGAAAAAGATAAACCTGCGGATGCCCTTAAGTTTGCGTCCGGTGTTCATTATCCTGTCATAAATCTTTTCCAGCAACCGGGGAACCGTTGTTAATATGTCCGGCTTAACCTCCCGCATATTATCTCCGATGGTTGCCATACTCTCAGCATAATATACAGATATACCCAGGTATTGATACAAATAATTCAGCATTCGTTCGTATACATGACACAAGGGAAGATAACTCAGCGCCTTCCCTTCTTCCCCGAATGGAGGAATATGCTTTACTGCAATAAAGTTGCTGATAATGTTAGCATGGGTAAGCATAACACCTTTGGGGTTGCCGGTGGTTCCTGAGGTATAAATCAGGGTGGCTATATCGTCGGTGTCCACCTCGGCTTTGGCTTTTTCAAGCAGCTGAGGGTTTGCCTGCCGCCGCCCGGATGCTGAGAAATCTTCAAGCAACAAAGTGCCTTCCGTCTCCTTAACCGAGTATACACCCTTTAAATCACCAACATCGGGGAGGATATGCTCAATTTTCCGGTAGATATCCCTGCCCGAAATGAACAGGAACTTTACACCGGCATGATTCAGTATATACTTATAATCAGATTCACTGATGGTTGGATAAACCGGTACATGAACAGCTCCGGTCTGCATTATACCCATGTCGATAAAATTCCACTCAGGCCGGCTGGTCATAATCGTGGCAACTTTATCCCCTTTGGTTATTCCATTGCCCAGAAGTGCATAACTGATGGCATCGGCAGCTTCCCGGTATTTACCAATGGAGTATTTTACCCATTCCCCGTTCTCCTTTCCTGCGACAACATCATCTTTCGGCCTGAACTTCTGTTCATAGCGGGGCAAAAGGTCAAACAGACGGGTTACATTCTCCATTTATCGGGCTTAGGTTTCTAATTGAACAATTTTTCGATTTGCTGTTTGTACTTTTCATTGATTACCGACCGTCTGAGCTTAAGTGTAGGGGTCAGTTCGCCTGAAGAGGTGCTCCATTCGGTATTCATGAACTCCACTTTCTTAATCTGTTCCGTAGCACCAAATTCTTTGTTATAGAGATCTATCACTTTCATCAGTCTTGCCCTGATCTGCTGATCAGCAACCATTCCTGAATCGGTCGTATATTCAATACCCTTGATTTTACACCATGATCTCAGGTGGTTGAAATCGGGAACTACCAATGCAGCCGCAAACTTCTGATTTTCACCAACAACCATGATATTATCTATAAACGGGGATTCCTTTATTTTGTTCTCAAGCAGTTCAGGAGCGATGTATTTTCCAAGCGAAGTTTTGAAAATTTCTTTCTTTCTGCCGGTTATCCTCAACTGTCCTTCTTTTTCAAACACTCCGATGTCACCGGTATGAAACCAGCCGTCTGCATCTATGACTTCAGAAGTGAGTTTTTCATCCTTGAAATATCCAAGCATGATGCCCGGGCCCCTCGCAAGTATTTCACCATCTTCAGCTATTCTGACTTCAACTCCCCTCAGCGGAGGCCCGACTGTACCGACTTTGATTCCGTTGGGATCGGTGCTTGTAACGGCTACTACCGGAGAAGTTTCAGTAAGTCCGTATCCTTCGTAAATGGGGAGTCCGGCTGCCCTGAATGTTCTGACCAGTCTGGGCTGAATCGATGCCCCGCCTGAAACAATTATCTTGAAATTACCACCCAGAGCTTCACGCCATTTACTATAGATCAACCTGTCTGCAATGAGATGCTTCAGTTTGTACCACGGATTATTTCTTCCCTGAACATCGTAATGCAGGGCAAGGTTAACCGCCCAGAAAAAGATGGCCTTTTTAATTCCCTTCTGCTTTCTGCCGGTCGCCTGTATTTTGTCGTAAATCTTTTCAAGCAAACGGGGCACACAACACATCATATCCGGTCTGATTTCTTTGATATTCTCGGTGATGGTAGCCAGACTTTCTGCATAATAGATGGAAATCCCCAGATACTGATATAAATAGTTGAGCATCCGCTCATAAATATGGCAAAGCGGCAAAAAACTCAGGGCTTTCCCTTCTTCACCAAATGTCGGGATGTAAGAAACTGCTGTAAAATTTGAAATAATATTTTTATGGGACAGCATGACGCCTTTGGGGCTGCCAGTTGTACCGGACGTATAGATGATGGTTGCCAGATCGTTGGTATCAATGCTGTTCTTTACAGATTCAACAAGTTCAGGCTCCGGATTCGACTGCCCCAATTCGGCAACATCATATATATCCCTGAATCCGTCGCGGTATTTAAAGGTGAATATCTCCTTCACTGAAGGACAATTCCTGGTAACTTCCTGAATGCGTCGTGCAAGCTCCTCGCCGGCAACAAATACATACTTCACTTCTGCATGGCAGAAAATATACTGATAATCAGCCTGACTGATGGTTGGATAAACAGGTACATGGATAGCCCCGGCCTGCATAATGGCCATGTCAAGAAAATTCCATTCCGGACGGTTGTTGGTAATGGTTGCAATTTTATCGCCTTTCCTGATACCCAGTGCGATCAAACCACTGGTTATGTTATCCGCCATCTGGATATAATGGCCGATACTGTATTTCTTCCATATACCATCTTCCTTACAGGCAAGGGCATCATCCTTTGGCTTAAAACTGGCAGCATAATGTGGTAGCAGGTCAAAAATCCTGGTAATTGTCATGTTGTCTGGCTTTTGTTTTCTTACAAGTCCCGATTAGTAATCCTTTATTGCATTATAAACTGAAATAATTTCAGATTCAAACTGAAAACCCTGTTAAACTCACTATTAAGGACCATATCCTGATCCATGATTATATTGCAGGAAGATGTTGCCCGGATATCCTCAATATTTATTTCCTGAAAATCTGGGTAGCAGCAGCCTGGGCTGTTGGCATTATCAACAAATCGTTAATATTGACGTGAGGTGGCATGGATGCAGTATAATGCGCAACTTCAGCAATATCCTCCGGGTGTAGAGGTTCGAATCCATCATACACAGCCCTTGCCTTATCCTCATTACCTTCAAATCTGACCAGTGAAAATTCCGTTTCAACTGCCCCCGGTGCAATCTGGGTGACCCTGATGCCGAAAGGCAACAGTTCTATCCGCATCGATTTAGTCAGACTATCAACCGCTGCCTTGCTGGCACAATATACATTACCCTTTGCATATACTTCGCGACCGGCGATTGAACCAATGTTGATAATGTGCCCCTTCCCCTGCCTGATCATTAATTGCACGACAGCATGAGAAACATTAAGCAATCCCTTAATATTTGTATCAAGCATGCTGTCCCATCCAACAGGGTCTCCTTCATAAAAAGGGTTAAGACCCAGAGCAAGACCTGCATTATTAATTAAAACATCTATATGCTGAAAACGATCAGGAAGATTCCGGATTGCTTCATTTACAGAATCTCTTTGTTTAACATCCAGCCCAAGTGAAAAGACAACGGTACCGAATTTCTCTTTCAGTGCCGATTCAACTTCAATCAGCCTTTCCATCCTACGGCCAGCTATGATCACATCATAACCTGATTCCGCAAATCTGAAAGCACAAGCGCGGCCAATACCACTGGTCGCACCTGTAATAAATACAATTTTACTCATTATCTCCCTGTTTGGGTCATCCTTTGAACTGATTTCCTAAGAACAACTACCGTCATTTCGGTAAAAGTAGGGAATAAAAGCCAATGAGACAATACCTACAATTCATAATTTTTCAACCTTCAACTCCGGTTTGCTTTCTGACCCATTCACGCGCATTTACAAATGCCTCAATCCAGGGAGAGACTTCATCATCGTGCCTGGCTGACGGATAATATGCCCAGTTCCAGGGGCAAACAGACCGTTCAAGGTGAGGCATGATAGCCAGGTGACGCCCGTCAGCGGAAGCAATCGCTGCTGTGTTGTAATCAGAACCGTTGGGATTTCCGGGATAGGAATTATAACTGTATTTCACTGGTATATTGTAGCTGCTTTCTTCATAAGGGAGCACGAAGCGGCCTTCTCCGTGAGCCACCCAGATTCCCAGTCGCCGGCCAGACAACCCTGCCAGCATAATGGTATTGTTATCCAGTATGTCAACATTGAGAAATGCCGATTCAAATTTTCCTGATTTATTATGCTTCATAAGGGGTTTTTCCTGATGTGTTGGATAGATCAGCCCGAGCTCAACCATCAACTGGCAACCATTACAAACCCCGAGACTGAGGGTGTCATTTCTTGCATAGAACCTGTCAAGCGCAGCTTTCGCTGAAGGATTATATAAAAATGCGCCAGCCCATCCCTTGGCAGAACCCAGTACATCAGAATTACTGAATCCACCGACAAAAACAATCATGCTGACATCCTCAAGCGTTTCACGACCAGTGATGAGGTCTGTCATATGAACATCTTTTACATCAAATCCGGCCAGATAGAGCGACCAGGCCATCTCCCTGTCTCCGTTAACCCCTTTTTCCCTGATGATTGCCGCTTTAATTCCGGTTTTGTTCTCACGTTGTATATTTATACCGAACTGCCGTAACTCTCCGGTAAAGTCTTCACCGAACTCATATGAAAGCGGCTGCTGCCCATGGTTGATATACCTTTCTCTGGCCATATCCTCGCCACATTGTCTTCTGTCGAGCAGGTAGGAAGTTTTAAACCAGAGTTTTCTCAGTGGATCAATTTCAAATTCGGTCACACCGTCATTGTATCTGAGTGACAGGCACCTTCTGAAAGAAGGTTTCCCAAGCACCCTGAATCTGATTCCGGATTCATGAAGAAGAACAGATGTATAGTCCAGATCATTCACCTGGACAACAACACCGGGGTTTTCGCTGAATAAAAGTTTAACGATGTCGCTTTCACCAAATACACTCAAATCCGCCTCAAGTCCGATGCCTGGCTGAGCAAACAGCATTTCGAGCAGGGTTGTAACCAGCCCACCTGAAGAAATATCGTGACCAGCCAGCACCACACCTTTTGTGATCAATGATTGTACTGCATTAAAGGCATGGGCAAAATACTCCGGATCCTTCGCTGTCGGGGCTTCATTTCCAAGCGCATGGAGTGATTGGGCAAGACTGCTACCACCGGTTTTAAAAACATCGGATGAAAAATCGATATAAATCAATGTAGAAGTAAATTCAGGCTGAATAACCGGTTTTACAACAGCCTTAATATTGCTTACTTCACCAACTGCAGATATAATTACAGTTCCTGGTGAAAAAACCTTACTTCCGTCAGGATATTTTTGTGTCATCGAAAGAGAATCTTTCCCGGTTGGTATATTGATTCCCAATCCGATGGCAAAATCACTGGCAGCTTTCACGGCTGTGTACAGGCGTGCATCTTCACCCGGATTCCGGCAGGGCCACATCCAGTTGGCACTCAGCGAAACACCGGCCAACCCTCCTTCAATCGGGGCCCAGACAAGATTTGTCAAAGCCTCTGCAATAGATAATACAGAACCGGCTGCTGGATCTATCAATCCCGCGGCAGGAGCGTGGCCGATACTCGTTCCGATGCCCTTGGGCCCTGAAAAGTCAAGGGCTACCACACCCAGATTATTCAGGGGCAGTTGCAGCGGACCCGCTGTTTGCTGAACAGCCACCCGTCCGGTAACCGAGCGATCGACTTTATTGGTAAGCCAGTCCTTGCAGGCTACCCCTTCCAGTTGCAATACATTCTCAATATAATTTCTCAGGTTGGATGCCTTATATGACAACGGTGATAATTCCATTTTCAGTGTAATATCCTCCATGATTGTCCGGGGAGGACTGCCAAACATATCAGACAAACCAAGGTCGATGGGCTTCGCCCCATTCCTGTTGTTGATGAAAGTCAACCTGTGGTCACCGGTTGTTTCACCGGCTATAAACAACGGAGCGCGCTCTCTTTCAGCAATCCGCTCCATCAGTGATACATCAGCGGGATGCATGATTAATCCCATTCTTTCCTGTGACTCGTTTCCGATAATTTCCCGTTCCGAAAGCGTCGGATCCCCGACAGGCAGTTTATCGATATCGATTCTTCCTCCTGTCACCTCAACAAGCTCTGATAGTGAATTCAGGTGACCTCCGGCTCCATGGTCGTGGATAGAAACAACCGGGTTGTGATCCATTTCGGCCATAGCCCTGATGGCGTTGTATACCCGTTTCTGCATTTCAGGATTTGAACGCTGAACGGCATTCATTTCTATTGAATTGCTGAATTGCCCTGTTGCAACCGAAGAAACAGCTCCTCCTCCCATCCCTATACGGTAATTATCCCCACCCATCACAATCACCTTATCGCCGGCAACCGGCTCCTCCTTAAGACTATCCGATTTTCTGGCATAGCCGATGCCTCCTGCCAGCATGATAACTTTATCATAACCGTAGGTACGGTCATTGGTCTGATGTTCAAAGGTGAGCAGGCTGCCGCAGATGAGCGGCTGGCCGAATTTGTTGCCGAAGTCGCTGGCGCCATTGGATGCTTTGATCAGCAACTCTTCCGGGGTGTGATATAACCATTTCCGTGGTTTCACGGCAGATTCCCAGGTATGTGCTTCGTGGGTCCTGGGATAGGAGGTCATATAAACGGCTGTCCCGGCGATGGGCATTGAACCTTTGCCTCCAGCCATCCTGTCGCGGATTTCACCCCCGCTGCCTGTGGCAGCCCCATTGAATGGCTCTACCGTTGTCGGGAAATTATGTGTCTCCGCTTTCAGCGAAATTACAGATTCAATGTTCTTTACGGAAAAATAATCGGGCTTATCCTGTGTTAACGGGGCAAACTGACTGATCTGAGGCCCTTCGATAAACGCCACATTATCCTTGTATGCTGAAACAATCCTGTTGGGATGCAACCTGGATGTCTTTCTGATCATCGAGAAGAGGGATTCCTGTTGCTCTTCACCATCTATAATAAATGTTCCGTTGAATATTTTGTGACGGCAATGCTCTGAATTTACCTGCGAGAAGCCAAACACCTCACTATCGGTCAGTGGCCGCTCCAGCTTATGGCTGAGTTCCAGCAGATAAGAAATCTCATCATCCGACAAGGCAAGGCCTTCTTCCCGGTTATAGGCAGCTATATCCGAAATCAGGCGAATGGGTTCCGGTTCATGAACAATGGTAAATAACTCCTGATCCAGTCCCGCATTGATCACCTGCAGCATCCGATCAAACATTGCATTCATTGCCGGCACTTCCCTGTATTCCTCAATCCTGAATATCCCCAGGACACCCATATTCTGGGTAATTTCCACAGCATTTGTGCTCCATGGTGTAATCATCTCGCGGCGAGGACCAATAAAAAAGCCCGATACAGACCGGGCTTCAAGACATTCGGCTCCACCGAACAACCAGCTGAGTTTCTGTATATCGCTGCCCCTGAGTTCTTCCCGGCAACCAACGGCGTAAATGCAATTACCCCTGAAAAATCGGATCATTGTGACAAGTTTTTATAATGGAACAAAGATACAAAATAGGCAAAGACCGGAAAGGAATATTAACATACTTTATTTGTTCATTATTGAAAAGGGATGCATTTAAAGTCTACCTTTGCACGCTGATTTCTAACCTATTTTATGCTTAATTTTCAACAACTTGGCTTAAACCCGTTGCTTCTGCAGGCGGTTGAAGCCCTGGGTTTTAAAGAACCCATGCCTGTTCAGGCTGAAGTAATCCCGACACTTATTGAAAACCCATCGGATTTAGTTGGCCTGGCCCAGACCGGAACCGGCAAAACTGCAGCCTTCGGATTACCCGTATTACATCATGTTGATCCGGACCTGAAAAAGGCCCAGGCACTTGTATTGTGTCCTACCCGGGAACTTTGCCTTCAGATTTCGCGCGACCTCCGGAGCTACGCGGAGTTTATTCCCAAAATTAAAGTGGCCGCTGTATATGGCGGTGCCAGCATTGAGCTGCAGATCAGGCAACTTGCAGAAGGACCACAGGTTATTGTGGCCACACCCGGCCGTTTGAATGATATGATCCGGCGAAAAAGGGTCGACCTGAGCCAGGTAGGCTGGGTGGTGCTCGATGAAGCCGATGAAATGCTCGACATGGGCTTCCAGGAAGATGTTGATACGATTCTGGAATGCACACCCGAAGAAAAATACACCCTTCTTTTTTCGGCCACCATGCCTGAAGAGGTTGAACGTATCCTGACAAAATATATGACCAAGCCGGTTATTAAAACAGTAGGGAAACGTAATTCGGGCACGGCCAATGTAAAACACATGTACTACCTGGTGCATGCCCGCGACCGTTATGCCGCATTGAAAAGAATTGCGGATTTCAACCCGCGGATCTATGCCATCATATTTTGTCGCACCCGCATTGAAACCCAGGAGATTGCAGATTCACTGATCCGCGATGGTTATAATGCCGATTCGCTGCACGGCGATTTGTCACAGGCACAGCGCGATCATGTAATGAACCGCTTCAGAAGCGGAAACCTGCAGATGCTGGTTGCAACCGATGTGGCGGCCCGTGGCCTGGATGTAAACGACCTTACCCATGTCATCAATTATAATCTGCCCGACGATTCGGAAGTCTATGTTCACCGGAGCGGACGCACCGGCAGGGCTGATAAACTGGGAATCTGCGTTTCGATTATAAACCTGAAAGAGAAATTCAAGATCCGTCAGATTGAAAAAATGATCGGCCGTGAATTTGCACAGGCAAAAGTTCCTACAGGCGCTCAGGTATGCGAAAAGCAGCTTTTTCATCACATCGACCGTATGGAGAATGTCGAGCTGGACGAAGAGATTGAAACATTCCTGCCTGTGATTTACCGGAAGCTGGAATGGATGGATCGTGAAACCTTGATCAAGAGGTTTGTTTCACTTGAATTCAACCGTTTTCTGGAATATTACCGTGATGCCAAAGACCTGAATGTGATTGAGGAGGCCCGGAAGGAGAGAGAGCCACGTGAATTCAGGGAAGGAAGGGAAGGCAGAGAAAGCCGTGGGCCAAGAGAACCAAGGGAACCACGCGGAGATTCCGGATCAGCCCAGTTTACACGAATGTTTTTGAGTGTAGGCCGCAAAGACAGGGTACTGCCCCCACAGATCATCGGACTCATCAATGAGGTCACCCGATCCAGAGAGATAAAAATCGGCCGGATTGACATACTTGATAATTACAGCTTTGTTGAAATTGATAAGAAGTCAGTAAATAAGGTTTTAAAAGCATTTGAAAACCAGAATGCCAATCCCGACGGCGTCAGGATCGAACCTGCTGCCGACAGGCCTGATGCACCTCCAAAACCCAAACGTAACCTGTACAAGGGAAAAAGTGAAGGTGAAGGGCAATCATTCTTCAGCCGGAATAAAAAAAGCGGATGGAACAGGGACGAAAAGCCTGATTATAAGAAGCCCCGCGGAGGCGATCGGTTTAAAAAGAAATAGGGTGCCCATGGCACCCTTTTTTCTTCAATATCCAATCCCTTAAACTGTTATCTGTTAACTATTATCTGTTATCTGTAAACTGAAAAGCTATTCTGACATCGAAAGAAACCTTTCGGCTTCAATGGCGGCCATGCAACCTGTTCCGGCAGCGGTGATCGCCTGGCGGAAAACATGGTCCTGAACATCACCTGCGGCAAATACACCTGGCACATTGGTCTTTGTTGATCCGGGCACTGTTTTGATGTAACCGTTTTCATCAAGATCGATCTGACCCTTAAATAAATCCGTATTGGGTTTATGGCCGATGGCGACAAAGAAACCCTGTACTTCAATCTTTCTGACTTCTCCCGTTTTTACATTTTCGATGAGGGCACCGGTAACGGTTTTTCCGTCGCCTGTAATCTCTTTCGTGACACTATTCCACAAAACCTCAATATTGGCTGTGTTCATTACCTTGTTCTGCATGGCTTTGCTGGCACGCAATTCATCACGGCGGACAATCATATATACCTTTCGTCCCAGTTTAGCCAGATAGGTTGCTTCTTCACAGGCGGTATCACCACCACCTACCACGGCGATATCTTGTCCGCGGAAGAAAAATCCGTCGCAGGTAGCACAGGCAGAAACCCCGTGTCCATTATAGCGGGCTTCTGATTCAATGCCCATCCATTTGGCGGTAGCGCCGGTTGCGATAATCACTGTTTCAGCCACCACCTGCTTTCCGTCATCGGCAGTAATCTTAAAGGGTCTTTTAGAAAAATCCACTTCACTGATGATGCCCCAGCGCATGTCGGTGCCAAACCGCTCGGCCTGTTTCTGCAGGTCGATCATCATATCCGGTCCCTGCACCCCATCGGGATATCCGGGGAAGTTATCAACCTCGGTGGTGGAGGTTAACTGCCCGCCGGGTTGCAGTCCCTGGTAAACAACCGGTTTTAAATCAGCCCTTGCTGCATAGATGGCGGCAGTGTAACCTGCGGGTCCCGATCCTATGATCAGGCATTCAATATTTTCAGTTTGCTGGTCCATTGGTATTCTTATGTTTGGTTTTAAATTACGGTTTCAGTATGATCTTATTCTGCCGGACAACTTGAATGACCAAATTTATGCCAAAATATTAAATGATTGTTTAACAATATATTAACAATTCGACAAAATGGCAGTCAAAGGTAAAGCACAAATATTTAATGTGATTTGCATTCATCACTAAAATTTTCTTAATTTTGCCCCTCCAAACGCAGAAATTTTTTCTGCTTATAAACGGTTGCGGGGTGTGGCCCCGCCTATGGCGGGGTAAACTGCAGTTGGCCGTTTCGCCCGACAGAGTGATGAGGTGAAGCAAAAAGCACATAAGTTCTTTACAGATATAAAAATAAAACGGGGTGTGGCGCAGTTGGCTAGCGTACTTGCATGGGGTGCAAGTGGTCGTCAGTTCGAGTCTGACCACTCCGACTAAAGAAAGGTGCTGACAGGCACCTTTCTTAATTTAATCAGGGATAATATTCACATCGATGTACAGTGTGTATATTTTATTTTCCGGAGAATTAAAAAGGTATTACACGGGGCAGGCAGCTTCGGTTGACCGGAGATTGAACCAACACCAGAGTGGTAGCGGGAAATATACTTCACGGGCAGGAGACTGGCAGATTGTGTTCACCTGTGATTTCA
>WSXU01000089.1 GCA_009773455.1 Bacteroidota bacterium | reverse complement strand
CAGAAATATTTTATAACCGGCATCACAATAAGGGATCAGCCAGCCGGTGAATGATCCGGAGTACCCAGTGTAACTTTTAACTTTTAGCTGCTCGGTGGCTAAATTGCGAAGCGTGGCTTTATCGCTTACGCCATCTATTTTGATTGTAACGGAGTCGCCGCCTTTTTGACCAACGGTTTCCCTGACTACCTTACCGTCTTTCCCCTTGCCCTCAACGGTGACTTCAAACAGTCTATCATCGGCGTTTTTATACTCAAGGTCGCTTGATTCGATGTTATCCTGGAATGAATAAACAGCCTCACCAAACACCTGAGTATATTGTGGGTGCACATGAAGTTCGTTTCCCTTCAGGTAGATATTTGCCTTTGTCTCTTCCTGAATTTTTTTAAGTACCTGGTAAGCGGTTTCGCCCTTAATTATGTACTTGTCATATTTGAATGAATAGTCACACTTCAGGCTGAATCCGGTTCCGGTAAGAATATATTGCAGTATGTCGGTTATGTCCGGGTTCACAAGCTGTTTATCGGCCACCTGCTTTTTTAGCAGAAACAAGGCATCCTCACAATGCAGCCTTATGCTGCCATCATCGGTTGCAATTCTGTCCAAATAACCTTCAAATTCAGAAACCAAGTTATTGTTGTAGCCCAGTTCAATTGTAACCTTATCCGACCTTTTAATTTTACTTTCAACCTCAAGGGCTTTGTTAAAACATGATGCCGGCAGTGTAACCACGGCAGTATCGCTCAGCTTCTCGACGGAGCGTATAATTTCAACGCTGTCGATCATCGTAAGCCGGTACTGGCCAATTTTTACGCTCCAGGATATATCAAACATTATTTAGCAACTAAAAGGTTATACACATCATCAGAATAGGCCCTGATCTGGAAGGCCTGGTTGTTTGCCCCGGCAGTTGCCGGAAGGTCAAAAGATTCGATTGCGATACTATCAATGCCGCGATTATTCAGGAGAGAGCAGGTAACGGGTATGGACACCGGGAGTTCGCAGTACTCCCTGAGCTGATCAACCTCCTCCGGATAGCTATCTGCGTTTGAAATGAATACTCCCGAAATTGTAATCTCAACATCGTCGGTGGTAAACCGCTCTTTGATGGTTCCGCGTTTGTTGCCTTTTGCAACCATGCGGCGGGTGATTACATTTTTAAAGCTGAGTGAAATGAAAGGGTCGATCGGGAACCGGAATGGCTTTAACCCGACGACTGAAAAAATCAGCGGGAACTGGTTGGCAGCCGCCTGGCCTTCGGATGGTTCCACCGGCTCTAATGATCCGCTGCCTGAGTTGTTTATGATCACAACCTTATCCTTCCAAAAAACTGGAGGTAAATTAAACCCGGTTGCGATGACTAAATTTTTATTCATTAGTTGGTTGATGCGGCTGC
>WSXU01000088.1 GCA_009773455.1 Bacteroidota bacterium | reverse complement strand
AACAGACAAGTCCAGTACCTTTGCACCGACACTCCCTTCAGGTGGCACACCGGTGATAATAAAACCAATCCCGTACATCTGATCAATATCAGCATAGCTAGTTTCATTGACAGTAAAATCAATCGGAAGTATTATTGGATTAGTATCACCAGCAAGCTCAACCTCCGCTATTAGCCAACTATAATTCCAGCCAACACTAGGGTACCATTTAAATAAATAAGCCCTTAGGTATCCACCATCGGTAGTTCTGGAAATTTTCAAGTGACCTTTTATCTGTATGGTGAAATTTTTATTGTCATTGAGGATTTTCACAAAAGGCTTAAGCTCGGCAGGTATATCATGGCTTCCCTCAGTCAAAAGTTCATACGGTTCAAGCGATGGTACTTTTGATTCTTCAGAACTGACATATAAACCAACAGTTATATCCTTTTCAAAATAATCAGTTTCACCGGAATTCATTTTCAGGCTCTGAGCGATATATGGGAAAGTTGCCTGAATTTCCACGGGTGAATTTCCCTCTATATCAATTTCGTACTCTGTATCTTCGCTTGCTTTGATAGTTTCCCAGATCGATGATTCCGATATCGCAACCTGAACAATGTTCTCCTCATCAATAAAAGTTGAAAAGTCAATTGTTCCTGAGAAGATGGTACTGTATTCCAAGGTGAGTCCGTTCAATTGTTCAATGGAGAATGTACAATGAGCCTCAAATCCATGTTGGTAAAGAAGGGTCCTCAGAATTGTTGCACCATCAAGAATAAAGGAAAACGGGGTGGTAAACTTTTCAGATACCCCATGATACTTTTCATTCCTGGTCCGGGAGATCAAATTGTCATCCCATCCCTCAGGGGAATGCTCTAGCAATGTCCCGTTCAAATAATACCTGAGTGTTTTCATTTATGAACGATGCTTTTTATTGAGGTACCGGGTCCAGGCCTGTCCATTTCGGACAAGATGCTGTATCCCGTTTTCTGAGAAATTCCAGAAGTGCTCCTGCTTGTTTCTGACCGTTTCTGACAACTGATTGAATCCTCTATCAAGCTTATCCTCCAAAGCCCTTGTGGAGAATCGCTCAGGCATCCTACTCACAGTGCGGTCCACAAATAACCCTGGATGTGCGACAAGATCCTTATGGGGTATAACTGAAGCTCCGGCCGGCAAGAACGTAAGAGTTGATTTATCCGGAGTAATAGCAGTTTGTCCTGATGGGTAAACAATCCCTTCAGAACCCTCTTCTCCCACCAAAGCCCATTCGGCCGGTCCACCATTACGACCGTGTTTGTATGCCGGCAACGGTTTTGCGGCAATAGCCAAAGCCTGCAAAGCACCCACAGCAGCTGCTATGGCAATGAAAGGAATCGCTGCTGGGAAACCCATGGTAGCAGCTGTTTTTGCAATCGA
>WSXU01000087.1 GCA_009773455.1 Bacteroidota bacterium | reverse complement strand
TATTAAATATTTATCTGACGAGTTCATGACGTATATTGCAGCCGCGGTCGAAAAGGCTTCCTTGAACGGAATGAAGGTGGTATTGTACGATGAAGGAATGTATCCTTCGGGATCTGCTCACGGAATGGTGGTGGAGGGAAATCCTGAGTACGCTTCACGCGGGCTGAGGATGAAAGAGTATAATTGTTCCGGGCTGTTTACCGTGATTCCTGAAATATCGGAGGGGGAAAGCCTTGTCACGGCAATAGCTGTAAAAAAGGTTACCGAAACAGAAATTGTGCCTAAAAGTGAAATCAAATTGGTTTCTGAAAACGGTAAAATTGTTTTCAAAGCGCCTGACTGCGGCGATTGGTCAGTTTTACTGTTCATTGAAACCTTTACTGGAGGGACTATAAGAGGCATACACTTCGGTGAAGATGACAACGAGCCTGGAGCGCCTTTGTCCAGTGATCTTCTGAATCCGGATGCGGTAAATAAATTTATAAGACTCACCCATGAACGTTATTATTCCGTCTTTGAAAAGTATTTTGGAAATACAGTCATTGCCATGTTTACCGATGAACCGGATATTGCCGGCAGGTGTGCAAGGGCTGGCGTCATACCGTGGACATCAGGATTTCTTAACTATTACAGGCAGTATGGAAACAGTGAATTGGATCTGCCTTCCCTTTGGTTTGATGCCGGAGACGAAACCAGCAGCAAGAGGAAAGATTACAGGATGGCAGTGGGCAAAAGGCTTGAAATGTCATATTATAGTCAGATTTCCAAATGGTGCGAAGAACATGGTATATCTCTTATGGGTCACCCATGTGAAAGTGATGAAATCGGGCTCATGAAATATTTTCATGTACCGGGACAGGATCTGGTCTGGAGATGGGTGCAGCCTGAGGATGGAAGAGGTATCGAGGGGCGGCACAGTACAATGGGAAAATGTACATCGGATGCTGCAAGGCATTACGGAATGCGCAGGAATGGAAATGAATGCTTTGGCTGCTGCGGCTCTAATGGTGTGCAATGGGCATTTTCGGCAGAAGACATGAAGTGGTATCTGGACTGGCTTTTTGTTCGCGGTGTGAATTTGATTGTCCCCCATGCTTTTTTTTATTCGCTCAACGGAGATAAGCGGAAAGCCGAGAGACCTCCGGATGTTGGACCAAACAATATATGGTGGAAGTATTATCACCGTATTTCCGATTATATCAAACGGTTATGCTGGTTGATGACGGATAGTGTAAATATTGCGGCTACAGCGGTATTGTGCGCCGAAGACAGGCTGCCGTGGAAGATTGTAAAACCGCTATACCAAAATCAGATTGAATTTAATTATCTGGAAGCATCGCTGTTTTTATCCGAGGAGTGTTCGGTTTCATCCGGGAAGGCAGTGATAAAGAACCAGTGCTACCA
>WSXU01000086.1 GCA_009773455.1 Bacteroidota bacterium | reverse complement strand
GATGGAGATGTCCGAATGGCCGGTATTCCCGACGATTCAATTTGGAACCTTTGGGGAGTTTTTCAATACACTGGAGAAGATTGCCGAACAACTGCCCATCGTCGACCATGAACTGGATTTCATTTTCAGCGGCTGTTATACGACTCAGACCAGGATCAAACTGGCAAACAGGGTGAGTGAAGCAAAAATGAATGAGTCTGAACTGTTTAGTACATTTTCTGCTGAATTTGTCGAAGGGAAATATCCTTATGGCAGCTACGAAGATGCATGGAAGAAAATATTGTTCAATCATTTTCACGATATTCTCCCTGGCTCAGGAGTTATAGAAACTAGGGAGTTTGCCATGGGACAGTTCCAACAGGTACTGGCTGCCGCAAACACGGGAATGAGCAGAGCATTAAGAAATATTGCTGAAAATGTGAACACTTCAACTCTGCCGATTCAAGATGAAAAATTGGCCGATACCATTTCTGAAGGAGCAGGTGTAGGCTTTGGCCTATATGATTATGGTGTGCCGCAAACAGAAAGAGGAGCAGGTAAATCAAGGATATTCCATCTGTTCAATTCTTCTGCCCAGGATCGCATTGAAACGGTAGAAATAACGGTATGGGATTGGCCTGGAGATATGCGCAGGCTGGAAGTGCTGGATAAGGACGGGAAACCGGTAAAAATACAAGAAGTTTCAGGACAAATGCAGCAATATCATCCAGCAGGTGACTATTGGGGCCACAAGTACATGAAACTGGCTATTGATGCGGAAATTCCGGCATGCGGATATAGTACATATCTTCTGCATGAAAAGGAATTCTTAAATACAGTAGTACCGCATGATGAGCCAAGAGTGGAAAAACAAGTTCATTACATTCTGGAAAACAACTGTATAAAAGTATCTTTTGATTCAACCAATGCTTCCATTTTGTCTTTAGTCGACAAGAAAACCGGAAGGGAAATGGTAGATCCCAAAAGGCCAGCCGGTGTTTTCAGACTCATTGACGAAGACGATTCCAAAGGAATGACTGCCTGGGTGATCGGCAGATACATGAATGTGATGAATCTAGACAAGGATGTAAAAATCGGCAGTGTGTATATGGAGTCAGATGCGCTACGCCAATGGATATCTTACATTGTAAAATTCAGAAACTCCAAACTGTCTGTGATGATTTCACTGAATCAAAATAGTTCCGGATTGGATTTCAACATAGACTGCGACTGGCAGGAAATAGGCGAAAAGGGTAAATCAATCCCTCAATTGAATTTCTACATGCCTCTGGCTTACACCTGCAAATCATATAAATACGATATCCCCTTTGGTACCATTACCAGGGCTCCCATGGATATGGATGTACCGGCTGGAAGCTGGGCACTGGGAATGCCTGAGAGTGGGGAAGGAAGTGCTGTCATGCTTGTATCCAAAACCAAA
>WSXU01000085.1 GCA_009773455.1 Bacteroidota bacterium | reverse complement strand
ACTGCATTAAATCTCTCTGCAACTGGTATATGACTTTTAATCCGTTCAATTGCAGCTTTTCGAATTTCAGGGTCAGGATCTGTGAAGGATAAGCCTTCCTCTCCCCATGCCTGACCTGTTCCAATGGCAGGGACACTTAGTCGGAATTTCTGAACCATGGAAGTTAAATCATCTATATCTAATAATTTTGGGTCACGTATAGCAAGTTCAACACCATCATAACCATAATCAGTGATTTTTGAAAGATTGGCTTCCAATCCTCCAGAAAAGGTGGCTGCTTGAAAATTTGTTTGTTGGGTGGAATATACGATTGATAATTTCATTTTTACTTTCTTGCCGGGTATCGACCAGACTTAAAGATCGATACCCGGTATAACAAGGGAGAGAATTAGGCAATGTAAGTAATTTTTACTTCAGAACGATCTGTTTGTAATTTAACAACATTATCGGGTAATTCTTCCAATGTGATTTTCTTCGTACTCATCGGGGTCATATCCATTCCTGTTGCCATACATTCGATGACTCGTGGGAATGTTCCGTGACCAGAGTGACCCTGAGCCCCAATAATTTGGGCTCGACGAACCTGCAGTACTTCACCCATCACTGGCATCTTTGCCTCGGCACGGGCAGTCACAACGATTTTACTGTTTAAGGTGCGACCTTCCCAAACAACCCTTTCAATACCTGGATAAACAATTTCCGGTAATCCGGTGGCTTCCATGAATAAATCAGCCCCCATACCATGGGTAATCTCCAAAACACGATCGGCAAAGTCTTCTTTGAGGGGGTTGATATGATAATCTGCACCTAGTTTTAGTGCCATATTTGCTCGGATTTCTTCGGTCTCAGAGATAATGACTTGAGAAGCACCTGCTCGTTTTAAGATAGCACAGGCTGCGATACCAACCGGACCTGCCCCGAGAATGACAACACGATCACCCGGACGAATGCCACCACCTCGTTCAATCACTGCATTATATGCTACTGAAGTTGGTTCAACCAAACTTCCAGCGACAAAGAGGTCCTGCCCACTATATCTTGCTTTCAACGGTTCCAGACTCCAAATCGTTCGAGAAGGAACTACCAGGTATTTGGCAAAAGCGCCATTGACATTGAAACCGATTTCATCCAGCCGTTCACAGTGGTTAGGGTATCCATCTGCACAGGGTTTACACATGCCACACCAAAGCATTTCTTCTGTTGTGACAGGTTCACCACCTTTGAAAGGTTTGTTGGTGTACTTGTCAAACGCTTTCTTACCAGCGGATACAACCACACCGGAAAGCTCATGTCCTAAAATGCTGGGGAACCCTGTCAATCCTGGATAGAAAATATATCCATCTTTTTCAGCCTGCGACATGTGCACATCAGACCCGCAAATACCACAGGCTTTTACCTCAATTAATACTTCATCATCCCCTGGA
>WSXU01000011.1:102032-121899 GCA_009773455.1 Bacteroidota bacterium | reverse complement strand
TTTATGGTCGGGGTTATTTTTATCTAACTCATTGATAATTAATTTAAAAAGGGGCTTTTTTTTCTTGATCATTTATACTTTTCGTTTTTACCCCTATATATATAATTTATTTAAAGAATAATATAATGCCGGGGGTTGCCGGTGATTTTAACTTTATCTGAAAGAATTACCCTGTTAAAAAACCACTGGTTCATCTTACATCTCCCGGACCTATAGATTACTATCCCTGAACCGGATGGTTTTTTTCAGGGTATTGATATCGTATAAGGTTATGAAAATCTTACTGGTATATCCGCATTATCCTGACTCTTTCTGGAGTTTCAGGCATGCACTGCGCTTTATCTCAAAAAAAGCAGCGGTGCCTCCCCTCGGATTAATAACTGTTTCAGCTATGTTCCCTCCATCCTGGGAGAAAAAACTGGTCGATATGAATGTAACCAGTCTTGAACCTGCCGACATTCTTTGGGCCGATTTTGTTTTCATCAGTGCCATGTATATCCAGAAGGAATCGGTTGATTTTATCATTGGGGAATGCCTGAAACAAAGGACCAGAATTGTAGCCGGAGGCCCGTTGTTTACCCAGGAATATCAGAATTATCCCCTGATCGATTGTTTTATTCTGAACGAAGCGGAGATTACCCTGCCAATGTTCCTCAGTGATCTTGAATGTGGCAGGGCGCTGCAGAAAGTTTACCGGACCGATCAATTTGCCGATATCACCCTGAGCCCGGTACCCGATTATCATCTCTTGTCAATGAAAGACTATGCCTTTATGGACATTCAGGTCACCCGGGGATGCCCTTTTTCGTGCGAATTCTGTGAAATAACGACGCTGCTCGGGAACAGGGTCAGGATGAAAAGTGCCGGACAGGTGATGAAGGAACTGGATGCGATTTTCAAGCTGAACTGGCGTGGCCCGGTTTCAGTCGTTGATGATAATTTCATCGGCAACAAACCTTTGTTGAAGCGCTATTTACTTCCCGCAATGACCAGCTGGATGAAAAGCCATAAATACCCTTTTGTTTTCAGTGCGCAAACCTCCATCAACCTTGCCGACGATGATGAGTTATTGTCGATGATGGCCGAAGCAGGATTCAGCTCCACTTTTATAGGTATTGAGAGTCCATCACCCGAATCGCTGCACGAATGCAACAAGGTTCAGAATAAAAACAGGAATATGCTTCACAGTGTGCGTAAGATTCAAAGGGCCGGACTGCTGGTGTCGGGTGGGTTTATCGTTGGTTTCGACAGCGATTCTCCCGAAGTTTTTCAGCAACAAATTGATTTTATTCAGCAGAGCGGTATAGTCTCGGCAATGGTCGGACTTCTGAATGCCCCGAAGAATACGAAACTTTACGAAAGGCTTGGTGCTGAGAACAGGTTGGTTAATGAATCCAGCGGTAATAATACAGACTTTTCAATGAATTTTATACCCCGGATGAACCCGGTGGACCTGATCTCCGGGTACAGAAAAATTATCAACGATATTTATACAACCCGGCCTTACTATCAGAGAATCCGCAGGCTGATGGTCAACTACCGGAGGAAAAACGCCAGGCCTTTAAAGTTTAATTTCTCAATATTGAAAGCATTGATTAAATCGATTCTGATCATAGGCCTGATTTGTAAAGGCCGCAGCGACTTCTGGAAATTTATGATCTGGACCCTCTTTTTCCGGCCAGGATCCATGGCTGATGCCATAGAGTATTCAATTTACGGATACCATTTCAGAACGGTTTACGGATTGCGGAAATAACATTGCCTGTTTTTTTAAAATACAGTTGCACACTGAACCTGCCGGTTTTGTTCTTCAGTTCTATTCATGTGTTTCTGATTCCGGATGACCGGTATCAGAATTTTCTGAAAACAGCTGTTCAGAAGCAATAATTATATTGGTTCAGGGTCTTTCCCGACCCCTGACTTCCTTCTCAATTTTCATCCCTTTGGTTTCTGCCGGCCGGCCTTGATCAGCATGGCCAAACACGGTATTTCAGGCTGATATTCGCAGGTAAGTCAAATCACCTTCAATTGTATCTTATTGATAATGTGTGAATAATGCAAGTATTAGTTATAGTTGTGTAACTCTTTTGCCTCTCCATGGAAGTAACTTTACAAGTCCGGAATTCACCGATATCTGAGGTGGCATTCCGACAGCCTGGCAATCCAACAGTGCTTGGTTTGCTCATTCATTTCTGCAACTTCAATTCAAACCCTTAATCATGAAAAGACGTATTTACCTTGTATTATTGTTCATTGTCCCCTTGGTCTGTTTTTCTCAGACGCTTTTCAGGAGCGGGAAATTTCTGCACCATTCCACCGGGCAGAACATATGGGGCCCGAACGGCTCATCTACCAGTATTCCGCTACAGATTCAGATCTACAATGCAAACCATGGTTACACCGGAACCAATGCGGTGAGCATGGTTGAACAACAATGGCCCCTGCATCCCTGGCAGAATGAATGGGAACGCTGGCACCGGATATTTGACAATCAGGATCCACAGGCCAATATCCTTCCTGTAATGGCAGCCAATAAGATTGTTGTTATAAAATCATGCTTTCCTTCTTCCGAGATGACCGGTCAGGGACAGCCATCCGATACCCTGACCCCAACTGTTAAATCGGTTTATAATTACAAGTGGCACTGGCGGAACATCGTCAGCGTTATGAATCAACACCCGGGAAATTTCTTTGTCATCTGGACCAATGCTCCACATCTGGCGGTAAATACCAACCCGACGGCCGCAATGCTGTCAAAGAAGTTTACCGCCTGGGCCAAAGATACACTGGCTCAGGGGCTTGATCCTGAAATGGGTGCATTCCCCCAGAATGTCTATGTTTTTCACTACTTTGCCAAACTTTCCGACGCCAACGGCTATGAATTGCCGCAATATGGAATAAGCAGTTCCGACAGCCATCCGAATGCCCTTGCTACGGCACTTGTTGACCCCCAGTTTGTAAACGAGATTTTTGACGCAGCCATTGCTTACGAACAGGGTGGAACCACACTGACCATCACCCCATCAAGTAAAAATGTGACTTCGGTTGCCGGATCTACCGGATTTTCGGTAAGTTGTAATACCAACTGGACAGCCATAAGTAATTCAGAGTGGTGCACAGCCACACCTTCAGGGACAGGAAACGGAACTTTGTACGCCAATTATACGGCCAACACCGGTGCCTCACCCAGGACAGCCACAGTAACAATCTCAGCACCAGGTGCTACCAGTCAATCAGTGACTGTGATTCAGGCCGGCAATGTTGTTACCCTTGCCGTTACTCCTGCCAGCCAGAATGTTGCATACAGTGCTGGTAGCACAAGTTTTACAGTAGTCTCCAATACAGCCTGGACTGCCACCAGCGGTGCAGCCTGGTGTACGGTAACACCATCCGGAACCGGTAACGGAACCATTGCTGCAGTATATACTGTCAACACCGGAACTGCATCCCGTACGGCTGTCATAACAGCTTCAGCAACCGGAGCAGCTTCACAAAGCGTAACAGTAATTCAGGCGGGAACAGCTCCGGCTTTATCTGTAACACCAGTCAATCAGAGTGTAACATCTGTTACCGGAACCACCACTTTCAGTGTAATCTCTAATCTGAACTGGACGGTTCAAAGCAATGCAGGGTGGTGCACCTCAACAACCTCCGGAAGCGGTAACGCGACCATCACGGCTGCCTATACAGCAAATACTGGTACTACGGTGCGCATCGCTGCGCTTACCATTACGGCAACCGGAGCAGCCAACCAGGTTGTAACTGTAACGCAGGCAATTCAGGCGCTATATCTTACTGCAACACCTTCGAACCAGAGCGTTGCCGCCCAGGCTGGCAGCACCGGATTTTCAGTTACCTCGAATACAAACTGGACATCACTATGCAATGTTGACTGGTGTACTGTAACATCCGGCGGATCCGGTAACGGGACCCTTTCGGCAAATTACACCGCCAATTCAGGATCATCTTCCAGAACAGCCGTTGTTACGGTTTCAGCAAGTGGTCTGAGCAGTGTAGTCCTTACCGTTACTCAGGCAAGCTCATCTCCGGGCCTTGATGTAACTCCTTCATCACAGAATGTCACTTTCCCGGCCGGAAGTACCTCTTTCGTGGTAACTTCAAATACCGGATGGACAGCCCAGAGTTTCTCAGGCTGGTGTGTTGTGACAACTTCAGGTTCAGGCAACGGGACCATTTATGCAGTATATACCGCCAATAGTCTGACAACTTCCAGAACTGCAACCATAAAGGTATCCTCGCCAGGACTGAGCAACCATATACTGACTGTTGTGCAATCGGGCGCTTTGCCGGTACTGTCGGTAACACCTCCCAACCAGAATGCGACAGCTTATTCAGGTAGTAAGGTATTTATAGTGAAATCAAATACCTTCTGGACGGTTCAGGACAATAGCAGCTGGTGTACAGTAACTCCTTCAGGATTTGCCAATGGAACCATCACCTCGGTTTTCAGTGCAAACCAAAGTGCACTTCCACGGATAGCTACCATTGAAATATCCGCTACCGGAGCAGATATCAGTGAATTTGTGACTGTGACACAGGCAGGTATTTCACTGAAAGAATCCCTGGCAGAACAGAACCTGACAGTTTCATCACAGGCAGGAAGCCATGTTTTTTCTCCCGGTCTCACTACTGGTCAGGCTTTACATAGCAATGTCAGCTGGTGCAGAGTGGCCTCATCGGTAAGCGATGATGGTGGTTTTGTTGCTGTTTATGAGGAGAATTTTTCAATTTCACCCCGTACAGCATCTATAACTGTATCGGTTGAAGGCTCCGACCTGCTGACATTCAACCTGACCCAATCGGGAATCATACTCAATCCGATGGATCAAACACCCTCCCTGGTAAGAATATTTCCGAATCCATCAACGGGTATTGTTTCAATGAATATTATAAATCCCGGCAATAATACCGTTCAGGTGGTGATTTCCGATCTCCTGGGCCGCATCGTATATGAAGGAAGTTTCCAGGGAGATATTTCGGAAAGTCTTGACCTTGGAAAGGAAGGCCGCGGTATCTATGCGGTACTTGTATCATCCGGAGCCACCATTGAACGAAGCAGAATAATTGTTCAGTAATCCGGTTTTAAAAAAGCGGGGTTGTTTTTTCAGACAGCCCCGCTTTCTTTCATTTATGAAAGCGTTGAACCATCCTTCTTAAAAAGTGTGAATCATATAATAATTATAAATAGTTATGTAACAAAATCCGGTATAATGGTGATCAACTTTGCATCACCACAATTAAAAACTACACGATGAAAGCATCATTTCGTTTTTTAGCATTAATGTTTGTTATTACCGGGTTTCTGGTAACCTCCTGCGGCCCGGGTAAAAAGCTTTTACGTTCTCAGGAAAGAGTTGACAAGCTGCAAAAAGACAGCGTCGATACCCATGGCAGGTTGATGGAATGTGATGCCCTGGTGAAGAACCTGCAGGATGATAAAGCCATGGTCCAGAATGATCTGAAAGCGCTTACAGCAGAATCAAACATGACGATAGCCGATCAGGCAATGCGACTGAAAAACCTTCAGAATGTCATACAATCGCAGAAAGATGTGATGATTAAGCTGAAAAATTCAATCGGCGACGCTCTGGTGAATTATAAAGCCGATGAACTCTATGTTTACATTAAAGATGGCAATGTATATGTTTCGCTTGCCGAAAAACTGCTCTTCAAATCGGGGAGCGATGTGGTTAACCCAAAGGGAAAAGAAGCGCTAAAAGCGCTTGCCCGGGTAATTAATAACACCAAAGATATATTTGTGATGATAGAAGGGCATACCGATAATGTCCCCATCAAAACAAAAATGTTTGAAGACAATTGGGATCTGAGCACAGCAAGAGCTACATCCATTGTAAGGATTCTGACACTTGATTATGGTTTTGATTCCGGCCGCATAACTGCATCAGGCAAAAGTGAGTTTCATCCTGTGAAAGCGAACGATACCGAAGAAGGCCGTTCGGGGAACCGCAGGACGGAGATTATCCTTTCGCCTGACCTGAAAGAACTATTCAAAATTCTGGAAAAATAATGTCTGAGCCTGGTATCGATATTTCTCTGAGGTAATATCCTGAATCAGAGTGGGAGTCCAACGGTGTGAAATGTATATTTCTGTCCGCCGGACTTTCTCCTTTGATTACCTGACTGCATTGGCTTCAAAAGAATCAAAATCATCCACAAATCAATAACCATTTTGAAACTCTACATCAAATACATGGTCAGCGCCCGCTGCAAGATGCTGGTTAAGGAAGAGCTGAAGAAACTCGGACTGCATTATGTATTGGTTGACCTTGGTATTGTTGATGTAATGGAAGAACTTACCAATGAACAGCGGGAAGAATTCAGTAAAGCCTTGTTACAGTCCGGGCTGGAACTGATGGATGACAAGAAATCCATGCTTATAGAGAAGATTAAGAATGTAATTGTTGAAATGGTTCATTATTCCGATGAATTGCCCAAAGTTAACTTTTCCGATTACCTGAGCAGTAGACTAAACTACGACTACACCTACCTCGCTAACCTGTTTTCGGAAGTACAGGGAATTACCATTGAGAAATTCAATATCAACCATAAAATAGAACGGGTAAAGGAACTCATCATCTACGACGAACTCAGTATAACAGAGATCGCCTGGAAAATGAACTACAGCAGTGTTGCCCATTTATCCAATCAGTTTAAAAAAGTCACAGGACTATCACCTTCTCATTTCAAGATGTTGAAGAATAAGAGAAGAAGCCCGATCGAAGATATCGGGAACGAAACTCTTTTGTTGAATCAATAATTTATCCGCGGACAAATCATGATGGAATCGAGAAAAATTCAGGAATCCCAGTATGCCAGGAGCCTGATAGAAGCCTGCCTTGACCCGTTGGTCACCATCAATACCGGTGGCAAGATAACCGATATGAATCACGCATTGGCCGGCATCACCGGCTTATCCCGTAAAAACCTTACCGGTACCGATTTCTTCGACATATTTACCGAACCTCCGAAGGCGAGGGAAGTGTATAATGAGATTTTTACGAAAGGATTCATAGCCGATACACCTCTGACGCTGCTCAATAAGAACGGCGCACCGACCAGGGTTTTATTCAACGGATCGGTTTTTAAGGATGAGGGGGGTAAAGAATCGGGTGTTGTGCTGGTAGCCAGAAATATTGACGGACAAAAATGGGCAATGGAATTGGGCCTTGCCAACGATGAACTTGCATTTCAAAACACAGAAAAGAAAAAGCGGGCTGCTGAATTGATCCTTGCGAACAAGGAGCTTGCATTTCAGAACAATGAAAAGAGTAAACGGGCAGCCGAATTGGTTCTTGCCAACAAAGAACTTGCCTTTCAGAATGACGAAAAGGAGAAACGGGCAGCCGAGTTAAGAATTGCCAATTATGCCCGCAGCCTTATTGAAGCCAGTCATGATCCGCTGGTTACCATAAGTATTGAAGGTAAGATTACAGATATGAATGAAGCATTGGCCAACATAACCGGGTTGACCAGAAAAGACCTCACCGGTACTGACTTTTTCGACTATTTTACCCAGCCCCAGAAAGCAAGGGAAGTATACCAGGAAGTTTTTGCAAAAGGCTCTGTGGCCGATTTGCCTTTAACCCTTCGCCATAAGAAGGGCAAACTAACCGATGTTTTGTTCAACGGATCGGTTTATAAGGACGACAGGGGGAATGTGCTTGGTGTGGTGATTGTCGCCAGAGATGTTACAGCGCAGAAGCTTCTTTCCAATTATTCGCGCAGCCTGATTGAAGCCAGCAACGACCCCCTGGTTACCATCAGTATCCAGGGAAAGATAATGGATATGAATAAGGCACAGGTCGATATTACCGGCGTTGCACGCGAAAAGCTGACCGGTACTGATTTCTTTGATTATTTCACTGAACCGGAAAAAGCACGCAGAGTGTATCTCGATGTTTTTGCAAATGAATCGATCACGGATTGCCCGCTTACATTCCGGCATGTAAACGGCAAACTCACGGATGTGTTGTTCAATGGGTCGGTTTACAAAGACGACAGGGGCAAGGTGCTCGGTGCCGTGGTGGTTGCCAGGGATATTACCGAACAGAAAAGAATTTCAACCGAGCTGACCGAAGCCATGGTTTTTGCTGAACTGGCCACAGGTATTGCAGAAGAGGCTAAAATCAAGGCCGAGAGTGCGACGCTGCTGGCTGAAAACGCCGTGAAAGCGAAACAGCAATTCCTTTCGAATATGAGCCATGAGATCAGGACGCCAATGAATGCAATCATCGGATTTACCAAGGTGTTGCTGAAGACCGACCTGTCGACAAGGCAAAAGGAATATCTGACTGCCATCAAAATGAGTGGTGACGCCTTGATTGTCCTTATCAATGATATTCTGGATCTGGCGAAAGTTGATGCCGGAAAAATGGTCTTTGAGCAGATCCCTTTCAAAATGGCCTTATCCATCTCGGCCATGCTTCATTTGTTCGAAACAAAAATCAGGGAAAAAAACCTGGAACTGGAGAAGGAATACGATGTCAGGATACCTGAAGTTCTGGTAGGTGATCCGGTTCGTTTACACCAGATTATTCTGAACCTGGTGAGTAATGCCGTTAAATTTACCTCAATGGGAAGAATTACGGTGAGTGCGCGGCTGCTGAGCGAAGACAGCGAAACAGTAAGCATTGAATTTGCCGTATCCGATACAGGTATTGGGATTGAGAAAAGTAAAATAAACAAGATCTTCGAGAATTTTCAGCAGGCAACCAGCGGCACTTCCAGGCTATTCGGCGGAACCGGCCTCGGGCTTGCCATTGTCAAACACCTGGTGGAGGCTCAGCACGGCAGCATCGGGGTGAAAAGTAAAATCGGGGAAGGTTCAACATTCAGCTTTATCCTGAATTTTCAGAAAACCAGTGAGCAGGCATTGCCTGAAACAGAAATACTGGAGCTGGACAATGAAATCAAGAACATTAAAGTATTGGTAGTCGAGGATATTCCATTGAATCAACTGCTGATGAAAACCCTGCTCGATGAATTTGAATTTGAAAGCGACATTGCCGGTAATGGTAAAATAGCCATCGGAAAACTCGAATCAAATTCCTATGATATTGTCCTGATGGATCTCCAGATGCCTGAGATGAACGGGTTTGAAGCCACCGATTATATCCGGAACAAAATGAATTCAAAAATTCCCATCATTGCGTTGACTGCCGATGTTACTACCGTTGATCTGGCTAAATGCAGGGATGTAGGAATGAACGATTACATTGCCAAACCGGTGGATGAGCGGTTATTGTATACAAAAATGATCGGACTGGTCAGGAAATCGACCATTATAAAAGAATTTACCGGGAGCAAAAACGACAAAGCCAACAGGGTAAAATGCACCGATATGGATTATCTGATCCGCCGTACAAAATCAAATCCTGCACTGATGATGGAAATGATTTCACTTTATCTGGAGCAAACCCCTCCGTTGATTATGGCAATGAAACAGGGATATCATGACCGTGACTGGAATTCCCTGTACGCAGCAGTGCATAAGATGATACCCTCATTTTCAATCATGGGCATCAGTGTCGATTTTGAAAATATGGCAAAGAAAGTCCAGGAATATGCCAGTACCCAGCAACTGACCGATGGCATTCCCGACATGGTGCTACAGCTTGAAAAAATCTGTGTTCAGGCTTGTGAGGAACTTGAAATTGAATTTAATTCCATTAAAAATACCAACCAATGAAGGATGAACAGAAAATCAGGCTATTTCTCGTAGATGACGATGCGGTGTATTTAAAATCGCTTGAAATCGAATTCATGGAGCATGCCGATTTTGAAATTGAAATTTTTGCTACAGGTGAACTCTGTATCCTGCACCTTTTTAAAAACCCTGATGTGGTTATCCTGGATTACCTTCTGGATGGAATTGACCAGTATGCAATGAATGGCCTTGAAACCCTGGATAAAATCAGGGCTTTCAATCCTGAAATTCCTGTGATCATGCTTTCGGCGCAGGATAAAATTGAAGTAGCCGTCAATTGCATGCATCATAAGGCATTTGATTATATCGTTAAAAGCGAAACCGCTTTCCTGAGGCTCCGGAAAGTATTGGAAACCATATTTTATACCAAAAAAATTGAGAAAACACTGAGCTGGTACATGGAAAAAATGTAGTCCGGTAATGCCGGATACTATTCTCTTTTTTCCAGGGTAAGCCTGACGAAACAACCATTTTCTCCTTAAGGTCTTTTGGCATCTTATATTCCGGTCTTTCTCCGGTCAGTCCGTATTCAGCTGTTGTTGCCGGCAGGCCTATGATCTCCGGTGGTGATTCTGTTGTAGCAATCCAAACCTTTTTCTGTAGGAATCATATGACCAGATGCTGGTTGATGACCGTGAAAATGTCCCTTTAAAATGTGTGAATAATGTAATTATTTCATGGAATTATATAAGAAAAACGCTGAATTATAAAGTATTTTTAGAAATGCTATGGAGGTTCTGGCAGTTGCATGAAACCGTTAAAATGGAATTTTCTGTCCTGAAATAATGCATGTTTTTGCTTATCCATCCCTTGATTTTAATGATATTAATATTTTATTCAATGGAAGAAATCCTGACTCCCGAACAATGGTATGAGCTTCAGATCAGGCTCAGACTGAACTTTCCGATACTCTCGGATGATGACCTGCAGTATCATGAATCATCGGAGCAGGATTTACTGAGGATGGTAGGATACACGCTTAAACTGGACCCTGATGGCCTGAAAGGGGTATTCATTGTGAACACACCTGAATTCAGCAGGAATTCTTTGAGCAGGAATAAAGTCAGGAACTTCTCATCTGTTTGAATGAAGATAGACTGAACCGTAAGACATTGCTTTTATCATTGTCCTGAATAAAAAATGACCATCGCTTTTTCACGATGGTCATTTTCTTTATTCGTTTTATTTAAAAACGATATCCAAGTGATAAACCGAATCCGGTATTCTTAACAACAGCTTCATCGTTGGTAATCCTTTTGTCCTCCGGATTTATGCTGAGCATGCCCAGCTGTGCATTCAGCTGAATGAATAATCCGGCGTTCATTTCATAGCCGGCGAAGATATTTGCACCGGCATCAAAGGATTTATAATAGGTAGCCAGCAGATCATCTCCGCTTTCAATAACCTTCTGAAACACGATGTCGTCATCAATTGTTACTGAACCACCTTCGGTTTTAACTTTTCCTCCGAAGGCGTAACCTACATAAGGTCCGAATCCGATCAGAACAAACCCGTTGCCAAGTGCACCTTTGTACATGAGGTTCAGGGGCATTTCAATGTAATTGATCCTGGTGGTGGTTGTAAAGGTCGTCCCCAGTACAGTTACTGAACTTTTGGCGCCTTTCAGGGAGTAAAGGAGACCAGGCTGAAAATAGAAAGCCGGGGCGATTGGAATCTGAATATTGACTCCGGCATGAAAGCCCGGTATGATGTCGTTTTCCAGTTTATTCCCATCATGGTCTTTACCATTCAGGTTTTGAAAATTGACACCTCCCAGGATGCCAAACGATGTTCCTGTCTTTCCGGTTTCCTGTGCCTGGACTAAGGTGCTTGTCAGCAGACAGATTGCAAAAATTATTGTTATTCTGGTTTTCATTTGTTTGGTTTTGATGTTTATGAACAATTCCTATTTACCGGCTTCTTTTTCAGCATCGGCTTTCATTTTTTCGTTTGCTGTGATCAGGAATTCAACCCTCCTGTTTTCGGAGCGACCCGATTCTGATTCATTGCTGTATTTTGGTGATGATTCGCCAAACCCTCTTATCTGCAGACGATTGTAGGCAATGTCGTTACTGCTCAGATATCCCGATACAGCATAGGCACGTTGTTCTGAGAGCGTCTTATTGTACGAAGTTGTTCCTTTGCTGTCGGTGTGTCCCTGTACTTCAATATCGGTGTCGGGATAGTAATGCAGCACAGTTACCAGTTTGTTGAGGCTGCTTTTAGCATTGTCCGACAGGTTTGACTGGTCGAATCCAAACAGGACATTGCTGCTGAATTCAACAACGATGCCTTCGCCTACACGCTCTACCTTTGCATCAGGTACGGTTTTCTTGATTTCTGCAGCCTGCTTGTCCATCTGATGGCCAATTACTGCACCGGAAGCTCCGCCAACGGCAGCGCCAATGATGGCTCCAAGAGCCGTGTTACCGGATACCCGGCCGATTACTGCGCCCATCGCTCCTCCGGAGGCTGTTCCAATGGCAGCGCCTTTCTGGGTTTTATTCCAGGTTGAGCAACCTGCGATGATCAGGGTCAGGCTTATTAGCATGACCACACTTAATTTCAGATTTTTCATATTAGTTTTTTTTGATTGTTTTAGTCACACTAAAAATGACCTGGCCTCTTTTTCTCTGTCTCTGAGAATACCCCTGAACAGATCAGACATCTCATTTCAGTGTTTTATGTGAGAGTTCATCAGGCTGATTTTCACTATTAATGTGATGCAAAGGTCACTCCTTCCATTTTCTTGTATGTTACATAACTAATTCTTTAACTTACATCATTCACACTTCCGGCCCGGGTCGCGATGAGGCTGCAAAACCAGTGTTGGAGAAAGAAGATTAAGGGTATCGGGAAGTGTGAATGATGTAACTCAGCGACGGAATTGTGTAATGCTTTCAGCGAAGACCCCGTTTACCTTTGTTACCTGAAAAATTCGAAACCTGAAGAAAAAAACAGCGGGTCCATCGAACTTTTTTATCCGGCTGCAGGTGCAGATTTTTGCTGAAATCCGGGATATGCAGGCCTGAAGTATAATAGCTATGACTGGCGGATGAAAATATCCGGAGACTTTTATCACGTTTTCAACGCATTAAAAAATGACTTGCATGACATAAATAATTTTTTAAAAAAGGTGCCTTTTTACCTCTTTTTTAACAGTGACTTTTTCATGAAAGTGATGATTATTCAATAAACCAGACAATACCAGGTGACATGAAAAGAACAACTTTCATTCTTGCAATTATATTTTTTCAATTCGCAGGGGTTATTACCCCCGGTTGTGATTCTAAAGTCCAGGATGACAATGAGACCTATGAAAGGATTTATTTTGCAAAGCAGGATCTGGAATCGTTGCAGTCTGATTCAGATACATTAAGCATCAGTGGGGTAAGTGTGGAGAAATGGGAAAATTTCAGGAATATATCAGATAAGAGAATCATTGGTAATGAAAGCCTGATTGATGAACTGAAAACAAGGATAAAGAAGTCGGGGAAAAGGAATGATATGATTTTTGAGAAAAGGATTTATATTCTTGAACAGCAAAACAAGAATCTGAGGCAGAGGATCAGCGCTTATCCTGAGATCCAGAGCGATTGGGATTCTTTTAAACAGGAAATTACCTCTGAACTTGATCAGATTTCGATGGAATTGAAAGGTCTGGACGTGGGAGAAACACGCTGAATCCGGATTTTACCCTGAACTGATACCCTTTTTGATTTGGTTTTTTTTCTGACCATCCGGTTTTACACAGGACAGGCTGATACTTATTTATACTGGCCCATCTGACCCTGTAAACTTTCCCGGTATTCCTCCAAACCCTTGAATCTGAACTGTTTTCGGCCTTATTTACCCTGTGTATACAGTGAATGTCTGTATTCAACCGATATTCTTTGACCTGGCCTGAAAATGTTGTAATTTCGGAATATATTTCATAATCAAATCAACAATGAAAACTGAACCAGCCAGATCATCAATCAGGAATATCCCGGAAAAGAGTCCCGGCCGGTTTCCGATTGTCGGGATAGGGGCGTCGGCTGGCGGACTGGAAGCACTGGAGCAATTTCTGACCAATGTGCCCAAAGCGTCGGGAATGGCTTATGTTGTGATTCAACATCTTGACCCCACCCAGAAGGGGTTTCTGCCTGAATTGCTTCAGCGGATCTCTGGTATGAAGGTCTATCAGGTGAAGGACCGTATGGTAGTGAAGCCTGATTGTATTTATGTCATCCCGCCCAATAAAAGCATGTCGATTCTGAAAGGGATGCTTTACCTGTTTGAACCTGTCGAATCTAGAGGACTCCGCCTCCCGGTTGATTTCTTTTTCAGATCGCTGGCCGATGATCAGAAGGATCTGGCAATCGGAGCAGTCCTATCGGGTATGGGTTCTGATGGAAGTTCTGGTATCCGGGCCATCAAAGAGCAAAACGGGATTGTAATGGTACAGGAACCTTCAACGGCGAAATTCGACAGTATGCCACGTAATGCCATCGAATCGGTGCTGGTTGACATCGTGGCTCCCGCACATGAAATGCATCATAAACTTGTTGATTTTCTCAATTACATTCCGGTTATTAAATCGGACCTTGAAATGGAAATCAAAAACAGGAGCGCCCTCGATAAAATTATAATTCTGCTGAGAATGCAGACCGGCAGTGACTTTTCACTCTATAAGAAGAACACAATATATCGCCGCATCGAAAGACGAATGAGTGTTCACCGGATTGATAAAATAGCTGTTTATGTTCACTTTCTGCAGGAAAATCCAAAGGAAGTTGAAATCCTGTTCAAAGAATTACTGATTGGAGTCACGAATTTTTTCAGGGATCCCCTGGTCTGGAAAAAACTTGAAGAGACGGTTATCCCGGATTTTATTTCCAGGCAACCGGGAGGTACTGCTTTACGGGCGTGGATACCCGGCTGTTCCACAGGGGAAGAAGCTTACTCACTGGCCATAGTCTTCAAAGAAGCACTGGAAAAAATCAGGCCATCCGGCAGTTTCTCATTGCAGATATTTGCTTCAGATTTAGACAATGAAGCCATTGAAATAGCCCGCAAAGGTGCTTTTCCGGCAAATATTGTGTCCGATATCTCACCGGAGCGTCTCAGCAGATTTTTTGTGAAGACGGATGATGGTTACAGGATCAGTAACGAAATCAGGGAGATGGTCGTTTTTGCCCAGCATAACATCATCATGCATCCTCCGTTCACCAAGATCGATATCCTCACCTGCCGCAATCTGCTGATTTATCTGGAACCTGAGCTTCAGAAGAAATTACTGGGAGTGTTCCACTATAGCCTTAATCCCGGTGGTATTTTACTGCTTGGCAGCTCGGAATCACTCGGAAACCAGGGGCATCTTTTCAGTCCGACCGATGTAAAACTGAAATTTTTCAAACGAAGTATGACTTCAATGAACCAGGAGATGTTCGATTTCCCATCTTCTTTCTCCCGTTCAAAACAGAGTGTAAATGATAATCAGATGCCTGAAAAATCGATATCAAATATTCAGACACTAGCCGATCAGGTGTTGCTTCAGAAATTTTCACCGGCCGGTGTTCTGGTGAATGAGAGTGGTGACATCCTGTACATCAGCGGGCGCACCGGAAAATACCTTGAACCGGCGGTAGGCAAAGCCAACATGAATATTTTCGCAATGTTGCGTGAAGGATTGCGCAATGAGTTTCCTGTAGCTTTCCGTAAAGCCATACTCACCAGGGAAACGGTGGTTTTGCACAATCTGAAAGTGGGTTCCGAGGGCACCACCGTTTCGCTCGATCTCAAAATTCAATGGAATGATAAACCGGAGCCCCTGAAGGGTACTTTAATGATCATTTTTAATGAACTGCCGGATACTCCCCCCAGCAAATCAGGCCCCGGAAAGGGGAAAAATAAATTAATGAGCATCCGCGAATCGGAACTTGAAGAAGAGTTGGTGCGCTTACGCGAAGAGATGCAGAACACCATGGAGGAGATGCAGACGTCGCAGGAGGAGTTGAAATCAACGAATGAGGAACTGCAATCGACCAATGAGGAACTGCAATCCACCAACGAAGAGCTGACCACATCCAAAGAAGAGATGCAGAGCCTCAACGAGGAACTTCAAACGGTGAACGCGGAACTGCAGTCGAAGGTTGACGACTTCTCGCGGGTGAACAACGATATGAAAAACCTGCTGAACAGCACCGACATCGCCACTTTATTTCTCGATAAGGAACTGAATATACGCCGGTTTACCATTCAGGCAACCAAGATCTTTAAACTTATTAAAAGTGATATCGGCAGGCCATTCACCGATCAGGCTTCCGATCTGATTTACCCTGAACTTGCCACCGATGCCCTCGAAGTATTAAGGACACTCGTTTTTATTCAGAAACTGATCCCTGCCAGTGATGGGCGCTGGTTCTCGATCAGGATCATGCCCTACCGCACATCCGACGACAGAATTGATGGACTGGTCATCACTTTTATCAATACAACCGACCTGAAACAGGCTGAAGTGAAGCTGAACGAATCAGAACAGATCAATCGTATACTCATGAATTCTTCACCCGGTTTGATCATAAAATTGTCGGCAGATTTAAAGATTCTGGAATTAAATCCACGGGCGGAGGTTTTTTTTGGCAAAAAAAGTGCTGAGGCTGAGAATCATAGTTTTGTTCAGTCTTTTATACCTGAGCAGGACAAGGAAAAGATTCAGAAAGAATTAAACAGGTTCCTCTGGGAAACCGGAGATGGAAGTTTTGAAATGCCTTTAACGCTTCCCGATGGTATAAAACCGGTTACCGGATGGGTGGTTAAAGTATTGTATGATTTATTGAATAAGCCTGTCGGGCTTATTTTAACCGGTAAGTGAGTATTTAATACAAAGAGCTATGATCGATGAAGAAGAAGGCATGACAGGTGCAGAAATGTTACGCAGGAAAGCCGAAGAGAAACTCAATACCAGGCAGGATAAATCACCTGACCTTCATATTGAGGCTGACGTGAAAAAACTCTTACATGAGCTGCAGGTTCACCAGATTGAACTGGAGATGCAGAACGAAGAACTCCGGCTGGCAAACGAAACAGCCGAGACTGCATTGAAAAAATACACCATGTTGTACGATCTGGCTCCGATTGGTTATTTCATACTTGATCAGGATGGCAGTATTGCTGACCTGAATTTTACCGGGGCTGACATGCTCAGGGAAAAACGTTACCAGCTGCTTGGAAGCAATTTCAAACTATACATTTCCGAAGAATCCAGGCAGATTTTCAACGAGTTTTTCATTTCGCTCTATTCTGGTTACAGCAAGGAGTCATGCAACGTGATGCTGGGATATGACAATAAATCACTTTGCTTTGTTTATATGGAAGGCATCGTTACCGACGATGACCGCAAATGCCTTTTATCACTGGTTGACACGACGGAATTCAGAAATGCCGTCACTCACTGAGATGTAAAATATATCGGTTAAACAATGACTAACGCAGCAAAAACCACATGAAACTCTGTATCGGAAATATGGTAAGCAACCGTTGCAGGATGATCGTGAAATCCGAACTTGAAAAATACGGGTTGCATTTCATTATTGTGGAGTTGGGCGAAGTGGAGGTGCTTGAAAACCTGTCAGCGGAACAGCTGGACTTAATCCGTGCAGGTCTCTTAAAATCCGGTCTATTGCTTTTAAGTGATAAAAAAAGTATCCTGATTGAGAAAATAAAGAACACCATTGTAGGATTGATTTACTATTCAGATAAGCCTCCGAAAACAAACTTCTCTGATTTCCTTAGCGAGAAACTGGGTTATGATTACACCTATATGGCCAATGTTTTTTCTGAAGTACAGGGTACCACCATTGAACATTATTTTATCAACCTGAAGATTGAAAGGGTGAAGGAATTGTTGATCTATGATGAACTGAATCTTACAGAGATATCCTATAAATTGCATTATAGCAGTGTTGCCCATCTCTCGGGCCAGTTTAAAAAAGTAACCGGTCTTACACCATCCTATTACAAGCGTATGCGGAATAAAAAACGAAATCCGATTGAGAAGTTATAATCTTCATCAGTGTAAATTCGTCTGTACTTTGCTTTTCACTTGTTTTTCCTTGTATCCGTGGTTGAATGACAGGCATACGCCTGAAAAATTAATCCGGATCATTTTGAGGTGAAATATTGCGTCCAACCATCGCAATGTTGAAGGGCTTCTGATAAAAGCGAAATCTAACGCGCGTCTGATGCCCGGAAATACAGGATTTATGTCAGATTCTTCTGGCCGGTCAGAGATCCAAAAGCCTTCGGGTCACTTCAGGTAATTATACAGCTATTTTTCATCATATACCCGAACGGATCAGGGCTGGCTTTAAGTTCACATCCTGTGGTTAGAACAATGTGTGAATGATGTAACTACCCTTTATAATTGTGTAAGGCTTTACGGAATCACGGTATCTAACTTTGCTCCGTGAAAATTCTTTCACCTATAAAAATACTAAAATGAACACTACCGCTGTAAAGGGTAACTGGAACGAGCAAAAAGGCAGACTCAAACAGAAATTTGCGATGCTGACCGATAATGATCTGATGTTTGCTGAAGGAAAAAAGGAAGAAATGTACGGCCGGCTTCAGGTTAAACTGGGAAAATCTAAAGAAGAACTGCAGAAGATAATAGCAGAACTCTGATGGGATTGAATGATAAAAAGCTACTGTTTGGATGAAAAATCACCAAATGGTAGCTTTTACAGATAAACGGAATGATTAATCTTTAAAAAACAGTATGATGAGAAATGCAAAAATTACCCTGATCGTTGCCACAGCAATCCTTGGCGGAACCATTTTTACAGGGTGTGATCAGACCAGCAAAAAAGAGCAGGCTGCCCAGGAGAGGTATGATAAAGCTGAGCTGGACCTGAAGGAAGCAAGGGTAGAGTCTGACATTGAGGCTGAAAAAATTGCCACTTCCGATGAATGGGATGCTTTTAAAACCGAATCGGAAATTAAAATCAGCGAATATGAAATCCGGATCAAAGCACTCAGGGCTCAGATGAGGAAATCAGGTAAGACATTTGATGCACTCTATGAAAATAAAATAGAGAAGCTTGAATTGAAAATCGCCGATCTGAAGGCCAGAATGGATAATTACGATAAGAATCAATCCGGTTGGGAAAAGTTCAAACGTGAATTTAATCATGACATGGACGAGATGGGAGAAGCGATGAAAGACCTCACGGTGGATAACAAAAACTGATGGACTTAACCTGTTCTCATTTTATCCGGATTTTGAATGTTACCATGAATTTCAGCAGGATTTCTTTTCCCGGATAGTTCCGGGAAAAGAGTTTCAGCAGGAATTATACCCGGTCTGATCCGATTTACAACCCTCGGTTCATCAAACATCTGCAAGGTCATCCTGAATGAAGCATGCAGGTCACAAATGTTGGTTATTAAAAGAACAATAATCTGCATACAGGAATATGGAATTGTTTGGTTTTAACGGCTGTTTAACACCGAACCGGATATTTTTTACTGTCTGACCATCCCTGAAAAAGATAGAGATGAACCAGGTAAAAAGAATTCCGGAGGAGTTTATAATCCGACCGGGATTTAAATTTCCCGATTTACCGAAACAACCATGATCTTCATTAATATAATTTTATGAAAGCCTTAAAGCCCAAAATTGCCATTATCGGTGCGGGAAATGTGGGTGCTACTTTCGCCTTTTCACTCATGATGAGTGGCCTGGCCAGGGAAATAGTACTGATCGATAAGAACGAACTCCTGGCCCGTGGTGAATGTATGGACCTGAACCACAGCCTTAGTTTTGTACACCCGGCCAGGATATATCAGGCCGGTTTTGAAGGTTGCGAAGATGCTGATATTGTTGTTATTGCAGCCGGCTCAAACCGAAAGCCGGGGCAAAGCAGAACAGATCTTGTCAGTATAAATGTTGAGATTTACAAAGAAATAGTTCCGGCCATCCTGAAATATACTTCTGAGGCAATCCTCCTGGTTGTTACCAATCCTGTGGATATTCTTACATGGGTCACCTTAAAGGTATCGGGTTTGCCGGTTAGCAGGGTGCTGGGATCGGGCACAGTGCTGGATACGGCCAGACTGAAGTATATGATCAGCGAC
>WSXU01000011.1:0-101957 GCA_009773455.1 Bacteroidota bacterium | reverse complement strand
AATCCGAAGAAGGAGCTTGCAGGTATTTTCGAAAAAGTCCGGAATTCCGCACATCTGATCATTGAAGCGAAGGGTGCAACCAATTATTCAATTGCCCTGGCATTGCTCAAAATTACGAGGTCAATCGTAAGGGGTGAAAATTCAATTCTACCTGTTTCCACAATGGTTTCCGATTATTATGGTGTTTCAGACGTATGCATGGGCGTGCCGGCCTATGTGAGTAAGAACGGGGTGGAACACTTCCTGAAGATCAGTCTGTCGAAACCGGAGCAGGTGCAGTTTAAACACTCTGCTGATGCATTGAAAGAAATCATCGCTTCAATCAACCTCTGATCCCATTCTTTTTCCAAAAGGTAATTCAATGGTCGCCTCTTTAATTGCGATCAGAATACCCTCCTGATAAAGTTCCCGTTAAAAACAGGGCGTTGATAATGTGTGAAATATATAATATTATTTAAAAGTTATATAATATTTAACGGTATTCATCAGTCTATTTTTGCATTATGAAAGGCATAACATCCGGGTTTAGCACAGCGAAATTGAAGGTACTTCAGCAAATACTGAGGAATCAGACAATAACCGGGTACAATAAGAAGATGCCTTTCATAAAGTCTGGTATGCCAGTGAAAACATGAGCCTTGGACCGGTTGCCTGAAATGAGCCGGAATTAGAAGCAGGACAGGTAAATGGATCCGTCACAACATGAGGCAGGACCGGTCGGAGAAATGTGTTGGAAAATAAAATCCGGCAAGGAAAGCCGGCAAATAATCTCAAACAAAAATTGACCTTTATGAATCAGAAACAGGTTTATTTCAGAAATAAATTGACAGCGGGCCTGATGGCAGGATATGGGAAGAATGGAGGGTCAAATTCTTCTGATTTCATAAATGTGGAATCTGAAGGAAGGAAAAAGCGTGAGAAGGATGAGAACCAGCGGATGGAAGAGCTTGAAGAAATCAATTCAGGGCTGGAACTTATGCTTGAAAAGAGAAACAGGGAACTGGCAGAGATTGTGGAAACAAACACCAGGTTCATCTCCATCATTGCCCATGATTTAAGGGGGCCGTTTTGTTCCATAATAGGTGTTCTTGAGCTTCTGAAGGATGGCCTGAATCAGTTTGACAACAGAGAGACTCAACGGTATGTGGATATGGCTTCCAATTCGGCCAACCGGACAATGACCCTGCTCGACAACCTGTTGGCCTGGACCGTGAAACAAAACAAAGAGAAAAGCTTCAATCCTGTTAAAACCAATCTGAGCGAGGTTGTTGATGAAGAAATTGAGACTGTAAATTATATCGCCGGTAAAAAGGAAATTACCATTTTTAATGCGATTGATCCTGGATTGTTGGTCGTGGCTGACATTCAGATGGTTAAAACCATACTCAGGAACCTGATCGGGAATGCGATTAAATTCACAGAACCCGGTGGTGAAGTTACCATCAGCGCATCAAAAAAGCAGAAGTTTATCGAAATACAGGTGGAAGACAACGGAATAGGTATACCGCATGAAGATCAGGAGAAACTCTTTAATTCCGGAATGCTCTTTTCAACCGTTGGCACCGGGAAAGAGCAGGGCACAGGCCTGGGTTTGCTTTTATGCAAGGAATTTACCGAATTGCATGGAGGACATATTGTGATCGACAGCGCCACCGGAAAAGGGTGCAGAATAAAGTTTACCCTTCCTCATTATTTATAGACCCTGAATTGTGTTTTTGCCTCATAATATGTGAATTATGTAAGACAAATCCGGAGTTATATAACATCTTTTCTGTTTCCGGTATCGAACTTTGATGTGTTCAACTGAAAGAGAAAATGAAAGAAAATAAAGACCAAACAAAGATCCGGATCAGCACAAAAGGGCCGGCTGTTGCTGAGCTTCCCGGATATCCTCCTTACCCCGCTGCAGAGGATATTTATAACAGATTTCATGAGGAAGCTGACCTTGATCCTGAACGAATTCAGGACGAAGGAAAGGCATCTGAAACTGACGGGGTGGTCAGAAATCATCTTAATCAATCAAAGGAAGATAAATCAGGCAACGATCTCGATGTACCCGGCGCTGAACTCGACGACCTGCAGGAAGCCATCGGATCCGAAGACGAGGAAAACAATTATTACAGTTTTGGAGGAGATGGTCACAGCACCCTTGATGAAAATCAGGGGGAATAAACAATTTTTCTCCCCCTAGGATGCACGCAACCGGAAATTTCAAATGCAGTTGCTTTCAGCCCATACCCATGTAATGTGTGACAAAATAACAACAGCACAAATTGTTTCCTTAAAAGCAAAGAACGATGAAGCAAAATTTTATAGCCAATGACAACCCTGACACCATGAACATGAAACAAAGCAGCGAATTGGTTCAGGTGATGAATTCACTGCTGGCTGAAGTTCTGGCTGATATAAATCAGAACATGGTACATGCCGAAATGTGCGAAAGCTGGGGCTATAAAAAGCTTCAGATGGCTTTCCGCAAACAGATCATGGAAAAACTGAATCAATCCGAATGGCTCATCGACCGGATCCTTTTTCTTAAGGGCACTCCCCGTGTGTCGAAACTCAATACAGTAGTCAAGCTGGGCAAGACAGTTCCCGATATGATCATCAATGCCAATAAAGTTGATGGCACAAGCATCAAGGCGTATAACAATGCCATCGCACTTGCCTGGAAAGCAAAGGATCAGGGGACAGTTGAAATTCTTTCAAGGATACTTGAAATGGAAGAACATCTGGCCGACTGGGTCAGGGCACAACGTGTTCAGATGAATCAGATGGGGCTTGAAAACTACCTGAATAACCAAACGGAGGCTGCGTCAAATTAGTGTTCCGGAACATTTTCCGGGGGAATCAGAAATTTAATAAAGATGACATGGAGAAATTGCTGACCAGGGCTTTAGCAGGAGCTGCCCGGGCTGAATACATTGAAGTTGAGACCAATATCCGCCTGCACATTACCGATGGCGGCGAAGGCCGGCCAATTGTTTTGATTCATGGGTGGCCATTGAGCGATGAGATGTTTGAATATCAGTACAACGATCTGCTGAACAAGGGTTTCCGGGTTATTGGCATTACCCTGAGAGGATTTGGAAAATCCGATAAGCCTTTTGGATCCTACGACTATGATGTGCATGCCTCAGACATTAAAAATGTGCTCAACAAACTTGAAATTGAAAATGCCGTCATGGTTGGTTTTTCAATGGGTGGTGGCATTGCCGTGAGGTATGTGGCAGAGGATGAAGGCGCTCATGTTACTGCGCTGGTCTTGTGTGGTGCCGCAGCGCCTGTCTGGACACAAAGGGATGATTTTCCGTTCAATTTGCTGAAAAGTGAGGTGGATGATCTGATAGATCTCAACTATGCTGACCGCCCGATGCTCTTATCCAGGTTTGCAGGAATATTCTCGGCAAGTGAACATTCACTGAATGAGGGGATTCGCGACTGGCTGAAAGGGATCGGGTTGAGTGCTTCATCCCAGGCCATGGGCGAATGCCTGGCAGCCCTGCGCGATACTGACCTGAGACCTGATCTAGTAAAAATCAAATTACCGACTTTAATCATGCATGGAAAAAAAGATAAGATCTGCTCCTTTGATCTCGCAGAGCAAATGAAAGCCGGGATCAGGAATTCACGGCTGATTGCTTTTGAAAACAGTGGTCATGGCCTGTTTCTTGAAGAAACAGCAAGGTTTAATAAAGAACTCGTGAGTTTTGCTGAAACAAAATCAGAATTCCACAAGTCAGGTTTGTTGATCTGAGCATGAAACAGTTGCAAAGCTTTAAAATAGTTAATGTCATTAAAGAAACCAGAGATGAAAACCAAAAAAATTGAAAAAGTCCTGATCGCGCTCGATTTTGACCCATCTGCCCAAAAGGTGGCCGATTCAGGATATTTACTTGCCAAAGCCATGGATGCAGAAGTTGTGTTACTTCATATCATTTCGGACCCTGTGTTTTATTCATCGGCAGATTTTTCTCCGATTACCGGATTTGGTGATTATATGGGAATGGTTCCGATGCAGTCCGACAATATTGAAGCCATCAGGGATGCCTCCATGCATTTTCTTGAAAAGATAAAGAAGCATCTGGGTGATGAATCCATTGCCACCGTAGTCGAAGACGGGGATATGGCTGTTACCATAATTAATACTTCCAAAGCTCTTCATGCCGGCATCATTGTGATGGGCTCGCACAGCAGGAAGTGGCTTGAAGATGTGGTGATGGGCAGTGTTACCCGCGAAGTACTGCATCATACCACCCTGCCTGTTTATATCATTCCGACGAAAAAGCGGTCCTGATTCTTCCATAGACGGCTTTTTGAAACAACGGTTGAATTAATTTCATACAGCCTCCTGGATATTCATTCATCAAAGTCAGCAGAACCCAATCAACAGATGGAATTCGTAGATTATTACAAAATTTTAGGCATTCAGAAGGAAGCAACGTCTAAAGAAATAAGGACTGCCTACCGGAAGCTTGCCCGGAAGTTCCATCCCGACCTCAACCCCAATGATAAGGATGCAAAAAGGAATTTTCAACAGATCAATGAAGCCAACGAAGTACTGAGCGACCCTGAGAAACGGAAAAAGTATGACCAGTACGGAAAGGATTGGCAACATGCTGAAGAATTTGAAAAGGCAAATCAAAATCAAAGGACTTCAGACAAACGCCGGCAAAGTTTTTCAGGTGACCGGTCCGACGGGGATTTCTCTGATTTTTTCGCTTCGATGTTCGGTGGCGTATCAGGTCAGGGCAGAAGCAGGCAGGTAAAATACCGGGGCGAAGACTACAATGCTGAATTGCATCTTGAACTGATCGATGCATACAGGACCCACAAGCAGACACTGACCGTCGACAAGCCAGACCATCAGGATAGCCGGGCATGGGGGAGAGGGTATCAATGGTGGCCCTGCAGGGGATTTGTATCTGCGGTTTTCGGTCGCCAATCATCCCGACATCAGGCGACTTGGCAACAATCTGTATACCACGGTTGATCTGAATCTGTATACCGCTGTTCTTGGTGGTGAGATCACCCTCAATACCCTCGATGGCAAGGTAAAACTCAGAGTGAATCCTGAGACACAGAACGGGAGCAAGGTAAAGCTCAAAGGCCAGGGATTCCCGGTCTATAAAAATGAAGGGCAGAAAGGTGATCTCATTGTTACATGGGCCATCAGGATTCCGACCAATCTTTCAGAGAAACAGAAAGCGCTTTTCACCGAATTGTCAACCTCTTAATTCTTACCTGAAATGCATACGGATGATCTGATTGCTGTTGATAATTTCTGTGCCTGTCATAACATTGAGCATTCCTTCGTCAGGGCGCTGAATGAAACAGGCCTCATACAGATAACCACCATTGAGGAGTCAGCCTTTCTGGCGATTGACCAGTTGAGCCGTCTTGAGAAAATTATCCGGTTTCATTATGAACTGGACATTAACCTCGAAGGCATTGAAACCATCAGTCACCTGCTGGAAGTGATCAACCTTCAGCAGGAGGAGATAAACCGGCTCTCAAACATGCTCAGACTTTTTGATCTGAACGTCTGACATGGAAAATATCTGGGGTTTCTCAATCACAGTTTTTATGGCCTTCTTTGCCATCATGAACCCTGTTGTAAATATTCCCATCTTCGTAAAACTTACCGGGGGGGTTGACGCGAAGGGGAAAAAACGGATCGCAAAAACATCAAATTTAGTCGCCTTAATTATTGTTACCGCATTCATCCTTGTAGGTAAATATATTTTCGAAATTTTTGGTCTGACCATCCCGGCATTTAAGGTGTTCGGGGGTATCCTGATCTTCTTTATAGGGTTTGAAATGCTTCAGTCGAAAAAGCCGAGCATTCACCAGAATGAAAAAGCCGTTTTTGATGAGGGCATAGCCATCTCTCCGCTGGCCATTCCGGTTCTGGCAGGCCCGGGAACCATCGTTACAGCCATGAATTTCGTGGTTGGCGCTGATATCCTGCATGTATTGCTAACGATCGTCATCTTTGCCCTGATTGTAATGCTGACCTATCTGGCATTCATATACAGTAGTCTGATGATCAACCTGGTCGGGCAGAAGAATTTTGTCATCATAGGAAAAATCATGGGATTGATCCTGGGTGTGCTGGGGGCCAATATGCTGATTGAAGGAATCAAAATGGCATTTGGAATCTGAGGATTTCTGTCCTGATCCAAAACGGTTTGTTCAATATCCGGACCGGAGTGCCTCATCAGCTAACCTTTCGGGATTGTATGGGAATCAATGACCAACAGGAAATCAGAACATGTATCATCCTGAATGTGTGAATGATGTAATTCTTAACCGGAATTGTATAAGGCATATCCAGGCCTTCAGATTTAACTTTACCTGAAAATAATTTAACCCTGATCTTCATCAAAATGAACAACCTGCTGTATACAATCGCCATCATACTTGTCATCTTCTGGGCAATAGGTTTTTTTGCGTTCAATGCCGGAATGCTGATTCATGTCCTGCTTGTTGTTTCAGCCATTCTCATTTTACTCAGACTAATTCAGGGTAAAAGGGCAGTTTGATCCACGTTGAAGGATGCTTATTTTTTGCTTCAGGGATTATCCTGACCCAAACCCAATGAATGACTAAAATTCTCACGATGAAAGGTTTTAAAAGCAATATTGAAAAAGACACCAGGGGAAATACTGATTTCCGCAGGGCCATTTATACCGGAAAACACCTTCAGCTCGTGCTGATGAGCCTTAAAGCCGGTGATGAGCTTGGCGCAGAAATCCACCCGGGGAATGACCAGTTTTTCAGGTTCGAAAGCGGTTCGGGGAAATGCCTGATCGATGGACATGAGTACCTGGTAAAGGATGGCGACACAGTGGTTATTCCGGCCGGGGCATTGCACAATGTGATTAATACAGGTGCCATAGAGGATCTTAAAATGTACACCATATACGCACCGCCGCATCACAGGGTTGGGATTGTGAGGACTACAAAGGAAAATGCAATGAAAAATGAAGCCGTTTTTGATGGTAAAACCACTGAAAAGGGTTAAGGTGATTGATTTTGTTGGCGTGTGCTCTGCCAGATGCCAGGCCTGCAAATGACAGATTCATCGTTGCCGTCATTTACTTGTGATTCACTGTTTCACAGATCGGTCAATTTAAACCGGATCTGATATAAAATGGCAATCAATACTAAAATCAACGCCATGAGCAACCTGGTATATATCACTACCATTGTGATGATTGTGGTTTGGGCATTTGTTTGCTTCGTAACCGGAGTTTATGCCCTCAGCGTATTTCTTGCCTCAGTAGCTGCGATAGCCATAATCATGAGGGCAATTCAGGGAAGAAGGGTACTGAGGTGAAAATTTTCAATCAGTAGCAATTTCCTTAATCTGAAAATAAAAGTCATGCCTGAGATCACCAACTGGTTCTTATAATTTTTTGACATACTCAACATTGACAGTTTCATTATTCCCCTGTTTGGTAGTTGAGGAGCTTGTCCCGCCGGAAATCCGGCGGGATTTTTTCAACCGGCATCCGGACTACCTATATATAAGGGGAGTTACAAAACAGTTAGCAGGCAATTAATCTGCAGTAACCCGATCCGGACTTCAGTGCTGAAATGGCGGGTGATTTCACGATGAAAAATTCACAGGAATAATTCCGGTAATGCATCAGACATATGACTTTTCTGACACATTTTTCGGGATATTTTTCTAAAAAGTTATGTTTCTCTTGCGTTGTAATCATTACTTTTATCAATACTTTTTAAAGAAATATTGTTTAATGTAAAAACTCTTTATGCTGCCGTTACAGCGGCTCAGACAACTTTAAACCAACTGTTTGTAAAATGAAAGCAATCAAATATACGTTTCCTGTCCTGGTGTTTCTTCTGATTCTCCTGATGCCGGGAGGTGCAAAAGCCCAGATTGTCGCTGATCACACCGTAGTGGATGATTTCGACAAGATTCCGCAAACCTATCTGAATGAGGTGAAGAAAATGTGGGTCATTCTGGCAGGTGAATCGCACTCAAAAGCATACAGGATAGGATGCCAGTTGCTTGAGAACAGTAATCCGGCTTTCCAGGTGAACATCCGCGAGTCGGGAACACCTGAGGGCTACACCGACCAGTATTTAAGGCTGAGCAGGGCAACCTGGGGCGATGTGCAGACTTCCAGCGGCTGGATTTACAATTACGGGGAGGAAGACTGGTTTACAACACCCACCGCAATCACCCGTACAAAGGATCATCTGACCTACAGCAATACGCACGACCTGCAGATTGCAGCCATGGGTTTCGGGTGGTGCTGGGATATGACCGCCAACAACTGGCCGGGTGGCACGATTGATCCGGAATATCAGGTGAGATGGGCCGGCAGGACCGATGGCGGTCCCGAAGGCAGTATGCGTTGGGGGCTCAACAGCGAAGATCAGGCACTCACCGGAAATTCAGTGTGCATGGACACCTACCTGAATGCAACCCTGGAATACATCAGTCACTGTCAGGCAAACGGCTATCCGACCAGGATGTTTTTTACGACAGGACCTGTGGATGGCAGCGGCAATGTGAGCGAAAACGGCTATCAGAGAAGTATAAAACACCAGTACATCAGGAATTTTGTCGCTGCAGCACCCGGCAGGATACTGTTCGATTATGCGGATATCCTCTGCTGGAGTAATGCCGGGGACCAGAAACTGATCAACTGGACCGACAATACAGGAACCCAGCATTCGTACCAGGTAATACACGACGATAACATGGTTGATCTTGACGGAAGTTACACCGAAGATGGCGACCATATCGGACAGCGTGGAGCGCTCCGGCTGGCCAAAGCCTTCTGGTGGATGCTGGCCCGCATGGCCGGATGGGATGGCAGTACTCTGGGCCTGGAGCAACCGGATCAGAACAGCCCGGTTGGGATTTATCCGAACCCGGCCGGTGATCTGCTGTTGGTCAATACAGGGAAACAACTTCCGGATGGTTCCATTACCATACATGATATCAACGGAAAGGAACTGTTAAAGCAACCACTGAACGAAACACTCACCGAAATCAACATCAGTCAACTGTCGAAGGGGGTTTATCTGATCAATCTCCGGCTGGCGCAGTCGAACGAGTCCATGAGATTTGTCAAACTATAATCCTGTCAGCCATTAATTCTTGGATGTGGTAGTCTTTTCCTGATATTGGATTGTTCCCTTATTGATGTTCTTGAGGAATATACCATTGGTTATACCCATGTTGAAACGTCAACGGGTTAGTGGTAAAATTGATTTAACGGATTTTCCTTGTAAATTCACAAATGGTTATAATTTTATAAATCAGTATGTCGCAGGATTAATTTATGGGTAGAAATCAGATGATTGATAGACCATTTCATCTCTTACAGGACGGGATAATGATAATTGTCAATTTTTATTCAACAAGTCCAGCCATTAAAAGATAATATTTGACATTTGTGCATTAAAATTTCTCTTTGTTCTTTTTGCAAGATCAAAAAGAACCAAAAAATCTCGGCTTCCTAAAAACAGCTAAAAACCGGCGGGCAATTTTGGTCTGAAGAAACGAGCCTGCCTGCCCTCCTTCGGCGGGCAAACCGGCGAGGCAGGGTTGTTACTTTTGCGCTTCTCTTAAATCTGATGTACACTAATCTTCAGAGCTTTATCAGGGATTCTCACTTGCGTTTCTTCTCTATTTTTTGCCTGCCGGTTTTCTTTACGCTTTTTTTAGAATGCCGGTCCTCTTTCCAAATTCTTTAGGCAAAATTTTATTTAATAAACTTTTATTCATTGCATATGCATTCTTTCTACCCCCTCCCCGTCCCTTAATTTGTATATAATGAATCGAACGGTCGAGAAGCACGAAAACGTTATTTGCGTATACTGAATCAGTAAGTGTTAGTTCCAGATGTTCAGAAATTTAAGTCCCAATAACATTACATGATATGTGGCGGATAAAATTTAATAAATCAAAATGCCTTAGGCATTAAATATGGGTAGAGAGCAGATGATTGACAGACCATTTAGTCCCGTATGGGACGGGATAATGATAATTATCAATTTTCTGAAATTTTTCATTGGCACACAAGATTCCTCAATGGTTCGTAATCACAAATCTTTTGGTAGATTGATGGAAGGGAGGGTAATGGTGACGGAACTTCTGTTAACATCGGACTCCCTTTTTATAAAAAACAGGTAAATCAAAGTCATTTGAGCCTGTCTGACTGCTTCAGGCAGACAGGCAATAGCGAAGAACCGACCAGTTGGAGTTTACCATTGGTAATCTCATAATTTTACCGGAAACTGGTGATTCTTTAAAACCTCTTTAATATAGGCTCTGGTTTTATTGAAATAATACATGAGAATTTCCCTCTGAATTTAACGGTTAAATGCTTTTTCCTTAATTTTAGGTGTGCTAAACCAACCTGAATGAAGGTATTGTTCCTGTTTCCGGTATTCATCCTGCTCTTTGGCGCCTGCAGTTCAACCAGGCCGGTTGTGGATGAACAAAATGCTACCCGCCTGGCAAGCACTTTTCCCGACAGGGCCGCACAATCCGCATATACAGATTTCACCGCTTCGGTATGCCGTTTAACGGCATTTGTAAATTACCGGTCTTTGGTATTTGAGCCTGACAGCCTTGTTCTGGCATCAGAGATCGGACAAAGAAGCGGGCCCGGTATTACCCGCGCCAGGCTGACCCGGAATGAATCCTTCAGCGGAACAGCAACAGTTATTGCAGTCAGCGGGAACCGGGGATTGCTGCTCACCTGCGCGCACAATGTGGTGTTTCCCGACTCGGTATTTACATATAATGACAAAGCCAATCTGCAGGGCAAACGCTTTTTACTGGGGCTTTCTGAAAAAACCGGAGAGATGATACAAGTAAGCGGTCCCTATGGCACGATGCAGGGAGAGGTCATCGCTTCTGATGCCGAAAATGACCTGGCTTTACTCGAAGTGAAAGGCAGCCAGCCGGTAGTGCTTCCGGAACCGGTGCAACTGAGGCTGGCAACGATCAGCGAACTTCACTGGGGCGACCGTGTCTGGCTCACGGGTTATCCTTCCGGCCGGAGTATGATGACGGCCGGGGTATTGAGCATTCCCGGAAGCGGGGAAGGGGTGTTGCTCACCGATGCCCCCTTCAGCGAAGGCTACAGCGGAGCTCCGGCCATCGTTTACGACCGCCTGGCCGGTGAATTCATCCTGGCCGGTGTGGGGCGTTCCGTGGCTGCCCGGTCTGAATATGTCCTCAAACCCGAGAAGAAAATACATGAACAGGCTTACAACACTGCCTTGCCGTACCAGGGTCCGGCTTATGTGGAAGTTGAAAAACAGGCCGCCCCCGGGGTAACCTTTATTACTTCGTCCGAAATCATTGCACGGTTTATCGGTTTGGAAAAAGAACAGTTGGAACAACGGGGATGGGTGGGAATATTGAAGCAGGATGTGGGTGGTAGTCAGTTGAATTCTGATGACTGAAAATCTGATATATCTGATTTCCGGAAAGATATATTTCCAAAACTGCCCGCCAGCGCTTAGCCTCGACCGTATATGGTTTGCCCTAAGAAAACAAAAGAGTTAAAAATGCAGGTTACACGGTATATTTGCCTTTGAAGCAGCCCTTCTGACACCCGAGGTGGTGGTGATGGGTAGAAAAGAGGAGTTGTGGATATAAACAAGTTGTGCAACATATTAAAAACGCTCTGCAAAATAGATAATTAAGCTTATGAAATGGAAATTCAATTTACCAATTTTACTCATAACAGGACTTTTATATTGCTGTTCTCAACCTAAACTTTTAATTTCATATGGCACTGAGCAAAGATTATTGATTTACAGTGATTCGACACTGGTTGATGGAAAAGTTCAATATAAAATAAATGAATACACTTTTAAGTTTAGTAGAGTTGATTTTGAAGATGCGATTGAAGGATTAATGAAAGAATATAATAAATCAGATTTTGACTATATAAAAAGGAACTTCCTCGGTAGTAACGAAACTCTAATTATTAAAAAGGGTATTCAGGGAATTACTCTCAATGACACAAGTCAAATCAATTTTCCATTGGATTATTCAATAAATACGGTGGTTGATAAACTAATTAAGAACGGAAAGTTTTGTATAAGTCAAGACGACAAGTTAGTTAGGTATATTGAATACATTTATTGGGAACCACAATATCAAGGTTCAATTAGTTCAAAATGGATAATCAACGATAAAATAATAAATGAACTTATACATGGATTTGTGGATTAAAAATACGTTGCACAACAGCGCATATAGCTTATGGCTGAGCATTCAGTGGTTTTGAAACTTAAATCTTTTAACTAACTTAGTGCTAAAATTTTGAAAGAAACGTTTACAAAACCCGCCACAAAGCCATATGCGCGGAACGTTATGGTGTAGATTCCAGACCAGCAAGACTGCCCAAAATGGTTCTAATATTTACTATATAATTGTATTCAGATGAAAATAATGACACTTTTAACAATTTCCATTGTCTTATTTGCTTCCATTGTTATAGCACAACAAGATTTCCATTTCGTGGAAGAATCTAAAACCTGGTCTGAAATTGCCATTTTCCAGGAAATATCTTATCCTTATGCCCAACATATTTGGACGACTTCCTATAAATTGGAAGGGGATTCAATTTACAATGGAAAGATGTATAAGAATTTATACACCTGTGATACTGATCCCTCAGTTTCAGTTTGGAGCCTCAATGGTTGGGGTTACAGGGAGGAATCCGGCAAAGTATATAAAATAGACTATCTTTTTTCAGAATCGGAGGAATTGGTTTACGACTTTAATCTTAATGTTGGAGACTCTATCTATTGTGATTCAATCTATTATTATGCATATGATTATGTAATTGCTGTTGATTCTGTGTTGATTGACGGGTCTTATAGAAAACAGATTCATTTTAATGACCCTGCTGATGTTTGGATAGAAGGTCTTGGAAGTATGCACCGACCATTTGATCCTATTCAGTATTATTTCATCATACCCAATTCATTTGAGCTCTTATGTGTGAATGAAGTCACAGGGAACATCTATAAAAATCCTGCGTATAATCAATGTTATGTTGATACTGTTACAACTGGTTTGCGAGAGTTGACAGCAACTTCATTTCAAGTCACTGTACAAAATAATCCGATGCATGATTATTCTGTGATCACAATTGGTAAATCATTAAATGAACCCACTGAGTATATTCTTTATGATTCACGTGGTGTATTGTTAAGAACGGGTATCCTTGATGATAGTACTTTTATCATTCGTCGTGAGAATCTAAACCCAGGGATTTATATCTTAAAAGTATTTGACAAAGAAAATGTAATAACCAGGAAGTTAATCATTGTATAAGAAAACCAGCACTTTTGGTAATACGGGCCAAGCAGGGCGGGTTCTGTGGCTGCAACTGGCCCCGAAAAAAAAACTCACTACATGGTCCGGCAACATTGTCCTGGATAAAACATGAAAAGTTGAAACTCTGTTGGAAACCAAAAATCTGCATCTGAACGAATCCCATGAACACCCGTGGTGGAGAAAAGGGATGCCAATAACTAAGGAGACTGAGGATATAAACAAATTATAACATTCCGGATCATTTTATGAAACATGTTTTTTTATTGGCATTATTCATTGGTATTTATATTTCTTGTCAGGCTCAAACCCAGGAAAAGAAGTATAGTACTGTATATACCGACAAAAAAGTAGATATTCTCCCTTCTTATCCGGGAGGAGAGTACGAACTTTATCAATTTATTCAGGAGAAGTTTAGAGTGAACAGTCTGATGGGGGAAGCTGCTGTGGGAGAATTAACAATGTTTGCTGTAAATTTCATTATAGATTCAATAGGAAATATAAGTGATATTCAATTCTATGGATCTGATAATTCATACGTAGAAAAGGAAATCAGGCGGATAATTCTGAGAATGCCAAAATGGGAGCCTGCTATTACCGCCGGGAGTTACACAAGTTCGCGTATTTATATACCAATAAAATACACAATAGATGAGAATGGGTTTCAGATACAAAATCAGAGTTCAGAATTATTTGTAGTTCAAAACAAGAAAAAGAATTACTTCCTTAAAACTGTTTTGGTTTTGGGTTGCATAATTTTCTTTGTGCTAAAGTTTTCCTGAATATAACACTTCAACCAACATGGACTTATCAGGATTGGTCATCCAGCTACCCCCGGCCCACCATAAAATCAAACACGCCTGTCCCGGGAAAGCTGGCAAATATTTTATGCTGAAAAAACCGAAGTAAGTTGAAACCCAGGGAAAGGGAGCAGGAACGCTTATGAACCGGTTCGTCCAACATCTATGGTGGGTGTGAGGGATGATGATCAGAGGGAGTTGAGTATCTAATCAAGTTAATAATCATAAATATGAAAAATCTGGCATTAACCATCATTCTCCTGGTACTTGGGCTAAGCATCTATGCTCAGCCTGATTCTTGCAAAGTGCTTTACGGAAAAATTTCCGGTATATATACCGGGAAATGTCTGAACGGACTGGCAAATGGGAAAGGTAAATCAATCGGAGAAGACACATATATTGGAACCTTTAAGGACGGGCTCCCCGACGGAAAAGGTAAATATTTATTTAAAAACGGCGATACTTTTCAAGGGTATTGGCAAAATGGCCAGAAAGACGGTAAAGGAAAATTTGAATATACCTTAAACGGGAAAAAATGTACTTTGATCGGATATTGGAGAAATGATGAATATGTTGGAGTGAACGAACCTGGTGTTGCTTACAGAGTTACTTCTTCTACAGGTATTGTGAATTACAGGGTTGATAAAAATGATTCTTTCAATGAGCAGGATAAAGCGATTATTTTTTCAATTAAAAGTGCATTTACAGATTTTGCTCCTACAGATCTGAAAATAAACAAATCTTCAGGACAAATTGCCCAGACTGGAAAAAAATTCAGTATAAATCAATATGTATGTCCCCTTCACTGTGAAATAAGCTATACTATTTTAGTTGCCGGAACAAGAAAACAGTGCTGTTTTATAATTGAAATATTGGAAGAAGGTAAGTATTCAGTTATCTTAAGTAATGATTGAGTTGTAATATTTACATAACCTACTCATAACAGAGCAAATGGCGTGAATAGTAAATTCTCCATGCATCATAGCGCGCTTCGGGCTTTTGTTGCGGAGGATACATACGCTCTCTGTAAAGAACTACCTGCTGTATTGCCAACCGTTCGAAGAACATTCCTTAGTAAGCCAGGGATGAGTGCTTCCGGTTCATCCTGCCCTCTGAATCCTATTCCCGGTTTCATGTACTGGCTTATTGTTCTTTTACGTTTGGGGGTTATCAGAAGAAATCCGGGTGACTGAAGCAACCTCCCGCAACAACCTAAAACCCGATCTCTCTGGCCGGGTCCCAGAAAATCTCCCTGAAATTGACGATCCTGTCGTTTTCAACAATGGCCCCTTCGCTTTCGAGCAGCTGCTGCATCAGATCCGGGCTGCAGAAATGATGCTTTCCGGTTAGCATACCGTTGCGGTTAACCACCCGATGGGCCGGTACAGGATCGGGGGAGTGGTGTGAGGCGTTCATAGCCCAGCCAACCATACGGGCAGACCCCCGGCTGCCGAGATAGTTGGCAATGGCCCCATAGGAGGTAGCCCTTCCGTAAGGAATCAGCTTAACCACTTCAAAAACATTGTCGAAAAAGTTGTAGTCTCCCTTTACCGGTGGTTTGTCCATTGTTTATTTCAATTGAAACCGCAGGTATTTGATGGGTATACCCTGCGACAGGAATATTTTTTCGTAATGGGTCTGTGCCAGCATCACATCCTCGTTCAGATTGCTGTTGTACAGATCAAAGGTATGCATAAGCAACCGGTGGCCTTCCGAAGCGATGGTTTCGAGGGTATATTCAAAAAATGCAGTGTTGTCGGTCTTCAGATGAATGATGCTGCCGGGTTTCAGCAATTGCCGGTATCTTTCCAGGAACATGGGCGAAGTCAGCCTTTTCCGTGCTTTGGCCGGCTGCGGATCGGGAAAGGTAATCCAGATGCCGCTGATCTCTCGGGGATCAAAGGCCTTCAGGATCATATCGATACGCATTCTCAGAAAGGCGACGTTGGCGTAATTGCATTCATAGGATGTTTTCGCACCCCGCCATATCCTGGCTCCCTTGATGTCGATGCCGGTGTAGTTGTTCTCAGGATGTTGCCCGGCAAGGGTTACGGTGTATTCTCCTTTGCCGCAGCCCAGTTCAAGGATCAGCGGGTTATCGTTGCCGAAAAATTCATGCCATCTCCCTTTCCGGTCAAATCCCTGCTGAAGTTCCTCAAAAGTCGGTTGAAACAGGTGGGGAAAGGTGGCATTCTCAGCGAATCGTTCTAATTTTCTCTTGGTCACAATAGTTCAGTAATATGCGGTTAAAAAACCGGATCACCCGGTTGCAGGGCGCAAAAATAACCAAATGATGAAAATGGGTGGAAAGAAAGTTATGAAACAAAAAGCGAAATCTGCAATTATTTAATGTGCCGGATCATTCTCTGATAAAATCCTTGACAGCAATGTCAGAAATCAAACCCTTTGTTTATGCGATAATTGGAATTCTTTCTTACATTCTGGATAAAAATACTTCTTCATGAATGTCATTTTTATGTATATCCATGATCAGTAATGTTCCTTAAGTAATTATGGAATGAACTATTTTTGAAGGAATGGCCTTGTAAAAATGGCTTTAAAAAATCTGGCAGCGAACAAATAAAGAAGAAATGCAACCCGGATAGGTTGGCAAGGCACAGGTATTTAGTGTACAACGGTTTAAATTAGAGTCAGTTAAGGTTCAACCTCATTTCTTCCAGCAAAAATTGCTCGCCAGATTTTAGCCATTTTTACTAAGCCTTGAATTTTGGGTACCTTTTGTTCAAGCAAAAGGTACAGAAGGCTTAAAAGTGGTCATATGTAAACCGATGAGGATAATTTTAAACGAAGTAGTGGGCCGGCTCCTGACCTATAAAAAATGAACATCTGAGAACCATCTTTTTCGAACTTATAAGAATTTCAACTTCCAGTCTAAAACTTAGGATTGTAGTAAATTATAATGGAAAGGAGGGTTTACGTTTCTTTTTGATTCTTTTCTTTGCCTAAAAGGTTAGATATAGTAACAAATCTTCATCAGCACATCAAATACTGAACAACCCATTATTCCATCGAGAGCAGCCAGGCTCCGGGGAACTCCCCGTTACGGTATTCATTCATCCTGTGCATGGCCTGTGCCTTATCGCTGAATCCTTCAACACTGACCCTGTAAAGCCCGCGTCTGTTCTGCCCGGCGATGAATGAATCATAACCCTTCAGCCTGAGATCTTCGGCGAATTTCTGCGCATTTTCCTCAACACCGAAAGCCCCGGCAATGATAAAGAATACATCAGGCGCGGAGGTTTCAATCACAACATTGTTCGCCTCCGGAGTCGGGGTTGCAGCAACAGGGGCAGCCTCTGCAGGGAGGGCACTGATGACCCTGGTATTGGCTTTGGGCTTTGCTGTGCTTTTACCGGGAGCTGAAGCAGTATGGCTGGCAGAAGGAATAAACGAGGCGTAATTGTCGTAAAGTGAACTGATTTTATCCGTATTGAATGCCGACCAGAGTCCGATGGTGATCAGCGGAAGCATCACGGCAGCCCATTTAAGGGTGGCCGGCAAGCGGCGGCCCGATAAAACAGCCTGCTGTGGCATCAGTTTGCGGCTGATCTTTTCGTGCAGCGCTTCGCGCTTGATGGCCGGTGAAGAAAAGGTGGTGAGCCCGAACGAATCCGGGTTGTAATTGAACGAATGATCGGGGGTAAACTGAATGTTTTTTTCCCTGTTGTAGGTAAGCACTCCGATGTGTGCCAGCGAAACTTTTTCGCGGTTCTCCAGTTTCTGCATCATCTGCCCGACTTCAGCAGAAATCAGATTGGTGGCATCGGTAAAAGTGATTTTCAGATCGTTCTTAATGGCATCGGCCAGTAGGCCATCGTTGTTGCTGAGAATGGAATTGAAGGCAAGGTTGCGCGAAGGGGGTGAAAAAGTATGGTGTACCGGATGTATGCCGGCAGGGGTATAGTTGGCAATGAAACCGCCAAAGCCCGGAACGATCACGCAATCGTGTTCAAAAAGAAGTTTGCTGATGTATTTCTCGAGAACCATGGCAATAACTTTTGTTCGCCTGTGCGACAGATCTGATTACTTTTTCTGACTGAAAGTTAGGCAATTGCCCTGTTTCAGGGTAAAATCCAATGCTTTTGCTAAGATAGAGGGATTCATTTTACTTATCAAGAAATGTTGGTAAGTTTTAATAAATCTTCAGGGGTGTCAACGCCTATGGTCTCATATTCAGTAACATCCGTGTAAATCCGGTAGCCATTCCACAGCCAGCGCAACTGCTCCAGCGATTCGGCCAGTTCGGGAGGAGCCGGCTCCAGCTGTACCAGTTTTTCCAGCACGGAGGTCCGGTAAGCATAAATGCCAATGTGCTTGAAATACCTGTAATTGTTGATCCACGCATCCTGTGATAATCCCCTGAAATGGGGAACTGCTGCCCTGCTGAACAGCATTGCCCTGCCTGAGGCGTCGGTAACCACTTTTACAACATTGGGGTTGTCGAGGTCGGCTGCAGCATCAATCTGTTTGATCAGCGTGGCAATTTCGGTTTCAGGGTTGCTGAAAAGGCGGATTACACGGCTGATCTGTTCCGGCTGGATAAAAGGTTCATCTCCTTGGATGTTGACGGCAATATCAAAATGTTCACCAGATGTTTTCAGTCTGCCCAGTACCTCGCCCAACCTGTCTGTCCCGCTTCGGTGGTTCACGTCGGTCATCATTACTCTGCCACCAAAACCGGCAACATGATCGGCAATTCTCTGATCATCGGTGGCAACAATAACTGAATGGATATCCTTACAGGTGGATGCCTGGTTGTACACCCGCTGAATCATGCTGATCCCGCTGATCAGGGCCAGGGGCTTACCAGGGAAGCGGGTCGACGCATACCTGGCAGGAATGATGCCAACAACCCTGATCTGGTTATCAGAAAAGGCCATTGATTTCGGCGTTGATTTTATCTATGACTCCGGCCAGATCTTCAGGTTTTTCCGAAAAGTTGATGTTGTCAACTTCAACGATCAGAAGTTTCCCGAGGGTATATTTGTTGATCCATGCTTCGTAACGGTCGTTGAGGCTTTTCAGGTAATCGATCCTGATGGAGTTTTCATAATCGCGGCCACGCTTCTGAATCTGGCTGACCAGTGTAGGTACACTTGCCCTCAGGTAGATCAGAAGATCGGGCGGTTTAACGAATGTGCTCATGAGTTCGAACAACGAGGAATAATTATCGAAATCCCTGGTTGTCATCAGGTTCATCGCATGAAGATTGGGTGCAAAAATATAGGCATCTTCATAAATAGTGCGGTCCTGGACCACCGTTTTTCCACTATTGCGGATCTCGATGATCTGCCTGAAACGACTGTTGAGGAAGTACACCTGCAGGTTAAATGACCATCGTTGCATGTCTTCATAAAAACTTGGCAGGTAAGGATTTGTTTCTACATCTTCATAATGTGGCTGCCATCCGAAATGCTTGGCCAGAAGCCCTGAAAGGGTGGTTTTTCCGGAACCGATGTTACCTGCTATAGCAATGTGCATAATGTGCTGAAATAATATGGGTTTGTAATGATGAATTCTTCAGTGAATGGTCAAATGTAAGAAGTAATAGGATAAAGTCGAAACTTTTTACGGCGAAATGGTCAACTGATTCAGGCTTTTTATCAACCATTACTGAACCAGAGGTTGTTACATCAGGCTTAAAAACAGGATGCTCTGGCAGAACAGTCTTTGGGAATTCCTGAACTAAAACTGAGCAACTTTAAGGATTTCATCCACATAGTCCCGGTTGTTCGACAACCTCGGCACTTTGAACTGCCCGCCGAGTTTGTCGCGCTTCTTCAGCCAGTTGTAGAATGTTCCTGCGGGCAGTACCCTGATCACAGGTTGATTAAGCACCATATTGTGGTATCGCTTCCGAATTCAACGCCTTAAGGGCATTATCGAGTAATTCCGAAAAATAGGCCAGATCAGCCGGTTCCTTTTCGAATTCGATCAGCCATTCGTGGGCACCACTGGCTTTGCCGCTGAAATAGACCGGAGCAGCGGTAAATTCGTTGATCATCGCCCCGGTTTTTTCACAGGCGCTTTCGAGCCCCTTCAAAGCATTGTCGATGATCAGTTCCTCACCGAAAGCATTGATGAAGTTTTTGGTCCGCCCGGTTATCCGGATCCTGTAGGGTTCGGTTGAGGTGAAAGTTACGGTGTCCCCGATCTGGTAGCGCCAGAGCCCGGCATTGGTGCTGATGACCATGGCATAATTGATCCCGGTTCTGACCTGCTCAAGCGGTATGGCTTCTGATTCATGCTGACCATGGATGTTCAGCGGCAGGAATTCATAAAAGATTCCGTAATCAAGCATCAGCAGCATATCATCGGCATCGTTCCGGTCCTGTATTCCGAAAAAGCCTTCAGAGGCATTATAGGTCTCCAGGTAATTCATCGGACCGGGGATCAGCTGACTGAACTGGTTCTGATATGGTGAAAAGCTGACACCTCCATGAATGAACAGCTCGAGGTTTGGCCAGACTTCTTTGATGTTGTCTTTCCCGGTAATTTCAAGCACCCGTTTTAACAAAACCATGGTCCATGAAGGGACCCCCGTAATGTTTGTCACATTCTCAAGCCGGGTGATCTGCGCAATTTTCTCTATTTTGCTTTCCCATTCCGACATCAGGGCAATCGACAAGTCGGGCGTCCTGATCAGTTCGACCCAGGTGGGCAGATTCTCCATGATAATGGCAGAAACATCGCCCACAAAGGTTCCGGCTTCGGGATTGTCGGGAAAATGAGTACCTCCCATTCCGAGCAGTCGGCCTGAAAATATCTGTGTATCGGGATTGTTGTTGCAGTAAATGGATAACAGGTCCTTACCTCCCTTGAAATGGCATTCATCCAGGGCTTCCTCACTAACCGGGATAAATTTGCTTTTATCGCTTGTGGTGCCTGATGACTTGGCGAACCATTTTACCTCTGAATTCCACAGAAGATTCTGCTCTCCGTTTCGGAGCCTGTCAATGTATGGTTTCAGATCGTTGTAGTCATTCATTGGAACCCTGCTTACAAAATCGCTGTAGTTGTTGATGGAAGCATAGTCGTATTTTTTGCCCCATTCGGTCCCGCGACCTGCCAGTATTAACTTTTTAAACCATTCATCCTGAACGTCCTGCGGATATTTCATAAACAGTTCAATCTGATGCATTCGCTTCTTCATGAACCAGGAAATAACGGAATTGATAAGTGTCATATCGGGAAAGGGTTTGAAACACAAATTTAGTTTTAAAAAGTGAGATCAGTCAGATGGATTATATAAAAAAGAACTCATTGTGCGGTTAATAACATAACCTTCAGAATGTCAGACTGAGCGATTCAAATACTATCAGGCTGGTGTCAAATAATATTCCAGCTCAATAATGTCGGAATCTCCTCCGGTGACATTCACCATTCCCGACGATGATAAACTATTTCAGAAATTGCTGTATTTTGGNNNNCAGGTTAATCAGGCGTTAAGATGATTGTATTCCCGAATGCCAAAATCAATGTAGGACTGCGGGTAACAGGACGCAGGGCCGACGGCTTTCACAATATTGAAACCGTGATGATCCCGGTTAAACTGGCCGATGCACTGGAAGTCACCCCGGCATCGGATGGCTTGTTTGCATTTACTATGTCAGGGATTCCGGTTGATGGCCCTGAGGACTTAAACCTGTGCGTTAAAGCCTTCAGGATGATGCAGAAGCGATACCGGTTGCCGGAAGTTAAAATACACCTCCATAAAGTAATCCCTTCAGGAGCTGGTCTTGGCGGAGGATCCTCCGATGCGGCCTTTACACTGAAACTGCTGAATCGCCTGTTCCTGCTTAAACTATGTAACAATGAACTGGCTGGTATGGCCGCTGAACTTGGCAGTGACTGCCCGTTTTTTATTGAAAACAGGCCCGTTCTCGCTACAGGAAGGGGAGAGGTCCTCTCACAGGTCAAGGCAGATTTCAGCAAGTGGAACATAATACTGGTGAAACCTCCTGTTTCGGTATCAACAGCCTGGGCGTACAGCCATGTTAAGCCCTCAGGGCTTCATCTGCCCGGTGCGGATGAATTCCCACCTGACCCTTCAGCCTGGAACGGTTTGTTCGCCAACGACTTTGAGGATGCAGTTTTCTACAAATGGCCTGAAATAAAGGATATCAGGCAATCCATGATGGCTCTCGGTGCAAAATATGCCTCCATGAGCGGAAGTGGTTCGGCGGTTTTTGGATTGTTCGAAAAGCTGCCGGACACCCGGGGAATGTTTAAGGATTGTTTTATCTGGGAAGGCAGATCTGCCTGAATGAACTGAAAGCGTTGCCTTACATGGGAATTCCCCGATCCTGATGTCATGTCTGCAACCATGCAACCTCTGGATCAGTTCCTCTATTTAGGAGCTACCTTTAACAGATAGATGCCCAGTAACCCGAAAATAAAATTCGGGATCCAGACGGCAATTACCGGAGGCAGGTTTCCAAACGTTGCAAAAACTGTGGTTACCTGCATAAACAGGATGAAAGCGAAGCAGATGGTGATGCCTACCCCGAGATGGAAACCTATTCCCCCCCTTACCTTCTTGCTTGAGAGGGAAACGCCGATGATGGTCAGTACTATGGTTGCAAACGGAAAGGCAATCCGTTTGTGTTTTTCGATCTGGAACTTCAGCAGGTTGCCCGAGCCCCTGAGCTTTTCAAGCTCGATAAAATCACGTAATTCCCTGTAATTCATATATACGGCATCGTCCAGATCAACCGAGAAGTCGCCGGGTTTCAGGTTGAGCAGTGTGTCTTTGGTTGCACCATGGGTCAGTATCTCGCCTTTGACATGGAGCTGCCTTTTGACCCAGTTTTCTATTTTCCACATCCCCGTAACGCTGTCCCAACGGATGTTGTCGCCGGTAATCTTGTAGGCCATCCCTTTTTCATCAAACCCCTCGAGTGAAAACCTGAAGCCGGTATTGGTCCTTTTGTTGAAACTTTCAACATAGGCAAAAACACCCGGGCTGATCTGCATATGAAGGTTGCTTTCACTGCCTTTCTTTTCTTTCTTCAGGTATTTTTTCTGAAACTCCTGCATGTTTTTACTCGTTTCAGGGATCACGAAGTTGGTCAGGACAAATGACATGACAGCCAGTACGGACGCAGAAACAAGATAGGGCCTCAGCAATCTCCTGAAACTGATACCGCTGTTGAGTATAGCGACAATTTCAGTATTGGAGGCCATTTTCGAGGTAAAGAAAATAACGGCAATAAAGGTGAACAGATAGCTGAACAGGTTGATAAAGTAGGGGAGAAAATTGGCGTAATACTGGAAAATGATGGCCTCAAGCGGGGGTTTCCGCTCCAGGAAGTCATCAATCCGTTCCGAAATGTCGAAAATAATGATCACCACGGCCAGTAAGGCGATCGCGTAGAAGAAAGTGCCCAGGAATTTACGGATGATGTAAAGGTCGAGTTTTTTCATGCACTTCCGGAATGGCCGGTTTGGTTTAACGGATTAAGGTCAGCTTTAGTATCAGATTCTCCGGGCCAGTTTTGTGACCATCGTCGATTTCCAGTCTGCAAAGGTACCATCATTTATCCTACGTCCGGCTTCGTCAACCAGCCACAGGTAAAAAGCCAGGTTGTGCTGGCTGGCAATCATCGGTCCCAGCATTTCACCTGCAATGAACAGATGCCTCAGGTAGGCACGGCTGTATGAATTATCTACAAACGAAAGCCCTGCAGGGTCAAGCGGAGAGAAATCGGCTTTCCATTTCTCATTTTTCAGGTTGATGATACCCTCGCTTGTAAATATCATACCATTGCGGCCATTCCTGGTAGGCATTACGCAATCAAACATGTCAACCCCCTGTGAAATTCCTTCCAGGATGTTTGCCGGTGTGCCGACCCCCATCAGATAGCGTGGCTTGTCTGTAGGAAGGATGTTGCACACCATTTCAGTAAATTCATACATCACTTCTGTGGGTTCACCAACGGCCAGACCACCGATGGCATTACCATCAGCACCGCATGAAGCAATTTTCTCTGCTGATTTAATCCGGAGATCCCTGTAAACGCTTCCCTGAACAATCGGGAAAAGTGTTTGCCAGTAACCATAGAGATCGTCGGTTTCGTTAAACCGGGCAATACAACGGTCGAGCCAGCGATGGGTCATTTCCATCGACTTTTCGGCGTAATCGTATTCACAGGGGTAGGGGGTGCATTCGTCGAAGGCCATCATAATGTCTGCGCCGATGATACGCTGGATATCCATCACCCTTTCAGGGCTGAACATATGGCGGGAACCATCAATATGGGACTGAAAAACCACCCCTTCTTCCTTCATCTTGCGCCGTGCGGCCAGCGAATAGACCTGGTATCCCCCGCTGTCGGTCAGGATGGGTTTTCTCCAGCCGTTGAAGCCATGTAATCCACCCGCTTCCCTGAGAATGTCGAGGCCCGGCCTGAGGTAAAGATGATAGGTGTTGCCCAGGATAATCCGTGCTTTTATATCCTGATCAACATCACGCATGTGAATCGCTTTCACAGTTCCGGCTGTGCCTACGGGCATAAACACCGGGGTGGCTATTTCCCCGTGACCGGTGGTTATAACCCCGGTACGGGCATGCGAATGAGGATCGGTGGCAGTAAGTCTGAAATCCATTGATTCCTGTAAAATGAATGAAGTCTGATTCGGGGCGCAAAGGTAGTAATCTTCTCCTGACTTTGGCTAACGAGAGGTAGATGCAGGGAGCCTACCCTCTAAAATTATCTTTTCGAATTTCTGAGAAGACGACCAGAAGAGGACCGGCATTCTAACTAAGCGTAGCGATCTCTTGTGCGCATATAAAAAAGCCAAGGCGCACAAAAAAACAGCGTTAAGAAAGCCGGCAGGCAAGTAATAGAGAAGAAACGCATGGTAGAATCTTAAGTAAAGCTCTGGAGATTAGTGTACATCAGATTTAAGAGAAGCTTAAAAGTAACAACCTCGTTTCTTCAGACCAAAATTGCCCGCCGGTTTTTAGCTGTTTTTAGGAAGCCGAGATTTTTTGATTCTTTTTGATCATGCAAAAAGAATGAAGAAATAAAAGAAAGCTCAAATGTTAAATATCAGCTTTTAAATGGTTGGATTTGGTGAATATTATTTTTATTCACTACAACTGCAGTAACGGTAGTAGATTATAGTTATCCTGATGAATCCGGATGGGTTTCAGTTCACCGGAAAAGGTCAAAATCCGGATTTCGTTTCACTCACTTTAAATGCAACGCTGAGTTTGTCTATGGTCAGCATGAAATCACCCTTTTCAATTGTCCATAGGTTGTCGGAATTTACAAAAGCCAGGTCATTGACGGGAATTTCAAAATTCACGGTCTGGGTTTCACCCGGCTGAAGCATAATCTTGCTGAAAGCGCGCAATCGTTTGACCGGGGGAGTCATCGTGGCAACCAGATCGGAGACAAAAACCTGTACAACTTCCATCCCCGGTATGGCTGAGGTATTGGTAACTTTTACACTGCCCGCAATAATATCACCGGGTTTATAGGTTGATGCCGGAAGAGAAAGTTCACTGTATGCGAAGCTTGAATAGCTTAGCCCATAACCAAACTCATACTGTGGATAAAATGCTGATCCGTTGGGAGATGATTTGTCTTCAAGCTGCTCAGTGTAAGCATGATAATACTGCTCCAGGCTGTTGGGATAACGCGGATAGGTAAAGGGCAGCCTTCCCGAGGGATTGACATCACCGTATATAACCGATGACAGCGCTTCGCCGCCGTAATTGCCAGGAAGACCGGCAAACAGAACAGCACTGGTCAGGGGCTCTATTTTGCTGATGATACGCGGCCTTCCTTCAACCAGGACAAGGATGACCGGCTTGCCTGTTGATGCAGCAGTTTTTACCAGTTCCTGCTGGTTATCCGACAGGTAAAGATCATTCAGGTTGCCGGGCGTTTCCGTGTACGAATTTTCACCGAGGCACAATACAATACAATCAGCCTGCGAAGCCAGCCTGCGAAGCTGGTCTGATGGACCTGCGATCTCTTCATGGTAGTTGCCCTTGAAGTTGTAACTTACTGTTTCGCAAAGTAGTATGTTATTCCTGTCGGTGGAATTCAGCTGAAGTGCTTCATAAATGGTGTTCTGAGAAGCGGCGAATTCATCGGTAAGGTTCCCCTGCCATGAGTAGGTCCAGCCGCCGTTCAGGGGACGCATGGAATTGGCAGCAGGTCCGGCCAGCAGGATTCTGGCATTTTTGGGCAATGGTAAAAGGTTGTTTTCATTTTTTAAAAGGGTAACCGATTCTTCAGCAGCCTGCCTTGCCAGGGAGGCAAAGTTGCCCGAACCGAATTCGGGGTAATTTCCGGCAACGGTGTATGGCTTGTCGTACAGGCCCATCATAAACTTCACCCTGAGGATGCGGCTGACAGCATCATCAATGCGCTCTATGGGAACCTCTCCTTCATGTACGAGCTCAGTCAGGTATTCTGCAAATTTAAAATTGTAGGGTACCATCGACATATCAACACCTGCGTTCACGGCAATTTTCACTGCTTCTTTCTGACTTCCGGCGACTTTGTGCCTGGTATACAGATACTCAATATCCTGCCAGTCGCTAACGGCAAAGCCCCTGAACCCAAGTTCTTTCTTCAGTACATCGGTGAGCATAAATTTGCTTGCATGTACCGGTATGCCATTGACGACACCTGAATTGATCATCACCGTCATGGCTCCTGCTTCTATGGCTTTTCTGAATGGTGTCAGATGATACTCTGTAAGCATCGGCAATGGAATCAGTGCAGGGGTGCGATCTTTGCCTGTCCTTGGCTGTGAATATCCGTAAAAGTGCTTCAGACAGACAGTAACGTGGTCGGGGGCAGCCAGACTATTGTCATCACCCTGTGACCCGTTAATCATGGCTTTCCCCATAACTGAAGCCAGATAGGGGTCTTCACCGAAAGTTTCCCAGAACCTGGGCCAGCGTGGATCAACACCCAGGTCCATCACCGGGCTGAAAATCCATGAAACACCTGCAGCCCTGGTTTCATAAGCAGTTATTTCCCCGGCAGTCCGGGCAAGGTCCGGATTCCATGTAGCCGCCATACTCAGCTGCTGTGGAAAGAGGGTAGCCCCGGCAACATAAGAAGCCCCGTGAATCATATCCAATCCATAGATGACAGGAATTTTATTCGGCGAATACCTGAGGGCATACTCCTGTATGCTTTTGATCAGGCGGTTCCATTCCTTAGGGTCTCGGGCACGGTTATTGGCTGCATTCAGCACCGATCCGATACAATACCTGGAGAAAGCTTGGTGTAATGTTGCCGTATCCAGCACCAGCGGCTCGTAGCTGCTCTGGGGATTATCGCCATAGGTAAGCACATCAAGGGTAACCTGGGTCATCTGCCCGACCTTTTCTTCGATGGACATCCTGCTTAGCAACGCACTGACCCTGTTGTCAATATCTTCTGCAGATCCGGGTGAATTCCGCCGGGAGTGGCATGAGGTGACCAGCAATGCAATGAAAACGATCAATATAAGTCTTGCCTTTAAATCCATGGTATAGGCTTATCTAACTTACCTTAAAATCTGAAAAAAAATCCCTGGTCCCGGAAGTAAGTCTGTTTGATTACAGGATCATGCCAATGTCCGGGACAGGCATCAGTCAATATCCGTTTAACGGCGGATGGAAACCACCGGCCTACCTTTTTTTATCTGCACTGTAGAGCCTGACATATTCTATTTCCATCACCGCTTCCGTAAGATCGGGATCAATGCCCTGCGCTCCGCCCCAGTTTCCGCCGATGGCTATATTCAGGATGAGGTGAAACCGCTTGTCAAACGGCCAGGTTGCGAAATTGCCCGTCTTATCATTGCTGAAAGAGAAATATTTGTTGTCATCAAAATAAATATCTACACTATCAGCATCCCATACCACCGTATAGTTGTGAAAGGCCCCGGCAAAGTCCGGGACAGCGATGCTGGTGCCAACCTGGGTACCGATCACGTGATTGTATGATTCTGTATGAACAGTGGCATGTACGACACCCGGATCATATCCTACATGTTCCATGATGTCAATTTCTCCGCTCGAAGGCCAGCCGCCATATTCCCAGTCGGTAGGCAGAAGCCATACGGCAGGCCATGTTCCCTTTCCTTCAGGCAGCTTTGCCCTGATCTCCATTTTCCCGTAAAGGAAATCTACCTTATTCTTAGTGATGAGTCTCGCTGAAGTCCATTTATCATTGTTTTTTATCGCTCTGATGAAAAGTTTCCCATCTCTGACAAAAGCATTCTCAGTGGAGCGGGTATAATTCTGCATTTCATTGTTGCCCCAGCCATGGTCACCAACGTCATAACCCCAGCTGGCCTGATCCGGAGCACCGGCTTGGTTGAACTCATCCGACCATACCAGGTGGTACTTTTCCTGGCCGTATACCGATTGTCCCAGCATGATATTCAGGACGGAAAAAAAGAAAAGAAACGTTTTCATGACTATTTTTTTTGAATTAAAATGAAAACCAGAGGTAGGATAAAAGGATACAAAAAGCCGATAAAACCAACCATTATCACGTTTGCATTCTTTCAGAATTTCTTCTGTCTGATTTCTATCCTCCCCTGGTTTCATCAAGCACACATTACCAACCAACCAAGGTCATTCTGAGTACTAAATTTCATTCCATGCCGGCCTTGAAGCACCGATCAGTTATTTAACTCCTGGTCAGGGATGTACCAGATGCCTTTCTTTAAATCGACACACCCGTGCATTTGCTCCTGAACCACCCTGTCGGTGATAAAGACGCCTGTTCCGGCCATTTTTTCAAAATTGTCAATACCGTTGTCCGGAAAGTTTATCCTTGTTCTGTGAATATTAAACCGATCGGAGAATTTCCTGCCAAAGGCCTTTTCAACACCGTCCCTGCCAATCATAAAGCCCAGCAATCCTCCCCAGGTTGCCGTAGGGTTATCAGCATCCCATCCGGCCAGTGATCCTATTTTTATGGTTTCCACGATGTTTCCTTCGCCATAAAACAAGCTGATCAGGCTGGCTGCAAAGTTGATTCCTGCTGCTGCGCATCCANNCCATTGCAATACAGGTTCTTTGATGTAATATCATAACCGTCCGCCTGGTTCACCTGGTATCTTTCATATACCCGATCCCTTGTTGTTTCCCATGGAATCTGGTTACGGTAACAATCCCTGACAAAATCATACATACAGGCCGGGGTTGACTTTTCGGGTAGGCTTTGCCTGGCTTTATCGGCAACACCGAGTATCCGGTCTTTCATACTCCTGTTTTCCTCAGTTCCTCCGGCAAGTGAGTGCATCACGACATAGAATCTGGCAATCATTTCAGCATCGCCTCCTGCAGTCGTCCTGATGGGCAATTCAGCCATTCTCAGCCCTACATCGGGCCGGCCCGGGGCAAAGAGCCCGAATATCTCGGTCGTAAGCTGGGCATCAATCATGTTGTATTCCGGATTCCTTTCAGGATTACTTGTTTCGGGAGGCAACACACCTGCTTTCATCAGATCAAAGGCAGCCTGGTTCGATACCCACAGAAAATTTTCTTCTTCCGGACGGATGTGTTTCAGCCAGCCATTCCTGATCTGGTCGGGAGTAAGTATGGAGGTCTGATTGGTATAAAGCAGGTGCTGGTAGATGTATTCGATGTCAGTATCATCATCAGAACCCCAGACTTCTCCTTCATCCCTGAAAACAAAATCAATGACCGGTGAAACATCGCTCGGTTTATCCTTGCTCCAGATGTTGGGCTGGTCAGGCTTGCCCCAGTCAGCCCTGGTGTAAAAGGCACCGGTCTTTATCTCGCCGGTATTGCCGATTTTATCCATTTCCGTTATCAGACCTGTCCAGTTACCGATGCATTCACCCAGCCAGAAACCTTCTAGTTTATTCAGATAATCTGTCCGGGATATTACGCGTCCGGGCTTGCTCCTGAAACAATCCTCATAAACCAGTCCTGTATCAACCATCGTGCCTTCCACCTTACGGCTGCCCGATACCTGATACCGGCCGGCGCTGCAGGAGAGCAACGCTGAAGCGATAAGGGCATAAACCGTGTATCTGATCATTTCCAGAGGTTGTTTTGAATACTTGAATGAGCATTCCGGCTGATGCAGGCAGAATCCGGAACTGCCGGCTGTCTGATAGTTTTAAGGTACCCGGGCCGGCTTTAAATCAGGTTATCTGCGGATAACAGGAAATCAATTGCAGCGGATGATTCTGAAAGAATAACTGCCTCGTTGTAACCCGTTATCCGCAGATCAGAAACTGAATCAGTATCCCTGGTTCTGATTAAACTTGCCTCCCGAAAGGTCCATTTCAGTTTGCGGAATGGGCAGAAATCCTTTCGTTGCCTGGTTAAAAGTCACATCAAACAGTTGCTGGTCTCCCACGTAATTTGGTCCCCTGATTCCCGAATAACTAAGGGTAGTGTTGGCAAAAGAGAGGCCTTTGCGCAGGACGTCAAAATACCGGATACCTTCGAGTGAAAGTTCAAGCCTTCTCTCCTTGTAAATATTCTCGGGTGTAGCGGGAATACTGCCAAGACCGACACGGGCACGCACCCTGTCGAGGTACTGCTGGGCATTGGGTGATCCGAGTTCGGCAGCCATCAGAAGTACATCCGAAAAGCGGATTACCCTGTGGTTGCAGGTGCGGTTGAGTTCAAACTGACCACTGGTTCCCCAGTGTTCGGCATCGGAGCTGTATTTCTTTGAGAAGTAACCGGTGTGCTGATAACCCTTGTCAAGTGTTCCATCGAGATCTTCCTGACGAAGAACGGTATACTCATACCTGGGGTCATTTTTAATGTCATCAACCAGTTTCTGGCTCACCGTGCCAAAACTCCAGCCCCTGTTCCAGTTGTCTGATCCGGTAACCCTCGGGCCCTGCATCTGGGCTGAGAGGTTGCCTTCACCACCCCTGACATAACCCCAGTCCCACCAGGGAGGGGTATCGCCATAGGCTATTTCAAAAACGGATTCTTTACCATTTTCCCCGGCCAGTTTAAAATTCTCTGAATAGTCCTCGAGCAGGTCATGACCGCTGTTAGCGATAAGTTCGTCGAGATAACCAGCGACTACACCCCGGTTGATGGTGGTGGTTCCGGCCTGAAGATCATTGTTGTAAACACCGTTGTAAAACAGGTAAACCCTGGCCAGTAGTGCCTGGGCTGCCCATTTGGTTATCCTTCCGGCTTCCGCTGCAGGAACTGATTCAGGCAGGTCGGCCATGGCTTCGCTAAGGTCGAGTGCAATCTGATTGTAGACCTGTTCCGGAGTTGCCTGAGGTTGCTTGTATTCCGAAGGCCCGCTGAGGGTGTGGGTCAGCAAAGGGATGTTCTCAAAATAGGCCACCTGTTCAAAGTAAAAATAGGCCCTGAGGAACTTGCTTTCGGCAATCAGCCTCTTCTTGAAAGACTCAGAAGCATCTACCCCTTCAATTTTCTCAAGAAGAACATTGGCACGGTAGATACCGGTGTAGTTTTTCAGCCAGATGGCGTGGGCAATTTTACTGGTGGTAGGAATATTGAAATTGTTAAATTCATTTTCATCCTGACCATCGTTCGCGTCAGCGCCACCGGCATAGGAGTCATCCGATAAAACATCAGAAATCACGATAAAAGGTGCCCACGATACACCCGGGGTATCCTGATATCCAAGGACGTCATAAATGGCGACAAGACCCTGTATTGCCTGTTCTTCCGTTTTATAAAAGGAAGTTGTAACCTCCTGGTCCAAAGGTTGAAGGTCCAGAAAATCCTTGCTACAGGCTGCTAGCAGCGAGATGAGTAAAAATGCGCCGGCTGTTTTGTATATGAGTTTTTTCATTTTCTTTGATTTTTGTGGTTAGAAGGTTATGGTTGTTCCTAAACGCCACGTTCTTGCCTGTGGGTAAATACCCCGGTCGATGCCTATGTCGAATGAACTTCTGGCTCCGATTTCAGGATCTGCACCGGTATAATTGGTGAGGGTGACAAGGTTTTCAGCAGAAACATAGAACCTCCAGGCTGATGCGCCGATCTTCCTGAGGACTTTCGATGGAATGGTATATCCAAGCTGGATGTTTTTAAGCCTGAGATAGGATCCATCCTCAATGTAAAGGTCGGATACCCTGTAATTGTTATTGACATCAATCCAGGTGTATCTCGGGACTTCATTTGAAGTTCCTTCTCCTGTCCAACGGTCAAGAATGGCATCGGTTCTGTTGGTATACCGGAGATCCTGCCGCTGGCTTCCGTTGAATATTTCATTTCCCAGGGTGCCGGTCACGAGCATCGAAAAGTCAAAATTCTTATAGTCGGCTGAGGCATTAAAACCTAACGTCCAGTCAGGTGTTGGATTGCCGATGATGGTCCGGTCATCAGGATCAAGTTTACCGTCACCGTTCACATCAACAAAGCGCACATCTCCCGGAACTGCTGTTGGTTGCAGCACCTGACCGGTATTGCCGATGTGTTGGTATATTTCACCCATATTCTGGAAAATGCCGTCTGTCTTATATCCCCAGAAATATCCGATGGGCTGGCCTTCTTCAGCCCTGGTGATCATCCCGGCAATTGCCCAGTTTGCACCAGGGAGAACCTTCTCTTCATTGCCGATTTTAGTCATCTCATTCTTGTTGTAAGAGGCATTAAATCCTACTGTGTAATGAAGATTGCGAACGGTATTCCTCCAGTTCACCGTAAGTTCAACGCCTTTATTCTGTACACTACCTACGTTTGCAACCGGAGCATCATTTCCTACATGGCCCGGAATGGCTATCCTTTCAAGGAGTCCGCTGGTTGTCTTCACATAGTAGTCAACAGTTGCCAGCAACCGGTTATTGAAAGCCCCCAGATCAAGGGCAAAGTCGATCTGCTTGGATTCTTCCCAATGAATATCAGCGTTTTCAATATAGGAGGGAGAGGCACCAACGATTCTTCCTGTGCCGAAAATATACCCCCGGCTCTTATTTATTGTGGAGATATACTGGTAATTACCGATTTCCTGATTCCCATTGATACCCCAGGAAGCCCTGAATTTCAACTGATCAATGTTTTTGATCTTGGGGAAGAATGCTTCATCACTGGCGACCCACGAAAAGCCTACCGAAGGGAATATACCGTATCTGTTGTTGGCTCCGAATTTGGAGGATCCATCTCTGCGGACAATTCCCGTAAATGAATACCGGCTCTTGTAATCATAGGTGATCCTGCCAAAAGTAGAAGCAAGGGCTGAGCTGGCTGCTCCGCCATTGGCTACCCACACAGTGTCGGTTGCCATACTCAGATATACGTTATCTGGATCGAAGAGAGGTACTTTGGCATTGAAACCATACAGGTTTTCATAATTGTATTTACTGGCAGTTGTTCCTGCAAGCACTGAAAAATTATGATCATTAACCTGCCTGGTATAGGAAATCGTGTTCTCCCATTGCCAGGTGTAGTAACGGTCAATGCTTTTACTTACGGAAGTTTTATCCACATTCAGCTGGGCTCCGTTCAGATAATACAAGGGCCTGTAACTATCGTTGAGTACATAGGCCAGATCTATTCCAAGACTGGAATTAACCTTCAGACCTTTCAACAGTTCAGCTTCGCCAAAGACGCTTCCGACCAGCTTATCAACCCGGGTTTCTCCGGTTTGGATTTCAAGCAGGGCCAGTGGGTTTACAACTTCAGCGCCTACGTAATTTGAAATGCCGTAAATCCGGCCAGAATTATCTTTGACAACCGGTTCGTTTGAGTAGGGGGGGGTGGCAAGAATGTCAGGGTTGTCCTCATACAATGCGGTGAGCGGATCGAGATTCAGGGCACTGCTGTAAGCACCGTTGAATGATTCGTTGCTGCCAATGCCCCTTCTTATGATATGGGTATAGGCAAGGTTATTCCCGAATTTGAATACTTTATTGACCTGGCTTTTGGTGTTTAGTCTGGCGGTAATCCTTTCAAAATTTGACTTGTCACCACCGATGATTCCCTGTTGTGAAAAGTAAGAGAGTGATGATGCATAAGTCGATTTTTCTGTTCCACCTGTTACTGAAACCTCATGGTTTTGCATCGGTGCATTCTTCTCAAAAAGTAATTTTTGCCAGTCAGTATTGTGTTCTGGTATTTCATTCAGGTCGAATGGTTCTGAAAGTCCGGCATTGCGGGCTCCTTCATTCATTATCATTCTGTACTGGTCAGCATCAAGCATCGTGAGCTTCCTGCCAACATTTTGTATTCCCGAATATCCTGAATAGGTAATGTTCATCTTACCGGCCTTGCCGCTCTTGGTAGTAATGAGCACAACACCGTTTGCAGCCCTTGCTCCGTAAATGGCAGCAGAGGCAGCATCCTTCAACACATCAATGGATTCGATGTCACCCGGATTCAGGTAATCGATTCCACCAACGGCTATGCCGTCAACAATATAAAGGGGGTCGGCATTTCCTGTTGTTCCGGCTCCACGTATGCGTATGGTGGGTGCCTCACCGGGCTGCCCCGAGAGGTTGGTTACCTGAACACCTGCCGCACGACCCTGCATCGCCTGATCGATCCGAAGCACAGGAGTTGAGGTAATTTCCTCTGAAGCTACACTGGCAATTGCTCCGGTAACGACCTTCTTTTTCTGGGTTCCATAGCCGACAACCACAAACTCGCTGAGATTGGTGGCTTCAGGAACCAGCATGATATTGATGGTAGTCTGTTTGTTAATGAGTATCCTCTGTGTTGTAAATCCAATAAATGAAACCACGAGGGTTGCATCAGGTTTGGCAACGGTGATGCTGTATTTTCCTTCAATATCGGTCGTGGTACCGTTTTGGGTACCCGATTCCACAATGGTTACACCGGGAATACCGGATCCGGTATCCCCTTCCGTAATTTTTCCGGTAACCTTATGCGACTGGGCAAACAGTAAGTTTGCGTTCAACATAACTACCAGAATCATGCATATTCTGCGTAATTTATTTTTCATAAGTTCAGTTTTTACATTAAAAAATCTTGATGCTCATTACAATGAATGCGCCATAAAGAGAGTGGTTCTTCTGATCGGATTTTGCATTATCCTGCCTGGAAAACCCTGATGTAATCCACTTTCATCTGTTGTGGAAATATGGTGGTGGCATCCGGATTTCCCGGCCATATGCCGCCTACGGCAATGTTAAAGATGAAGAAGGAAGAGGCCTGAAACTCAGTCATATGTGCCGGGGTGATATCTACTTCATTGAATTTCACATCATTGACATACCACCTTATTTTTGTAGCATCCCAAATGATGGTAAATACATGGTATTCATCAGCAAATATGCCTGTTGAAAGGGTATACGACTGACCGTATTGAACATGTCCGTTATTGTCCCAGTGCAATGTACCGTGAACAGTCTTTTCCCTGCCACTGCCGCCGATCATCTCCATGATGTCTGTTTCACCACATTTCGGCCATCCAACGGTTGTCAGGTTATCTCCAAGCATCCACAAGGCCGGCCAGATGCCCTGACCTTCCGGAAGAAGGGCCCTGATATCAATCCTGCCATATTTGAAGGATTTTTTGTTGCGCGTAACCAGCCTGGATGAAGTATAACTGCTGCCCTGGTAACTTTCTTTCCTGGCTTCAATGGTAAGAACGTTTCCGGCAACCGTTGTATTTTCCTGCCTGTAATACTGCAGTTCATTGTTTCCCCAGCCTCCGGCTCCGGTTTCATAGCTCCAGTATTGAGTATTCAGGGCATTCCCGTCAAATTCATCGTTCCAGACCAGCTGATATCCGGCATATTGCATGGGAGTAACATAACCCTCCCCAACCGTTACAGGATCATCACCATCTATAACAAACTGTTTTTCAGAAGAAATATACCGGCCCGAAGATCCATAGGCCCTGACATTGATTGTATAGGTCCCGGCCTGGGTAAACTCATATTCAAATGTTCCTGTCGCATTGGTCGCTGCCGGCTGATCCCCTGTTCCGATGTAAAGACGGTATTCAGTTGCATTGTCAGCACTGGCCTGAATATGAACCATTCCAACACCTGCATCGGGTATGGTTACCTCAACGGTCAGATTAGACGGATCACCCGTATTTACGGGTTCGTCTTCACTGCACGATGAAACCAGGGCCAACGACAGGATAAAAAAGAGAACTCCGATGATTCTTCTGCTTCTCATTTCAGGTTTATTGTAAAAACACTGACCGGATATTTCCGGTCAGTGTTGGGTTATGTTGACTATTCAAATTTGAAATTGCGGATATAGAAAGTCCCCTCATCACTATGGCCGCCACCACCGAGCGATATGGCAAAGAAGTCAAGATCATTTCTGTCGGCAGGGGTATAAGAGCCCATGCCGGGACCACTGGTTGGTGCATTCAGGTTAAATGTATAAGTAACCCACTGATCCATTAAGGTAGCCGTAGCATCGTACTGAACATGACCTGTCCACCACTGTTCAGTCTGACTTGCTTCACCGATAATAACAGCAATGCCTTTGGTCAGTGTACCTGTATAATTATTTGAACTGGGCACAAAAACATCTACCGACACCGTTGTGAAGTTGTTGAATTGAATGTCGTTTTGCATCTGAAACTGAAGTTCCTGATAGGTGCCTTTTCTTTCATACTTACCGCAGTTAACGCCTGCTCCTGCAGGGTCAGCAACACCCATGGTGAATACCATACCACCATTGGCAGCTGTACCATTACCCGGATATACACCAGCCGTATCAAGAACTACGAAACTTGTAGCTGTTTCAAAAGTATTCCACATCTGGGTTGGTGTTAAATTGGGAAGATCTTCACCGTAAGGAGGAGTATCCTGAACAACATCCGGCTCAAGTGATGGGTCTGAATAACTGACATAGGTGAAATCCCAATACAATGAAGCATAGGCATATGAAACAGTCATTAAGTCATATCCTTCTTTTTCTTCAATCACAGCCTTGAATGATTTCGATGCTTCAGGAACAATGGATTCTGCAGAAGTACCCAACTGGGGAAGTCCCAACCAGGCACCCATGCCTGTGAGTGTGATTGTGTTTGTGGAAGGCTCATAGGTATATGAATGAGTGCCGCTCAACCAGGCACTTACATCGGCTCCGGCCGAATTGATCATGTTGGCAGGGATTGCTTCAAAGCAGGACTCATTCACAGCTGTGCCGGCAAACACGGCACCTTCGCCCCAGAAGGAACCCTTGTCATCAAAAACATAGGACCCATCACGTTTAAAGGTATATTCCTGATAGTAATAACAAGGTCTTGCTCCGGTATTCGACAGCGACCACCATAACCGGGGGCTGCCAGCATCAGGGCCAACACCTGCACAGGTGCCTTCCCTGAACAGTTTCCAGGTTTTCGAAGTTTCACCTGCCAGCAGAGCAAGAGCTGAATTCGGATCCTTTATTTCAATCGTCTGATTAAATGTAGCTGCAGTATTAGCTGAATTTTTTGCCGTCAGAACCACTGTAAAATTACCGGCAGCGGTGAAAGTATGCGTAGGGTTGGCTTCTGTTGAAGTCTGCCCGTCACCGAAATTCCATTCGTATGAAGTAGCATTCTGTGAATAGTTTGTAAAAGTGACTTCAAGGAAGTTTGTTGTACTGATCGCATATTGAAAACTTGCGATAGGATTTGCGGGGGGATCTTCATTGTCATCCTTACAGGATACAAAGCTTAACAGCGAAATCATTCCGACTGCGAGGAAAAATCTGGTTCCCCATTTTGAAAAACTGTTTTTCATGTGGTTGGTGTGTGTTTGGTGATGGGTTTGATTAATATTTGGTGTGTAAACAACTGTTTTAAATTTTTATTCCATTGTAGGCGTAAAAGAAAGTGTTGAACAGATATCGTATTTTCTCATCCGTTTCAGATTTCATAGTCCTGAATTGTCAAATATTTGTGGCATTCACTTTTTGTTTGTACAAACATAATCATGAATGACATCGAATTCAAGTAAAATGTCCCATCAATATTTCATCATGTGATAAAAAGTATTACATCAATACTACATCATGATAAATTTAAAGTATTATAAAACAGATTAATACTAAAATTTTTATTAAATTATGGATCACATCAGCGATGTTATTTTTCCAGGACATCACAAGATTGAAAAATGGAGGAATGTGCAGGGAAATTATACCGGAAAATTCATTCCGGATACACCATTTTAGCAATGTCTGATTCAAAAGATGTGCTCAGGATGCATCAGAATTTATCCGGTTGCCGGATTGGGAATTTTTCAAAAGGAAATGATAAAATCAATCAGATTTACATGGTGGTCAAGTCCGAGTTTTTTCCTCAGCCGATACCTGCTGATTTCAAGTCCCCTTACTGAGATGTTCATGAGGGGAGCAATCTCCTTCGAAGAAAGATTCATTTTCAGGTATGCACAAAGCCTGAGTTCCTTGGGTGTCAGGTCGGGATGAACTTCCTTCAGGCGCTTGATAAAATCCTGGTGCACCTCATCAAAGTAGGAATCAAATGCTTCCTGGTGTTTTTCGTTACTGAGCTCCTTGTTGATTTTGCGAACGATGGCCGACAATTCATGTTTTTGGTCGGCCTGCCCGCCTGCTTTACTCATCAGGTCAGAAAGGTGGAATTTCAGTGAGGTCAGAATCTTGTTTTTGTGAACCAGGTTTAATGTTGAATTTGCCAGTTCCTTGTTTTTATGGTTCATTTCGTTCAGGAGGGTTTCATTCCTGAGGCTAAAGATTTCCTTCTCCTGGATTAATGCCTGCTCACGAAAATTCAAAGCCTGGCTGGTAAGCTCTTTTTCGTGTTTGAGCAATTCGGCAGCCCTGGCTTTTTCGATTCTTTTTTTCTGGTAATAAATATTTCCAGCAAAAATCAGAATAAGAAGAATGGTATACATCCCATAGGCAAGCCTCGACCTGAGAAACGGTGGTTCAACCCTGAAGGTGAAAGTGCTTACAGGTCCGGTTGAATAATAGGAATTCAGCGCCCTTACTTCAAAAGTGTAGACACCTTCCCTGAGGTTGGTATACTCCTTGAAACTGTTTTTATCCCAGTCAGACCAGGTCTTTTCAAACCCTGCCAGCCGGTAAGAATAGAGGACACTGTTTTGCCGTTCATAGCTCGGACAGGTAAAGCTGAAATAAACGGAATTAATCTTAAAGGGAACTTCTATCTGGCATGAGTCACCGGATTCCTTCGGATTGATTATACCTTTCAGGGGTGGGTTCAGAATGGTTAACGGACTTTCTGTATTTCCAAACGTTACATTCCTGATATAGACCGGATCTGATCGCTTGTAATCGAGGGCAAATTCAGGGTTGTAATGTATAAGTCCGTTTTGTGATCCGATGTATATATTCTGTTTGTCGTACAGGTATATATTCTCAAAAGAAGGAATCAGGGTTTTATTGATCGGATAAAAAGGAATCTCAATGTTATTATAACTTCCGTCTTCAAGCAGTCGGTACACGCCAACTTTATTGGCCGAAAAATACCAGAAATTGCCTTCCTCATCTTTCACTATCTCGCTTACATAGTCCTGTTGCCTGAAAATTTCGTTGTAATTGCCCTGTTTTGTGAATATTTTCCGTTCCCTGTTGTAAGCAAAAAATCCTCCTCTGGTTGAAATAAGTATCTCGTTATTGATTTTGTTCAGATAATAGGGCAACTGATCCGGTAGCCCATACCCTTTATTGAACAGGGTGACCGAACGAACGGATGCATAATCCCGGTTCAGGGTTAGGTGAAACAAGCCCCTGTAACCATGGGCAATCCAAATGCTTCCATCACTATCCTGCTCGAGGAAACGGCATGATTCTGAAAAACCCCTCACCACATTGGCTACCCTCCAGGAAGTTTTGTCTTTAATCATCAGAACCAGACCGTTGTAGGTGCCTGCCAGCAAGGTGTCGTTTCTTTCATTTAACTCCAGGAAATTCCAGAATCCGGAAATTCCTGAAATTCTGGTTGCTTTAATTCCTTCGATAAGAAAACAACCATAATTGTGGCCGCATAACAGTTTATTGTTAATAACCTTCAGCGACCATACCTGCCCTTCTGTCCCTTTGATCAATTCAAATTTTCTGTCAGTGTACCTGTTCGAAAGGCCACTGCGTTCTATTCTGTAAAGTCCCTGGTTGGTTCCTGCATAGAGGTATCCCCCGTACTCAACTGTACAATAAGTGCTTTCAAGATTGTAGGTGTAGTTGTAGATACTCAAAGGTGAATTCAGCTCTACGTAATCAATGCCATTATCAAGTCCAAGCCAGAGATTGTTTCTTTTGTCCTCGAAAAGGCTGAGTATGGTATTGTTCTGAAGCCCCTTCTGCCGGTTGACATGCTGGTAAATTACGCCATCGTTGTTGGTGATATAAATTCCATTGCGGATGGATCCGAAGGCAAAAAAGCCATTTTTGAGGCGTATGCCCGAATAAAGCGCATTGTTGGTCAGCTCTTTATCCAGTGGCGTTTCCCACGGCTTCAGAGAATTCTCATCAAGGATATAAATTCCCCTGTTAAATGTGCCAATCAGCAGTTCTTTGTGATTTTTCTCAAGGATACACCTGATTTCATCAAGCTGGAAAAGAGGATGGTTAAACCTGAAACTGAGCCCGGCATTGGTAACCTCAAAAATCCCGTTATCCTTATCCACAACCAGTAACTTTCCGCCAATATAAAATGAATAGGTAAACGTTGATTTTGGTTTTATTACAGTGATTTTATTGTTGTTGTAGAGGAAAATGTAAAGGAAAGACTGAAATACAATGCCTTCGGCGGTCCTGTGGATTTTCCAGACTTCGCCAAATGTTTTATATGGCCTGGGAATCAGATGAGCCAGCGAATGAAATTTCAGTTCACCATTCTGCGAAGGTGCAAAGTATCCTATTTCTTCAAAAGATCCGGTGTAAATGGTGTCTCCAACTGCCAGTACAGATCTTATAATTGACTGAACCGGCAGGCTGTAGGTTTGCCAGTGCTGACCATCGAATTCCAGTAAGCCGTCGTTGTTCCCGAAATAGAGATAACCCTTGCTGCTCTGGGCCACTGACCAGTTTTGTGTACTGGCATTATAAACCGATTTTGAATAGTTATTAATAAAAGGCAAACCGGTTTCCTTAATCTGAGCCTGTACCAAAACAGGCATCAGGCAGGCAACCCATAAGACCAGTTGCCGGATCTGATTCCGGATTTCATAAGTTGTATGTTGCATTGGAGAAACCTGAAGAAAATAAGTCCACAGTAATTCTTCGCTAAAAATACTAAATTCAATTGAGAATCAGAGGCTCTTCCGGGCTGAATCGATTGACCATTAAACGACCTTACTTCAGCTATTTACATTGAATAGGAAGTGCCATTGTATGCTTCCTGATGGTAGCCGCAGAAAAAAATACCTGGTAAATGGTTATTTATGCGTGCTGTAATGTGAAGCACTTTTTGGTACTTGTTGAAAACTTGTATGCCATTTCTCAGGTGCTTTGGGTAAATTTGCCGATCAAAATAACCGGATAATGGCTTGGTTGCAAAGTATTGTTTCTTCACAATGGTGGCCTCTCATAGTTGCCCTGATGGCAGTCCTGCTTATCCAGTTAATTTATTACTGGTTTATTTTCAGCCGGCTTGCTTTTTATAATCATGCCAAACGACCGGTTACTGATTCTAAGGAACCGGTTTCAGTAATCATTTGCGCAAAAAACGAATATCATAACCTTGTCAGGTTCCTCCCAAAAGTACTTGATCAGAATTATCCTGAATTTGAGGTTGTGGTTGTTAACGATGCTTCGGATGATGATACTTACTATCTGTTAAGGGAACTTGCTGATAAGTATCCCCATCTTAAACTGGTAAACATCACCCAGAACCTGAACTTTTTTACAGGAAAGAAATTTCCGCTTTCTATCGGCATAAAATCGGCAAAATATGATCTCGTTCTTCTGGCCGATGCCGATTGTTTCCCGTCCGGCCCCGACTGGATTGAATCCATGCAATCGGTATTTACCGGGAAAACTGAGATCGTACTTGGGTACGGACCATATGCACCGCAACCCGGAATTCTGAATCGAATCATCAGGTACGATACCCTTATGGTGGCAGTCCAGTACATGTCGCTTGCCCTTGCCGGGATGCCTTATATGGGTGTCGGACGTAATCTTGCTTACCGGAAATCGCTTTTTTTCAATATCGGTGGCTTTGTAAAGCACTATAAAATCAGTTCAGGTGATGATGATCTCTTTATCAATCAGGTCGCCAGAGGAAGCAACACCAGAATTCAGCCGCTTGCTGCTGGGCATACCTTTTCGAAATCGAAGCAGACTTTTTCATCCTGGTTCAGGCAGAAAAAAAGGCATCTGACAACAGGTCGTTTATACAGGCCCGGCCACAAACTGGTTCTTGGCCTCTTTTCATTCAGCCAGCTGGCTTTTTTCGGTTTGCTCACAGCCCTGCTGATATTCCGTGTTGACTGGATGTTGCTTGCAGGGATTTTCGGGGTGCGTTTAATCAGTCAGTTGATCATTGTTAAAAAAAGTATGATCAGACTGAATGAAAAGCATTTTTTTCTACTTTCACCATTGTTTGAAATAATACTTATGATGATTAACCTTATCCTGGGTTTCACCGGATTGTTTTCGAAGAAGACACAATGGTAAACGAAAATTCATCAAAAGATTCAGTTTCACGCGACCTGCTGCTTGTTGACAGGGCTGTACAGGGCGACCAGAAGGCATTTGCCGCATTGATGTCGCTGTATGAAGATTCGCTCTACCATATGTTGCTGAAAAAAGTCAATGATCCTGTCATCGCCGAAGATCTTACCATTGAAGCATTCAGTAAGGCATTTCAGAATCTGGCCAGGTTCTCACCCGATTTTGCTTTCAGTACCTGGTTGTTTAAAATCGCAACCAACAACTGCATTGATTATCTCCGTAAACAGAAAAATGATCCGTGTGCCCGTGATAAGGGCCAGAACAACGGGCAGCAGCCTGAAATTGTTGACCACGCATTTGGTCCGGAAGAAAATTTCATCAGGGATCAAAGACAGCGGTTATTGCGTGAGATTGTTGACAAGCTTAATCCCCGCTACCGTAAGTTAATTATGCTTCGCTATTTTGAAGAACTCTCTTACGAGGAGATATCCGTCCGGCTGAAACTGCCGCTCGGCACAGTGAAAGCAGGGATTTTCAGGGCCAAGGACCTGTTGTACCTTATCCTGAGAAACTCAAAAGATATCTGATACCCTCATCAGGTGGTTACTATCCATTTCTTTTCAGTTACTTTCTTTCAGTTTAATTATTAATAATCAGTAGGCTAAAGCCTGCCCGATTGGCATTTGCCGGTTTATCCAACTGTGCTCTGGCACATTGGGTTCCGGTTACTGTTTAACTTATTCCCGGTGAATATGAAGACTGAACAACTGGTGTATACCGGAAGCAATGGATGGCATTTAAAAAACGACCGGAATGATTGCCGGAATGCCGGACTGGTGTTTCTTTTCGGCGACAGGGAATTGCTGTCCGAAAAAGCTATTGTTGATAACATAAGAATCAGGTATCCTGAGGCTGAATTGGTAGGATGCTCAACTTCCGGCGAAATTTGCCAGGAAGAAGTAAGGAATTCAAGCATTGTCTGCACGGCTGTCCGGTTTGAAAAGACCATGATCAGGGTTGTCAGGGAAGACATTCACCATACATCGGAAAGCTTTGAAATAGGTCAGAAGCTGGCAGATCAACTTGATACCGAAGGGCTCGTTCATATAGTGGTTTTATCGGAAGGGCTTAACATTAACGGAAGTGAACTTACCAAAGGCCTGAGTTCAAAACTCGGTGCGAGGATTCCGGTAACCGGTGGCCTGGCAGGTGATGCTGCTGATTTTAATGAAACTGTATTGGTCCACAATCAGATCGTATCAAAAAACATGGTGGTTGCCATAGGTTTTTATGGTAATAATATCAGGGTTGGATATGGTTCAATGGGTGGATGGGATTCATTTGGTGTTGACAGATTGGTTACAAGGTCAAGTGCAAACGTATTGTACGAGCTCGACGGACAGCCGGCACTGGAACTCTATAAGAAATATCTCGGCCATCATGCGGCTGAACTTCCGGCTTCTGCATTGCTCTTCCCGCTGAGTCTGCGGTTTAAGGATTCGGATGTGATCCTGGTCAGAACAATCCTTTCGGTGAGTGAAACAGACGGAAGTATGACGTTCGCCGGAGACATCCCCGAAGGTGAGTATGTCAGGCTGATGAAAGCAGGCTTTGAAAAACTGGTTGAAGGTGCTTCCGGCGCCGCTGAATTGTCAGGCTCCAGCCTGGGACTTTCTGACCCGGACCTTGCCATCCTCATCAGCTGCGTCGGTCGTAAACTGGTTCTCAAGCAAAGGGTCGAAGAAGAAGTGGAAGCAGTCAGGGAAGTGCTGGGCTCCCATCCAACCATTACAGGCTTTTATTCTTATGGAGAAATCTGCCCCGGCTCCCCATTCGGACATCGGTGTGAACTTCATAACCAGACAATGACGATTACCCTATTCAAGGAACTCTAGACGAATGTCATCATGGAAAGTGATCTCAATAAATTACTTCTGCGCCAGCTAAAAAGGCATTTCGGTCGAACCGAAGGGCTGCCTGATGAATTATCAGATTTCCTGAGCGACATCAGCGATACCTATAAAAGTAACGATGAGGATATAAAGCTTCTGCAGCATTCCCTCGACCTGAGCTCACAGGAACTCAGGGATGCTTACCTGAAACAGAAACAGGATGCTGATGGCCGTAAAGAAATTATTGAAAAGATCCAGGCTGCAATTTCAGCCCTGAACTCAGCTGCCGATGAAAGAAGCATTGATTCCGGTGAAATAGACACGGATTTACTGTTTGGATCACTGATCCAACTGATTGAGCAGCGTAAGCAAATGGAAATTTCCCTGAAGGAGAACGAGTTCTATCTGCGCGAAATACTTGATTCACAGGAGGTAGGTGTAATAATTATTGATGTTGAAACCAGTGAGATTTCTTTTATCAACAGGAAGGGTGCAGACCTTTTTGGTGCTGAAAAAGACGAAATAATCGGGCAAAAATGTCATGATTTTATTTGCCCTACCCCATGCGGCGATTGTAAACTGCTCAATCTGAAGGAGACCCTGGTTTCCGGAGAAAAAGTTCTGATGAACAGAAAAGGTGAACACATACCGGTTCTGAAATCAATCGTTCATTCTACCTTTAATAACAGGAAGTGTCTGGTTGAATCTTTCGTGGATATCACCGAAAGAAAAAAGGCTGAAGCTGACATCATCAAATCCAAAGAAGAAGCCGAAGCAGCGAACTACGCAAAATCAGAATTCCTGGCAAACATGAGTCATGAAATCAGGACACCGCTGAACGGTGTCATTGGTTTCTCTGACCTGTTGATGAAGACCGAATTAAACAGCACACAATTGCAGTACATGCAGACAGTTTATCATTCTGCAAATTCATTGCTTGATCTGCTGAATGATATTCTGGACTTTTCGAAGATTGAAGCAGGTAAACTGGAGTTGAATCCTGAAAAGACAGATCTGATAGAGCTGTATGAGCAAATCAGCGATATGATGCGTTTTAAGGCCCATGAAAAAGGCCTGGAGCTGCTTCTGAACATTCCTGCCGGGTTGCCAAGGTTCATTCATACCGATTCGGTGCGATTGAGGCAAATCCTGGTAAATCTGCTTGGGAACGCCTTGAAATTTACCGATAATGGTGAAGTTGAGTTCAGTATTGAGTTCACTGATGCAGATGATTCGACCGGAGAATCATCTTTTCAGTTCTCAGTAAGAGATACAGGTATAGGAATACCTAAGGATAAGCAGCACAGAATTTTTGAATCTTTCTCCCAGGCCGACACTACCACCACAAGGAAATATGGTGGTACTGGTCTTGGGCTTGCAATTTCTGCCAGGCTGGTCGAAATGATGGGTTCAACACTACAGTTGGAAAGTTCAGTAGGATCAGGAAGCCGGTTCTTCTTTTCAATGAAAGCAATGGCTGAACATGGTGATCCGCTGATCGGCAGTGATGTTAGGAAGATAAGGGATGTGCTGGTCGTGGATGATAATGAAAAAAACCGTCTGATAATAAGCAGGATGCTGGAAAGTCAGCAGATAAGGTGCGACCTGGCGGCCAATGGAAATGAAGCGCTCGAAATGATCGGCGATGACCGGCATTATGATGTGATAATCATGGACTACCATATGCCGGGAATGAACGGGCTCGATACTGTAAGGGCAATCAGGAAAAAGCTGGATCAGACAGTTGTACAGCAGCCGGTGATTTTCCTCCACACCTCATCCGACAATGAAGAAATCCGTAAGGAAAGCCAGCGATTGGGCATAAGGCAGGCTATGGTTAAACCTGTGAAAATGACACAGCTATTTTCAGCACTCACACAGGTCAATGAAACTGATTTCAGGGAGAAAACTGACAACACCCTGAATGCTTCAGGCAGGAAGCCATCGGTACATCACGACAGATACAGAATTCTGATAGTTGAAGACAACAGAACAAATATGATTCTTGCGAGGGCCATCATCAGCAGGCTTTTACCGGAATCTGAAATTGTACAGGCTTCCAACGGTGCCGAAGCGGTGGAGCAGTACCGGCTTAACCGGCCTGATTTCGTATTTATGGACATTCAGATGCCTGTTATGAATGGATACGATGCGACACGGAGCATCAGGGATTTGGAGACTCCGGGTGGAAAGCGCTGTCCCATCATTGCCCTTACGGCAGGAACAGTCAAGGGTGAGGAAGCCAGATGCATCGAAGCAGGAATGGATGATTATATATCGAAACCGGTAGTTGAAGAAACCATTAACAGGGTGCTAAAAGTCTGGCTGACTGAGGTATCGGATATCACATATAAGAATTCAGGCATGCCGCCGGGTTCAGAAACAGATCATTTTAACAGGAATGAACTGATCGAACGACTTGATGGCGACGAAGAACTATTGAGCGAACTGATTACAGTTTCCTCTGAAGCGTACCCTGATTTATTGAATGATCTGAAGACGGCGTATTCTCAGAAGCATTTTATGGAAGTTAAGCTGGTTGCCCATTCAATAAAAGGGTCGGCCAGAAGTATCTGCTGCCATGAACTGGCTGATATAGCCACACGCATCGAACTGATGCATGGAACAGATGATGAAGCCCTGGAAGTGCTGATTACTGAGCTTGAATCGGAAGTAAACACCCTGATTACGGAATTTGACAAATACAAATAAAGTACCTGACCGTTAATGGTCTGATTAACGGTTTCTCAGATGAACCATTCTTCAATGATCCCATGTTGCTGAATGTTTTTTGAATCCATTTCAGCCAATTGCTTTTTTGTGGCATCATAGCCGGTTTTTATCAGTTCCTCAGCCCTGTAGAACTCAAACATATCAGCCAGGTTGACCGGCAGGTTCACCAACATATCCACCTCCTGCTGCCTGAGCACAGATTCCGTAAGTTTATACTGCATCATCTCGAACGATCCGCTAACAATGTCAAAGAAACCATGCTTTTGTTTTTCATCGGTCTGATGTGCGGCAAGCATTCCGTTCCATTTATTGTTCACAAAATCCCGGATACTATTATAGGATTTCTTTTCAGGGGAGACTGACTGCTTAATGGCGTTCTTCCTGGGTGCATTAACATTGATGGCGATGAGGATGTCGCCTGGTTTTCTTTCAACACGATTGATGGGAAGGGGATTTACGATGGCTCCGTCAACCAGGAACGACTGCTCCTGTTGCTGCGGTAGCAGTACGGTCGGTATCGCTGCAGAGGCCCGGAGTGCATTCAACAGGTTTCCATGCCTGAAAATCACTTCCCTGTGATTGAAAAGGTCAGTGGCAACTGCTGTAAAAGGGATGGCAAGGTCTTCAATATTGCCATCACCAATGAATTTTTTTATTTCACTGAATACCCTCTCACCCTTAATGATGCCCCTTTTACTTACAGCAAGGTCCATTAGTCTTAGTACACCCACTTTACTGAGGCCCGTAATAAAATCACGAAACCCGGGAAGGCTGCCATTCGCATATATCCCCCCCACAAGCGATCCCATCGAGGTGCCCGCAATAGAGGTGATGGTGTAACCACATTCCTCCAATGCTTCAATTGCCCCGATATGGGCCAGTCCTCTGGCTCCACCACTGGAGAGTACAAGTGCAACGTTTTTTGGGTTCATGATTTTCGGGCTGTTTCAAGGGTGAAAAAGGTAGAAATTATCCGGCCAGATCCGCCACAGTCAGTATGGTAACATGGTCAGTGAATCTGTCTGCAGTCGCACAGGCTGCCAGTTTGTAGCCCTCACACAGATAAAAAGTCTTTAAAAAATACCCTTCTGCTTCGGGATCATCGGCAAGGATGAATTCCTCTTTTCCGGTTTTTACAACCGTAAACGAACTCAGGCTCTTGGTCAGTCCTGTGCCGATTGCTTTCAGAAAGCTCTCCTTCAGCGTCCACAGTGTGAAAAAAATTTCTGCCTTTTCAGCTTCTCCGGCTGCATCGTTAAGCAGATTATTCTCCTTTTCTGAAAAGAAACGGTGGGCAACCCCTTCAGGCACCTTGCGCATCTTTTCTACATCAACGCCAACAGCATCTGCTGACAATGCTACCACCACCCAGTTTCCGGAATGTGAAATATTGAAGTGGACGCCTTGATATCCGTCGGGCCCCGGCTTGCCTTTTTCACCGGTTGAAAATGGTGTGTCAGGAAGATCATTCCCGCATTTTTTTGTAAGCAGATTTCTGGCTAGTAATTCACCAAGCAGACTACGCTGGGCATCGTTGCTGCGCAGAAATGAACCGATTTTCATGCGCGTAACCTCCGGCACCCGGGTCATCAGGGCCGGTCTCAAGTTTTCAAAAGCTGATTCTTCAAGCAGTGAAACTGCGAAAATCTCGGTCATGTTAATGTTGGTAAATACATTACGTGTTATTGAATGATTTGTTTCAGGAATGTATTACGGAATATTGTTCAACTGCCCTCATAACCCTCAGCAGATTCCCTCCCCATATGAGTTTTATCTCTCTCCGGCTGTATCCCCGGCGCACCAGTTCCAGGGTAATATTGCCCATTTCCGACACGTTTTCGCATCCTGATACAGCGCCACCGCCGTCAAAGTCAGTTCCAATCCCGACATGACGGATACCGGCAACCTTCACAATATGATCAATATGATCAACTACATCGCTCACGGTTGCCAGAACCTGCGGATACTTTTCATCGGTTTCGTACCATTCGTGCCTGGCCCTGGTCATTTCATCCTCTGAAAGGTCCCTGAATCCGTTGTATTTCTTACGCAGGGCCTGCTGGGCGGAATCACGCTGTGGATTGGGTGGGGGCGTTTTCACGTAACTGCTCAGAATACACATTTGTATCACTCCACCTTTGAGAGCCAGGGCTTTCAGCATATCATCGGAAAGATTCCTGGGGTTATCGCACAAAGCCCTTGAACAGGAATGTGATGCAATGACCGGTGTCCTGCTCAGTTCCAGTGCATCAAAAAACGATTTATCGGAGATATGGGAAACATCAATCATCATACCCAGCCGGTTCATCTCCTGCACTACCTGCTTCCCGAAAGCGGTGATTCCATTATGCTCTGTGCTGTCGGTTGAAGCATCGCAGATGTCGTTATTCCGTGTATGACAAAGAGTGATATATCTGGCCCCAAGTGAATAAAACCTTTCCACATTACTAAGGTCACTTCCTAATGGGTAACCGTTTTCAAGTCCGATGAAGACTGCTCTTTTCCCTTCTTTCTCAAGTTCCCGGGCATCAGAAGAGCGGGTCGCAATGGCGGATTTCATGCTGTTACGCATAACACTCTGATGAATAGCATCAAATGTATTCAGGGCATTGTTCAATGCTTTCCCGTTTCCGGCCGGAGTCCGGTCACCCTGACCTACAAAAACAGCAAAGAAGGCTGCATCCAGCCCTCCTTCCTCCATTCTCGGAATGTCGACCCTGTTGCTGTGCTGTGTTCCTTTGTGGTTGACCCCGAAGTTGAAGGATGTGTCGGTAAACCACATGGGTGTATCATTGTGTGAGTCGATGGTTAATGCACTTGCATGAATCCGTGCGGCTTTCCGCTGCAACCGGGCCTCTTTGCCACCATCCCGGGCATAGATTTCTGATCCTGTTGATGAAAAGAGCAGGAGAAAAGTCAGCAATATTATCTGAAGATGTTTCATGGCTGTAATGGATTACTTCATGGGTTTGCGGGCGAAAAGCCTGATAACACTGGCTTCCCCCTGATGCAGCGGTCCTTCATCCAGGATTGTCGTTGTTTCTGCAAATTCAAGAAAATCGAGGTCCGGGAAATCCTCCATAATCTGATTTTTCTCATACAACAGCAATGCTGTTTTGGGTCCACCGGAAGTGTTGGCCAGCTGCCGGCTGGTAAACGCTTCCAGGATAAGATAACCACCCGGTTTCAAAAATCCTGTGAGCCGGCGGTGTACATTCTCCCTTATTTCAACTGGCATATGAACGAAAATAAACGCAACGACATCAAATTTTATCCCACCGGGATCAAAACCGGTGAGATCCAGTAGGTCATACCTGATGGTAGTTTTTCGGGCAGAAGCCAGGTTCAAGGCTTTCCTCCGGCCTTCTTCGCTCTGATCGAATGCCCATACATCCCAGCCCAAACCTGCAGCATAAACCGCATTCCGCCCTTCACCTTCTGCCGGTAATAAAATCGACCCCGGGCTTAGCTGCGAGAGTTTTCCGGCCAGCCAGTTGTTTGGCTCAGTACCATAGATATATTCCGGTGAGGCATAGCGTTCATCCCATTGTTCTTTCATATCCACCTTTTTTATTCTCCGGTGTTCCCGGATTTTATCAATTCCCCGGCAGTTGCCCTGATCAGTGTCCAGGCCTTTTCAACATGAATACGTTCCACATTCGTCTGTGCAGTCACCATCCTCAGGGTGTATTTTCCATGCAGTCTGGTATGGGTAATATACAACCGGCCGCTTGCGTTTAACAGCTGCAAAAGTTTTTCGTTGAGGTTGTCGATTGCGGATTCATCGCTGATTTGCAGTGGTCTGAACCTGAAACATACCAGGCTGAACGGAACAGGTGCAAGCAGCTCAAATTCCGGCGATTGATTGATTTCACCTGCAAGCCACTGAGCCAGATCAAGATGTTTTCTGACTTTATCCCGGATACCTTCAACACCAAAATTCCTGATGACAAACCAAAGTTTCAATGCCCTGAACCGTCTTCCAAGCGCCACACCCCAGTCCCTGTAGTCATTAACCTGCCCCCGGGTACGGGTTTTCAGGTATTCGGGTAGAATTTCAAAAGTACGGATCAGCAGATCAGGGTCCTTAACAAAATAGGCCGAACAGTCGAAGTTGGTGAACATCCACTTGTGGGGATTGAAGACATAACTGTCAGCCAGTTCCAGACCATCGGCAAAGTGGCGCATTTCGTTCAGAACCAGGGCGGTTCCGGCAAAAGCTGCATCCACATGGAGCCAGATATCATGTTCACGGCAGATTTTTCCGATTTCAGCGATCGGATCCACAGCGGTTGAACTGGTAGTCCCGATGGTAGCCACGACACAGCATGGTCTGCAGCCATCGTTCAGGTCCTTTGTAATGGCATCACGCAGCGCGGAAGGATTCATGGCAAAATTATCATCCACAGCTATTTTTACCAGGTTTTTCCGGCCAAACCCGGCAATTCTGGCTGCCTTTTCAATCGAAGAATGCGTTTCTGTTGAACAATAGATTCTGAGTTTCTTTTCCTTGTCAAATCCATCATGATTTACACTGAATCCTGTGGCCTTTTCCCTGGCAGTCAGCAACGCAGTGAGTGTTGAGGCGGAGGCTGTATCCTGAATAACACCCGTCCAATCCGCCGGAAGTCCGCACATGGTTTTTAACCATTCCATTACCCTTTGTTCAAGTTCTGCCGCAGCAGGCGAAGTCTCCCATATCATCCCCTGCTGTCCAAGGGCTGCTGTAAGCATTTCTGCCAGCACGCTGGGATAACTTGAATTGGCAGGGAAAAATGCAAAGAAACCTGGATGCTGCCAGTGAGTAATGCCGGGCATGATGATCTCTTCGAAATCCTCCATAATATCATCCATCTGTTCCGGATGATCAGGGGGGAAATCAGGTAAGCGGCTTGCAATTTCCCCCGGTTTTACAAGGGATTTAACAGGATATTGCTCTATCTGCTGAAAATAGTCGGCTATCCTGTCGGCCATTTTGTGCGCTTCAGCCCTGAACTCTTCCGGGGTTTTCATGGATCAGTGAATTGTATCAGCCTGAATGATGGTCTCAAACTTATAGTCACTGGCAACCAGCACGGCTTCAGTAACATGGTTGTTGTCATTCGAACGGTAGTGGAGTTTTTTTTCTGAGATTTCTATGATTTGCAACGAAAACAAGTCAGTTCCCAGTTTTACCTCGATTGCCGTTGAATCAGCATTTAACGACCATTTCCCATGGCGGCGGATTTCAGGATCATTGGTTTTACAACGCGTATTTCCTTCAATGGATTCATAAACCAGGTTTCTGCAGTAAACATCCAGATTATCCAGCTGGCATGTCTCAAGTCCTTTGAGTTGGTCTATGCCATCAACTGTAAATGATTCAATCGCCCATACTTTACTTACATCACCGGCAAGCAGCCATGAAACACCGGATTTTTTCTCTGTTTTTGGCTCCTGTGACTCCTGTTTATTGTTTCGGATAGAACAACCTGCCACTATTATGACAAGAATGGCCAGCGGGATAATTATACTACTGATACTTTTCATAAAATGTAATTTGGACCGGAGCAAATTTAATCATCTTTTATCGTCAATTGTGTCTGCAACAGATTCTGCAAGAGTCTTAACCAGGAGAAGCATTGAATTCAGATGTTCGTCAGTGGAAAATGGATTCATCAGGGTAACCCTGAGATAGATATGTCCGTTTACACTGGTCTGAACCACATAATACCGGGCATCCTCAAGCATTTTTTTTCTGACTGTCGCAGTTAATAGGTTCATGTTACCCATGAAATGAACCGGCCGGTAGCGGAAGCAGACAATGTTTCCATCCGGCTGAACTGCGAGCTCAAATCCCTTTTTTTGTTGCAACATCTCTGCCAGACGATGACCAAGGTCAAAAGTTGTTGTGATGTATTCTTTAAAAAGCTGTTCTCCATAAAGCCTGATCATAGCATAGATCTTTACGCCCATCATCTTTTTCGTGCATTCCAGGGTCCGGCCTGCTCCGTCAAACCAGGGCTTCTGCCCGTTACCCTCCAGCAGGTACGCCGCTTTTTGGGCAAATGTTTCAAAGGAATGACTGCCATTCCGGAATAAAACGGCAGTTGTTAGTGCCGGAGTAAGCATCATTTTGTGAAAATCGATGACTACGGAATCTGCCCGTTCGATGCCTGAAGTAAGGTGACGGTATTTTTCAGTCATTGCTGCAGCTCCGCCATGGGCACCGTCAACATGAAACCACAGACTATGTTTATCGGCAAAGTCAGCCATTTCCTCCAGAGGGTCAAAAGTGCCGGTAGAGGTACTGCAGGCGTTTCCAACAAGTGCAATCACCTTGAGGCCTTGCCCGGTAGCCCGGGTAAGCATTTCATCAAGTAACAATGGATCAAGTTGCATTCTTGAATTAACAGGAACCTTTACCAGGCCTTTTTCACCCATGCCCATGATCCTCGCAGCACGGGCAATGCTGTAGTGCGCTTCAGCCGAAACCATGATGGCCAGTGGTGTCTCGGAACGGACTCCTTCATCCCAGATGTTGTAGCCACACTTAACCTGGCGGGCAGCCAGCAGGGCAGTTAAATTGCCGACTGAGCCGCCTGATGTAAGAATGCCGTCCGGCTGCCCTGTCATTCCGATTCTCGCGGCCAGCCAGCGCAATACCACCCTCTCAATGGCTGTGGCGGAAGGTCCCATCTCATAAATGGCCATACCATTGTTAAGCAGGGCTTCAGTAAGTTCGGTCAGTGCAGCAAGAGGAGCCGGCGGAACCACCTGGTGTCCCATATAGTGCGGATGGTGAATGTGGTTGGCCTGCCGGATCAGGGTATCGTAGAAATGCTGAAGGTTAAACCCGGGATTGTTCAGATCCTTTGTCCAGAAGCCGACCATTGCATCTGGATCAGAAGGCGGTAAAACATGCATGGGCTTATTATCCCTGCAGTCCTCCAGATATGAAGCCAGTAAATCAACAAGTTGGTGGCCTTCACGACGGAATTCATCAGGATCGAAGGCCTGTTTCAGCAGATGGTTCATTCGGGTTCGATTAAGCTGTAAAAGTATATATTTTCAATATCTCAATGTCAGATGCTTTTTTCCTGTTTTGATTACTTATCCTGTTTGTTACTGCAAATTCCCTTTTCATCAGATTTGATTTTAAATCCGAAATCCGCAATCCTCCATCCGCAATTAAAAAACCTTCATACCTTTGTTTCACCATTTACCAACCTCCAGTAAAGAAACAACAAATGCAGTACACTGATTTTCAGCAGGCAATTATTGCCGGTATTCCTGAAGTGCTTCCGTTGCCAAAGCAAATCGACCAATCGGTCAGCCATGCACCTGTCAGAAAAGATATCCTCAACCCGGAGGAGAAAAAGCTTGCCCTTCGCAACGCACTGAGGTATTTCGATCCCAGGCATCATGAAGTGCTGGCGCCGGAGTTTGCCGGTGAATTGACGAGATACGGCCGCATCTATATGTACAGGTTTCGTCCTGATTATAAGATGTATGCCAGACCGATCGGAGATTATCCGGCAAAGTGTGCCCAGGCAGCAGGTATTATGCTGATGATTCAGAACAACCTTGATCCAGCGGTTGCCCAGCACCCCCATGAACTGATCACCTATGGCGGAAATGGTGCTGTGTTTCAGAACTGGGCACAATACCTGCTTACCATGAAGTATCTTTCTGAGATGACCGGAGAACAGACCCTCGTGATGTATTCGGGTCATCCGATGGGGCTATACCCTTCACACAAAGATGCGCCGCGGGTGGTGGTAACCAATGGCATGGTGATTCCGAATTATTCCGGACCCGATGACTGGGAAAAATTCAATGCCCTTGGGGTATCTCAGTATGGTCAGATGACCGCCGGTTCATATATGTACATTGGTCCCCAGGGCATCGTTCACGGAACAACCATAACTGTGCTGAATGCGGGACGTAAGATCGATAAAAAAGGACAGGGAATTGCGGGAAGATTGTTTGTGACTTCCGGCCTTGGCGGCATGAGTGGAGCCCAGCCAAAAGCAGGAAATATTGCCGGGGTGGTGACCATCTGCGCCGAAATCAATCCTCATGCCGCCCGCAAGCGCCACAGCCAGGGCTGGGTGGATGAAATTTCTGACGATGTGGATACAGCCATTGACCTGGCCCTGAAATATCAATCCGAAAAACAAGCCCGCTCCATTGCATATCTGGGAAATGTTGTAAACCTCTGGGAGCGGCTGGCTGAGAGAAATATCCATGTGGATATGGGTTCTGACCAGACCTCGCTGCACAATCCATGGGCCGGCGGTTATTATCCGGTTGGTCTCAGCTATGAGAGTTCAAATGAAATGATGGCGCGTCAACCGGAGGAGTTTAAGAAACTTGTTCAGGAATCACTGCGCAGGCAGGTTCTGGCTATCAACACCCTGTGTTCACAGGGCATGTATTTCTTCGATTATGGCAATGCTTTCCTGCTGGAGTCGGGCAGGGCAGGTGCTGACATTTTCAAGGATGATGGCAAATTCCGCTATCCATCCTATGTACAGGATATTATGGGGCCGATGTGCTTCGATTATGGGTTTGGACCTTTCCGCTGGGTTTGTACTTCCGGTAAACCCGAAGATCTTGATATCACCGACCAGATCGCCGTGGAGGTGCTTGAGGAAATTGCCGCCACATCTCCCACAGAGATCAGTCAGCAAATGAAAGACAATATCCGCTGGATAAAGGGCGCAAAGGAAAATCGCCTTGTTGTGGGTTCACAGGCACGCATCCTTTATGCCGATTGCGAAGGCCGGACAAGAATTGCTTCAGCTTTCAATAAAGCAATTGCTGTTGGACGGATAAGTGCTCCGGTGGTACTTGGCCGTGACCACCATGATGTTTCAGGCACCGACTCTCCTTTCCGCGAAACTTCAAACATATACGACGGGAGCAGCTTTACCGCTGACATGGCCATACAGAATGTCATCGGTGATTCCTTCCGCGGCGCAACCTGGGTTTCGATTCACAATGGTGGTGGTGTTGGTTGGGGAGAAGTGATCAACGGAGGCTTTGGCATGCTGCTCGATGGCAGTGAAGACAGTGACCGTCGTTTGCGTTCTATGCTGCACTGGGATGTGAACAACGGCATTTCAAGGCGTTCATGGGCGAGGAACGAAGAAGCCATTTTTGCCATAAAACGTGCCATGGAGGCCGAACCGTTGCTGAAAGTTACCCTGCCAAACTTCGCCGATGATAGGTTAATCGATCGTTTGTTCTGATACGGGTCAGGCTGAAACTCTGACTCCGCTTTTGAAAGTTTAGGGTCTTGCCAGCAATCCTCAGGTTCTCAAAATAAAAACCCTCCGGAAATTTCAACCGGAGGGTTTTTATTTATAACTGTAACTTACTATTTACTCACAGTAACTTTTCTGCTGATGATTTCATTGCCGTTTTCAAACCTGATCAAATAAATACCGGGCTTCCAGCTGCCGGTATTGATTTCCAGTTTCTGAGATCCGCCGGTCAGTAAATCGCCGTCAGCCACATAAACTTCCTGCCCCAGCTGATTGTAGATGCTGAGCTTCACTTTCCGGTTCATTTCCTGAGTGAATCCGATATACAATTTTGTACTGGCGGGATTGGGATAAGCTTCGAATCCGGCTTCACCGGAAATGTTTTCAGTTCCGACACTTACTACATCAAACTGTGCAAAAACCTCTGCGCCGAACTGTGTACCCTGGGCTACGGTTACTGAACCCGACTTCAGACTGTAGAAGCCGGTTCCGTTTGTACAGCATAGCCCGTTTCCACCGGCATCGTATACCCTGAACTCATAACAATCATCGTAGGGGAGTACTGACTCTTCAGTATAGACTGTCCCAGGTTCTGCGTAAGGTCCACCGGCAAAAACAACTTCTCCCGTGCTGCTGATGATTTCCCAGGTTACTTCTTCAGGGAAATTATCGGTTCTTATTTTAACCTGTACATTTCGTGATGCCTGGACGGCGGGTGCAAAACTGTGGTTAAGTGTATCGTTTTTGTGATATTCATCTGTAACCTGGTTTACCTGGTCGGCATAAATCTTCAGATTGTTACTGGCAAGCAGGTCAAAGGTTACCTGGGGAAGTTCAACCTCGGTTTTACCAAGGAAAGGCAAATTCCCGGTCCAGGTGTGACTCAGCACCTCTCCATCGTTGACCTGGTATTTGATTACCATTTCTGTCAGAGGAGCATTACCATTATTCCGGATTGAAACTTTCGGGCTGAATTCCGTTTTACAATACTTGTCAACCATATTGGTAAAAGCCGTCATCTGAACGTCATTATCATGAAGGGCTGTTATTGGTGTGAGTGAAAGATTGGCCGACTGATGTACTTCTTTGGTGGTAGGATTCTGTACAAATCCAACCACGCTCAGTTCAGAAATGGTATACACATTGGCAAGCACCCAATAAGATTCAATGATTGCATAATCACCCGAGAGCATTGGTGTCGGAAGAGCAATGCCGGTCTTGGTCGGCAACAGTTTCTTCATCACATTATAGAAATCCTTTTCGCCATTGCTTCCGGGAGCAGTATTGAAATGAATGTGCTTTTCAATAACGGTCATGTACGCGCTCAGAGGTCCCGAAATATCAGCAGTAGCTTCGATGAGCATGGTTACAAACAATGTGTCGTTGCCCGGTGAAAGATGCTGGTTTATCGACAAATTGAAAGGTGAAGGAACAGCATACCTCAAATTGACTGTATTGATGTTCCATCCGTTTGGATGACCATTGTAATAATTTCCGTCAAGTACCGAATTAGGTACGCTGGTTACCCCATAATAGGATGTCCTGGCACCGGCATCTACCGTGTTGTGATTGTACATCGGATCATATCCCGGCCAGCTCGTATGGTAATTGATAGAGGTGATCTTATCGGGATTGTTTACCAGCAGGGTGTGAATGGATGGATTGTAGGTGGCACATGGCCCACAGCTTGCCTGTGTAAAATGCTCCAATAAAACCAGCCTTTGCGACTGACTGAACCCTGCGATAGAGAGGGTTATTAACAATGTGAGTAGTGCTAATTTTTTCATAATGTGTTGTTTAGGGGAATCTCGTTGTTGCAAAGATCAGCATTTTTATGAACCGAAAATAGGTGTTGAAAAGTTTTTAAAAAAAATAATTAAGAATTTGATCCATTCCTTGACATTAATATTTAGTTTTGCCTGAAATAACAACACAATATTAATGTATTGTGTTTATTTACAGGGATATTTTAACATTATTTCAATATTTCCGGGAGCTGGGTATTACCTTTAGCATAATATTTGATAACTAATTGGAATCTAATCTTGAGGTCATGAAAAAAATATTACTCTTTTCAGCTATAATTTTTCTGGCTGTAATCAGCCTGAAAGCGCAGTCCTTGCTGTTATTCGAAGATGAGAATGCCATTGGTAACGGATCAGAAGTTTATGTTGTAAGTAGTCCCGACCATGATCCTGTTGAACTTTCATTGTTAGTTACCAACAACACGGCAAACAGCCTGGATGTAAAAGTCAGACGTACCGATCTTTCACTTGTAAATGGAACAAACGCCAATTTCTGCTGGGGTACTTCCTGTTATCCGCCATTTGTTTATGAAAGCCCTGAAACTGTCAGGCTTGATGCGGGAGCAAGTAACAGTTCTTTCCGTGGTGATTATACCCATAGTGGTAATTTAGGCTCATCCAGGGTAATGTATTCATTCTTTGATATGAGCAACCCGGCCGATTCAACCTGGTTCATCGTCAACTATATCGTGGCAGTTGCTGCGGAGCATTCATTTGAACTGACTTACAACAGTGCTCCGTTGGTTAACGATCAGGAGATATCCGTCCTGTATGAACCTACTCATGACCCTGTTGAAGTAGTGGCCCTTGTAAAAAATATCAATAGCGTACCTGTGTCAGTCAGGGTGAAGAAATATGACCTTAAACTTCTTGAAAATACAAGTTCAAATATCTGTTGGGGTCCATCATGCTATCCTCCTTTTGTTTACGATACCCCGGAAGCGGTAACTATCGCAAGCGGGTTAACCGATGATTCTTTCAGGGGTGATTATACTCATGGTGGTGTTCAGGGCACATCCAGTGTCAGGTATACAGTATACAATATTGAGAACCCGAATGACAGCTTGTCGTTCGTGGTCAATTATACGGTTGGTTATGTTGGGATAGGAGATGTTACAGTGAATGTACCTGACATTTCAAATGCCTATCCTAACCCAGCCTCTTCCGGCGTAAATTTCGATTATACAATGCCGGCAGGAACCGGTAAAGCTTCAATTCGGGTTACAAACCTTCTTGGCACTATTATTGATGAAGTTGTTCTTGATAAAACATCTGGAAAAGCAAACCTGAATGTAAGCAACCTTAAAAACGGAATCTACTTTTACTCTCTGATAATAAATAATTCTGCTAGAATCACACGAAAATTTGTTGTTAAGCGTTAATTCTCAAAGCTCGTAATACTTGGACTACTTGTTTAACTTAATGTGAAAGAGCCCCGCCTAGGCGGGGCTCTTTTTTTAATATGTGACCGGTCGGTTTTTAAAGTCTGCTCAGGATGTTATCATCCTGAATCAGAGACCGAATGACTTTCTTATACGATCAATATAGTCGGTTTTTTCCCAGGCGAACAATTCTACTTTTTTAAAGTGTTTAAGTTTGCCATCTTCAACCCTGTCGTATGTATCACCATTGGTAAAATAGACTTCCACTTCTTCGGTTCTGTCCTTGCGGCCAAAGTGACCATAGGTTGCCGTTGGCGTATATATCGGGTTTCTCAGCCCGAAACGCTTTACGATGGCATAAGGCCTCATGTCGAAGATCTCATTTACCTTTCCGGCAATGAAGCCATCGGTCACTGTTTTACCCTGATCATCCTTTATATGGGCAGTGCCGTATGTATTAATGTATAAACCAACCGGCCTGGCAATCCCGATGGCATAGGCAACCTGTACTAGTACTTCATCTGCAATGCCGGCAGCGACAAGATTCTTGGCGATGTGTCTGGCTGCATAGGCTGCTGAACGGTCAACCTTTGAGGGGTCTTTGCCTGAGAATGCACCTCCGCCATGTGCTCCCTTGCCACCATAGGTGTCAACAATGATTTTTCGTCCCGTGAGGCCTGTATCACCATGAGGGCCGCCAATTACAAATTTTCCTGTAGGATTAACATGTAAGGTGAAATGATCATTAAACAACTTTCTAACCCTTTCAGGCTGATCGGCAATGGCTCTTGGGATAAGGATATCACGGACATCCTTTTCTATTTTCAGCCGCATCAGTTCATCGCCTTCTTTCTCCGGCAATGTTTTGTCAGCGAAATCATCGTGCTGGGTTGAAATTACAATGGTGTCGATTCTGACCGGGCGGTTGTTGTCATCGTATTCAATGGTAACCTGCGATTTCGAATCGGGCCTCAGGTATGTCATCACTTTACCTTCCTTGCGGATCTCAGCCAGTTTCTGAAGCAGGATGTGAGCCAGTTCGATGGGCATCGGCATCAGGTTTTCCATATCGCGGGTGGCGTAGCCAAACATCATGCCCTGATCGCCGGCCCCCTGATCTTCGGGATTTTCGCGATCTACACCCCGGTTAATATCCTGCGACTGTTCATGAATGGTGGATATTATTCCGCAGGATTCCCCTTCAAACCGGTATTCATTTTTGGTATAGCCTATGTCGGCAATGGTTTTACGGACAACTTTATGCAGGTCAACATAGCCTTCGGTGCGGACTTCACCGCTGCATACGGTCAGGCCGGTGGTAACCAGTGTTTCGCAGGCTACTTTGGAGTTGGGGTCAAATCTCAGGAATTCATCAAGCAATGCATCAGAGATCTGGTCGGCAACCTTGTCGGGATGCCCTTCCGATACGGATTCAGAAGTAAACAGATATGCCATTTCAGCAAAATTTAAGTTATAGGAAAATGTTTAAACGGAAAGGATGATCAACGGCAGGAATTGCTTTAGCATTTTTTTAAATGGTTGCAATCAATCAAATTTTTCCATCGCGTCTTTAACGCACTGCAAAGGTAAGGATTATTTTATTTCGGATTGTGGATTGCCGATTTCGGATTTATTTTCAGTGAACCCCGCTTCGTTTCGGTTCGGATTTTGGATTTCGAATTGCTGATTTTGGATTACGGGTTTTAAGGAAGAGACACGGTGACAAGGGGAAATGGAGACAAGGGGTTAGAATGACATATAACCAATTTCCAATAACCAATTTCTAATTTCTAAAATAAAATGTCTGATTATCAATCATTAATCTTAAATCCCTATTCTGAACAGAGGAAGCAGAGTTCTCTGAAGGTAAACCTGAAATCCTAAACTTTCCTCGTAGGCAGGCAAGCGGCCAACCAACTGGTCCGAAATTCGGGACAAGTCCAATATCACGACACCCCAACCATTCCATCATTCCAATATTCCATTATTTCCGCTTTCAGTCTCTTCTTCTCGCTTAAGTCGCTTCTTTTCGCTCCCTTGCTTCCTCACTCCCTCACTCACTCGTCTTTTTTCACTCCATCAAGAAAACTCAGGGTTTCGTCAGCTGCTGGAATACCTCTTCCAGGCTATTGCCCTGTTTCTGCATCGAAAGGACTGTGAGGCCATTATCAACGGCATACCTGAATACTTCCTGCCTTACATCGAGATCTTTTGCCGATTCAATCAGCCAGGAGAACCCCTGCAGTTTTTTAACCGTGATTACTCCCTTGATTGTTTTTAGACCGGATATGCTGACCTCACGGTCAAATTCAACCATTACCAGTTCACGCTCAGAGGCATTGCTGAGGAGGTGACCGGTACTGTCGTCGGCTACAATTCTGCCCTGGTTAATGATGATGGCCCGGCTGCAGATGGCTTCGACTTCCTGAAGAATATGCGTGGAAAGCATGATGGTTTTCTGTTTGCCTATCTCAGCGATCAGGTTTCGGATTTCCACCAGTTGATTCGGATCCAGACCGGAAGTAGGTTCATCAAGAATCAGAACTTCAGGATCATGGATCATGGCTTGAGCAAGTCCGACCCTTTGGCGGTATCCTTTAGACAAAGCACCGATCTTTTTACTCTTTTCGGGCATAAGTCCGGTTACTTCCATCATATCAGCTACCCGTTTTGAGGAACTTTTCCCAAGATGATGAATTCCTGCCACAAAACCGAGGTACTCCTTAATATACATATCGGTATAAAGCGGATTATTTTCAGGCAGGTAACCAACTTTCTTCCGGACTTCCAGTGATTGCTCGCGGATGTCGAAACCATGCACACTTACTTCGCCTGAAGTGGGCGGAATAAAGCAGGTGATGATCTTCATCATGGTTGATTTTCCGGCACCATTGGGCCCCAGCAATCCGACGATTTCACCCGGGTTGATGCTGAATGAAACATTGTCGAGGGCAAGCTGCCGGCCGAACTGTTTACTGATATTGCTGACGATAATGGACATCTGTTAGGCAATGAATTTGATATGCGTTGCAAAGGTAGAAAACTAAAGGGTTACCTTGTAAATTTGTTGAAGATGACTGCCTGGAACAATTGGTCAGGAATTTACTGATACAATACAGCTCATTTTTCAACCTGCTTTATCAACAATTAATTGTTTACAAATTTGTTAAATCAAAAAAAACCTCTACCTTTGCACCCCTTTTAAAGCATAAGTGTGTCCGTGAACGGCCGTAACCTGAAGCGTGAAAACCTTATCTCTCTAAAGGACCCTGCCGTAAGCATCTGAATCTCATGCCCGTGAATCAGTTGTTGGGACGGTTGTTTTATTGTTTTCAATAAAAAATTTAACCAATGAACACATTAAGTTATAAAACTTTGTCAGCAACGCCGGCTACCATTCAGAAGAACTGGGTACTGGTTGATGCCGAAGGACAGACACTCGGACGTTTGTCGAGTAAAGTTGCCAATATCCTGAGGGGAAAGTACAAGACCAATTTTACCCCGAATCTTGACTGTGGCGACTTCGTAATCATCATCAATGCAGAGAAGATAAAACTCACGGGCAAAAAACTTACTGAAAAGGTTTACGTCCGCCATACCGGTTATCCGGGTGGACAGCGTTTTGCCACGCCCTGGGAAATCCTGCAGAAACATCCTGAAAGGGTAATTGAGTATGCAGTAAGGGGAATGCTCCCTTCGAACAAACTGGGTGATGCCATTTACAAGAACCTTAAGGTATATGCAGGTGCTGAGCATCCGCATCAGGCACAGCAACCCGAATTGATTAATCTTAATTCAATCAAATAAGTATGGAAGTGATCAACACCCTTGGCAGAAGGAAAACTGCTGTAGCCCGTATATATCTGAAAGATGGCAATGGGATAATCACTGTTAACGGAAGGGATTACAAAGAATATTTTCCGACCGGAACACTGCAGTATGTTGTAACCCAATCGCTTGAAGTTGCTGAGTCTCTTGGCAAATACGATATCAAGGTCAATCTTGACGGCGGTGGTATTACCGGTCAGGCCGAAGCACTTCGCCTGGCTATTTCCAAAGCACTTTGTGAAATAAACCCTGAGTTCCGCCCCCCGCTGAAAGCAAAAGGACTGTTGCGCAGGGATCCGCGTATGGTTGAAAGGAAAAAACCCGGACAGAAGAAAGCCCGTAAGAAATTCCAGTTCAGCAAGCGCTAATTCCGATTTGTGTTTAGTATCTAAATTGCCAGGACCTCAACCACTGAGCATAGCTGCTTAACCGAGCTACCTGGCAATTGATTTTGACAGAATGTAAACAATTAACAAAAATTTAAATGGCAAGAACAACTTTTGAAGAATTACTGGATGCCGGTTCACATTTCGGCCATCTGAAACGTAAATGGAACCCGAATATGGCGCCGTACATTTTTATGGAGCGCAACGGTATTCACATTATTGACCTTTATAAAACCATCGCCAAGATTGATGAGGCTGCATCTGCACTCAAACAAATCACCAAGTCAGGTAAGAAGGTTCTTTTTGTAGCAACCAAAAAACAGGCGAAGGAAATTGTTGCTGAGCATGTAAAAACTGTTGCCATGCCTTATGTAACTGAGCGCTGGCCCGGTGGAATGCTCACCAACTTTGCCACCATCCGCAAGGCTGTACGCAAGATGTCATCCATCGATAAGCTGATGTCAAGCCCGAGTTATACCAATATTTCAAAACGCGAGCGTCTTCAGATTGCCCGTGAACGTGCCAAACTCGAGAAGAACCTTGGTTCAATCGCCGATCTGAGCCGTTTGCCGGCCGCTATTTTTGTTGTGGACATCAGCAAAGAGCATATTGCCATTGCCGAAGCCCGCAAACTCAACATCCCAACCTTTGCTATTGTTGATACCAATTCTGATCCCAACATCGTTGATTTCCCGATTCCGGCCAACGACGACGCTTCAAAATCCATTTCACTTATTGTGGGAAAAATGGTTCTCGCCATTGAGGAAGGCCTGATGGAACGCAAGATAGACCGTGATAAACGTGCCGAAGATGAGCGTGAAGAAGGGTATACCGGTCCAAGAAGTTTCGATCTTGACGATGAAGAAGACGAAGAGTTCTCAGCAACCGGAGAGCGCCTCCGTAAACCCGTTGCGGGTGAAGAAGGTGGCGAAGAAGGCCGCAGGAGCAAACCGGGTGTAAGGAAACCATTGGGTAAAAAACCGGGTGGACCCAGAAAATAACAATAACCATTAACTGAAATTATTTATGGCTAATATTACTGCTGCTGATGTAAATAAATTGCGTCAGATGACCGGAGCCGGAATGATGGATTGCAAAAACGCACTCCAGGAAAATGACGGCGATTTTGAAAAAGCGATTGATTATCTGCGTAAGAAAGGTCAGAAACTGGCTACCAAACGTGCCGACAAGGATGCCAATGAGGGTATTGTACTTGCCCGCACCAATGAAGCCAGGGATTTCGCTGCTATCTTTATGCTTAACTGCGAAACCGACTTTGTTGCAAAGAACCAGGAATTTGTTGATTTTACCAACCTGATCATGGCCAAAGCCATTGAAAAGCAACCTAAAACAAGTGATGAATTCAAGGCACTTGATCTGAATGGCCGTTCAGTAATGGATAACATTACCGAAATGGTTGGTAAAACCGGTGAGAAAATGGAGCTTGCGCATTTCGAAGTTATCTGTGCCCCCAGGGTATTTGCATACAATCACCCCGGAAACAGGCTTGCTACCATTCTTGGACTGAACAAGGCCGGCGTTGAAGGTATTGATCAGGCCGGACATGAAGTTGCGATGCAGATTGCTGCCATGGCACCTGTTGCAGTGGATAAGGATGATGTTCCTTCAGATGTTATTGAGCGCGAAATTGAAATCGGAAAAGAACAGGCACGCCAGGAAGGCAAACCTGAAGAAATGGTTGAAAAGATCGCCCTGGGTAAACTGAATAAATTTTATAAAGAAAGTACCCTGCTGAATCAGGAGTTTGTACGCGATAATAAATTATCCGTTCGTGAATTTCTTAGTAAAATGGATAAGGACCTTACTGTTACCACATTCAAAAGGTTTATGCTTGGTGCATAAGTCATTGAATTATACAAAAACAACAGAGGCCGGATTTTCCGGCCTCTGTTGTTTTTGTTCAAATCAGGGTTCCTGAATCAGCACCAGTTGTTTGGAATCGGCAATGGCAGCCTTCTGCATAAATTCATAGAATGCATTATACTCTTCAGGGGCATGGGTTCCTTTGAATAATTCAAATTTACGGATACAGATGATGTAGCCTTCTTCGTATACCGTTTTCATACTGTAACTGCCGAATCGCTCATCATTAACTGAACTCACGGGCAATTGCTCCGGCTTATATCCGGCAGGCATATTAACGGTAACTGTATCGGAACTTTGGTAAGAATAAGGTATGTAGAGCTGATGTTTCCTGGATCTGACCCTGGCTGGAACATCAATCATATTGTTCAGGTTCAGGGATGCAAACAATCTTCCGTTGGCACCGGTAAAAAATGATTTCAGCGCAAGCTCAACATCCAGCCGGATGACTGGTTTGGGGTCCTCCAGTATATTATAGCGATGATTGATTAAGGTAAAATCCTTTATATCCAGCCTTTTATTTAACCAGGCGATCTGATCTTTTGTGTTCTTATTTGCTGCAAAAACTTCATCGTCCATCATCAATCCACTGAAACTGATGGTGCCATGGGCAGCAGTGCCATCAGCACTATGGTCAACTACAATCCTGGAATTGATGTAATTATCATTGATTGTATATTCAGGTGTCCTGACCAATTCTCCTGAATCATCCTTGATAACCAATACATTCCTGTTGTCGGTAAATGTACCCAGATAACCAAAGGGGCTAATCTGACTGGTACATTCAAGCCAGGTTGTATCATTGCCCAAAGGAACACATACAATGGCATGGTCAAACTGATGACCCGGCTGATCTTTCTGAAACGAATACTGGCCTTCACCTGAATTTACAATGGTGTAATAGGATTTTATTCCAACGGCATCAAGCATGGAAACCATATAATTGCTCAGATCTTTGCAATCACCATATCCGAGTTCATCCACAGAAAATGCTTCATGTGGCTGTATGCTTCCGATTCCGAGAGAAATGCTGATATAGTGCGTTTTGGATTGTAGATATTTGTAAATAATCCTGACCTTCTCTCTTTGGGATGACGCTTTCGATGTCATTTGATTGAGCATCGATACTGTAGAAACTCCCAGGCTTTTACGTCCGGTCGAAAGTCTTGCAATCCATTTCCCATAATTGGCCCAGGAATCCGACCTGCCTTCGAAATTATCATATTTAATATATACAGGGGCAACCCTTATCAAAGGCACAACTTCGACTAACTGAGGCATTAATGGTTCATCAGTCAAGGGGGGCAGATTGCTGAATTTCCAGGTTTCTGTCGCTTCGGATTCAGCAATCCGGACATTTTCTGGAATATTTTGCTTTTTTATACTCAGCGGAATACCTGCAGTATTGATTATTGTCAGTGATGAATTCTCAACACTTTGGTAATCGGAGATATAGGATGAAAATGTTTCAAAGAAATACAAATTGTTATATGCAATTTCATAGTCATAGAATACAGTAAAAGGATAACTTACAGGCACAATCTGATAATATATAACCCGGGCATCACTATAAATGGTTGAAGCTCCTGCTGCACTGTAATCGGCCATATCAGACTGTTTTATTGATTTGATTTTAACACCGTCGGAATTAAAAACAGCAGCTGTCCTGAAGACTACTTTTTCACCCGTGTTATAGAAAATCTTCAGGTGTGCGAGGTCAAGGGCCTTTTCATTTATTATGGTCAGTTTTATACTTTCCCTGTGTATATATTGTCCGTCACCGGTTAGTGAAATCGTTACGGCCCGGTCCCTGACTACTGAATTGGCCCCCCTGAGAAGGGTTTCAGGAATGTTTGAAACAGCAAGTTCCTGCGCGCTGACCTGGCCTGTGATGGTAATAAAACCCAACAGGCCGTTAAGAATAAAGCAGAATATATGTCTCATGGTCAGATTTTTTTCAAAACAACCATTTCTGCATTTTTTGCTACGATTCTGGAATAGAATTCCCTGATATCGGGATAGTTTGCGGAAATAATCTGTGATGTTCGGATATTAACAACACACATCAGCTGGATCTGGTTCCCTGTTGCACCGATGGTATACCTGTAATTCCCGAGTTGATCAGGCAGGCTGATAACAGCGTTTTTGGGCATTTCAGCAATCGTATAACCATCAGGAATTGTGATTGTGTTGATTATTTTGGATGACCAGGGAAGAATGAAATCAACGGGAAATTCGCGAATTTCAGTTGTAAATGGATTGGATGTTATTCCTTCACCGAGTGTAGGGTTCACATATATAATGTCCTTAATACTCCCGTCACTCAACAGATAATCGGCCTTATACTTCATTACAAGTGGCTGACTTCTGTCGTCAATGTTTTCGATGGTAAATTCATTAATCTGAAGCCCATTGGTTTCTGACTCGAATTCAGTGATGTAATCTTCATCACTGTTTTCTTCCTTAATCAGTTCGGCTCTGTCATAGGCAAAATACATTGTTTCCATCAAATTGAAGTCTCCACTGATATTACCGTCGGGTTTAACCGTGGTTTGCATATAAAGGAGCCTCTCATTTTGCTGGTTAACCGATAAAGGAACCCAATCGTTCAGATCCGGAGTCTGGGTTATTCTTCTTCCTTTTCCATTTAAGCATCGTTCAGGCAGCAGGCTGAAGGATAACTTCTTGTCGGTTGCATCGAGAAGGAATTTCTCGGTTCCGATGCGTGCTTCAGCAATTACATAGTTAAACTTGGTCAGCATGATCTGGGCGGGATGCAGAATTCCGTTTTTGCGTGTGCTCAGAATCACAGGATCAGCTTCAATGCCAATTTCATTCAGCAACGAAACCAGAAGCAGATTGATATCAGAAGCTTTACCTTTCTTGTCTTCCCATGCTTTACGAAGTGTTTTTGTTATATAAATACCGTATCTGTCATTAAATGTCATCGAATTGCGTATCAGTTCGAAGGCTTTGATCATCCGCTCTTTCGGATCGGGGTAGGCAGTTTTCAGCATTTCGGCTTCTTCCTTTATCGGACAATTTCTTTTCAGCTGTGTTCCGAAATCCTCATCATTCCAGAGGTTATAGCTGATCTTTTCCCATGTTGTCGTATAGTCTTTTTTAGTAAAAGGCAGATTTACCGAGGCTATTTCAAATTCAATGGAAGATATGTAATTGGATATTGCATTCATGTATGGTTCCTCCTTAAGCGCAGGAATGTTCTCGAATTTCAATTTCTTGGTCAGATTATTGCAAAGAATCGGACTTTTGGAACCATCATCATTGGTGATAAAAATGGTTTGTGTATCGTTGGTGACATCAGAAACAACCGGAGTCAGATATCCTTTCATCAGGGTTTTGAATATGAAATATTCAGGAATAGAGACCCTCAGTTCATTGAACAGCGAAGGGACAGTGGATTGAAATTCCCAGGTACGGATCTCCCAGATGATGTCAGAAATAATATGATATTCAACCTCAAAAACAGTCCCGTTTTTTACGTTGGGCACCGAAAAATTCTGACTTCTTTCTTTTGAACTGATTTCTTCAGTAAATATATTGGCTTTATCAATATCTGTTTCCACAATCTTGTTTCCGGCATCCAGATTATAAGCGGTTGCCTTAATTCTTGATACTTTTTCTTTTAAATCACCTGAAGTGTAATAGGGTATCTTAAAATTTGCTGTGTGAAAGCCTTTTGAATTGAAAACTTTAATTCTTACATGCCTTACCAATTCAACCGTGAAGCCTGTTTTTTCGTCATAGTTGTAACTGATATCGCCGATGTCGCCCAGGATCAAAGCCCCGGCGCTGGTATCTGCATCATATTGTTTCATTGACAGAAGAGCAGGGTCTATTTTACCATATTTCATCGAAGGTTTTTGAGCACATACCAATATTGAAATGAATAATGCCCCTGATAGAAGAATGTTCCTTAGCATAAAAAATAATAGTTTATGGTTAATAATCAATTATCAAAGAACTTATAACTATAGAAAAAATCCCCGCCTCAACAATGTCGAAAGATACAAATATTATAAGAATTGCGAAATCTTTCTTAATTTAAATTCCCAAATTTCACTATTACTCAATACATACACATTCATATGCCTATTCCCTTGTTAATCAGATGTTAATCATGATTATTCAATCCTGTGAAATCTTTTTTGATGATTGTTACGCTCAACTTAGAGCCATATTAATCAGACATCAAAAAAAAATATAAGAAAAAGGCTGCCGAAGCAGCCTTTTTGGTGGGGGGATCATAATATGAAGTTATAGTCCGAGTAGTTCTTTTACAATGAGTGAGATTGCTTTGTTGTCGGCTTTTCCTGCCAGTTGCTGTGAAGCAGCAGCCATAACCCTGCCCATGTCTTTAATTCCGGAAGCGCCTGTTTCAGCAATAATAGCAGAAATGAGAGGTTTCAGTTCTTCCGGTCCAAGCTGTGAAGGGAGGTAAGCGGCAATAATATCCGCCTGAAAAGTTTCAACCTGCGCAAGATCGGCACGGTTCTGACCAGTATAAACTTCAGCTGTTTCGCGGCGTTGCTTGACAAGTTTCTGAAGGAGTTTAATTTCCAGATCATCTGTTATATTACCTCCGCCTTCACTGGTCATGGCAAGCAGCAATGCTGACTTGACAGCCCGTAAGGCTTCAAGTTTGTCTTTCTCACGGGCCAGCATTGCTTTCCTGATGTCGTCGTTTATCTTGTCTGTAAGGCTCATTTCAATGGTATTCTGCTTAATCTACATTGTCATGCAGAAAATTATTCGGTTTCATTTCCACCGACTTATTATCGGTCTTAAAAAGCATATATTTCGAAACTTCGGAACTGTCTGATGGCGGATTATCATGAAGCTCAACCTTTCTCCTCAGGTAAGCCGGTTGACTTTCAAGTTCGGCCAGTCCTTCCGGGGTGTTCACCTTGATGCTTACTTCCCTGAGTTTGGCTAACCTAACATTGGCTCTTTCTTCCTGTTTCTGCGCTTCATCTTCATCGTCCTGTAATTTCTGTTTGTCAGATCTGTAATCGCGCAGGAAATCGAAGCCGGGTTCGGGGTGGCGGGTGGGTTTAACAGGGGTGAATACATAATTCTCAGCCGCTGATTTTTCCTCGGATTTCGGGGCAGAACCGTCAGGTTGGGGAGAATTGATTTCAAATGTGAAAGTGCGCAATGGTTCTGCTTTATCTTCCTGGAAAGAAGAAAGGTCAATTTTTTCTTCCTCCGGAACCCTGTTGACCAGTCTGATCTCCTCAACCGAAGCGGGTTCAGGTCTCGGTTGTTCGGCCGGCTTTGGGGGTTGCTCCGGTGTTGAATTCAAAGGGTAAACGATTACATCCGGGCGTGTATTGTGTCCTTCCGGACTGTTTTTTGAATCAAACCCTGTTGCAATCAAAGTAATGCTGATCTTATTGCCAAGGGTTTCATCTGTACCATTGCCCCAGATAATATCTGCCCCGGAACCGGCTTCATGCTGAATGTAATCGGTAATCTCCATAACTTCATCCAGGGTAATTTCTGCGGTTCCGGATGAGATATACAGAAGAATATTGCTGGCACCCCTGATGTTGGCATCATCAAGCAGCGGCGATGTCATGGCCATTTGAACAGCTTCAAGTGCTCGGTTCTCACCTTCGGCCATTCCGGATCCCATGATGGCTTTTCCGCTGTCTTTCATGACAGTTTTAACATCTTCAAAGTCAACGTTGATGTAGCCCGTAACAGTGATAATTTCTGCAATCCCTTTGGCAGCAACGGTAAGAATGTTATCTGCCTTGTTGAATGCTTCGGATAGTTTCAGGTCCCCATCCAGTTCACGAAGTTTGTCATTACAGATGATGAGCAGGGTATCAACAGATTTACGTAATTCATCAATACCTGATCTGGCTTGCTGAATTCTTTTGCGGCCTTCGAATGAAAATGGCAGTGTCACAATTCCTACTGTAAGGATTCCCAACTCCTTCGCCAGTGAAGCGATAACGGGAGCAGCACCGGTACCTGTACCACCACCCATACCGGCAGTGATAAATACCATTTTGGTATTGTTTTCAAGAATCTTCCGGAGATCATCAATATTTTCAGTAGCGGCATCCTTTCCGACAGCCGGAATAGAACCGGCTCCCAGACCTTTATTGCCGAGTTGTATCTTTAACGGGACAGGACTGGTATCAAGTGCCTGGCAATCGGTATTGCAAATCATAAAATCAACACCACGGATTCCCTGCTTGAACATGTGCGTAACTGCGTTACTTCCACCTCCACCGACACCGATAACTTTTATAATGGACGACTGATTAACAGGCAAGTCGAATTTGAGCATATCTGGCATATTTTTGATCTCCTAAAATTACGTGATTAATAGTGTTTACAGCTACTTCAATAACCTGATTTTATCAACAGGCCATTTGTTAATATCTCAGTTTTCACCGTCTTCTTCAAAGAATTTTTTTATGCCATCGAAGAAAGACAACCTGGCCTGCTTTTTGGGCTTGGCTGTCGGTTTTTCGGATTTCTGCAATTCCTTTTCATACCTCTGCAATCCTATGATTACAAGACCGATACCGGTTGCATACATGGGACTGGCCATCTCCTCCGGCACACCGGGAGCGAGGTGCTCGTTCGGGTAGCCGATGCGGGTATCCATGCCCGTTATAAACTCAGTCAGTTGTGAAATGTGCCTGAGCTGCGCTCCGCCACCGGTCAGAACAATGCCTGCAATCAGTTTTTTTTCATAACCTGAATTCTTTATTTCGAAGTAAACATGCTCGATGATTTCTTCCATCCTTGCCTGAATAATACTGGCAAGATTCTTTAAGGTGATTTCCTTGGGTGGGCGCCCACGCAGGCCGGGGATAGCAACAATCTCTTCGTCCCTGTTTTCGCTGGCCAGCGCGGAACCGAATTTGACCTTCAGGTCTTCAGCATGCTTTTTAATGATGGTACAGCCTTCCTTGATGTCTTCGGTAATGATGTCGCCTCCGAACGGAATTACGGCGGTATGCCTGATTATACCGTCCTGGAAGATGGCGATGTCGGTGGTTCCTCCACCAATATCAACAAGTACTACGCCTGCTTCTTTTTCTTCCTCACTCAGGACAGCCTCAGCTGAGGCCAGTGGTTCCAGAAGCAATGAATCGACTTCTAGGCTGGCTTTTTTTACACATTTAAAGATGTTCTTGGCAGCCATCGTTTGTCCGGTAATGATATGGAAATTGGCCTCCAGCTGATGACCCAGCATTCCTTTGGGCTGCTTGATGCCGGATTCACCATCAACAGTATATTCCTGCGGGATGACATCGATGATATCTTCGCCCGGATTCATGGCAAGCTTGTACATATTTTCAGTCAACCCGTCAATGTCAGCCTGGGTAATCTCGTTTTCAGCATTGGGTCTGATCACAGACCCCCTGTACTGTATACTCTTGATGTGCTGTCCGGCTATTCCCACATTAACAGTGGCGATGTCAGAATCTGATCTGCCTTCGGCTTCCTTTATGGCGACTTTTATACTCTGAACGGTATCCTCGATATTGGATACAACACCTCTTTTAACACCGATCGACTCGGTCCTGCCAAAGCCCAGTATTTCAATTTTATTATTTTCATTGCGCCGCCCGACGATGGCTGCAATCTTTGTAGTGCCGATATCAAGACCTACGATTATTTCTGAAGTTGCCATTTTATTTAATTTTTGTGCATACAACTTGATTCCTGAATTTGAGATTAATTGTTTTGTAGGTATTCCAGCCTGCCTCTTTCATTCCAGCATGATAGAAAACCTTAAGGTTTTTCAGCTTCTCATCAATATTGGTGGTGTCACCCAGAATGATTTTCTGCTGCCCGATTTTCGGAAAGAGCTCCAATTCGCCGGTTTCATTCACATAAATCTGCTCAATGAAAGCATTGCTGAAGACTTCTTTTCTCAGGGCCATGGAGGTTACATATATCTCCTGAAGAACTGCCGGAAGATTCTTATATTGAGGCTGTCCGTTTTTCAGACCTGATTTCTTGGTTATTTTACCAATAGGTTTAATATTTCCGCTGGCTATGATAACCCTTGCCGGAAACTCCTGACTCAAAGGCATGAGAGCACCTTCATCATCGATATAAAATTGCCTTCCTTTAAGATCGATTACCCTGACGAGGGGGTTTCGCTGTGTGAGAGAGGCTTTCACCACTCCGTTGACGCCAATGGTAAGCGCTGCCTGCCTGATAAAGGGATTGTCATTCAGCAGTTGCCGGATTCTTTCAACTTCAATGGCACCTGTTTCATTCCCCCTGACTTTTATCTTCTGCCTGGTAATCTCCTGCCTGATATTTGACTGGGTTACCAATACCGGCGCATTCTGATAATCAATTTCAATTCTGAATTCCGGGCAAACAAGTTTATTCTGCCGCTGATTGGCAAAGATGAAAAGGCTGCATACAACAGCAACAATCGCAATCCAGAACAGTATCGAGAGAATTCTTTTCATCAGGCTTCTTTTTTACTGAATAATTGCTCAATCTGAGGTACCATCTGATCAATATCGCCGGCTCCAAGGGTTAGCAGAATGTCGGGCTTGGAATGCTCCAGCAGATGTAGCGCTTCATTCTTCGTGCACAGGTGTTTATCGGTCGTTTTGATCATTTTCAGCAACATGGCTGAAGTCACTCCTTCGATAGGCAGTTCCCTGGCCGGATAAATATCGAGCAGAATCACTTTATCAAGCATTGAAAGACTCTCTGAAAATCCAGTGGCAAAGTCTCGGGTTCGTGTATACAGATGTGGCTGGAAAATGCCGGTGATTTTTCTTTCGGGATACAGGGCCCGAACAGAACCAATGCATGCCTTCAACTCTTCGGGATGGTGCGCATAATCGTCAATATAGAGCAATCCCGGGCGGTTGATTCTGAAATCAAACCTTCTTTTTACACCCTCGAAAGTGTTGATTCCTTTTATAATTTCATCGGCACTGCTGCCGGCCAGCCAGGCGGCAGCAGCGGCAGCTATGCTGTTTTCAACGTTGAACATTCCCGGAAGGGATGGCATTAACCCCTTGATTTTTTCTCCGGGAGTTTTAAGATCAAAACGGTAAATGCCCTCTGAAAGGCGGAGGTTTTCTGCCCTGAAATCGGATGATCCTGTCACGGAATAGCTGTAAGCTGAGATATTCCGACCCTCGGGAAGTGGTATTTCCAGGCCGTGTTTAACAACCAGAAATCCGTTTTCTTTAATATTCGCTGCAAAGAGCGCAAAAGATTCTTTTAGTTGCTGATGATCCCTGTAGATGTCAAGATGGTCGGCATCAGTGGATGTAATTACTGCGAGCCAGGGGAAAAGACGAAGGAACGAACGGTCAAATTCATCGGCTTCAGCTACCATAAACTGACTGGCGGGATTGAGGAGCAGATTTGAATCGTAGTTCTTTGCAATTCCTCCCAGGAAAGAGGTACAACCCTTGCTACCCGGGAAAAGAATGTGGGATAGCATGGTTGTGACTGTAGTTTTTCCATGGGTTCCGGCTACTGCCAGGGTCGACTTTTCTGATGTGATGGCTCCGAGCAGTTCAGCGCGTTTCATCATTTTGTAACCCTTCCGCACAATATGGAGAAATTCACCCAGGTCAGCAGGAACAGCCGGTGTATAAACCACCAGATCGGTGTCTTCGGGGACCAGGTCAGGCCTGTCGTTGTAGTGAATGTCCATGCCTTCAGCTTCAAGCGCAGCGGTCAGGGGAGTTGGAGTCTTGTCATACCCCGACACCCTGCTGCCAGCAAGATGCAGATAGCGGGCCAGGGCACTCATACCGATTCCTCCGATACCCAGAAAATAGAACGTTTTCAGCGTTGAGGTATTCACAATTCCGACTTTTTATTAACCCTGATACATTCAAGTATTATTCCTGCAATGCGTTGCGCCGATTCCTGCTGGGCAAGCAATGAAATATTATGCCCAAGCCGATTCATTCTTTCCTTATCACGGATCAATGATATGGTTTTACTGACCAGTCCTGAAGGCGCCTCTGCGTCAGTAACCATAATGGCCGCCTGTTTTGAGACAAGCGCCATGGCGTTTTTTGTCTGATGATCTTCAGCAACATTCGGTGATGGAACCAGAATCACAGGTTTTGCGGTAATACAGAGTTCTGATATGGCGATGGCCCCGGCCCTTGAAATAACAACATCGGCCGCAGCATAGGCCAGGTCCATTCTGGAAATAAATGCCAGTTGCCTGAATCCTTTTTCTTCGAACGGTTTGACAGACCGGGCAGCCTGATCCGAAAACAGTTTCCCGGTTTGCCAGATCAGCTGGATATTCTCACCCGCCAGTTCTTTAAGTCCATTCAGGATACTCTGGTTGATGGTTCTTGCCCCGAGACTTCCGCCCACAGCCAGTACAACCGGCTTCAGGGGATCAAGCCCGAAATGCTGAAATGCTTCATCACGCAGATTCTTCTGATTGACAATGTCTTTTCGAACCGGATTGCCCGTGATGACGATTTTCTCGGCAGGGAAGTATTTTTCCATACCGGAATATGCGACGCAAATCTTTTTGGCTTTTCCGGCAAGCATTTTATTCGTTATGCCCGGATATGAGTTTTGTTCCTGGAGAATGGTTGGTATGCCCATCGAAGCAGCGGCCCTGATGGTTGGACCACTGGCATAGCCACCAACACCGACGGCAGCGTCGGGCCTGAACTGCCTGATGATACGCCGGGCTTTGAGTGTGCTGTGAATGATCTTGAATGGGATCAACAGATTCCTGACTGTAAAGCTTCGTTGAAAGCCGCTGATCCAGAGCCCTTCTATGTCGTAACCTGCTGCCGGAACCTTCTCCATTTCCATGCGCCCCTCAGCACCTACAAAAAGTATTCGGGCCGATGGCTCGGCCTGTCTGATGGCATCGGCAATGGCGATCGCCGGGAATATATGCCCGCCGGTACCTCCGCCACTAATGATAACTCTTACTTCAGGCAACGACATGTTCTGTATTTTTTACAGGGATATCTTTTTCCTGTGATTCTTCAATTTCACGGCTTACGCTCAGTATGATTCCTATTGCAATACTGGTGAACCATATTGAGGTTCCACCCATACTAATCAATGGAAGTGTTTGACCTGTTACCGGCAGTATATTTACGGCTACCATCATGTTGACCATGGCCTGGAATATCAGGCTGAACGAAACCCCGAAAGTGAGAAACGCCGCGAAATTTCGCGGACTCTTAATTACAATCTTGATGGCCCGGTAGAAGAGTATCAGATATAGCAGTACAACAACAATTCCACCGATAAGTCCGTATTCCTCTATAATGATGGCATAGATGAAATCCGAATAGGGGTGGGGCAGAAAGTTTTTCTGCGTAGAATTTCCCGGCATTTTCCCGGTAATTCCTCCGGTAGCAATCGCAATTTTGGCCTGTTCTACCTGGTAGTTGGCCTCACTGTCGCCGCTCCGGAAACTCTCAATCCTGTTTTGCCAGGTACCGAAACGTCCGCTCAGCTTCGGCATATTCACCGCTACAGCGATCAGCATGATAAAAGCTATAATGCCTACACCGACGAGAATGGCTATATACCTTAATCTTACCCGTCCGACAAACATCAGTACAAGGCAGGTGGTGAAAATCATGGCAGCTGTTGAAAAATTGGCCGGCAGAATCAGCAATGTAATGATCACGATCGGTATCATAACCGAGATGAACCCTTTTCTGAAATCTTCCACTTCATCCTGTTTTTTGGCAAGAAGCCGCGCTACGAAAATGATCAGTGCAAGTTTGGCGAAGTCGGATGGCTGAAAGGTGAGGTTAATCAGGGGAAGTGTATACCAGCGGCTGGCTTCATTCAAATTGGTTCCGAAGAAAAGGGTATAGGCAAGCAGAGGCACTGAAGCATAGATGGCTATTTGTGAAATCCGGGCGTAGTATTTGTATTTTACCTGGTGGGCAAGATACATCAGAACAAAACCGAGAATCAGGATTCCAAGGTGCTTGATCATGTAATACTCTGTGTTTCCCGACTGATATTTATAAGCGAGCGTTCCGGTCGAGCTGTAGACAGCCAGAATCGAAAAAATCGACAGCAATAGGACAACCGCCCAGATCACCTTATCGCCTTTAATATTATTCAGGATTGCCCTCATGGTTTTTTTAACGAATTACAAAGATTTTACAGCCTCTTTAAACTTCCTGCCCCGTTCTTCATAATTTTCAAACAGGTCAAAACTTGCGCAGGCAGGTGAAAGCAACACAGTATCGCCCTTTCTGGCAAGGTAATAGGCTGTATTGACTGCTTCTTCAGCTGAAGATGCTTCCATGATAAATTCCACCTTGTCCTTGAAGGCCTCGATCAGCTTCTCATTGTCGATGCCCAGGCAAACGATGGCCTTCACTTTTTGACTGACAAGCTCGAAAAGTTTTGTATAGTCATTGCCTTTATCTATGCCTCCGGCAATCCAGATAACCTTTTTATTGAGACTCTCGAGGGCATACCAGACAGAATTGATATTCGTGGCTTTAGAGTCATTGATAAATTCAATGCCATGAATGTTGGCCACGAACTCAAGCCTGTGTTCGACATTCTGAAAGTCGGACAGGCATTGCCTGATGGTTTCCTTGCGGAGGCCGACCAGTTTGGCGGCAACTCCTGCTGCCATCGAATTGTAAACGTTGTGCTTTCCTTGTAAAGCCAGTTCTTCTAATGTCATATCGAACGTTTCCCCCTTTAGGTTAAATACTATTTCCTTATTGTCTGCGTAAGCGCCATGATTAATTTTTTCCTTTATGCTTATCTGGTAGCATTCCTGTTTCATTTCCAGGTTTTTCAATAAACTGACAATGGTTTCATCGTCACTGCACCAGATAAAAGCATCCTGTTCAGCCTGGTTACGGATGATGCGCAGTTTTGAGGCTGCATAGTTGTCAAAGCAGTAATCGTACCTGTCGAGGTGATCGGGTGTGATGTTCAGCAGTATGCCCACCTCAGCTTTGAAACTGAACATACCATCCAATTGAAAGCTGCTCAGTTCCAGCACGAAATAGTCGTGATCTCCTTCAGTCAGCTGCCTGGCAAAGCTCTTACCGACATTACCGGCAAGTCCCACATCCAGCCCGGCGGATTTCAGCAGGTGATAAGTGAGCATTGTGGTGGTTGTTTTACCATTGCTGCCAGTGATGCAGACCTTTTTTGACCTTGTATACCTTGATGCGAATTCGATTTCAGAAATCACCGGTATTCCTTTGTCTTTCGCTGCTTTTACTATCGGCGCCAGATCCGGGATTCCCGGGCTTTTTATGATTTCATCTGCTTCAAGAATTATTTCGGCCGAGTGCTGCTGTTCTTCATAGGCTATCCCTGCCAATTCAAGTTCACTCCTGTAATCACCCCTGATTTGACCTTTGTCAGATACAAATACCTCTATCCCCTTGCTCCGGGCAAGCAGTGCGGCGCCGACTCCACTTTCGCCGGCGCCTAAAATCACTACTCTGGGGTTTAATCGCATCTTACCTGATCTTTAATGTTATAATGGTGAAAACAGCCAGCATAATACCCACAATGAAAAACCGCTGCACAATCTTTGGTTCGGCATAGCCTAGCATCTGAAAGTGGTGATGAAGCGGTGACATTTTGAATATCCGTCGTCCTTCCCCGTATTTTCGTTTTGTTCTTTTAAAATAGCTTACCTGCAGCACCACTGAAAGGTTTTCGGCGATGAAGATGCCGCAGAGGATCGGCAGCAGAAGTTCTTTTCTGATCATGATCGCCAGCACGGCGATTACGCCTCCGATGGCGAGTGAACCGGTGTCGCCCATAAATACCTGGGCAGGGTAGGTGTTGTACCAGAGAAATCCGGTACAGGCTCCGACAAAAGCACTGACAAAAATGGTAAGTTCCCCGGTATTGGGCAGATACATAATGTTCAGATAATCGGCAAAAACGATGTTGCCTGATACCCATGCCAGGATACCCAGAGTTACGCCGATAATCGCAGACGTGCCGGTCGCCAGACCATCAATCCCATCGGTAAGATTTGCACCATTGGAAATGGCCGTGATAATGAATATTACAACCGGTACAAAAATGAGCCAGGCATATTTCATGGCCTTTTCGCCGAAGGGCTTCAGAACGATGGCATAATCAAATTCATTGTTCTTGAAGAAGGGGATGGTTGTCTTGGTCGATTTCTTTGAGATTCTTGAGAATTTCTTACCATGGTCTGAGATTCTTTCAAATTCACTTAACGAAGTAGATGACCTGGAACTGGTGGTTGCTATCTTTTCCCTGATTACAACTCCGTCATTGGCATAAAGGGTAAATCCTACAATGACACCGATGATTACCTGGCCAAGAATTTTAAACTTTCCTGCAAGCCCTTTTTTATCATTTCTGAAGACCTTGATGTAATCGTCGAGAAAGCCGATGAAGCCCAGCCAGATGGTGGTGATCAGGATCAGAATAATATAGATGTTGTTGAGCTTTGCAAACAGGAGTGTAGGTATGATGATGGCACTCAGGATAATCAGACCACCCATGGTCGGGGTGCCCTGCTTTTCCTTCTGGCCTTCAAGGCCGAGATCTCTTACACTTTCACCAACCTGTTTGTTGCGCAGGTAGTTGATCAGCGATTTGCCGAAAAGCAGGGAAATGGTTAGTGAAGTAATAATGGCCAATGCAGCCCTGAACGAGATGTATTGAAACATTCCCGCTCCGGGGAAATCATAGAATTTTTCCAGATAATCGAACAGGTAGTACAGCATATCCTCTGGTTTTATTTTCCTATTTGTGATTCACTGATGCCAAAATATTCCCTGAGTACTTCACGATCATCAAAATGATGTTTCACGCCTTTGATCTCCTGATAGGTTTCATGACCTTTTCCGGCAACGAGAATGATGTCACCTCTCTGCGCCATGGTACAGGCAGTCCTGATTGCTTCCTTCCGGTCTGATATTACCAGGCAGAACCTTGAGCGATCGACGGGTATCCCTGTGCGCATATCGTTAAGAATATCTTCCGGATTTTCACTGCGTGGATTGTCGGAAGTAAGAATGGTCAGGTTGCTGTTCTCTGCAGCTATTTTCGCCATAACCGGACGTTTGGTCTTATCGCGGTCGCCACCGGCACCAACCACTGTTATAAGTTTTCCTTCTCCCTGCCTGATGTTGTTGATGGTACCGATCACATTCGAAAGTGCATCCGGTGTATGGGCATAGTCAACTATACCTACTACTCCATCCGGGGATTTCAGATATTCAAATCTTCCGTCAACGGATTCGAGTTTGCTCAGTATGGTCAGGCATTCTTCCCTGTTAACCCCGAGCATCAGGGCTGCAGCATAGATGCTCAGCAGGTTATAGGCATTGAAGGTTCCCACCAGCCTGCACCATAGCTCTGTGCCGTTGATGTTGAGCAGCAGACCATCAAAATGGTTTTCGATGATCCTGCAGTGAAAATCGGACTGGCTCTTAACAGCAAGTGTTTTAACGGTGGCTTTGGTATTCTGTACCATCACTTTGCCATTTCGGTCATCTATGTTTACTATGGCAAAGGCTTTGGCGGACAAAGTGTCGAAAAATCGTTTTTTAGCAGCCAGGTAAGCCTCAAAAGTTTTATGGAAGTCGAGGTGATCGTGAGTGAGGTTGGTGAACACTCCCCCCCTGAACGTAAGACCTGCTATCCTGTTCTGAACGATTGAATGTGAACTGACTTCCATAAAGCAGTATTCACATCCTTCGTCTGCCATTGCCCTCAACAGTCTGTTTAATTCAACAGAATCGGGGGTGGTATGCGTTGCAGGTATTTCCTTCAGGTTGACCATATTCCTGACCGTGGAAAGCAGGCCAGCTTTGAATCCAAGACCTAGAAAAAGTCTGTAAAGTAATGTGGCAGTGGTAGTTTTGCCATTGGTGCCGGTGATCCCAACCAGATTCAGCGACTGTGAAGGATTGTCATAGAAATTTGAAGCCATAAAGCCCAGCGCCTCACTGCTGTCTGTTACTTCAATATAGCAGATGCCGGGTTGAATCTCTGCCGGTATCTCTTCACAAACCACTGCCCTGACGCCCGTCGAAATTACCTGTCCTATATATCGGTGGCCATCCGTAAGGGTTCCCCTTACCGCTACAAATACACTGTCAGCTTCGGCTTTACGGGAATCAAAGACGATACTGCCAATCTCCACTGAAGTATCACCGATGACCCGGTTTAACCTGCACTTATAGAGTATGTCCTTGAGTGTTTTCAATGTTCCTGATTTTATCCCAATTCTATTGTGCAACTGCTTCCCCTGCGGGCTTTTGATCCGGCCGGCACCGATTGCCGCTTTACCTGTCCTCTCCCTTTTACCTGCACCCTTAACCCGGCCGATTCAAGAAGGTATACAGCATCACGGGCTCCCATTCCTGTAACATCCGGAATCTGTGATTCACCGGTAGCTTTTGGTTCAATAGTAAGGCTGCTGTCGCTGCCGTTTAATCTGGCATAATCATATTGCTGTGAATCACCTTTCCACTGTACATTAATTTCTCTTAGGATGGTTTCCAGGTCCCTGAAATTCCCTGATGCAGATACCGGAAGTATTCCCGGTAGGGTGTCGGTTTCCCTTTTTATCTGATCAAGACGGGTAGCATATACCTTGTCTGCTATTTCCTTAAAGACCGGACCGGCTATGGAACCACCGTAATAGACACCCTTTCGGGGATTGTTTATAACCACGATGCAGGAGTATTTGGGGTTATCAGCCGGAAAATAGCCCACAAAGGATGCTTTGTAGTTAGACTTGTTGTATCCTGCATTATTCTGGGCAATCTGTGCTGTACCCGTCTTTCCTGCAATCTTGTATACCGGGTTTCGCAGATTGGTTGCTGTTCCTTTTTCTACAACCCCTTCGAGCATCTTTCTGACTTTCGGCAGAGTTTCCGGATTTTTGGTGATTGACTCAACAAGCGTTACCGGACCAAAGGTCTGTACAGTTTCTCCGGCCAGCCTTATTTCCCTGATAAACTGAGGCTTGACCATCTTACCATTGTTTGCTACTGCATTGTAGAAGGCGAGTGTCTGTAGAGGGGTGATGGCAACTTCATATCCGATGGACATCCATGGAAGGGATACTTTAGACCAGATCCTGCTTTTCGTATCTTTAATTGAGGGATTGCCTTCACCCGGAATATCGAGTCCGAGTTTCTGGTTAAGCCGCATCGAGTATAACTTGTCGATGTATTGCTGGGGCTTATCGTGGTATGCCCTGTACACTGCTTTTGAAATACCTACATTCGATGACAATTCAAAAGCACGCTGAATACTGATGCGTCCGTATCCGCCCTCATGTGAGTCCTTCATAATCCTGTTGGCATACCTGACAGTTCCGCCATGTGTATCAACGGTATCGGTCAGTTTAACCAATCCTTCATCCAGGGCAGAGATCAGCGATGCAAGTTTGAATGTGGAGCCTGGTTCTGAACTCTCACCAATGGCATAATTGTATTTCTCTTCATACTCGCCTTCCTTGTTTTTCCCAAGATTCGCGATGGCAACGATAAATCCGGTTTCAACTTCCATCAGTACGGCACAGCCGTGGTCTGCTTCATTGGCAATCAGCTGCTTCATCAGAGCATCTTCGGCAACATCCTGAATGTTAATGTCGATGGATGTCAGAATATCATGGCCATTGCGGGGTTCAATTTCCGTTTCATCGTTCAGTGGCCTGTAAACACCATTTCCAATGCGCTGCATCAGCCGCCTGCCGCTTTCACCTTCAAGGATTTTGCTGTATGCCCCTTCAAGTCCGATGTCGTTATCCGAACCTTCCTTGTCCCATCCTATTGTCCTGAAAGCCAGCCAGCGAAATGGAAGTTCTCTGCGGTTGCGTGCTTCAGCAATGATACCACCCTTGTATTTGCCAAGCCTGAATATGGGGAACTTCCTGACTTTTTTCAGATGCGCATAAGTGATGTTCCTTTTCAGAAGCAGATATCTGTTGTTGTTTTTACGGGCTTTTACCAGCAGTTTCGTGTAATCCTGTTTACTCTTGTCCTGGAAAAGGTTCGACAGGCAAAGTGCGAGGGAATCTACATTCTCATAAAAGAAATCGTCATTGTAATGCGTGTTTCCGGCATCCATTCGCAGATCGAAAACCGGGATGGAAGCAGCAATCAGGCTTCCGTCAGAGGACAGAATGTTACCTCGGATGGCTTTTATTTCTTCATACCTGACACCGAGTTTTTTTGCTTTTTCACGCCATTCATCTCCTTCAACAAACTGGATATAGAATACCCTGGCAACAACACCTATGCCCAGCACTGCCATTGCCAGGTAAACCAGGTACACTTTACGGAGGATGTCCCTTTTGTTGCTGTCCATTGTTATTTGCTGACCTTTACATACAATTTGGAAGGAGGCACCAGCGATTCTTTAATACCGCTGTTCACCAGTTTTAGCGCAACTTCCGATTGCTTACTGTGGAACATCAGATCCGATTTGTTGGTGATGTATGAAAACCGGAGTTCTTCGAGTTCCTTCTTTGTTCTGCTGATGTCGATAATGGTCTTTTCAGCGTTGTATGAGTTAGCTATGTAAAGCACACCGAGTAAAGTCAGGTAGAGGAGAAATGGAATCTGTTTTGCCAGATTCTCGCGTGAAAAGAATTTGCCGTCAAGAAACCCTGAAACAGATCGTCCTACATGCATCTTGCTGTTGAGCATTTCGAAAGACCTGAATCGTTTCCTGCTGACCGGCTTTTCTTTGGCTTTTGGCCGTACGGTGTTCCTAATCTTGTTCATAGGGCTTCCTTTCGGCTATACGTAATTTGGCACTTCGTGCCCTGTTGTTCAGTTCGATCTCTTCTTCGTCGGGGACAATGGGCTTACGGGTCAGGGGTTTCAGGGGTGAAATCAGATTTCCATAGAAATCCTTTATTTCTGTTCCTTCGAAATTTCCAGTCTTGATAAAATTCTTGACCAGCCTGTCTTCGAGTGAATGATATGACATAACCACCAGTCTGCCACCGGGTTTCAGAACCTTGAGAGTCTGAAGAAGCATCTCTTTCAGCACATCCAGTTCACCGTTGACTTCAATCCGCAGGGCCTGAAAAACGCGTGCATAGAATTTATTTTCCCTCCCTCTTTCAGCAAGCGGAAGCAGTACTTCCTTCAGCCTTGTAGTTGTGGTAATTTCTTCATTATCACGGGCTTCAACAATCTGTTTGGCAATCCGGTAGGCATTGCTCAATTCACCGTATTCGGCAAATATTTTTTTTAACTGTTCCGGAGGATATTCATTAATAACCTGACTGGCCGATTGCCCGGACTTGCGGTCCATTCTGAGGTCAAGCTCAGCATCGAAACGGGTGGAGAATCCCCTGTCGGCCATATCTATCTGATGGGAAGAAATACCCAGGTCGGCTATAATCCCATCGACAGGAACGGCTTTATAGAGCCTTAAAAAATTGATCAGGTACCTGAAATTCTGGTTGATAAAAATAAACCTGTCGTCTTGTGGCAGGTTTTGCATTGCATCTGAATCCTGATCAAAGGCCAGAAGTCTGCCTGAGGTCAGACGCTTCAGAATTTCCCTGGCATGACCACCTCCTCCAAAAGTAACATCCACATAGGTGCCTTCCGGCCTGATGGCCAGTCCTTCAATACATTCTTCCAACAGCACCGGATTGTGATACATCTTCCTAATCTTCAGTTTCATTCATGTGACCCATGACATCTTCGGCCAGTTGTGAAAAGTCTGTCAGACTCTCGCTGATTGAAGCCTCATATTTCTCTTTATCCCATATCTCAATCATATTCAAGGCAGAAGCCAGTACCACATCTTTGGTAATGAATGCATTCCCGGCCAGTTCCTTGGGAATCAGCAACCTGCCGGTGTTATCAAGCTCAACGATATGTACACCCTTCATAAATACCCTGATGAAATCGGCGTTCTTCTTCAGGAAGCGGTTCAGCTTGTTTACCCTTTTCACAGCCTTGTCAAATTCTGACCTGGGGTACAATTCGAGGCAGGGCTGAAAAATGCTTCGTTTCAGTATAAATCCTTCCGAAATAACGGCATCAAGCTGGCTTTTGAGTGCAGAAGGAAGCAGCAGCCGTCCTTTAGCATCAACCTTACAGTCATGTACACCAATTATTTCTATCATGGTAGATTTTGCCAGAATTGAGGTGTAAATATAGGATAGAATTACCACTTTTTACCACTTTTTACCACTGATGTTAATAACTTTTTCAATAAACAGGGGTTTTTCGACTTCAGATTGCTTTTATAGTCTTGGAATACAGAGATATATAATTGGCTGGTACTGTCTTGTTGCCTTGATAATGCACCTGGAAGGGCTATTCCTGACATTTTGCTTTCTCTGTCATGAAACTAGGCCGGAATTGCCTAAATTTGTAGAGTAAATTTTAATGGGAAAGAATTAATTTCAGTTTCACATGGCAGATCAGGATGTGGTTGTGCAGAGCGATAAGCTTATTGATATCGAGCGTGTTATCGCCGGGAAAAATCCGCGCCTCCTCAGAGTAATTCCTAAATTCCTGATTCGTTACCTGAAAAGGGTTATACATCAGGATACCCTGAACGAAGCCCTTCACCGTCACAGGAATGAGATAGGTCTTGAATTCGTAACTGCAATACTTGATGAATTCAAGGTAAAAGTTGTTGTGAAGGGCGAAGAAAACCTCCTTTCAGCTGACAGGTTTGTCGCTGTTTCAAACCATCCGCTTGGCGGTCTTGACGGTATGGCACTTATGCTTGCCATTGGCAAGGTAAGAGAGGATTTTGTAGTTCCCTCGAATGATTTTTTAATGCATTTGCCGAATATGCGGTCATTGTTTATTCCCGTCAACAAGCATGGCTCAAATGCAGATAATATTGGTCAGTTTAATGACGCATTTTCGTCTGAAAAGGCAATCCTCTATTTTCCTGCAGGCCTTTGTTCACGTAAGATCAAGGGCAATATCATTGATCTGGACTGGAAGAAAACCTTCCTCTCCAAAGCAAAGAAATATAACCGGAATATCCTGCCGGTACACATCAGCGGACGAAACTCAAATTTCTTCTACAATCTGGCAAATCTTCGGAAATGGCTGGGGCTGAAAGCGAACATTGAGATGCTCTATCTTGTTGATGAGATGTTCAGGCAAAGTGACAAAGAGATCGTGATTACTTTTGGCAAACCGATTCCGACCGCTACTTTCGACAGGCGGATGAATGATAACGCCTGGGCGTCCCTGATCCGCGAACATGTATATAAACTGGAGGCCAATCCGGATGCCCCTTTTATTTTTGAATCACTGTAACAAACTCAATTATGGAAAATATAATTCCTCCGGTCGACCGGGAGTTACTGTTGAAGGAACTCACGGACGATAAACTCATCCGGAAGACGAATGCCGGTAACAACCTGATCTATATATTGAACAACACCAACGCTCCGAACGTCATGAGGGAGATAGGCCGGCTGCGTGAAATAACATTCAGGGATGCCGGTGGTGGAACCGGATTATCAATAGATCTGGATGAATTTGATACCGGTAAGCATCTTTTCGAGCAGCTTATCGTCTGGAACCCGGCAGACAGGGAAATTGTCGGCGGGTACCGTTTTCTGCATGGCAGATTTCTCAGCAAGGATTCTGATGGCAAATATCATACACCGACTTTCCATCTTTTCAGATATTCCGAAAAATTTGTTGACGAATACCTTCCTTATACAATTGAACTGGGTCGTTCGTTTGTCCAGCCGGCATATCAGCCTACCAACAATATCAGAAAGGGTATGTATTCGCTCGACAACATCTGGGATGGGTTAGGGGCCATCATTCTTCTTTATCCGGATGCGCGCTATTATTTTGGTAAAATTACCATGTACCCCGACTATAACAGGCTGGCGCGTGACCTCATACTTTTCTTTATGAAAAAGTATTTTGCCGATGAGGAGAACCTTGTAAGCCCGATTGTACCCATGCCATTGGATACAGATGAAGAAACACTGAAGAATGCTTTTCCAAACGATGTCTACGATAAGGATTATAAGTTGCTCATTCAACAGGTCAGGGCCCTGGGCGAAAACATCCCACCTCTGGTAAATGCTTATATGAACCTGTCGTCAACCATGAAATTTTTTGGTACAGCCATCAATACTGATTTTGGATTGGTTGAAGAAACGGGTATCATAATCAAGATCAGCGACATTTATGATATGAAGATCGAAAGACACCTTACGATACCGGAATAAAATGGTGATAAAATCCGCTGACTTTGTTGCCAGCAATACCGATCTTGCCAGATGCCCTGCTGCCGATAAGCCCGAATATGCTTTTATCGGCAGGTCCAATGTTGGAAAATCATCACTGATAAACCGTCTGCTTGAACGGAAGAATCTGGCCAGAACATCGTCCACACCTGGTAAAACACGCCTCATCAATCATTTTTTGGTGAATGACGAATGGTATCTTGTCGATTTGCCGGGTTATGGCTATGCCAGGATTTCGAAGAAAGAGCGGGAAAAATGGGAGGAGATGATACGAAAGTACCTGACGCGCAGACCAAACCTGGTGAATACCTTTATACTGATTGATTCAAGGATCGAGCCTAAAGCCTCAGATATCAGTTTTATCAACTGGTTTGGCGAGCAACAGCTTCCCTTCACCATCGTGTTTACCAAAACAGATAAACTTACAGTCAATGCTGTTGCCTCTGCAACTGCTGCTTTTTCGGCCAAACTGAAAGAGCATTGGGAAGAAATGCCTGAATATTTCGTCAGTTCAGCTGAAACAGGCAAAGGCCGTGAAGAGATTTTAGCTCTCATTGCTAGCGGGAATAGTGATTTTGGGCGGTTTCTGTCGCAAAACGAATAAAGGATTACATACTTGATTTTACGTTTACTGATTTGTTGCAGTATGTGATGACAATAAAAAAGCCCGCTCTTTTCAGGCGGGCTTTTTTATTATTGTGATAAACTCAGGCCAGTTCAACAAGTATGTGGTTTTTTGACACCATATCACCTGATTTTACATTTATTTTAAGAATTACTCCATCGATCGGGGCAGTCAGGATGTTAACCATTTTCATGGCTTCCAGTTCAAGCAGTTTTGTTCCCTGTTTCACTTTTGTTCCCTCCTTCACATTGATTTTCAGGATGGTTCCGGGAATGAAAGCCGTTATCTTTTTATAATCGACAGGTTCGTACATCTTACGGGCCATGTACTTTTTGGTAAGCATGGTTTTATACTTGATGTTGTCGATGATCAGGGTTTTGAATCCCGGGGAGTCGTTGTTTTCTTCCATATGTCTGAATTAGAAAGGTGGAACACCATGTTTTTTATTCGGACGTACTTCAACCTTTTCTGCTGAAATTTCCAGTGCATGGATCAGCATATTCCGGGTTTCAGCAGGTTCAATAACTGCATCAACGTAACCATAGGCAGCAGCTACGTAAGGATTCGCGAATTTTTCCTTGTACTCTTTGATCTTCTGTTTCCGCATCTCTTCCGGGTTTTCGGCATTCTTGATTTCATTCCGGAATATGATGTTTGCAGCGCCTTCAGGACCCATAACAGCGATTTCTGCGGTTGGCCAGGCGAAAACGAAATCAGCCCTTAAGTGGCTGGAGCACATGGCTATATAGCCTCCGCCATAGGCCTTCCTGAGGATGCATGTCATCTTGGGAACAGTGGCTTCTGAATAGGCATACAATACCTTGGCTCCGTGACGGATTACTCCGGCATGTTCCTGATCAACACCAGGAAGATATCCCGGAAGGTCAACCAGGGTTACCAAGGGAACATTGAAAGCATCGCAGTAACGGATAAAACGGGCTGCTTTATCCGAAGAGTCAACATCAAGCACGCCGGCAAGCACCAGAGGCTGATTGGCCACAAACCCGACGGTGTTTCCGTTCAGGCGGGCAAAGCCGATCACTATGTTGGCTGCAAACATGCTCTGAACTTCGAAAAATTCCGAATCATCAACCACAGAGCGGATAATATCCTTAACATCGTAAGGCTGGCGAGGGTTGGTGGGGAAAATGCTGTCGATGTTGTAGGAGCGTGTGCGGGGCGGTTTCTTTGGGAATGGTTCTGCTTTTTTAATGTTGTTCCATGGGATGAAACTGCAGAGGGTTTTGATCTGATCAAAACATTCCTGTTCACTTTCAGCAAAAAAATGTGCATTTCCGGTAATTTCGCTCTGAACGCGGGCGCCGCCCAGTTCTTCCATCGAAATTTCCTCGCCCAGCACCGTTTTAATCACCTCCGGGCCGGTAATAAACATTTTGGATATCTTATCTACCACGAATACGAAATCGGTAAGCGCGGGTGAATATACAGCGCCACCGGCACAGGGGCCAAGAATAACGCTGATTTGGGGAATAACGCCGGAAGCCTGGGTATTGCGGTAAAAAATTTCTCCATAACCGGCAAGGGAGTTAACCCCTTCCTGGATACGGGCACCTCCCGAGTCGTTGATACCGATAATGGGTACCTTCAGTTTCATGGCATGATCCATGATCTTGGTAATTTTCTTGGCGTGCATCCAGCCAAGTGAGCCACCGGCCACAGTGAAATCCTGGGCATAGATACAAACGGGATACCCGTTGATTGTCCCGGTACCGGTAATTACACCATCGCCGGGCAGGTACTTGTCGCCCATGTTAAAGTCTTTACCTGCATGCTCAACAAACAGGTCGTACTCGTGAAACGATTTAGGGTCTACCAGCGCAATAATTCGCTCACGGGCGGTCATCTTACCCGTGGCTTTCTGTTTCTCAATTGCTACCTGGCCACCTCCCATCAACGCGTCACGCATCCTCTTTTTGAGGTCACTCGTTTTTTTGGTCAATGACATATCCGAAGATTTAGATAATGTACTGTTTAATGTCCCTGATTCCGGCCTAGGCTGCCGGAAAAGCACACAAAGGTAACCAATAATTTAAAAACCGGTACCCCCTGTCCAATTATTTACTGACAATGGAAAGTATTCAATGCCTTAAAGAACAATCCTTTAGACATTTATGTTGATAAAATTTCTTAATGCGGCTGATTCTGACAGTGAAAATGAAACCCTATCTTTACAAGCCGGTTTCATTCTCAAATCATAAGACATATCCTATGAATATAGAACAACTGCGTGAGTACTGTCTCACTTTGCCAGATGTTTCAGAGCATTTCCCATTCGATGAAACAACCCTTGTTTTTAAGGTAAATGGTAAAATGTTTGCGCTTACCGATCTTGAAGGACCTTTGTCAGTTAACCTGAAGTGCAATCCCGAAAAAGCCCTTGAATTGCGCGAACAGTATCCGTCGGTGAAACCGGGCTATCATATGAACAAGGTGCATTGGAATACGGTGGAAATTGACGGCAGTATCAGCGATAAGCTGATTATTGAATGGATTGACCATTCCTATAAGCTTATAGCAAAGCCCCGGAAAAAATAGATCAGACTTCTTTTTCTCCGGAATCTTCACCGGATTTTTTAGCATCCTTCAGCTTGAAGATATCGGCCAGAAGGTAGCCCAGTACACCACCCCACAGCATACTCATATAGGGATTTGAAGTAATGGCACATCCGCCCGATGAACAGCCAACAAACCTGTAATAAAGATACCCGCCGATGATACCCAGGGCAATACCGGAAATATTCTTAAGGTTATTACGTGATTTTAGTGTCGTTAATATTTTTGAAACGATTGGGTTCTCTGACTTGACTTCCATTATCTGTAACAGGTTAATATATGTTGCCTGCTGAATATCAAGAACCCTGCCAAAGAAAGAGAACAGGAGACAAGGGGTGGGGTAGGAGATTGGGTTATTCCGGATTTTTGATCATGTATTTCAGGTTCTTTTCCCGATTTCACCTGGTTCCGGTTTCTGTAGTTATGAATTAGAAACTGACCAATGACCGTTCTTATTTGAAATATACAAGGGTTACTCCGTGTCCTCCGCGCTCAATGCTTTCATCTTCATACCTGGCCACCTCCGGAACATCGCGAAGGTATGACTGCAGGATATTTCTGAGAATACCATCACCCTTACCATGTAGAATTCTGACTTCGTGAACCCTCAGCAGAATGGCCTGATCAATATACCTTGCAATGATTTCGTGCGCTTCTTCAGCTTTTTTACCCCGGATGTCAATCGACATTTTGAAATCGGCCATTTTGTCATTCAGCTGGTGAAATACGCTACCCGGGGGTTTGCTGAATTTCTGGTTGGCCTCCCATGTTCTGATTTCATCGTGGGTTGCAGCTATCAGGCTCTCCATTTTGGTCCTGATTCTCAATGATCCGAATTGAACCGTTACCTGTTTACCTCTTATTTCTTCAATTTTTCCGATGGCTTCCTGACCTTCCATCCTTACGAAGCTTCCGGCTCTTAGCGGTCCCGGGGGAGGTCCTCCGGGCCTGACTTCGTTTTCCGGAATAAGAACCGGTTCGGGCAATGGTTTCGGATCAGAGGTCTGGCTGAGTATCTCTTCTTTTGACTGATCAAGCATTTCACGCAGTTTCCGGGTGGATTCCTTCTCAGCCTTGTTTTCCTTTATTTCCCTGATGGTTTTTTCAATAATTCTGTTGGAATTGTCGAGGATCTGCTGAGCTTTGGTTTTTGCCTCTCTCAGGATTTCCTGTTTCCGGGTTTCCAGGCTGTTCAGTAACTGCTCGTACCTTCCTACCAGCGAAGCCAGCGTCTCATCTGCAACCTTGAGTTCTGTTGTCTTTTGATCAATGAACTTCTTGTCCACTTCCAGCTGTGCAAGCTGATGCTCGAAATCAAGCTGTGAAGTGCTGATTTTACCGGTTGCGGCTTCCAGGACCCCGGAAGGAAACCCTATCTTCCTTGCTATCTCAAACGCGAAAGAACTGCCGGGTTTTCCGATACTGAGCCTGAACAAAGGGGTCATCGCCTTTGTGTCATAGAGCATAGCCCCGTTTACTATGCCCGGTTGTTTGCCGGCCATCAGTTTCAGGTTAGTGTAGTGGGTGGTAACTATTCCATAGCCACCCATCCGGCTCAGGGCTTCAAGACTGGCTTCGGCCATAGCGCCACCGAGTTGGGGTTCGGTGCCTGCCCCGAACTCATCAATAAGAAACAGCGTCGTATTATTGACATTCTCCAGCAATGTCCTGATGTGGATCAGATGAGAGCTATAGGTGCTCAGGTCGTTTTCAAGTGATTGTTCATCACCGATCTCAAGAAAGATACTGCTGAAAATACCGGCCTCCGAGTCATCGCCAACCGGAATCAGAAGCCCGCACTGAAGCATGTATTGGAGCAAGCCTGCGGTCTTCAGGCAGACTGATTTTCCACCGGCATTCGGGCCGCTGATGATCAGGATGCGTTGCTCTGAATTGAGTTCAATATCTAGCGGAACGATCTTCCTGCCCTGTTGCTTCAGGCTCTGATTGAGCAGCGGATGAATGGCTTTTTGCCATTTTATCACAGGCCTGTCGGTCAGCATGGGTTTAACGGCATCCATCTTAATCGCCATGCCCGCCTTTGCCCGGATGAAATCTATTTCACCCAGAAACCTGTAGAATTCTGATAAACCAGGGATATGTGGTCTGAGGAAATCAGTAAACTCGGTCAGGATTCTGATGACTTCCTGCCGTTCCTCAATCCTCAGATTCTGCACTTCGTTATTTATCTCAAAGACCTCTGCAGGTTCGATATAAACTGTTTGACCTGTAGCACTGGTATCATGGATGTATCCTGATATCTTCCGCTTGTTCGATGCAGAAACCGGGATAACAAGCCGGCCGTTCCGGATGGTGAGTTCTGTATCGTCGCCGGTAAGTCCGTCTTTTCGTGCCGTAGCCAGGATCTGGTTAATGCGCCTGTCGGCTCCCGATAGTTTGCTGCTGATTTCACGCCTGATTCCATATAGTTTTTCACTCGCCTTATCCCTTATGCCTGCTTTCTCATCAATAATCTGTTCTATTTTTTTTATAAGGCCGGGATCAGGAACATTTGCCGGGATGAGTGCCGATAACCGTGGAAACTCCACAGCATCAAGCCGTTTCAGAAAACGGATAATGTCGGTAATGGTGATTAACGAAAGTCTCAGGCCAATCATCGTGTCAGGGTCGGTAAATGTTCCGGGCAGCCTTACGCGGGTAAGTTCTTCTGACAAATCATAATAGTCCTGTGACGGAAAATTGCCGATAAACTGAAGAATATACTTCATCTCGGCCGCCTCATTGATCAGCGTTGAAATTTTACTGAAATCATTGGAAAATGCTATTTCAGAGGCCAGCTTTTTGGCATAGGGGCTGAAACAAATCCCTTCAAGCATAACACGGATTTTATCAAAACCCGTTTTGGAATCGAAGGTATCAGGGTAAATCACAGTAGGTTGTTTCAGGCAAAAGTACAAATATTCGTGCTGCAGATGATAACAGGGAGGTTTTACTGCCTGGCTAAGCCTGATCCGGCCTTCCTTTTTCTGAATAGAAGAAATGCGATTCCGGTTATTGAAATTAGTCCGATGAGGCCGAACATGAGACTGATCCAGAGTGGTTTGATAAGCTTCATCGGACTATAATCTCCGATGGTAACATACGCTGCCCAATAATAAGGATGTGAACGCAAGGGGTCGCCCTGGTTGATCAGGTCGAGTTTTGACTGTCGCAGGGCTTCATCTTTCGACATACCATCCTCAAGGTACTCATAAAACTTACGGACAATTTCAGCACTGGATTGGTCCTCAACCGACCATAGGGTCATCACTATCCCAGGTACCCCGGCATAAATAAATCCCCTTGCCAGGTTCATCATTCCTTCGCCCTTCATAAGCTTTCCGGTCCCGGTGTTACAGGCACTAAGCACGGCAAGGCCGGCATTGAGGTTCATGCCGAATAACTCGTAGGTATTGAGCATTCCATCTTCAATGGTGTCTTTGTTCTGGTAGAAAACAAGCTTCGAAAGCATGGGTTTTTCGTTGTTCACCAGGGTATGCATCGCCAGGTGAAGGATATTGTATTTGCCGGCAATTTCCTTGAAATTCTTTTCTGTAGCTTCTTCTCCAGAAATAGTATATCCGGAAAGCGCTTTTTTTATCCCTTTTATCTCTTCTTCAACCCCCGGGATTGGTAACAGGTAAACCGTTTTACCGGTCTCATCAATAAACCCGTTTTCCTTTAAATTGGTAAGATTTTCGTAAGAAGGAGCCATGGCCAGAAGATTGCGTGTTGCTTTCTTTTCGCCCTTGTTTAATGCGGAAAACTGGAGGGTTGCCGAAGCGCTGTAGCTGATCACATAATTTCTGATCAGAAAGGGCAAATCCCTGAAGTCCATCCTCGATTGATTGGCAGGAGCATCCAGCAGCATATCAAAGGAGACATAGCCGATCTCAGAATCAGGAATGATGATCAGTTTTTTATCCGGAACAATTTTGGTGCAAGGCTCAATCAGGTCCTGGTATAAGGCATAAGCAGCGCTGGTATATCTGAGGTAATCTTCCATCCGGACACTCATCAGGTCTCCCGAACTGGTAGCATCCCTCATCACAGCAATGTTTTTAATAAATGAGGAATCTATTTTTCGCGTAATCAGTTCAAATTTGTTCTGGTCAATTACAAACAGATAAATGTCCGTATCTGTCATTGTATACTCAATAACTGCCCGGCCCGGATCAAGTTGTTTTTTGATCTTGTCGACAGAAACATCCGGTTCTTTGTATTTGAGGCTGTAATAGTCGGGATATTCCTTTTCAAGAACACTTGTAAGGCTGTCGTATCTTGATTCAAGTTCGAATATTTTGGTTTCCCAGAACCTGAGTTTTACCTCATTTGGTTGGGTTTTTTGTCTTTCCTCATAAGTGTAACGCTGATATGAACCAAGATCAAGCTTGATTTTCTTTTCTACATCCTGAATTTTCTGGGGTATCCTTCCAAACTGACGCGCTTCAATGTCCTGCAGCGAGGCAAAGAGTACAGCAGACTTTCCTTTGTCGGAGTATCGGAATGCTTCTTCAAGATACTCTTTCTTTCCTGTGATTTTGTAAAGTGAGGCCGACACTTTCACCGTACTCAGAAATGTTTTGCGTTCTTCCTCCGACAACAGCAGTTTGCTCTCTTCATTCTGGTATGTTGAACGAAGCTTTTCAACTACTTTGATAGCAAGTTTATAGGTTTCCAGGCTGTTCTTGAGGTCCGACTCCGAATTGAGCAAACTCAGGGCTTCTGCCTTCCCGTTGAGGGCATTCACAAGGTAGCGGTCAGGTTCGATCGATTTCACCACCGGGTTTGACGAAATGGAAATATCATTAAAATCCTTTACATAGGCTATGATTGCATCCTGATAATACTTCAGGGCCTGGCGGAAGTCGTTCTTAATCAGGTAATAATTTCCAATATGGGTTAAATTGTTTGAGACCTCCCTGCTTTTCTTTCCATAATTTTTCAGGCTGATTTCAAGGGCTTTCCTTATCCACACTATGCTTTTTTCTTCCAGCTTTTCCTGTGAGAGGAAATAGCCGTACCTCGTATACAGCAAGCCTGTTTCGGGATGGTCGGGTCCAAACTGACTTACGGCAATACTGATGGCCTTATTGTAGAATTCATCTGCTTTTTCGGGCTGCTTCATGGCACTGTAAAGGCTTGCCATATTTGAATAGGTCTTTATTACAGATGGATTGTTTTTATCTTCAGGCAAACTCAATTCATAATATTTCAGTGCGTTTTTATATTCCCCTTTCTTCTCATAAACGTAACCGATGTTCATATTTATCGAAAGTATACTCGGATGTCCCGGTTCAAAATTTTCACTGGCGATGGCAAGGGCTTTGTTGAAAAACGTCAGTGCTTTTTCGTAATCAGCCAGATGAATGTATGTTTGGCCGATATTGAGGTAAAGGCTTCCCAGATCGGGATGGTTGGCGCCTACCTTTTCAAGCAGAATTTTTTCAGCTTTCTCGAAATAGGTTATGGCCTCAGATACATTATACTCAAGGGTCAGAAATCGCCCCATATTCAGGTAGCGGTTTGCAAGTTCAGGATCATTGGGCAATGAAATCTTTTCAATGATACCAAGGGAGGATGTCATGGCGTCCTCGGCCATGGGATAATCACCCTGCTGAGCATATATAATTCCGATATTCTGAACGTACCTTGCCAGATCTTTATCTTCAGGAATTCTTCTGCCAAGGGCCAGTTGATAGGCTTTGGAATAATTCTTCAGTGCTTCATCATATTCACCATTAAAAAAGTAAATGGTACCCAGTCCATTATAACTGGGCGCAAGCAGTGTATCCTTATCGTCCGAAGCGCTGATGCGAATTCTTATACTTTGATTAAACGCTGTAAGTGAACTGTCAAAACTCCCCTTATCCATCAGCAGTATGCCTTGCCTGTGGAAGATATCAGCCTGGAATCCTTTATCGCTGCTAAACTTATCTTCCAGCAGTTTCCGGGCTTCTGATATTTTGCCAAAAGCTTCATTTGCATTTCCCTTCAACCTTAAAGCATCTACCTCTTTCAAAAGAATTTTCAGGTATTCTTTCCAGTTATTCTCAGCCCTAAGCATGGTGTTTGCCACCTCATAATATTTAAAGGCACTGTCGTATTCCGATTTCTCCATGAAATCGTCTGCCTTGTTTAATATATCACGGTAACTGGTGCCGCCTCTGGTTGCTGTAGCGATCCGTCCGGAAGGTTTCTTATCATCGGTGCAACCAATGAACATGCCGATACAGAACAGCATCAGAAGGGTGATCTTAATCAGAAAATTCAGGCGACGTTTGAGAGGTCGGACCATAGAGGAACCTGAAATATTAAAAACAGAGTCGTTTGTCACAAAAGTAATAATAAACAATCCAGATTGTTCAAAACGGGACAAAAAAAACAGGGGACCCGTCAGCCCCCTGTTTACCACAAAACCAGTATGATTATTGACGGGTAATTATCATTCGTTTGGTTTCACTAAGATTTGAACTTCCTGTAGCCTTCAGGGTGTAATAATATACACCGGCTTCGAGTCCGTAACTGTCAAAAACCAAATTGTGCGTTCCTGCTTCGGCTTCAGTATCAGCGATCACTTTTACAAGCTGGCCCTGCTGATTGAAAAGGCTGATATTGACCTTTGCGTCTGAAGGCAGAGTATACATGATGTTGGTGCTGCCGCTGAACGGGTTGGGATAATTCGTACTGAGACAAGCTGCTGAATTTGTGATCAGCGGAAGTGTATAACGCGTGTCAATCTGTTCGCCTTTGAAATTGCTGAAATGACTGACAGGATCGATAACAAATTTTATATCACTTCCATCATATGAACTGATGGTGCCTGCGTGTATCACAAGAACAGGGCTGTCAGGATCTACTGAGGTTGCCGATGTTGTCTGATTAACCCAGCTGATACGGATTTGTCCGTTAACGACTGACATATTGATATCGCCCATCTGGCAGGTAACATCCTTAATCTCCACACTGGATGAAGGGTAGTTGATTACCATACCCATTGCTGAAGCTTCGGTAATGTCTTTCGCAAATATTTCGACATTGAAATCATTTCCGGCAATTTTTTCGGTATACGTTGCCTGGATTGCCGCCAGATCACGTGTTGACGGAACAAAAGTTCCGTTTACATCACCTGCGCTGGATCCACCCATGGTCGGCGGATTGGTTTTTGCGCCGGTGTGAACCACTGTTACATCCTGGAAAACCCATGGCCCGGTGGGGAAGGGATATCCCTGAACAAACCATCCGATGACAACCGTCCAGTAATCATCCCAGGTAACAGTTCCATCGCCATCAACATCGGCGGCAAGTTCCTGTATGGGTGAAAAAGGATAAATGTTGCACAGATGAAGAAACATCAGAAAGGCATCGCCCATGGTAATTCCACCGGCGGTAATGCTGGTCACGGCAGTCATTGTGTAATTGCCGAAAGGAACATTGGTAAAAGTATAGGCTCCACTAAGATCTGTGGTTGCTGATGCAATTACAACACCGGCCTGATCAACCAGGTTGAGTTGAACTGATGGAATGGGCTTGTTGGCCTTAAGATGGTACAACACCAGTCCACTGATATCTGATTGGGCAAATACCTGACCGGTCAGCAGCAGAAGGGTCAAACAGGTAGTCAGTAATTTTGTAGAACTTTTTTTCATTTTCACGTGGCTTAAGTTTGTTCACAAACTGTTTGTTGTAGTATTTCTCCAGGGTCACTTCATGTGGCTTCAGGTGAAGTCTTCCTTAAAAGCCGGCAGAGATTTTTGTGCTCTGTACCGTAAGATTTCATGTTTTTCACCTGATAGTTCGCCGGCAGCTTCATTACTTTGTAAAAACCTGATTTATCCTTCTTTCGGTTTTGACAAACCAGATCTCTACTCCCCTTTATCTTAAAATATGAAAAAGGTAATACCATTTCTTGCAGATTATTCCAAAAAAAAACAGGGGGCTAATTAGCCCCCTGTTTTTTACCATAAAAACACTTAACTGCATTAACCTCGTTACGTAGTTGCTGTGACTTCATGAAAGCGGGTTGACGGAACAAATGTACCATTAACATCGCCAGCACTGGAGCCACCCATTGTTGGTGGATTGGTAGCAAGTAGCTGTGACACATTATGACGGGTTGACGGTACAAAAGTACCATTAACATCGCCGGCACTTGAACCACCCATCGTTGGAGGGTTGGTAGCAAATAGCTGTGACACATTATGGCGGGTCGACGGTACGAAGGTACCATTAACATCGCCGGCACTTGAGCCACCCATTGTAGGAGGATTGGTAGTTAGTAGTTGTAAATCAATATAGCGTGTTGATGGAACAAATGTACCATTAACATCGCCGGCACTTGAACCTCCCATTGTAGGAGGGTTGGTTTTCTCACTTAATGTAAATTCTGATGGAATTGCTGTAGTAGCTTTCAGAATATTGGTCCCGAAGTTGTCATTCAACTTCAGGTCAAATGAAGGGATCGGTTTGTTCACATAGAAGTGGTACTGGCCCGGTCCGCCAATGTCGGCCTGAGCTAGCACCTGGCCACATAGCAACACGCCTGCTGCTATGGAGACCATCCAATGCACTGTTTTGTTTTTCATTTTTCACGGGGTTTTGGTAAATAATCATAGTTTGGTTTTGTGGTTTTATGGTTATTTCTTAGGGATTAGTTACTTTTTGAAGTTGTTGACATTAATTATGTTGAAAAGTAAGGATTCGGGCTGATGAAGTCACGCATGGTTATAGCAGTAAATCGGGAGAATGTAAAAAAAATTGCATGACTAAAAGCCGGAAAATTTCTTTCATAAAGTTGAATCAAAATCGAAAGGCCAGTAAAACCGGTACTTTCAACGCTTTTTTACTTTGTGGTTTGCCTTTTTCTGTTGTAAAGAACTCAGTGATTTAAAAATTTACTGCCAAAGTTATTAACTTTTTTTCAACAAATCTAAAAAATTAATGTGAACAAACAAAAGAAATGCAAAGAATTTTAATGATCCGACCTGAGATTGATATATTATTTTACATTGATCAGGGGTTGAAAAAAAATCAAAAAATCACGTATTACCTTTTTGACTTAATCGGATAAAGAAACAGATCATGATCCACTATTCGGATGAGGCAATCATCGAAGGCTTACGGTTGAGGAGTGATTTTATCATCAAGTATATTTATCAGGAGTTATTTCCCACGATAAAATACCTGGTGGTTAAGAATAGTGGTAATGAAGAAGATGCCGAAGATATTTTTCAGGATAGCCTGATTGTTATTTTCAAAAAAATAAGGGACAATCAGTTTGAGTTAAGCAGTTCTTTTCGTACTTACCTGTATTCAGTCTGCAGGAATTTATGGTTGCAAAAACTAAGCCGTCGCAAGCAGTTTGCCCGTGAATTCAGCGATATTGAATCATTTGTGGAATTACCCGATAAAGTGATGGAGGAAATCTACGATGATGAGGTTGAAAAATACAGGTTATATCAGCAGCATTTTTTAACTTTACATGACGATTGTCAGAAAGTGCTCCTGCTGTTTATGAAAAAGCTATCTTTGAGAGAAATAGCGGTTGAAATGGGTTACAAGACTGAGAAATACGCAAAAACACGAAAATACCTCTGCAAAGAGGAACTTAAAAAGAGAATTATCAATGACCCCAAGTGCCATAAATTCCTGTCTGATGACTAGAAAACTCAAGTATTCCCAGCTGATCGAGAGATTCATAGCCGGGGAAATGAATGAGGATGAACTCAGGTGGTTTGGCAAGGAATTACAAACCAATGCCGAACTTTCCGGTGAACTGAAGCTTGACAAGGATCTTGACAACATTCTTCTTGACGAAGACGTTGTTGAATTCCGACGCAAGTTAATCAGTGTCTTTAACGAGTCAAAGCAGAAAGAGGCAACAACTAAGATCGTCAGAATGCAGCCACGCAGGTGGCAGTTAGTTGCAGCTGCAGCTATCGCTGTTCTGATGATTGCCGGAGGTGCCATCCTGCTGACTCAGCAGCGCTCCTACACGGCAGAGAAACTGTTCAGTATGTACTATGACACAGATCGTACTATTGAACTAACCCGTTCGGGCAATGCGAACATTGTGGAGGCTATTCTTAAGTTCCAGCAAAAAGACTTCCAGGGAGCTTCCCTGCTGTTTGCTGAAATACTTGATAAGGACAGCTCCAATATCGCAGTATGGTTCTACAATGGGATCTCTTACATCGAGACCAATCGTATCGACGACGCCGTTAAAGCGTTCAGGTACATCATCGATGACAAGAACAACCTCTATGTAGAGCATGCCGAATGGTATCTCGGGCTGTGCTACCTAAAGAACGAGCAGATTGATTATGCCGTTGAACAATTCCGCAAGATCGCGGCCGACCAGAAAAACTACCACAACAAGGAAGCTAACAAAATTCTAGAAAAACTGGGCCGCAAGTAACCACACCCGCACAAAGGTCATTGATAAGACAAAAAAAACCGGACGAAAGTCCGGTTTTTTTATTTTGTATTTTCTGATTCCCGACTATGGCCGGAATATTAAATAAGAAAGGTGCCTGTCAGTACCTTATCTTTAGTCGGAGTGGTCAGACTTCCCGATAGTAATTGGGATAAACTACCTGACGACCATGGCGCCAAAGGCGCCATACGCTAACCAACATCATTTCCG
>WSXU01000044.1 GCA_009773455.1 Bacteroidota bacterium | reverse complement strand
ATTGCCGCCCATCCGGGCACTGACAATACGACGCCCACGGTGTTTGTCCCGCAAAGGTACCCTTACAACCCGGGTGGAACCGGCTTCGGCCCGAACTACAGTTACCAGCAGCACCAGAACTCCAGCGATTTTCATGTTTGGACCTTTGCCTATGATGTGTCGGGGGTGCAGTCGGCTGTGCTGAAATACAGGCTCGATAACGACGGAACCAATCCGTTAAGCAACAACGACAATGAGACTTACGCCGGTGGATCCGGGGTAGGGTCATGGCAAAGCATACCGATGACTTACCGGAATTTCCCGACGGGGAATGTGACCGGAAACCCCGACATCAACTTCTTTATCCTGCCCGATTATATCGCCGGGGAATACTATGCTGAGATAGCCGGTATAGCTGAGAAACTGGTCGATTACTATGTGGAGGTCACCGACAATCAGGGCAATCTGACCAAAACGGCCATACAGCATGTGGTTGTAGGCCCGTCGAACCCGGGTGGGGGAGGGCAGAACGGGGTGTTCTGGACCCCATCGAATCCTACACTCAACGATGTGATTACCATTACCCAGACCGATGTTACGGTAGGAGCCAAACTGCACTGGGGCGTGAACACCGGTGGCCAGACCTGGCAGACACCCGACAATGCTTACTGGCCGGCGGGTTCTTACCTGTTCAACGGTTCAGGACCTGCCATAGAATCGGCCATGGACGGCCCCGATGCGGAAAACAACATCACCATTCAGCTGGGGCCTTTCAATAACCCGGACCAGGTGGTGAACGCGATCGATTTTGTGATCCATTACGACAACAACACCTGGAACAACAACAACGGCGCTGATTTTCATATTCCCATCAACAATGCTCCCACAGCTGTAAATTACCAAGCTTTACAACACCGCATCAGCCTTTGGCCGGTACCAGCGAATGACATCCTGTTTGTTGGCGTTCCGGTTGAATTCATCGATGGTCACCGTTTGATCATAACAGCCATGGGTGGGCAGACCGCCATGCAGATGGAAATATGCCGGGAGAATTTCAGCATTGATGTAAGCCGGTTGGAATCAGGGGTCTATAATGTTGCAGTGCTGGATGAAAATGGCACGGTAAGGGCTGTGTCAAAAGCGGTTATCAGGTAATTCCCATCACTCCATCCCTCAAGTCACTCCATCGATGAACACAGATAACACGCTTGCTTGCCCACCTCCGGCGGATTAACCCTCCTTCGGCGGGTAAACCCTCCTTCGGCGGGTAAACCCTCCTTCGGCGGGTAAACCCTCCTTCGAAAGGTAAACCGTCTGGCATGGATTTTCACTGATTTTATTGCTTAAATCGTTGAATTTAAACCGCAAAGAACGCAAAGGAATCGCAAAGGTCGCAGAGATTACACTTCACTTTGTTTAAAGTTAAAAGTTAAGAATACTAAATAACTGTTACCTGTTACCCTGCCTGCCGGAAGGCACGGTTGTTAGTTGTTAACTGTTTAAGTCGCTTCGGTAGCTCCATCGCTCCCTCTCTCCCTCGCTTTTGAGCGTCCAAAGGACATTGAACTTCAAACTCCGAACCCCTAACCCCGAACGAATAACGTCCAACTCCGGACGTCCAACCCCGGGCTTTCCGGAGACTAAGTATTTGTACCCTGTAAAACCCTTATCGCTGTAATAAAAGCATGGTAAAATTCCTTGCTTCTGACGTGCAATCAGGACGGCGAAGTGTAAAATTATTCTGAAGTCCATCATAATATATTTATTATCAAGCAGATATGGACAATAAATATTAATTTTTCAGATCAGCGAAAAGTCAATTTTTTTACCCTGAAAATGAGACAGTTTTCTGCCCGTTTTTTGTCCTTTTTCAGCCCCCTGAAATAGCCCCGAAAAAGTAGTATTAATGCGTATTGTACGGCGATTCTGCTGGTCGTATTTTTGTAAATAAATAGCGATTTTAATATCAAGTTCTTTGACTTATGTTTTGTTTTTTTTGAAACCCCACTTTTTTGAGTAAGGAGTAAGATGCCAGATCTGATAAACGAAAACAGATCAACTGTAAATTGTCAACCGTTAGTTGTTAGTTGTTCGTTGTTAACTGCAAAGTTTCGTCCCTCACCCCTGAACCATCATCTTTTTTCTACTACTTAGATCACCCCTCAGAAAAGCTGACAAAAACAACTCGTCATTTGGTCAGGCCGGCAGATGTTAAAATGCTGTTAAATCTGACATATCCGACATTTAAGCGGCTATTTCGCCGTATTTTTGCAATATAACAAAACGAGCGGCCATACTTTTACAGAATACGTATCTAAATAATTGATATTCAATAAACTGATACTTATCAGCCCTGGTGAACTTCCGGCCCGCTCCTGTGTTAATACTAATCCGCTTCCTAAACCCCGTTTGTGAACACTATAACTGTTTACCGGTACGCATTTTCCCTTCTTAAGCGCCTCCTCACCGGGGCGCTTTTGGTGCTTTGGCTGGTTCTGGGGTTGACAAATAGTTTGCAGGCACAAGATCAGGTGTACTGGAGAGCCACTGCTCCAAATGGGGAATGGGAATGGGGCTCGCTTTGCACCTCTGCCGGTGTTGATGGCAATTGGCATTACACCACCAGTGGAAATGGCGAAAGACAAAGACCTGATTGTTTTTCCCAGCCCAACATAATCCACTTCGACAATAATAATCAGACTACAATGAATCTGAACTCTATACTGGATTTTTCAGTTAACCAGATTCAGTTTGAAGTCGGATCAGGCGATAGAACAATCAATACAAATGTTCCTAGATCTCTATATTTCATTCAGAATGGAGGCAATGCAAGAATTCAGAATAATGCCGCAGTTACCACACATACTTTCAATGTTAATGTTAATATTAATGCTGGCACCTGGCTGGAAATTCGCCCTGAGCTTGGTTTCCTCGTTTTTAATAATCCTGTTGTTAACAATAGCGGAAATACTATCCATATCTGGGGGAATCAGCAGGTAACCTTTAATGGGGATATAATGAGTTCTCTTGGAACTCCCGGATTAACAGTCAATGGCAACGCCACAACAGTATACATCGGAGTTTCAAAAACATATCTCGGAACAACTACAATTAATTCAGGAGGAACACTCCGCATCAGTAGCAATCAATCCCTTGGGGCAATTACCCTTAATGCTGGAGGCAACCTGATTGTAGATGCAGGAAGTACCCTAACGATTAACGGCGCATGGACCGGTGGTGGTACAATTCAGAATAATGGAACCATTGTCCTTGCAGGCACCGCTGCTCAGAATTTCCCGGGAGTGGGTACTACGGTATCGGCAATGAACAACCTGACGATTAATAATACAGCAGGGGTTAACCTAGACAGGGCAATGACCGTTACCGGAAACCTGGTCATGACCAATGGCATTTTGACAACTTCCGGTGCCAACCTTCTGACGGTTTCCAATACAGCCACCACCGCCATTTCGGGTGGATCAACAACTTCTTTTATCAACGGGCCGGTTTTATGGAATTTACCATCCAATCTTGTTGCTGGCTCAACTTATGTCTTTCCTGTCGGGAAAGGTGGAACTTATTATCCGATTTCCGTTATTGATCCTACCACCGGTGCAGGTGTTATCTCTCTCAGGGCCGAAGCTTTTACCGGGTCATCCGGAGGTACAGCAGGTCCTTCACTTACATCCATCAGTCCAACTGAGTATTGGTCGCTGATTTCAACCGGCAATCTTACCAACCACAGGGTGTCACTGACCAGGCAAATTCCGGTAGGAGTTAATAACAGAATAGGCAGAAGCAATACGACTGCAAATGGTGTTTATAATGGAATTGGCGGAACGGCTGCCGGCAATTCCATCAACAACTCTAACCTGACCAGCGCCGGGCCAACACAGTTTTTCGTGATGGCTCTGGCTGGTCCTATCAATGTTACCGGTGCTGCTGCTGTAACCAATGGTGATTATGCAAACCTGCAGGCTGCATTTGCTGCAATTAATGCAACAGCACAAGGTGGAAATTCAATTGTAGTCACCGTTAACGGGAATACAACTGAGCCGGGCCCTGCTACACTGAATGCCGGAACCTGGACCAGCCTGAATCTCTATCCTACCGGCATATATACCATATCAGGAAATCCTAATATCAACCTTGTCCTTCTCTGGGGTGCTGATAACGTCATTATAGACGGCAGTATTGGCGGGATTGGTGCAACCCGTGACCTTACTTTTTCATTCACTAATACAGCGGGTTCCACCATCCGCTTTGCATCTGATGCCTCCAACAATATCATCAGGAATTGTATTGTGAAAGGATGTGCGACTTCAACTACAAGCGGGGTAATTGAATTCTCACTTGCATTTCCGGGTACGGGTATAGGCAACAACAATAATACGATCAGCAATTGCAACATTGCCCCAAGCACCAGTTTACCCACCAATGGAATATATTCCAGCGGTACTTCTACGGCCGTATCGAATACAGGAATTACCATCAGCAACTGTGATATTCAGGATTACTTCAGCGCAACTGCGGCATCCAATGGAATTTTTGCTTCAACGAATAATGGCAACTGGACCATTTCGGGCAACAGGTTTTTCCAGACAGCCACCCGTACCTTTACCGCAGGAGTCCAGCATACGGCCATTAATATTGGCTCTCCTGCCAATGGTGGCTTCCAGGTACTCTCAAACATCATTGGCTTTAACTCAAGCAGCAGCACTCCCGGTACCTATTCAGTGTTCACGGGAGCGTTTGCCGGCAGGGTGATGGGCATCGAATTGAATGCTTCTTCAGCATCAGTATCAGAAATCCAGGGAAATACCATTGCCGGGATTCAGCTAACCAGCGCATCGACAGCCAATTTGCGTATATTCACTGGGATATCCATCCTCAACATCAGCAGAGCCAACATTGGAACCACTACCGGCAACATCATTGGAGCCGGTACCGGCACCAATTCAATAACGATATCTTCAACCGCAGGCATCCCTGAAATCGATGGGATTTATGTAAGCAGTACCAGCAGTTGCGATATCAGGAACAATACCATCGGCGCTATTAATACAGCCAGTTTAGCTGCTATTGGACATACTTTTCGGGGAATCTATGTTTCCGGTACTGGACCCAACAGCATTATCAATAATACTATTGGAAATGGAACTGCAAACTCCATTTCTGTCGGTGTTGCAGGGTCAACCACCGGAATCAATACATTTCATGGAATATATAATACTTCTTCAAATACTGCAACCCTCTCCGGAAATGAAGTTCAGAATGCCATCGTCTACAATACCAGTGTAGCATCTGAAATGGCCGGGATATACAATTATAACGTTTCCGGTAATATTACTAACAATAACATTCACCACCTTACCACGAATACTACAAGTGGGAGCGCATCCTTATTTGGAATCTGGCAAAATTCCTTTAGTGCTGGATCAACTTCAAATATCTACAACAATCAGATACATGATCTTTCAACAATAAATACATTGGTTGGTGCAGCCTCTGCTTTGTCTGGAATCAATTCCCAGGGAGGAAGTTTAACTACTGCAAATTTTTATTCTAATAAAATATATAGTCTTTCCTCGACCACAATAGGAACTGGCACTGTTAGCGGAATAACAGTTTTTGGTGGCACAACCTACAATATTTACAATAACTATATTGGTCATTTGACTACAACGGCTGCAAGTTCCGCTAGCCCTTCAATTATGGGGATACGGTTTTTTAATGCGAATCCCACAAATTTGAATGTTTATTTCAATACTATTTATCTAAATGCTACATCAACAGGAGCTAATTTTTCCACAGCGGGAATTTACCATACATCAGCTGCAGCCTTAGGAATGCTTAATCTGAGAAACAATATTATTGTTAACACATCGACACCGAGTGCAACTGGCAGAACTGCTGCATTGTACAGGTCTGCAGCAAATCTGGGAAACTACATTCCTGCTTCGAACAACAATTTATTTTATGCTGGGGTGCCTGGGCCTAACAGATTTATCTATTATGATGGCACTGGTTACCAAACTCTTGCAACATTCCAAGCCCTTGTTACACCTCGTGAATTAGCTTCCGTTACCGAAGATCCACCCTTCACCAACCGTATAGATCCGACCCAAACGAATTACCTTCATTTCAGCAATATCTGCGGCGGCACAGCCACTCAGGTGGAGAGCGGAGGAGTTCGAATTCTTGTCCCCGCGATTACAACAGACTTTGATACGGACTTGCGGTGGGGAGAAACCGGCTATACCGGCGGTGGTTCCGCCCCGGATATCGGGGCCGATGAATTTGATGTATCCGCCATTGAAGTTACGGCAACCGCCGGAGTATTAGGACCAACCAATTACAGCACCCTCAAGGGTGCTTTTGACCGTATTAACGATGGTACGCATCAGGGAGCCATTACCATCCGGGTACTCTGCAGCACCATTGAGCCGGTTACGGCAGTTCTGAATGCAAGCGGCAGTGGATCAGCTTTTTATGCCAGTGTACAGATGTATCCGGCGGTTACCGGGCTCAGTATCACAGGTGATCTGGATGGTTCACCTCTGATTGAACTGAACGGAGCCGACATTGTGACCATTAACGGCAGCCTTAATGGAACCGGGTCAGCAACCGATCTTACCATTAGCAACCTCAGTTTAAGTAACCTTGCAGGAACTTCTACTTTCCGGTTGCTTGGTGATGCAACCGGCAATCAGATTACTTATTGCAATATTCTGGGTTCATATACCGGTGCCGCCGGAACATCAGGGGGAACAGTTCTTGTTACTACCGGTACTGTTAACGGAAACGACAACAATACGATTACCAGGAATATCATCGGTCCCAACGGTATCAATCTGCCATCACAGGCGTTGGTTTTCCTTGGAAATACATTCCTGAACACCGGGAATACAGTTTCAGAAAACAACATTTTTGATTTCTTTCATGTTACGGCAGCGAGCGCTGGAGTTTACATTGGCAATGGAACAAGTGATGGCAACATCACCGACAACCGGTTTTACCAGACCAGTGCACGCACCCAGACAACCGGAACCCAGCATTCCGCCATCTGGATCGCCAATACTTCCGGTAATAATTACCAGGTTACCGGAAATACCATCGGTTTTGCAGCTTCATTAGGAACAGGAAGCTATACATTGGTTGGAGCAGGCAATCAACCGAACAATACAAAATTCTTTCCCATTTACCTGAATGTCGGAACCACCACCCCAACCAGTGTGCAGGGAAACACCATTGCCGGCATCTCGATGTCGGGTAATATGTCGGGTACCAGTGATAATTCTGTGTTTACAGGCATTTATATTTTTGGCGGTGCTGTGAACATTGGTGACATCACTGGCAACACCATTGGAAATATGACTTCTAATGGAAGTATCACTTTTACAACCAATGCAGCAAGCCCGATTTTCAGTCAGGTTAATGGTATTTATAATACTGGAGGAGGAAACTGGGTATCAAATAATAACAACATTGGAGGGATTACGATTTCAAATTCTTCAACCGGTCATTGTGAATTTTACGGTTTGCGGGGTAACATCGGAACCTCAAACTGGACATGTCAGAGCAATATTATCGGTGGAAATATTGCCGGTTCACTGAATAATACAGCGACCAGTACTCTGAGTGAATCATACGGAATTTTCAATTCAAGCTATGCCGGAACATTTTCAGAGAACACAATCCGCAACATCATGACGGCAGGTGGAACATCAGCTGCTACATATTCGACCAACGGGATTCGTATCAACATTACATCTGGATCTAACAATCAGACAATCAGAAACAATACAATTTATAACCTTTCAAATTCCAACCCGGCTTTAGAAATTAAAGTAGTCGGGATTAATGTCACCGGCAATGGCAATGGCAACCTGATTGAACGCAATTTCATTCATTCTTTATCCAACAGCACTTCAAACACTACCTCCATCATTTCTGGTATCAGATTAAACGTAGGAACAAATTCATTGCAGAACAATATCATCAGCCTCAGCAATCCTACCACAGGTGCATCGGTGTTTGGAATCCAGGATACAGGCGGCAGTAATAACCTCTATCACAATACGGTCTCACTGACCGGCAATACCACAGCGGCTACCCAGGATGCAGCCTATTATTCCACTTCCGGTAGCACCAGAAATATCAGAAACAATATTTTTGCCAATGTTCGGACAGGAGGATCGGCTGCCCATCATGCCTACAACATAACAAACACTACCGGACTAACATTGAATTTTAATGATTACGTTGGTGATCAGACAGGTACCGGTGGCGGTGCCAACAGCGTAACGACTCCACCAGCGTTTTCCAATCCTGCCGGAACAAATGCCGCGGATTATATTCCGGCTTCACCAGTGAATGGGACAAACACAACAGGAGTTGCCACAGATTATAACAATGATGCCAGAAATTGTGCCTTTACTATGGGCGCTTTTGAGGTTGAGGTGAATGTTGGAACACCTGTTTTCACTCTTGGTGCAACGTCAACCCGCTGTCAGGGAGCAGGTTCTGTTACCTACACGGCTACTGCTGCAAATACAACCGGTATTACCTACAACCTTGATGCAGCTAGTATTGCTGGAGGTGTTACGATCAATGCAGCAACCGGTGAAGTCACCTATCCGGCCGCTTGGTCAGGTACCACAACAATCACTGCGAGTGCTGCAGGATGCAACGGACCTGAGACTGCAACACATACGGTGACTATAAATCCTGCCTTGCCGGTATCGGTCAGCATCGCTGCCGACCAGAACCCGATCTGCGCCGGAACCAATGTCACTTTCACTGCAACTCCAACCAACGGAGGAGCAGCACCTGCCTACCAGTGGTACCTGAACGGCAACCCGGTTGGTGCAAACAGCAACACCTACAGCAACAATACACTGGCGAACAACGACCAGGTGTATGTCGTTCTCACCTCCGATGAAACCTGTACTTCAGGCAATCCGGCCACCTCGAATACGGTGACCATGACGGTGAACCCGACCCTGCCGGTATCGGTCAGCATCGCTGCCGATCAGAACCCGATCTGCGCCGGAACCAATGTCACTTTCACCGCTACCCCGACCAATGGAGGAACAACCCCTGCTTACCAGTGGTTCCTGAACGGAAACCCAGTCGGTGTAAACAGCAACACCTACAGCAACAATGCACTGGCGAACAACGACCAGGTGTATGTCGTTCTCACTTCCAATGAAACCTGCACT
>WSXU01000084.1 GCA_009773455.1 Bacteroidota bacterium | reverse complement strand
TACTCTGTACAGATGAACCAACCTCAGACAGCCATGTTTGAAGGATCGCTAAACAGTTTACCTGTTACCATGACACTTTCAAAACAAAATCCAGGAACCGATCCCGACCGCGTTGGATGGAACCTTCTGGGTAACCCGTTCTCTTCTGCCATTGACTGGGATCTAACCGATCACTCAGCTATTGATGGTGCTGTTTATGTATGGGATGGCATTCAGTATGTTTCCTGGAACGGAGCTGTAGGTGCTTTGACCGATGGTATTATCCCTGCTCAGAATGGCTTCTTTGCCAAAACGATGACTGATGGTGTTACCATGAATGTTCCACTTTCAGCCAGGGTTCACAGCAGTCTGGCGTTTTACAAATCTTCTGTTGCTGATCTGCTCGAAATCGCCGCTCAAGGAAACAGCTTCTCCGATAAAACCTTCGTACACTTCAACAACGATGCAACGGCTGATTTTGATAACCTGTTTGATGCCTATAAATTGTTTGGAAATGTGAATGCCCCACAGATCTACAGCATGATTACTGGTGACATCCTTTCCATAAACGAACTTCCGATGGAGGGCAATGAAACCATTGATCTTGGCTTCAAATGCAACACAACCGGCATCTATTCCATTACTGCAAACGGAACTGAAAACTTTGCATCAAATGTTCCTGTTATACTTCAGGATGTTAAACTCGACACCTACCAGGATCTGAAAGCAAATCCTGTTTACACTTTCAGTTATGAAACTTCTGACAATGAGAACCGATTTAAACTCTGGTTCCAGCAAGTTACCGGCATCAGCAATCCTGACCTCAATCACATCAGGGTGTTCAGTCTTAACAGCACGGTTGTGATCGAAAATGGCGGTATCCTTAACTGTGTCGCAGGTATTTATGACCTCGCCGGACGTGAGATCTGCAGTCAGGCTTTTAGCTGTCAGACCACAATCCATATCCCTGTGACAGCCGCCAGCGGTGTTTACCTGGTTAAAGTCAGAACTGCCAATGGTATTATCAACCAGAAGGTGTTTATCCGCTAAATAAGGTACGGTTCCCCAGAGCTTGAGTTCCGGGGAATCATTTTTACATCACTAAATCTGAAAACAATGAAAAATATAATCAGAATACTGTCGATAACTTCTTTACTGGTGTTATGTGTTTCACTCAATACAGCCTATTCCCAGCCAGCTCCTGATAACCAGTCCGACGGAAATAATGTCGGCGGGGCTCCAATCGGTGGCGGCGCTGCTCCTATAGGTGGTGGATTGCTCATTTTGGTCGCCCTGGCTTCAGGTTACGGCGTTAAAAAGTTTTTGTATCAGAAAAAAGATACAACCATGTGATTGAAACCCGCAAGGAAAGGATGTCCAGCTCCGGATTGTGAACCTTGTCTCCGGTTCAGTGTCCCCTTGTGTTGAACAACCTTCCCTTTCAGGTTAACTTTGTATAGTG
>WSXU01000043.1 GCA_009773455.1 Bacteroidota bacterium | reverse complement strand
GTTGTTGCCGGTATCGGTCAGCATTGCTGCCGATCAAAACCCGATCTGCGCCGGAACCAATGTCACTTTCACCGCTACCCCGACCAATGGAGGAACAACACCGACTTACCAGTGGTACCTGAACGGCAACCCTGTCGGTGCAAACAGCAACACCTACAGCAACAATACGTTGGTAAATGGAGACCAGATCTATGTAATGCTCACCTCCAACGGAACTTGTATAACCGGAAACCCGGCCACTTCAGGGGTTATCACCATCACAGTAAATCCTGACCATTTGCTCACCCTCACTTCCGCCCCTGGTACCAATACCCAGACGGTCTGTATCAACACCCCGATCACCGTCATTACCTATGCTGTAAGTGGTGGAGCCTCAGGGGTGAGCAATGTTGCGGGTCTTCCGGCCAATGTTACCTGGGCTTTTAATGCCGGGGTGCTTACCATCAGCGGAATCCCGAATGTCGGCGGCAGTTTTACCTATTCCATTACCACCAATGGCAATGCATGTAACCCCGGACCGGTAACTGGTACCATAACCGTTACCAATCCCGGAACTGCCAACATCACCGGAAACAATACAATCTGCGTCGGATCGTCTACAACCCTCACCGGAACACCGGCAGGTGGCACCTGGGCAAGTTCAAATACCGGCGTGGCGACTGTAAATGGAGCAGGAGTTGTCACAGGTGTTGCAATCGGTTTTTCAGATATTACCTATACAATCAGTTCCGGGCCCTGTACTTCAATTTTTACTTACCGGGTTTATGTAGGGCTGGTTGAAGTAACAGCAACCCTTGCGAATGTCGGACCTACCTGCTACCAGAACCTGGGTGCAGCTTTCGATGCTATTAATACCGGATTTCACCAGGGTGCCATTACCATACGAATCAGAGGCAACACCCAGGAACTTGCAACTGCAGTGTTGAATTCTACCGGTGCCCCGGCGAATTTTACAACCGTAACCATTTTCCCGACCAGTGCCGGTCTTTCGGTTACCGGAGATCTGAATGCACCGTTGATTCAGTTGAATGGGGCAGATAATGTTAATTTTTATGGATTCAACGGAGGTCCGACACCTCCTCCGCCCTTACCAGTCCCGGATTTAATATTTTCTAATATAAATACTGGGATTGATGCATCTACATTTCATCTTTACAATGGTTCGATAAATAATGTGATCCAATATTGTAAGGTAAGAGGATCAGGTACTGGAACAAATAGAGCAGTAATTTTTATTGGAGAAGTTAGTACTTCAAATAACATCAGTATCCGCAACAATGAAATCTCTGGTAATGGAAATTCCAGACCTGCAAATGCCATTTATTCGGCTGCAGCTTTGGCCAGTGGATCTGCTCCAGTATCTAATAATAATGGAACAATCAGCAATAACAACATTTTCAATTTTTTCAATCCGTCTATTGTTTCAAACGGAGTTTTCCTTGACAACGGTTCCTCTAACTGGACAGTTCAGGCCAATAGTTTTTATGAAACATCAACTTTTACTTCGAACTCTGATGCAGAATACAATGTAATCAGGGTATGGGCCAGAACGGCAAATGCTTCAGGAATTAATATTACAGGAAACTTTATTGGAGGTAATGCACCACTTGCCCCAGCCAGTACTTACTGGATAAAAACAGGCGGGAATAACCCTTTTATTGGAATTTATATCAGCATCGGAGATAATTTCACCAGTACAATAGCAGGCAACATTATACGAGGGTTAAATTGGGCTAATAGTGGGGTGGCTATCTGGACCGGCATTCACCTTCAATCTGGTCGCGTTACGATTGGTGGTGGTACACCTGCAACTGGTAATACGATTGGTTCAGCAGCAGGAACAGGATCAATCATTATTTCCAATGGTGCTACTGCCATTGCAACAACAGAATATATTTATGGTATACGTGCTTTCAGTGGATTTGTAAATCCCCAGATTCTCATAAGCAACAATGTTGTTGCATCTATAAGTACAGGTAGTGCACCAAATATTGGTCATACTTTCATCGGTATCTATACCGGACGAATGGGGGGGCCTTCAACCGCAGGATCTTTCAATATTTCATTCAACAGAATTGGGAATGAAACTGATCATTCCATTGCAATCGGAGCACAGGGTGGTACAGGAAGCAACCTTGCCTATGGCTTACAAAATACGGCAGATGGAAGCATTTTGTACAGTACAAATGTTATTCAGCATATCAGTTCCTTTGGTTATGGGATTGACCCGAATTGGGCTACTTCACAGGTATACGGACTATCTTTCACGGGGGCAGGTGGAGGCGGTAAAACTGCATCGAGGAATTATATTCATAGCCTCAATGTAGAATCTCCTTCATATAACTCAAGTATAAATGGTATTTCTGTTGAGGAAGGTAACCTTACTATTTCAAACAACATTATTCGTTTAGGTAGGGAAATCAGTTCCAGAAGTGGAATTGCAGGCATATACAGAGCAGGTGGAGGTGGTGGAACCCAAGCAATCAACATTCATTTTAACACAGTTATAATTGAAGGTACAATGGCAATGGGAGGAGGTGCGCCTCAGTTCAGTGATTGTATCTGGTTGGATAGAAGCCCCACAAGTACAATCACTGCAAATCTTTTTAACAACATTCTATACAATACAAGAACAACGCCAAATACGAATTCTGCGTTTCCTACAAACCTGGCAATTCATATAAATTCATTGAGTTACAACTGGGTAAACTCGGACCGTAACGATTGTTATGTGACTGGTGTTAATAGCGCCATTGGTGCGATTGGGTCTCCTCCGCCTGTTGGTATTGTGACATATCCGACACTTGCATCCTGGACAGCTGCTACTGGGCGTGACCCCAACAGTTTAAGCATTGACCCTCTTTTCGCTATTCCGAATGGTATTAACCCGGAAGATTTTAAACCAGCCGCAGATCTTTTCGGATTATCCGGTGCAGGTGGTTTGCCAACTGTGGCAAATGATTTTCAATATACCAATATCCGACCAGTAGCCCCGAATCCACTCCCACCCACCATGGGCGCCTGGGAGACGTGCAAAGTGATTATACAGAATCAGCCAGTTAATGATGGTGGTTGTGCAGGTGAAACCGCTCAATTCTCAGTTATTGCGATTGGAAGTGGTTCACTTTCTTATCAGTGGCAGGTTAGTAGTGATAATGGTAGTACCTGGGTCAACCTTGCCAATGGAGGTCCATATACCGGCGTGCTCACCAATACCCTGAATATAACCGGGATAACTCCGGCTATGAACAATAATCAGTACCGGTGCGCGGTAACTTCAACCCTTACAGTATCGCCACCGGCATGGACCTGTACAAAAACTGTGAATTCACTGCCGGGGATACTGACGGTTGTAACAACCCCGGTAACAGGTGTAATCTCGCATGACTAAAAAATTAAAGAAGAATAGAAACTAAAAACATGGAAAATAGAATAAAACTCTGGAAATGGCTGATAGCAAGACATTCGTTGTCCTGCTTCAGTTTTGTGAGAATTTCTCACTTTTTCTGGTTCCGACGAAATTGATAAAATCCCAAAAAGTATTACAAACAAAGAATTTTACAAAAACCCAAATCAAAATCAATTAACAAACCAAAACAAACAAACCATGAAAACACAATTAAAATTTGCACGGTGGCTTATTTTGCTGCTATTATTCTCAGGATCAACCTTGAGTATGGCCCAGAATCCATGGCCTTTCACAGGCGATGATTTCGTCTGCCTTGGTGACACTAAAAATTACGGAGTAATCAATACTACCGGACACGTTTACGACTGGACCATCAATGGTCTGACCGTTTCACCCGACTGGGTTATTACCGGCAACGGGAACAATACGATTACAGTGCAGTGGAATACCGCAGGAAACTATGTTCTTCAGGTAATTGAGAACATTCCGGGGCCTCCCATCGTCTGCGCCGGTACACCAGTTACGATTAATATTACCGTCTATCCGTCGATGGTAGCGGGGGTTGCATCAGCCAATCAGACCATTTGTTACAATACGGTACCGGCCTTGCTGACTGCAACTGCTCCGACCGGTGGTAATGGTACTTACAACTATCAGTGGGAATTCTCCATAGACGGTGGTACAACCTGGAATCCAGTGGTTGGTGAAACCAACCTGACTTATCAGCCGGGAGCACTGACTCAGACCACGCTTTACAGGGTACACCAGGTCAGTGGAGGTTCCTGCGGTGATGTATACACAAACAATGTAACAATCACAGTAAATCCGGAGTTTTTGGCCGGTTCAGCTTCAGCTGACCAGACCATCTGTTACAATGGAACACCTGTACTGCTGACAGGTACAGCTCCAACCGGTGGTGACGGAACCTATACCTATCAGTGGGAATTCTCTATTGACGGTGGAACAACCTGGAATAACGTAGTTGGCGCCAATGCACTGACCTATCAGCCTGGAGCCCTGACACAGACCACTATATACCGTCTGCAGCAGATTTCAGGCAGTGGTTGCGGAACTGTAACAACCAACGAAGTTACAATCACGGTTAATCCGGATCTGTTAGCAGGGTCGATATCTGCCGATCAGACCATTTGCTACAACACCGCTCCGGCAGAGCTTGTTGGTATTGCACCGACCGGTGGTGACGGAACCTATACCTACCAGTGGGAATTCTCCATTGATGGTGGAACCACATGGAATAATGTGGCCGGTGCAACTGCTCTGAATTATCAGCCAGGTGCATTGACACAGACAACCCTGTATCGTCTGAACCAGATTTCAGGCAGTGGTTGCGGCACTGTAACAACAAATACCGTTACAATTACAGTTAACCCGAACCTTATCGCTGGTGTAGCAACTGCTGATCAGACCATCTGTTACAATACCATTCCTCTTGAGTTGACATCAACTGCGCCTTCAGGTGGCAGTGGTGTGTACACTTATGAGTGGGAATTCTCAACTGATGGTGGTACAACATGGAATGTAATTGTTGGCGCTAATGCTTTAAATTATCAACCTGCTGCTCTCACACAGACAACAGTTTACCGTCTGCACCAGACAAGTGGGGGAACCTGCGGTGATGTATACACAAACAATGTAACAATCACAGTAAATCCTGAGTTTTTGGCCGGTTCAGCTTCAGCTGACCAGACCATCTGTTACAACACAGTACCTGCACAGCTTAATGGTACTGCTCCGACCGGTGGTGACGGAACCTATACCTATCAGTGGGAATTCTCCATTGACGGAGGTGCAACCTGGAATAACGTAGTTGGCGCAAATGCACTGACTTATCAGCCGGGAGCTCTGACACAGACCACTATTTACCGTCTGCAGCAGACTTCAGGCAGTGGTTGCGGAACTGTAACAACCAACGAAGTTACAATCACGGTTAATCCGGATCTCTTAGCAGGGTCGATATCTGCCGATCAGACCATTTGCTACAACACCGCTCCGGCAGAGCTTGTTGGTATTGCGCCGACCGGTGGTGACGGAACCTATACCTACCAGTGGGAATTCTCCATTGATGGAGGAACTACCTGGAATAATGTGGCCGGTGCAACTGCTCTGAATTATCAGCCTGGTGCATTGACACAGACAACCCTTTACCGTCTGAACCAGATCTCAGGCAGTGGTTGCGGAACTGTAACAACAAATACCGTTACAATTACAGTTAACCCGAACCTTATCGCCGGTGTAGCAACTGCCGATCAGACCATCTGTTACGAAGGTACTCCTGCAGAGCTCAATGCAACAGCTCCGACCGGTGGGTCAGGTGTATATACCTATGAATGGGAATTCTCGATTGATGGAGGTACTACCTGGAATGTTATAGTTGGTGCCAATGCGCTGAACTATCAGCCAGGTATATTGACACTGACAACCCTCTATCGTCTGCACCAGACAAGTGGCGGAACCTGCGGTGATGTATACACCAACAATGTAACCATTACTGTTAACCCACAGATCAACACATCAGTTATTTCTCACGACTAATCATGACCCTATGACCCGACGCGCACGCTCCGCATTAAGTCAGACCATCCGATGGTCGGCGGTTTTACCACAAGTAAAGCCGGAAGGTGGAGTGTGTCCCGGGGTTTTGGGCGTTATTGGTTAACAGTTGTTAGTATGGAGTATGGAGTAAGGAGTAAGGACCTTGGAGTTGGTTGTAGGGAGATTCGTCCCACGTCCCTCGTCCTTCGCCCCTGAAGAGAAGGGAGTAAGGAGTAAGGAGTTATGAGTGATGAGTAGGCTGTTTTTATTATTCGTCATTTTTACCCTGAGTTCAGCCGAAGGGCGTCATTCGTACTTCATCATTCATACTTCAAACTGTCTCCGGACTGAAACTGATAATAAGTAAGTTTGTAAAAGGCAAACTTAAACCGAACCACAGCTGTTAAAGCTGAACAGGTAATTACATCCGGCCACGGGTTCACCCATGGAAGGATGGTAAGTGTGTACAATGTGACTGAAAAAATGAAATATACACAGCAATTGCACGATTAACAGGCATCTGCCACCCTTTTGCGGGAAGCAGAACAACCGCCCTTGGCTGGTTACACGATACCGTTGGACGGGCCGTTACCGCTGCAGGTGTGCTGATTTTCACAAAACAGATCACGAACAGGACAAACAACAATAGCAGAACAAAATGTTGAACAGGCTCAGACATATACTTTTGTCGCTCATGCTGGTTTTCAGCGCCCTCTGGGTGGCTGGCCAACCGGCTGTGCCCGACACGGTGTGTGTGGGAACCACCAAAAAGTACTGGGTAACCGGTACCGATGGCTCAACCTTTACCTGGCGTGTCAACGGAGTGATTCAACCTTCGGTGATCGATACGCTCTACGTAACCTGGAGTGCCCCCTGGGTACCGTCAGCCACACCCTATGTGGTTACGGTGCAGGAGCAGACACTGCTGGGCTGCGTCGGACAGGTGATGTCGAGTGAGGTGGTGGTCCGCGAAAGCCTCCCCGTCAGTGTGGATATACTGGCTGGGGTCAACCCGGTGTGTACCGGCATCGAAGTCACCTTTACAGCATCGCCGGTCAACGGCGGAACCGATCCCGTTTTTTCATGGTTTGTTAACGGGATCGAAATGCTCACAGGGCCTTCGTCAACCTATAGCTACACACCGGCCGACGGTGACCTGGTCTATGTAGCGCTGGCTTCATCCGAATCCTGCGCTGTAAACAGCCCGGCCATTTCGTCCACCATCACCATGGTGGTCAGTCCGCTGCTCCTTGTTGAAGTTACGGTCGCACCGGATCTCGATCCGGTCTGTGACGGGACATCAGTTACCTACACTGCCTCGCCGGTCAACGGCGGACCCAACCCCGTTTTTTCATGGTTTGTTAACGGGGTGCTGGTCCAGAATGGTCCATCGGATGTATATTCCTATGTGCCTGCTGACGGTGATCAGTTGTATGTGTCGCTCACGTCCGATGCTGCCTGTACACTCAATCCAACGGTTAATTCCGATCTGCTCATTATACATGTTCTGCCTCTGGCAGCACCGGCCTTCGATGCCATCGGACCGCTCTGCCAGAACTCCACGCCACCCACGTTGCCCGGTACTTCCCTTAACGGGATATCGGGCACCTGGGATCCGGCGTTTATCGATACCGGAATTGCCGGTACGTTCAGCTTTACCTTTACGCCCGACGGCGGACAATGTGCGGAAGCCGTTATGCTGTCGGTAACCGTTGACGCCGAAATTCCACCACAGTTCGATGTTATTCCGTCGCTCTGTATTGGTTCGGTACCTCCGGTGCTGGAGACCACCTCCATCAACGGCATTACCGGAACCTGGGATCCGGCGGTGATCAACACCGGATCTGCCGGAACAACAACCTATACCTTTACCCCGGATGCCGGGCAGTGCGCGGTTCCGGTTGCGATTGATGTTACTGTTACGGAGCAGGCAACACCGCTCTTCGATCCGTTCGGCCTGCTGTGTGTAAACAGTATTCCGCCTGCCTTACCCGATGTTTCGGTAAATGGCATTGCCGGTACCTGGGATCCCGCGGTGATCAATACCGGCGTTGCCGGAACATTTACCTTTACATTTACTCCCAATGCCGGGGAATGTGCGGGGGGCACTTCCGTGGACATCACCATTTCACCGGAAGTCAATCCGCAGTTTGATCCGATCGGACCGCTCTGTCTCAATTCAATACCGCCTTCCCTGTCGGGAATCTCAATCAATGGCGTTGCTGGCAGCTGGGATCCCGCGGTCATCAGCACTGTTGCGCTGGGAACGACCACCTATACCTTCACCCCCGATGGCGGACAATGCGCCATTGAGTTCAGGATGGATATTGAAGTTACCGATCAGATTCTGCCGCTGTTCGATCCTATCGGACCACTTTGTCTCAATTCAACGGCCCCGTTGTTGCCGCCGGCTTCGGTTAACGGCATCACCGGCACCTGGAACCCGGCCACCATCAACACCGGGGCCCTTGGTACGTTTAACTTTGTCTTTACCCCGGATGGCGGACAGTGCGGTATAGAAACCTCGCTTGATATTACCGTCACCGATCAGATATTGCCGGTGTTTGACCCGATCGGGCCATTGTGCCTCAATTCAACACCACCGGCCCTTCCCGGAGCATCGGTCAACGGCATCACCGGAAACTGGGTTCCTGCAACCATCAATACCGGTGCCACCGGAACCACCACCTACACCTTTACCCCGGATGGCGGACAATGCGGTGTAGAAACCACGCTTGATGTCACCATTACCGATGAAATTTTACCGACCTTCGATGCGGTCGGGCCTCTCTGCCTCAATGCTACGTCCCCTGTATTGCCGGCAACTTCACTTGAAGGCATAACGGGAAGCTGGATTCCGGCCAACATCAATACCGGAACCATCGGCTTTACAACCTATACCTTTACCCCTGATCCGGGTCAGTGTGCGGTGCCGGCCGGAAATACGCTTGTGGTTGAGATTACCGATGGTATACTGCCGCTCTTCGATGCCATGGCGCCGATCTGCCAGAATACAACACCACCGGCTTTACCCGCTGTTTCAACCAACGGTATTACCGGAACCTGGTTCCCCGCCACCATCAACACGACAACTCCGGGTACAACAACCTATACCTTTACCCCGGATCCGGGCCAGTGTGGACTTGCTGCAACACTCGATATCACGGTAACGGACGAAATAATGCCGCTCTTTACCCAGATCGGTCCGCTGTGTGTGAACAGCACCCCTCCGGTTCTTCCTCTGGTTTCAGATAACGGCCTTACCGGGACATGGGATCCTGCGACCATCAATACCGGGGCCATTGGCACAACTTCTTATCTCTTTACCCCGGATAACGGGCAATGCGGTGTAACCGCCACGATGGAAATCACGGTTACCGATGAAATTATGCCGTTGTTCGACCCGATG
>WSXU01000083.1 GCA_009773455.1 Bacteroidota bacterium | reverse complement strand
ACTCCCCGGCCAGCCAGTCAAAAATGAAATTGAAGGCATTGATGCTTTCTGCCGCATCACCTGCGGACACCTTTTGCAGCAAAAGCTTTTCCTTGTGTTCCGGGTAACCGGAGCCCCCTGAATTGCCTGAAACAATATCCATAAAATGCATGACACCGCTGCTCTGAAGGAAACGCAGCGCCCTGAGTGATTCTTCATAGGATGCCGGCAGCTGTTCAAAGCTGTTATATGCTCTTCCGATACCGATCTTAAAACTGCAGTTCAGTTTTTCCGACAAACGTTTCAAAATGCTTCCGGCACAGGCAACTGCTACCAATCGGCTTGAAAACTCATTGTCCCCGAAGTCCTCCGGAACAAACACGACAATCCGGTTCAGCATGACAGGCCCGATGATACATTTGCACAATGAAGTGACAGCATCTCTGAAAAACGGATAAAAATTCTGGCTTCTTACACTATAGCCTATTTTATTCTCAAGTCCTCCGCCACTTTCCTCATCACCGAATTCCACAGTCATGATATATCCGCCACTTTCCTCTATCTCGAAAATACGCTTGTAATGAAGGAGTTCCCGGTCATTGTCCTCAAATAAAACGATTGAGTAAATCAAGCCGTTTTCCAATATGGGAACTACATACTCCAGTTTTTCCTTGAGTTCCAGTTCAGCCCTTCGTTTTTCCTTTTCCGACTTTATCATGTTGATGGCCTTATTAACAACCTCCACCACTTTCATGCGGTTTACCGGCTTTAAAAGATATTCCATGACACCCAGATTGACTGCCTCTCTGGCAAAATCAAACTGATCGAAGGCAGTCAGTACAATGAAAATAATTTGCCGGTGCTGCTTTTTGATCTCCCTGATCGCCTCAATGCCATTGATTCCCGGCATTCTGATATCCATGAAAATAATATCCGGGACTGCTGCCTCCACTTTTTCTATGGCCTCACGCCCCGACCGGGCTGTTGAAATAACTTCAACATCGTCAAAGTTTTTCTCCAAGATATATTTCAGCGAATCTATTGCTACTTTTTCATCATCAGCAATCATCACTCTATACAAAGCATTTTCCTCCTAATTGCTTTAGCGTCAAAAAGGGACAATCCTCGGACTTCAGCCCTTCAGAAGGAGCGGTGTGTCCCCTTGCGCCGGCTCCTGTGGTATGCGTAATATCACTTCCGTCCCCAAGCCCGGTCCGCTTATGATTTCAATAACATCTTCGCGGTTGTAGAAAAGCCTGAGCCTGCTTATTATGTTATTCATTCCGATTCCATTGGTATGCCCCATGTGGGTATTATCAATACGTCCCTTGTAACTTGAGCTGCCACCTAGTATTTCCCTGACCTTATCCGCCGTCATACCCTTCCCATTGTCCTTGATCGATATGATTACATGATCACCGCGGCGTTCAGCCTTCAGGCATATTCTCCCGGTATATTCCACATCGCTGATACCGTGTATAAAAGC
>WSXU01000082.1 GCA_009773455.1 Bacteroidota bacterium | reverse complement strand
CTGATCAGCCAGTTGGGCATCATTGACCAGATGCCGGCTTTCGGTGGGTATAAGCTTTTCACCCAAAGGTACTGCTCCGGTCCGAATGAAGCCAGCAACTTAAAGGAGCTGAATTTCAAGCTCAACCTGAACTGCTTTTACCGGAGGGATAAACAGGATGTATTGAAGGATCTGCCGGCAAAGATGCGGCAGGTTGCCTTGTGCGAGATCTCAACCAGGAAGGAGTATATGGATGCTGAGGCCAGCCTGGTTAAGTACCTGATCAAATATAAGGATGCCGATGATGAGAAGATTGCCCGGGCTCTTCGTGGAGAGATCATGGTTATGATCGGGATCCTGAAAAACATTTCTGCCCGGGGTAAGCTCAAGGATGTATATGAGTTCGTTGATGATATCCTTGAGTCTGGGGAGAAGCTTGTAATCTTCGCACACCTGAAAGAGGTGATATCTGCCATTCATAAGCAATACCCTGATGCCGTCACCATCACTGGTGATGACTCTGCAGCATCCAGGCAATTTGCTATTGATTCATTTCAGAAAAACCCTGATCAAAAACTAATCATTTGTAGCATCAAAGCCGCTGGTGTCGGGCTGACCCTGACTGCGAGCTCTCGGGTAGCATTTGTTGAATTACCCTGGACAGCTGCAGACTGCGACCAGTGTGAGGACCGGTGCCACCGGATTGGTCAGTTGGATTCTGTCACTTGTACTTACTTCCTCGGTCAGGATACGATCGATGAGAAGATCTACCGGATTATTCAAACCAAGCGGGAGATTGCATCCACGGTCACCGGATCCACTGAGCAAGTGGAAGAGAACATTGTCGACCTGGTTGCTGATCTATTTAATCAACCTCAATTATCTGAAGCATGAGCATTTGGTCAATCTTTGGCAGATCCGGAAGGCAGCTCAAGTCCTGGCGAAAGTCCTTATCAATTGGTGATAAGGTAAAGGTCCGGGACGGAGCTGTTGAATTCAATGCACAGGTGGTCCATAAGTGGGATGACAGGGTGCAGGTAATAAGCAAAGAGATGCGTGTAGCCGCATATCCATTGGAGTCAATCTATCCCCAAGTTTAGTTTATGAATTACATAGAACTTATAAACCAATTCTGGCAAATCAGACGGAGCAAGCGAATAACGAGCTTACAGGCGGATGTTTACTTTTCATTATTGAATGAGTGCAACCTACGTGGCTGGGAAAATCCTTTCGAGATTTCCAACAAGTTAATCTGCGCGACCATCGGCATCAGTGAACCAAGCCTGATAGATTCTCGCAACCGATTACAGCAAATTGGTTTGATTGAGTTTCAAAACGGAAAAAGGAACACCAGTTCCCCGGTTTATTACTTAAATAATTTAAGTAGAAACCGAACTGTTAGTTTAGTTGAACCTTTAGTAACTTCTTTAGATGAAACCGAGCTGTCAGCCGAACCTTTTAATAAACTAAACAATACTAAACAAAACAATA
>WSXU01000042.1 GCA_009773455.1 Bacteroidota bacterium | reverse complement strand
ACTCCCCGCCAGCTCGTCGGGCAGGGAACCCCCGACCCGCCGCCTCGGCGGGGCTGCTCTACTGTAAACCTCTTGTTTCTTAAATAAAAAAGCCAGGAAATCCCGGCTTTGGAGCCACTCAGGGGACTCCCTGCCAGCTCGTCGGGCAGGGAACCCCCGACCCGCCCCGCCCTGGCGGGGCTGCTCTACCATAAATTTCTCGTATCTTAAATGAAAAAGCCGGAAAATCCCGGCTTTGGAGCCACTCAGGGGACTCGAACCCCCGACCCGCGCATTACGAATGCGCTGCTCTACCGACTGAGCTAAAGTGGCAAAAAAGCCTGCCTGTTATCAGCAAGCAGGCTTAAAATGAAGTCGGGATGACAGGATTCGAACCTGCGGCCTCTTCGTCCCGAACGAAGCGCGCTACCGGGCTGCGCTACATCCCGCTTTGTCTCCCCGACAGGATTCGAACCTGTGACCCAATGATTAAGAGTCATTTGCTCTACCAGCTGAGCTACGGAGAGAATTTTCATTCGGGCTGCAAAGGTACTACTCTTTTTTTATAAGCAAAACATTTGATCGGGCTTTTTAATATGCCTGATGAAATTGAAAAAGCATGAAATGCTAAAATTTTGTTAAATTAATGGATATCAAAACTTTGATCTAAACCAACAGGACACAGGTTTGTTTAATTTGTCTAATATAAAAAATCATATATGGCAAAATTTGCAGTTTTCGGAACAGGAACCGTTGGACAATGTCTGGCCGGTCGGCTTTCAGAGCTTGGAAACACAGTTATTGTGGGAACAAGGAACGTTGAGGATACCATGGCCAGAACCGAGAAAGATATGTATGGCAATCCACCCTATGCAGAATGGCTGAAAAATCACCCCGGTATTTTAACAGGCACATTTAAAGAGGCAGCCTCAAAATGCGATATAATTGTGAATTGCACCATGGGCCATGCCTCCATGGACGCCTTGCAAAGTGCAGAAGCAACAGATCTGAAAGGAAAAATATTGATTGACATAGCCAATCCGCTTGATTTTTCCGGAGGTTTTCCCCCTTCACTGCTGATCTGTAACACTGATTCGCTGGGAGAGAGGATTCAGCAAGCTTTTCCGGAACTGCAAGTTGTGAAAACCCTGAATACAATGAATGCCTGGCTGATGGTTAACCCTGCTCTGGTGCCGGGTAATCATACGGTATTTGTAAGTGGTAATGATGCCGGCGCAAAGGGGACTGTTAAAGGTATTCTCAGTAGTTTCGGCTGGGAAACATACAATATTCTTGATTTGGGTGACATCACTACAGCCAGGGGTACAGAAATGTTGTTACCTGTCTGGGTAAGGCTTTACGGTGCTTTACAAACCCCGATGTTCAACTTTCATATTAATATAGCAGGGAAAAATCAGCCCTGAAATATTTATGTGACGATCCTGAAATCGCAGGGGCAGAAAATCCGGTGTTCCTTTTATTCATGGTGTTCAAGATGATCCGCATTTCATCCGATCTTCATACGGTATCCGATATTGTGGATGTTTTCAATCTTTATGGTTGGATCAGATTTAAGCAGTTTTCTTATCCTGGAGATAAAAACATCCAGGCTGCGGCTTGAGAAATACTGATCGTTTCCCCATACCTTCATAAGTATATCTTCGCGTTTGACTATCTGATTCATATTGTCTGCAAAGAGCCTGATCAGTTCGCTTTCGCGGAAAGTGAGCGGCTGTGTTTTACCCGAATGTATCAGCTGTTGATTTGTCAGATCAAAACTATAACTGCCAAGTTTCAGTGTTGCATTGCGATGGCTGACCAGAGGAACGATCTTACTCCTTCTCAGAAAGACTTCTATTTTCAATACCAATTCTTCAATGCTGAAGGGTTTGGTGATGTAATCATCTGCCCCAAGCTGAAGTCCCTGTATCCGGTCTTCCATAAATGACCGGGCCGTCAGGAAGATAATCGGGGTATCAATATTCTCATCCCTTATTTTACCTGCCAGTGAAAAACCATCCATTCCCGGGAGCATGACATCAAGGATATAGAGATCGAAAGTCCCTGACCGGATCATTTCCAGTGCTTTTATTCCATCATCTGCAAAAGCAACTTCGTAGCCCTTCAGCACCAGATTGTCGCGGGTAACAAAGGAGAGCGTCAGGTCATCTTCTACATATAATATTCTGGCTTTCTTTTCCATAAAGCGGAATTACTATTTACATGGGATCATTATAATAAACGCCGCACCTGAATTGTTTCCGTTTTCGACATGAATCTTCCATTTGTGTGCCCTGCAGATATTTCTGACATAAAACAATCCAAGCCCAAACCCTTTTACATTGTGGATGTTTCCGGATGGAACCCTGAAAAACTTCCTGAAAACTTTCTTACGGTATTTCGGGCTGATTCCCGGGCCGTTGTCTGATATGATGATGAGTACTTTATTCTGTTCTTTTCGGGTGCGGATACAGATTTCAGGACGCTCACCGGCATATTTTACCGCATTGTCGATCAGATTGTGGAAAATGTTGGTAAGGTGTACAACATCAGCCTGAATTCGGCCTGCCTCAGGACCCGTTTCGATAATCAACCTGCTTTCGGGCTTGACACTGGTACTGAAATTTTCGGCCACTGTCCCGATGAGCTGATTCAGATCAATCCATTCTTTTTTAAGTTGTATTCCACCTTTCTCAAATCTGGCAATCTGCAGCACCCTTTCTACCAACAGGTTAAGTCGCTGGGTTTCATTTTTAATAATTTTCCCGTAAGTCTGTAATCGTTCAGGATCATTTACAATTCCATTTTGTGATATTATATCAGCGGAAATATTGATGGATGAGATCGGGGTTTTAAACTCATGGGTCATGTTATTGATAAAATCCTTCTGGAGCTCAGAAAAACGTTTTTGCTGGAGAATGACAAACATGGCATAGACGAAGAAAAACACCAGGAATATCAGGATAATGGTGAAAAAGAAAAAAACCGTCATTTCCCCGGCAATCGTATTCCGCATCGTTGGGAAATGAATGCCGAAATAATATAAGTAGCCTTTATATTTAGGGAGGTTGAAATTTGATTTTTCAGGTTCCGTTGTTTCGGTCCCGGATATGTAATCACCATAAACCATACGATCGGTGTAACAGTCGTAGATGGCATATTCGTAGTCTATTTTTATATTCAGACGTTCGAATTCACCTTTCAGGTAGTGCTCAAGCACATCGGCATCGATTTCACTGTTAACATCAACTACGAAATAATTTGAGGTGAGTTGCCTGACCGGGCTACTGTGTACAGGCAATGTCTGGTTGAGGTGAGTTATCTTCGAGGCAACCGTGTTAAGTGCAATAACCAGACTCTGATTCAGCTGCTTTTCCCTGGTATTCCAGGCCTCATAAAGGAAATAGGCCTGTACGGTGATGATCCCGATGATGGAAATCGCACCCAGAAGAACCACCAGACGGACCTGTTGCCTGCGCATTGGAATAAATCAGGTTAGTTGAAACTAATTGTTAAGCTAAAGTACACCAAATTGCATGAATCGGGAAATCATTTACATTTCATTTACAAAGTTTTACATGTTGTTAACACTCATTTACATACCATTAACTCGATTTCTTTTATTTCAGGCTTAGATTTGCCACATAACCTAAACACCTGATTTGTATGAAAACGATGACATGGATTTCCGCAGTATTGTTGTTTATGAATTTTTCGGCTGCTTTAGCTCAGAAAGAAGCGAAGGCCACTGCTGCAACAACCTCAACTGGTGAAGTGAAAGATAAAAACCCAAATGGTCCGGTTGCGAAATATGACAGGACAGTTTTTGATTTCGGCGATTTAATTCAAAATTCGCCTGGAACTGCTACATTCACCCTGACCAATGATGGGAAAGAGCCATTGATCATTTCAACTGCCAAAGCATCCTGTGGCTGTACCAATCTTACTTATGCCAAGGATCCCATTCTTCCCGGAAAATCAACAGCAATCTCGGCCACTTACAATGCAGCTGCATTAGGTAGTTTTGCCAAAACGATCACAGTAACCACCAACGCAGATGTGCAGCCGGTGGTACTGCAGATCAAAGGTATTGTTCAACCGAAAAAAGAATAGTTCCTCATGATTGTCTATTCCGCCAGGTGATTACTGACGGAAGACAACAGGAGCCGGCTGAAGTAAATCTTCGCCGGCTCCTGTTGTCTTAGATAGAATCCCCGGATAGGGCTATAGGCTCTTGATTTCAGCAACCAGTTTCTGAAGTGTAGCTTTAGCATCCCCGAATAGCATCCTGTTTTTGGGATGATAAAACAGGTTATTGGGAATAGCGGCATAACCTGCGGCCATACTGCGCTTCATCACAATAACGTTCTTGGCATCGAGCGCTTTAATGATGGGCATTCCGTAAATCGGGCTTGAGGGATCGTCTTCAGCGGCAGGGTTTACCACGTCGTTGGCTCCGATAACTATGACCACGTCGGTATTCCCCATCTCGTTGTTGGCATCTTCCATCTCCACCAGTTTTTCATAAGGCACATCGGCTTCAGCCAGAAGCACATTCATATGACCCGGCATACGTCCGGCAACAGGGTGAATGGCATATTTGACTTCGACGCCTTTGCCAGCCAGCAGATTGTCAAGTTCATGGCAAAGATGCTGAGCCTGGGCTACGGCCAGACCATATCCCGGAACAATATAGATTTTCTGAGAATAGCTGAGAAGAACCGCTGCATCGCTGAGTGAAATTTCCTTCACGGTTTTATCTTCAGCTTCTGTTCCTGCGGCCCCGGCAACACCGAACGCTCCGATGATGACATTCATCAGTGAACGGTTCATAGCCTTACACATAAGAATGGTAAGGATGGTTCCGGATGAGCCTACCAGAATACCGCCGGTAAGCATGGCCTGATTGCCATAGAGGAATCCTCCCATAGCGGCGGCGACGCCCGTGAAAGAGTTAAGCAGTGATATAACCACCGGCATATCTGCCCCGCCAATCGGCATAACAAAGGTTACTCCATAAATCAGGGCTGCAATGGCAAACAGGTAAATGGGAAGGTTGTTTCCGGCTACCGGTTCCATAAACAGGATAACAAATAAGGCTACGAGCAATACAACAAGAAAGGTGAGGTTTACTATGCGCAGAACCGGATGCTTGATGTCGCCGATGCGGCCGTCGAGTTTTCCGAATGCAATCATACTTCCTGCAAATGAAACACCACCAATCATCAATCCGAGCAGTATGGCGATGCCTTCACCTCCCAGCATATTTCCCACTCCTTCAGCAGCCAGCATATTCTGCATCTTAGGGAATTCCATCAGTGAAATGAGGGCAGCACAGGCACCCCCCATTCCATTGAAAATGGAAACCATCTGGGGCATTGCGGTCATCTTTACTTTAATGGAAGCATACCACCCTATAAAGCTTCCAATGGCCAGCGCAACTACAATCCAGATAATGTTACCAATAGGTTGCCCTTCTTTCTGATGAAAAAGTATGGTAAAAAGAATGGCTGCAGCCATACCGGCAGCGGCCCAGAGATTGCCCGCCCTTGCAGTTGCAGGATGGCTGAGTTTCTTCAATCCGAGAATAAACAGTACCGAAGCAACAAGGTATGATATCTCAAGGATAGATAGTTCGGAGGTAAAAGTTTGAATCGTTTCCATGTTTTATCTCCTTATTTTTTCTTTTTCTTAAACATTTCGAGCATGCGGTCGGTAACCACAAATCCACCAACGACATTCAATGTACCCAATATCACGGCAATAAAACCGAGAATCAGGGAGAGTGTACTTTCGGCATGTCCCATCACTATGATGGCACCGATAATTACTACGCCGTGAATGGCATTACTGCCCGACATCAGGGGCGTGTGTAAAACCGCCGGAACATGGGATATTACTTCTATTCCAAGGAATACAGAAAGGGTTATGATAAAAATCATATCCTTGTATTCCAGAAAAAATTTCAAAACTTCTTCCATGGGACTATTATTTATTGAGTGATTACAGACTTGATTCTTTCATGAACGATTTCACCGTTGTGGGTAACCGATGTTCCTTTAACAATGTCATCTTCCCAGTTCAGGTTCAGACCACCTTCCTTGGTTATGATCAGTTTCAGGAAATTGATCATATTCTTACCGAACATGCGGCTGGCATCGGTTGGCATATCGGTTGGGAATTGAGAATTTCCGATAACCTTTACACCGTTGTGAACTATGGTTTCGTCATTTTTAGTGACTTCGCAATTGCCACCGGTTGAAGCAGCCAGGTCAATAATGACTGAACCGGGATTCATCGCTTCAACGGTTTCTTTCCGGATAAGCAGAGGCGCTTTTCTTCCCGGGATCTGTGCTGTACAGATGATGACATCTGATTTTACAGCCTGGTCATGAATGGCTTTTGCCTGCCGCTGTTTGAATTCTTCGGTCTGTTCAACTGCATAACCACCGGCTGACTTATCATCGGTGGCCCCTTCAACATCAACGAATTTACCTCCGAGACCTACAACCTCTTCTTTTACGGCTGCCCTTACATCAAATACATAAACCACTGCACCCAGTTTGCGAGCAGTTGCGATTGACTGCAGACCGGCTACACCTGCTCCGAGAATAAGCAGATTGGCAGGCTTAATCGTGCCTGCTGCGGTCATAAACATAGGGAAGAATTTTGGCAGGGTGTTGGCAGCAGTCAACACAGCTTTGTAGCCGGCTACCGTTGCCATCGAAGAAAGAATGTCCATAGCCTGGGCCCTCGTGGTTCTGGGGACTACGTCCATACTGAAGGCTGTAATCTTTCTCTTTGCCAGTTCTTTAATCAGATCACCGTTGAAGTAAGGGTTCAGGACCGACATGATGACCTGTCCTTCCTTCAGCAGTGCAATTTCTTCCGCTGTCGGAGGCTGGATTTTGATCAGAAGATCTGCTACGGAAATCACATCTTTTTTGGGCTGAATTTTTGCACCTGCTTCCTCATATTGCTTATCCGAAGCAAAGGAGGTTAGGCCGGCACCGGCTTCAACAAGCAGGTTAACATTCATTTTAACGAGTGTTGCCACACTTTCAGGTAACATCGCCACCCGGTTCTCGCCGGGCGATTCTTTAAGTATTCCTATTGTCATAACACAGGTTATTAGGGATTTTTAACAGGTGTAAATGTAGAAATTATTAATTAACAGAGATTCTCTGAGCATTATTTCAGTAAATCTCGCAAACACAGTTACCCGCAGCGTCGTCAGGTGAATTATGGCGATGGCCTGAACCTGTATCAGATTATCTGAATGCAGGCAGAATATTTAATAAATTTGCAGAAACAACCCTCTATGGAATCGCAGCATTCTGATAAGAAGCAATCCATTCCTTCAGCATTAAAAGTGCAGGAAGGTATTGAGCAACCTTCATCTCTTAATGAACAGGCAATCAGTACTTTTCGCAAAACCCACAAGGGATTGCTGTCTGTTGATACCTATATAGAAGGGATCCTGAATTTTAACAGGACGATTTTCAGCCAGGCCATTACCCTGATTGAAAGTTCATTACCCGCACACCAGGCCATCGCGCAGGAACTGATACTGCGTTGCCTTCCGTATTCCGGTAATTCAATCCGGCTGGGGATTACCGGGGTGCCGGGGGCAGGGAAAAGTACATTTATTGAATCACTCGGACTTTACCTGACTTCAACTGGTCACAGGCTTGCCGTGCTGGCCATTGATCCCAGCAGCAGCCGTTCCAAGGGAAGTATTCTTGGTGATAAAACCCGGATGGAAGGACTATCTGTAGAGCAAAATGCTTTTATTCGTCCTTCACCATCAGCCGGTTCGCTGGGTGGAGTCGCTCGTAAAACACGTGAAACCATCATTCTGTGTGAGGCAGCAGGTTTTGATACTATTTTCGTGGAAACAGTAGGGGTAGGTCAGTCGGAAACCGCAGTCCACTCAATGGTTGATTTTTTTCTGTTGCTGATGATTTCCGGAGCCGGGGATGAGCTCCAGGGGATCAAGCGAGGTATTATGGAAATGGCCGATGCCATTGCCATCAATAAAGCCGATGGCGACAACAGGACCAAGGCTGCCATAGCCTGCACCCAGGTAAAAAATGCACTGCATCTCTTTCCTCTCCCCGATTCAGGCTGGTCGCCACCCGCCGTCACCTGCTCGGCAACCACCGGTGAAGGTATCAGGGAAGTCTGGGAACTGGTGAATGACTATATTGATTTTACAAGAAATAACAACTTCTTTAATCACAAACGGATGCAACAGTCACGGCAGATTATGATCGATTACATTGACCGGCAGTTGCACGACAATTTCTATAATCGTCAGGATATTAAGCCATTTCTGCTTCAAAAGGAGGCTGAACTTGCCCAGGGTGAAATCAGCCCATACCAGGCAGCAGGACAGTTACTTGAAGCTTACTTTGGAGGATCGGCTACCAAATAATAAGGTATAGACGAAAAGCTGCGACTGTCTCAAAAGACAGTTGTGGGATTCCTCAGACTTACATCTGATAATCAGTGTAAGACATGCAGAATTCAGGTATTCCTATAGATTCTGATCATAATACTCAGCCAGTTTCCGGTACATATGTGCCCTGTCGATGCCCCTGACGTTGTGTTCATGGGTCGGGTAAACAAAATAATCAACCTGTTTCTTCTGCTCAATGCACTGAATCAGTAACTGCAGACTATTCTGCCATACCACAGTGTTATCCTGGCCTCCGTGAATGATCATCAGTTTTCCTTCGAGTTTATCAACCTTATCAAGCAGGCAGGCGTTTTTATAACCTTCCGGATTCTGTTCGGGAGTATCCATATAGCGCTCACCATACATAACTTCATAGTATTTCCAGTCGGTAACAGGACCGCCGCAGGTAGCCACCCTGAATGTTTCGGGATGGTTCAGTTTAAGGGTTAAGGTCATAAAGCCGCCATAACTCCAACCATCAACACCAATGCGTGAGGCATCAACCCAGGGTTGCGATTTCAGGTATTCAACACCTTTCATCTGATCGGCCATTTCAATCACACCCAGGTTGCGGTGGATACAGCTTTCAAATTCAAATCCACGGTTGGCCGAGCCTCTGTTGTCAAGCGTGAAAATGATGTATCCTTTCTGTGCCAGATACTGGTCAAACAGTCCGCCTCCGTTGAGCCAATCACCGGTTACCAATTGGGCATGCGGCCCTCCGTAAACATAGACCAGCACCGGATATTTTTTGGCCGGATCGAAGTCAGTTGGTTTGGTCAGGCGGGCATAGAGATCTGATCCGTCATCCGCCTTCAGCATTACGATACTTACATCCCCGGTTTTATAGTCTTTCAGTGGATTGACATCCTCATGAAGAATCCTGTTTATTTTACCTGAAAATGAAATCAGTCGGGTACGTGAAGCCACAGAAGGATTGCTGAAGCGTGTAATAAAATATTTTCCATCGGCCCTGACCACGGGGTTATGCACCCCCTCATCGGTTGTCAGACGGGTGCTTTTTCCTGATTTCATATCCAGGTAGTACAACTGGTCCTGGAGAGGACTGACAGCTGTGGATGTGTAAAACAATCCCTTCGAATTCAGATCGAAACTGATCAGTCCGGTGACAATCCATTTTCCTGAGGTGAGCTGTTTTATCAGGCTCCCATCGCGGTGGTACAG
>WSXU01000001.1:250072-502132 GCA_009773455.1 Bacteroidota bacterium | reverse complement strand
TGGGTAGTGCAGGTTCAGATGAGTGCCTCCGGGGACTGGTCGCGGCTGGTTCCATCCAGAGCCCCCTGACAAATATCGCGTCCCTGACGGGACTTCAATTAGACTGGGGGCGTGTTTGATCCCGACCACCATTACAATTCTGACCAGCATTTCCGCCTGGTGGTCGAGCGGCGATGGTCGAGCGGAGTCGAGACCAGTCGAGACCATCCGGGACCACCCCCAGATGCCCGATATTGGCGATCATCTTCAGATGAATGCCTCCAGAGTTGGTGTTCATCCCCCTCCCCATACAATTGGTGTGTTTAGGGCAGGATCAGAAAAGTGCCTGAAGTTTGAGCTGAAAATGTCAGATTTACTTTTTCCTGCGTAACTTTGGTTATTAAAAACACTTAATATGAAAACACCAATACACCTATTCACGAAATGTTCATCTGCCGTGGTAAGGAAACTCCTGCCGGCTTTTTTGCTGCTGGCGTGTTTACCCGGATATTCACAAACCCTGACGGCTGATTTTGTGGCGGCGGGTTACACCTTAACGGATCTTGGCAGCATTGATCAGTTGCCTTCGCAAAACGGAGGGCTGACCATACGGCCTGATCAGCCGAACACGCTCTACATTGGCGGAAGTGCCAACAACAGTGGCGGAGGTCTTTATACGGTCGGATTAATCAGGGATCCGGAAACGAAGCACATTACAGGCTTCGATGGTGCAGCGGTACTCTATGTAGCTGCGCCCAACAACGACGGAGGCATTCTGTTTGATCAGTACGGAACGCTTCTGTTTACCAGATACAGCATGAATGAACTTGGCCAGGTGCTTCCGGACAATACCTATATCAGCATCTCGTTGACGGACTTCGGTGTGTCGTCTTCGGTAGGCGCGCTGGCTTTCGTGCCTGCAGGCTATCCGGGGGCTGGTGGCCTGGTATTTTCTTCTTACAATGCAGGAATTATGTACAATGTTCCTTATACGAGGGAAGTCAGCGGTCTGTATTCTTTTTCAACCAAAGTTGCAGAAGTATCTATAATTTCTGATGCCTCTGGTCCTGAAGGCATTGCTTATATACCGGCAGGTTCGGCAGCTTTCCCCAATCTTTCGATGGCCATCAGCTCATATGGCAACGGAACCGTGGTTGTTTATGAAGTAGGAGCTTACGGTTTACCGGTTCCGGCAACTGTCAGGCAGATGGTAACCGGTCTTACCGGAGCTGAAGGCGCCCTGATTGACCCGGTAACAGGCGATTTCCTGTTCTCAACCTTCGGAGGCGGCAACAAGGTTATCCGGATTTCAGGCTTCGAAAAGCCCTCTTCCATATTTGACAAACCTGCGGAAGACCAGGCCGGGTTCAGCATATTCCCCAATCCCACGGAGGGATATGTTAAACTGGATTTTATAAAACCCGTCTCCTCGGGATTGGTTTCTGTTTTCAACATGTTTGGGGCTATAGTGCTGGAGCAGGAGTTAAGCAATGAAAGCCACTATGAATTTGACCTGTCATCACTACCCGCCGGAGTCTATTTTGTAAGGGTTAAAAACGGGAACTCCGCAGGTTACCAGAGACTTATACTTAAGTAATTCAGGTTTCGGAGGGGGCTTCAGTTCTGAAACCGGTAATCATGCCTTCCGGTAAGGAAATCTTAATCCTCAGTGCCAGCGCCTGAGGGCTTCAGCAAGCTGATTCCGGTTGGTCCTGGGTGGTCGAGCGGCGATGGTCGAGCGGAGTCGAGACCAGTCGAGACCAGCCGAGACCAGCCGAGACAGGTCGCGGCTGGTTCCATCCAGAGCCCCCTGAGAAATATCGCGTCCCTGACGTGACTTCAATCAGGCGGGGGGCATGTTTATTCTAGCTATATTATGTCCCTCCGGGACTATCCCCGATGTTGGCGCCTGTGGTTGGCGCTCATCTTCGGATGAGTGCCTCCGTAGCTGGTCGCGGCTGGTTGCATCCTGAGCCTGCTGAGAAATATCGCGTCCCTGACGGGACTTCAATTAAAAGGAGGGCATGTTTTTTCTACCAATATTATATCCCTCCGGGACTATCCCCGATGTTGGCGCCTGTGGTTGGCGCTCATCTCCGGATGAGTGTCTCCGGGGCTGGTTCTGGCTTTGGCTGTCCTGTTTGCCTGAGATTGGCGCTCATCTTCAGATGAGTGCCTCAGGAGGCTGGTCGCGGCTGGTTGCATCCTGAGCCCCCTGAGAAATATTGCGTCCCTGACGGGACTTCCATCAGAAGGGGGGCGTGTTTATTCTACCTATATTATGTCCCTCCGGGACTATCCCCGATGTTGGCGCCTATGGTTGGCGCTCATCTCCGGATGAGTGCCTCCGTGGCTGGTTCTGGCTCTGCCCCAAGGTTGGCGCTCATCCTCCTCCCGCCATTGGTGTGGGGAAAGAAGGTCCGGATGTTTGCCCCGAAGAACCGATCATGACTATCCCGTCAGGGATAAAATATTGGTAGCAAGCAGGAAGATATGTTTCATTGGAAGTCCCGTAAGGGACGATATAAATCCCCGGGTTGACGTTCGTTTCCCGACATGTGCCCCGGCGATTGTTGCAAACCCAAGATGTTGGCGCTCATCTCCGGATGAGTGCCTCCGGCGACCTTAATTTAATATAACCTGCAAATTGACTGTCATCCTGAGCCTCCGGAGAAAATCTCTGGTTAACCGGAAAAAATGAGTACCTTAGCTTGTTACAGACATCAGAAACCCCTGAAATATGAGAACCCTTACCCTTATTTTGCTTTCCCTCTTTGCGATACAAAACATCTGTCCGGGCCAGGAAGCCGGCAAACCCCGCAAGGATAAAAAAGTCGTGATACAACTGTATGATGACGGCACCTGGCAATATGCCGACACCTCTTCCCGTACGGAGGCCATAGGGCCGGTCAAAGGGCTGGAAATCCCGAAGACAAGGCCTGAAGACGAGGTAATATCCCATACCGCCTATTCATTTTTGTTCAACGACCAGCACAAACAGGCCCGATGGATAGCCTATGAACTGACGAAAGAGGAAACGGCGAAATCGGTTGAAAGGACGGATAAATTCAAACCCGATCCTGACGTAAAAGGCGGAACCGCCACCGATAAGGATTATGAGGGTTCGGGCTATGACAGGGGCCATCTGGCTCCCGCAGCAGACATGGGCTGGTCGCCGGCTGCGATGGCGGAATCGTTTTATTACAGCAACATGAGTCCGCAGGTTCCGGCTTTTAACCGGGGCATCTGGAAAAAACTGGAAGAGTTGGTCAGGAACTGGGCCGGTGAATATGAGGCCATTTATATTGTAACAGGACCAGTGCTTAACCCGCGGCTTCAATCCATCGGCCCGAACAAGGTTTCGGTCCCCGATTATTATTACAAGGTCATCCTCGATTACCGGGAACCGGGCATCGGTGGTATCGGATTTATCCTTCCCAATTCCGGTTCGTCGCTGCCGCTGCAAAGCTTTGCCGTCACCATCGACAGTGTTGAAAAATTCACAGGCATAAATTTCTACCCGGCCCTGCCCGACAAACAGGAAAAGCAGATTGAAAAAACGCTTTGTATTGATTGCTGGAACTGGAAATATACCAGGACAGTCAACCAGAAAGATGCGCGCGAAAAAACCGGCTACAGGGCTTCGGCATCGGTACAATGTTCAGGCAAAACGAAGGCCGGTGACCAATGTAAGAACAATACACTGAATGTTTCTGGCTATTGTTATCTTCATGAATCACAGGCAAATAACAATACCAATACACCATCCGAACCATCCGTGACGGAAAGAAGATCCGTTTCGGTGCAATGTTCAGGCACGACTCAGGCCGGTAACCGTTGCAAGCGCAATACCCTGAGTGCAAACGGACGTTGCTTTCAGCACGGGGGAAACTGATAATGGAGTTAATAACTAACAACTAACAATTAACAATTAACTACCAATAACTTTTCCTGCGGATTACCCTACTCTGGCGGACAGGCTAACCGTATATTGAAGGTTCGGCGCAAATGGTTTTTCTGTTGTAATTTACATTGATTCATGGATCAGGTTGGTGCCTGACTTTGATCGGGAGAAGGAATATCATTCTTATATTTTTGATTTATTCCGGCTGATACCTGACCGGCATTCCCGTTGGGCCGCTGTTTATTCCCGTTGGGAAACAATGGTTTGAATCATCCTTCAGGGTGTGCTTACTTTGCACCATAACATAAAAATCAGGATGATGAAAAGAACCTTACACACATTGATGGCAGCAGCGGAACCCGCTTTCGGGAAAATTCCGGCATTTATTTTCCTGCTGTTGACGATTTCTTTTGGTGCTTCAGCACAAACCGGAAGTTTTACCGAGGTAACCCCGCAGGATACCCTGTTTATTACTCCTCCGGAGGAGGATTTCTGGGTCATCACCACGGCCCCGGCCGACTATGACAGCGACGGTGATGTTGACATCGCCATGCTGGGCTATTATGTGATTTACAACGAAAGTGTTGATTACAGGCTGATGCTGTTGCGCAACGACGGGTCTGCCGGACCATCCTCATGGGCATTTACCCATGTTGAAGTACCCATGGGTGAACTAACTACCGGAAACGCGGATATGGCCTGGGGCGATGCCGATGGTGATGGTGACCTCGACCTTGCAGTGGGTACCGATGGCGCTACCGTTATCTACAGGAACGATGCCGGATCGATGGTCATGACCGATAGCGGGCTGCCCGGCTACTGGGAAGACAACAGCCAGGCTGATTTTGACCTGCGTTCCCTCACCTGGGCCGATTTTGACAACGACGGCGACTCCGATCTCCTGGTACCTTCGGTATTCGATTTCTCTACCTTCTCCTATCGTACTTCGCTGATGCGCAACGACGGACCCAATGCTACCGGCGGATTTATTTTTACCGAAACCGATTCCGTTTTTACCTCCACGGCGCATGCCCAGAGTGCCTGGGCCGATTTCGACAATGATCAGGACCTTGATCTGTTGCTGGTGAACATAGCCCCGCTGACCGGCGAAGGCTTTATCCGTCGCTACCGGAATGACGGAAACGGGATCTTTACCGGGGAAGATATCCTGGGGACCCTGAGTGTAGAGCATGGTGAGGCTCAGTGGGGTGATTATGACGGCGACGGGGATCTGGACGTGCTGGTGGCCGGAAATATCAGGGAAACCGATGGCAGCTTCACGCACATGGCCTTGAGAATTTACCGGAACGACAATGAAAACTACATTCCGGAGGAGGTTATTGCCGATCTGCCCGGTGAAGGCTGGTTTGACCTCACTGCGGCCACCTGGGCTGACTATGACTCAGACGGGGATATGGATATCCTGCTGGCCGGGAACTACAATTCGGGCACCAACATTGAAGGGCGGGCCAGAATTTATACCAACATCGGCGGAACATTCACCGATTCCGGCAACGAGCTGCCGGCACCCCGGTCAAGCGGTGACCGTGGCGGCACCTTCTCATGGCTCGACATCGACGGGGAGGGAGACCTCGATTATTTCATCGCCGGACAGTATTTTGTTCCGGATGGCAATGGACTGGTGGAAGCGCAGATGCACCTGTACCGGAACGAGGCCCCCGGTCAGAACGAGCCCCCGCAGGCCCCTTCAGGGCTGGAGGTTACAACGCCTGCCGAAAACACCGCCCTGTTGAGGTGGCTTCCCGGCAGCGACGACCATACCCCGGGCAGTGCGCTCACCTATCATCTGGAGCTTTTCCGCAACAATATCCCGGTTGACCTTCCGGCACGTACCCCCGAACCCGGGAACATCAGTGCGGTAACAGAATGGTTGCTGACCGGATTGGAAACCGGAACCTACCAATGGGCGCTCCGTACGGTGGATGCCGCCTACAGCGGAAGTCAGGCAAGCATGGGCGAGTTCAGCATAGGCGATATTACCGCAGTACAAACCCCCGATGGGCAAAAAGCAGGATACCGCTTAAACCAGAATTATCCGAACCCGTTCAGCAAACAAACGGTTATAAGTTATGAAATCCCGGTAACGGGACCGGTAAGGTTGTCAGTTTTCAGCAGTGAAGGGAGGGAAATTCTTGTACCGGTGAATGAAAACAGGCAGAAGGGGACACATGAAATTATCCTGGATGCCAGGGATTTGCCGGCCGGGATATTCTATGTCCGTTTACAGGCCGGAGCCCATGCGCAAACGAAACGAATGATCAGAATAAACGACGGGAAACAATGAGGTTGTAAACTTCCGGGCCTTGCAGGCTTATAGCGACATGTCATGTCGCCATAGGCTGACTTAAAGGATGACAAAAAAGGAGTTACGGTCTGCAACATACAATTGCACGAAAACGAAGCAAACAGGAACAACATCACAACAGGAAAGAAACATTTACCCTATGTGATATTTATCACTGCATAAGCGTTGAGATCAGAATTTTTTCGTAATTCCAATTTTGAAGGAAGATGATAACTACCGGTTTTCTGACAAACAGCACAACACCTGACAACAAATTTGATAAATTAAATCCAAAAACCTTAATTATGAACAAGTTATTAATTTTATTCTGCCTGATTGTGGGTTCAGCCGCTAGTGCACAGGTTACTGTGAGCTGGGTAAATTATCCTGCTGCTGTAGCTGTTGCCACAGATGCCTCTGATAATGTTTATACTGCTTACTGGGATTACAACCCTGCCGGTGATATAACCGTTACAAAAAGAGATGCCAACGGTAATATTCTTTGGGAAGTTCCTTACAACAACACAAATTCAACCCGGCATGAAGTGGCTACCTGGGTTGAAACAGACAGCCAGGGAAATGTTATTGTTTCCGGAACCATCAGGTCGGGTTATTCCAATCCTGTTAACGCAAATAGCTTGCTGATGAAATTCAGTCCTGCCGGCAATCTGCTGTGGAGGGTTGTTTATGAGACTGATTTTGACGGATCTTCTACAAGAAAATGCCTGATCGATGCACAGGATAATATTTATGTGTTGGGTTTGGGAAACAGTGGAACCGGTATGGTTACAAAAGTTAAAAAGTTCAGTCCGGATGGAGCGGCCCTCTGGTCTTACTTTGATACAGGAGGAGGAGCCCCGCTTAATTTCAAATTTACTCCCGATAACCATATTATCATATCAAAGAGAGGAATTACCGGAAGTATCAATGCCTACACCAAAATTAACCTGAATGGGGGATTGATCTGGAACACTGCCGGAATCAACAGCCTTACCACTGGCGATGTGGCCGGGGATAGTTTTGGTAATTCATACCTGATCAATGGCAATTATTCAACAGGGGCCGGGAGTGTACTCAGAAAATTGTCTCCTGAAGGAACAACCATCTGGGAAAGCACCAGTACCATTGCTGCTCTCAGGGTAGAAGCCGGATCCGATAACAATCCGGTAATCAGTGGATTCCCCAATTCAGGCTCATTCGGTGCTGCATTTGTCAAATATGACAGCAATGGCAACCAATTGTGGCAGAATCTGGATGCCGACGGGCCCGGTAACAATTTGTTATCTCATACCCAGATGAGGCTTGATGCGTCAAATGCGGCCTACCTGACAGCCAGCATTATGACAGCAATGGCTGTTTGTAAGGTAAATAGTGATGGTACTTCGGCCTGGACAGCCACACTTTCGGGTGGATATGCTTATGCGCTCGACTTCGGAACAGATAACAGCGTTTATGTTGCCGGTGGTACCACTGCAAAATTATCGCAATCAGGCGGTGGGGTGACATTACCGGCGGCTCCATCGGGCCTGACGGCAACAGCCACCGGAACAACCTCCATTGGACTGAGCTGGACAGACAATTCAACCAATGAAACAAGTTTTATTCTGCAGCGGTCGTTGGCATCCGGAAGCGGATATACCAATGTGGCGACACTGCCTGCCAATACAGTCTCCTATTCCAATACCGGATTAAACAGTTCTACTACCTATTTCTACAGAATACAGGCTGTAAACAGTTCCGGAAGTTCGGGCTGGAGCAATGTGGCAAATGCAACCACCAATACACCGGTTACCCTTCCGGCAGCGCCCTCAAATCTCACGGCTGCTACTGCAGGCTGTAATTCAATCAAACTCAACTGGACCGATAATTCAAACAATGAGGATAGCTTTGAAATTGTCCGGTCGATGACAGTAAATGGCGTTTACACACCCATTGCAACAGTTCCGGCAAACATAAGAACCTATACAAATACGGGTTTAACCAGGGGAAAGAGGTATTACTATAAAGTGCGGGCAGTAAACACTGCCGGAAGTTCAGCCTGGAGCAACAAAGCGAATGCATTGGCCAAATGTCCTTCAGCCAACACCATGATAACAGGTTCAGAAGAAATCAGACTTTATCCGAATCCGGTCGCCCTGGGCGCACTGCATCTGGATCTGCCCCTGGAAACCGAATTGCCTGTTACCATGCAGGTATATTCTATGTCAGGCCTGAGGGTGCTGAACCAGGAACTGAATAATCATGCAAATGAAATAAGCACCGAAGGACTTGTTAACGGAGTCTACATCGTGTTGATTTCCGGAAATGAAACAGTGCAAAAGTTTAAAATTCTGGTGAATAAATAGCCGTCAATGTTACTCCGGTGATTGCCCCCGGAATAACCAGTAGCGAGGCCTATCGTTTCGTGCCGGCATAAATGTTCTCAGTTAGCCGCTACTCTGAGCCTTGAACCTTTCAGGGCTCAGTTTTTTTTGGACAATCACACCCGCATATGAATCAAAGCATGGGTACCACCAGAACCCCGGGAATTTCAGCCCCGATAGAATTGCAAGAGCTACGGAGAGAACCATAATACATTGAATAACTGCACTATAATTGGATTCTGAAAATTCAGGGGATGTATCAGGGGAACTTATCAACCATAGGAATAATGATTAACGGATTTTCAAAATTCCAAGCCTAGTTTCCAGCAAAGCATGGTACCTGGCTTTCATTTCTTTTGATAAAAAGCTAATTTCAATTAATTCATCCCATTGATCAGTCACTGATGAGATTGAATCCAGAATTTTGTCGATGCTCTTAGAGTTTAACTCACATTTTTCAATGCCAAAATAGTCAATCAGATTATTACGGGTTAAATGCTTTTTCTTCCCCTTCAGGGGCAGCGCAATTTCTTCATCCTGTTCTTTATATTCTATCGTTGAATTAACAAGATCATAACATGGGGAGAGCGATACCCTGTTATTGTTTGTAATAATGGAGAAATTTTTCAGGTGTATATCTTCATTGCCAACCAGGTAACCAAACAGGACAAGCTTAAATAGTGTCAGTTTTTCAATGGCAGGAAAGGTGCAATAATCATCAATCAGTTTAACAACCTTCTCCATGCTGTACTTATACTTTGTGTCCCGGCTCAAACCAGCCAGTTGAGCAAAATCTTCCACAGGTACTTTGTCATTCTTTCCCTTTCTGTCGAAGCGTTTGATGAAATAGGTCAGTGAACCGTCCTTCGACCATATCAGACCATGCAGAGGAACCTCCAGACCAATCATCTCTGCAAGTTTCATGGTCAGGTCTTCATTCTCCGGCATTTCCGGGTAGAACTCATGCTGTGGTTTCAGTATATACCGACCGCCGGTATCGATGATTTCGAATTTCCCTTCCTTAATGTTCAATTTTGCACTCAGCTTTGGCTGTACACCCTGGATTGACATTTTTGTTGCACGGTTGTAGGCCTCTGTTCTTTGTTCTGCCGCAGTGTATTCAATTTCTGTTAATGTCATTAATCCGGGAGCCAGAAGCCTGAGACCAGCATCGCTATACCGGCTGTCTCCACAGGGAGCATATGTTATCGGGCAACGGTTCATTCTGGTATTTCTTTAACTGTAACAACTCCTACCATATCCTCTCCTACAGCAATTAACTGGGAGAAGCAATCATTCCTGTCAATTTTTTTTATTTTCAGCAACCCCTCCAGTTGAAATCCTTCAGGTAACAGGCCATCAAAAAATGGCGGAAACGTATTGAAATTAAAAACCTTAAGCTTAACGGGCATTGTCCGTGAAACGGCAGGGCCCTCATACCCCTCATGATATTCAAATAAATACGCTTTGTTTTGTACGAACTCGGTAAGTATTCCTGCTTCAACACCTTTAACGAAAACCTTAGCCTTTCTCATTTTCACTGTTTTGTAAATCCTCCATTAAAGGACTGGTTAACATTATTTTTATGTTAAGTACTTTTAAAATTTTTTGCAGGGTGTCCAATTGAATGGCTTCTTTTCCTTTCTCGATATCATAAATCACCGTTTTGCCAACGCCGGCAAGCTCTGCCAACTGAACACGGCTTAACCCGGCTACTTTTCTGTGTAGCCTGATCACTTCTGCCAATTCCTGAAATTGTGCCATTTTTACTTTTATTGCGGTAAAAATAAGCAATTATCAATACAATTGCAAGTAATTGGTGAATTATTACTGCTATAACAGCAAAATTGGATCTTTTAGTACTCATTATATTGTAAAAGTATAACAATTTACTGCTATAAGGGTAATAAATGATAATATTAAATTCATCCTGAGCAAAACGACATCCTCTCAATTCCGGGTGTTCCAGGACCTACAGCCACCAATGACCAGAATACACTGGCTAAAAATAAACTTTTGAGAAAAGCAAAGCCCGGAATTCCATCCTCTCCTTTTGGCAGCGGGCAAAGCATCCTTTCCGGAAGCGATCAGATCCGGCTGCCGGAACGATAAGTCTCCTGCAGTAAAAAGCCGTACGGCTTTCAGGTAAATCATAAGCACCGTTTGGGTAAACCATAGGCATCTTTCCAACAAAAGCCGTACGGCTTTCCGGAAAACGATAAGCATGAATTGGGGAAATCACAAGCATGATTTGATTAAGTCATGAGCATGATTTCAGGAAGTGTTGAGCAACAACCAGAGAAATGATAAGTACCTTTTGGAAAAAAGGAGCGCCCCTTTTGGTTAAAAGAAGGGCTCCTTTTCAGGAAAAGGTAAAGCCCATTTTGGGGAGATTAGACATTTATTACCTTCTTTTGGATAACACTTTTAAGTTTCGCAATAATATTTTAGCTTTGACATATTCTGTCTAAGTTTGCTTCTTTTTCAGTTTCTATTAAAATTTCACAGATGGATACCCATGTATTGATGATTTCATCATTACAGATAAAAGTCAACAATTTGTCCTCTAGAAAGGTGTAACTTATGGCTATTGGAAAATTAGAGAATATAAAAAGCTGAAATTACTGCATTCATAAGATGGAGTAATTATAGAAAATTTACCATTAAGAAAACTCTGAAAACCTGATTCTATGAACAATGATCTGAAGATAATTACCGAAAAGCTGATTCAATTCCGCAATGACAGGGACTGGGAACAATTCCACAACCCTAAGGATCTGGCACTTGCCATCAGTGTTGAAGCAGGAGAACTTCTGGAGACTTTTTTATGGAAGGCTTCAGATGAGGCAAAAACAGAAAAAGTTAGGGAAGAGCTGGCAGACGTTTTTGCATTCGCTTTCTTGTTAGCCGAAAAGTATGGATTTGATGTAAAAGAAATCGTGCTGGACAAAATAAGGAAAAATGGTGAAAAGTATCCGGTTGAGAAGTCAAAAGGCACAGCCAGAAAGTATAATGAATTATGATAGTTTACCAATCATCAAAAGAAGGGTTTCTCTATGATGTTATGTCCAATGAAATTGAAATTATTGTTCATAAGGCATTTTTTGAACACCTCGGGAGGCATACATCAGCAAATGAAGTAAATTCATTTAAAAACTCGCTGGGGTATATGTACAGGATTATGGAAGATCCAGGCATACCATCCGACTCCCGTATATCTATTGAATTTCAGATTCCACTTACCTCAAAAAGAATAGATTTTATTGTAAGTGGGCTTAGTGAAGCGCAGAAAGAGCAGGTAGTAATCATTGAGTTGAAACAATGGTCATCTGCACAACTTACTCAAAAGGATGCTGTTGTCAAAACCCTATTAAACCATACAATAACGGAAACAACTCATCCCTCCTATCAGGCGTGGTCATATGCCGCACTGATTGAAGATTTTAATGAAACTGTTCGTGATAACGGGATTTCACTTATTCCTTGTGCATATCTGCATAATTATGAACCAGATAATGTAATAACAAACAACTTCTACAAAGAATACACCGATAAAGCGCCAGTTTTTCTGCGTCCTGATGCCTTAAAACTAAGAGAATTTATCAGAAAGTTCATAAAATTTGGTGACACCAGAGACATATTGTATAAAATTGAGAATGGCAGGATACGGCCTTCAAAAAATCTGGGAGAAAGCCTGGCTTCAATGCTTAAAGGAAATCCAGAATTTATCATGATTGATGACCAGAAGCTGGTTTACGAAACCGCACTTGAAATGGCTTCGAAAGCTGATATTGGTAAAAAACAGGTACTCATAGTGGAAGGTGGCCCCGGAACCGGCAAAAGTGTAGTTGCGGTTAACTTAATGGTTGAATTGACTAATAGAGGACTTGTAACAAAACTGGTGTCAAAAAATGCTGCTCCGCGGGAAGTATATAAGACATTGTTGAAAGGAACTTTAAAAAGGTCTTCTATAGATAATTTGTTTGGTAGCACTGGTACATTTTATGATGTAGATGAAAATACATTTGATAACCTGATAGTAGATGAGGCGCATCGCCTGAATGAAAAGAGTGGCCTTTACGGAAATCTGGGCAATAACCAGGCACTCGAAATTATGAATGCTGCCAAATTTACAATATTCTTCATTGATGACGATCAACGAATACATGTTAAAGACATCGGGACAAAAAAACAACTTGAAAAGTGGGCCAGGCAAAAGAAGGCAACAGTCAAACATCTTAAGCTTACTTCGCAATTCAGGTGCAACGGTTCTGATTCATATCTTGCCTGGCTTGATCAGATGCTTCAAATTAGAGAAACTGCTAATTTCAAACTCTCGGTCGATGAATTTGATTTTCAGATATATGATAATCCGAATGAATTATTTAAGACCATTAAGGAAAGAAATCAGTCAAGCAAAAAAGCTCGTATGGTTGCCGGTTACTGTTGGGATTGGATAAGTCAAAAGAATCCGGAATTGAAAGATGTTGAAATTCCGATGTATAATTTTGGGATGACCTGGAATCTTAAGAAAGATGGAAGCACCTGGATCATTGCCGAGAACTCAATAAACGAAATTGGATGTATCCATACCTGTCAGGGTTTGGAACTTGATTACATTGGTGTTATCATAGGGAATGACTTAAAATTCAAGGATGGAAGGATTGTAACTGATGTATTTGAACGTTCAGGGATGGATCAATCCATCAAGGGTCTTAAAAGCAAGCTTAAACAAAATCCAAAGGAAGCCATTTCACAGATTGACAGCATCATTAAGAACACTTACCGCACCCTAATGACCAGAGGAATGAAAGGTTGTTATGTTTATTGCTGTGACAGTTCATTGGCTGAATATTTAAAGTCTGGTTTAGCAGGACAAACAATTGAAAATCCGGAATCTTGTGATATGTCACAGATCGTTCAAATGTACCCCCGCATTGAACCAGAGGTTAATGATGATATGAAATACATTGATTTCCTGCCCTACTATTCTATAAAAGCAGCTTGTGGAGCCTTTGGAGAATGGCAGACAGTTGATGTGGAGGGTTGGGTAAAAGCAGATAACATTGGCACCTTAAGCAGGGGAATGTTTGTTATCAAGGCCGTTGGCCATTCCATGGCTCCCCGTATTAAAGATGGTGATTTATGTATCTTCCGCGCTAATGTTGCGGGTTCAAGAAACAATAAGATCGTATTGGTACAGCATAACAATCATTTTGACTCCGAAAATCAAGGCAGTTACTCTATAAAGCAATACACAAGTCAAAAGATTTTTGATTCTGAATCAGGCTCATGGATGCACGAGATAATTGTTCTTAAGCCTTTAAATACTGCTTATGATCCTATACTTATTACCGAAGAAGATGTATTTATGGTAGTGGGTGAATTTATAGGGGTTGTAGGGTAAGGTAAATTGGTACAAACTTACGCTAAACTCACTATTTTTAACTAATTTATAGTATTCGGATATCGGGTAGTTCCTCTTGCATAGAAAAAGGCTCATAAAGCAACGCCTTAACTCATAATTTAATGCCTGTTTTCCGAAAGACTCTCAGGCCCTGGATCAGATCAGGAAGTTGTTTCCGGTCTATGTCGCCAAAGGGTAGATGGACTCGATCGATGCCGGGGTGCTGATGAAAGGGGGCGGGGTGCTGAATTGTGCGTCCTGGGGTATAAAGGCTTAGTAAAATTCCTTGCGGTTGCTTTACTTTATGCTTTCATCTGAATCAGCATCTGAATAACCGTTATGCCCCTTCACCACAAACGATTCAGCGATAAGTACCTCCGTGCCCGATGGTGGAATTACAGCCGGGAAGCTATGTATTTTATTACATTTAAAAGCAAACAGTTTACTTTCATTTTTCCGCCGCCAGGGCACCAAGGCACCAGGTTGCACAAATTTATTTTATCATTTAGTGTTACATAGTGTCATGGTGTATTGTGGCAGATACTTTTCAATGATATCCGGGCAATAGTGATCCGGAATATTAAAACAGCTCTTTTTTGATATTTATCAGATCATGCCGGATCATCCGGAATGCCGTAGAATACATAAGAATCAGCAAGTATATTGCGAATAATCCTGCAAAATGGGAAAAAGATCATCCGGAAACCTGATTTGTACAACGTATTAATCTGAGGAAATTTATAACTTTCAGTCCAAATACCAGCCAAATGAAAAAGCTGCTTTCTGTCAATGGATTTTTGATGTTGATCTTCTTATCCATCATGGTCGTCTTCCTGTCCGGCTGCGCCAACAATGAAACGGTAACCGGATGCCTGAAGGGTGAGACCTTCGGGTTCTGGCATGGCCTGCTGCACGGGGTCATTGTTCCGGTTGATCTGGTGCTGATGTTGTTCAGGGAGGATATCACCGTGTTTGCCCCGAACAACGATGGCGCCTGGTATGCCTTCGGATTTGTTATCGGAAGCGGTGGCTGGGGATTTCTGGGAGGGAAATGGGCTTCCAGGAAGAAAGGATAGTTTATATGGAATGACTGTTGATAGATTTCAATGACATTGGTTTATTCTTCTGTCAACCCCTGCGCTTACTGCCTGATTCGACAAGAGCTCATCAACCACTGCTCAGGCATCAGGGGAGGTTAAATTTCATAAACATAGATGGTCTAAAATTAATTAAGAAAAGCGTTATTTAAGTTTCATGGCACAAAAGTTAAATAATAAAGTCTGCTGAAATGTATCCTGGATGATGAATACTATTCCAAAACGGATTTGCACATTCCCGGAAAAAGTTCTATTTTTGCAGCCCATAAAAACAATGGCCCTGTAGTTCAATGGATAGAACGGAAGTTTCCTAAACTTTAAATATAGGTTCGATTCCTATCGGGGCTACTGAAACGTCTGATTTTTGTCAGACGTTTTTTCTTTTATTCAGATTTTAATGTGACCTGTAGTTTATACCTAACGGACTGCGTCTTCAGGCAGGTCCCTGCTTTTTATCTCACGAATCCAGTGCCCGAAATTTCACTCATACAGGTATTTGATGATGTCATCAACTTTGCCTTTTATGTTGGTTTTTGAGCTTGTGATTTTCAAAAAAATGGAACCAGTATCTGGTATTATTCCTTTTCGTCACCATTCTCATTAAAGGATTGGCCTTGTAAAAATGGTGTTAAAAAATCTGGCAGGCAACCTGCCAGCCGGCAGGCTGGCAAATAAAGAAGAAATGCAACCCAGGAGACATAGCAATGCTCAGGTAATTAGTGTACAACAGTTTAAAGTAGAGGGAGGAAAGGTTCAACCCTGCCTGGCCGGTTTACCCGCCGAAGGAGGGCAGGCAGGCTCATTTCTTCAAGCTAAAATTGCCCGCCAGATTTTAGCCATTTTTACAAAGCCTTGAATTTTAGGCGCAAAATAATCGATTAATAAGTGCGCCTGAAGTCGCTGCGCTCAGTTGGGTACCTTTTGTTCAAGCAAAAGGTACAAAAAGTATAATAGTGCTCTTATCTGAATTGCTGAGAGGTGTTTTCAACGAAGGTGAGAAATAATCAAAATCTGAATATTGGAAGATAGATGTTTCAAGCTTTGTCATTTTCAGTATGATAACCAGAAGTTGATGTTTATTTCCGATTTTTTCAGGAGAAAATGATCGAAATTGTCTACTCATTTATTACCTCAAGTATGAAATGACATTATCTCTGGTCTGAGCTATGTACAGGTTTTTGATTCAGCCTGTTGATCACCCGTTGTCCCAAAGCAATAAATGGCGTCTCAAAATACTTATACACCAGGCTGCTGAATACCAGGGTTGCTGTAAACCCGGTATAAATCAGCAGGGTAGTGTTGGTGATTCCGGCATAGGTCCTGAGCAGGAAAAATACAATCGGATGCAGCAGATAAACAGAGTAAGAGGCCTCTCCCAGCATGGAAAGCAGCAATCCGCCTGCTTTCCCGGTCCTGAAATCAAGGATAAGAAACGATACGGTAATGGCGAAGGAGATAAAAACAAAGGCAATCCTGTTCCATCCGGCAACAATGTGGCCTTGGTCACCTTCGACCGGATAGAATAAAAAGGCAATGAAAGCCAATCCAAACAAAGCGATGCCTATCTTGTCCGGTATTTTTTTGCCGGCAAAGAGATGGCCCGCCAGCACACCCCCGCTGAACAGCACCACCTGGTTGAGAGGATTCAGATAAATACTCCACTGAAATTTCAGGGTCAGGTGCGGTGATAGCATAAAAAACGCAAACCAGACCGCCAGGGTCAGGGAGATCCCGAAAAAGAGGAGCGGAGCCAGCCTTGTTTTTCTGTTGAGCAGAATCACCAATGGAAACAGGGTATAAAATACCAGTTCGTTGCCGATGGACCAGGAGGCAATGGCGATGTATTTATCGTGGGTAAAGACGCCAAAAAGGCCCGACAGGTTCATGAACAGCATCGTGGGATCCGCCTTCCGTCCGAGGACAAAGATGGACAGCGCGATGGAAAGCCAGAGCAGGGGAAAAATCCTGAAAATCCGTTTGATGAAGTAATTGCCGGTATTTCTCAGGGTTAGTTTTGCATGGTAAACAATGTAAAGAGTCAGGCCGCTGAGGACATAAAATACAGAAACTCCGTAAATGCCAATTTTACCGAGGAAGGTTTCGGTGCCAAATTCGTACCCTGACCAGGAATAGTAATGATATACCATGATGCCGAATGCCATCAGGCCACGCAGATAATCCAAAGACTGAACCCTGTTCTTCACCGGCAGAATAGTACGTCAAATGATGTTAAAGAGATTGAAAACAGATGCAATTTTCCTGTGCAGCCCTTTATCCGGCATCGCTGGATGCGGTCAAAAGTCGGCAAGTTTCCTGACATGACCAAAAACAAGCAGTAATCGGATGAAACACGGCTTAAGGGATTTAGGCGAAAATACATATGCTGGAAGCGACATATATACAATTTCGTTCAATTCAAGAAATTAGTTGGTAATTATTTCATGATTGGTTTAATTCTTTTTATTTTTGATGAACCTGACAGGATTCAGGCATAACAGACAACCTTTTCAGGGCCGGGTTTCAATGATTTTACAAGATGGCTGATATTTCATCCGGAGATGTTTTCAATAGGAAGAAACTGTTTTTTTCTACACTCCTCATTTTCTTTCTTTTCACTGTAAATCCTGGTTTTTCTCAGGAAACGGAAGTTGTTCCGATACAGGAATCCCCGGTTTCCTTTGTATTCAGCATCAATCCGACCTCCCTGATCATCAGTCCGGACAAAACAGGTTTTACCATCCATTCCGTTAATGAGATGGATGAAGATGATGTGGTCACCGGTTTCAGTTTTAATACCCCCAACATGAAGGCCGGGCTTGGGTTTAATTCGCGCCTGGTGCAGCTTGACCTGCTTGCCGGCTGTGGTTCCCTGATTTCAGGACGGATAACCGGCAGTTTTTTTTCGGGCGATGCCTATTGCAGATTCAGACCATCGCCGGTTATCAGCATTGGCATTCATGCGGGGTTTATGAAATATACCCCCAAATGGGATTTTTTCGATGTTTCCTGGTCTGAGCCTGAAGATGTCAGTTTCAGCCCAGTAAACGGGTTGCTCATCGGCCCGGTATTTTCGTTCGGCAAGCGGGCCTGTTTTACCATCTCCCTCGATTATGCAACTGGTGTTACCGACGTGAAAACCCACAATGGATATTCTTCAAACCGCGATAAACTGGACCTGGGCGGACTGATGCTGAATTATGGCCTGTTGCTGAGGGTTCCCTGAAAGTGATGGGTATTGTTCCGATAGAAACGTTTTTTAAAATCCAATAAAATGAAAACAGGAAAAATGCTGGTATTTGTGTTGATGACCCTTTTGAGTTGTCAATCGGTTTTTGCACAGGGATTTCAACCACCCGCCGAAGGGAAGGCGGTGGTTTATTTCACCAGGGTGAGCAGTTATGGCTACGCCGTGTCGTTTGAGTATTTTCACAACGACGAGTACATCGGGGTTTTTAAAGGTAAGAACTACATGCGTTATGAGTGCGACCCGGGGAAACACCTGTTCTGGGCTTCGTCCGAAAACAAGGAATTTATCGAGGCTGACCTCGCTGCCGGAGGTACTTATATTGTGATGGTGAATATTGAAATGGGTGCCTGGAAGGCCCGGGTGGGGCTAAGCCCGATTACTGACAAGAATACAGAAGAATTTACCAGGGCTAAGGAGCTGATCTTCAGTGAACCTCCATCAACCACACCACAGAAGAAAGTAGATGAGATGAATGTCAAGCTGAAGGATTTCATTGCCGAAAAGCTGAAAATGTATGACGAAGTCTGGAAAAGCAAGTATAACTACCCTGTAATTACGCAGGATATGGCCATTCCGGCTGAATCTTTGAAATGATCTTTAACCGGCACTCATCAACCTGTCGGAATCCGTGTCGTTTTCTTATTTCCCGGGGGGCTTCGGCCCCCTTTTGTTTATATGATTTTTCATAGTCGGAGCAATTCCTGCGCAGCCATCAAAATAGCCGGAGCCTTCGGTACTGTAAATTTAATTTATTAGATTTGCTGAAAATTTCATACTTGCATTGTGCGGATTCAGAGAAATAAGAATTTAATACTGGGTGATTTTCAGAAAATTCTTGGTGGTGAAAAGGTTGAGGTTGAAAAAGAATCAATAGACTATATTCAGAAAAGTTTCGGTTTCTTACAGGAATTTTCCAACCACAAGACTATATATGGGATTAATACCGGTCTTGGGCCGATGGCTCAATATAAGGTTGATGAAGATAAACAGGTTGAACTTCAGTACAACCTGATCCGGAGCCATTGTGCCGGAAGCGGTCAACGTATCAGCGACATTTATGTAAAGGCAGCCATGATCTGCCGCCTGAGGTCTATCATTCAGGGCATATCGGGGATTCACCCATCCACGGCTCTTCTGTTGCAGGAACTGATCAACAGGAATATCTATCCCGTGATCCCGGAACATGGTGGTGTAGGTGCCAGCGGAGACCTGGTGCAGCTCTCACACATGACCCTGATCCTGATCGGTGAAGGTTCTGTGGTGTATGAAGGCAAACTCTGCCCAACCGCCGAAGTATTCGAAAAGCACGGTCTCAAACCCATTGAAGTGGTGCTGCGCGAAGGGCTGTCGCTGATCAACGGCACTTCCGTAATGACCGGCATTGGCCTGGTCAACATACTCCGTGCAAAGCGGTTGCTCACCTGGTCCATCATGGCAGGGGCATTGCTGAGTGAAATTGTGGAGTCGTTCAGCGATTATTTTTCAGAAGAGCTCAACCAGGTGAAGGGTCATCCCGGGCAGCAGTATGTGGCCGCGGAATTGCGCAGCATTCTGTCCGACAGTCAGCTGATTTCGTCGAGGGAGGATGAGTTTTACAACCACATCAACGACAGGGTATTCAGGCGGAAAGTTCAGGAATTTTATTCGTTGCGGTGTGTTCCCCAGATACTGGGCCCGGTTTACGATACCATCAATTATGCCGAGCAGGTGTTGCTGGCCGAGCTGAATTCGGTCAACGACAACCCGATCGTGAGCCTGGAGTCGGGAAATGTTTTCCATGGAGGCAACTTCCATGGCGACTACGTTTCACTCGAAATGGATAAACTCAAACTGGTGATCACCAGGCTGTCGATGATTGCCGACCGCCAGATCAACTTCCTGTTCAACAGCAACCTGAATGAAAAACTGCCGCCTTTTGTCAATCTGGGCGTGCTGGGATTGAACCTGGGCATGCAGGGAATGCAGTTCACAGCCACCAGCACCACCGCCGAAAATCAATCGTTGTCCTCCTCTGTTTATATACACAGTATTCCCACCAACAATGACAACCAGGACATCGTAAGCATGGGCACCAACTCGGCTTTGATGGCTGCAAGGGTGGTTGACAATGCCTTCCAGGTTATTTCGATAGAACTCATTGGCCTGCTGCAGGCAGTTGATTATCTGAAGATTGAAGATAAACTGTCATCAAAAACAAAAAACATTTACCGTAAATTGCGAACTTTAGTTCCTGTTTTTGTGGCAGATACCCCTAAATTTGAAGAGATTGAACGTGTATACAGTTACATCATTGAAAATCAGGCCGAATAAAGCATTTATCTTTTTTACATTATGAAATTTGCATTGGTTACAGGAGCCTCCCGGGGAATTGGAAAAGCAATCGCTCAGAAACTTGCCGGTGACGGATTTTATGTGCTGTTGAATTATCATACCAACCGGGTTGCTGCGGAAGAAACCCTGCGTGAGATTCTTGACCATGGCGGACAGGGTGAATTGTTGCCTTTTGATGTATCTGACAATGCGCAGGTTGAAACGGTCCTCGGAGCCTGGGCCGAACGTAATCCGGACAATTATATTGAAGTTCTGGTGAACAATGCCGGAATCCGTGATGACGGACTGATGGTGTTTATGTCGGTTGATCAGTGGAAAAATGTGATTTCAACGAATCTCGACAGCTTTTTCTATGTTACACGGCAGGTGCTGCAGCCGATGCTCATCAGGAAGCAGGGTCGGATAATCAGCATAGTATCCCTTTCGGGACAAAAAGGGCAGCCGGGGCAGACAAACTATTCAGCCGCCAAAGCGGGCATCATCGGGGCATCCAAATCGCTTGCCATGGAAATCGGGAAAAAGAAAGTGACGGTAAACTGTGTATCGCCCGGTTTTATTGAAACAGACATGACCAAAGACCTTGATGCGGAATTACTGAAGAAACTGGTTCCCCTGAACCGGTTCGGCACACCGGATGATGTTGCTGAAGTGGTTGGTTTTCTGGCATCACCGGAATCAAAATATATTACCGGAGAGGTTATTTCAGTTAACGGAGGAATTTACAGCTAATCATACAGCCATGAACAGAGTTGTGATTACAGGGATGGGTATTTATTCCACCATAGGCAAAAATCTGGCAGAGGTCAGGGATTCGCTCTATTATGGCCGTTCAGGCATAGGCATTGATCCCCGCAGGAAGGAATTCGGATTCCGTTCCTGCCTCACCGGTGTGATTGAACGACCTAACCTGAAGAATGATTTGCCCCGGAGAATGCGGATCGGACTGGCCGAACAGGGAGAATACAGTTATGTGGCAACCATGGAAGCCCTGAAGAACGCAGGGATCGACATGGATTTCCTTGAAAAAAATGAAGTCGGGATACTCTACGGAAACGACAGTTCCTCTATACCTGTCATCGAATCCATCGATCTGATCCGTGAAAAGCGCGATACTACCTTAATCGGTTCGGGTGCGATCTTCCAGTCGATGAACTCCACCATAACCATGAACCTTTCGGTTATCCTGAAACTGCGTGGCATCAATTTTACCATCAGCGGTGCCTGCGCCAGCAGCTCCCATGCCATTGGTATGGCTTACCTGCTGATCAAACAAGGGCTGCAGGATATCATCATTTGCGGCGGTGGTCAGGAGATCAACGCTGAATCAATGGGAAGTTTCGACGGGCTCAGTGCCTTTTCGACCAGGGAAGATGACCCCACAAAGGCTTCACGCCCGTTCGACCGCGACAGGGATGGCCTCGTACCCAGCGGTGGTGCCGCTACTGTTATCCTCGAGAGCTATGAATCTGCAATGAGAAGGGGTGCACGCATACTTGCCGAAGTGAACGGGTATGGTTTCTCGTCGAATGGCGACCATATTTCGGTGCCCAATGTTGACGGACCGGTAAGGTCGCTGAAACGCTGCCTGGAAGATGCCGGGCTCAAAGCCTGTGATATTGACTATATCAACGCGCATGCCACGGCGACACCCATCGGCGACATGAATGAAGCCAAGGCCATCGACCTGATCTTCGGGGAGTGCAGACCACTGGTCAGTTCAACAAAATCGATGACCGGACATGAAATGTGGATGGGCGGGGCCAGTGAGGTTATCTACTCGATGATCATGATGGAGAACTCATTTGTGGCGCCAAACATCAATTTTGAGAATCCGGATGAATTCACCGGCAAACTTAATATAGCCGGCAAAACCATCGAAAAAAAGATTGAGGTCTTCCTCTCGAATTCATTCGGATTCGGTGGGACCAACTCTACATTGATTATTTCTAAATTTAAATAGTTGTTGCCGTTTTTAATGGCATTATTTTTTATCAGAACCCAAATAAAAAGTGAAGGAGAGTGATATGAAACCGGAAATAGTTGCAAAGGTGAATGAATTCCTCGCTGAGGAATTTGAAATAGAGGCGGCATTGCTTACCCCGGAAGCAAGATTGGTTGAGGATCTTGGAATCGAAAGTCTTGATTTTGTCGATATCGTCGTAATCATTGAAAGAGACTTTGGTTTTAAAGTGAAGCGGGAAGATATGGAAGGTGTCCATACGCTGGAAGATTTATATAAGTACATCGAAACCAGGGCTGTGTAAGCATTCTGAAATGGCTGAATGGTCGGGTAAATCACGGGGCGGGCTGATTGGATATAAAATATTCGTACTAAGCATCAGGTATTTACACCTCTTTTTTGCTTACGTTCTGTTAAGGTTTGTCGCGTTTTATTTTTTATTTTTCTCCAAAAAGGAACCCATCAGGTTCTATTTCAGGGAGATACTCGGATACAGTAAAATCAGGACTATTGTCAGTATCTACAGGAATTTCTGCCTTCTTGGTGAGATGCTGATCGATAAAATAGCCTTTCTGACGGGCAGTTACAATAAATTCACCTTTTCTTTCGAAGGGGAGGAGAATCTTCATCAGATGGTTGCGGCCGGTAAAGGCGGGGTATTGATCGGTGCCCATATGGGCAACTGGGAGATGGCCGGTCAACTGCTCGAAAGGGTCAACTCAGCGATGAACATCGTGATGCTTGAAGCGGAACACCGGCAGATCGATCAGTACCTGAAGGAAATACTGGTAAACAAGAACATCCGGATCATAGCCATCAAAGAGGATCTTTCGCACCTGGTTGAAATCGGGAATGCGTTAAAGCGCAACGAAATGGTTGCCATTCATGGTGACAGGTTCCTTCCGGGGGCCGGGAATGTCAGGGTGAGTTTTATGGGCAAGCCGGCGCTTTTACCAACAGGCCCCCTGTACATGGCCAGTAAATTCGGAGTCCCGGTTTCCTATGTGGTAACCGTCAAGGAGAAAACGACACATTATCATTTTTATGCCACACCCGGCAAAGTGTATCCTTACCCTTCGAAACTGACCACAAGGAAGGAAGAGATGAAAAAGATGGTGCAGGAGTATGCTTCGGTGATTGAATTCAGGCTGAAGCAGTACCCGCTTCAGTGGTTTAACTATTATCAATTTTGGGAAAAAAGTTAAGGTCTATGCTAAATTACGGCAACGATAACAGTTCAGCCCTGGAGGCTAAATACAAGGCACAGAAAATAGCCTTTGCCCCCGTTATGTTTCAGGCGGCCAGGGCATTGCGCAATCTGGGCATCCTTGAACTGCTGATGAAGGAGAGGAAAGGACTGAAAACAGAGGAGATCGCCTCCAGACTGAATCTCAGCATCTATGGCGTCAAAGTATTGCTGGAGGCCGGTTTAAGCCTTGAAGTGGTGAGGGTTCAGAACGACCTCTGGCTGCTGACAAAAACCGGTTATTTTCTGCAGTACGACGCCCTGACGCGTGTCAATATGGACTTTACCCACGACGTAAACTACCAGGGGATGTTCCATCTCGAAGAGAGCATCACGGAAGGGAAGCCGGCCGGGCTGAAGGTTTTCGGGGAATGGGATACCGTGTATGAAGGATTGTTTCAATTGCCGGAAGAGGCCCTGAAGAGCTGGCTGGCTTTTGACCATTTTTATTCTGATTATGCCTTTCCGGAACTGATGCCCATTGTTTTCAGAAACAAGCCGGCCCGTATCATGGATGTTGGCGGAAACACCGGAAAGTTTGCCCTGGAGTGCATGTCATTCGATCCCGATGTTAAGGTCACCATTGTCGACCTGCCCGGCCAGGTTGTCAAGGCTGAAGAAGCCATAGCCCAAAAAGGGTTTTCGAACCGCATCAATACTTTTGCCACCAACCTGCTCGATCATTCGGCAGCGCTGCCCGAAGGGGCTGATGTTATCTGGATGAGCCAGTTTCTCGACTGTTTCTCACAGGCCGATGTTTTATCGCTGCTGAAAAGGGCCAAAGCTGCCATGCAGCCTGAAAGCCGTCTTTTTATCCTTGAAACCTACTGGGACAAACAGGAATTTGAGGCATCCACTTACAGTCTGCATGCGACTTCACTCTATTTTACCTGCATTGCCAACGGCTGCAGCCAGATGTATCATTCTGACGACATGCTGAAACTGATCGCCGAAGCCGGACTGGAAGTCGATGAATCGTTCGAAAATATCGGTGTCAGCCACACCCTGCTGACCTGTAAGATCAAATAGCCTGAAATCATGAAATGTCCTGTATCGGGTGATGAACTCCTGCAACTGATACCACAAAGGCCTCCCTTTGTGATGATTGATACCCTGTTGTCGGCCGGAGGGAATTCAGCCGAGACTTCGCTGACCATTACTGAAGATAACCTGTTCCTGGAGAAGGGGATGTTCCGTGAACCGGGACTGATTGAAAACATCGCGCAATCGGCCGCTGCCATGAATGGTTTTTCTGAGCATTCCACGGGTGGGGAGGCAAAGGTTGGGTTTATCGCGGGCATAAAGGATCTTAAAATCTATAAGCTGCCTATACTGGGGCAAACCATCAGCACCAGGATCGATTTTATGGATCAGGTGCTTGAATTTCAGATTGTCAGGGGAAGAATCTTTGATAATAATGATATTTTTGCAGAGTGTGAAATGAAAATCTTCATTAAAAACAATTAAAATGAGAACGTTATGAAAAAGTGCATCGTAGTTTTCTTGTTGTTTGCCACCCTGGGTCTGCAGGCCCAGAACCGCGAAAGAATTGAAGCAGCCCCATCGTTTACCTGGTACGGGCTCGATTTTACACAGGCCCGTATGGTCGGTTCGGATGTCGATTTTTCGGATCGGGCGAAAATCGTCTCTTCCTTTTTTGACCAGTGGAACCAGCTGATTCTGAATGAGCCGGAAAAGTTTAACCTGGAGGCGACCTTCAACAAGCGCATCACCAATAACATCTCGATTGCCTCACAACGGAATGCCGGTGTGGATTACCTGAAACTGCTGGCCGACAAACCCAACACGGTTACCCTGGAAGAGGTGAACGGTGTGGTGAAAAACTACTCCGGCGATGAAGGGATCGGTCTGCTTTTCGTGATTGAGAACTTTGATAAACCCGCGGTTAAGGTCCGTTTCTGGGTGGTTCTGTTTGATGTGAAAACCCATGAGGTGCTGATGGCAAAACAGACAGAAAACAAACTGGGGGGTGGCATCGGTTTCAGGAATTACTGGGCCAGCGGAATATACGCGGGGTTTAAGAACATCAAAACTCTCTACCCGTCCTGGCTGAAATCTTAAACTGGCAATACTTTGACTGACAGAATTATTCTGAAAAATACAACCGAAACCATCATCCGGTTCAGTGAGGTTGATTCCATGGCGGTTGTCTGGCATGGTAACTATGTGAAGTATCTTGAGGATGGCCGTGAAGCTTTTGGAAAGCAATACGGACTGGGTTACCTTGATGTATACCGGCACAACATTATGACCCCTGTAGTAGAACTTTCGTTAAACTATAAGACCTACCTGAATTACGGCGATGAAATAATTATTGAAACAGGACTGGTGGATACCCTGGCGGCCAAAATTATTTTTAATTACAGCATTTACCGAAAATCGGATCACTGCCTGGTATTGACCGCACGCAGCGTCCAGGTTTTTGTCGACAAGGAGGGGATTCTGCAATTGACCAATCCTCCTTTTTTTACTGAATGGAAAGAGAAACTGGGTCTTAATACCGGAGAATCGTGATGTCTGTTTATCTTGAATCGGAGAATATAATCACTTCCCTGGGCTTTTCCGTTGAGGAGAATATGAAAGCAATGGGCGAAGGCATTTCCGGCATTCAGATGTGCAGTAACACTACTTTATCCGATCAGGCCTTCCCGGTGTCGCTTGTTGACAAAAACAGGCTTAATGCCGCTCTTTCAGGATTTTCGCTTCCCGATGACAGTACCTTTGGAAAGCTTGTTTTCCTGTCGGCAAAGGAGGCGCTGAAGGGCTCTTCGGTTGATCCATCGGACCCAAGGACTGTATTTATACTCTCAACCACCAAAGGAAACATTGAACTGATGCGTGGTAAGGGTAACAATGCCGGTAACAACCGTCTCCTGCTCTGGCATTCGGCCGACCAGATCCGCCGGTATTATGGCAATCCCAACAAGGTCATTGTTGTATCGAACGCCTGTATTTCAGGGTTGCTTGCCATGATTGTCGGGCAACGTCTGATTAAAAACGGGGATTATGACCATGCGGTGATTGTGGGTGCGGATGTGGTTTCAAAGTTTATTGTTTCCGGATTTCAGTCTTTTTTGTCGCTGAGTGCGAATCCCTGTAAACCATTTGACCGCGACAGGGATGGTTTAACCCTGGGTGAAGGCGCGGGAACCGTTGTTTTGTCAAACCGCAGGCCTAATGGAAGAAAAACAGTGACAGAGTTGGTTTCGGGGGCTTCGGCCAACGATGCCAACCATATTTCAGGTCCATCAAGAACCGGCGAGGGCCTTTACATTGCCCTGAAACAAGCCCTGAAGGGCATTGATGAAGACCCCGGATTTATCTCTGCCCACGGAACCGCAACTCCCTTCAACGATGATATGGAGTCGATTGCCCTAACCAGGGCCGGCCTTGCCCATATACCGGCAAACAGTGTGAAAGGTTTTATCGGCCATACGCTGGGGGCGGCCGGTATCATCGAATCGCTGATCGGGGCATGGTGCCTGTCAGAAAACATGATGCTGAAAAACATGGGGCTTCAGCATCAGGGTCTCGTCAATTCACTGAATACACCCATAGAGAATTTACAACAGCCGTTCAGGACTTTTGTCAAAACGGCCTCCGGATTTGGTGGCTGCAATGCCGCTGCATTATTTCGAAAGCATGAATAACCCGGTTATAAGAAAATATGTGTCTGTTGACAACCGGTCCGTTAAGGTAAACGGAACCGGCCTTCTCCTGAATGAACAGGGGGCAGACTTTGGTGAGTTCATGAAGCAGATTTATCATTCATGCAGCATCTCCTATCTGAAGTTCTTCAAAATGGACCCTCAGTCAAAACTCGGGTTTGTGGCAGCAAAAATTCTGCTACAGGATGATGACCGCGATCGTTTTGAGCCGGAAGAGAAAGCCATTGTGCTGGCAAACAGTGCATCATCACTGAATACCGATGAAAAATACTTTGAATCCATCAACGATATTCCCAGTCCGGCTGTTTTTGTTTATACCTTGCCCAACATTGTAGCCGGAGAAATCTGCATACATCATAACCTGAAAGGAGAGAATACATTTTTTATCCAGGAAGAATCCGACATTCAGTTTATGGTAAGCTACCTCAACATACTGTTCAACACCACCAGTACCAGGAAGGTTATTGCCGGCTGGGTTGAGGTTGACCTTGCGGACAACTACCGGGCTTTTCTTATGGATGTTGAAAAAGAGAATGGCGGGGAAAGTCAGGGTAATTTTACGGTTGATTTTATTCATCAAATATTTAAATTATAACCGATATGGAAGAATTAAAAGAAAAGCTGAAGGTACAACTCATTGCTCAGTTGAATCTAGAAGACATCACCCCGGAAGACATCAACTCATCCGATCCGCTTTTTGGCGAGGGATTGGGACTCGATTCAATCGACGCGCTCGAGATCATCGTTTTGCTGCAGAAGGAATACGGCATTAAGATCGAAGATACAAAGAAGGGTAAAGAGATATTTCAGTCCATTGATACCCTGGCTGCCTACATTACCGAGAACAGGAAATAGAAGTTACAGTCAGGTTTTCCATCATGGATAATCTGATGGGTGAAGGAACAGTTTAAGATGACAGGACCGCTGAAACATCCTATCAATATTACAGGTACAGGTATTGTTGCCCCGATCGGTGACAATGCGTCCGCATGCTTCCATTCGCTGGTTCATGGAAGGACCGGCATCGGCCGGATCATGCATCTTGATACGGTCCACAGGGAGATTTTTCCGGTTGGAGAAGTGAAGCATTCCAATGCCTCATTGCTCAGCATGGCTGGCCTTGATGAGCGACCTGGTAAGTTCTATACCCGGGCAACACTCATGTCGGTTATTGCGATCAGGGAGGCCATCGCGGAAGCAGGTCTTACTGAGGATGAGCTGCGCGACTGCGCGCTGGTTTCGGCCACATCGGTCGGAGGAATGGATAAAACGGAGCATTGTTACCGGAATCCTGAATATACTTCTCTGGATTATGTCTACACCCATCCCTGCGGCGACACGGCCGACAGCATCTGCGACCTTCTTGGAATTCAGGGCTACCGGACAACCCTCAGTACTGCCTGTTCATCGGGGGCCAATGCCCTGATGCATGCAGCCCTGCTGATCCGTAATGGCATTGCCGACCGGGTGATTGCAGGGGGTGTTGATCCGCTCTGCCTGTTTACACTCAACGGATTCAATTCACTGATGATTCTTGATAAGGAACATTGCCGGCCATTCGACAGCAGCCGCAACGGGCTGAACCTGGGCGAAGGGGCAGGCTTCCTGGTACTCGAATCGGACAGGTCGGTAAAAAGCCGGGGTGCAAAAGTACATTGCCGGCTTACCGGTTTCTCAAATACCAACGATGCCTTTCATCAGACCGCCTCTTCGCCAAACGGGGAGGGAGCTTACCTGGCCATGACACAGGCCCTGGAATCAGCCGGTCTGGAACCCGGGCAGATCGGTTACATCAATGTGCATGGCACCGGCACACAAAACAATGATCTTTCGGAAGGTATTGCCATCCGGCGTGTCTTCGGAGAAAAGGTTCCACCTTTCAGCTCCACGAAATCGCTGACCGGACATGCGCTGGGAGCAGCGGCTGCTCTTGAGGCAGTATTTTCGGTGCTTGCCCTGACGAATGATACCCTGCTGCCGCAGATCGGTTTTAATGCTCCCGTTGAAGAAACCGGCCTGATACCGGTTACCCGGGCAACCAAAGCGGAATTGTCACATGTGCTCTCCAATTCATTCGGGTTTGGGGGCAACAACTCAACGCTGATATTTTCAAAACAGGATGGAACTCTACTTTAACGCTGCATCAGCCATATCGCCGCTCGGGTCGTTCGAAGACGAATCCATCTCCCTTCTGTTTCCTGACAGGGCATTGGGTTACTTTGTCTGCCGTGAACCCGATTATAAGAATACCATTGATAAGAAATTGCTGCGCCGGATGAGCAAATTCATCAAAATGGCTGTGGCCGGCTCGGTGAATTGCCTGTCAGAGGCCGGTCTGGAGCAGCCAGATGCCATCATTACCGGGACAGGTCTTGGCTGTCTGACAGATACGATTGACTTTTTGCGGCAGATGAACGAAAATGCCGAAACCCTGCTGAACCCGACTGCCTTCATGCAGTCGACCCACAACACCGCTTCGGGGCAGATCGCCCTGTTGCTTGGATGTAAAAACCTCAACATTACCTTTTCGCAGAAAAACATCTCCTTTGAATCGGCCCTGCTGCATACGAAGATGATGCTTGCCGGTGATGGCTACCGGCACATTCTGGTGGGCGGCATAGATGAAATTACACCCGAAAGCCATGGCCTGATTTCGCAGACAGCATGTATCCGGAAATATGAATGGGAGAACCCTTTAATGGCCGGGGAAGGCGCTGCCTTTTTCATCCTGAGCAATCAGCGGACAGAGAAAACCCTGGCCAGATTTGACGGAATTTCCATTTTCAATGGTGCAGTGACCGACAGCAGTTTTCCAGGGTCTTTCAGCAGATTTATTGATGAACGCATTCCTGATGCAGGTCGTGCTGACCTGTTGATTACCGGTTCGCACCCCTCAGATGAGGTTTATCCTCAGCTGAGCGAAAGGTTCGGTGAAAACAAAATCCTCAGGTTTAAGGATTATTGCGGTGAATACGATACTTCTACCTCTTTTGCACTCTGGCTGGCGCTTGAACTGATCTCGGGTAATTTAAAGGGATCGCGCGTTAGCAGGCCGGAACGGGTGCTGATTCACAACCAGGGCAGTGGCCCTTGCCATTCACTTATTAAGGTTACGGCATGTTGAAATTCCGGAATGTAACCCTGATATTCTGTCTGTTGGCAGTGCTCACCGCCCTGTTCTTTAGTCACCTTTTTGTCTGGTTATTCCTGGCAATTGCTTATCTCGGCTATATAACCTACGGGGCTTCTGTAATCAGTTCAGGGGTTTTTATATCTGCCCGGTGTCATGGCAACCGCAACCTGAAACAGGTTGCCCTGACTTTTGATGACGGCCCGAACCCCGAAAATACCCTTGAGGTGCTGAGTCTCCTGAAAAATTCAGGCGTCAGGGCAGCGTTTTTTCTGATTGGCAGGAAGATTGAAAAGTATCCTGACCTTGTTTTCCGGATTCATCAGGATGGTCACCTGATTGGCAATCATTCACTGACGCATGCTGACTTTTTCCCGGTTAAGCCGGCAGCTGAAATCAGGGGAGAGTTGCTCGAAACCCGTCGGTTGATTGAGAAAATTACAGGAGAACCCAACCTTTACTTCAGGCCACCTTTTGGCGTGACAAACCCGATCATTGCCAAAGCATTGAAAGGATTGGATTTTCAGGTGACCGGCTGGAGTATCCGCTCCTTCGATCTCTCACGGCAAAAACCTGAAATCATCGTTGAACGTATACTTTCAAAACTGAAAGGTGGTGATGTCATCTTACTGCATGATACCTCACCGCAGATTTTACCCATCCTGAACAAGTTGCTGATCAACCTGAAGCTGCGGGACTGGGAGGTGGTGAGACTGGATAAGTTGCAGGGCTATCTTAACAAAGAAAAGGAAAAGACAGAATAGCCGGCCGGGACAGGAATTTTGCCCAATGCCGGTTTTCCGGAACAATAGTTGCTATGAAGGCAATCATCATGATCATAAGAATGAGAACAATATTTATATGTTTCCTGTGTCTGACAGGAATGGTTTCCATTGCCCAGAAGGAAACGTTCAGTAAAGTGAGCGATCCGAAGGAGGTTGAGCAGCGACTGGTCAAAGCCTCTGCATCCATGAACACCATCACCAGCGATTTTGTGCAGGAAAAGCACCTTGAGTACCTGTCGGTGGTTATTGAGTCGAAGGGCAAATTCTGGTTTAAAAAGCCGGGCATTCTCCGTTGGGAGTATACCGATCCCTACAAATACATCATCGTCATCAATCAGGGTAAGATCATTATCAAGGATGAAGGCAAAAAGAATGAATTTGATGTAAATTCCAACAAAGCCTTCCAGGAACTTAACAACATCATTGTAAATTCAGTCAACGGAACACTGATATCTTCGGAAAAGTACAATTACGAAATTCTGGAGGGGAAAGAATCCTTTCTGGTGAAGTTATTCCCGAAGGACCCGCAGATGAAGAAGATAATGAAAAGCATTGAGCTTTACTTTCTGAAAACGGACATGTCGGTCAACCGCATCAAGATGGTTGAATCGGATCAGGACTACACCATGATCACCCTTAGGAACAAGAAGTATAATGAAGTCATACCGGCCTCAGTTTTCAAGGTAAACTGATACAGGACCTGATTTATTCAGGACTTCCTGAACCAGACACCGGCCATGATACAGAACACGAAAAATGCCGTCAGTTTAAGTATTTCGGGCATGACCTCAAGGGTAGATGCATTTCTGAGGAAAACACTGTAATATCCGGTTACCCCCCAGTTGAGGGGAGAAAAGGCGCTGATTGAGCGCATGATTTCAGGCATGATCATCACCGGCACCCACACTCCACCGATGGCTGCAAGAATGACCGTCGAGACCGATCCGAAAGTAGAAGCCTGTACATGGGTTGAGGCGATGGAGCCGATGGCAATCCCGAATCCTGAAGCGGCCAGGGCGGAAGCGAACGTTATAAAAAACAAGGCTGCATAATTTCCGCCAATCTGCAATCCCGGCAATCCCAGAAACGGCATGAGGTAGATTCCGATCAGGAAGATGGCCAAAGCCTGCAGCATACAGATGACCACAAAAACAATGGTTTTCGGCATCAGGATATTAAGGAAACTGATGGGCAGCGTTTTCAGGCGGGCCAGGCATCCTTCGCTTCTTTCCTTGATGATGCTTCCGGCCACCGGAATGCAGATCAGAAACATACCGAAGAGGGTCCAGGCCGGAACGTTGTGTTGCACCGAATTGGGCATAACACCCCCTGTATATTCCGAAACCATATCTTCCCTGAAAACGATCCCCGGCTCATCGGGAATATCGAGAACCGATTGCTGTCCGGTGATGGCATCGATGACTTTTGAATAGGCGGTAATAAAAATCCTGTTTTCGGTCACAGCGGCAAATTTTTCAAGTGATGCGCGGGTCAGTTCCTTAAAACTCTGTTTGGTCACCGGGTCGAAGAACAATGAGATGGTGGACTGGAGTGAAGAACCGGCCTCAGCAGTTTTCAGTGCTTCCGGCAATTGCTGCTGTATCAGGACAATCACCCTGTTTTTTATACTCCGGGTGGCATCCTCAGGAATAACAATCCCGATCTGGTATTTCCCTCCGGCAACATCCTGCCGGGCTTTCAGCAACTGTGACGAATCGGTGCCCCGAACGGTGGTCACTTCGAATATGCCGGCGTTGCCGATGCCCCTGGAGAAGGCGCTGCCCAATGAATCGTTGTCGTAATCAACCACCACCACCGGGATTTTTACTTCCGCCAGGTTCTGAAAAGTCCGGTGCTGAAGCAGGGTAACAACCATTACAAGGATAACCGGCATCAGGAATATCAACACGACACCTTCGATGTCGCGGATAAGCAGTAATGCCTCCTTCTGAACCGATATCAGGTATTTCCGCAGCCTCATTTTATGATTCTTCTTTGTTTGGTGTTCATTCCTGCAACGCTATAATCACATTAACCGCCATTATCATATTACTGAAAATCGTCCCTCAGCGATCTGCCGGTCAGCTTCAGGAAGACATCCTCCAGGGAACGGCAATCCGGATTATTATTGATCAGTTCGTCTGGTGTCGCTACGGCGATCACCTTTCCGTAATCAATCACAGCGACCCTGGTACAGAGTTTCTGCGCTTCCTCCATCATATGGGAAGTATAGACGATGGTAGTTCCTGAGGCATTCAGTTCCTGAAGAAATTCGATGATCACGTTTCTCGACTGGACATCAATTCCCACAGCCGGTTCGTCAAGGAAAAGCAGGCGTGGATTGTGAAGCAGACCTGCCAGCAGGTTGATCCGGCGTTTCATTCCCCCGGAAAATGTGCCTACTTTCTCGTCCGAGAATTTTTCGAGTCCCAGCCGGATTAGTAGTTTATTGATTCTCTCTTCGAGTTCATGTCTGTGAATGCCGTAAAGGGTACCGAAGTATCTCAGGTTTTCGAAAGCGGTCAGCCGGTCGTAAAGCGCAATGTCCTGAAATACCACACCGGTAAGCTGTTTGATCTTCCTTTTGTCGGAGGCCAGTGATAAGCCGTCGATGGAAACGCTTCCTGAAGTCGGATGAATCAGGTTGCACAGAATGGAGATGATGGTTGTTTTACCGGCACCGTTTGGTCCGAGAATCCCGTAGATTTCTCCATCACAAATCTGAAGCGACAGATCATCCACTGCGGGTGTGTTGCGCCCCTGATAAACCTTTACCAGGTTCCGGATATCTATCAGTGTATCGCCTTTCAAATGTTCTCCCCGGTTGATTGATCTGGTGAATGTATTACTTTTTCGCCTTCCTGACGATCTCGCCAAGGGTCTGAAAAATCTCCTTTTCTTCAGCGGCAATTTCAATCAGAATATCCCCGGTTTTCTCATAGCTCTCCGTTTGTTCCCTGCCTTTGCAGAGACGACCGGCAGCCACAGCAAAATCGCGCCACTTATCACCTGTGGCTGTCATTTTCACCGAAAGGGAATCAAGGGCTTCTATCTGCAGAAGCTGGGCGGCTTCCTGAAGGAATGCCGCATAGAGGAAACGGAACCCGGCACCTCCGGTACCGATCTCTTCCTGCATCCTCACAATCTGCCCCAGGTAACGGGCTGCTTTTTTGTCGCCGTATTTCTCCGGCCATCTTTTGAGGTGCGTTCCCAGGTATTTCATTCCGGTCACCCCGATTACGGGGCCCGGTAATCTGACCATATAGAGGACAGACCTCTTCATTCCGTTCAGGATGGCTTCCCGGATGTCAATTTTGTCGGGAACGTTTGTGATGTAATACATCTTTCCCTTTGGCTGGGCTATGCCCTTTGCATACCTGACTTTCAGCAGTTCATCGTAGCCAAGGGTTTCAGGACCTTCCATTACAGGGTCGCTGATCAGGTACCGGCCGTCTTCTTTCCCAAAAGCCACAATATTGTGAGCATTGAAGTGGAACCTGTACTGGGGTGGAAAATAGGGAAGAAAGAATACCCCTACCACCATTCCGGTTGGGATCCCTTTTTCAAGATTCCGGTCAAGACTCTCCATGGCTCTGGCGGGGTTGCGGAATTTCTCCGTATGGATGGTAACCCCCAGGCTTTTGGTGGCTTTATTGAAAATGTAACCGGGTAATGGCCTGAAGGCAAAAACCGGGGCATCGCCCATTTTAATGAAAGGCAGGTAGGTAAAAAAGATGCCCGAACCGATACCAAACACCATCGCTTCACTCAGCTCTATCCCATAAAAACGCAGCAGATTGGCGATTACACCGTTCTCACAATGCGCAGCCATCTGGTGTTTAAAATCTATCTTCATTCTCCGGAATCAATTTTAAGAAGCTGTTCAACGGATTCAAATCCAAAGACAGCGGCATATTTTTGTAGTTTATTCTGACTGAGGCGCCTGAAAACTTTCGGATTAAAATGGAGCAGGACCGAGATTCTGCAAAAGCCGGTATATCCAGCCAGGAGCGATGAATTCATCATGTTCTTCCTGGCGTGATAATAGAGCGGGCTTTTCTTTCCCCTCAATACCAGTTGCCTGGCGATTTCAGCCTTCTCGTTTTCAAAATCCCAGGCGTTCTGCATGACCACTGTTTTGGGATTCCACCCGACACTCTTGACAGTGGTAAACCGGCCGTTATCATCTACGGCATATTGCAGCACCTTGAATTCCTTTTCAAAGGCTTCGGCGTCTTCCTGGGGAACTTCATCAATTTTCATAAAGCAGTACCGGAGATCACTCAACAGTTAACATAAGGTATGTATAGGAAAACCTGGCGCTTTCGGGGATCATCATCAGAATCCTGTTACCCTTTTTCAGCCTTCCCGAACAGAAGAGTTCTTCGAGCATGGCGAATCCGGATGCCGAGGCAATGTTTCCTATTTTATCAAGGTTAACAAACCATTTTTCGTCGGGTATGTTCATTCCATTGTCTTTCAGACTGTCCTGAATCCTTGATTTGAAAAAATAGGAAGACAGGTGGGGCAGGAAAAAGTCAATACCCGACACGTCGAAATTGTATTTTTCAGTGAGTTCCTTAAGGAAAATGCCCCCAAGCCGGGTGATGTTATCCTGAAGGAGCCGGGTGTCCTGCCGGAGTGAGAAAACGGAGTTTTCGAGCCACTGGGCCGGGGTCAGATCGTGCCAGGAGGTGATTTCTCCCGATTCGTCCTTGATTCCTCCGGCGTACATGCAGGTTTCAATTTCGTTGGCGAATGATTTGATTTCGAGCCATTCAATGCCAAGCGAAATTCCGCTTTCAGCGGGTTTGTTCTGCAAAAGTACGGCCGAAGCGCCATCGGAAAGCATCCACCTGAGGAAGTCCTTTTCAAAGGCGATGAATGGATTTTTACCGAGTTCTTCAAGGTGTTTCGATTCCTCTTCAAAATTCTTCGACTGCATCCAGTTTGAGAATTTCTCTGACGCAACACAAACGGCATTGGTGTATTTTCCAAGCATCAGCGACATCCAGGCATAATTGAGGGCCCACATCGAGCTGTTGCAACTGCCGGTAGCCGTCATCGCATCAATCGGCTTAATGCCTAGTCTGCCATGCACCATCAGCGACATTGCCGGCATCAGCAGATCGGGAGAAGCGGAACCACAGGTGAGCAGTTCAATGTCAGCAGGTTCAAACCCACTGGTACAAAGATTCCTGATGGCTTCCACCGCCATATCGGTAACTGAATGGGTGGATTTTCCCTCTTTATCAATGGCATAATACCTGGTTTTGATCTTATTGTTGTATAAAATCAAAGATTTCGATCTTGATTTCAACCCCTTGATCTCACCAAGATAATCTTCCATTTCCTCATTGGTGACCGGATTGTTCGGAAAGAATTTGGAAACCCTGGTTATGTATACTTTCTGATTCATTGATAAATACTTTATGATTTTAATACTATGCCCTGATAATACCGTATCTGTTTCCTGGCTACAGGATAAATTAAAATTCCGGCAATGGTAAAAATTACAGAAATAAAAGGCGAAAGCAGGAATAGGGCGAAAAGCAGGTATCCTTTGAAAATACTGATGCCTGCCGATCTTTTTTCCGCGCTGATGGTGCTTCGCTGAATTACATTGAGGGCAAATTTCACGAAAATCTTTCTTGCGTTTTTCTCAATCAGCAACAGGTCAAACTTAACCCTGACGGCACCGGCTGCTACAAGTTTTTGCTGAAGATCATCATAGTTTCCTGTTCTCATCGAATCAATCAGGATTTCACCGAAGCGGGAGGCATTGCTGATGTCTGCATCTGAAACCCCTGCCCTCGGCAGGATCCCTGTTGGACCTCTTTTGCCATGCACCAGCCAGCGGACAATGGTTATGGCGGCGATCCAGTTGTTGTGACGGTCGGCAAGGACTATGTTCCCGACCAGACTGGCGCCAGTTGCAAGGAGTTTCCGCTTGATGATTTCCTGGGCAGAAACCCACATATTCCTGATGCCATGCAAAGTGATAACATTCCTGTCCCTGAGTAATCTCTGCGCTTCGGTTGTTTTCAGGAATGATGCAATGGGGATGGAAGGCGAAAGGAACCACGACTGGCAGGCCAGTATAATGAGATCGTAATCGGTTTCAGGGTTAAAAGAGAACGGCTGCAGGGCACACGGGATATCCATGACGCACTCCGGAAAGCAATCGAAGAAAGCATCTCCCCACGGGAAAGGGTAATCACTGACCGGCCTTAATTCTTCATAATCAATCACAATGTCGCTATCCAGCCTGAGCGGTGCCACAACTGAATCGATGATTTCCTTTAACTGACCACTCTGTGTATAATAAACAACCAGTACCCGCATATTCTTATCCGGACAGATATTTAAAAGAGACACAAATATAAAGGTATTTGGAGATGTTACGTGCTATAAAAGATGTAAAATGAAAGGTTATGTAATATCATTCGGGGCAGATGACTTTCGGTGAAATTTTCAGGAATCGCCTGATCTTCTCACGATGGTGATTTGATTCTGCATGATGACCTCAACCTACCCTTGTGGGATTGATTTTCCCGTGGACTACCTGACCTGAATCTGATGGTTATTGTAGAACAGGGTTTTGTCATTATCGTCTTGGTAATATACATCCACAGCGGCTTCCCTGATGAGCAGATCGTCGATAAACAGCGGCCCCTTGGCATCCCGGGTTCCAATGGTGACAATGTATATCCTGTTTCCGGGATTTCTGACCTCAAGTTCCCCTTCCACCAGCGACCAGTCTCCGTTGATGGTTTCACTCTGATCAGGGAAACAGGTAGTTGATTCCCACGAGTCCGCCGATTCATCGTACTCCTCAATGATAAACCGGAAGTATAGATTCAGGGCATCGGGCAGGCCATTGTACATCCAGGCGCTGGCCATGTACTTTTTACCGCTTTTAAAAGTACCGGGTGCGAATTCAGCCAATACATTTTTATTCTTCTTTTCTGACCGGAATCCTCCTTTTCCCCTGAAGGGATGTTCAGATTGCTTCTGTTCAAAGCTGTCATAATACACAAACGAGGAGTCAGAAAGACTGAACCTGTCCTTTGTGATGAAGGAACCTCTTTTTTGCATGAATTCAGCCATTACTTCAGCGGAACTGTTGCTGAACAGCGATTTTTTATCAAGCCGGTAAAGCGAAACATCTTTGCCCTGAAAAACAGGCTTGCATTTCCTGAAGAGCAATTCTTCGCATGCGGTAAGCGGATCTCCGGTTCGTATCACCAGGAATGGCCGGCTGTCGGGCAGATCAGGTTCAATGGTTTTTTTATAGTAGTCGGGCGTGACAATCTGAACAATATTTTTACTTTCCTGAATGGACGTGCGGGTAAGGTTGGCGCAAACCAGGGGCAACCCCGTGTGATAGGAAATTACAATTGAGGATCTTACAGTCTCATCGTTTTGTGGCCGGGAGTAGCTCTCTGACCCCTGGTAGAAGAAGGGTAATGAAATAATGGCCTGGTATTCGGCCGGATTAACCATGCCGATGGCTGAATATAAAGGTTTATTCAGATTTTCCCGTTGAAACAGGTTCGGCGACTGGTTGATGGTCCATTTCATTTCCCTGTGGTAAGGAATGGCTTCCACGATGTTGAGTAGTCCGGCAATGAGTATAAATCCTATGGCAGCAATCCTACCTGTGCGCCTTTGTGCTGTTTCATATATTTTATCAGCAACAAATGCAGAAAAGGCAGTCAAAACAAAAAAGAAAGGCCAGGTGAATCTTCCGAGTGCCCTGAACTGTTTCATAAACGGAACCACATCAACCAGGGCGGGGAACTGCCTGAACGGGACCGCCATCGCGAAAAGCAGCACGACAAGTGCTGCTATCAGGGAAGCGTTCATGATACGGGATACAAAGAACCTGTCGATATAGGTTGTTTTTCGTTTAACCATCCTGAAAACAGCCGAAAGAATCAGAATCAGGATCAGCAGCGTCGAAGTCAGTCCGACATAGCTCCAGGCTTCCCATTGCTGACGGATACCATTGCCGGTGAGTGAATCGAGCAGCGGACGCAAAGGGGGATGGTTGGGGACAAAAATATCGTCGGCTTCAGCCACATACTGGAAAAACCCGGAAGGATTGTCAGTGCGTCCGGTATGGGTGTCGGTCAGCCTGATAAACAGTAAAAACAGGACAACGGGAATCGCCAGAGATGCAAGCAGGGAGAGTTTGTATCGTATTTTCTTAAGCTTATCCCTTTCGGAAAGGATGCATACAACCAGCACCATGAGCAGGAAAAAGGTAACAATCATCCCCTGGTAAGCGTGGATAAAAAACCAGAAGGTGTTGTTCAATAAAATCAGGAAATACAGAGAAAAACGGTCCGGTTTCTTCAGACTTTTAACGATCAGCAACCACGACAGGGGAATGGCCATGCTGTAGGAGAGGGCCAGATGACCACCCAGCCTGAAGATCTGCGGTGCCAGGAGGGTGATTCCAATACTGAAAACCAGCCCGATCCAGCGGTTGATTCCAAATTCTGCCAGCAGCAGGTAGACAACGATAAAGGTCAGAAAGATGGAGAGGATCATCAGAAAGTTCAGCATGCCAACACTATAGCCGGCGATGAATGGGAAAGGCCCCGACAGTGATCTGAACAACAGGGCAAATGCCGGATGGCAGTCGGTATACATGATGTTTTCCCCGTAAGGGTAATTCATTCCTTCAAAACTGACCGCGGAACTGTCGTGGGTGATATGATAACTGTAGGTAAAATAGTTCTTTAACCCGTCGCCGCTAGAGGCGAACATCATACTGTTCGGTTGCAGCAGGGCTCTTCCGTAAAATGAAAAGACGATGAGGAGTCCGGCAGCAATCAGCAGAATGAATGGTAGTTTTTGCTTCATCTGAAGGGTTTCGTGCAAATATAGGGTAGATTTTTCAGCCAGACGTCAGCGTGTATAATTCTGGTTTACCATGGTCGTTTCAGCCGAAAAACCCGGATTCTTTTAAGCCATTTTTGTAAGCATTCCTTAAAGGTGGGGAAAAGTGGAGAACATGAGAGGATTTGTCAGAGAATTTATTCAAGAACAGATGCGATTTAATCAAAAAAGGCGCTTTTTAACCATGGTTTCCCAAAACAGCCCTATATTTGATCTTCCGGCCGGGTTGGCCAGATTCAAACAGGTAGCGGGTCAGAAAGACTATAGTAGCCGGTAACAGGAGCTGACCTGGGTATTCTCTGCAGTTCCCTTTTTTGATTAGAATAACGCTTTGCTGATGAAAGACATTCAAAAGTACCTTTCCGGTCATGGATCAACGGTTGCGAAGACGGTGCTTTTTCTGCTGATTGTATATTGCCCGTTTTTTCTTCACCTCGGTGATTTGCCTGTGAGGATATGGGATGAAGCCAGGCTGATGTTCAATACCCTGCAGATGGCCGAAAACGGAAAATGGCTGGTTACACATTTTGAGGGTCGACCCGATATGTGGAACACCAAGCCGCCCCTGATGATCTGGTGCCAGTTATTATTTCTTAAACTCTTTGGTAATCAGGAACTTTCATTCAGGCTCCCTTCCGCTGTAGCCGGTTTTATGACAGCCGTACTGTTGATGCTGGTGGCCATTCGTCTGCTGAAAGATTACTGGTTCGGACTGATTGCGGTGTTGGTACTGGTAACCGCCAATGGTTACGTCGGTTATCACGTAACCAGAACAGGTGATTATGATGCCCTGCTGACTCTGTTTACTGCCCTCTATGCTTTTTCCTTTTTCCGGTTCTCGGAAAATGGGGAGCAGCGATACCTGCACCTGTTTTTTGCCGGTCTTTTACTGGCTGTTCTGACCAAAAGCGTTCAGGGTTTGCTGTTTCTGCCGGCATTGGGCATCTACGTTGTGATAAACAGGAGTCTGAAAAAACTGTTACAGAACAAATGGTTATACATAGACCTGATAGTTGTGACCCTGGTGGTGGCGGGATACTACCTGCTGCGTGAATCATTGAATCCGGGATACATAGATGCGGTGCTGAACAATGAACTGGGCGGCAGATACCTTGCAACTACCGAAAACCACAGGCATGCGTTCTCATTTTACCTGAATCTGCTTATGACGGATCATTTTGGTTATTCTTCATTGGGTTTTTCCTCAGCGAAGGTGTTCTCAGGAGACTCGTTATTTTCAGCGGATTGGTATCGGTTGTCTACCTGCTGATCATCTCAACGGCCGGAACCAAGCTGGAATGGTATGATGCACCATTATATCCTTTTTTGGCTGTACTGGTGGCTGTGGTCATCAGGAAGATATTCACACTGTTTTCTGACAGACAGATTTCGGGTATTCCCGACCGGAGACTGTTCCTCCCGTTTTTGTTCCTGCTTTTTGTTTTCTTTTTCCCTTATCAGGGGATGTTGTCGAAAGTTTACAAGCCCCGTGAAACGAATCAGGAACAGGAATACTATATGATCAGCCATTTCCTTCAGGATGCCGTAAAAGGCGACCGGTCAGTAAAAGGTCATATCCTCTGTTATGAAGGTTACAATGCCCACCTGAAGTATTATACCGACCGGTTAAATCAACAGCAACAACAGGTGATGTTAAAGGATACCAATGGTCTGGCTGTGGGGGATCTGGTGATCTGTTCACAGTATTTCACCAGGGAGTATATAAAGAAGAAATTTATTTCGGAAGAAACCGGTAGTTACTATAATGTCACCATATACAGGATTGATGGAATCAGAAGCAAAGAGGATTGAACTCAGTGTTATAATCCCCGTTTTTAATGAAGAGGCTGTGCTGGAACAACTGATCCTCCGGCTTCATCAGGCATGTTCAGTTATAACAACTGCTTACGAGCTGGTGTTTGTGAACGATGGCAGCAGGGACCGGTCACTGGAAATACTCAGGGGTTATGCATCGAATGACGAACGGGTCAGGTACATCAGCTTCAGCCGTAATTTCGGGCATCAGAATGCTGTAATGGCGGGCATTATCCGGAGCCGTGGTGAAGCAGTGGTGTTGATCGACGGTGATCTTCAGGATCCTCCTGAGCTCATCCCTGAACTGTATGCCAGGTACCGTGAGGGCTATAAGGTTGTTTATGCCAGGCGCATTCACCGTAAAGGAGAGTCGTTGTTTAAAAAACTGAGCGCAGGGGTATTCTACCGTACATTAAAACGAATTACCTCCATCGATATCCCATTGGATACCGGTGATTTCAGGCTTATTTCAAGGGAAGTAGTGAACCACCTGACGGCGATGGGAGAATCGAGTAAGTTTATCCGGGGCCAGATCGCATGGCTGGGTTTCAGGCAGATCAGCGTTGAGTTTGAGCGGCAGGAGCGAAAGGCCGGCAAGACAAAATATACGCTCCGTAAAATGATGCGGTTTGCTATGGACGGAATTACCTCTTTCTCAAATTTCCCTTTGCAGATTGCTACTTTTCTCGGGTTCCTCTTTTCACTGTTCGCATTCGTTATTATTCTATATGCCCTGTACTCAAAATTTGTACTGAAAGAAGTGGTCACCGGGTGGACGTCCATCATGATCAGTTCGATGTTCATCGGAGGGGTGCAACTGCTTTGTATCGGTATTATTGGTGAATACATCAGCCGCATCTCGGCAGATGTGAAGCGAAGACCTTCATTTGTGATTGAGGAGACCAATTGTACAGATGAAAAGAAATGCCCGGAGAAGGTAAGTACACCTGGAACCTGATCCGGTTGCCCGGCAGGCACTTGCCTTCTTTGCATCAAATAATTACCTTTACTGAATGGAATTCCATCTTTTTTCAATCCTTCATTCTGATACGGATTGTTTAGTATTACATGAAAACCAAATTCAAACAGATGATGGTCGTTTATCATAATCCGAAATGCCGCAAATCGAGAGCCGGTCTTGAGTATGTCAGAAAGCATGACCCGTCAGCCACTGTTGTTGAATATATCCGTGAAGGGATCAGCCCGGAGGAAGTGAAAAAACTGATTTCGATGCTGGGCATCCGTCCTGTAGAACTGGTGCGGACCCAGGAGGATTATTACAGGGAAAACCTGAAGGACACTCATCCGTCGGATGAAGAGTGGTACCATATCCTGGCAGAGAACCCAAGGCTGATCCGCCGTCCGGTCGTGGTCAGCAATGGGAAGGCTGTGATTGCTGACCCACCTGAAAAGGCCGGTATTTTCTTTAATAACCAGTAAATATTAGTGCCATTGTTTGAAGAGAATTTCCGGTATTTATTATCGTCTAATTTTCTTAGCCCAGGGAGCTGAATCTGTGCCGGATCATGTGCCGGTGATATTATAAAATCGCAAAACCCAAAAAAACAGAATTATATGAAAACCAGAACTGAACACGACACCATGGGAAATGTTGAGGTTCCCGCCGATAAATACTGGGGCGCTCAAACCCAGCGTTCGCTCGAAAACTTTAAAATCGGTGATGGACACATGCCCTCAGAGATCATCAGGGCATTTGCTATCCTGAAAAAGGCGGCGGCTTTTACCAATCGTGATCTGGGTGTGCTCTCTGCAGAAAAGGCTGATCTGATCGGTAAGGTGTGTGATGAAATACTGGCCGGAAAACTTGACGAACAGTTCCCGCTGGTGGTCTGGCAGACAGGTTCGGGTACCCAGTCGAACATGAATGTTAACGAGGTGATTTCCAATCGGGCACATGTGCTGGCGGGTGGAGTGCTGGGCGAAGGTAAAAGCCCGGTTCACCCCAACGATGATGTGAACAAATCGCAGTCATCGAACGATACTTTCCCAACGGCCATGTCGATTGCAGCTTATAAAATGGTCTCTGAAGTCACGCTGCCGGGCGTTCAGAAGTTGCGCGATACCTTGGCTGAAAAGTCCCAGGCTTTTATGAATATTGTCAAAATCGGTCGTACCCACCTGATGGATGCCACCCCCCTTACGCTTGGACAGGAGTTTTCGGGTTATGTTTCGCAACTGGATCATGGTATAAAAGCCCTGAAGCACACCTTGCCCCACCTTGCTGAGCTGGCACTTGGCGGTACCGCTGTCGGAACCGGCATCAACACACCCAAAGGATATGCAAACCTTGTAGCGTTCAAGATTGCAGAATTGTCGGGGTATCCGTTTGTAACCGCCGATAACAAGTTTGAGTCCCTGGCAGCTCACGATGCCATGGTAGAAACTTCCGGTGCCCTGAAGACCCTGGCTGTGAGCCTCATGAAAATCGGGAACGACACCCGTTTACTGGCATCCGGCCCCCGTTGCGGTATCGGGGAGATTCATCTTCCTGAAAACGAACCGGGATCATCCATTATGCCTGGCAAAGTCAACCCAACCCAGAACGAGGCCCTCACCATGGTCTGCGCACAGGTGATCGGTTGCGATGCGGCCATCACCATTGGTGCCATGCAGGGCCATTTCCAGCTGAATGTTTTCAAGCCTGTAATTATCTATAATCTGTTGATGGCTGCCCGTTTGCTGGGTGATGCCTGTGTTTCGTTCAACGACAACTGTGCCATCGGTATCGAAGCCAACGAGCCCTTTATCAAGCGTAACCTTGAAAACTCGCTCATGCTGGTGACGGCCCTCAATACCCATATTGGTTACGAGAATGCCGCCAAAATTGCCAAGAAGGCCCATGCCGAAGGATCAACCTTGCGTGAGGCTGCCATAGCTCTCGGATTGCTCACCAGTGAGCAGTTTGATGAGTGGGTCGTACCCTCAAAAATGATTTAGGTGGAGTGTTCCCTGGTCATTCATCTGACCTGGAGACAAGGAGACCTGGTGACAAGGGGATGAAACAGCATATCTGTGATTTGGATAGTCAGCCCTGAAGGGGCTGAACAGGATTAACCACGGGTGAAGTGCAGCGAAACCCGTGGGTGTAGCTGAGTAGTATCGCTTAAGCCCCGAAGGGGCGGCACAACGCACACGGATCAGAGTATGAATCCCCTGAACCGGCAGGCAGAATAACCAGGAAACAAGTTTGCCCTTCGGAAACGCATGATGATTTGGCTATTCAGCCCTGAAGGGGCTGAACAGGATTAACCACGGGTGAAGTGCAGCGAAACCCGTGGTTGAGGCAGAGCACTATCGCTTAAGCCCTGAAGGGGCGGCACAACGCACAAGGATCAGAGTATGAATCCCCCGAACCGGCAGGCATAATAACCAGGAAACAAGTTTGCCCGTCGGAAACGCTTGATGATTTGGCCTGTCAGCCCTGAAGGGGCTGAACAGGATTAACCACGGGTGAAGTGCAGCGAAACCCGTGGTTGAGGCAGAGCACTATCGCTCAAGCCCCGAAGGGGCGGCACAATCAGGGCTTTATAAACAGATCTTTCCCGGTCAGCCGGTCAGGCGGCATTGCCTTCAGTCCTTTCAACCGCCAGACATAATGGTACATTACAAGTCTGTTGTTCCTGTATACAGGGATGGTATCGGGCTGTCCGATTTCCGTAAAATATTCACTGTAATGCCCATTCGGATCTGAGAAATCATAGCTGGAAGAAAAGTAATAAGCATCCATGCCCGGATAAAAACCGCCACGGAACTGTGTAATCCAGGCGTATTTGTGGGTGCGCTCCGGTTCTGCAAGGGTCAGCAGTTTTATTCCCATGGGGCGGGCTACATAATAATCGAGGTTGGCCGCCGGGAACCAGCGCTGTGAGACAATAACGGCGTCTTCCGGCATAAGCCCGGATGCGGTATCCTGCCGGTAGATCCCTGAAAATTGCTGGTGCAATTGTTCCCAGCCGTAAAGATCGAGGGTAATATCCTTGATGCCCAGTCTTTTCCCCGTCATCCTGTCGATCCCTTTGTTCAGGAACCATCCCTGGGTGATCTGTATCAGGGCAGCCGACACAACGATGGCAAGGAAAAGAATGGCATTGCTAATCATGGGGGTGGTCCACCGACCGGCCATTCCTTTTTCAGTTTGTACCCTGATAAACAGGGCAGCCAAAGGAATCAGCGTCATGTAGGCCGGTCCTGTCCAGTGGGGAAGCGTGCGACGGAACAGTGAGAATCCGAGAAAAAGCAGGATCACCGGGAGGGCGGTGCTGATCAGCAGTCGCAATTCAGGTTTGTTTTCAGCGAAGCGACCCCTGAGAAATGCGATCAATCCTGCCATGACCAGGGCAAAAACGAAGGGGTTGTTATAAAACACCTGTCCGCCCAGTTCTGCGGCAAAAAGGTCAGGCCTCAGAATGGTCTTCACTACTTCAACCCGGTCGCTGTGAAAGGTAAAACTCACAAAATCATACCGGATATTCCAGAATATTACAGGGGTAAAAAGGAGCAATGAAAAGGTACCGGCAGCGTACAACTGCCATTTCCCCAGCCATTTCCGGTCAAAAATCAGGAAATAGAATCCGGCACCGGTAAAAAGAAAAATTGAGGTATATTTTGACAGAAGCGCCATGCCTCCGGCCACTCCGGCCAGCAGTAAGTAATTACCGCTGACGGGGCTTTCAGGCCCGGCTTTCACCGCTTTCGTTAACATCAGCAGGGTCAGCAGCCAGAAAAATGTCTGGGGAGCATCAGGCATCATAAAGGTGCCTGCAATGATGAAACAATAGAAAGAAGCTGTATAAAGCAAAGCGGCATACCAACCTGTAAGTTCATCCCTGAGATGTCTGCCTGTGAGATAGATCAGCCAGGTATTCAGGGTTCCCAGCACCACGGCGCCGAGCCGGATAAATCCTTCGCTTTCGAACAACAGGTTAAGGCTGAACAACTGAATGATCCAGCCGGTCATGGGCGGATGATCGAAATGGCTGAGGTCGGGATAGAGGGCGTAATTGATGTAATAAACCTCGTCGTTGCCCAGCTCGGTAAATGCGGCGATCAGCAGCCGTGTAATGGCTGAAACGGCCAGCAACAGCCAGAGACGGTATTTTCTGAAAAAATCATTGGTCATTGAAGAGGAAATGGTACAGCGAAATTACGAAAAAAGTGCCTCATGCAGAATGTCGGCGAAGGAAGGGATAAGACCAAACCCGGAAATACAGAGGGTGCTTACTGATCCGGGAGTGCTATGTGTATTCCTAGGTTAAAACTGTCGGCTGAGGCACTGAATCAGGACTTCCACAATCTTTAAGTTTTCCGGAGCAGTATACTCATGCTGCGGTTTATATTTCTTTCTTCAGCTTTTTCCAGACCACCCATTGCCGCATAAGACAGCGATTGTTCAAACCCGCTTTGTTTTACATGCCCTGCCGGTTCTGCAAACAGCATCAGGGCTCCTGGCTTCATCATAACCGAAAGATCGGCAAAAAGCTTCCGCTGGTCACCAACTTCATGGGCAACAGCAAAGAGCAGGATAAAATCTATCGTTCCGCTGTATTGATGGTAGGTGTCGCCTTCGTTGATCAGGATGGGCTTAATAATCTTCGACAATCCTTGATCTGAGGCCCTGGTGGTGAGTTTGCTGAGCATTTTCTGCTGGATGTCAAAACAATAAACGGTACCTTCTTTACCAACCATCCTGGCCATTGGGAGGCTGAAATAACCCATGGCACAGCCAAAATCAACGGCATTCATTCCCGGCTTCAGGTAAGGTTCAAGAATCTCTTCAGGTTTATGTGAAAGCTTTCTCAGGGGATTGAGCAACACATAACCCATCCACCAGGGACATACATTTTTCTTTTCCATACTATTGGTCTGATTGACGCGCAAAAATAAATGCGGAATCCTTTCTTAAAAAACGGATTCCGGTGAACCGGCGATTCATTCGGTTAAGCGGGGAATATGCTGATGTGAAAAGAAAGTGATTAATTTTGAGTTATCAGCTTCATGCCGGAATCAGGTTTTCTTTTCCATTTGATTGTATATCTGCCCGGGTCCGGATTATTTATTAAATTTGATAAGGCCCTGTCCGGGCTTTATCATTGAATCCTCTCTGATGAAAAGCCAGCTGCTTATCTTCTTTTTTTTGTTGTCTGCCTGTCTGCCCGCACAGAACCTGATGATGGAAGGCCGTATTCTGAATAAAAGTTCAGGGGAACCCATTGCTTATGCCAATGTTTATAATAAAAACCTGTTAAAAGGGACCATCAGCAACGGTGACGGATTTTTCAGGATCCCGGTCAGTGGTGCAGGTGATTCGGTCATGGTCTCTTTTGTCGGTTATAAGAAGCAATGCATCATCTTCAACGGGAAAGACAGCTTTTACAGGGTATTTCTTGAAACCATGCCTCAGCTGTTGAGTGAAGTCCTGATTGCCGCTCCCGACGATGCCTGGCTTCGTAACCTGCTTGTGGATTGCAGGAAGAGGGCCCCTGAAGCCAATACCTGCGCCGGGGCTTATTATGAACTTAAAAGTTTTGTTCAGGATCAGCAGGTTGAACTGGTTGAGAGTTTTTACAATGTAAATATGACCGGTTATGATCTCTCCTCTCTCGATCTGAAGGCTGGCAGGCTGGCGCTAAAACCACTTCGTCACGGCTTGTTTGTTTCAATGGCAGGTTCCCGGGCCATCACCATGCTGAAAATGTTCGGTGATAATCCCTATTTCCCGCAAAGCCCCCTCGAATTATCTGAAGGAAAAATCAAAAAGCATTATTACCTGGAACTCATCCGGAAATTCCGCGATGATACTCTGGATTCACTATATGAGATAAGATTTAGTCCACGTGATACCAGTGGCTTTTTTTTCAGGGGTAGGGTATGGCTAAACCCTGTAACCAGGCAGATAATGAGGGTTAACCTTCAGTGTCCGCACAGTAAAAAACATCCTTTTCTGCCGATATTCAATACCGACGAAATCAGCAATGTTGACTTCAACATATCAAAAACATTTCGTGTGCACAATGGCCGGATGCTGTTTGATCACACCGACTTCAGATACAGCATTGATTACATCAGCAGAAAGGGAACCACCGACGAAATGCCCTACCGTGTTGCAACCAGTGCTGTGTTTTATGCCTTTGATTATGAAAAGTTGTTTTCCATTCCGCACTTTCCCTTTAAGGACGATCATATCGACGATTATAAAAAGATCAGCGCCCTTCCTTACAATGAATTCTTCTGGAAAAATTACAGCGATTACCGGCTGAGCGATGAACAACACCTCAATGAAAATTTCTTCAGCGACACAACAACCATCACCAATGTTCATCTTTTTTCGCAACAACGGGTTTTCAGCCTGGGATTGTTCGAAAATTCATTTCTTCAGTGGTCAGCCAAAAGGATACTTTTTAAAGAGAATACCCCTGTTCCCAGTGATAAAAGGATAGGAGACCTGGATTTTCCTGCCGATCAGTACAACCTGAGTATTAAAATCTTTATGGACATCAATCCGGATCAGGATTCCACCCATATCCTCACTGCCACCATCCTTGATCCTATGGAAAGTTTTTATCTTTTACCAATGGACAATACTACCCATTGTTTTATCAATATCTGGTTTGACCTGGTTGAGGCCGAAAGGCGCAGATTTGAGAAGGAACTGGAACTTTCGGATAAAACCGTTATTACCGTGCAGAAAATGTATGATGCCTTGCTCTTCAGGATCGAAACACTGAAGCAGCAATACATGAAGGAAACTGAGCGGGGCACCCGGCCTGAGGAACTTAAAAAATGGAACAGGGTTGTTTTCAGGGATCTGGGGATTGACAATATGGGATTCTTCCATTTGAATGGAAATTAAAATCAATTCCATTATTGGTTTGTTAAATAACAGTACATCCCTGTAAAAATCATGAAATTTACTTTGTTTTCTCTTCTCTTTTGCCTTACCCCGTTTAGCACGTATTCACAGGTTGCTCCTTCTTCCGGTCTTTTCAGAACACTGAAGGCGCAGGATAGTCTGCTGTTTGAGGTTGGTTTCAACACCTGTGATATCGCTCAGTTTGAGAATCTGATCAGCGATGATTTTGAGTTTTACCACGACAAGTCGGGCATCACTGCATCCAAAGCTGCCTTTATTGCCGGCATCCGCGACGGCCTGTGTAAAATGGATTATAAAGCCAAACGGGAGTTGGTTGTGAACTCAATGGAAGTATATCCGCTTGAGAACAACGGAGTGCTATACGGAGCCATTCAAACGGGCATTCATCGCTTTTATGAGGTTAAAGATGTAAAGCCTGATCAGCTTACCAGTGTTGCAAAGTTCACACATATCTGGCTGCTCGTAAACGGTGAATGGAAACTGGGCAGGGGGCTGAGCTATGATCATGGAAGCTCAAAGTAAAAAGTAAAAAGCTCAAAGTAAAAAGTAAAAAGTATACCAACCTAAGAAAGAAAGCGAAATCCTTGTGTAACACAGTCATGCATACAGGCTTAATCCTATATTTCTGTAAATCCTGTAAATCCTGTCTGAAAAATCTCCATCCCATATCTTTAACCTGCCAACCAGCTGGACTGCAATCCGCAATCCGAATTTACAACCTGACTCTTTGTTTTCAGGTCTGTCATTTTGAACACGGATGACACAGATCTGACGGATTCCGGCAGGAATGATTTTTAATCTGTGATAATCCGTTGCATCTGTGTTATCTGTGCTCCTCTTGCTTTCCCAGTTTCGGTGGCTTCGATACGATTTGCTGACGGTTTTGTTTCAAATTAACCGGATTGTTCAAGCAAATCACTCAGCCACCATAGATTTATTTGTGTTTTTAATAAATCTACAATCCGTAATCCCACCGCCTTTGGCAGCTTGCCCCACTTTTTCAGGGGGGGCAGGCGAAATCTGGAATTTCTGTAAATCCTGTCAGAAAAACCCCCATCCCATATCTTTAACCTGCCAGCCAGCTGGACCGAAATCCCCAATCCGCAATCCGCAACTGCAATTTCTCCTTGTCTTCAGGTCTCCCAGTCCCCTTGTCGCTCATTTAAATCATTAATCCTGAATCAACTTTCCTTAACCTGAGATGTTATAGTAACAAATTTTAATACCTCCGCTTCTGCTGCAATATGACTGATGAAACTATAAAAAGAAAGATTACCCTGCCGGGTCTGCGCAGGTTGTTTAAGCTGTACCGTTTTATTAAACCCTATCGCTGGGAATACGGGCTGGGATTGTTGTTTCTGCTGGGTTCCAGCACGGCCAGTCTGGCTTTCCCGAAGCTCCTCGGCGAGTTGGTTGATTATGGCAACAAGGGAAACATCGGGCAGGAGATTAACCGTATCATATTAATCCTTGTTCTGGTCCTGATTTTTCAATCGGTCTTCTCTTATTTCAGAATTTTCCTGTTTGTCCGTGTGGCCGAAAAAACCCTGGCCGATCTGCGCCAGCATACCTTTAACCACCTGATACGTTTGCCCATGAAGTTCTTTCAGCACAGGAGGGTGGGTGAACTCAACAGCAGGATTTCATCCGACATCACCCTTTTGCAGGATGCACTCACCAGCACCCTGGCTGAATTTATACGGCAATTCATCACCATCATCGGTGGGGTAAGTCTGATGCTTGTTACATCGATGAAACTTACCCTGTTTATGCTCCTGATCCTGCCGGTGATCATGGTATTGGTAGGTGTTTTCGGCCGCTATATCCGCAAACTGAGCAAGCAGGCACAGTCGCAGGTAGCCGATTCAAACACCATTGTTGAGGAAACACTGCAGGGAATTCAGAGTGTAAAGGCCTTCACCAACGAGTTTTTCGAGATGGCCCGTTACCGGGGAAAAACAAAGGACATTGCCCGGACGGGTATTAAAAACGGTCGTTTGCGTGGTGCTTTCTCCTCCTTCGTTATTATGGGTATTTTCGGAGCCATGGTTGCCGTCATCTGGAAAGGATCCACCTTACTTGCTGCCGGAGAGCTGGAAACAGGTGAATTGTTCTCCTTTGTGATTTACACCGTTTTTATCGGGGGTACCATTGGAGGAATGGCTGATGTTTTTGCAAGGGTGCAGAAATTTATCGGTGCTACCGAGGACCTGCTTGAGATTTTCAACGAAGAACCGGAACCTGTTGATGAACTGTTGCCTGGTGAACCGCATCAGATCCTGCGGGGTGGTATACGTTTTGATCATCTGTCGTTCAGCTATCCCACCCGAACCGATATGCAGGTGTTGAACGATATTCATGTGGAGATCAGACCCGACACCCTGGTGGCATTGGTGGGACCGAGCGGGGCAGGAAAGTCGACTATGGTGGCGTTGCTGCTCCGCCTGTATGAGCCGACCACTGGTCATATCCTGTTCGATGAAACGGACAATCAGTCTATCCCGCTTTCGGTACTTCGAAGCCAGATGGCTATCGTACCACAGGATATCTTCCTTTTTGGCGGAACCATCCGTGAGAATATTGCCTATGGAAAAACAGGGGCTACCGATGAGATGATTGAAGATGCTGCCCGCAAGGCCAATGCCTGGGAGTTTATCAGCAAATTTCCCGAAGGGCTCGATACCCTGGTTGGTGAGCGGGGTACACAGCTCTCGGGTGGACAGCGGCAACGCGTGGCCATTGCCAGGGCGGTGCTGAAAGATCCGAAAATTCTTATACTGGATGAAGCCACTTCTTCACTTGATTCCGAAAGCGAACGCCTGGTGCAGGATGCCCTTGAAAAACTGATGAAAGGCCGCACCTCCATCGTGATCGCCCATCGCCTTTCCACCATCCGCCAGGCCGACCAGATTCTTGTGATCAATCATGGCCGCATCGTGGAACAGGGTACCCACCTGGAATTACTGAAGGCAGAGGGAGGGCTTTACCGGAGCCTGAGTGAACTGCAGTTTGCCGGGTAAAAGGAGATGGTTAAAGGCTCAAAGTCAATGGTGATAAGCCTGGTTGAGCCGAAGTGTATAAATCTGTAACTGACAGAACTTCACTTATCAGGATTTAAACATTAGACATTAGACATTAGACATTAGAAATTAGAATCTTTATGCCCGAAAGCAATTATGAACGAATGATGAGGCTGGTCGAGGAAGTTTTTGCTGTTAAGAACGACCCCAGCCAGCTTGATGTAGATCAGGAAGTACTGGAACGGTTAAAAAAGCTGCATCATGCATCCGTATCTGAATATGATGCCGGGAATGGCCCTGTTGCCTGGCTTTTGGTAATCCCCACCACACAAGATCTGATGTTAAAATTCCTGGAGAAAGAGATTACAGAAAATGAACTTTTCGACCTTACTCCTGCAGATGTGGAATTTGATGCCCTGTATTTGTGTTCTGCGATTGTCCTTGAAGAGTATCGTCAAAAGGGATTCATTAAGCAGCTTGCACTCACTGCGATTGATGAAATCAGGAAGGAACATCCTTTGAAATCGCTTTTTACCTGGCCTTTCACCCGAGAAGGAGATCTTGCCTCTGAAGCAATTGCCAGAGTGGTTTCATTGCCTTTGTACAAAAGGTAATACGTTTATTCCCTGACAGAGCCTGCCGGTCATGAAAGCAGAAAGCCCGCAACTCCTGCAAGGAGGCGGGCTTCATTTTTTGCTTCAGACTTCAAAATCGTAAATCGTAAATCTGAAACCGTAAATCCTATAGGGGAATATTCCCGTGTTTCCTCGGAGGATTACTCTTCCTTTTGTTGCTGCACATTTCCAGTGCCTGGATCAGTTTGCGGCGGGTGTGTTTCGGGTAGATGATCTCATCGATGTAACCCTGCTCTGCAGCTTTGTAGGGGCTGGCAAAAACATCGCGGTATTCTTTCACGGCCTGGGCTTTGCTTTCGTCGGTCAGCTTATCGCGGAAGATGATGTTAACTGCGCCTTCAGCGCCCATCACAGCAATTTCGGCGGTAGGCCAGGCAAAGTTTACGTCGGCGCCAATGTGCTTGCTCGACATAACATCGTAAGCCCCTCCATAGGCTTTGCGGGTAATAACGGTAATTTTGGCCACGGTGGCTTCGGCAAAAGCATAAAGCAGCTTGGCTCCGTGCTTGATGATGCCACCGTACTCCTGCGAAGTTCCCGGAAGGAAACCGGGGACATCTACGAAAGTGATGAGCGGGATGTTGAAAGCGTCACAAAACCGGACGAAGCGAGCCGCTTTTACGGAGCTGTTGATGTCGAGCACCCCGGCCAGGAAAGCCGGCTGGTTGGCCACGATGCCCACCGGTTTGCCGTTCAGCCGGCCGAACCCTGTAATCATATTCTGGGCATAATGCGGCATAATCTGCATAAAGTTACCGTCGTCAACCACACTGTGGATGATTTCGGTCATATCATACGGCTTATTAGGGTCGAAAGGCACGATCTCCTGCAATTTTTCGTCTTCGCGGTTTGGGTCGTCGGTCGATTTAATGGTGGGAGGCTCCTCCATATTATTCGATGGCAGGAAACTCATCAACTCGCGTATCATCATCATGGCCTGCTCATCACCATCGGCGATCAGGTGTGCCACGCCACTCTTTGCATTGTGGGTCATGGCTCCTCCGAGTTCTTCCTTGGTTACCTCTTCGTGGGTCACGGTCTTTATAACATCCGGACCGGTCACAAACATATAACTGGTGTCTTTCGTCATCAGGATAAAATCGGTAATGGCAGGGCTGTAAACGGCTCCACCGGCACAGGCACCGAGGATGGCGGAGATCTGGGGAATCACCCCACTGCTCATGACGTTGCGGTAGAAGATATCAGCATATCCGGCGAGGCTTTCCACGCCTTCCTGGATGCGGGCTCCGCCTGAGTCATTCAGGCCGATCACGGGAGCACCCATTTTCAGCGCGAGATCCATAATCTTGATCACCTTGTCGGCATTGGCCCGGCTGAGAGTTCCACCGAAAACAGTGAAGTCCTGGGCAAAGACGTATACGAGTCTTCCGTCAATTTTGCCGTGTCCGCTCACAACACCATCACCCGATATCAGGTTTTTCTCCATTTCAAAATCACGTGCACGATGTACAACAAAGCGGTCGAATTCTACGAAAGTACCAGGGTCGAGCAGCATTTCGATGCGCTCACGGGCTGTTTTTCTTCCGGTACGGTGCAGTTTGTCAATGCGTTCCTGTCCGCCACCCAGTTCTGCCTGGTGGTTGCGCTCTTCAAGCCTGCGGTAAATTTCATCCAGATCTGACATATATTCAAGTCTAAAGTTAAAGGTCTAAAGTAATTAAGTTATAATTTCAGGGTTTCAGGGTTTCAGGGTTTCATGGTTTCATGGTTACAAGGTTTCAGAGTTACTGGGTTACAGGGTTACAAGGTTTCAAGATTTCGGAATGTCCATTTAGTCTCACCCTTTGTCTCTGACTCACCCCATCTCCATCTCTCTTAATTCCCCCTTCGGCCAATCAAAACGGGCTATTCAGCTGCGGGTTCTACTACCACCAGCACCTTGTTGGCATCGATGGTATCCCCTTCAGCAGCATGAATGGATTTGACGGTTCCGGCTGTTCTTGCCTTAAACTCACTTTCCATCTTCATCGCTGAAACGATGATGAGTGTCTGCCCGGCTTCAACAGCTTCACCGACCTTCACCGGGATTCTGACAACCTTTCCCGGCATGGGAGAAACAATGGTATTTCCGGTGTCGGATGAATCGCCTTTCGATCGGCTTTGCCTGTATCGGGTCTGCGCATCAATCACTTCTACCTGGTATGAGTTGTAGAAGGAGTTGACGGTGTAATGCCTTGGCGAACCATTGTCAATCATCTCAATGTTGTATGATTTCCCTTTGTAGATCATGGAGTAGATGCCTTCACCCACTTTCAGGGCATCAATCTCATAAATCTCGTCGTCAACCTGAATGGTAAGCAGATTTCCGTCGCGTTTTAATTCGGTTACCTGGGCAGTACGCCCGTCGATGTTGATTTCCAATGCCATATAAATGAGTTTAAATATAAGCCACGCGTTGCGGGTCTTTCCAGCGGCTGGCGGCAGGTTTACTGCCATTGTCGGTGGACTTTATTTTTTCGAGTTTACTTGAATGCTCCAGGAATGCAGCGATCAGTGCAATGTCTTCGCAAATACCATCACAATCATGAGGTGCAAAAAGGAATTCTTTGTTTTCCTCAATAAAATGCGTGTTGTATTTGCCTGATTTAAAGGCTTCGGCTTCCATGATCCTTGCGAGGAAAGGGATAGATGTCTTTACCCCTGTTATTTTATACTCATGCAATGCACGGCCCATGCGTCGTATTGCTTCATCCCTGTTTTTTGCCCAGACAATCAGTTTTGAGATCATGGGGTCGTAATAGATAGGAATGGTGTATCCTTCATATACATAACCATCGTGCCTTACACCAAGGCCAAGGGGTTCAGAGATGTGCCTGATGGTGCCGGGGCTCGGCATAAAGTTGTTGTCGGGGTCTTCGGCATAAATACGGCATTCGATGGCGTGACCGCTTTGTTTCAGATCTTCCTGCCTGAAGGGAAGTTCGAAGCCGTTGGCAATATTGATCATCTCCTTCACAAGATCAACACCAACCACACGCTCGGTGATCGGGTGTTCAACCTGAAGGCGGGTATTCATCTCGAGGAAGTAATAATTCTGGTTGTCGTCGGCAATAAACTCAATGGTGCCGGCTCCGTGATAGTTACAGGCCTTGGCAGCAGCTACCGCATGGGCACCCATTTCGGCCCTCACTGCAGGTGTCAGCAAAGGGGATGGTGTTTCTTCAATCACCTTCTGGTGACGTCGTTGAACGGAACATTCCCGTTCGAACAGGTGGATGGCATTGCCGTGTTTATCGGCCAGTATCTGAAATTCAATGTGGTGAGGCGATTCGATATATTTCTCAACATAAACGGAATCGTCTCCGAAGGCTGTTTTGGCTTCAGACCGGGCTCCCCGGAGTGAGCTTTCAATATCTTCCTCCCTTTTTACCAGGCGCATTCCCTTACCGCCACCACCGGCTGACGCTTTGATCATTACCGGTAGTCCGATTTCGCGGATGGTTTTGAGCGCTTCGGCATAATCGGTAATCTTGTCAACGGTGCCGGGAACGACAGGTACACCGGCAGCGATCATGGTTTTCCGGGCAGTAATCTTATCACCCATCTGCCGGATGGCATCCGGGTTGGGACCGATAAATTCAATGCCTTCCTTTTTACAACGCTCCGAAAATGAAGCATTTTCAGAAAGGAAACCATATCCCGGATGGATGGCATCGGCCCTGGACTTTTTAGCAGCTTCAATAATTTTGTCGATGTTAAGGTAACTTTCGATCGATGGCGCCGGACCGATATGGTATGCTTCATCTGCATATCGCACATGCATTGAGGAACGATCCGCATCTGAAAATACTGCAACGGTTGGAATGCCCATTTCACGGCATGAACGCATTATGCGCACTGCAATTTCGCCGCGGTTGGCAACAAGAACTTTTTTTATCATAATATGCTGATAGAGGCTTGGGTGGATTATCCCTTAACAGTGGGAAATCTTCTCATAAACACCGGAAAGGCGCTTTTGTTAAAATAATGTTAACAAAAATAATAAAAAAGTCCGGATAAATATTCCCGGACATTTGATATATAGATACATACATACGCCTATTCTGGCAAAGGGATTTTTATCTGTAAATTCCGGAAGGAAACTCTGTTTTGATTTCTTTGGTATTATTTCAGGGGGGAGTTCTGATGGACGGGAATAGTCCAAAATAACCTGCTAATTTTCATATACCGCAAGGTGGATTCGTCTGATAGGATGCTTTACCCGGAGCAGTTCCTGCTATCCGGCAAGCGGTAACGTGAAGATGAACCGGCTGCCCTTGCCTGGTTCACTTTCAACCCGGATGGAACCTCCGTTACGTTCGATGAATTCTTTGCATAATATAAGCCCGAGCCCGGTTCCTGTTTCTCCCCTGGTTCCTTTGGTGCTGAGCTGATTCTCTACCCTGAACAGATTCTTCAGGTTTTCGGGCTCAATTCCCACCCCGGTATCAGATACTATTATTTCAGCCATATTCGCGGCTACAGCGTGTGCAGTAATGGTGACGGAGCCATTTTCGGGCGTGAATTTTATAGCGTTGGAGGCCAGGTTACGGATGACCGCATGAACCATATTCTGATCACCCAGGACCGTCAGCCCTTTTTCAATATTTCCGGTAAGTTCAATCGATTTTCCACGGGCATTGGCTGAAAGAAGACCAAAAATGGGTTCAACCTGTTCCTGAAAAGATAGTTTCACCGGGTTAAACTCCATCCGGCCGGTTTGAAGCCTCGACCACTGCAATAACTTTTCAAGCAGGTTAAAGGTATTCCGGCTAAGGCTCCTTATCACTTCAATATACTCCTGAACTTCGTCCTTGCTGAGTGATTCATAATCGTTGGAAAGAATATCCGAAAAAGCAAGAAGCCCGTTGAAAGGAGTTCTCAGATCGTGGGCAATGATGGAAAACATCTTATCCTTGCTGGCATTGCTTTCACGCAACTCTTCCGAATATTTTCTGATGGCCTCTTCTGCTTTCTTTTTCTCTGTAATGTCCTCGGCAACCTTAATGTATCCTTTCAGGTGACCTTCATTGTCGTAGATGGGTGAAATGGTAGTAAGTTCCCAGAAAAGCTCACCTGACTTTTTCGCATGACAGGTATTTCCCTGCCATTTGTTCCCTGAAGCTATGGTTTCTGTGATCTCTTTCACCATTTCAGCGCTGTTGTGTGTGGCGTGATGATTGAAAAGATCGGTACCGGCAAAATCGGAAAGCACATAGCCTGTGATTTCCGTGACGCGGGGATTAATGTATTCAATAAAACCAACCTTATCGGTGATCAGCAGCATACTGGGGCTTTGTTCAACAGCCATGCTGAGCTTTTTGATCTTATCGTCCGAACGTTTGTTGTGCAGCGAACTTTCGACAATGAGTGGTAATACTTTCAGGTGGCCGAAATCAACATCTTTTATAACATAATCGCTGGCGCCCATCTTAATGGCTTTAACAGCCACATCTTCATCCCCTGTTCCTGTAACAAGGATAACCGGGGTTCCGGTTTGTATGATTTCAGGCAGATATTCGAAGGAGGTTCCATCACCCAGCAGGAAGTCTGAAATGACAATATCAAAAACCCCGTCTCTGAATTTTTCCCGCGCTGACTGAACAGAATTTGCCAGGGTCATCTCATATGGAAGATTCTGCTCCCTGACCAGCCTTTTAAAGGCCATCTGGTCAACAAGGTCATCTTCGATATAAAGAAGTTTAATCATCCCGTTTGTCATGCTTTTTATCCCGATAATTTGATCCCGTAAGCGGTGTTCCAAATGCTACCTTATCAGCAGGGCAATTCACTGAGTGACCAATACAATTTGATGGCTTTTATTACTTCAACAAACTGCTTGTAATCAACAGGTTTAACCATATATCCGGCAACGCCCAGGCTGAAAGTGTCGATCCGGTCGATTTCCTCCAGCGAGGTGGTAAGTATAATAACCGGTATGTGCTTTAATTTTTCATCTTTTTTTGCGATACCAAGAAATTCAATGCCATTCATCCTCGGCATATTCAGGTCGAGCAGGATAATACCCGGCAATTCATTTTTACTGTCGCGCAGAAACTCAAGCGCTTCTTCACCGTTTTCAACCGTATCCACTGGGTTGATTACATTCAGTTCCTTGAGCGCCCTTTTGACGGTCATTGCATCGATCATATCGTCTTCAACCAGCAAAATTGTTTTATTCTTAATCATAGTCCGAACAGGGTTTTAAATTAATTTCAGTATTGTAAAGGTAAATGTAGTTCCTTTACCCGGAGCAGAATCTACATGAATTGTACCTCCGTTGTTTTCAATTATTTTCTTTACGATCGTCAGACCAATGCCTGTACTTTCAAATTCATCACGGGCGCGCAGGGTTTGGAAGATCTGGAAAATCTTTTCAAAATACTTTTCTTCAATACCAGGTCCATTGTCAGATACTGAGAAAGCCCATTCATTGCCCCGATCAGTGCAATGAATGGTAATTTCTCCGGTTTCCTTATCGTTGTATTTCACAGCATTGCTTACAAGGTTTTCGAAAACCTGCAGCAGACGGGTAGGTCCAAACGTAACATTGGGCAGGTCCCGATCAACATTGATAACGAAATTGTCAGGAGGGGCAACCATCTCGATGGCTTCACCAACAAGTTTGTTCAGGTCAATTTCTTCATTCTCTTCTTTAACCCGGGTAACCCTTGAATAGGAGAGCACCCCTTCGATGAGGTTCTGCATCCTGTGTACACGGCTTAACAGCAGATCCAATTGCATTTTGCCGTCCTCGTCAAGTTTATCACTGTAATCGGTGTGTATCCATTGAGAAATGGATCCGATGGCCCTCAGCGGGGCTTTGAGGTCGTGCGAAACAATGTATGCAAAATCCTTAAGTTCACGGTTGGCTGAATCAAGCTCAGCGATCAGTTTTTCTTTCTGGGCTTCTGTTTTCTTTCTGACATCAATTTCAATTTCCAGCGCTTCCTGCTGCTCAAAATAACTCTCGATGAGCAACCCGATCTTTTTGAATTCGCTTTTCAGGGTTTTAAGCCTGAGCCTGTCTTCACTGCTTTTTGTCAGCAACGCCTGTGAAATTCTTTTCAAGGGAATATTTACCAGCAGGCTGAAGGCAATCACAAAATTAATGAGGATTACCAATGCCAGCCCTATCAGCGAAATCGTTGATATTCCCGAAAGCTTTTTAAATACAGTGATTGAATCATATTCCCTTGAAAGTTCAATCCAGCCAAGTGTATTATTGTCCCAACTCTTTAGCGGATAACTGGTGGTGATGCTGTTACTGTCATCGTTCACAGCGGTCGTCCTTTTCGGTGTCAGGGTGATGGTTCCTCCTGTAAGTTTTTCCATTTCGCCGAGGTAGGAATTATTGAGCAGTTTACCCATGAAGAAATATCCCCTGGGTGGTGTATTCCGGGCCTCATCATCAGACGGATGAACTGTGGCTCCGAATATTTCATAAATTCCCTCAGGGGATGAAATATAGAATCTGATGTACTTATTTTTATAAAGGATGGGAAAGATATTCTTAGGTATATCAAATGGTTTTGTATTCAACGAGTCTTCTCTTACTTCCAGGAATACCGGTTTTAACTCAAGTGTATACAACCAGACGCCATTCACATGAAAAGAAGTAAAAAGAGTGGAAAGGTTATCGTTGGCCCATAATTTATCCGAGGTTTTCATGTATTCTATCAGGGCATCCCAGTAAGTATAATCATAGACAGTTCTGTAAACAAGATCTGATTTGGCATCAATGGCAGTCTTCAGAATAGAATTTTGCTGTTCAATGCCTGAATTCAGAAGAATGTCATTCTGCTGTTTTTGAATTTTCAGTATGAAGAGAAAACCTGAAAACAGCATTAAAGCTGTGATTAACAGGCTTATCAGGAGCTTATGCTGCGTTCTCATTTCCCCGGGTAAGGTGATTTATAATAAATAGTCTGGTACAAACTTAATCAACCTGTTTATAAAACAGATGGTTACAGCAATATAATAGCCATTCCGGCAGAAAGTAATGGGTAAAGAGGTTGTTCATTTCTTATTTGGAATGCGATGGATGTTCATTCCATCAATCCCCTTCAGTTTTCGGTTACCGGACAATTTCCCCATAACGGAATTAGTTTCTGATTTGGTTATGGATTTATAAGCATTTCAGAAAGGATTCGGGCTCTGCAGTCTAAACGGGGGAAATAAAAAAGCCATCTTATAGATGGCTTTTATCAGTGACCCCTACAGGATTCAAACCTGTGACCTTCAGAACCGGAATCTGACGCTCTATTCAGCTGAGCTAAGGGGCCGGAATTGAGAGTGCAAATTTCGTTAAAAATCGCTTACCTGCGGCAGATTTTGTTTTTTTTGTTTACCCTGATGCGTTATTTCTCTTCTTTGGCAGAATCCCACCAGGTATCTTCAAAGTAATAGGCGGTAACCAGGCTCTTGGGTGTGAACTCAAAATAGTAATTTACCGGGGTAATGGCTTTGGGGGGATTTTGCCAGAGCTCTCCGGTAGGCTCTTCCGGTTCAAAAATGGCATTGATCCTGCTCTTGAAATCAACCGGGGAGCGTTTCCGTGAATCACAAATCACATAAAAGGGTTTCCCAGCTTCACGACATACCAGGGCTATTGGATAAGTGCCTATTTTGTTTGTAAACCCATCGGTGAAAACATTGTCTGCACCCATCACTGCAAAGTCAACTTCATGAATAAAGCGGCCAATGGCAGCTTCGTTGATGAAATGTACCTTACAGCCAAGATCGCTTAACGCCCTTGCCTGAAGTTTACCTTCATAAACGGGGCCCGACATCGTCTGATATACCGAAGGAAAAATATGATGTGTCGCCAGGTGCTCGAATAGAACGTGGATACTTGAACTGTTACTGTGCAACAGAATGCGTTTGTTGCTGAATTTGACCAGCCGCTCCATTTTCTCAGCAGCCTGACCAATACATTCATGCCATACCTGGTTATACTCGCTGATGAATTTCCCGATTTTGGTAACAGTCTTCTCAGTAGGCCATTCAGAAGCCACGGCCTGATCAAGCAGATCATATAACTGTTGCATAAAATGATGCAAAACTGCCAGATCAGGGAAATGACCGGTGACCTGGTCCAGGTTTGACCGCAGGTATTCATGGTCTATTTCCCGCCTGTTGATATAGGTTTGAATACTGTGGATGATTTTATCAAGAATGGCGGCAGATCCTGAGTAATTATCGGAAATCAGGTCCCGGATTTTCAACTGGAATGACATACAGTTATATAACTAAAAAACAGTGCTTTGACCGGCTATTGATTGCACATCTTATAACCTTGTAATCAGCAATAAATCAAAATTGATTACCTTTGCGAAGATAAATCATTCAGTCCAATTTAATTCAATCATTACAAATGTCAGAAAGAATATTCGATAAGGTAAAACCCGGTGTAGTTACCGGCGGTGATGTTCAGGAAGTTTTCCGTATTGCCAGGGCCAATTCATTCGCACTCCCGGCCGTTAACGTAGTTGGGACCGATTCGGTGAATGCAGTCATGCAGGCAGCAAAAGAGGTTAATTCTCCCGTCATCATTCAGTTTTCAAACGGAGGCGCTCATTTCTATGCAGGCAAATTTCTGAGCAATGATGCTGAAAAGGCAGCCATTGCCGGTGCAGTTTCCGGTGCAAAACACATTCATATGATGGCAGCAATGTATGGTGTTCCTGTAATAGTCCACACAGACCATGCAGCAAAAAAACTGCTTCCCTGGATTGACGGGCTACTTGATGCAGGTGAAAAACATTTCAAAGAAACCGGCAAGCCCCTGTTCAGCTCCCATATGCTTGATCTTTCTGAGGAGTCAATGGAAGAAAACATTGAAATCTGTAAGAAATACCTGACCCGGATGAGCAAACTGGGGATGACCCTCGAAATTGAACTTGGTGTTACAGGCGGTGAAGAAGATGGTGTTGATAATTCCGGTGTTGACAGCTCGAAATTGTATACCCAACCTGCCGATGTTGCTTTTGCATATGAAGAACTGATGAAGATCAGCGACCGGTTTACCATTGCAGCTTCTTTTGGCAATGTGCACGGTGTTTACAAGCCGGGAAATGTTAAACTTCAGCCGGTTATCCTGAAAAATTCACAGGATTATATTCAGAAGAAGTATAATACCGCAGACAAGCCGGTTAACTTTGTTTTTCACGGTGGTTCCGGTTCAAGCCGCGAAGAGATCCGCGAGGCCATATCCTATGGTGTCATCAAAATGAACATCGATACCGATACCCAATGGGCAACCTGGGAAGGAATCATGAATTATTACAAGAAGAATGAAGGATATCTGCAGGGGCAGATCGGCAATCCTGAAGGAGATGATAAGCCCAATAAGAAGTATTACGATCCTCGCAAATGGTTGAACGAAGCACAGAAAACGATGATTGCCCGTTTGAAGACAGCTTTCGAAGATCTGAACAACATCGACAGGAACTAAGTCAAGTAAAAAGTAAAAAGTAAAAAGTTAAAAGAGGAATTCTGGCTGAGTTTGAGTTTTTAACTTTTTTACTATTTCACAGAAAAGCACTACTGTATTCTGTTCATTGAAAATCCCCGGTTGATCATTCAACCGGGGATTTTAATTTTATTTCAGACTTTGAGCTTTAGACTTTAGACTTTTATCTTGCCTCAATACCCCATCGAAATCAGAATTTCTTTCGGGTGAATACTTAAGACAGGAATAGGTGAATGGTGCACCATTTGCTGGGCATACGGGCCAAGCCAGAGATTGATGGCTGTTTTTTCCTGTTCAGTCATGATTGAAATGAGGTTGGCATCAATCTTTTTTGCGTATTCAATGGTGGTGGTACTCAGGTTTTCAGCTTCAACTTCAACAATCTGATGTTTTACGCCGTTTTCCTTCAGGTATTTCGCTGCCTGTTTTGCGTAACTCAATACCCTCCCGCGTACGTCATCCACAATAGTCGTGTACACCGCCAGAACATGAACTTCAGCATCAAAGGCCTGGGCCAGTTCGCAGGTAAAAGGCACCTTTTGTCTTGTCTCCATGGTGCTGTCCATGGGCATAACGATCTTTTCGAGGTTCCGGCTGATTTCAATGCCTGAGCGAATTGTAATGATCGGACAGGGTGCAGAGGTTACAATCCTGTTGGCATTGCTACCCATCCAGAGTTCTTCAAACCCTGAAGATCCATGGGTGCCGGCAACGATCAGCCATGCTTCGGATTCCCTTGCCTGATTTACGACCTCTTTATAAACTTTACCTTCCCTGATGATATAATCTATTTTGGAATCCTTTAGTTCCGGCCCGTATTTACTGATCAGCCTGGTAAACTGATGTTCGACCTCTTCAACAAGATCGTCTGACATATCTGACGACAGAATGGTTTTTGTTGTATAAGGGTTATTCACCCAAAGCATCAGAAGATCCGAACCGGAACTCTTTGCTATGCTTACCGCGTGCTCGAGGGCGTTGATGGAGCAATCGGAAAAATCGATTGCTGAGATGATCGTTTTCATGACTGGCCTGTTTTTGGTGGTATTACAGTGTATTTGGTTCAGCTAATATAAAAAAATTCTGTGTCTTCTGATAATCCGGCAAAAAAAATACACCCGGGCTTCACCATAGTTTATTCCTTTTTCACAGAATTATCCTTTAAAGCAAAACCAATACTGAAGATAATTCAACCCGATGATTGTATATTTTCAGAACCGGTTATCGCACGTAATCAGAATGCTTCGTTTTACTACGTTTGGGCAGAAAGGTCAGTTTTTTTCAGGAGGAGGGGGATTGATTTTATCAGCAGTAGCAAAAGCATTAGGGTATTCTGCCTGTATTGTTTTCATAAAACCCTCCGCTTCGAGCCGGGTACGGAAATCTCCCACCCTGACCCTGTAATAGGGTTCTTTAAATGACAAATAGGCTTTTGAATCGATATATTGGTTATTAAATCGGTTCAGAATGTCGGTTGCCCTTTTTTTGGAATTGGCACCTGAATCGAAAAATATCTGGACCCGCCAGCCATCAAGCGTACTCATATGCTGGTTAAGGTAAATGTGTTTTTCAACCAACCGGTTGATTTCCGGATCAGCGACAATATTTTCACCTGCAACCTGGGCATAGGCGCTGCACCCCAAAACCAATAAGAAAATACTATAAAGAAGACGCTTCATTGGCTATTAACGGGTTGAGATGGCAATTATTTCCTTGGGTTGAATACTAAGCACGGGAACCGGGGAATAATTTACCATTTGCTGTGCAAAAGGGCCTAACAATATGTTGGAGGCTGTTGTCTCCTGTTCAGTCATAATGGCGATCAGATCGGCATCAACCCTTCCGGCATATTCTATGGCAGCATTTGTAATGTTATCTGCCATCATGCTTTCGGTACTATAATTTACACCCGCTTCCTCCAGGAATTTCTGAACCTGCCTGGCAGAATTATCAACTTTCCGTTGCATTACTTTTATGGTGGTGGTGTAAAGGGTCAGAAGATGAACGTCAGCGCCGAACGCTTTGGCAATCTGAACAGTGATGGGAACTTTCTGCCGTGTGTCCAGGGTGCTGTCAACAGGCAGTATGATACTGGTAATTCCGGCCGGTTTGATTTCAAAATCATGCCTTACCGTGATCACAGGACAGGGGGCATAGGAGACAATTCTGTATGCATTACTCCCGATCCAGAATTCTTCATAGCCTGTAACACCATGGGTGCCGGCAATAATCAATGAGGCATCGGTTAACCTTGCCTGCGTTGCAATTTCCTGATATACTTTCCCTTTCCGGAGTTTGAAAGTGAGCTTTCCGTGTTTCAGTCTGCCCTTGTTGGCTTTCATGATTTCATCAAGATTCTTGTTGGCTTCATCACGGAATTCATTCCCTTCGGAGGAAAAAGTGAAATCATGATTTATATGGCTGTCAACCCACACCATGATCACATTACTCTTAACGTGATTGGCGAATTCTATAGCGTAATCCAGGGCATGAAGCGAGCCCTTCGAGAAATCGATGGCAACAAGAATGTCTTTCATGGCGCTTTGGTATTTAGGTTACAGATTGCTAATTTATTAAATATTTCAATATAAACAGGACTTATAGTACTGCTTTAGTTTTCGGATGAGCAAACCAGTTTTGAATTCCGGTTTTCCATAGAAAAATAATGATGAATCTTGGAATCAGAACCCGGCATACAGGCAGTTGTTAAAGCAAGCAGATACTGTTTCTGTGGAGGTTACAAGCAATCTTTCCGTTGAAGTTAACAGGGTCTGCTTGTCCGATTTTATTACCTTTGCTTTCCAATTATCAGTTTATGAACCAAAACCTTGATGCCGGCAGCGAGCATCTGAGCCCGGCCGAAAAGGAAATCGAAAAGGTTTTACGGCCTTCCGATTTCACTGATTTTTCTGGTCAGCCCGGGGTGGTTGAAAATCTGAGGGTTTTTGTTCAGGCGGCAAAGTTAAGGGGTGAATCGCTTGACCATGTCCTTTTGCATGGCCCGCCTGGACTTGGGAAAACCACACTTTCACACATCATAGCAAACGAACTGGGTGTGAATATCCGCATTACCTCAGGTCCCGTGCTCGATAAGCCCGGAGATCTGGCAGGATTGCTTACCAACCTTGAACCCAACGATGTTCTTTTTATCGATGAAATTCACAGGCTTAGCCCGGTGGTGGAGGAATATCTTTACTCTGCCATGGAAGATTACCGCATCGATATTATGATTGAAACAGGTCCGAACGCACGAAGTGTTCAGATCACATTAAACCCGTTTACGCTGATCGGGGCTACAACCCGGTCAGGTTTACTTACAGCGCCGCTTCGTTCAAGATTTGGAATCAATTCCCGCCTGGCCTATTATGATGCAGAAACCCTTGAAAAAATCATCAGGCGTTCTGCCGGCATACTCAGGGTCGACATCACCAACGATGCTGCTTCTGAACTTGCCCGGCGCAGTCGTGGAACCCCCCGAATAGCAAACCTTCTGCTGCGCAGGGTGCGCGATTTTGCCCAGATCAAAGGCAACGGAAACATCGATCTTGCCATATCACAGTATTCACTCGCTGCCCTGAATGTTGACAAAAACGGACTGGATGAGATGGATAATAAAATACTCACCACCATCATCGACAAATTTAAGGGAGGTCCGGTAGGACTCACAACCATTGCCACTGCTGTGGGTGAAGATCCGGGAACCATAGAGGAAGTATATGAACCTTTCCTCATTATGGAAGGCTACCTGATGCGGACTCCGCGAGGCAGGGAGGTGACACCCCTGGCATATTCGCACCTGGGTAAATTCAAGCCCGGAAACCAGTCTGAACTTTTCTGAAAAGCCAGGCATGTCAGGTGTAATTGCCCGGATTAAATCTGAATTCCGGATTCCGGAAGAATTCAACCACTCATTTTCTTTAGCATACTCCTTATGAATCAACAGGAAAACCATACCAGGATGATCAGGCAACTGGCCACAGAGCTTGGATTTTCTTTTTGTGGTGTAAGCAGGGCCAGACGACTTGATGAGGAAGCTCCCCGCCTGGAGCAATGGTTGAAAGAAAAGAGACACGGAGAGATGGCCTGGATGGAAAACCATTTCGACAAGCGCCTCGATCCAAGATTACTGGTTGATGGCGCAAAATCGGTAATCTCGCTGATGATCAGTTATTTTCCGCCAACCCCGGGCAATTACAAAACTCCGCTGAAAGTATCAAAATATGCATGGGGCAGCGATTACCACCATGTGATCAAAGAAAAGCTCCGTTTGCTGACCAACAGGCTGGAAGCCGAGGCCGGCAGTATCAATTACCGGATTTTTGTTGATTCGGCGCCGGTTCTCGAACGTGCATGGGCAGTCAATGCCGGAATAGGGTGGATCGGAAAAAATACCATGCTGATCAGCCGGCGCAATGGTTCTTTTTTCTTTCTGGCTGAAATAATCACCGATCTGGAACTTGAATACGACAGTCCGTTTGGCGGAAACTACTGCGGCGACTGCACCCGTTGTTCCGATGCCTGCCCCACAGGCGCCATTACCGGTCCAAGACAGCTTGATGCGTCAAAGTGCATCTCCTACCTGACCATAGAACTGAAGGAGTCTGTTCCGGAAGAGTTTAAAAGCCGGATGGAAGGATGGGTCTTCGGTTGCGACATCTGCCAGGATGTTTGTCCCTGGAACCGGTTTTCCATTGCAGGCAATGAAACGGCCTTCCATCCAAGCGGGAAATGGATGGAATGGAACAGAGATGAGTGGATGAATATGGAAAAACTCACATTCACGAAATTATTTGGCAGATCACCACTGATGCGGGCCGGCTTCATGAAACTAAAAAATAGCATTAGCTTTGTCAGCGATTTTGAAAAGGAATAAATGAACAGGGAAAAAATCAACATCGGGATTAATTCTGAGATCGGGGTACTGGAAGGTGTTATTCTGCATACACCGGGGAGTGAGGTTGAAAACATGACCCCGAATACCGTTCAGAAAGCCTTGTACAGTGATATTCTGAACCTCAGTGTGGCAGGAAACGAATACAGCCAGTTTAGCGGTGTGCTTGATAAAATTACCAGGACCTTCCAGGTGCGCGATCTGCTCCGCGACATTCTGCATAACGATAAGGTGAAAACAGGACTCGTCAACCGGATAGCCGATCATGAAAAGGTCGACAGTATCCGCGATGTATTGCTCGACATGGATCCTGAAACCCTGACCGGAGCATTCATCGAAGGCGTTGAACTTGAACGCGATAATCTGTCAAGGTTCCTGAGCAAGGAACGGTTTGAACTTGAACCTCTGCATAATTTCTTTTTTACAAGGGATGCTTCCATTGCCATAGGCGATCAGGTTTTCATCAGCAAAATGGCCAGCCGTGTCCGCGACAGAGAGTCCATCATCATGGAATCCATTTTCGATTATCACCCTTCCTTCAATACACAGACCGTCAATCCTTCATCCAGCAGGCACATGTGCCGCGATTTCAGTTACGAGGGCGGTGATTTCCTGGTGGCACGCGAAGACATCATCCTTGTCGGAACAGGATCGCGAACCACACCCAAAGGGATTGATTTCCTTGTTGATCAGTTTAAAAAAGACAAAACTGTAAAGCACATCATCGTCCAGGAACTGCCCTACGAGCCTGAATCTTTCATTCACCTCGACATGGTATTTACCTTTCTCGACCGTGATCTGTGTATGATTTATGAGCCTCTGATCATGCACCTCAGCCGGTTCCTGACCATTCATATTACCATTGACAATGGTAAAGTAAAAATCTGCGAAGTACTGAACATCCCTTCCGCTTTGCGAAGCCTGGGCATGGACATAAAGACCATCAATTGCGGCGGTTCGCGCGATATTGTTACACAGGAGCGGGAACAGTGGCACAGCGGAGCCAATTTTTTCGCCATCGCACCGGGCAAAGTCATGGGATACGGACGCAATGTGAATACCCTTGAAGAGATGGACAGGCATGGTTTTGCCATCTATAAAGCCATTGATATCATCAAGGGGAAAACAGATATTTCTTCCAGTGAAAAATGCGTGATTACCATTGAAGGGGCTGAATTGTCGAGGGGCGGTGGAGGGTGCCGTTGCATGACCATGCCTGTTAAACGAGCACACGTTGAATGGTAGAAATAATGACCGGGGCTGACGGTTTTTCTGATGGTCCGGTGTTTATTAAGTCGAAAACCAATTACTCACCGATATGAAACCAGTATCCAAAATCCTTACTATGGGAATGATGACATGCTCACTGCTACTGGGCAACCTGAGCGGCAATGCCCAGAAGAATGAAACCGGAAGTTTCCGTGTTGACTTCAAAAAATACAAACTCGACAATGGACTTGAAGTCGTTCTGCATCAGGATCATTCCGACCCCATTGTATCTGTAGCCATCCTGTTTCATGTTGGCTCAAGCCGTGAAAAGCCCGGCAAAACCGGATTTGCCCACTTTTTTGAACATATGCTGTTCCAGAATTCAGAGAATGTCGGCAAAGGAGAATTCTTCAAGAAAATAGATGATCTGGGTGGTACTTTCAACGGGGGAACCTGGAACGATGGAACTGTCTACTATGAGGTAGTACCAAAAGATGCCCTTGAGAAAATCCTGTGGATGGAAAGTGACCGTATGGGCTTTCTTATCAATACTGTAACCCAGGGTGCCCTGGAGCGCGAAAAGGACATTGTTATCAATGAGAAACGCCAGCGTGTCGACAATCAGCCTTATGGACATACCGGTGATGTGATTGACATGAATTTATACGGGAAATCGCATCCCTATTCATGGCAGGTCATAGGGTCGATGGAAGACATCAGGGCCGCTACCCTCGATGATGTGAAAGAATTTTATGACAGGTATTACCCGGTAAACAATGCCACCATGGTCATTGCCGGCGATTTCAATGAAGCTGAAGTCAAAGCGCTGGTTCAAAAATATTTTGGCGAATTCAGGCCGAGGACGAAACCCGAAGTCATGAAGCCAATGCCGGCTGTTCTTTCTTCAAGTAAGAGGCTTTTTCACGAGGACAATTTTGCAAAGCTTCCGGAGCTGAATCTGATTTTCCCCACGGTTGAAAATTACCATCCCGACTCCTATGCACTGGAAGTGCTGGCCGATCTGCTTTCAGAGGGTAAGAAAGCTCCGCTGTATAAGGAAATCGTAGAAAACAGGAAGCTTGCCCCGAAAGTTTCCGTGTACAACAACCCTATGGAACTGGCCGGTAAATTCAACATCATTGTCCGTGCATTCGAAGGGGTTGATCTTGACAGTGTCCAGGATGCGATCAACGAAGCTTTCAGGCAGTTTGAAGCCAACGGGTTCACCGATCAGGATCTTCAGCGTATCAAGAACCTGCGTGAGACCTCATTCTATAACGGTATTTCAAGTCTGCTCGGCAAATCATTCCAGCTGGTACAGGCCAATGTTTTTGGCGGGGATCCTTCGCGAATGATGGAAGATGTTCGTTTGCTGAATGCCGTGACCAGGGATGACATTATGCGGGTCTACAACGCCTACCTGAAAGGACGCAATTCCCTTGCCACCAGTTTTGTTCCCAAAGGCCGTCCTGAACTGGCCCTGACTGGATCTGAGGTTGCCAGTATCATCGAGGAGAAAATTGAGGAAACCGGTTCTCAGTCAGAAAGTGTTGAAGAAACCGCGGATACTTTTGAAAAAACCCCCAGTACTTTTGATCGCACCATCGAACCACCGCTTGGTCAGAAACCATTGCTCAATGCCCCGGATATTTTTACGTCTTCACTCCGGAACAACATGAAAGTCTTTGGAATCGAGAGTCATGAGTTGCCTTTGATCCAGTTCAGCATACGGTTAAAGGGTGGTCAGCTTGGCGAAAATCCTGCCAAACCCGGCGTAGCCAGGCTGCTTTCAGACCTTCTGATGGAAGGGACTGCAAAACATTCGCCTGAAGAGCTTGAAGAGGCCATCGGCCAGTTGGGTGCGAGCATTGATATCAATACCGGTGCCGAGAACATGACCATTACAGCCAACTGTCTTTCGAGAAATTATAAGGCCGTTCTGGATATTGTTGAAGAGATCATTACACAACCCCGTTGGGATGTTAATGAGTTCGACCGTCTGAAACAGGCTGCCATCAGCAACATCAAGCAACGGAATGCAAATCCCAACGCAATAGCCGGAAATGTATTTTATAAAATGCTTTATGGAGATAACCATATCTTTTCAAAACCGGCCACCGGCACACTGAAATCTGTTGAAAGTATTACACTTGAAGACCTGAAGCAATATCATAAAGCCAACTTCTCGCCAACAGTGGCAAGTTTTCATATTGCCGGCGACATTACCCGTGAAAGTGTGTTTGAATCACTGAAATCTGTCGAAAAAAGCTGGTCACCCGTTAAAGTTGAATTTCCGCAATACAATCTGCCGAAAGCTCCTGAAAAAGCACAGATCTGTTTTGTTGATGTGCCGGATGCCAAACAATCGGTTCTGATGATTGGTTCGCTCGCTATGGCCCGGAATAATCCGGATTACTTTCCGGCCACTTTTGTCAACTACAAATTGGGTGACGGATCGGGTTCTAAACTTTTTGAAGTACTCAGGCTTGAAAAAGGTTACACCTATGGAGCATATTCTTTCTTTATGCCGCGTGCTGTTCCCGGGCCTTTCGTGGCAAGTTCGAGTGTACAGTCCAAATTTACCCTGGAGTCGGTAAAACTCTTCAATGAGATTCTGACCAGCTATGGAACCGAATATACGGCCGAAGAGTTGGAAATTACACGCAATGCGACCATACGTTCAAACGCCGGCAAGTTCGAAACCATCAACAGCCTGATGGGAATGCTTCAGGAAATCAGCAGTTTTAACCTGCCGCTCGATTTTATCAAACAGGAAGAGATGAAAGCAGATAAAATCACCCTTGATGAAGCAAAGGCGCTTTACAGCAGGTATATCCGGCCCGAAAAGATGGTTTATGTAGTGGTGGGTGATGCCCGTACCCAGTTCGACCGCTTAAAGGATGCCGGCCTGGGTGAACCATTGTTGGTTGATATTGAGGGAAATCCGGTTGTGAAGTAACGGATTTACCTTTTTGTTAATTTTTGGAATGATCAAACGGAGGAGGGAAACTAAATTTAGTTTCCCTCCTCCGTTTCAGTTACTTTCAGACATCATAGTTTGAATGGTCTCTACTATCTGCTCAAAACTCCGGAAACTTTCATTGCCCCAACGGATGTTCACAGCATATCATCTGCTGCATCAGGCTGGTTTTTTTCTGTCAGCCCATGTCATGATCAGCATCAGCAGAATAATGCAGACGACAGCCCTGCCGGTATAGATCAGAGCGAGGTTGCCCCTGGTTGAAAGCAAGGCCAGCAATGCAGCCAGCAGCATGCCGCCCCAGAGCAGGTAGCTCTCATTGTTCTCCTTTGTCCGGATCATCCGGCTTACCACCGGAAAGTAGGCAATCACAAGAATGCCCTGGACCATCAGATGCGTAATCACATTATTTTCTGTGATGAACCAGAATGCAACAATCAGGGCTACCACAAACAGGCAGCCAAGATCGAACCGGTTGAAACGGGTGGAACGGTCGCCGAATAAAAGAATCGACAAGGTCACAGAACTCACAAACAACAGGTCGGTGGTATTGAGCACATTGTCCCATGGGCTGTGTGATCCTTCCTTCATGTAGGTAAACAAACTCATTCCGACTGCCAGTGTAAAAAATACCCACATGGCCAGTGATGGCCTGATTTTTTTGTGATAGATCAGCCAGTAATAATATATGGCCATTGCCAGATTGAGAACGGAGACACTGAAAATGGAAAATAGTTTCAAGATTTCAGGGTTTTAATAGTATGGGCATTAAAAAAATCCCGGTACACTATGGCGCCATGGTTCAAAAGCTCATTACGATCGCCCGGAATGACACTGAATATTATCTGAGAATTTTGTCAATTATTCCGGAAACAGCTGCTTCCAGGGCTTTTACTGTACCATCGTTGTTGAAAACAAAATCTGCCATTTCAATGCACCTGCGCAGGTTCTGATGATTTGGGTTATCTGAAGACATTTCACGTTCTTCGTTAAGGATAAAGGTTTCGAAACTGATCAGATCGGTTTCCGACTGCCTTTCTGAGATGCGGGCGTATCGGGTTCCGGGATCGGCATCCACAGCCAAAAGGTAAAAACTTCCCTTTGCTTTGAGTGAAATCACCTCTCCCGGAGTACGAATACTTTCTATGATGCAGTTTTTGCCTGTTGACAAGGCTTCCTGGTATAGACAATCAACGATATAGCTCGGAGAATGGGTTGTGCGGAGATCATTGGCTACCACGACCATACTGTCACGGTTTAGGACCATCCCCCGTTTTACAATCTCTTTATTAAGAAAACCGCGAACCGAAAAGTGCGTAAATCCTTTATCCCTGATCAGGAAATCAACAATGGTACCTTTGCCGGCACCGAGGGTTCCAGTTATTCCGATGATGATCATAAGTCTTTTTCTGAATCTGTTTTCCGATACATTTTGTGCAGGGATACGGATGCAAATGTATTGAATTATATCAACCTTTGTGCTGTGAATCATACCGGGACAGGGCGGATTTCTTCCGTCAAATGAATGGGAAATATTGTTATCCGGGGTCTGGAAGGAAATAAAAAACTGCTTCCCGGAAATTGTCATCCGGAAAGCAGTTTTTTGTTAAACCAGCAATGGTTTATTCTTTTTCTGTCAACTCTGTTTTGGGTTCTGACAATTTCTTGATTCCATAAGCAATACCCATACCGATTGTCAGTATCAGACCGCTGCCTATGGGGGCGTTACCTCCTACAGGGCCTCCTCCGACGGCATCTCCGCTTGGTTGTTTGTTTGGATTTGGCTGGGCCAGGCTTGTTAAAGCAGGGCCGACTACGAGGACAAGTATTGCGAGTGTGTTAACCAGTCGATTTTTCATATCGTTGTGTTTTTCTTTTTTCTACTGAATGAATACCTTACGGGTTGTTCTGCTGTTTTGGTCTGCAACAGTCACAAGGTAAATCCCTGAGGGAAGATCGGTCACAATGGTTTGTAATCCACCGTCTGTAAGGTCTGATTTTATGACAGTCTGGCCTGTAACATTGGTTACGCTGACTTGTCCTGTGAAGTTGTTTTCAACCTGGATAAAGATGTTTTTCCGGTTGCTGTAAATTCCGGCATTCAGTTGACTTCCATCATCTATACCTAGGGTTCCGAATACCAGGTTGAACCTGTGCGCGTCATCTCCGGGCGAAGCCTGGAATGAATAGGAATTTTCCGATCTCAGGTCTTTGGTTATTCCTGTCAGAAGATCCTGCAGCATGATGTTGGTGTTTCCTGCGAATTGCTCAATTCCTCTTGCTGTGATGGTAAAGCCGGCATCAACACCGGGTTTCAGATAGAGTGGTATGGTCAGATTGTTGTTGATCTGATTGATTGCATTAATAGAAAGGTTTTTGCCTGAGGCTCCTGTGTAAAGTCCGGGGGCATCTGTATTTCCATCCAGTTTATACGCATCGCAACGGGTGTCAAAATCATTGGAAGCTTCAGGGTTGATTTCAATATAGGTTTTGTCGGAGTAGCTGTTGACTGAATTCTGAACCATGAGTTCCAGGGATGGATTGGCCTGATTTTTCAGGAAACCATCTACGGAATGGGCTCTCGCGTCAAGCGGGATTGTGATGGAAGGAGCGGCTTCATTTTCAACTTTCACAAAGAAACCCTGCTGTGCAGGAATGAGCCCGTTGGTTAAACTTCCGGCTGATCCGTTCCAACTCACATAATTACCGGAGGCTCCGTCCCAAACATAAACCGAACCATTAAGGCCTGTCTTGTTCCAACTACCAAGATCCCAGTCAAGAGCACTTGTATATGGATTTCCGAGCAGGTTCCAGTTGTCCCAGTCCGCATCACCGGTGTTACCGGCATAGGAAAGCACCGGTGTAATATTGTTGCTGTTTAATGCTCCGGCAAATGTAACAGTCGTGCTGGCTTCATTCATAAAGAAAGAATAACCGCTTCCCGGATTCATGGTTGAAGGGATATACATATTTACCCAGTTCCCGGTAGGTTCATCATATCTTCTGAGCCAGATATTGTCAAACTGTCCGGCAGGAAAAATATCATCCAGGTTGGGATTTACAACTGGTGTGCTGATAAAGTGATATTCGCCCGTTCCTGAAATATTACGGTAAACATAGGCCTGGCCATGAATGGTCAGCGGGGAGGTATTGATCATGGATGCCCCTGAGAGAATGTAAAGGTTAAAACACTCTGAGGCTTCACTGATGGTGGGGAAATTTGCCACTCCGGCCGGAATGGTTACATTGCTGTATTCCCAGGGTATGCCACCTGACCAGTTCGATTCTTTCTGCCAGCCGTTGTCATCATTCCCGGCCCAGATACAGGCAGGGGTATAGCTGCAGGTAAAGTCATCTATGTTAATGTAAGTCCCATACGTCTTGTTCAGTTCAATAATCAGCGACTTGCCGAATTCAGGATAAACCGGAGCAGGGAAGGTGTAACTGTATAATTTGTACGTGTTTCCATTGAACCAGCTTGCGTTCAGGGTCTCTATTTCGGTCCACGAATCACCGCTGTTGGTGCTGTACCGCATGATGATGGTCGGATCTTCAGCCAGTAACTGCCGGTTCATGTAAAACTGGAATGAATTGATAGTAGCCTTGGTTTCATATCTGAAGTTAACCGGTACTATACTCTGGTTTAACCTCAGGTGATAGGGTGCGCTCTGACATCCTGCATTGAACATCACCCTGGCGCTGTTGGATGAGAAAACATCATTTTCAGGCGCACCGCCGTTGATGTAGGATTGCGGACCAAAAGCGGCCGGAGAACTCCCCTGCCAGTTTGCCCAGGTGTCATAGTTTTCTGTGTAATTACTCCACTGTGCATTCGCCATAAAGGGAAGAATCACAATCAGTAAAGAGAGTAGACGGGTTTTCATAATTCCAGTTTTATCAAGTTGTAGAATTTCCGGTTCGGGGCAATTATTCTAAACTTAATAACCCTGGATTAAAAAAGTAACCCTGATATTATAAAAATTTCAAATTTTTTTTTACCGGGAAGATTATAATTTAATATACTAGATATTAATTCGTCATAAAACAATCAAAATCAATATAATAATTTATTATAGGGATATCTGATAACGTGAATATCATGGATAGACTTGTAGAGTTCTTCCCTGAATTCTTCCAGATGCAGTTTTTTTGTGGCAGAAATAAACTGTGCCGGATTGTTCACTTTGGCGATCCAGGTTCTTTTTAACTCTTCGAGGGTAACATTTTCCCTGGTAGCAGGGCTAAGGTCTCCGTCCTCCTTTTCAATAAATGAATAGGCGTCCACCTTATTAAATACCATCATTACCGGTTTGTCAGCAACCCTGATCTCAGCCAGTGTCTGATTCACCACATCAATCTGGTCTTCAAACCCGGGATGTGAAATATCAACAACATGCAACAGCAGATCTGCTTCCCTTACTTCATCAAGGGTCGATTTAAAGGATTCGACCAGGCTGTGCGGTAATTTTCTGATAAATCCGACCGTATCGGTCAGGAGGAAGGGGAGATTATCAATAACAACCTTACGCACAGTTGTGTCGAGGGTGGCAAAAAGTTTGTTTTCGGCAAAAACCTCTGATTTACTTAGCAGGTTCATCAGGGTTGATTTACCTACATTCGTATAGCCGATGAGGGCGACCCTGACCAGCTTTTCCCTGCCGCTGCGCTGTGTGATCTTTTGCTTGTCGATGTCCTTCAGTTTCTCCTTAAGCAACGATATTTTATCGCGGATGATGCGGCGGTCGGTTTCTATTTCCTTCTCACCTGGGCCACGCATACCAATCCCTCCACGTTGTTTTTCAAGGTGGGTCCACATCCTCGACAACCGCGGCAACATATACTGTAACTGAGCAAGTTCTACCTGGGTGCGTGCAGTGGCTGTACGGGCCCTTTTCGCGAAAATATCCAGGATCAGGGTGGTACGGTCAAGAACCTTACATTCCAGTTCCTTCTCAATGTTCCGAAGCTGCGATGGGCTTAATTCATCGTCAAATACAACAGTTCCGGTATTTTCAGTCTTAATATAGGCTTTGATTTCCTCCAGCTTTCCGGAACCAACGAAAGTCCGTGTATCAGGCTTATCCAGTTTCTGAACAAAACGCCTGACGGCAGTTCCACCGGCAGTGTCAAAAAGAAAGTCAAGTTCATCAAGTGTCTCGGTTACCCTGGCCTCATCCTGGCGTCCGGTGATCAGTCCGACCAAAACGGCAGTCTCAGTAATCGGGGAATTATCAAACATCCGTAAAAATTTGAATTTGGAGGTGCAAAGATAGTGTAAAGGAAAGTTGGATGGTTGTTTGCAAACATCCGGAATAGATAACAGGGAGCAACTTTGTACGGATCATTTTCCCGAAACATCAGGCCTGTTCATCACATTGGTCTGAATTTCAATGGATTGTTCGTGAACCAACTGAAGAAGTGCAGCCAGGAAACGGGTATTTTTCCTGTAAAGGAAGCAATGTATTCTTATCCTGTAAATGAGAAAATCAGATTGGATTTTCAGAAAAGCTGATTGTTTAATATTGAGACCTAACATAAATTTAATCATTAAAACAAATTATATTTGTATTCAAATCTCGCTATTCAGGTGGAATATACTTTGAAGCCCGATGACATCATATGAATTAATCATCCTTGCTGGTTTATTTTCCGGTTCCTCTTGGGGAAAGGGCTATAATCAGTCCCCAATGCATTGCCATATCAATTGAATGAATTCCAGTAATTATAGCATTGCTTTAACAAGCATGTTTATTTCTATTTCACTCTGTAATTATATCAGATCTATAACATAAATAGCCATGAAAAACAAATCACTGATTGCAGTTTCTCTCATTGTATCAATTTTGGTATCGTGCAAAAAGGAGCATGACACCCTCTCAGGAAAAATCGTTCCGCTGATTCAGTCAGTCACTTTGAGAACAACAAATATTGACAATGACTCGGTTATAAGTTTTAGCGAATATCAATATGATCAAAACAACAGAATTGCATCGGTAAAAACAACAACCAATGGGATTGAAACCAGGTTAACCAGGTATAATTATCATAATGGAGGCATAATTGAAAGCATTTCAGAGCCTTTAACAGATCCGGAGGGTGTTGCTGATACAACAATCTATACGCTGAACAACAAAGGTGAGGCAGTTAATGAATTATATATTCAACCGCACAGTTACCGTGAATTTTCGCGAATATTTGATGATAGCGGCTTTATAGTAGAATCTCATGTGAAGATCACCGACAGAATAATCTCCGGTCTTCCTCCTTATGAAACAACATCGTTTTTTACTATTGAGAACAATAACATCGTGTCTGCCAGAGTAGAATATCCGGGCGGAACTTCATATATATTTTATGACTATTATACTGACAAATCCAATACCGTTGCACGTGAGAACATGGGTATCACATTTCTGGGTAAAGCAAGTTCCAATCCTGTTATGGAAACTCGTTTCTCACATGCCAGCTACATTATACAAAATTCATATCAATTCGATGAAAAGAACAGAATTGTGAGAAATGACTTTTCAGGACCGGGAACCATTCCTGCAATTATCACATATAAATACGTTGAATGAATAATTTATTCATAACAATGAGATAAGTGACGATTCAACAGGCAACGGACTTTCCTGACCTGCTTTTTGGTCAGTGAAATTCTGCATTTGCTTTACTTGTTCTTGGGATGGTCTTGATACGCTTCATTTATTTCAGATTCCTTCAATTCTCAGGGTAATCATAAGGAAAACTAATTTTATTCCAGTTTATTCATCACATTGGTCTGGATTTCAATGGATTGTTCGTGAACCAACTGAAGAAGTGCAGCCAGGAACCGGGTATCGAGTCCGGCTTTACTTCCTTTTTTGATGCGGTCGGCGAACAGTTCTTTCCAGCGCTGTAACTGCAGAATGGTGATGTTATGGGCATATTTGTAACGACCCATCTCTTCAGCCTTTAACATACGTTCGGCCAGCAGGCGGATCAGTTCGTAATCTATCAGGTCAATTTCGTGGCGCAGTTCTTCCAGGTTGCGTTCAAATTCACGGCTTCCTTTGTGCTCCCTGAGTACGAGCCCGTTGAGGATATCGCTGAGGGCACCGGGCGTCAGCTGCTGCGATGCATCTGTCCAGGCTTTGTCAGGATCAGGGTGGGTCTCAATCATCAACCCGTCCATTTCAAGATCCATCGCCTGCTGGGCAATGGGTTGGATAAGATTCCGGCTTCCACCGATGTGGCTTGGATCGCAGAGTACCGGCAGGCCGGGCATCTGCCGCATCAGTTCAATGGGAATTTCCCAGTGGGGTGCATTGCGGTAACGTGTATTTTCATACTGATAAAATCCCCGGTGAACGGCTGCAATACGATGTATCCCGTTTTTATGAAGGCGTTCAATTGCTCCGATCCAGAGTTTCAGGTCAGGGTTCACCGGATTTTTAACCAGGACAGGAACATCTATGCCTGAAAGGCTTTCGGCCAGCTCCTCCATGGAAAAGGGATTTACAACTGTTCTTGCTCCAATCCAGAGAATATCAATGCCATGCTCAATGGCTTCCTGCACATGGTGCGGCTTGGCGACTTCAACTGTGGTAAGCAATCCGGTCTCTTCCTTTACCTTTTTCATCCACAACAGTCCTGCAGAACCAACACCTTCAAAGGAACCGGGGCGGGTACGTGGTTTCCAGATGCCGGCTCTGAATACCCTGACCTGGGGTATCAGTTTCAGTGCGTGGGCTGTTTGTAAAACCTGTGCTTCCGTTTCAGCGCTGCATGGCCCGGCAATCACCAAAGGTCTGGCATTGCCCGGGATCCAGCTTAGAACAGGGAGAAAGTTCATCTTGCTATTTTCAGCAAAAGTAATAAAATCCTGCGGGCAGGAGCAAAGAGGTATTTCCTGGCATATTCATGTTGGTCCGATGTCGGTAACCCTCTTCCCATCTCATCCGGAAATTTCTTAACTTTGCCCTCGCTTTACCGGTTGTACCGGTTAGGTATTATTAATTCCTGAAAATCAATTTTAAATTTTTGAAATGGAACTGTTGAAGAGAACTAAAATTGCAGATATTCTGCATAACTGGCAGTCGATAGGAGCCGGTAACATGGTAAACCTGAAGGGATGGGTACGTACAAAGCGGGGTAACAAAAATGTGGCCTTTATAGCACTCAACGACGGTTCAATTGTTCACAGCATCCAAATCGTGGTTGATCTGGCCGGCTTTGATGAAACAACCATGAAACTGATTACCACGGGTTCCTGTATTTCGGTAAACGGTATTCTCGTTGAATCTCCCGGCCAGGGACAGGCGGTTGAAGTTCAGGCAAAGGAGATTGAAGTTTATGGCACTGCCGATGCTGAAACCTATCCCCTTCAGAAAAAGGGCCACACGCTTGAGTTTCTGCGTGAAATAGCACATCTCAGGCCAAGAACCAATACTTTCGGGGCTGTACTGCGCATCCGTCATGCCATGGCTTTCGCCATTCACAAATACTTCAACGACCATGGTTTCTTCTATCTTCATACACCGATTATCACGGGATCAGATGCTGAAGGAGCCGGTGCCATGTTCCGTGTTACCACGCTCGATCCGGTAAAGCCACCTTTAACGGAGACAGGAGAGGTGGATTACACCCAGGATTTTTTTGGTAAAGCCACAAATCTTACCGTGTCAGGCCAGCTTGAAGGTGAACTTGGAGCCCTTGCCCTTTCAAACATCTATACCTTCGGGCCGACTTTCAGGGCCGAGAACTCCAACACCCCGCGTCATCTGGCTGAATTCTGGATGATAGAACCCGAAATGGCATTTTATGATATTACAGATAACATGGATCTTGCTGAGGATTTTCTGAAATACCTCGTGAGCTATGCCCTGGAGCATTGCTTCGACGATCTGGAATTCCTCAATAAAATGTATGACAATGAGTTGATTGACCGGCTGAAATTCGTGGTTGACAACGATTTCAAACGTTTGACCTATACCGGAGCCATCGAAATTCTGATGGCTTCAGGGCAGAAATTTGAATTCCCGGTAGACTGGGGAACCGATCTGCAGAGCGAACATGAGCGATACCTGGTCGAGAAGCATTTTCAGCGTCCGGTAATACTGACCGATTACCCCAGACAGATCAAGGCATTCTATATGAAGCAGAACGACGATGGAAAAACCGTGAGGGCCATGGATGTGTTGTTTCCGCGCATCGGCGAGATCATCGGTGGTTCGCAGCGTGAAGAAGTACTTGAAAAGCTGACCGATCGTTGCCGCGAGATGCATATACCCGAAAAGGACATCTGGTGGTATCTCGATACCCGTCGGTTTGGTACGGCGCCTCATGCCGGGTTCGGTCTTGGCTTCGAACGTCTGATCCTGTTTGTTACCGGTATGGCAAACATCCGCGATGTTATCCCTTTCCCAAGGACACCACAGAATGCCGAGTTTTAATACTTTTTACTGCACCTGAGTTACATTTTCAGCCTAACCCGATAAATAGACAGAATTTAGGGATAGAACAACACCTTAACCAATAAACCGGATAAAAAATCGTTTTATCAGTGGCGGATTTTTCGTAACTTGCCAGTATATTCGCATCGTTTTAATGAAGGAAATTGCATGTTAACCCAGAAACTACAGCAGAAACTACTCCAGAAACTGTCGCCACAGCAGATTCTGCTTATGAAATTGCTGCAAATCCCTTCCATTGCCCTTGAGCAGCGTATCAAACAGGAGATCGAAGAAAATCCGGCCCTTGAGGATTCAGGGGATCCGGAATCAGACGGGGAAGTCAGCGACCAGTTGCCTGAGACAGAACCGGATCCCGTAGAAGAACTGGACCGTGAACGCGATGATTTTGATATTACCGATTACCTGGATGATGATGATGTTCCTGCATACCGCCTGAACGCGAACAACAGCAGTGCAGATGATGAACACCGTGAAGTGCCTTATGCCTCAGGTATCAGCTTCAACGAGATGCTTATCTCACAGCTTGGATTGCGCCTTCTGGATGAACGACAGGTTCAGATTGCCACTTATATCATCGGAAATCTTGACGATTCGGGTTACCTGAACCGCAACCTGAATGCCATGGTCGACGACCTTGCCTTTACGCAGAACATTACCACTACACCTGAAGAGTTGAACCGGATGCTGAAGGTAGTCCAGGAGTTTGACCCACCCGGTGTCGGCGCACGCGATCTGCGCGAATGCCTGCTCATACAACTCAGAAGACAGGATCCGCCTACCCCTGCAACCTTGCTGGCCATCCTCCTGATTGAGCGTTATTTTGATGAACTTACCAAGAAGCATTACGATAAGATATCCAAAAAAGCGCGGGTCAGTGACGAAGAACTGCGCGATGCCGTTAATGAAATACTGAAGCTCAATCCCAAACCGGGAAATTCGATGAGCGATACCACAAAGTCGAATCATTATATCATGCCCGATTTCTTCATCTACAACAAGGATGAAGATCTCGAACTTCAGGTGAATTCGCGCAATATGCCTGAACTCAGGCTCAGCAGGACGTATGTGGATATGCTCGAAACCTACGCTGAAAGCAAATCGAAAAGCACCAGCCAGAAAGAGGCAGTAATGTTTATCAGGCAGAAAATTGATTCTGCGAAATGGTTTATCGATGCCATCAAGCAACGACAGAACACGCTTTATGTTACGATGGATGCCATCATGAATTATCAGCGCGAATATTTCCTTACGGGAGACGAAACCAAACTCCGGCCAATGATCCTCAAGGACATTGCTGAGGTTGTAGGCCTTGACATCTCCACCATATCGCGTGTTGCCAATTCCAAATACGTGCAAACCCCTTACGGCACTTTCCTCCTGAAGAGCTTCTTCTCGGAATCGATGCAAACAGATTCAGGTGAAGAGGTTTCCACCCGTGAAATCAAGAAAATTCTCTCCGATTGTATCGAGGCTGAAGAAAAAGGGAAACCGCTTACCGATGAGCAGTTGACGGACATTCTTAAAGACAAGGGGTACAACATAGCCCGGCGCACTGTAGCCAAATACCGTGAGCAGCTGAATATCCCTGTGGCAAGGCTGAGGAAGGAACTTTAAAGTAATTTTCCTCACGTCAACCAGCCAGCATTGATCGGACATTAGCACCGGTTTTATCGCACAGTTCGCTGAAGTCGCCTTTTTAGCTCCCCTGCCTTTTTCTTTTTTCTACATTTACATCCGGAAACATTAACCAACCTTATTATGTCACAGGGTATCAGATTACTTATGGCAATAGCCCTGGCCCTTGGCCTGGCTGCCTGCAACCAAACAACCGAAACTAAAGTGAAAATAACCATGCAAGGCGATTTCCCGGCACCACCGGTAGCCGCGATCAAACCAGAACTATTCAATGAATTCGGTAATCAGCGAACCGATAATTATTTCTGGCTGAAAGAAAAAACCAATCCTGATGTGATTGCTTACCTGAATGCAGAAAATGCCTATTGCGATACCGTGATGAAAACAACACAGCCATTGCAGGAGAAGCTTTTCGCTGAAATGAAGGGCCGCATCAAGGAAACCGATGAAACGGTACCTCAGCTCGATCATGGTTACTATTATTATTCCAGGACTGAAGAAGGAAAACAGTACAGAATATATTGCCGCAAAAAGGGGAGTGTTGCTGCCCCGGAAGAGGTGATATTTAATGTGAACAATATGGCAGAGGGAAAGCAGGCATTTATTTTTGCCGGGTATAATATCAGCACCGATAACAAGCTTGCGGCCTATGCTTCAAATGAAACCGGATCATATGCCGATTTTACCCTTAAAATCCGGGATCTTGTTACCGGAAGTGATCTGCCGCTGAGCATTGATAAAGTTCAGGGATTTGCCTGGGCCAACGACAGCAAAACCATCTTTTACACCCTCGGAAACGATGCCCTGCGGGCCTATCGCGTTTACAGGCATATCCTTGGATCTGATCAGCCGGATGAACTGATTTTCGAGGAATCGGACGAGCAGTTTACTGTGAATGTGGAAAAGAGTAAAACCGATGATTTCCTTTTCATCACATCAGGAAGCTTCTCTACATCTGAATATCAGTACCTTCCGGCGAATGAGCCCGGCGGGAAGTTTAAAGTATTTATTCCCAGGGTTAAAGATGTTGAGTATCATGTATATCATCACAGGGATAAATTCTTTATTCAGTATAAAGACAGGGATAACCTCAATTCTATGGTTTATGAGGCACCGTTGAAAGGATATGAAAACAGGAATAGCTGGAAGGTGGTCGTACCGCATGATAAAAATGCAAAAATTGAAGGGCTGGAGGTTTTTCAGGATTTTCTTGCTGTTCAGGTCCGCAGGAATGGTCTGAGTGAGATTTCATTACTTGGACTGAAAGATGGTAAACGGCAGTCCATTGATTTCCCTGAACCGGTTTATACAGCTTACCTGAGCGGAACCCCTGAATATACTGCAACCAGCCTTCGTTACGGTTATACCTCTCTGAACCGTCCTACCAGTGTTTTTGATTACGATATGAAGTCGGGTAAAAGCACCCTGCTTAAACAACAGGAGATCCCGGGTGGTTTTAATCCCGACGATTATACAGTTGAGCGGGTATGGGCAACAGCCGGCGACGGTGTTAAAGTGCCCATGTCGGTGGTATATAAGAAATCACTGAAAAAGGACGGGAGCAACCCGGCTCTGCTCTACTCCTATGGTTCATATGGTTATAGTTCAGATGCCTACTTTATTTCAAGTTTCTACAGCCTGATTGACCGTGGATTTGTTTTTGCCATCGCCCAGATCAGGGGAGGCAGCGATATGGGTGAGCAGTGGTATGAAGACGGGAAACTGCTGAAAAAGAAAAATACCTTTACGGACTTTATCTCCTGTGGGGAGCAACTGATTGCCGACAAGTATACTGCTTCTGATAAACTTGCCATCATGGGCGGCAGTGCGGGTGGTTTGCTGATGGGTGCAGTTGTCAATATAAGGCCTGACCTGTTTCATACGGTTGTGGCCCAGGTGCCCTTTGTGGATGTGATCAATACCATGCTCGATACAAGCCTTCCGCTGACAACCCAGGAGTATGAAGAATGGGGCAATCCTAACGAAGAGGAGTATTACAGGTATATGCTTTCCTACTCACCCTACGACAATGTTAAGGCACAAAATTATCCGCACATGCTGGTAACAGGTGGTCTGAACGATTCACAGGTCGGGTACCATGAACCGGCCAAGTTCGTTGCCCGACTCCGGTCTCTTAAGACAGACAACAACATTCTGTTGCTCAAAACCAACATGGAATCAGGTCATGGCGGAGCAACCGGAAGGTTTGATGCGCTGAAGGAGACGGCCTTTGAGGTGGCATTTATTCTGAACAGGGTCGGTATTGCTGAATAGATTTCGCCATTTTTGTACCGTTTTCATGTAATCAGACAGGATTATTGAGTTACCTTTCGTTTTTCCGGTGATTATATTGTAACAAAACCGGACTTATGAGTGGTAAAAGTGCCCTGGATCAATTTCAGAGAATCAGGGAAACGAGGGACATAATTTCAGGCATACATAACTATTGCGACAGGTGGTGTGAGCGATGTGCTTTTACTTCCAGATGCACTGTTTTTGCCATGGGAGAAGAAGAAGAACGCATCCGCAAAGAAAGCAACGAACCCGAAAAGGACCTGGCCAGCTACGTAGGCGCAATGCTTGAGGATGCCATGGAACTGCTCCACGACCTAGCGAAAGAGCATGGAATCGATTTCGATGCACTGGATGAAGATGATACCGATCTGAGGAAGCCGGGGAAAGACAGCTATCTTGTAAAAAAATCTGATGAGCATGCCAAATGGCTGTTCAAGTGGCTTGGCAAGAACAATAAAAAGATAGAAGAAACCCTTTCTGCACTGAATGAAAATTCACATGCCGATTACCTGGTGCTGCAGGATGCCCTCGAGGTTTTAAAATGGTACATTCATTTTATAGCGGTTAAGTTCTCACGGGCTTCGCTTGCCCCGTTCGAAGATACCACCGAAGGGCGCTCTGATAACAATGGATCAGCAAAAATCGCCATAATAGCCGTAAACAGGTCGATCGAAGCCCTGGCTTTGGTGTTGCGGTTTTTACCTTCCGAAGAAGATGTTCTGCTCGAAGCCCTCGTCAGGCTCGAAAGAATAAAAAAGCGGGCACTCAAAGTTTTCCCGGAAGCAATGGATTTTAAACGCCCCGGGTTCGATGATTGAAACAGGACGCTGATTGAAATTCAGGCAGTTGTTCATGAAACCATGCCGGTGGATAAAAATATCCCGGCGTTTGATAATTTAACAAGCATTTGTATTCTTTTTTATGCCATCTTTGTCTTTACAGATTCGTAAGGTCATAGATTTCTATGCAGGACTATTTCATCGAAAAATTAAAAAGAGTCAGCTTTGACAGGACATTGTTCCTGAAGGAGTTTCAGAAATCCAGGCGATGGCTGAAGCAGGATGAACTTGACAAGGTTGAACAGTGGGCCAGGTTGTTTCATCATGACAAACTGGAGCAGACCGGACCGAACGACATCAATGACATCAATGTTCAGTCAGACCAGGAATAAAGTCTGATTTGATTATTTTCCAACGCGTTCCCCTCAAATGAGAATTATCTGTTTTTTCTGCTGAAGCGATTCAGGCAGTGGGGTCTCAACCTTTCTTAAAATCACTATCTTTGTACTCAGATATATACGGGCCGGCATTCATTCCGGCATTCGTTTTGTATCAGCTCCCTCTCATATAAAACTTTAACCAATGAAACGAACCATTCTCCTATTACTGGCTGTGATAACAGTTTCTTCAATTGTTTCTGCACAAAAGCAGGTTGGTGAACCATTCCTGAAGAAATTTACCACCGGTGCGGATATTTTTAATGATTTTGTAATGGATGCTCCTGATGGCATAGATTTTCGCGCTATAAACCAGGGGGCAAGTATTTATGGATTGTACACGTTCCCGATCAAAGAAAGCAATTTTGCATTTTCAATCGGAGCCGGATTCGGTATGCACAATTTCTTTAGCAATGGTATGCTGATGGATTCAACCGGTACATCCTATTTTGTCTCGCTCGATACCTTAAAAGCCCTGAATGGCGATAAAATTGATTACAAGAAGAATAAAATCAGCCTGACCTATCTTGATTTTCCACTTGAAATCAGGTACAAAAGCGAAAAGGGTTTCCGGTTTGCCATAGGTGCCAAGGTTGGAGTAAAACTGAATGCACACACCAAGTACAAGGGAGATGATATGACCGATGCCAGCAAAATCAAAACCAAAGAGAGCGATCTTCCCAATTTTGAAACCTGGCGATTCGGACCGACTGTTCAGGTTGGTTACAAATGGGTGAACATCACAGCCTTCTATTCGGTGACAAAAGTATTTAAGAGTAATGCAGGTCCAGGCATTTACCCGGTTTCCATCGGCATTTCGCTCAGACCTTTCTGATTCAGAGAAGTACAGTAATACCCGACATTACTGCAATACCCACCATGAATCCCACATAAACCTGGGCCTCATCGTGGGTGTTTTGTTTGAGCCTTGCAAAACCAACAAGGCCCGATAAAAAAATCAGAATTAGAATCAGGGGTCCAGAATTAATCAGCATCTGATAGTTCAGACCGATAAATCCACCTGTTAGTCCACCCATGCCAACCATATGAATACTGATCTTCCAGAACAGGTTGATGATCATTGCCACCGCAATCAGGATAGCCCCACCCAGAACAAACAAATAATATACGCCCGGTAATCCAAGGTTATTCATCATAATCCAGGTGGCAAAATAAAATAGTGCAGTAGTCACAAAAGGGAAAGTCCGTTCGGCTCTGTGAGGCATCTGGTAGCTGGTGATGATTCCACGTTTCCGCATCATCCAGATAAAAATAAGCGGCAACAGCAGGGTATTGGCAACAATGAGGCCGGTGAGGATGAGTTTAAGCTTCCCGGGAAGTATCATCACAAAAAAGGCATCCTGGCTGAAAATAAGCAGTAAGGCATAGGTAGGTATAAGCATAGGATGCAATACCCATGAAATGATCGCAGCAATTTTTTCTTCCATCAATTGGTTTATTTCAGTCATGTTGATTTCTGATGATTTTTTTGAACGCTGGAAATTATATACTGATTTGTACGGCGGCTATTGCAATACTCCTTTTATGATTGTCAGAAAAGTCAACCTGACCATTAACTCCCGGCTTTTCATTTTTTTGATTGAAAACTATTTGGGTAAACCCAACTGTTACCATGGCAGCAAAAGGTATGGATCATCCTCGGGGTCCGGAGTCTGCTGCATAATGGTATCCTGATCGTAGATTTCAAAACCGGCTTTCTGGTATAGGCTGAGGGCAGCAGGATGATCGAGGTTGCAGGTGTGGAGCCAGAGCCGGCTAACCGGCCTCTCCCAGGCTTTTTGTATACACCATTTCAGAAAGGGAAGACCCAGTTTTTTCCCTGTAAAGTCGCAACTAAGTCCGAAATAAACAATCTCGGTCTCCTTTGATCGGGAAATATCATACTCAACGAATCCGGCAGGCACGCCATTGTAGTATAATACCCAGATTTCAGTATGATCATCATTCAGCAGTTGCTGAAGTTCACTGGCCGGCATCATCAGCCGGTTATACCATTGATAGGGTCTGCCTACTGAAGTGTACAGATACAGGTAAAATGCCCGGATGGGCCTGATGGCCTGCATGGCCATGCATCCTTCGGGGAGGCTCTCCGGAGTTATGGAAGGTGGTGGTGAAGTCATCTGCATCCACCAGGTGGTTGCGGCAATTTCATTCATATGATTCCTTTTTTTGAAATGACTTTTAATGCTTCACGCCTGCTCAGGGGCGACAATTCCGTATTGTCAGTAAAAGAAATAACCGATCCGGGATTTGTCTTTGAATATTCACGAAGTGCCCAGCCAATGGCTTTTCTGATAAAAAATTCTTTCGAACTGTTCAGTTGCCGGATGGTTGAGAACAATAATTCCTGGTCTGTTTCTTTTTTGTATTTGAGCTGAAAAAGCAATACCGTACGTTGCAGCCATATATTGTCCGACTCCATGAATGCCTGGGTGATGTTTCCGGTCGCCGCCTTGTGTCTTACAAGCCAGGGCCCGACCAGGTTGGCAGCGATAAAATCCACGGTATCCCACCATGAATTGGTTGTAATCATAAATTCAAACAGTCTGATTCTCTCCGGATCGGTGAGATAAACCTTTCGTGAGGCAATCTCCATGATGGCATAATGCAGTTCGCGTTGCGGCAATTGCCAGGTGTGCCTTACCGTATCGTCGAGTTGTTCAGGAGACGGAAGGCCATTCATGCTGACAAATCCGGCAACCAGTTTTTTCCTGAGCGGTGAATGAATACCGAAAAATTCATATTTGTCAAGCATATATCTGCTCATTCTCCCGGCATTATAAGCGTTGGAATGCGGCATAAAAAAGGCCTGCAGGGCACCAGCATATTCTGAGGCTGTCATCGATCAGTGCTTGATTACTAATTTACTGCTCCGGGTAAGCCCTTTTCCCTGATCGAAGGTCACAAGGTAGGTGCCGGGGTTCACAGAAACACAATTCCAGTAAACTGGTTTTTTGCTGCCCGAAGTATTTTTAACAAAAACTGTTTTCCCGGAAGTGTCGAAAACCCTCAGGGTTCCGTTGCCGGCACCTGCTGTTTCAAAACTGACACCGGAATCGGCCGGATTCGGAAATATTCTGATTGATCCATCCTGAGCCGGTTTCACATTACATCCTACATAAAGCGCATCCCACAGGGCAAGGGTATAATCACCCGGTCTTAAATGGTCAACATAGATGGTGCCAAGCTGCCATGGCCCGACTCTGGTAAATGATACGGGTTGCCATTCATGAGACGCATCCGGGCGAAAAAGAATAACGAGTGAATCTTCAGAATTCGTAATGAGTGTGTTGTCGAGGTAAGCATTCTTGTTGTAGAAGAATCTTCCGGTGGCGTCAAACCCTTCAGGAAAGATGCCTTCGATGGTCCAGTACCTGTAATCACTGAGGGTCAGGCCAGGGACAGGAACTTTAAGACTGTCGGGAGGCACCCAGTTGTGAGTGGCCCTTACAAAGGCTGAATCGGCAATCTGAGTGACATCAAGTTTGAAGTAAGTATCGGTGTAATCGAATAAACCTGTGCTTTTAATGGTTTTATAGCTGTCGGTCGAAGCACCGCCTGCTTTTTCAAAGAGATCAGTCATTACCGCCGATGGTTCAAAAGGTATCCTGAAGATTCCTGATCCATGTGGTCCCGGAAAACTTATTCTCCTGGTTTCTGTCTGCCAGCCATCGTTCATAAAGGAAATCTCTAACCTGCAATCGGACGCATAAACGCTGGTCCCTTTCAGGCGCTGTCTGATAAAAACTTCCACATCAAATTCATTTCCTGCCGGTACGACCTTAAATGAGTCAACGGTAAACTGGTTAAATCCGGGCCCGAAAACATGAAAATCAAAAAAGCCTGTCATATCGGTACCAGTCTCCTGGGTAAGGATATCGCGCAGATCGTAGGATGATGCCGGGCTGAAGGAATAGGCTTCAAGGTAAGCTTTAACACCGGCGAAGAAAAGACTGTCGCCCAGGTATCCGCGAAGGGCATGGGTGGTTATCCCTCCCTTGTCGTAGACGTTGTCACCATAGGTATACTCGGATGGCATCGGTGAAAGTGGGCGGTAACCACCTTCCTTGGTATGAATGAACTGAAGCACATCGCGCATAAGCGGGCGCATATTGTTCCGCGCCGCTTCAATACCATATAGTTTTTCGCGGTAATAGGTCTCACACCAGCGGGCCCAGCCTTCGTTCAGCCACATATCGGCATCCGAAGAACAGGTGACCTCATCGCCAAACCACATGTGCGATAATTCATGGGCATACAGCCACTCATCCGAAAGATTGCCGTTGATACTGCCGTGAGGGTAGAAGATATTCTCAGCATGCTCCATAGCTCCAAGGGAAGTGCCGGTGATACCTATCCTTTGAAAGGGATAGGGCCCGAAAGCCTCTTCATAAATTGCTGTAATTTCAGGGAGATTTACAAAGCTTCCCCTGGCGCGGGTTGTGTCGGAAGGCCGGACATAATAGGTAACCGGTATTTGTTCCTGTTCACCCTGAACCGTATCATTCACAAGGGCATAGGGGCCTACTGCGACCGAAGCGAGGTAGGTAGGCAATGTCCTGACGGATTTCCAGTGATAGATCTGTGTTCCGTCACCCATCGGGGAAACCGACTGGAGCAGCCCGCCACAAACAGCGGTATTGGTGTTTTCTACACGGATATAATATTCGTAAAAGGCCCTGTCAACAAAATCATCCACACAGGGGAACCAGGTTTTACCCAGGTTGTGGGGAATCGATTCAAACCCAACACCCAGATTGAATGCATAAGTGCCTGCAAAATGGAACCCGCCCCAGGACTCATGAAACGGCTGCCCGTGGTAATAAATCCAAACCAGCAGGGTATCTCCCGGAGCAACCGTCTGATCAAGTTCAACCAGGAGCCGTTCACCGGTATGTGTAAAACCAAGCATTATTTCTTCATCCGATTTAACAGAATCGACCTGAAGTTGTTTAAGTTCAAGCGGCAGCTGATGAATGCCATCGAGGGGGGTTGTAAACCTGATCCCGGCCTGGCCTGAGATGACCTGTTGCGACAGGTTGGTAACAGTGAGGTGAAGTTCATAGCTTACGACATCAATGGTGTCACTGATGGCCCGGTTATGCTGATTTTGAGCATTCAGGTGTAACCCTATCATAAGGATATGCGTCAAAGCTACTGTGATAAACGTGAACTTGCTGATCATAATGTCACGGTATTATATGTTCAACAGGCCGTTTGACGGGCTTTAGTGAAATTTTCGTAAAATTAATCCAATTATAGCAACCAAACATATAAATTTGAACAATAGTTGAAACGTCCCTCTCATTCGGCGGCTATAACAAGAATGCTGGTGTTCACATATGAACCCGGACTGAGCGAAACCGTACAATCGTTGTTTTATAATAATGGTCAATCAACAGAAAGATAGCATGTTATAAATTGTGGCATGGTCTTTATACGACAGGGTCACATTTTCTGTTTATTAAGTACTGAGGATCACAAAGGAAAAACCAATCTGAAATGAAAAAACAAATTGCGCTTTTTGCGGTATTTTTCACCTTTTTAGCCCTGAACGCGGGCGCACAGCAGGTATGGACACTTGAACAGTGTGTTAACCATGCCATCACCAATAATCTGCAGTTGAAGCAACAGATGCTGCTGGTTGAGATTGCAAAAGCCGACCTGCTGCAATCGAAACTTGACCTGTTGCCGGGAATTTCAGGCAATGCCTCGCATGCCTATAATTACGGACAAACGATTGACCGGTATACCAACAGGTTTGCTACAAGCAGGGTACAGTCAAATAACTTCTACCTCCAGGGAGGCGTTACACTGTTTAACGGATTCCAGAAACTGAACGGAATAAAGCAGAATCAGCTGAACCTGATGGCGAGCCAGCAGGATGCCGATAAGTACATGAATGATATGTCGATCAACATCGCGACATTCTACCTCCAGGTGCTTTTTTACAAGGAACTGGTCCAGATCCGGACCAAACAGCTTGACATTACCAGTCAGCAGGTTGAAAGGATGAAGAAGCTTGTCAATGCAGGAACGATGGCTCCGGGTGATGCCTATACCATCGAAGCGCAATATGCTGTTGAAGAATCTAGCCTGATCGATGCAGAGAATAATCTTGATGTTTCATTGCTTACACTGAGTCAGCTGCTCGATCTGCCTTCAGCCGAAGGATTCGACATCGAAGTTCCTGCCCTGAGCATCGAAGGTGATCCGAAACTTGTGGGGAATCCCGACCAGATATTTCTGTATGCCCAGGCAAATATGCCTGAAATCAAAGCATCTGAATACCGCATGCAAAGCAGTGAAAGGCAGCTCGCCAGGGCTAAGGGCAATTATTACCCGTCATTATCATTAAGTGGTAGCTGGGGAACAGGATATTCCGGAGCAAGCCAGTATCTCGACAGTACTGATTTCAGTCTTAAAACAACGCCCTGGGACGATCAGATCAGGGACAACAATAACCAGACGATCGGATTGTACCTGACCATTCCAATCCTGAACGGGTGGCAGAGCAGAACGATGGTAAGCAAAGCAAAGATTTCACTGGATAATTCAAAGCTGGATTATGAATTGCAGAAAATGATGCTGCGCAAGACCATTCAGCAGGCATGGGCCGATGCCCGGGCCTCGCTCAAGCAATACCATGCCTCTGAGAAGAAGGTAAATGCCACCAGGGAGTCATTCCGTTACGCAGAACAGAAATTTGATGTCGGAATCATGAATTCGGTTGATTATAATAATGCCAAAAAAGATTTGTCGAATGCCGAGTCGGAGCAAATACAGAGTAAATTTGATTTTATTTTTAAGACAACTGTTCTGGATTTTTATATGGGTAAACCTTTAACCCTGAAGAAATAACAGGATTCCTGCAGTATCAGCCGCCGTTCTGTATAGCCGGAACGGTTTCTGCATTTTAACAGTTTTTTTATACATTGAAACTACTGAAAAGGGTTTTAATTTGTTAATAGCGGTGAATCATTCACCGGGAGCCGGGGCAGTGAGAGTGTCCCTGAAGAAAAAGCATCAACAAAGGAAAAGCATCGAAAATGAAAAAGAGAAAGAATCTGATCAGGATTGGCATTGCAGCCGTGGTACTGATTATTATTGCCCTTGCCGTTGCCCGCAAACAGGGGTTGATCGGCAAGGAAGACCTTACAAAAGTCACGTCTGAGAAGGCCGAAAAAAGGTCAATCATCGAAACGGTTTCTGCTAACGGGAAGATACAACCGGAAGCAGAGGTGAAGATTTCACCGGATGTAAGCGGGGAAGTTGTTGATGTATTTGTGAAAGAGGGGGATGAAGTTCAGGCCGGAACTCTGCTTGCCAAAATCGACCCTAAAATTTATGCATCCAACTACGACCGTATTCTTGCCAGCCTGAACACCACCAAGGCCAGCCTTGCAAATGCCCGTGCCCGTCTGGCACAGGTGCAGGCCCAGTTTATCAATGCCAAGGCAAGCTACGAAAGAAATCAGCGACTCTGGAATGAGAAAGCCATTTCAGCATCTGAATATGATGCGGCTAAATCGGCCTATGAGGTAGCAAAATCTGAAGTTACAGCCGCCGAAGAGAATGTGAAGGGTGCCGATTATTCAGTTAAAAGTGCGGAAGCCTCGGTGAAAGAAGCCGGTGAGAACCTTTATAAAACCTCCATTTATGCGCCTGTGTCGGGAACCATCTCGAAACTGAATGTTGAAAAAGGTGAAAGGGTCGCTGGTGCATCCCAGTTCTCAGCGGGAACTGAAATTCTGCGTATTGCCAACCTTGCGGTTATGGAGGTGATTGTGAGTGTAAATGAAAACGACATTGTCCGCGTTTCGCTTAACGATACTTCCCTGGTTGAAGTTGATTCATACCTGAACCGAAAGTTCAAGGGAATCGTTACCGAGATTGCCACATCAGCCAATGTAAGTGGGCTGAGTGCTGACCAGGTAACAAATTTTGATGTGAAGATAAGAATGTTGCCTTCATCATACAGCGACCTGATTCCGGCTGCTACGCCGAATACCTCTCCTTTCAGACCGGGAATGTCAGCCACTGTAGATATTCAGACAGAAATGGCTTCAAATGTATTAACCGTGCCCATCCAGGCAGTCACTGCACGTGAAGATTCAACGAAGATTGAAAAGAAAAAGCCGGAAACAGAGGGTAGTGAAAGCGAAAAGGAAAAAGAGACCGTAAAACGGACAGAACCTGTTCAGGAATATGTTTTCGTTGTTAAAGACGGAGTCGCCAGGCTCCAAAAGGTAAAAACAGGCATCCAGAACAACACCTATATTCAGATTACAGATGGACTGAAAGCCGGTGACGAAGTGATCAGCGGACCGTACCGTGCTGTTTCCAAATCGTTGAAAGACGGCGACAAAATAAAGGTGGTTGAAAAAGAGGAATTGTTTAAAAAAGACTGACAATTCTGACTTATGGCCATGATTCTTAATATTGAAACTGCGACGACTGTCTGCAGCGTTTGCCTGTCCGACGGGGATAAAATCCTCGGGCTCAGAGAAACAAGGGATCATAACTCCCATTCTAAGGTTGTTGCGGTATTTATAGAGGAGATTCTGAAGGAGACAGGAACCGACAGAAGTAAACTGGATGCCGTTGCAGTCAGCATGGGCCCGGGTTCCTATACCGGGCTGAGAATAGGTGTTTCTACAGCCAAAGGACTATGCTACGGACTGGACATTCCACTGATCGGAGTTGGCACCCTTGAAGCCATGGCCCGGGGAATTAAACAACTTGTTCCGGCTGAAAAGTTTAATCTTCCGGTTTTGTTTGTTCCGATGATCGATGCCCGCCGCATGGAGGTATATACTGCTTTGTTCGACCAGAACCTTACCACTGTAAAGGCTGCAACGGCTGAGATTATCACGGGAGAATCATTTGCTGACCTGTTGCCCGGCCATCACCTGATTATCGCCGGTGACGGAGCCGGCAAATGCCGATCAACCCTGGCTCATTCAAACATTACTTACCTGGATGATTTTGAGACATCTTCACTTTATATGGCTGCCAGGGTAAGTGCCCTGTATGAATCCGGTACTTTTGAAAATACCGCTTACTTTGAACCATTTTACCTGAAGGATTTTATTGCCGGTAAGCCCAGGGTAAAAGGCCTGCAATAAACCTGTTTCAGGTTTTCAGCGCTTGTTGCAGACTTTCCTTCCGGTTTATCTTACCATTCCCGGTTTCTGAGAATTTCTCCGATCGGATTACCCTGCGTGGCATTTCAGATTTGGTCAGCTTAGGTGTTATCCTTACTGAAATTTCTTCAATTTGCTTTGCAGTCAGGGGAACAACCGATTCCACAACCAACACCGGAATATTACCAAGTACGGGATCGGGCAGGCCTGCAATAAAAAACCGGTTTCCGACAAATTCAGCGATCCTCTTTTCAATTGTTTCCGGTATCAGCTTGATGCCGCCGGTGTTGATCACATTATCGGCCCTGCCCAACCATTTGAACGACGCTGGCGACTCTATACTGACAATGTCATTTGAAACAATTTTGCCGGCATCCCAGGGAACGCTGGCCACCAGGCAACCCCTGACATCGCTTTCGATGGTAATTCCCGGTAAAACGGTAAAGGCATCGCTCCGTTCCGGGCCATTCAGACGGCGCAGCGCAATGTGGGTGATGGTTTCGGTCATCCCAAAAGTAGCGTATATGTTGCCATCCAGTTTCTCAATCATTTTCTCAAGTTCAGGGCTGAGGGCTGCTCCACCAATGATCAGTGTGCCGATGGACTCAAGAATTTGCTTTGATGACGGAACCGGGAGGGAATTATAAACCTGCGCAGGCACCATGGCAGCAAAATCAATACGTTCTTTAGAGATCTGGCAGAGCGGGGAACCGGAAGGTGGAACTGCAATCAGGTTCATCTGGTAAGCCATGGCCCTGACAACCATCATCATTCCTGCGATAAAGCCTGAATTCAGGCACAACAGCGCTGTCTGGCCTTCGCGAAAACCAAGAAAACTACCCGTCATGGAGGCCGAAGTAAGCATCGACCTCTTGCTCAGGCTCAGTAACTTCGGATCACCGGTTGATCCTGAAGTTCTGACCTGTATCGTATCATTCTCATCTATCCATTGCCTGAGAAAACTTCCCAAAGCCTGCTCCCAGTCAGGTTTACCGGGTGTCATCAGATCATCCGCCAACCCGTGGATCGCATCTTCGGAAAAGTATTTCCCGTTCAGGGTCAGGGCTTTCGGAATAAATTTCATGATTGTGTTTATTTATAGAATTGCTGAAAAATCCCAGGGAAACAAGGGATTGTACCTGAGCTCACCATCAAGAACAGTCAGGGGCGAGGGAATGTTGTTGGTGAAGAGGCTGCCGGTTCCCAGGCCCTGTACGATAAGGTTATCGGAAATTGCTACCCATTGTGCCAGGGCATTCAGCCCGATGTTTGATTCGAGGGCTGAATTGGCCCACCAGCCGATGCCCCGCTTTGATGCAGCCTGAATCCACGATTCAGCCGACTCAAAACCACCCAGCAGGGAAGGTTTAATCACAAGGTATTGTGGTCGGATCAGATCAAGCAACCGGTTTATATTTTCAATGCCGCAAATGCCGGTCAGTTCTTCATCCAGCGCAAGCGGGACGGGAGAACTCATGCAAAGTTCTGCCAGGGCTTCTGCCTGTCCCGGAAGGATCGGCTGCTCCACAGAATGAATATGAAATTCCGCCAGCTGTTCCAGTTTCCCGGCGGCTTCGTCGGGCAGGAAGGCTCCGTTGGCATCGAGCCGGAGTTCAACTTCGGTTTCATTGAAATGTCTTCTGATGTGCCGGATGATCATAATCTCCTCGTTGAACGGGAGAGCCCCGATTTTCATTTTAATGACCCTGAAACCGTTGTTCAGTTTTTCATCGATCTGCTGAAGCAAGGTTTCAGGTTTTCCCATCCAGATGAGGCCATGGATAGGAATTGTACGCTCACCTCCGGTGAATGGTGAGCAGAAGAGAATGCGGTTTCCGCCTTTGTCAAGATCCCTCAGGGCCATTTCAATTCCGGCGCTGATGCCCGGCCATGCAGCAAGGGAATCACTCCTGTTCTGCCATGAAAGGTTAATGTCACGGCAGGCTTCTGATAGCTTTGCTTCCAGACCGGGCCTGTCGTCAGGGCTGAGACCGGGAATGATGCTGCATTCACCCACCCCCGTTATTCCTGGTTGGTCGGTATCGCTGATCAGTATGAAATAACTGTTTTTTGACAGCAGAATTCCACGTGAAGTTCCTGCCGGTTTGAGGAAATAGAGGGTGTGTTTTTTATAGCGTGCGGCTAACATCAGAAGATGAGTCCGATTCCGAAAATAATGACAGTTGCGAAGATGGTCAGGGCCAGCCGTTTGAGTTGCGGATCAAGTTCAGAGGGCACCTTGATGCGGAATACCGATAACAGGTGAATCAGGAGCAGGGGAAGGGTAAGCAGAAAAATATACTGGACAGGCCCACTGTAATTAAACATTGTATATACAATCAGTGTAACGGGGGCTCCGGCAATCAGCAGGAGATGGTAATACCTGGCACGGTCAGGCCCCATGATCACTACAAGCGTGCGCTTTCCGGCACGGCTGTCGCCCTGAATGTCGCGCATATTGTTGAGATTGAGAACAGCGGCACTCAGAAATCCCATGGCAGAAGCAGGTAGCAGAAGATCGGACTGCAGATGACCGGTATGCAGGTAATACGTTCCTAAAACACCTGTCAACCCAAAGAAGAGGAAAACGAAGAGATCACCGAAGCCCATATAACCATAGGGTTTCTTACCAACGGTGTAGTTGATGGCTGCCGCAATGGCTCCGGTTCCAAGGATCAGAAACAGTATCCACTTCAGCGAAACAATAAAGCCGATGCCTTCTCCAATCAGCAGTATTCCTGAGATAAAAGCCAGAATCCCTGTCAGGATAACTGCAATCTTCATCTCACCTGCGCTGATGATACCACTTTGAACTGCCCTGCTAGGTCCCACCCGTTCAGGGTTGTCGGCACCATTCCTTGAATCGCCGTAATCATTGGCAAGGTTTGAAAGTATCTGCAGGAAGAGCGTTGTAAGCAGTGCAAGCCACAGTACGCTCCATTTGAATGATTTATCGTGGAAGGCAATGAAACTCCCGAGCAATGAACTGGAGAATGCCAGCGGTAAGGTCCGAAGACGAATGGCGTGGATCCAGGCTTTCAGTTTGATTTTTTCCATTTTTGTCAGTGCTGCAATCACGGAAATTTCGGGAATTTTCCGAAATCGGGTTTGCGTTTCTCAAGAAAAGCATGTTTGCCTTCCTGGGCTTCCTCCGTCAGATAATAAAGCAGGGTTGCGTTTCCGGCCAGTTCCTGAATCCCGGCCTGACCGTCAAGTTCGGCATTCAGGCACATCTTCAGCATTCTGAGTGCAAGCGGGCTTCGTTCCATCATCGTTTTACACCAGTCAACCACTTCGTCTTCGAGTTGTGCAAAAGGAACAACTTTGTTTACCAGCCCCATTTCGAGCGCCTCCTGAGCTGAATACTGCCTGCACAGGAACCAGATTTCACGGGCTTTCTTCTGACCAACAATCCGGGCAAGGTAAGAGGATCCAAACCCGCCATCGAAACTGCCGACTTTAGGGCCGGTTTGACCGAAAATCGCATTGTCAGAAGCAATACTCAGATCACAAACCACATGCAACACGTGGCCTCCGCCGATGGCATAGCCATTTACCATGGCTACCACTGGTTTTGGTAAGGATCGGATCATTTTTTGCAGGTCGAGAACGTTTAAACGGGGAATACCGTCTTTACCAACATATCCTCCAACACCTTTGATGTTCTGGTCACCACCGCTGCAGAATGCCTTATCACCCTCACCGGTTATTACAACCACGCCGACTTCATCGTTTTCGCGGCAATGATGCATGGCATCGATCATCTCCTTGATGGTATCGGGTGTGAATGCGTTGCGGTACCTTGGCCTGTTGATGGTAATGCGGGCAATCCCTTCGAAAAAGTCGAACTTTATTTCTTCATAAACCCTGATGGGTTTCCAGGTTCTCATGGAAGTCATGCATTTAAATATTTAAAGTACTCTTTTAACGCCTCAGCGCTGATAATGTTTGGCGTGATGATCTCCAGAATGGCCGGGGTTGCGTGACTGAAATCGAAGAAGCCGGCAAGCTGCTTTTCCAGGGATGCTGCATTTTCCGCTTTATAATACCTCAGACCGAAATTCAGGGCCAGGTTTTCAGCATTCAGATGGTGTGCTGTTTCGATGTAGGGTTCAAGTTGTTCATATTCTGACGGACCATCCAGTATCCTGAAGATATTTCCTCCCCCGTTGTTGATGATGATGATCCTGAAATCCTTGTTCAGGTTATTGTTCCACAATGCATTGCTATCATAAAAAAAGCCGATATCGCCTGTAATTACTGTTACCGGTGTGTCTGTTGCGCTGGCAAAACCTGCCGCTGTTGATACACAACCATCGATGCCGCTGGTACCACGGTTTGAATAAAACCGGTGACTTCGCGGATGGTCAAACAACTGTGCATACCTTACCGGTGTACTGTTGGCAAGATGGATCACCATTCCTTCCGGAATATGGTTGAACAGCACATCGTAAACCTGCATATCGCAAAAACCCATTGACCGGATATAAGTTTCGTGCTTCTTCTTCCTTTTAAGATTCAGTTCCGACCATTTTTTACTGTAATCGCTGCTTACCGGTACACTTACCTTGCTTAGCTGATCGAGAAATACTTCGGCCGTTACCGGGATTGTCAATGTCAATGCCTGGTAAGTATCTGTGTAGAAATCATCCGGATCATCACCAATGTGCCAGTGGGTCATTGGTTTCATCTTCCGGAGCAGGGCTTTGATTTTTTTCGAAACCACCGCACCGCCAAAAGTGACAAGGATGTCGGGCTTCAGGTCATGAATCAGGGGTTCCTTCATTCCGTCAATAACCCGGTCGATGCACCCGATATAACCCGGATGGTGCAGGTTCGAAGTGGTTTCGGTCATAATGATGACCGAGGGATCAGCTGCAAATGCCTCAAGTTGTGCCCCGGTTTGTGCACTGTGCTGAATCTGACCGACAAGAATCAGCTTCGATCGGGATGTATTCCACTGGTCCGACAGCTGTTTCAGGGTGTTGAGGGAAATCTTCTTATCAACATCGGCCATCCGGATAAGCCTGACAGAAGGATTCGATTCGCTGGCATCCAGCTTATATAGTGGCTCTGCTATCTGAAGGTTGAGATGAACCGGACCCGGAGCAGGATAAAGACAGCGGTCAATGGCTTCATTGATGACTCTTCCGGCCAGCCAGTAAGAATCGGGGGTTTCGAAAACGGCAGGAAGGTTAAAGCTTTTTCTGATGTAGTTCGAGAAAATCTTCTCCTGCCGGATGGTCTGACCGTCACCCTGGTCAATCCATTCTGCCGGACGATCGGCAGTGATCACGAGTAGGGGAACTTTCTGGTAATAGGCTTCGGCGATGGCAGGAGCATAATTAAGAACGGCCGTACCTGAGGTGCACAGGAGTGCAACAGGCTTGCGGGTGCTGATGGCAATACCAAGGGCAAAGAATCCGGCACTCCTTTCATCGGCAATACTGATAAGATTCAGATTTTTTTGCCTGGCGAAAAGTATAATGGCAGGCGCATTGCGCGAGCCCGGCGAAACAACTACCTGTGAAATGCCTTTTTCCGACATGATTTCAGCCAGCAGGCTGATCTGTTCCTTCCCTTTGCTCATTTTCAGATATCAAACCGCTAAATTCCGCATTTTTTCAATTGCTGACAACATGGTTGTACTTTTAAGTACCGTTTCATCCCATTCTTTCTGAGGATCGGAGCCGGCAGTAAGACCACCACCGGCATAAACAATGGCTTTGCCTTTGAACAGCTGCATACAGCGCAGATTGACAAAAAGATCCGTAGTATCTTCACCGGCCGGGCCCAGGTAACCGGCGTAATAACCGCGTTCATATGTTTCAGTACGTTTTATAATTTCAAGGGCTTTTTCGGGGGGCCAGCCACAAACTGCTGGGGTGGGATGCAGAGCCTGAACAATATCAGATATCTGATCCCTCCGGCAATCAGCGCTGAAATCGGTACGCAGGTGCATGACCATGCCGGCATTCAATGAATGTGCTTCTGATTTCAGGATGTTTTGACAGCCGGCACTTTTGAGTTGCATGTCAATGAAATCGGCAACAAAGTTGTGTTCCGCAACATCTTTTTCTCCCCATTCTCCTGTTTCGCCTGATTTTCTCGTTCCGGCCAGTGCCATGGTTGTCAGCTTCGTTCCCCTGATTCTGAGTAAGGTTTCAGGGGTTGCTCCCGTCCATACGGCATAGCCGGGGAAGCTTGCCAGGTATACAAAGGCTTCAGGGTACAAATCGCTCAATACATTAAAAAACCTGACGGCATTGAATTCTTTGTCCAGTTCAACCGGCAACTGACGTGAAAGTACAACCTTGCCGGCAGTTCCTTCCAGAATCAGTTTCTTTATGCTGTCAACCTGGTTCATGTATTCCTCTCCGGAAACCTCAGGAACAAAGCCATCGCCCGGTAAATCCGGCATAACGGGTGTTATTGAATTGTCAAGTAAGTCGCCTGAAGGATAGCTGTTTATGCTTATGGCATCCAGCCATATAACCGGAGAACTTCCCGGAAACGGGGCCAGAACGAACCCTTTCCTTTCCTGCAGTAAGGGTAATCCATCAGCCAGGAGGAATGCCGTTCCGGACATCAGTGATTTTTCAGATTTTCCGGGTAAACGGTATAATACATATGAACCCGGGATGGGATTTCCCCGGTATAATGATTGTGCAATCGTATTTTTATTGTTTTGCATTCCCGGCTATTTCGACATTTCCTTTTCAAGCACCATGATGGTAAGCCTTGACAAACAGACCAGGTGACCGCCATCGTTGGTGATCCTGATTTCCCAGACATGCAGTTTGCGTGAACGCATGATCAGTGAGGCTTTCCCGTGCACAAAACCTTCCTTCACGCTGCGGATGTGATTGGCATTGATTTCGATGCCTACGATCGATTGTTTTTCAAGGTCGATGATCGACATGGAACCCATGCTGCCCAGGGTTTCGGCCAATGCTGCCGAAGCTCCGCCATGAAGCAACCCTGCCGGTTGTTTTGTACGGTGATCAACAGGCATGGAACCACACAGGTAATCATTGCCGATTTCCGTATAAACGATGCCCAGTTGTTTCATCATCGTACCTTCTGAATGGGCGTTCATCGTTTCAAGCGACATGTTTGTAAGCATCGGGAATTTTGAATTTATTTGGGAGATTATTCTTACTCATTCAATGCACTTGGCAATGCGAAAATAAGTAATAAAAACCATATATAGTTCCGGTATAATGGGTTGGTGTTTGCCCGATTTTTAATTATGGTGTTGAAATTTAATTATTTTTGTATCAGGTCAGACTTTCAATTCAACTCAAATATGCCACATTGGTTAGAAGAAGCGGAAAAATCACATCATCCTGATAATGAGTCTGCTTTACGTGCAGAAAGGATTAATCAGCGGTTCCATAAAATTCAGGAGAATTATGCCAGGAATGGCAGGGTATACGATTCATTCATGGAGGATCTTCATGGGCTCATCTCCAGGGTCAACAGACTACCGGCACATAAAAGGGTTCCCTTTGGAAAAATGGAAGGACGGGAGAAGGAATCAAAGCTCAATAATCATCTGAATATCTTTTCGAGCAGTAAACGGATGAAGCGCAGGAAATTCTGGGGCTTTATCCCGTTCTTCGAATCCAGTCATTTCAAGCACATCAGGGTGGTTTTTATGAATATTTCCGATGATGATGGAATGATTGAAATTGAGATCAAGGAGAATATTCTCCAGCGTGAAGTTTTAAAAACAGACAAATCATCGAAGCGGGAGAAGACCGAAAAGCCGGAAAAATTCCATGTCATCTATTCTTTTCCCATCAGTTCACTCAATCACGACACTGCCCTGGAAATTATTGACTGGCTTGCTTTTGCCAAAGAAATAACTGCCTGCTCCTTTTATGGTTCTGTAGCGGAGAACCTTAAGCACTTTACCTGATAACGGTCGTTGTCTGATCTACCCGATACTGAATAAACCTTTTCTGCATTCCTGCTGTTGTTAACAGGTGCAAAACCATTGCAAACAGACCAAAATATGGAGTATACCATCCTCAGGCCTGCCTTTGACGGGCCGATCGTTACACTAACCATCAGCCGGCCACAGGCCTTGAATGCCCTTAATTCGGTGTTTTTTAATGAGATGGATGATTTTATCACGGAAATATCGGGGAAACCGGAACTCAGGGCACTGATCATCACCGGGGAAGGAAAGGCATTTGTTGCCGGAGCCGATATCGCCGAGATGGTGAATATGAGCCCCGACGAAGGACGGATTTTTTCGGGCAGGGGGCAGGCTGTTTTTAACCGGCTGGGTGAATTGCCCTTCCCGGTAATAGCGGCTGTTAATGGATTTGCCCTGGGCGGAGGTATGGAACTCGCCATGGCCTGCGATTTCAGGATAGCCTCCTCGAATGCAAAATTTGGTCAACCCGAAGTTAACCTGGGACTTATTCCCGGCTATGCCGGAACCCAGCGATTGCCGCGTCTGACCAACCTGGCCGATGCCCTTTACCTGCTGACTACGGCCGAAATCATCGATGCAGCCACCGCCCTTCAGATGCGTCTGGTCCAGAAGGTGACCGAGCCTGAAAATCTTCTTGTAGAGGCCCGCAGGCTGGCTGGTTCGATTGCGCAAAAAGGACCTTTGGCTGTTCGTCTCGTGAAGGAAGTGACCCGGAGGGGTCTGGGAATGTCACATGTTGCAGGGGAAGAACTTGAGCGCACCCATTTTGGAGATCCTTTCGGAAACGAAGGGGCTGAAGGGATGAAAGCTTTTCTTGAAAAAAGGAAACCCAACTGGTAGATTTCATAAAACGAAATAAACAAAACCCGATATGGATTATACTGAAAGATTGTCAAATGTCACGGTGCTGGGGGCCGCCGGGAAAATGGGAAGCGGAATCCTTTTGCTTACCTCCCTTGAAATCGCCGACCTGATGCTGAAACCTGAAAACAAGGACAGGCATTTTGTGGTAAATGCAGTGGATGTCACTTCCGGGGCACTTCCCGGGCTGATGAATTACATCCGCGGACAGGTGCTGAAAGCAGCTGAAAAAAAGGTAGTGATGCTCCGAAAGGTTTATGCCGGACGGAAAGACCTGATCGAAAACAGCGATATCATTGAAGCCTATATCAATGATGTAATGAACCTGATCAGGCCGGGTACCCGCATCGAAGCGGCCTACGACAGCACCCTGGTTTTTGAAGCGGTCAGTGAAAACGCTGCGCTCAAAACCAAACTCTTCAGGCAGATCAATGAAAACAACCCTAATAAACCCTGGATTTTTACCAATACATCTTCTGTCCCCATTGGCGGATTGGATAAAGATGCAGGCCTTGAAGGCAGGATTCTCGGGTTTCACTTTTACAATCCCCCCGCAATTCAGAAACTCGTGGAACTCATCACCATCGGGACCAATCCTGAAGGTATGAAGGAATTTGCCCTGCAGCTGGCAAAAAACATGCGCAAGGTGGTGGTACCTTCAAACGACATTGCCGGTTTCATCGGCAACGGTCACTTTATGCGTGATGCCCTGTATGCCCTTGGTGAAGCCGGACGGCTTTCAGCAGAAATGCCCTTACATGAAGCCATTTATGCTGTCAACAGGGTGAGTCAGGATTATCTGATGCGACCAATGGGTATTTTTCAGCTGATCGATTATGTTGGGGTGGATGTGGTCAGGTTTATTATGAATGTGATGAACCCCCATATGCCCGGAGAGAACCTGCACAGCCCGGTACTCGATGAACTCTTCGATAAAGGGGTAAAAGGTGGTCAGTTCTCCGACGGCAGCCAGAAGGATGGATTCCTGAAATATGAAAAGGGCAGGCCGGTTGCTGTTTATAGCATTGAAAAGGGAGATTATGCAGCTACAGAAGGTTTTGCGGCAAAAGCAGATGCCTGGCTGGGTGCACTTCCTGCAACCGCAATGCCCTGGAAAAACCTGGTAAAAGCTGCTGACAAGGATGCCATGGCTGCGCTTGCATTCGCCGATTATAAAAAATCAGGTGATACCGGTGCTTCGCTGGCACTTGCCTATGCCCGCCGTTCCAGGGAGATCGGTGCAAAACTGGTGAGTGACGGGGTTGCCCATTCCGCAGCCGATGTCAATACGGTATTACTGACCGGTTTTTTCCATGCTTATGGCCCTGTAAACGATTTTGTTCTTTAGTCAAATCCCCTTCCTTATGAACCCTCACAAAAAAATATACATGATTGCCGGCTACAATACCATTTCAATGGGTACCGGCCGCAAGGAATTCAATCCGAAAAAAGAACGTCCGGGATTGGAGCATTACATGAAGGAAGCCGGTCAGGCCACCCTGGCGCAGATCGGTGGTGCCGGAAATGTTGATGAAGGGGTGGTGGGCAATTTCATGGCCTCCCGCTTTAACAAGCAGGCTCACCTTGGTGCCTTTATGGCCATGGTTGATCCCGGGCTGAGATACAAACCCTCACTCCGCGTTGAAGGGGCCTGTGCCTCCGGAGGACTGGCCCTGGTGAGTGGCATAAAATCCGTTTTGTCGGGTTCGGCTGAAGTTGTACTGGCCATGGGTGTTGAAGTTCAGAATACCGTTAAGGCAATTTACGGTGCCGATATTCTTGCCGGAGCAGGTTGGTTCCCCCGACGGAAAGACGGGCACGCCTATTTCTTCCCCGGACAGTTCAGCGACAGGGCAGGTGCTTATTATGAAAAAATTGGCCGTGATAAAGCCAGAAAAGCCATGGCACGCTGGTACCGCAATGCCATTGAGAATGCCCGCCTGTGCCCGACGGCTCAGGAATTTGAAAATAAAACCGCTGATCTGGAGGCTCAGGGTTTGATGGAACCCAACCCGAAATCATTTACCGACCACCTGAATGTTTTTGATTGCTCCAAGGTTTCTGATGGCGCATCGACCATAGCGATTGTTTCGGAAGAAGGGCTGAAGCGTTGCGGTGTCGCCCTGAAGGATGCAGTGGAAGTGGTCGGCGTGGGTCATGCTGCCGATGATATCACGGCTTTGCCCGACGATCTTACCCGCCTCAATACCATTGCCTATGCTGCAAAGGAAGCCCTGAAATCGGCAGGAATCACGGTTGATCAGCTTGCCACCGTAGAAACCCACGACTGTTTCAGCATCGCCGGAATACTTGGCATGGAAGCCATAGGCCTGGCCGCTGAAGGTAAGGGTGCAGATTTCGTACTCGAAGGAAACACCGCCCGTGATGGAAAAATACCCGTCAATACCACTGGAGGTCTTATAGGCTGGGGTCATCCTACGGGTGCCACCGGCGTTCACCAGGCCGTTACCATCTGGGAACAGTTGACAGGTAAGGCAGGCGCTGCACAAATCACCATCCCTTCCGACAGGCCATACGGACTCACCGTTAATATGGGTGGTGACGACCGGACAGTGGTGGCGATTGTGTTTAAAAAGACGGTTTGAGAGTGTAAAAGCTCAAAGTCTTGGTCGGCGTCGGCTCTGCCGGCGTCGGAATATAACAGCAGGCTCTGCCTGCTAACGAAATTTTGAAAAAACGGTCGGTGGCGGCTATGCCGGCGTCGGGATATGCTGACAGGCTCTGCCTGCTGACAGACCAATTAAAAAAACAACCTTCCGGTGCAACTTTGTGCCGGAAGTTTAGTTTATGGATACACAATCCCTTTAGAAAGATGAATCCACTACTTCAACCCTATCAACTCGGAAATATAACCCTCAAAAACCGCCTGGTGATGTCGCCACTTACCCGCCGCCGTGCCGGTGAAGGTGGTGTACCCGGGGAGATGAATGCCCTCTATTATGCCCAGCGTGCCTCTGCAGGCCTGATCATTGCCGAAGCCAGCCAGATATCACCCCAGGGTGTAGGCTATATGAACACGCCTGGAATTCACTCGACAGCGCAGGTTGAGGGATGGAAAAAAGTTACAGCGGCCGTTCATGCAGAAGGTGGTCTGATTTTTCTGCAGTTGTGGCATGTCGGTAGGGTTTCCCATTCGCTGCTGCAACCGGGGCATGCCTTGCCGGTATCGGCTTCTGCCATCTCAGGCGGTGATTATATCACCACACCGGAAGGCAAAAGACCAATGGAGGTCCCAAGGTCCCTTGAGCTGAGTGAAATTCCCGGCATTGTGGAAGATTACCGGAAAGCCGCGACAAACGCTATGGAAGCGGGCTTCGACGGGGTTGAAATCCATGCAGCCAATTCCTACCTGCTGGATCAGTTCATGCATTCCTCTTCCAATACCAGAACCGATCAATATGGCGGGAGCATCGAAAACCGCTGCCGCCTCACCCTGGAGGTGACCGATGCCATCTGTTCGGAAATCGGAAACGACAAAACCGGAATCAGGCTTTCACCCTCGAATATCCGTTATGGCATGGACGATGAAAATCCGGCCGAGCTTTTCGGATATGTCATCCGTGAGCTTGATCAGCAGAAGCTGGCTTACCTTCACCTGGTGGAGCCCATGCTTTCGCTTGAAAATCATCCGCATATGATACCCCATGTGGCCCGGCATTTCAGAAAGCACTACACCGGAACACTGGTCACTGCCGGAAATTATACTCCGGAAAGCGGCAAGCAAACTGTTAAAGCAGGTGATGCCGACCTGGTGGCCTTCGGACGATTGTTTATTGCCAATCCCGACCTGCCTGCGCGTATCCTGAACCATGCACACCTCAATGCACCGGACCCCGACACCTTCTATACACGGGGGCCGGAGGGGTACATTGATTACCCGTATATTTCCTGAAAGGGTTATTTCCTTCTGACCGGAACTTCAGGATCAGAAGACCAGTGTCGCTATTGAATGCGGCAGACTGGTTACCGGTACAGTTTTACCGTTAACCCAGAGCTTATACTCCGTTGGCTGATTGCTTTCATTCATCACCACCACGACCACCGATCCGTCCGTATTGACAAAGGCTGTGGCAATCAGCTGGCTGCGGCTGGGCGAGGCTATGATCCTTTTGGCTCCCGGACGGATAAACTTAGAGAAATGGCCGATGTAATAATAGGAGTTTGTTAAGGTAAGTTCCCCGGTTTTGGTATTCCCATGCATGGGGGCGAAACAGAAATTGCCGACATGGTTCGGACCACCGAACTCATCCAGCAGGATATTCCAGTCGGTCCAGCCTACAGCGCCGTTGTTGAAATCGTGTATCATCGACCGGCCATACTCCTCGCCAAGGCCCCAGAAGCTATAGCGGTTTGCATCAAAGCTTTCGGCACATCCTTCGGTAAACAGGATATTTTCATCCGGAAAAGCTTCATGAACCCTGCGCACATTCTCAAACACAGGCAGGCCGCCGCTCCAGTCTTCGTACCAGTGAAACCCGATTCCCCAGGCATACTTCGCCACTTCAGGGTCAGAAAAATAGGTCTGGGCACGCTGATAGATCAGGTCGCGGTTATGATCCCAGACAATAACATTCTTATCTGATAAACCCGCGTTCTTCAGGGTGGGCCCCAGGAATTTCTTCAGAAAGTCGCGCTCCTCTTCGGCTGTATAGATGCAGCTTTCCCACCTTTGCTTTGCCATGGGTTCATTCTGAATGCTCAGGCCCCAAACCGGAACGCCTTCCTTTTCGATGCTGTTGATGTATTTCACATAATAGTTGGCCCAGCTCTTGTAAAATTCCGGTTTCAGTTTCCCTCCCTGAAGCATATTGTTGTTGTCTTTCATCCAGGCCGGCGGACTCCACGGACTGATATACAGTGGAAGAGTTCCACCGGCAGCAGCCATGGCCTGTTTTATCATTGGTATTTTGAATTTCTTGTCAACATCTACAGAAAATGATTTCAGATCGGCATCGCCTTCGGTGACATAGGTATAGCTTCCGCTGGAAAAATCACAGCTGTTCATGTTTGTGCGCAGCAGGCTATATCCGATGCCTTCCTTCGGATTAAAATAGGCATTCAGGATTTCCTTTTGCCTTTTTTCAGGCAATTTGTAAAATGTTTCGGCCGAAGCATCGGTGATGGCACCCCCGATTCCGAGGAATGTCTGGAATGTCCGCGACGGATCGACAAAGACACAGATTTCCGTTTCAAACGGCTGACCTGTCTCACTGAATTCAAGGGTTGCGGTCTGTGTCAGACGGTAATCGCTGTTATCGGCAGTTGTGTAAACTTTAACCTTCGATTCCGTTGAACCGGGTTTTACCGGCTGAACCTGGGCAGTGGTGAAATGTACCAGTGAAGCTGCTGCCATGCATAAGATAAGTCGTTTCATATCGGTGGATTTGATCATTATAAAAAGCCTGAACCGGAATATATCGGGTTGGTGTGAAAGTTACACTAACGTTGAAGAGCAAAGATACTATTTTTGAAATATTGTTGTTCAGCCGATTGAAGAAATTTTCCGGATGTTCTTCGCCTGTTACTGAATAATATTCAGCTGGTATCCTCCATTCCTGCTATTTGAAATTGAGCCTGCTCCGGATGGTCTTTTGGTGCCCTATTACCAGGAGGGAGGACATTTTGATTCAATGATTTTCAGATGTCCCCCTTTGGGGTTGGGGGTCAGACAGCTGAAAATCATTGAATTTCCTGCTTTTCTGAGTGGACTTAAAATAGAAGTTGTGGGAGTCCGCATCATAAGGGCTCCCCGCCTGTGGCGGGTAAGATGCGGGCCAACTATAAAAAAAGGCCATTCCAGGAGGAACAGCCTTTTTATGGCAGGGTAACTGAAAACTATTCGTCTTCTTTCTCCTGTTCTTCGTAAGCTTTGAGCAGAGCTGTCTGAACATCGCCCGGAACCTGAGAATACTCGGCAAATTTGAGCGAATAGGTTCCGCTGCCGCTGGTGATTGAACTCAGTGCGGTAGAATAACGGTTCATCTCAGCAAGAGGAACTTTGGCTTTTACGATCTGGTAGTTGCCTTCACTGTCCATTCCCATGATGATGGCACGACGACCCTGAAGGTCGGTCATGATATCACCCATGCGATCGGAGGGCACCATGACTTCAACATCATAGATGGGCTCAAGAATCTTCGGACCTGCATTTTTAAAGGCTTCTTTGAATGCCTGACGTCCGGCAAGTTTAAAGGCAAGTTCATTGGAGTCAACAGGGTGCATTTTACCGTCGTAGATGTTAACCACGATATCACGGGCATAGGAACCGGTCAAAGGACCTTCTTCGATCTTCTCCATGATCCCTTTCAGGATAGCAGGCTGGAAGCGGGCATCAATAGATCCGCCGACGATACAGTTGTTGAAAATGAGTTTTCCACCCCAGGGAAGCAGATGCTCTTCAGTACCCCTGATCGGGAATTCTTTCTGAGGAACCATATCCTCGGTATAAGGCTGGATGAGCATATGTACCTCTCCAAACTGACCGGATCCGCCCGACTGTTTTTTGTGACGGTACATCGCCTTGGCTGACTTGGTGATGGTTTCCCGGTAAGGAATTCTCGGGGCATAATACTCAATGCCGATCTTTTCGATGTTCTCGATCAGCCATTTGGCAATATTCAGGTGAAGTTCACCCTGTCCGCGGATGATGATCTGCTTCAGTTCTTTCGAATATTCAATCGTGAGGGTCGGGTCAACCTTCTGGATTTCGGTCAGGGCAACACCCAGCTTTTCGTCATCGGCGGTATTCTTTGCCTTGATGGCCATGGTAATTTTAGGGGCCGGGAATTCGATCGGTTCAATCACATCGCCCGAGTTCTTTGGGGCGTTGAGGGTCTGATTGGTGCGGGCATTCTTCAGTTTGATGGTTGCTGCAATATCACCGGCAACTACCTTCTCAAGTTTTTCGCGTTTCTTACCGGCAACGGCAAACAACTGCGAAATACGCTCTTTCGACCCGTTTACACCATTCACCATATCCATGGCTTCGGTGATTTCACCTGCCAACACCTTGAAGAATGAAATTTCGCCAAGATGTTCTTCGATCGAAGTCTTGAAAATCAGCGCTGAGGTTGGATCGGTTGCTTTGCATTTGAGTTCTTTCCCCTCTTTCGTCTTGCGGGCCGGCATTTCGTCCGGGGCAGGAAGATAATTGATGACAAAATCAAGCATGGAATCAACACCGATATTGAGCTTGGCACCGATACAGAGTACCGGGAACAAACCGCGGTTCATAATACCAAGTTTCAATCCTCGTTTCAGTTCGTCGGTAGTGAGGGTTCCGTTTTCAAAGAATGATTCCATGAGGGTTTCATCGTTCTCGGCAGCGGTCTCAATCAGGCTGTTGAGCATCTCTTCAGCTTTGGCTTTCTGATCTGCCGGAATATCCAGCACTTCAGCTTTTCCTCCGCCTGAAGGATATTTGAGCATTTTCTGCTGCAGCACATCGATGATGGAGTTGAAGCTATGACCTTCGTTTACCGGATATTGAAGCGGAGTAACACTGCCACCAAACTGTGTTTTGAGCTGGCGGATACTTTCTTCGAAACTGGATTTTTCGTGTTCGAGATGATTAATGAGGAAAACAACCGGTTTGTGGTTTGCAGTGGCCTGCCTCCAGTTGATTTCGGTACCGACTTCCACGCCATTCTGACCGTTGATTACCATAAATGCGGTATCGGCTGCATGAAGGCCTGCAACAACTTCTCCGATAAAATCATCGAAACCGGGAGCATCGATCACATTGATCTTATGCCCTTTATGCTCAGCATAAAGTATGGTTGATGAAACTGAATTCTGGCGCTCCAGCTCAATTTCACGATAATCCGAAACAGTATTCTTATCTTCGATCGAGCCGCGCCTGTTAATTACGCCGCTTTCAAATAGAATGGCTTCCGACAGGGTTGTCTTTCCTGTTTTAGCGCCACCGATGAGTACGATATTCCTTAACTCATTTGTTTTGTAAACCTTCATGTTTTTAGCAAGTTATGATGATTAATCCGATTTCGAAAGGGCGACAAAGTTATAAAAATCTGTACAATAACAAAATGCCTGTTGAAAAATGGATTATTTAGAACCGGAATCAACAGGAAGCTTCAGTCCGCCATTTGCCTGTTAGTGGCAGGCAACAGGCTCTCGGACCTGAAAAAGAGGTTTAAAGATGATTGTTAAAGAAGCAGAATATATCACAAGCCCCGGGGTTTGTGTATAGATCCGTCAGTCAAGGTCGATATCAAACTGAACCAGGTCGGAGAACAGTCGGATACGGTCGCTCAGATCTCCGTTCTGCATCGCCTGGAGTCCCTCGGTACCGAATTTCTCAACCGTGAATGAAGCCATGGCCGAACCGAAGATGATGGCGCGCTTCATATTTTCGAAGGAGATATCGCCGGTTTTAGCCAGATATCCGATGAAGCCACCGGCAAAGGTATCGCCTGCTCCGGTCGGATCAAATACTTCTTCAAGCGGTAGGGCCGGGGCGAAGAATACACTCTCTTTGTTGAAAAGCAGTGCACCATGTTCCCCTTTTTTAATCACCAGGAATTCAGGTCCCATGCCAATAATTTTCCGGGCAGCCTTCATCAGTGAATACTCGCCCGATAACTGCCTTGCCTCTTCGTCGTTGATGGTAAGTACATCCACCATACCGATCACTTCCAACAGGTCATCCCAGGCGGTGTTCATCCAGTAATTCATGGTATCCATCACAATGAGTTTCGGCTTAACCGGAAGCTGATCAATTACCGACTTCTGAATCTGAGGGGTAAGATTACCCAGCATCAGGAAAGTACAATCTTTATATGAGTCCGGAAGAACAGGGTCGAAGTCGGCCAGAACATTCAATTCTGTTGCAAGTGTATCGCGGGTATTCATATCATTGTGGTAGCGTCCGGCCCAGAAGAAGGTTTTACCTTCAGGGATAACGCGTATTCCTGAAGTCTCCACGCCATTCCTGTTCAGCAGATCAAGATATTCCTTCGGGAAATCACCTCCGACCACAGAAACAATCTTTGTCTCAACATTCAGCTTTCCGGCGGCAAGCCCGATGAAGGTACCGGCACCGCCCAGTATTTTATCTGTTTTTCCAAAAGGGGTTTCAATGGCATCAAAAGCGACGGTTCCGACAACAACTAAACTCATGTTATTAAAGTTTAAAGTAAAAAGTAAAAAGTAAAAAGTCTAAAGCCTGCCTGCTGCAGGCAGGTAAAAGGTAAAGGATTTAAATCCCGGTAATAAATTGAATTTCAATAACAAATTCATGACATTCGAAAACGGGCGTGCAAATGTATGGAAATTTTCAAGGTTTGCGGGATACGGAAATGAAAGTTCACGGGATTACATCCGGCACTTTCTGAAAAAAGAATGGAGCTGATTCTGATTAGTTCAAAAACTCTTTTTTCAGGAAATCTTCAAGTTTCAGAAGATCAACCGTGAATTTCCGGATGCCTTCGGCCAGTTTCTCGGTAGCCATGGCATCTTCATTCATCAGCCAGCGGAATGATTTCTCATCGGATGGGATTCTGGCGGGTGTGAGCAGGGCTGCTTTTGCCGCATCGAGTTTCAGTCCGACCACTTCATCGGATTCTTCAAGTTCCTTTAGCAATGAAGGGGCAATGGTCAGCAGATCGCACCCGGCCAGTTCAATAATTTCGCCTTTGTTGCGGAAGCTGGCGCCCATCACTTCGGTGGCATAGCCGAATTTCTTGTAGTAATTGAAAATTTCGGTTACCGACACAACACCCGGATCTTCTGCCGGATCGATATTGTCAAGGTTTCTTTCTTTTTTATACCAGTCGAGGATGCGTCCCACAAATGGAGAAATCAGGGTTATCCCGGCATCGGCACAAGCCACGGCCTGGATCTTTGAAAAGAGCAGGGTGAGGTTGCAGTGGATGCCTTCCTTTTCGAGTGTCCTGGCAGCCCGGATGCCTTCCCAGGTGGCGGCTACCTTGATGAGGATACGGTTCCGGCCGATGCCGGCCGCCTCATAAAGGTTTATCAGTTCAAAGGCTTTGTTGATGGTTGCCTCGGAGTCGAACGACAGCCTGGCATCCACTTCGGTGCTGACACGTCCCGGTACAATTTTAAGGATTTCAAGTCCGAACTTAACGGCAACACGATCGAGGCACAGCGAAAGCTGTGTAGCCGGATCGTTGCTCAGCATCCGGGCTTCAGCCGCGGCTTGTGCGGCCAGGTGCCTGTACCTTTCATCCTTTGCTGAAGCATAAATCAGCGAGGGGTTGGTGGTGGCATCAACGGGCAGATAGGCCTGCATTGATTCAAAATCGCCGGTATCGGCGACTACACGGGTGTACTGTTTTAATTGTTCAAGGGCATTCATCCGGGAAGGTGTTTTTGCAAAGATAGGAAGTATGTTTAAGCAGGGAAATCAACAACCCGGAATAATATTGCTGTTATTAATCACCAGAACCGGCGCAGGTTTCGGCGATTGCAATTCGATTGGGTAAATAATAATAGTGCAGGTTGCACGCACCCTAAGCACGCACATTACAAATCTGAAACAGGCGAATGATTCAGATGACAAACAGGGCAATCAGCAGAATGGCTGCTACAATAGAAAGCAGGCCGACGACCTTGTTTTCAAAAGAGAGCATACGGTCACACTCCGCAATCCGCTGTCTGACTGTATCCGTTTCAATGTTAAGCTCCAGGGCTTTGTTGTACCAGGCCCTGGCCGGACGAAGAAGTTCGATCTTGAAAAAGTCGTCACCCCGCTGCATAAATTCCTGAAAATCGCGTTGGGTGGGGCTGACCGGTGATTCTGAAGGATGATTTGCCATGGCTGAAATTGCTGATTATGACAAATATAAGAAAATTATCAGATAAAACAGAAAGAAAGACTGAATAGTTATAACAAGTCGGTAATCCGCCAACCATTAAGCATAACTTCTTCGCATTGATAGTATTCGTGTACTGCCTTGCCCGTTTTCAGGCTGGCGCATCAGGATCAGATCCTGCAGATGACTTCGGCCGCTTTTTCAAGCGTTTCGGTGGTCTTGGCAAAACAAAACCGCAGCACTTTGTTGTCGGCCTGATTATGATAAAACGATGAAACCGGTACGGAAGCAATTCCGTATTCTTTGGTGAGTCTTACAGCAAAATCGAACTCCTTTTCATCGCTGATGCGGCTATAGTCGAGCAACTGAAAGTAGGTTCCTCCGGCGGGAACAGATTTGAATCTGGAAGAAGCGGTCAGTTTTAGAAACAGGTCGCGTTTCTGCTGGTAGAATTCACCGAGATTAAGATAGTTTTCAGGTTTTTTAAGAAATTCGGCTACGGCATACTGAACAGGTGTGTTCACGGCGAAAACGACAAACTGGTGCACTTTTCTGAATTCAGCCGTGAGGTTGGCAGGCGCCAGTACAAAGCCGCATTTCCAGCCGGTGGTATGAAAAGTTTTGCCAAACGATCCGATCACCAGCGACCGTTTCGCCAGTGATGGGTAACGGCAGGCACTTTCGTGAATCAGTCCGTCGAAAATCAGGTGTTCATAAACCTCATCACTCAGGATAAGGATATCGCGGTTTGCTGTGAGCTTCTCCAGTCTTTTGAGGTCGTTTGCCTTAAGGATACTGCCTGTGGGGTTATGCGGTGAGTTGATGATGATCATCCGCGTATTGCCCGAAATAAGTGATGGAAGGGTATCCCAGTCGATGCTGTAATCCGGCTCCCTGAGTTTCGCATATTTAACCAGCCCCCCCTGCAGGGTAACAGCCGGTGCATAACTGTCGTATGCCGGTTCGAAAACCACGACCTCATCACCCGGCCGGATAAATGCCGCAATGGCCGTAAACAGGGCCTGGGTAGCTCCTGCCGTGATGGTAATCTCAGTCTCGGGGTGGTATTCAGCATTGTACTTAGCCTGGAACATAGCTGAAATGCCTTCCCGTAAAGGTAGAATCCCGGGCATCGGGGCATACTGGTTGAACCCCTTTTTCATGAAGCTGTTCACCAGTTTTACCAATTCATCCGAAACAGGAAAGTCAGGAAACCCCTGTGAAAGATTGATGGCATTGTATTCGCGCGCCATGCCCGACATAACCGCAAAAATGCTGGTACCGGTAAACGGAAGTTTTGAGACCAGGTTACCTGTGTAATTATGCATGAACTCAATGATTTGGTATGACACAAAGGTAGAAAAAAGTTGTTGCGGTGTCCCCTTTTCCTTGACCGGAATCTGACAGCGGAATCATTGTCTTTTTTCGGATCTGCTTTCCTTCAGGTTATAAAATTATGGTTCTTACCTGTTTCCGTTTTGTGTGAAAAGCCGTATCTTCGTAAACGTTTTTAACTTAAATCAATGAATATGAAAACGATTGATTCTTATGACTTTACCGGTAAGCGGGCGTTGATCAGGGTTGATTTTAATGTGCCCCTTGACGATAACCTGAAGATTACCGATACTACACGCATCGATGCTGCCCTGCAGACCATCCGCAAAGTGCTCTCCGGCGGTGGTTCGGTAATTCTTATGTCACACCTGGGCAGGCCCAAGAAAAATTTCGAAAACAAACTCTCGCTGAAACATATTGTTCCCTATCTGAATCATGTATTGAAACTGGATGTTCAATTTGCCGATGACTGCATGGGCGAATCTGCTAAAACAATGAGCGCCGGTCTGAAGCCGGGTGAAGTGCTTTTGCTTGAGAACCTCCGCTATTACGAGGAAGAAGAAGGGAAACCCCGTCTTCCTGAAACAGCTACTGATGAAGAAAAAAAGGCAGCAAAGGCGGTTACCAAGGAAAAACAGAAAGAGTTTACCAAACAGCTCGCTTCTTATGCCGACTGTTATATCAACGATGCCTTCGGTACAGCACACCGTGCCCATGCTTCCACGGCCCTGGTTGCCGCTTATTTCCCTGAGGATAAAATGTTCGGTTACCTGATGAATGCCGAGGTTGGCAGTCTGAACAAGGTGTTGAAATCGGGCAAGAAACCTTTTACTGCCGTATTAGGCGGTGCCAAGGTTTCCGGTAAAATTCAGATCATCGATCATCTGCTCGACAAGGTGGATAACCTCATCATCGGGGGAGGCATGATGTTTACCTTTATCAAGGCACAGGGAGGGAAAGTAGGCAATTCTCTTGTTGAGGATGATTTGCTTGAACTGGCGCTGAATACACTGGAGGGTGCAAAACTCCACGGCGTGAATATCATTCTTCCGGTCGACACCATTGCCGCCAACGGATTTGCCAACGATGCTGAAACCAAACTTGTGAAGGCCGGTGAAGTTCCTGAAGGCTGGATGGGTCTTGACATTGGTCCGGAATCCATTGCCCTTTTCGATAAAGTACTGATGAATTCTGAAATCATACTCTGGAATGGACCGATGGGTGTTTTCGAAATGCCGAATTTCGCCGAAGGAACCATACAGGTAGCCAAATCCATAGCCAATGCCACACAGAAAGGAGCTTTCTCACTCGTGGGTGGCGGTGATTCCGTGGCAGCAGTCAACAAATTCAAACTGGCCGACAAGGTAAGCTATGTCAGCACGGGTGGCGGTGCCATGCTCGAATTTATCGAAGGCAAAGTACTTCCCGGTGTGGCAGCCATTGAGGCCTGATTCCGTGGTCCTGTAATGGATCAGAATAACAAGTAAGGATTTACCATATGGTTAACCCCTGTACCCACAGTACGGGGGTTTTTGTTTTATATTTGATCCTTTGAATTTTATCCGCTTTGAGATGAGACATGTTTTATCAATGCTGGTTTTGCTGGTCTTAACCCTGAATGCTAACGCACAGCTCTACAAGGACTCCACTGTCATAGTGGATGCCCGGGTGAAAGATCTTCTGGGACGGATGAGTCCGGAAGAAAAATTCTGGCAGCTCTTTATGCTGGCCGAAGACTGGAATCTTGATAAAAGCAGGTATGTGCATGGTGCCTTTGGATTTGAAGGAGGAACTTCTGCAGGAGAAGAAGGTACTGTTGCACAGATAATTCAGAATGTTACTCCGGGTACTGCGTCTGAAATGGCTGAAAAGATCAACAAAGCTCAACAATTCTTCCTTGAGCATACCCGGCTGGGTATCCCGATACTCCCCTTTGATGAAGCACTGCACGGACTGGTCCGTCCGGGAGCCACGGCTTTCCCTCAATCCATTGCCCTGGCCGCTACATTCGACACAGCCCTGATGCACCGCGTAGCAGCTGCCATTGCGCTTGAAACAAAGAGCCGTGGAATCAGGCAGGTACTGTCGCCGGTGATCAACCTGGCAGGCGATGTCCGCTGGGGTCGTGTTGAAGAGACTTATGGAGAAGATCCTTTCCTGACGTCAGAAATGGCCGTGGCTTTCATTTCAGAATTCGAAAAGCGCGGCATCATCGCCACCCCCAAGCATTTTGTTTCCAATTATGGTGATGGCGGACGCGACAGTTATCCTGTACATTACAATGAGCGTTATCTCCGGGAAACGGAGTTGATGCCATTTAAAGCAGCTTTCAGCCGCGGGGGAGCCCGATCAGTGATGACATCTTATAATTCACTTGACGGAAGTCCATGCACCGCCAGCAACTGGTTATTGAATACCCTGCTGAAGGAGGAGTGGGGCTTCAAAGGCTTTGTGATTTCGGATGCCGGTGCCACCGGGGGCGCCAATGTGCTTCATTTCACAGCTGAAAACTACCGGCAATCGGCCGGAAAAGCCATCAGCAACGGACTTGATGTGATTTTCCAGACCGCTTATGAGCATTATCCTTTGTTTATTGAAGCCTTCACATCTGGCGATATTCCTGCTGCAGTGATCGACAGTGCTGTGGCCAGGGTGCTGAGGGCTAAATTTGAACTGGGATTATTCGATCACCCTTATGCGGATCCCGTCAGGGCCGGTGTATTAAACGGCTCTGACGTACACCGGCAGATTGCCCTTGAAGCGGCACGAAAATCCATCGTTCTGCTTAAAAACCAGGACAATATTCTTCCCCTGAAACCTTCTGTTAAATCAATCACGGTGATCGGTCCCGATGCCGTGGAATCAAGGCTGGGAGGGTATAGTGGCCCAGGGAACAATATAATCTCTATCCTTGAAGGAATCAGACAACTGGCCGGCAACGAAACCATCATCCGTTATGCCCGTGGCAGTGAAAGGGAGATCGTTACCAATAGCCCTGTCCCGTCAGATTTTCTATCGGCCACTGAAAACGGAAGGGTAGTAGAGGGTCTTACAGGTTCTTATTATTCAAACATTGGTTTTTCCGGAAAGCCGGCATTTATCAGGACCGACAAACAGGTAAATTTTCAGTGGACCCTTTTCTCACCCGACCCCGAGAAACTCAGTTATGATTTTTATTCCGTCTGCTGGGTAGGCAAAATCAGGGGACCGGTAACAGGAAAAGTTAAAATCGGGATCGATGGCAACGACGGGTACCGGCTTTTCATCGGTGATCAACTTCTGATTGATAACCGGATATACAAAGGGCGGAATCTTACCCTGGCTGAATTTGATTTCATTGAAGGACAAGAATATGATATCCGCATCGAGTATGCGGAACCTTCAGGAAATGCATGGTTCAGGCTGGTGTGGGATTTTGGGGTGGAGAACCCTTATGAAAAACAGCTATCGGAAGCGGTTGAACTTGCGGCACAGTCTGATGTGGTTATCGTGGTTGCCGGCATTGAAGAAGGCGAGTTCCGCGACAGGGCACTGCTCGGTTTGCCGGGTAACCAGGAAGAGCTTATCCATAGGGTGGCTGCATCCGGTAAACCGGTGGTGGTGGTGCTTGTGGGGGGGAGTGCAGTAACCATGTCTTCATGGCTGGATAAGGCAGAAGGTCTGATCGATGTATGGTATCCGGGTGAAGCCGGGGGAACCGCTGTTGCGGATGTCCTGTTTGGCAGGTACAATCCCGCCGGGCGCCTGCCGGTGACTTTCCCCGTTCATGAAGGACAACTGCCCCTCGTTTATAACCACAAACCTACCGGCAGGGGAGATGATTACCTCAATCTGACAGGCCAGCCTCTTTTCCCGTTTGGCTTCGGGCTCAGCTACACAGATTTTGAATACAGTAATTTACAGATACTTGAAAACAGGAAGGAAAAATCCTTTGAAGTTTCATTCAGTCTCACCAATACCGGTCAGATGGAGGGCGATGAGGTAGTACAGCTTTACCTTCGCGATCTGATTGCTTCGGTGGCGCGGCCGGTGAAGGAACTGAAGGGATTCAGGAGGATCAGCCTGAAGCCCGGAGAGTCGGTGCCGGCTTCTTTTACGGTCACCCAAGAGATGCTCCAGATGCTTGATTTCAATCTTAAACCGGTCGTCGAACCCGGTGATTTCAGGATTATGATCGGATCCTCCTCAAAAGACATCAGGCTGAAGGCAACCATCCATGCCGGTCAGGAATGATTGTGCGGAAGAAACCGGAATTCAGTCGTTAAATACCGCCCATCCGTCTAAATGATTTTCGGGGCGGATTGATGCACCCTAGTTTTGCTGCATCAATCAAACCCGCTATGAAAATCAGATTATTCATAATTTCATTGCTGCTATCTTCGCTCAGCACCTGGTCCTATGCTCAGCCAAATGCCTATTCGCTCAGTGACTGCATTACCAGGGCACTGGAAAATAACCTGCAGGTGAGGCAGGCCGGACTCAACACCGAGATCACGCAGGTTAACAGGGAACAGGCTGCTGCCGTTCGTTTTCCAACCCTCGATGCCACTGTGAGGCAGAATTTTTCCTGGTCGGATCAGCAAAACGCCGATGGTTCATATGTATTTACCGGAAGCAACGGAAATTCGGTTTCACTCAATTCAGGACTGGTCCTGTTTAATGGGTTCCGCAATGAAAACGCCATCAAACAGGCTGAACTGGAATACAACAGCGCCTGGCTTGATGTTGAGACCATGCGTGAAAACATCAGCCTGTTGGTACTGGAGAGTTATCTTCAGGTCCTTTATGCCGGGGAACTGGTGACAAACAGCCGGAACCAGCTCCTTTCCACGGGAAGTCAGCTTGGTCTGGCTAAGGAACGGCTGGACCTTCGGGTCATATCCCAGGCCGACTATCTACAGGTAAAGGCCCAGGAGGCCAGTGAAAAGCTGACCCTGGCCAATGCCGAAAAGCAGCTTCAGCTCAGCCGGCTTAACCTGATGCAGCTGCTTGAATTGCCGGTGAATGATACATTCGCTATTGTAATCCCCGATTATGCCAGTGCAGGTCGGCAGTTGCTCACCACCGATGCCGCCGGGGTTTACAATACTGCCCTTGGGTTTAAGCCGGAGGTAAGAAGCGCTGCCCTCCAGAAACAGATCGCAGCCTATGATATTGAAATTGCTAAAGGAGGATATCTTCCTTCGCTCAGCCTGACAGCGGGCCTCGGCACCAGCTACAACAGTCTGGCAGAGAAACTGAAGTTTGCCTCTCAGCTTGATCATAACCTGTCACCCACCCTCGGTTTAACACTGAGTATTCCGATTTTTCAGAAAAAACAGGTAAAATCACAGGTGTCGCTTGCCAGGATCAATGCAGCTTCTGCCGATCTGGCTGAACAAACAACATTGAACCAGTTGAGGAAATCCATTGAAACAGCCTGGGTAGATGTGCTTTCGGCCGAAAAGGAACTGGATGCCGGCACAGGTCAGTTCGAAGCCACGCAAGCCTCATTCACAGTGGCGACTGAAAGGTTCAATCTTGGCGTTATCAATTCGGTTGATTACCTGTACGAAAAAACAAACCTGATCAATGCCGAAAGCCAGTTGTTGCAAGCCAGGTATAACCTGATCTTCAGTTACAAGGTGCTGGATTTTTATCAGGGTAAGCCGCTGGATTTGTAAGGGCATGAATCAGAAAAATGTCCCTTATCCAATTGACCCGGCATCTTCATTGACTTATAAAAAACAAACTTCAAATGAAAATGAAACGAATCACAAAAATCATTGGAATTGCCATCCTGGCTACCGGCATCACTGCAGGTATAGTATTTGGCTGCGGGGCTAAGAAGGATGCGCTGACTATAGATACTGCTGTCGCTGAAAAAGGCGATATCAGCCTGACGGTTACGGCTACCGGAACAATTGAAGCCATCACCACTGTTGAGGTGGGAACCCAGGTCTCAGGGGTGATAGAGAAACTATATGCCGATTTCAATTCGGTGGTAAAGAAGGGCCAGTTGCTGGCAACCCTTGACGAAACCATGTTACAGGCCAGTCTTGATCAGAGTAAAGCTACCCTGATGGATGCCGAAGCCGACCTGAATTTTCAGAAGACAGCCTACCACCGTTCCAAAGCCCTGTTTGACAAAAATCTTGTTGCCCAGGGGGATTTCGACCAGGTTGAGTACAACTATAAACGGGCTCTCGCCAGCGTGGCCAATGCGAAAGCAGCTCTGCAGCGTAACCAGGTCAACCTTGACTATGCTTCGATCTATTCACCCATTGACGGGGTTGTCCTGAACAGGGCCGTGGATGAAGGGCAGACCGTAGCCGCCAGTTTCAATACACCAACGCTTTTTACAATTGCCAACGACCTTACCCGGATGCAGGTCCAGGCCGATGTGGATGAAGCCGACATAGGACAGGTCAGGCCCGGTCAAAGGGTTGAATTTACTGTTGACGCTTTCACCGGAGAAACCTTTGATGGTACCGTTACTGAAATCAGGCTTCAACCGGTTATCAGTTCCAATGTAGTGACCTATACAGTCATTGTCAATGCTCCGAATCCCGAGAAGAAGTTAATGCCTGGAATGACTGCCAGCATCACGGTTTTTATTTCGGAAGTCAGTTCCGTGGTAGCTGTTCCTGTGAAAGCTCTCAGATTTGAACCTCCGGTAGACTATGATTCTGCAAAGGAACTTACCATGGAAAAACCGGGTAAAGGTCCTCATGTGTGGGTTCATGACGGAAAGCAGCTACATCCGAGAACTGTAGAAACCGGGCTCAGTGATGGAATTCACATCGAAATCAAATCGGGGCTAAAAACAGGTGAAAAAGTGGTGCTCAGTGTTAGAACCGCAGAAACAGCGGATGCCGGTGAAAAAACCGTTTCAAGTCCATTTGTTCCGAAAAGGCCGGGATCATCAAAAACAAAATTACCACAGCCCTGATCAGTATGATAAGGCAAATTACATCTGCAATGAAACGAAATATTATAAGTGTCAGTTCGCTGAAAAAGGACTTTATTGTCGGGGAGGTCACGGTTCATGCACTGAGAAGTGTAAACCTTGACATTACTGAAGGCGAATTCGTCGCCATTATGGGCACCAGCGGAAGCGGGAAATCGACCATGCTGAATATTCTTGGTTGCCTTGACAAACCGACGGAAGGCATCTATCTGCTTGACGGAATAGACATCAGTACCCTGAATAAAAACGAACTTGCCCGGTTACGCAATCTGAAACTCGGATTCGTATTTCAATCCTATAACCTGTTACCCAGAACTTCGGCCCTCGAGAACGTGGAACTCCCATTATTCTACAACGACTCAGTAAAGCCCCGCGAACGCAGGGAAAGGGCCATCGCCGCGCTCGGAGCCGTTGGTCTGGCAGACAGGATGCATCATATGCCGAACCAGTTGTCGGGTGGTCAGCAACAACGTGTTGCCATTGCAAGGTCGCTTGTAAATGATCCGGTTGTTATTCTGGCCGATGAAGCCACCGGGAATTTAGATACAAGGACTTCCTATGAAATTATGGCATTGTTCCAGGAACTGAATGCGAAGGGGAAAACCATTGTTTTTGTAACCCATGAGCCTGAGATCGCAGGATTTACCACACGTAACGTGCATTTCCGCGATGGAAACATCATAAAAGAAAACCTTGTAACCAACAGGGGTTCGGCAAGGGAAATGATCATGGCGATGCCCCTTGAAGTGGATTCATAGCCTTAACTCTTATATCTGATGGAAAAATACAGATGTCGTGTTTCAATTGTCAGGATTTATTCAACCTGAGGTAGAAATAACAATCAGGATTTTACCGGGAGTAAATAAGCACCGACCTGCAATAGTCAATTCTGACGATAAAACCAGTAACCATTTACCGGAAACCTTGAGCTTAAAACCATGAACATAACCAATTTATCCAAAATAGCACTCAATGCCCTGCTTCGTAATAAATTCAGGGCTTTCCTCACCATGCTGGGAATCATCATCGGTGTGGCATCGGTCATTGCAATGCTGGCTATCGGGGAGGGCTCCAAAAAGAGCATACAGGATCAGATCAGCAGCATGGGATCCAATCTTGTGATCGTAATGCCCGGTACCCAGATGATGGGGGGTGTACAACAGGGAAATGCGTCATCAAAAGCGCTTGATGTCAGAGATGTGAAAGCCATACGTCTGGATTGCCCTTCAGTTTCAGCGGTATCACCGGAAGTCAGGGGTGGGGGACAGGTAGTAGCAGGCGGAAATAACTGGCCGACCACATTTTATGGTGGGGATGTAAATTACCTCGACATAAAAAAAGTGGAAGTCAAAACAGGCCGTATGTTTAGCGAACAGGAAGTAGCCTCTGCCGCCAAAGTTTGTCTGATCGGACAAACAGTGGCCGATAATCTGTTTGGTAAAGAGGTGGATCCTGTCGGGCAGACCATCCGTTTCAAGAATATTCCTGTCCGTGTCATCGGATTACTGGAGGAAAAAGGGGAGAATACGTTTGGTATGGATCAGGATGACCTGCTGATCGGACCGTTTACTACGGTTCAGAAACGAATTCTTGCGGTCACCCACATCAATGCCATTCTTGGTTCAGCCGTAAACGAAGAGGCTACATCACAGGCTGTGACTGAAATCACAACGGCGATGAGGACCTCCCATAAACTCTCGGAGGGTGAGGAAGATGACTTTCAGATCAGGACCCAGGCCGAACTGGTTAGCACCTTCAGTTCGATCAGCGACATTCTTACTACACTGCTGGGCGCCATTTCTGCCATTTCACTGCTTGTTGGTGGTATAGGTATCATGAATATCATGTACGTCTCGGTGACGGAACGGACACGTGAAATCGGCCTTCGCATGAGCATCGGCGGTCGTGGTCTCGATATCCTGATGCAGTTTCTGATCGAAAGTATACTGTTGAGTGTGATCGGGGGGATTATAGGTATTCTGGTGGGCGTAACAGCCTCTGCAGTGATCGGTAACCTTACCGGCTGGCCTATTGCTGTGATGCCATTGGCAATCGTTGTATCGTTTCTTGTATGCACAGCCATTGGTGTCTTTTTCGGGTGGTATCCGGCCAGAAAAGCCGCCGGTCTCAACCCGATTGATGCCTTGCGGTTTGAATAACGGGTGAGCAACAACTTTGACAATAATGCTTTACTTTTGAGTTTAAATTGAGCAATATGAAAGGGAATAAGATTAAGGTTCTTCTACATCTGGCCTTCTGGGCCGTCGTGATTACCCTTCCCTGGTTTATGGTTTCAGGTAACCTTGAGGAGCCGGGTTTCTTCGAAGGCAGGTATTATCTGAGACTGCTCAATGGTGGGTTGGTGTTTTATCTGACTTACTTTTATCTGGTTCCGGTTTTTTATCTCAATAACCGGAGAGTATATTTCTTTTCGATGATTATTCTGGCCATCGGGCTCCTTTACGGAGCAACTGAACTGCTGAGCAATTGGCTGTTCCCCGATGATCTGCTTATCCAGCGTCTGGATCTGATCAGGGAGAAAATGGCCGGCGAAGGGCTGAAATTCGGGGGACCTGCCCCAATGATGCGTTATGCTAATTCTGTTTTTGCATCCATCATGATTGCAGTTATGGCTACAGGAATTCGTATCACGGAGGCTTACTCGGAGAAAGATAAAAGGAACAGGGAACTGGAGAAGGAAAAACTGGCTGCTGATCTCAGTCTGCTGAAAAGCCAGATCAGCCCTCACTTCTTTTTCAATACCCTGAACAACATATACGCACTCACCGAAGCGGGAAACCATGAGGCCGGTAATGCTGTGCTGAAGCTCTCAAAAATGATGCGGTATGTACTGTATGAGTCTGATTTTGAGAACACGACACTTGATCAGGAGATTAGTTTTATGAACCATTACATCGATCTGATGAGGCTAAGGTTGAGCGAAAAAGTTGAGGTCAGTGTCGATTTCAGGCCGCATTCCGGTGAAATCAGCCTCCCTCCGATGATCTTTATTTCACTCATCGAGAATGCTTTCAAACATGGGGTCAGCTACCGTGAGCCATCCCATATTGACATTGGTATACGGTCGACACCGGAAGAACTGATATTTACCTGTAGTAACAGCAAACACGGGAATAAGGGAGAAGTACACACCGGTATCGGACTGGAGAACCTCCGGAAACGTCTTGCATTGCTTTATCCTGGCCGGCACACGCTCAGTATTAAGGAATCTGGCGCTGAGTTTGAAGTGAATCTTTCCCTGCAACTGAAACAACCTGAAACAGTTTAAACGATTTTGGGGCAGAAACAAGACAGGCATTCCGCCAAACGTGCGGAGAAAGATTATCAACAAAGTATTCATTACCAGGAAGGAAAGGAAACAGATGAAAACAATCAGAACCATCGCCATTGATGACGAACCGCTTGCGCTTAAGCTGATTAAGGGGTATATTGAAAAAACTCCGTTTCTGGATCTTTCAGGGAGTTTTGATAATCCGGTCAGTGCCATGGATTTTCTTGAAACCAATGCTGTGGACCTCATTTTTCTTGATATCCAGATGCCCGATTTACTGGGCACTGAATTCGCCCGTTTAAGCAAAGGGCTGAGTCACGTCATTTTTACAACGGCCTATACAAATTACGCCGTGGAAGGGTTCAGGTTAAACGCTGTGGATTACCTTTTGAAACCATTTTCGTTTGAAGAATTTCTTGAGTCGGCCAACCGTGCAAAGCAACGGATTGATATGGAGCAATCTTCAGACCATCAGCAGGTTGAAGCCAACAATGACTTCCTGTTTATAAAATCAGATTATAAGGTGAGGCGGATTAATTTTTCAGATATTCAGTATATCGAAGGTCTGAAGGATTATGTGAAAGTCTATCTACAGGGTGAGGACAAGCCGGTACTGACCCTTGCGACCATGAAACAAATGGAGGGCAAACTGCCTGCCGGTCGTTTTATGCGGGTTCACCGTTCCTTTATCGTTAACCTCCAACGGATCGAAATCATTGAGCGTAGCCGCATTGTGTTCGGAAAAGTATATATTCCTGTGAGTGATCAGTATAAAGACTCTTTTCAGGGCTTCGTTGACAGGAATTTCATATGATGTTATCTTTTCAGGAACAACTATAGTTTCCTGATTACCTGAAATTCAGGACCCGTTTGTGAGTTTACCTGTTAATTACTACATTCGCTTATCAAATCTGCCGGCATGTGGTATAAAAAAATGTGTTTTCTGTTCTTATCATCCCTTCTTCTACCTTATCTGGCATCAGCCCAGGTCGTGATCAATGAGGGTAGCAACCGGAATTACCTTACCATTTCTGATGAAGAAGGAGAATACCCCGATTGGGTTGAACTTTACAACGCCGGGGATGAGACGGTAAACCTACTGAATTATTCGATCACGGATAAACTGAACAATCCGGTAAAATGGGTTTTCCCGGAGTTTGAGCTCCAGCCCGGCCAGTTTATCACGGTCTTTTGCAGCGGGAAGGACCGGAGACCGGAACCCGGGTTTGTCGCTGTGCTGAATACCTCCACCTTTTCGCCACTGCTGGGATGGAATACCCATGTATTTACTACCCCGTTTTACTGGGATGGCACGTCTGGAATCCTCGTCAATACCTGTTCCTACAGTTCGGCAGGCTATACTTCAAATTCAATATTCAGTCAAACTTCAACACCTTTCCTTTCAACCATCTATGCCGTTCAGGACGGAGGGAATGATATCTGCTCAGCGATGTACGGGACCCCTGTTTTTCAGCGGCCAAACATGCAGCTGAACGGCATCACCATCGGAACAGGTGAAGTACAGAACTCAAATACCGGATACCCGGCTCCTTATGGCAACTGGTACTGGTGTGCCCGCCATCAGATGCTGATCACCGCAACGGAACTCACCGAAGCCGGCCTGACAGAGGGTTATATTACCAGCCTGGCCTTCGATGTGGCAGCAACCGATCCGAGTACCGTTTATGATTACATCGACATCAGCATGAAGTTAACCTACGATGAAGCAGTTACATCGACCTTTAAAGCCAGCACACCGACCGAAACCCTCCATACAAATTTCAAGATATCAGAGGATGGTGAGACTGTTTATCTTTTTTCTCCGGCACAGGTGCTGCTCAGCAGCCTTGAAGTGAATTGCAGCGACCTTGATGTCAGCTGTGGTTCCCACCCCGACGGTTCACCTGAGATTTTCCTTTTTCAGTATGGAACACCTTCGGCAACCAATAACCAGTCACCCGTTTTCACCGGTTATCTGCTTCCGTTAACTTTTTCTGCCCCTTCCGGATATTATCAGTCTGTTCTGAATATAGAAATCGGCAACCCGAACGGGACAAACTCGGCCGTTCATTATACCACCGATGGCAGTGATCCGGATGTTGAATCGCCTGTTTACAATGGTACTCCTCTTCAGATCATGGGAACAACCGTGTTAAAGGCAAGGGCATTCCAGGATGGGATATTGCCCGGGCCATTAAAGGCAGCCACTTATCTTTTCGGGGTAGATCACACAACGCCCGTACTGTCGGTGATTACAGACAACGATAACCTTTATGGGGCAAACGGAATCTTCGACAACTGGTGGACTGATTGGGAGAGGTCGGCGTATATTGATTATTTTGATTCCACTCGCCAACTGATCTTTTCGCAGCGAGCAGGGATGCAGATTGATGGCGGATGGGGTGGAAGCCGTTACCATCCACAGCATTCTTTCCGGCTTGAACCGGGCGATGGTGTGCTGGGTGACGGTCCGGTTGAGTATAACCTGATTCCTGACAGGCCGGCCAGAAACATTTACAGTAAATTTTACCTCAGGAACGGCAGCAATCAGTACCTGACGCTTCCCTATAAGGATGCCACACAGGTTACTTCAATGGGTAAGGGAACCCACAATTATTATTCGGCCTGGCGACCGGTTTCCGTCTATATCAATGGTGGATATTTCGGCTTATATGAACTGCGCGAGAAAATGGATGCCGAATACTTTAATATCCATGACGGAGCAGATGAGGATGAGATCACCATTCTTTCGCAAAGTGCCTGGTATGGAGGAATTCTGAGGGCTGTGGAAGGAGAAGCTGAACCCTTCTATGCTTCCTGGCAGGCCTTTGGCAACCTGAATCCCGAAGATCCTGATTTCTGGAATCAGGCCGACCGGCATTTTGACCTCACCTGGTACACCGATTACATCATTGGAGAGTCATGGATGTCGAACATCGACTGGCCATGGAACAACATCAAAATATACCGTTCCGATGTTACCGGAAATCGCTGGAGATATTGCCTGATCGATCAGGAACTGGCCCTGCAACCCAATGGATGGACCGATGTCTATTACGACCACATCAGGTTTATGCTGGACCAGGATCCTTCCATTCCCCACATCAGCGTCTGGCTCAAAGGGATGCAGAACAGCCGTTTCAGAAATTACTTCATCAATCGGTTTGCCGACCTCATGAACTCGAATTATCTTTTTGAGCATATCTCAGCCATCGAACAGAATATGTTTGCACTTACCAGGGATGAAATGGTCAATGAGTTTTTGCGCTGGGGCGACCCGAATAACATTCCGGAGCAGATGATGGCATTTACGGGCAATCATCTCACATTGCAGCAGCAATTCCAGATGAGAACGGAGCAGGTCAGAAATCACATTGTATCAAATTTAGGGCTTCCCAACCAGGTTAACCTGAGCCTCAGAGTCGTTCCGGAAGGAGCTGGATTCATTCACATCAGTACCATTACCCCGGATACTTACCCCTGGGAAGGTGTTTATTTTAACGGAGTTCCGGTAAATATCACTGCAGAACCCGCACTCGGGTATTATTTCAGTTACTGGGGCAACAACGGGCTGATCGCCGATACGCTGAATGCTGTTTTCCTCGATACCCTGAACGCTGAAACCATTGATTTTACAGCTTATTTCGGTGAAGAACACGTGGGTACCGGTCTACTTGCCGCCGCAGAGGATGGATTCTCATTGTATCCCAATCCAGCCGGAGATGTAATCTATCTTTCAAACCTGAAACATCAGGAAGCGGTTTACACGCTGTATGATATGAATGGCCATCTGCTGAAGGAGGGAATCATCCATGAATCGGACACCAAAACGGCGATTAACATCAGCAATCTGACACCTTCTGTCTACCTGATGAGAATTATGGATCCTGCTGAAGGTCCGGTGCACCTGCGATTCATAAAGGCTGCTGACCGGCATTAAAGGATTTTTGCCACTCACGCAACCCAGCCTGCCCTCCTGCGGCGGTTAAACCGGCTTAAAGGGACGCAATGAGTTGATTTTGATGATTTTAGAAATCCAATTTCGTATTTTTAATATCCTGAAAATCAATTATTTAAAACTTATTGGCTGAGTATAAAATATTGTACCCTCTTCATTTGTCAGACTGAGCGTCGAAGCCATATTTCGTTCGCCTGCCCTGTCTGCTTGACACAGTCCGGCGGGCTGAATGCCCGGAAGTCAGGCTCAATATGACATAATATCATTATAGTAGCCTTTAAACCACACAACAGGTTAAGGTAATTTCTGTTTATTCGTTTATATAATTGACGGAATGATCTGAATGCCTTTCCCTTCAAGTTTTTTCAGGGCTTTCTCCTTCTTTGCCGGGTTCGAACCAATGACTGCATCTTGTAAAATGCTGATTTTATAGCCACGTTTCAGACCTCCGATTGCAGTATCATAGATGCATTTCTCGGCCATCATCCCTGTCAGGATAAACTCACAGGCCTTGTTTTTATTTACAAATTCGGCGAAATTTGCTTCAGCAAAAGCATCACCGCTCATTTTGGTAAATATATGATTGCTCACAAGGTTAAGGTTGCTATCGGGATCAGGCGTCAGGGTATCGACCGAAAAGCCCATGGACGTGAGCGACAGGGCTTTTCCGGCTGCCCAGATATAAATGACTTTATCAGGATCGGCGGTGGCAATGAGGTTGTTGATATGCCTGACCATGTCAGCAGCCTGCAATTGCAGGGAGGGTCGTTTATAAAAAGCTGACTGGACATCAAGTACAATGATGTATGTGTCATGAGTTCCCCGGGTTTCCTGCGCTACCACAGGCCTGAAGCTACAGGCAAAAATTATGGTAATGGATAAAAGCTTCAGTGGAATCCCTGCTGTTTTCTTTACCATGATATAAGAATAGAGAAGATGAGTTGGTCATCTTACGGATGACAACAATTGCCTTGCTGAAAATATCATGCCAGTTTGTATGTCATTAATAATGAACTATATAATTATTAATCAACGAAAATATGTACGGTTATATCACAGCCCTGTTTCATTACTGGACACCCTGAACTAATAATAAAATCACCTTTAACTGTAAACTATTAACTGTTAGTTGTTAACTGTTAACTGTTAACTCTCTTTCCAGTCTCCTCCTTCTTTTATCAGTTCAACCAACGCTTCCACTGCTTCGTCTTCGGGAATCCCGCGCTTCACAGCCTCTTTGCTTTTATACAGGGTGACCTTCCCGTTTCCGGCGCCTACATATCCGTAATCGGCATCGGCCATTTCACCCGGTCCGTTAACGATGCAGCCCATGACACCGATCTTGAGGCCCTTCAGGTGACCGGTGCGCGCTTTCACTTTCTGCAAGGCTTCCTGTATGTTGAACAATGTCCGCCCGCAGGAAGGGCAGGCAATAAATTCCGTTTTTGTCATCCTCATCCGTGTGGCCTGGAGCAAGCCAAAACCAATCCGGATGACCTGATCTATCTCCACCGCATCTGCATTGAGGCAGAGGCCGTCGCCGATACCATCGAGCAGCAGGTTACCCGGATTCAGGCTGTTTTCTGTCAGCAGGTTTTCTGAATTGTCAATGTTTGCCGGACTCTTCAGAATCAGCGGGTTTTTCAGCCCGGCATCCCGCATGCGCCCGGCAAGGGTTCTCAGTCCTGTTGCTCCGGCTTCAGCCATGACAGCCATGGTAACATCAGAACCCAGCATTTTTATAATATCATCAGGATTTGTCTCAATCAGGCTTTCACCGATGTGCAGCATCCTGAGGGTATTTCCGTCGTTTTGAAAATCTGAAATATGGATGATGGCGTGGGGTAGGACTGAAAGTTTCCCGTTTTCCTCCGCCTGATAATAATTCCCTTTTGATTCGAGCAGCAGGGCAGGTGGATTTTTACCACCCAGGTGACCGGAAGTTTCTGAAACTTCCTTTTTAAAGGGCAGTTCACTCCCGATACACAGATCGGGTCTGATCCGGCGAATGATGGTGCCATCCGGGTTGGTTTGCTGAAATCTTTCAACAATGGAGGAAGCCACCGGAAGTTCGGCCTCCGGATCTTCTGTAAGCGACACCCGGATGGTATCACCGATACCCCGGGCCAGCATTGCCCCGATGCCGGCAATGGATTTGAGGCGTCCGTCTTCCCCGTCACCGGCTTCAGTTACGCCCAGGTGGAGCGGATAATTCAGCCCTTCTTCCCGGAGTTTTTCGGCCAGCATTCTGTAGGCCGACACCATCACACGTACATTGCTCGATTTCATCGACAATACCAGGTTGTGAAATCCCTGGTCGTGGCAGATCCGGGTAAATTCAAAGGCCGATTGTACCATTCCTTCAGGGGTGTCTCCATAACGGTTTACAATCCGTCGGCTCAGTGAACCATGGTTGGTGCCGATGCGGATGGCGGTGCCATGTTCCCTGCAGATATCCAGCAGGGGCCTCAGCCGCAGGGCAGTACGTTCCAGTTCATCATGGTACTCCGCTTCGGTATAGTTAATTCCGGTTACGGCATTTCTGTCAATGTAATTCCCCGGATTGATGCGTACTTTTTCCACAATCCGGGCAGCGATTTCCGCTGCCGTGGGATTAAAATGAATGTCGGCAATCAGCGGAACAGAAAATCCCCTTTTTTTCAGTTCTTTTTTGATCACTTCCAGGTGAGCTGCTTCCTTCGGCCCAGGAGCGGTGATACGAACCAGTTCACACCCGGCTTCAATCATACGGACCGCCTGTGCCACAGTGGCTTCCGTATCCATGGTATTCGTATTCGTCATGGACTGGAGACGAATCGGCTGGTTTCCGCCAAGCCTCAGGCTTCCGATGCTTATTTCACGCGAAGTATATTCCATTGCCCGTGTTTTGTGCTTTCCGATACAAAGGTAGCGCCTTTCCGATTCTTCCCGTTCATCAGTTTCGGAATTGGGTTCCAACTACCCGGATAAGGCAAAGGCATAATAGTTGCTTCTATGATATTTCTCCGGAGATGAATATCTGCCTCCAATTACCCTACTATTCGATGACTAATTTAAAACTGAAATGATGAAAAGTAACATTCAATCAGCCCTGCTGCTGGTATTAAGCACTGTGGTCATGCTATCGTGCAGCAAAGACGAAAATCAACCCTCCACGACTGTTGCCGGAATCCGGATACAGGCGCTCAACAAAAGCTATTCTTTACCTGTCAATGGCACCAAATCAGTTTCCACGGTAACTGCTGTTTCCTGGGACACAGCCCGCATGGTTGTGTCAGGACTGAAATTCGAGGCTGAACTCAAAAGCCTGATCACGCACCACGACTCAGTGGAATTTGAATACAAATGGCGCGGACCTGAAGTGGTCAATCTTTTTGATACGACTTTTACCATCGGCAACATTACTCTTCAACCCGGTTTCTACGATGAGATTGAAATAAAAATCGAAGGGCTGAAACGTGATGCAGGGACAGATCCTGTCTTTTTGTTGACCGGAGTATACACCAATACGAACAGCGAAATCATCCCCATTTCTGTCCGTGTATATGAGGATATCCTTTTTAAGACGGAAAAAAACAGTGTTGAAATCACTTCTGCCGACATTTCCGTGTTTTCAAGCGTCATTCAGCTCTATCTGGATCAGCTGATGATGGATATCAGCCCTGAACAGCTTGACAATGCCATTCTCACCGATGGTGAACTGATCATATCAGCACAATCCAATACCGCCCTGTACCGCATTTTCATGCGCAACCTCGGTCGCGACCACCACTGCGAACACGGCCACGGACATGGCCACGGGCATGGAGGATAATTAAGACAATCCCGTGTTTGAGGAAATTCCGCCCCGGATCACAATGTGAGCCTTTATACAGCTGATATTGCCGGGGTGGTTTTTTTTGCCAGAATCTGATATGGTTGAATCCATGTTGATGCGAATTCCTTCAAAATGGAGTCATCATTTAGACTACCTTTGCAAAACTCTCAGAGTTCGGATCCCAGATTTCACCTTCCCCGGGATTGTGCAGCAATAACAGGGGGATGGATGACTGATTTCCAGGATATAATTTCTTAGCTTGTTTTTTGTTTCAATTACTCTCTTTTTTCACTGTTAGTTGTCACCTGTTAGTTGTTAATTGTTAGTTGTTAGTTATTAACTGATCCCAAGTGTCTCCGTCTCTTTTCCCTGTTCAGCTTCAGTTCTGCAGCCTCTCCAGCGGCAGCAGCGGCAATTGTTATTTTGTTGGCAGCAGCAGCGAAGGCCTGCTGGTCGATGCCGGCATCAGTGCCCGCCGTATCCGCAAGACGCTGGAAGAGATTGGGGTCGGACTTCCGCTGATCCGGGGCATACTGATCACCCACGATCACATCGACCATATCCAGGCGCTGACCATCCTCACGCGCAAGCACCGGATACCGGTTTATTGCACCGAAGGTACCTGGAAGGGGATACTGCGCAACCGCACCACCTTCGACCTGGATTCGACCCTTCATGTGCAGGTCAACCCGGGCGAAGTCTTTCAATTGGCCGGATTCACCATCGACGCCTTCCCGGTTTCGCACGATGCCCACGATTCGGTGGGTTATCACATCGCCAATACGGCAAAGAGCATTACCATTGCCACCGATCTGGGTCACATCGGCGATCATGCCGCACGTTACCTGAAAAAGGCTGATGTGATGGTGATTGAATCAAACTACGATGAAGAGATGCTGCTAACGGGGCGATATCCTGAACAACTGAAACAGCGGGTTCACAGCGACATGGGGCATATGTGCAACACCCATACCGCTGATTTTGTGTCAGATCATTATCATCCCGGCATTTCACACATCCTGCTTTGCCACCTGAGTGCCGAAAACAACACTCCCGGCACGGCCCTTTCGACCCTGAGCAAAACCTTTGAAAACAAAGGCAAGCAACTGCATCCTGAAACCATTGTGAGGGCATTGCCCCGGGGTTCGCGGTCGGAATTATTCATCATTGAATAGAAATTTTTTATCCCCCGTTTGTTTATTTAAAATTATGTATTAATTTTGCAGTCCCTTACGAGGGAAAATACTCCTTCTTAGCTCAGTTGGTTAGAGCATCTGACTGTTAATCAGAGGGTCGCTGGTTCAAGTCCAGCAGAGGGAGCCTCAAAATCAGCCATTTACATTAATTTGTGAGTGGCTTTTTTAATTGCGACAAACAATTTGACAAACAAATATTAAGTGGAGTATTATTTTGTAGATATTTTATCAGCCAAGAGCAGAAATATTAATTATATAATATTCTAATTACATGTTAGGTGCTGCCTTACAACTGATTCAATAGTAAATCACATACGACAATTAAATTCAATGTTCTTATTCCATCCGACATTTCCATCCGATCATGTCGGATTTCTTAACAATATCCGACATCGGGGAGCAGTGGTGCTATAAAAGCAAGGCTGAAATTTGCTTATTACCGGCTTTTTTCGTACATTTAGGTTGATTTTTGGAGAACTGCCTTAGATGGATGTCGTTTCTCCTCTTTCCTTTGACTCCCGCCTGTCTCCTTCCCTGGCAGCATACCCGGTTTAATGAACTGATTCCTTTGAGTTCAGAACATATTCATTAACCAAACAAAGAAGGCCATGAAACAGTTGATTTTTTCCTGCATGCTTTTCTGCATGGCATTGTCCGGTCAGTGTCAGTTTGTGCCACAGCCATTGAATTACCCCGGTACAGGTTACTGGCCATTTTACTACTCCATTATAGATCCAGATCATTTGTGGGTCGGGACATTCCACGAGAGCGGGTTACCCTGCGCCTTTTCGGTTAAAACGACCGACGGAGGTGATACCTGGATCTTTGATACCATCCCTGCCCCGGGCAATCCGGGTTGCGTGTCGGTTTGCGGGTGGGATATCAATACCTGTTTCTTTGTATTCGCTGATATGTCTGGAAACACTGACCCATCTGTCTGGAAAACCACAAACGGTGGCACCTCCTGGTCAAACATGATTACGACACAATTCACCGGTAGCTTTATCAACTTCTATCACGCCTTCAGCGCAGATACAGGGATTGCCGTTGGCGACCCGACGGACGGATACTTTGAAATACAACTTACAGATGATGCCGGGGCTAACTGGACCAGGATTCCCTCCTCCGCTATTCCTGCTATCCTGCCGGGTGAAATGGGGTTGAATCACAGTTATTCCGCTATGGGTAACTCCGTCTGGTTTACCACCAGCAAGGCAAGGTGTTTCCGCTCGGTCAACCGGGGCCAGACCTGGGAGGTCACACAACTGTTTTCCGGCGGGAATCAGGATCTTGGGGTGTGTTTTTCATCAGCGCAGGAAGGGGCCATCTGGAGAAGAAGTTCGAATCCCGACCCCCTTGTCGTTACGACCGATGGTGGCATCACATGGAATACGGTATCGTTCCCGGTTGGTTACATTATTCAGGATATGTGCCGTGTGCCGGGATGGGATGGAGGCTTTGTGGTCACAGCCTATAAAACCGGAATGCGGGTTTATTTCACACCGGATATGTTCAATACGCTTACGGTGCTTGAATCCGCTATCCTTTCAAACGGGGCCGTTGAATTTTATGATGTGGCAACCGGATGGCTCGGAGGCGGAGAATCCGGCACAAACGAGATTTACAAATTCAGCTGGGTACTCAATACTGGAGAATTGCCCGCCGGACAACAGCAGAAACTGGCCATCATTCCGAATCCATCTTCCGGCCAAACCGTCCTTAAGCTTCCGGAAGGGCTGGATTTCAATAACCACGAAATCCGGATTTCTGACATGACAGGCAGGGAAGTGGTTTGTTTTCCCGTTCGTGAACAGGATTATAGCTACCTGGATGCATCCTGCTTTCGTAATGGCAGTTATCTCGTTGGTTTGTATTCTGGCAATACTATACTCTCATGGGGACGGTGGTTTGTCATCCATTGACCGGAGAATGAATTGCGCATCAGCGTAGAGTTACTCCTTTGAAGAGCCCGGGTTGCAAATCTGTCAGGAGGTGGAGAGAGGCGGAGAGAAATTGGTATCCGGATCAGAGTTATGCAACCCGGATAAAGCCAGGCCCCGCAACAGGAAATTCCGTTCTGAATACAAAGTCCGCCTGCCTTTTATTGTTGCTGTTTCAGGCTCGCATCAAAGGGCTTGTCTGCCTTTGGCAGATAAGATGCGGGCCAACCTAAAAACTTTTGTGTCTCAGGTCGGGAGTTTTCCCATCTTTCCTGTAAACAAGGCCGGTATTCTTTCCGGAGATTTTTTCGGTTTTCATAATGGTTCCTTTATTTATGTTTACCATGCCCTTTTCCAGGGTTTGTGGAATGAGGATGATGAGGGTTATTTGAATTCTTGTACCATCCTTTCGGGGTTCCATTGGATTTAGATCCCCCGGTAGCAACTATGCAGGATGAAAACCCAAGCAGATATAACAATATCAATGAAACAGAGAAAAACAACCTGACTTTTTTCATACCCTTTTATATTGAAACAAAGTTCGCGTGCTTGAATACAGGAATCATTACACAGTTTAAAGAATTGCTTACATGTTTCACACATTCCCCTGAATAGGGAAATGGTTGAAAATGAAAGCAAAGGTCTTTGATTGCAACAACCTGCCGTGACGATTTATATTTCAGAACTTTGGGTACATGCCGGATGGCAAGGGCGGATTAAGCCAGCCTGAAGTTTTCGGAAAAACCAGGGAATCATGATGCTGGAATGCAAATGGGTAGCTCCGGATGAATGCTACCGGTTCTTGCAGAGCAGAAACACAATACCTGAAACGCTTTGGAATAATTATGTTTTTTATCTGTGCTCAGGCAGAATAAATTTCCCTTCCGCCATCTGCCGGTTTTCCTTATCCAGTATTCTGTAGATAAGAATACCATGGTTTTTTAGCTGTATCCCCTCCAGCGGACTGTTCACTTCAAACCCGGTGATCCGGCGACCGGTAATGTCGTAAATCTCAACCCGGGAACCCGGATAGTTATGACAAAGACCGAAGTCGAAGGTAGTTGTCCCTGACGATTCGGTGAAGACCTTTAAACAGGGATTAAAACCACCGGGATTATCAATGACATTTACATATACTTTCCACGCGTCATAGAGTGTCTGGAGCGAATCGATCGGGTCGACCGGGTAAATTCCTGTGAGATTGTAAGGGTAAGACATATACAGATCCAGGTAAAGGGAATCGGGCTGGTTGTTCATCCGGGCCACCCGCAGAAAGGACGATTGTGAGGAGGTGTTGTGGATGCCGCAGCGGGTGTCAGCTCCTATAACCTTTGCTCCCTGGAGCGCTGCCATCAGCCGGTCGGCGAGCGTTCCACCGGTATTAAGGAAGCGCGATTCCATGGAATCCAGGATTTCCTGTCCCATTAAAATATTCCCCTGGATGGAATAATTCAGGTGCGCTACATGGTTCTTATAGTCCATGCAGTTCACGCCGGTGTAGGCCGCACTCCGGGGATGCCCGCTGTTATAGTCGACAATACCGTACTGGCGGATGGTCGGGTTATTGCCCACATCATTGGCCACAAGTAAATCAATAATCTCCTGTGGGGATAAACCCTGCATCATCCAGTCGTGGGCCCGCTGCTGATTGGTGGCATGCCAGGAAGCCTGGGTATGAATGGCCCCGATGCCGGGAATCACATCGCTCAGAATCTGCGCTCCGTGCGGATAGCCTGAACTTGATCCCACACAGGAGGCGCCGGCACTGCCGATTTCCCCGGTAATGGAATCGATGGCAACAATAGAGAAGGTATCCTGGGAAAAAAGTCCCGGGCCGGAAAGTAAAAGCAGCAACAACAGGAACATCCGGGAAACCATCTGCCCACAGACAGGGGTTGGGTCAGATTTTATATTTTTTTTCATAATAGAGGTTTTTAAAATTGGCTGCGATAAAATTTGAAGTAACCAAGATAGTATAAATCCGGTTTCAGGATAAATCATAAATCTGAAAAGTTCACCCTCCTGTTATTTGTGCTGTTTCAGGGGCTCGCATCAAAGGGGCTCCCCGCCTTTGGCGGGTAAGATGCGGGCCAACCTTTCGGGTAAAATATCAACCAACCTTTTAAGGTGATTTCAACCATTATCATATATCAGAAATTCAATGCTTTAGAAAATATTAAAAATTAAATGTAAAAAATACTTGACATTAAGATAAAAATACTTAACTTTGTGTCGAAATTAATTGACCTTAAAACATCGATTTTTAAAAGAGGAAATATGGATCTGAAAGAAAAAAGAATACTCGTTTCGCTGATCAGCTCGGTGCTGATTATGGCATTCTATTGGTTGTATGTATATTACAATTTCATTGAAGGAAACCCCGCACTGCTGAACGACATGAGGTTTCTGGGCAAGGCGTTTCTGATTATGATACCGGTAGCCATAGGGGCACAGATCGTCATCCAGATTGTACTGGCCATCGCATTTAAAATGGCTGGTCATGACGATATTGACCCCATTGATGATGAGCGGGATAAGCTGATTGAGTTGAAATCCATCAAGATCTCCCACTATATTTTTATCCTGGGGTTTATGTTGGCCATGGGTTGCCTGGCCATGGGCATGCACACCCGGATCATGATTTTCGTGCTGATAGCCTCCGGCTTTGTGGCAAGTGTGGTAAATGAGTTATTGAGGTTGTGGTATTACAGAAAGGGAGTCTGATATGGGTAAGGCAATCATCAGCAACAACATCCGCAGGCTGCGGTTTTTCGCCAATGAAATGACCCAGCAGGAACTGGCCGATAAAACCGGTGTTTCGCGCCAGACCATTGTCGCCATCGAAAACGGCAAGTACTTCCCGACGCTCGAACTGGCCTTCAGGATCGCCCTGGTCTTCAAGGTTCCACTGGATGAGGTGTTCTCCTTTGAACTGCCACCCGAAATGGAAAAGAAGTCACGGGAAAAATGAAATCAATTACAAACCTTTCTTTCTTTAGATATCAGACGCATTTATGATCTACCTAACTGAAGGAGAATTAGCTGAGATTAAGGGTAAAGGACCGGCATTCTAAAAATGGCGTAAAAAAAACAAGCAGCGGACAAATAAAGAAGAAATGCAACCGATAATGTGTAGAAAAGCTCAAGTGATTAGTGTACAACGGTATAAAGAAGAGATACAAAGGTTCAACCTCATTTCTTCCAGCCAAAATCGCTCGCTTGTTTTTAGCCATTTTTAGTAAGCCGAGATTTTTTGGTTCTTTTTGATCTTGCAAAAAGAACAAGGATAAAGAAATACACAACAGTTTGATATTAAGTAATTAGCTCGGGATTGGTGGAGAGTTTTAATTTAATGTTCCTAAAATAAGATTCCAACAAAATTTGAAATTGAAATCACAAAGCATAAGTAATCTTAAAAGTGATTGTCCCCCCTTGAACAAAGCGGGTTACAAGGGGGATACAATTACGGTTCTAATTTTTCCAGCCAGATTTGAACTAAAAAAGCATAAAATATGAACCAATCAAACACAACCGGCATCAACCCATCAGGAAACGGCGGACAGGCCTTTTCCCAACTTGAAAAAAGCATCCATGCCGCCCTTGAACGCTACTCAAACGTACACCGCGGCAGCGGCCATTTCTCAAAAGTATCAACCCATCTTTACGAAAAAGCCAGGGAAATTGTGCTTGAATTCCTGGGACTGGAGAAAAACAGGTACCAGGTAATCTTCCTTTCGCCCCGACGCGCTGAAGTTTTTTCAGGGATGCTGAAACCGGGAAGTTACCAGATACTTTCAGGCCGGGAGACAGGACTTTCACTGGGTGTGGATGCCGTCATTGCTGAAAAGGCTGCCCTGCCCGAAGGCGTGCCTTTCGAAACCGGCGGTGGTACCACCAAATTATATGGGGCCGATTGGGTAATATGGGCCGGCCAGCCCGACCGGTTTGAAGCTGGCACCCCTGCCATCATCAACGTTATCGCCTTTGCCAGGGCGCTTCAGCTGATGAAGCGCTATGGCAGGGATGTTTTTTCTGCCTGCCTTAAAGAAGGTCCCGAACCGCGTGAAATCCTCTATTCCGGTGAGTTTTCCGGTCTGGAAGGAGCCGGGCTGCTGAAGGCTCTCCGTGAGACTATGGTTGGCTTAAATGTGCAGGTGCCGACGACCACAGGCCTCCGGCCCTTCATCAACCTCGACAGCAGTGCCAGTACCCCGGCGTTCAGGCCTTGCTGGGAGGCATTCCGTCTGTCGTTGCGGCAGGATGCCCGGGCTGCAAAAGTGATGGCTGATGAAGTTCGTCAGGTTTGTGCCGGCTTTCTCGGTGCCCCGTCATCAGATTTCGAAATCCTTTTCACCTCCAATACCACGGAGTCTATCAATCTGGCTGCTGCCGGACTTGGAAATCAGCCTGCCGGGGATATAGATCCTGTAATCCTGACCACTGTGCTTGAACATTCATCGAACGATCTCCCCTGGCGAATGGTGCCCGGGCATAGCGTAATCAGGCTGGAGGCGGGCAACGATGGCATTCTTGACCTGAGCAGATTGGATTCACATCTCTCGGACTACAATGAAAAGGGGCTGCACGGACGAAAGAGGATCAGACTGGTGACGGTGAGTGGAGCATCCAATGTGTTGGGTACCTGCAATGACCTTCAGGCCATCAGCAATCTGGTTCATCGCCATGGCGCTTTGCTGATGGTGGATGCCGCACAGCTGGCTGCCCACCGGAAGATCAGTATGGTTGCTACCGGCATTGATCTGCTTGCCTTGTCGGCCCATAAGATGTATGCCCCTTTTGGGACGGGTGTGCTTGTTGCCCGCCGGGGTCTGCTGCATTTTGATGAAACCGAAACGGACCGGATCAATGCTTCAGGTGAAGCCAACCCCGGTGGAATAGCGGCCATGGGAAAAGCAATGTTGCTGCTTCAACGGATTGGCTTTGATCTGATTGAAATGGAGGAGCGAAGCCTCACCAACCAGGCGCTGAAAGAGATCTCCGGTATTCCTGCAATTCAATTACACGGGATGTTGTCTGCAAATCCGGATGGACAGGTTGGGAAAACCGGGGTGATCGGCTTCAGTGTAAAATCGATGATGCCTGCCACGGTTGCCCGGAAACTGGCTTTGTCGGGCGGTATGGGTGTACGCTTTGGCTGCCTGTGTTCGCACCTGATCATAAAACAGCTCAGTGGTTTTACTCCTTTCCAGGAAAAATTCCAGCGGTTGATCGTGAAACTGGTTCCTGTTCTTAACCTTCAGGGCATTATCCGTGCCAGCTTCGGAATACAAAACAACGAAGCCGATGTTGAAACGCTGGTGGCTGAGTTGAAGCGGATTACAGCGAAAGCAAAAGGGAGACCAGACGACTGTCTGCCGGATCAGGCCGGAGTTTCAGGGAGAATGTTGAGTGAGAAAGAGGTGAAAGGGCAGCTCAGGGAGTTTATCAAACAGGGTGAACGACTGGTTTTCGGATAGGGGGGATGATCCAGGACAATTCACCAGAATACAGTCCTATTTCCACAATAAGTCCAGCCTTTGAAAATCCAACCTCCTTTCAGGTGAAGCAATGAGCACATGTTGGTTAAAAGCTATCCTGACTTTTACCGAAACGTACCGGGAAAAAGATACAAATTTGTCTTTTGCTGCTATAGTAGCATTTCTGCCTGCCTGTTTGTGTTAGACCGAAGGGTTTAATGGATTATAGTAAGCCAGTATTTTTTCTATTCCTTTTGGATTTTGGGTTTCAGGTATCCTGAAAAATCCTATATTTGATCAGTTTGTCAGATAGTTGCATAACATTTGGTTACAATTAACCCAGTAACCGATTAATCAGATGAAGTCCGCAAGCGAAAAGTGAAACAGTTTCAGTGGTGATGTAAAGCGGAAATGCTATGTGGGGAAAAATCAAAAAGTATTTATTTATTGAGGCCGATGAAATCGGGTTCAACAACTACCTGATTCTGGCCTTGTGCCTCCTGATTGCTGCTGTTGGATTTGTGGGAACGCTGATTAACATTGTTTTACAGCTTGGCTGGTATTTAATCATTTCAACACTGATTCCCACAGTAACCTTTTCAGGGCTCTATTTCTACAGCAGGATCAAACGGAAATTTATCCTCTCGAAATATGTGATGGTAATCCTGTCGCTTGCCCTGCTCAATTTACAGTGGTTTATCAATTATGGTTCTTACGGTCCGGTACTCTATCTTTTCGTGGTACTTGAGTCGTTTATCATCATATTTTTTGTGAAACTTGAGAAGTTCCTTTTCACCCTGCTTGTTTTTGTGAACGTTTCTGTATTGTTTTTAGCCGAGTACTTCTATCCCGGCCTTTTCGGCGAATACACCAGCCGCGAAATCCGGCTGCTCGATGTTTATACCGGGATGCTGATTTACCTGCTTCTTAGCATCATGCTGCTGAATATGGCCATGAAATTTTACATCAGCCAGAGGGAAAAGGCGCAACAGGCCGATAAACTTAAATCGGCCTTCCTGGCCAATATGAGTCATGAAATCAGGACTCCGATGAACGGTATCCTCGGATTTGCTTCACTGCTGAAGGAACCCGGCCTTTCAGGCGCACAACAGCAGGAGTACATTGGTATTATTGAGAAAAGCGGAGCCCGGATGCTGAATATCATCAATGATATCGTTGATATTTCGAAAATTGAGGCTGGACTGATGAAGATAGACATCGGGGAGACCAATGTGAACGGGCAGATAGAATACATCTACACTTTTTTTAAGCCCGAGGCATTAAAGAAAAGGTTGGATATTTCGATGAAAATCCCGCTGCCCTCAAAGGAAGCCATTGTACGGACCGACCACGAAAAACTATATGCCATACTGACCAACCTGGTTAAAAATGCAATAAAATACACACCTGCGGGTTCCATCGAAATTGGTTACGTTAAAAAAATAGTCGAAAATGCCGCCTGGCTGGAGTTCTTTGTGAAGGATACCGGTATGGGTATTCCGGCCGATAGGCAACAGGCCATATTTGAGCGGTTTGTTCAGGCTGATATCAGCGATATTCAGGCCAATCAAGGGGCCGGACTCGGATTGTCCATATCAAAGGCCTATGTCCAGATGTTGGGTGGAAAAATTTGGGTGGAGAGCCAGTTGGGCAAGGGTTCTGTATTTTACTTTACCATTCCTTACCATCCGTTTATCACAGAAAAAGCCATCACCGGAAAAGAGGTTCTTGAGCAGCGTCCTGAAGAGCCAGGTCTGAAACTGAAAATTTTGATCGTTGACGATGATGAAACCTCGGGAAAGCTTATTTCCATTGTGGTTGCCGATGTGTGCCGCGAGCTGATCAAAGCCGGTGACGGATTGGAAGCCGTTGAAGCCAGCCGGATTAATCCCGACCTGGATCTTATTCTGATGGATGTTCAGCTTCCATTATTGAATGGATATGAAGCAACCCGACAGATACGACAGTTCAATAACAAGGTGGTCATCATATCCCAGACTGCCTTCGGGTTAACAGGTGACCGCGAAAAATCGATCAATGCAGGATGCAACGATTATATTTCCAAACCAATTAAAAAGGAGATTTTGCTGGCCCTGATTAATAAATACTTCAGCAAATAGGAATTATTCTCACCGGCTATTGACAACTTTCACCATCCATGAAAGAACCTGTCCGATTTTCGGAATATTCTTCCATGTCGTAATTTCAAGAAGCCGGCTCCCGGCTGAAAACCGGAAAATAGAGTTTTTGTCCTGGTAAAACTTTCGTAAAACAGGCTTGAATTATATGTAGGGTGATCTTTCGGATTTAACAAAATCTTATGATTCTCCGGGGTTGAAAAACTGAACTTTCAGAAACGGGAATGGTTATATAATATCGATTCGGCAAGCCCGGTTAAACAGTAAACTGCTTTAACCGGGTAATGCTGATTAAATTGCAGTAGAATCTGCTTTTACAGGTCACCCCGGATAATTTAGAATCCATAATATTCATTATAATGGAAGCAACAGCACGAAAAATAATTACCATAAAGACCAGCATCGCGGTCCCTGTGGGCAGGGTATGGAATCTCTGGACGGGTCCCGATCACATCAGGGAATGGAACCATGCCTCTGACGACTGGCATACCACCAGGGCAGAAAGCGACCTCCGAAAAGGAGGACGGTTTATGTCTAGGATGGAAGCCCGGGATGGTAGTGTGGGATTTGATTTCAGCGGGCAGTTCACCCTTGTGGAACCCACCCGAAGGATTGAGTATCTGCTTGATGACGGCCGGAAGGTTCAGATTTCCTTCATTTCTGCGGGAGAAATAACCACAATTGAAGAATCGTTTGAGGCGGAGGATGTCAATACTCTTGAATTGCAGCGGACCGGTTGGCAGGCGATACTTGACAATTTCAAAAAGTATGCGGAAGCCTTCGGTGTCCTGATAAAACTACACTTTGAAATCACGATTAATGCCGACGCTAATAAAGTATATATAGCGATGATTGGAGAAAAGCATTATTCAGAGTGGACTTCGGTGTTTAATCCTACTTCACGTTTTTCGGGATCATGGGCAAAGGGGTCGGTGATGAAATTTTTCGGGACCGACCAGGATGGAAATGAAGGTGGGATGATCAGCAGGATCAGGGAGAATATCCAGGGTTCATATATCAGTATTGAGCACCTGGGTATGATCAAAAGCGGGAAGGAAATCACCATCGGAGAAGAGGTGGAAGAATGGGCCGGTGCCCGGGAGGATTATACCTTTACATCGAAGGATGGCATGACCCTGGTTTCGGTCGATACAGATTCCACAGAGAAATACAGGTCCTATTTTGAGGATATCTGGCCGCTGGCACTGAACAAACTCAAGGAAATTTGTGAACGTTAACCATTTATTCCTGAAGCCGTTAATCATTGAACGACCAGCAGCTAATGCACTTATTTTCTTGTGTGTAGTATTTTTACTTTTTACTTCACCCAATTAACCACTTTTTAAAAACAATCATAATGGCCAGTGTAGCAACCTATCTGAACTTTCCCGGCAATACGGAGGAAGTTTTCAATTTTTATAAAACCGTTTTCAAAGGAGAATTTGCCGGAAATGGGATCATGCGTTTCAGGGATGTTCCGCCTTCGGATCATATGCCACCGCTCAGCGAAGAGGAGAAAGATATGGTGATGCATGTTTCCCTTATCATAACGGGCGGACACCTGCTGATGGGAACGGATGCGCCCGGATCTATGGGATTTAAGGTGATTCAGGGTAACAATGTTTACATCAACCTGATGCCTGATACCCGTGAGGAGACCAGGAGGCTGTTCAACGCGCTTTCGGAAGGGGGCACCATTGAACAGGAACTTCAGGATATGTTCTGGGGCGATTACTACGGAAGCTGCAGGGACCGCTTTGGTATACAGTGGATGTTTGCCTGTGCTGAAAAGGCCTGATTCTCACGGGTTGAGCCGGAAGTCAGTATCGGATTGAAATAACATTTTTACTTTAATACATTGTTGAAACATGAGAAAATTATCTGCCTTCAGTTTTATCACCCTCAATGGTTTCACGCATAGCTCTGACGGCGATATCAGCTGGCACCGTCATGGCGAAGAGGAAAACAGCCATGCCTCCGAAAGCCTGAAACCGGGCAATGTACTGCTGTTTGGCAGGGTGACTTACGAAATGATGGCCTCCTATTGGCCAACCCCTATGGCTGTGGAAAATGACCCGTTGGTGGCAGCATGGATGAACAGGGCCCTGAAAATCGTTTTCTCAACAACAATGAAATCTGCCGGCTGGGAAAATACCCGGATCATCAGCAGCAACCTGGTGGAGGCGGTTAAGGTAATGAAGAACCAGCCCGGCCCTGATATGACCATACTGGGTAGTGGCAGCATCCTGTCACAATTGGCAAGGCATGGGCTGATCGATGAATATCAGATCATGATCGACCCGGTTGCCATCGGTAGTGGAGTTCCTTTGTTTAAAGGGATTGGGCAGAATCTGGAACTGAAGCTGACCGGTATGCAGTCGTTTAAAAGCGGGGTTGTTATGCTGAGTTATGTACCCAGGTGATAACACCCTAAAAGCATTGAAGCTTGATTTTTAATCCCGGTCAATTCCCGGTTGAATGAATAGTTTCATGGTTACGCGTAGAATTGAACAACACTTCTTTTGTAAAAAATAATGGTCCTTTAATTTTATTTTACAACAAGACGTTTCAAATTTACGATGACCAGTATTTTGCATTTGGTGTCAATGTGCCATGATGTCGCTTATTTATTCACTACAGCCATTAAAAAATTCACCACCATGAAAAACCCGATTTACCCTTGTCTATGGTTTGATAACCAGGCTCTGGAAGCCGCTGAATTTTACTGTTCTGTATTTAAAAATTCGAAAATAACCGAAAGTACACCTATGGTGGTGACCTTTGAGCTGAACGGCAGGAAATTTATGGGTCTGAATGGCGGCCCTTTGTTTAAATTCAATGAGGCCATCTCTTTCGTGGTTGATTGCGAAACTCAGAACGAAATTGACCATTACTGGGAAAGGCTTACCAAAGGCGGGGAGGAGAGCAGGTGCGGCTGGCTGAAGGACCGTTACGGTGTTTCCTGGCAGATCGTTCCGGCCATACTGCCATCACTGATGAGCGATCCTGAAAAAGGAGAGAAGGTGGTACAGGCATTTATGCAGATGAAAAAGTTCGACATCGCGGCATTGATCAGGGCGGTTAACGATTAACTGATCAAAAATTTCTGACAGTTTCATTTCCCCTTCAGATATCGGGCCTTCACCCTTTGTGCTGATGATCAGCCCTGAAGGCAACACACAAATTTTTATAACAAGATATTGTTTTGGAACGGAAATCGTGTATTTTTGCATTGAATAAATATTCAATCAACCTGAAATGCCCAGAAGCAAAACCCAAAACGAAAAGGTAAAGGATGAGCGCCGTGAAAAGATTCTGGCCGGGGCTCTCAGTCTTTTTGCGAACAAAGGCCTTTCGGCCACCCGGATCAGCGATATATCTGTAAAAACCGGGATGTCACAGGGGCTCGTTTATCATTACTTCCCTTCGAAAGAAGACATTTTTGTGAAGCTGATTGGCGATGCCCTAGCAAAGATGAATGAAGCTGCACTGAATCTTGAAAAGATGGAGATTCCGGCAGAGATGAAAGTTCGTCTGGCAGTTAAAGGTCTGATGGAAGGGTTGATTCACTCACCTGCCGCTTCCGATTACTACTTCCTGATGACGCAGACCGCCCTGTCTGAATCCTTTCCGGCAGAAGCCAGGGAAATGATCAGGAAGGAGAATGATGTCAAATATAATGTAATGACCAGGATCTTCAGCCAGGGGCAGGTTGAAGGAAGTGTAAAACAGGTCCCTGCCGAAGAACTGGCCACCATTTTGTTTTCGCTGGTAAACGGTCTTGCTTTGAACAAAGCCTATTACAGGGAACAATTTCAATTGCCTGACCTGAAGCCCGTACTGGGAATTTTTCTTGTCGAACCATAAAGACTGTCTCCATGCAAAGCCTGAAAAGCAAAATCATTCTTGGATTGCTTATCCACAGCCACTATTTCCGTTTCAGGATAAAAAAGCCCCCGTTCGATTCATCCCTTGAAGGCATTCTGAAATATCGTAAAAAGACGGAAAAGGCGGCGGGAATGTTCGGTAAACTGCCTGAAGACATCATCATCAAACCTGAGGCGCCGGTCAGCGGACGATATACCGAATGGGTAACCCTTCCCGAAAACTCATCATCGAAGGCGATCCTGTGGTTCCACGGCGGATTCTACATGATTGGTTCGCCTCAGTCGCATCGGTTGCATGTGGCTAAATTTGTAAAAGGGAGTGGATTGAATGCCCTGGTTTTCGACTACCGGCTGGCTCCGGAGCATCCTTTTCCAGCTGCGCTCGATGATGCCCTTTCAGCTTACAGTTTCCTGATCGCATCAGGATTTCAACCCCGGGACATTGTGTTCGCCGGTGATTCGGCCGGTGGTGGTTTGTGTCTGGCAACGCTGCTTGCACTTAAAGAAAAAGGTCTGGCTCTGCCTGCAGCGGCAGCAGTGCTTTCGCCCTGGACAGACCTGTTACTGACAGGTCAGTCACACCAAACCAACAAGCGGCGCTGTTTCTCCCCGGAAGGTTGTGCCGAAAGCGCCTCAACTTATTATGCAGGCAACCATGATAAGGCAGATCCAAAGATATCCCCCCTGTACGGAGATTTAAACGGCTTGCCACCGCTTCACATCAGTGCCGGGAGCAATGAGACCCTGCTTGACGATGCGGTAAGGTTTGCCGGAAAAGCAGAAAAGGCAGGGACAGATGTTACCCTGATCATTGGAGAAGGAATGTGCCATTGTTATCCGGTTTTTGGCAGCCTGTTCAGGGAATCGGAAGAGGCATTAAAGGATATCTGCCGGTTTCTTGGCAATCATGCGGGCAACGATTCATAAAATCAAATTGTGCCAACGGCAAACCCCGGAGGTCGGAGATATCAGGATTTATCAGTACAAAATAAATTAGTCACTTTTTTCGGATATCCTGTAAATCCTTTATGCCAAACAAGCTATAAATTTTGATTTTCGTGTGTCGGAAAAAATTTTTGGGTTTATTTCCCTGATACATTTTTAAGAATTACAACGGGCGTTCCTGATTTGATCAGCGAATGTTCCCTCCCTTTATGAACAAACCGGATAGGGTTGTTAGTAACAACCTTTATGTCTATCCGGCTTTGGAAACTTTCCAAATCAGAAATAGAAATTTAATTACCTGAAGGATTGGTTACTTAAATCGTGCTTTGATCCTGACGATATTTTCTGACATTATGTAAAACCAAGCAAGAGCCATAGTAGTTTAACAATGCTATACAAAAAAACTTCCCACTTCCGGGTACCAATTATAATCCCGGGAAACCGACTGATAAACAGACAGCTTCCCGGGAAAATTGTCTTAAAATGATTATTGTTTCACCACTTTTATAGTTTTAAAATTCTCCGCTTGTTTTAACTTGATGATGTAAATCCCCGGTGATAGATTTTCTCCGAGACGGACCGTTTCTTTATTCATCGCCTCAGATGAAAAAATTATCCTGTCGGTGATATCGTATATCCTGATATTGACAGGTTCATCCGAAACAGATTCAACCTTCAGGTTAAAGTGTTGAGCTGTTGGATTGGGCCAGATGTCAACCTGAAATTCAGCAGTCTTTTCAGGAGGAACGGCAGACTGAATTTCAGTTTTCTTTTTTCTCATATCATGAGGTACTGTTACCAATGCATTATCCATTGATGCATTTCCGGATTCATCGAAACAAACAATTACAATGGTATACACTCGTCCGGGTCCGTTACCTGCCCTTTCAGCCCTCAGGAGCACATTGTGCGGGTCAATGATCTTCCAGTCCGGAGCGAGGTCGCCGTCACCCAATCCTTCTTCCGGCTCATTGCTGAACACATAGAGTTCACACCATGTAGTTCCGCAATCGTCAGATACACTGTAATCAATTTCAACTGGCACCATCCTGTGATTGGGTGGCCAAAGTGGTTCAAAATAGTCGCTGACTCCGCTGATAACGGGAGGAGCAAAATCAAACACATACACGCCAAAGCTGCATTCTGCTGTGTTTCCTTCAGCATTTGTCAGTAAAAAGGTATTCATCGTAAGACCTAACGGGAAGAAAGCGCCACTGGACAGGCCTTCAGTCTGAGTGATCACCAGACCGTCACCCCCACAGTTCAGAGAAGGTACAACATCCGGATAGTAAACATAGGCGCCACATTCGCCGGGATCTGCTCCGACATAGATATATTCAGGGCATTGAATACCCGGGAAGGGGCAGGTGGTTGCCGCGAAATTATATTCTCCGGTCACGCGGTTAAAATTCACATTATAAGTTCCTTCAGGAACAAAGATATTTGGCCCGTTCTGCCAGCTCCACCCTGAAGGAAAGCCGTAACCGCCCCAGTTAACATCCCAGTTGTTATTTTGCCTGAATTTTACCTCTCCATTTGAAAAATAGTACTCAGGCAAGGTATAATTTACCCCGTCGGTTGTAAGCATATCAATGTCATCCATCCATCCGGCCAATGCAGTGCCAAGAATGCCGATTTCAGGATAGACAAAACTGTATTCACCTGTAGTTGAATTAAATGATACAGTGTATGTTCCGGCAGCAACCGGGATTGGTCCTCCTCCTGAAATAGCCAAACCATCCGGAAAGGTGGAGCCTCCCAGGGTTAAATCCGGGTCGTCATTCAGCCTGAACACCGCTTCCCCATCGTTAAAATTGTATCCTGGCAATGTATAGATTATACCATCGTTGGTTGACATATCAACATCCGGCCCGGAGCCAAAGTCAGGGGGTACAGCGGTTCCTGTGATACCAATGAACGGCAGGCAGTTACTGACGCAGGTAAAGGAATATTCCCCGGTTTCACGATTAAAAAGCACATCATATGTGCCCGCATTTGAAACAGGGATATCCTGGCCATATAAGGTTGCATAACCATTCGGGAATGTACTTCCTCCCCAGTTTACACACCACATATCATCCTGTCTGAATTTTACCCGTCCGCTTACCAGTGGATATGCCGGAAGTGAGTAAATTACGCCATCTTCAGTAGCCATATCAACATCAACATCCCATCCGGAGATGGAGCTTCCCAGGATTCCGATGGTGGGTTCATACACACCGAGGTCTTCCAGTGTTATATTGTCGAAATACATACCGATGTTGATTCCACCCAACTCAAAACTTATTTTGTTAATGTCAAATATGCAGGTTGCATTAAAGTCGAGCGTGATAGTTTGCCACTCGGTTGTTGCATACTGGATATACCTGTCCCAACCAAGCAAGGGTGTCCAGTTACCCCAGAACTCACCGAGAAACAGGCCGAAAGAGCGATCGGCATCAGCCTTGACATCGAAGGAGAGACGGTACGTGTGCTGCGGTAACAAAATAAACCCGTACTGGGTTAGCTGAACCTCCCAGGCTTCATATCCAGCGGCTTCAATCGGGTAATAACACACGCCATCAACAACCTGGGGGTTAGCAATGATACCGTAATTCTGAAACGAACACCAGACATTCATGGGTGGTGGATCATAAGGATATACTTCAATGGCAGTTGTCGCAGAAAAGCTGCCATCATAAAGGACTTCCTGGGCATGACCTGGCGGGATCGCCAGCAATGCAAATCCCAGGATCAAAAAAATCAGGCATTTTGTTTTCATGACATACAGGTTTATATGGTGAATACTCAGTTCCGACCTTGAAAGTCAATACTTTTAAACCTAATAAACCAGTGCAGTGGAGCAATAAAGGAGGTAACACCTGAAATATTCAGGATCAGCGTGTTGGATATTCAATATTAACCTATAAATTTAGATAAAAAAAACGAAAAAAGCAAGAAAATAATCCAAAAGGCGGGGACTAGTAAATAAGGTATTATGATTTTGTAATGGATACGCCGGAACTAAAATTGCATTGTTTTAAAGATCAGATTTCAAAGTCATCTGAACCGGGTAACCATAGGAAACTTGATTTCCTAATCACATTTATGTTTAGGTGTTCCGGGTTTATAATTTTATAATAACATTAAAATGCTGTTGACTTTTTATGTTCATTCATTGTAAACCGGTAAATGAGAGGCTATGCATCTGACAGTCAAAGGTGGGTTTTTTGCATGAATTCAGATGATTATATCTCAATCAAAGCGCAGGCCCGATTGTTATAACTTAGAAACACAGGAAGTCCCCTGGCTGCCTGAAGAGGCTGGTCTCTGCTTGGGTTAACCGATCTTAACAAAAGCGAAATGATATGAAAAAAATCCTGACATTTCTTTCCGTTTTTCTGTTCCTGACCTTGTCCGGGATTGCACAAAAGAAGTTTCCGGTTCTGGATAAACTGGTCATTCCAAAGCAGAATATGCAGCTTCAGGCCGATATACAGGTGTTCAATGAGGTAAAGGATACTACTTCAAGGAAAGCAACACTTGAGTATTTCCAACTGAAACCGGATGAGCGAAAGGCGGTGGTCCGCACAGGCGACATCATCTCCAGGATTGATTCACCGGCAGTGCATCCGGGTCAGGTTGTCCCCGACAGGAGTGAAGTATTTATGCTGCCGGAACTCTATTATGCAAGGGTGGCGGGCACTGATGAGCAGATATCTTACCGTATCCTCTTTATTGATGCTGGTCCCCTGAGGTATAATTTTGAATCAGCGCTGTTCGAAGGAAACGTCCGTTTTCTGCCAGTCGAAGTGACCGACTCGGGGAAGATAAAACCGGTAAAGAAAACACTTTCAGTTCCTGAGGAAATCATTGTTTCATTTGACCCTGAATCTATTCCGCTGAGCATCAGCGAAGTGAACTGGCCGCCCCGCGAAGTGAGCATCAAAGCCCGTGATCCAAGGGATTCGCTGGAGGTAAGAATCATTACCATGAGCAACCCGGCCGGGTATTATAAGAGCCTGCGCATCGAACCCGCCATCCTGATTTCATCGGTACGTACCACCATCCAGGGAATGGGTATTCAGACTTTACCTTTACATATTACCCTGAAAGGAGTATCAAAATACACTCCTGTACATGTCGGAATCGAAAGCTCACTGGGAACCCTTGATTCGGCAAACCTGGTGCTTACCGGAGACAAACCGGGGAAGATAATCCTACGGTCAGAGAGTCTGGGAACGATTGAGGTAAAGGTGGTCAATGCCAGTTACCGTAGTAATTCCATTACCATAGAAGCCGTTTTCCCCTGGCTGTTTCTTTTGCTGGCCATCTTTGGCGGGCTGATCGGTGGTTTGGGGAAAAATCTGCTGGGCAGGAAGAAAATTGCCGTACGTTCCATCGCTTTGGGCAGTATCTTCGGACTGATAGCTGCCTTTGCCTACTGGGGACTCGGCATTGTGCTGATCGGGTTTTCGATAGAGACACGCGGGCTGAACGAAGCCATGGTCTTCGGACTGGGATTGATTGCCGGATATTTTGGGCTGATGACGGTGAAAACCCCAACAACCAGCTGAGCTGGTTTTTGGTAAACTTCTCCACCCTGAGTTGGTTTGGGATTATTTTATTTCTTAAATTGCTCAAAAAATCAACATTTATGAAGAAGGCAGACACCCCTCCACCTTTGAACCTGACCATCGTTCAGGCGCCGCTTGTCTGGGCTGATAAAAAGGCCAATCTGGATTATTTTTCAAAAAATCTGGCATCCCTGAAGGGGAAAACGGATCTTATCGTTCTCCCGGAAATGTTTGCTACCGGTTTTGTTACAGAACCCCATGAAGTCTCGGAACCAATTAACGGTCCGGTGATGCAATGGATGGCATCCACTGCTGTAGGTCTGGGTTGTGTGGTTACCGGCAGCATCACCATTGCTGAAAAGGGTAAATACTATAACCGCCATATCTGGATGCGGCCCGATGGCAGTTATTCGGCTGCTGATAAACGCCACCTTTTTACAATGGGGAATGAACACCTCAGGTTTACCGCTGGTTCCAGACCCATGATTACAGAACTTAAAGGATGGAAATTCAAACCCCTTGTCTGTTACGACCTCCGTTTCCCGGTCTGGAGCAAGAACCGATATACCGAAGGGAAATATGAGTACGATGTGCTGTTGTATGTTGCAAACTGGCCTGCCAGCAGAAGTTTTGTGTGGAAATCACTGCTTACGGCAAGGGCCATCGAAAACATGGCCTATTGTGCCGGGGTGAACCGCATCGGGGATGACGGACATGGACTGCCACATACCGGCGATTCCTGTGTGCTCGACTTCAAAGGGAGAGAACTGGTGAAGGCTCCGGTTGGTGAAGCTTTCATCCATACAGTAGTCCTTGATTACAGCCAGCTTCAGGAATTCAGGGAAAGATTTGCCGTAGGGCCGGATTGGGATATGTTCGAAATTAAAACATAGCAGGAAGGCACTTCTGCTTTTCAGAATAAGTTGTTGAATTTTATCCCCCCGGCGGGCAACACTTTTATCTTTAAAAGTCCGGGCTGCTGAATTTGGTTAATTTTGCACCGCCTGTAATTTTTTTGCCACCCAAAGCATTTCCGCTGCATTAAGATTCAGTTACCAAGCCACACATCAATGAGATTCGAAGACTATTCCTTTTCACCTGTCATCAAGAAAAACCTGGCGCTTGCCGGTTTCACCAGGCCCACCGATATTCAATACAAAGCCATTTTTCCAATCCTGAAGGGTGAGGATGTGCTTGCCATTGCCCAGACAGGAACCGGCAAAACGGCCGCATTTGTCATTCCGATACTTGATATGCTGATATCCGACCGGGAGGCCGGACCGGGTATCCGTTGTATGGTGATGGAGCCCACACGTGAGCTGGCCCTGCAGATCACCGATGTGTTCAATTCACTCGGGAAAGGGAGCAGGGTAAAGACTTTGTGTGTACATGGCGGGGTGGAGCAGGATCCGCAGATACAACGGCTTGAAAAGGGGGTTGATATTGTAGTGGCAACCCCCGGGCGGATGTTCGACCTTGTAAGTCAGGGGCACATTGATACCGGCCAGGTTCGTATTCTGGTGCTGGATGAAGCCGATCATATGCTTGATCTTGGCTTTATTCACGACATCAGGCAACTGATCAGGATCATACCACAGAAAAGGCAGACACTATTCTTTTCCGCAACCATTGATTCGGATATCAAGAAGCTGGCTTATTCGATGGTTAAGGATGCCATCCGCATACAGATTTCACCCAAGGATCCGGTCTCGAAAAATGTTGACCATTCGGTGGCTTACATCGGTATGGACGATAAACGGTTTTTCCTGGAACGGCTTGTGAAGGAGCATCCCGACAGCAGGATCCTCGTGTTTGTCAGGACAAAGATCAGGGCCGGCAGGGTGAGTGAAGCCATGGAAAGGGTCGGTATTAAAAGCCTGACCATTCATGGCGATAAGGAACAGAAAGAAAGAATCAGCGCCCTGAAACAATTCCGTGATGGCCTGGTGAAAGTGCTGATTGCCACCGATGTCAGTGCCAGGGGGATCGATATTGCCGGGGTGGAATATGTGGTCAATTATGACCTTCCGGAGCAACCTGAGAATTATGTTCACCGCGTGGGACGCACCGGCCGGGGAAACAAGCGGGGTATTGCCATTGCATTCTGCAGTCCTGAAGAAAAACCTTTACTGGAAGCCATTGAAGAGTATACCGGAAACGAGATCAATACCATGCTGATCGGAAAAAACGATTACCAGATGACGGTAGATAATTCTTCGGAGACTAAGGCCGACTGGAAATCACTCGTGGCTGAAGCGGAGGCCGATGAAGCCAGGAGAAAGAAAAAAGGGAAGAAGAAGTAATTTCGGATTGCAGTTTTCAGACCTGATTGCAGGGCAACCTTCAGGCAACCTGTCTGACAGTAGTCCGGGACTGGGATTCACAGATTCCTGCCTCCTGTCTCTTAGGTCCGACCTCTGACCCCGGAGACAGCCCGATCTTCAATCATTCTTTTACCACCAGTTTGAATCCCACGCCGTGAACGTTAATCAGTTCAACATTGTCGTCGGCCTTTAGGTATTTGCGAAGTTTGGCAATATAGACATCCATGCTGCGGGCATTGAAATAGGAATCGTCCTGCCAGATTTTATTCAGGGCATAGCTGCGGTCGAGCACATCGTTTTTATTCTCGCACAGCAGGCGCAGGAGCTCGTTTTCTTTGGAGGTCATCCGTTGTTCTCCGCCTTCCCATCTCAGCATCTGCAGGTTATAATCGAAAGAATAGTTGCCGATGGTGAATGTTTTGCCTCCCTGCACCGTGTGACCGGAACGCCTGAGGATGGCTTCCATCCTGAGCAGGAGTTCCTCCATGCTGAAGGGTTTGGTCAGGTAATCATCGGCACCTGCCTGGAACCCTCTCAGTTTGTCCTCCTCAAGCGACTTGGCGGTGAGAAAGAGTATGGGGATGCTTCTGTCGTGCAACCTGATCTCTTTTGCGAGGGTGAACCCGTCTTTTACCGGCATCATCACATCAACAATGCAGAAATCAAACTGTTCCTTGCTGAAAAGGTCGTAAGCTTCCTGACCGTTCACGCACAATTTAGTAGCGTAGCCCTTGGCTTCAAGGTATGATTTAAGGATATTGCCCAGGTTGCGGTCATCTTCGGCCAGCAGTACCCTCGTTTTCTCTTTTTCCATTATTCAGTCATTATTGTTGTTTGTTTCTATCAAGGACTATACCACACAAATTCCCGGGATTCAGGTACCCGGCTTATTAAATCTCTTTTCAAACCTTTAGCGCACAACATCCAACTCGCCGCTGAAGTCGCCTAGTTCGCTTTTTCTTGCTCTCCCGCTGTTTTCGCTCCCTCGCTCTTTCGCACTATCGCCCACTCGCTTCCTCAATTTATTCACCACAGTAGGCACAACTTGTCCCGGCCACTTTGCCGGGAATAGGTCACATTTTAGTCACTAAAATGAAAATATTTAGCCCGTCTACCAATTGAACACCTTAACTCCTAACTCCAAACTTCTAACGCCCAACGCCCAACGCCCAACTTCGCCTAAGTCGCTCCTTCGCTCTTTCGTTCTCTCACTCTCTCGCCCAAAAAAACTTACAGCCCGGAGGGCAACCACACCCTGAAAGTAGAACCCTTTCCCGGTTCGCTCTCAACACTCACCTGTCCGCCATGCTTTTCAGCAATAAATTTCACATAACTCAGGCCCAGTCCGAAGCCTTTTACATTGTGGACATCACCGGTAGGTACCCGGTAAAGTTTATCAAAAATCTTTTTCTGATTGTTCTTGCTGATTCCGGTTCCGTTATCGGTAATGCTGATCAGCAGTCCGTTTCCCTGATCTTCTGTTGCGACCACAATTGCCGGTTTTTTCGGGGTGTACTTATTGGCATTATCGAGCAGGTTGTTGATCACATTGGTTATATGAACCTTATCTGCCAGAATTTCGGGTTTCGTTGCCCTGAAATCAGTCGTTATGTTTCCGTCCCTGATCTCCACCTGTATGGCTATTTTTCTGATGACATCCGAAATGACCGAATGGAGGTCGATGTTTTCCTTCCTCAGAATAAGCTGTCCTTTTTCGAGTATGGCTGTCTGCAGGATTTTCTCAGCCAGCACACCAAGTCGCTTGTTCTCCTGGCTGATGATATCGATGTAGGAATAGACCAGTTCATCGGTTTTGCTCACTTCAGGATCATTCAGCACTTCACAGGCCAATGAGACCGTTGAGATGGGTGTTTTGAATTCATGCGTCATGTTGTTGATGAAATCATTTTTCATCTCTGTAAGCTTCTTTTGCCTGATGATGGCGATCATGACAACCACAAAGGCGATGATGATGATGAGCATGAGGGTTCCGGAAATAATCAGCATACCGCTCATTTGTACAAGCAGATAACGCGTCTGTTCGGGGAACCATATCAGCAGGTAATCGGGCGCTGAATAATTGTTGCCCGGAAACAACTGGAAAAACATGCCTTTTTCCATCAGTTCCCTGTTAAATCCCGGGTTCTTTTCAATCACCATGATGTTGCGGCCTTCGCTGAAAACACCGAATTCATACTTCGCTTTGATGCCTTTGTCGCTCAGGGTCTGATGCAGCAGGGTATCGAGCTGGCCTTTGGTGATCCGGTTTTCGATGTTGGGAATAAATGGTGAATTAAACATTTCGTCGAACATCTGATCGAGAAGGAAGGCCTTTTTCCGGTTTAACTGCCTTGCCCTTTCACTCAGGTTTTCGGTATTGTTACTGTTTTTCCCCGATCCCGGGTAAATCAGATTGGCTGAATCGGATTTCTTCACCAGTTTCCACTGATTGTTTTCAAATACCTCACTCCATTCCTGCTGGCGCTGATAATTGAATGAACCTGCTGTATCCGGTTTGATACCTGATTTTTTCGATTCGAGATAGATCAGGTAATCGAGCGAATCAATGGTATGAAGCAGGCTGTTGTATTCCTGGCTTTTTCTGATCTGCCTGGCGACTTCCGCTTTCTCAAGCCTCATCATCACTTCACCGGCCGCATCGGCCACGCTTCGCTGAAAATTGGCTTCACGGAGTTTCACAGCACTACGTATCCAGTAGGCCTGAATACCGGTAAGAACAATCAGGGCAGAACTGACAAGTATGGCTATAAATAAGATCAGGCGGCGGTTCATGATTGCAAAGGTAAGTGCCTGACCTCATTTTGATGTTTCTGATTAACAACTTTTAACGTTTGTTAGGGTTCGTTAACACCCCACACTACCGCGGCGGCTTAATTTTGCTGCATCAGAAATATACTGCTGATCGTCGCCTGATAAGGAATGTTTTCAGTAAGGTGTGTTTTGTGTGTGTAATGTGTTTAACAGGTTTGTTGTGTTGAAGAGTGCAGCCTCCCCACAGGGCTGCATTCTTTTTATGGTTAGTTCCTTATCTTTGCCGGAAAATTCAGACCCAAAACCAGAAAACAGATATGATTGATCTAAAAGTAAATATTGATAAACTGGAAGGATTTGTCAGTAAGGAATCCATTTATTCGTTTGAGCAGCAACTCCTGCTTCATCAGGGCTCATTACTCAATAAAACAGGTAAAGGCAATGATTTTCTAGGGTGGATTACCTTACCCGATGAAATAGATGAAGCCATGCTTGCATCCCTCGAAAAGGATGCGCAGGATATCGCTGCGCAAGCCGATATTTATGTTGTGATAGGTATCGGTGGTTCATACCTGGGAGCCAGGGCAGTGATCGAAGCCCTTCAGCACAATTTTGCCGGCCTTCAGGGAAAATCAGGGAGAAAAGCCCCATTGGTGGTTTATGCCGGAAATAACATTTCTGAAGATTACCTGGCCGATCTGATCGACATCCTTGACGAGCGTGATTATGCGCTTACCGTTATCTCCAAGTCGGGAACCACCACTGAACCTGCCATAGCCTTCCGTATTTTGCGCCGTCATCTGGAGCAGAAATACGGGTTGGAAGAGGCCCGGAAAAGAATTATAGCGATTACCGATGGTTCGAAGGGAGCATTGAAGAAACTGGCAAACAAAGAAGGATATAAAACCTATATTGTTCCCGATGATGTCGGGGGAAGGTATTCAGTTCTCACTCCGGTGGGGTTGCTTCCCATCGCAGTTGCAGGGTTTGACATCCGTGAGTTTGTTAAAGGAGCCCTGGCAATGAAACATCTTGTTACTTCCGCCCGGACCATTGATGAGAATCCGGCCTTTAAATATGCTGCCGCCCGGAATGCCCTTTATGCAGCAGGCAAACCCATAGAAATCATGGTCAATTATCAGCCATCACTGATCTACATTACTGAATGGTGGAAGCAGCTTTACGGAGAAAGTGAAGGAAAGCAGAACAGGGGGATTTTCCCGGCCGGGGTCAGTTTTACGACCGACCTTCACTCGATGGGGCAGTACGTGCAGGAAGGATTGCGGGTGATTTTTGAAACCGTGCTCAGCATTGAAAAACCAAAGAGGGAACTTTCCGTTCCACTGGAAGCCGATGATGCCGATGGGCTGAATTTTGTTTCCGGACGCAGGATTCATGAGGTCAACCGTCAGGCTGAACTCGGGACACTTTTGGCACATGTTGACGGAAATGTCCCCAACATGGTGATCAGCCTTCCCCGTGTGGATGAAAATACACTCGGACAGCTACTGTACTTCTATGAATTCGGCTGTGCATTATCAGGCTACATCCTGGATGTCAACCCATTTGATCAACCCGGTGTAGAGGCTTATAAAAAGAATATGTTCGCCCTGCTCGGCAAACCTGGTTTTGAAGAACAGACGGCCATTCTGAGAAGCCGTATTTAGTATTTATTTATATTATCCGAAATCCTGTCTGAGATCAACAGACAGGATTTTGTTTTTTATTGTGTTTTATAATTTTGATTTCTATATAAAAATTCCTATATTTAACCAATTATAAAACCGAAAACCATGGATAATCTTCTGCTTAAATTAATGGCTGAGAGTTTCGACAGAAAACAGGCCGGAATTGTCAGGCCCATGGGAACTGATCCTTTTATTACAATCTCCCGGGAATTTGGTTGTCAGGCCAACCTTTTGGCTGATATGCTGAAAAAGGAGCTTGATATGAGTGGAAAACAATGGCGGATTATGAACAAGGAGATCATTTTTGATGCTGCAAAGGAACTGAATATGGATCCTGAAATCATCAGCAACATCTCCGGAGCCATTGACAGGACACAAATTGATGAAGTAATGAGTGCCCTGTCTTCAAAATACTACAAAAGCGACCGGAAAATCCGTCAGACTGTCGCGTCGGTTGTAACCAATGCCGCTCAAAGCGGCCATGCCATCATTGTTGGACGGGGAGGAGCCGCCATTACACACGGGCTGACCCCGGCCATTCATATTCATCTGATTGCACCCATCGAATGGCGTCTGAATTCTTTAATGCAGCGTCACAGCCTGAAAAGGGAAGAAGCCTTTAAACAACTTACCGAGATCGACCACAAACGGTATAAGATTTTCAGGGATTACGTGAAGTGGGCAGAACCCATCGAACAGTTGTTTGATCTTACCTTTAACTGCAGCACAGTGTCTCACCATGAAATGGTCGGGATGATCATGAACCTGGTGTCAGAACGGAAATTGGTATAGTACTCTTGTCCGGAACACATCTTTCCGGTAGTTCAGGGATCGGTTTCTGTCAGCGCTCATTTTTCCGCAACCATAATTGCCGACACCCCCATGAGCAAAGGGGTGCCTGTAGCTTTGCTGAAACCTGCCTTCAACAGGATATCCGATAGCTCAGGTATCGACCAGTAATGATTACCCGAATAGGCGAGGTAATCATATGCCGGACGGTTGCCCGAGACCAGACCGCCCAAGGGGGCAGTAAAGTATTTCATGTACTGATGATAGCCCCACCGGATAAAACTGTTCGATGGCTGGCTGGTTTCAACGATGACAAACCTTCCTCCGGGTTTCAGTACCCTGAATATTTCACTGATGTGGAGCTGTGCGTCAGGATTCTCAAAGGTGAGGTTACGGAATCCGAACGAAATGCCGATGGCGTCGAAAAAATTATCCTCAAAAGGCATATTGCCTGCATCACCCTGTACCAGTCTGACCCTTCCTTCCCCGAAAACAGCTACCTTTTCACGGGCACGCTCCAGCATGGTGTGACTAAAATCTAGTCCGTAAATCTCGGCCGATGTTTCGGCATTCCGGGCAATGTGCATGGTAAGATCGGCTGTTCCACAGCAAAGATCCAGTATACGTGAAGGATTTTTCTCAAGCACCCGGACGGCTGTTTTTCTGCGCCAGCCCTCATCCATATTCAGGGTAAGAATGCGGTTAAGTATGTCGTATCTGGGCGGAACATCGGTAAATATTTTCTGGGTGGGGCGGAAGCCCGTCTCGTCGCGGAACATGGTCTCGTTTTTCATAGGACTTGCAAAGATAAGGAAGTTCCAAAGTAACAAAGTTCCAATATTTCAAATCTTTAGCAATCCTGCCTGGGCTTGGTTTTTAAAGGTTATGGGAATTTTTCCTCATTTGATAACAATCCATCACACCATTATACCATTCGTTCTTTTTTACCATACATTTGTATCACTTTTAAACCTAAAGTATCATGCGTAAATCCATCATTATCATGACAATGGCAACTCTGATTGCTGTTGGTGGCTGCGGTAAAAAACAACCGGCTGCCACTGAAACCGTTAAACTATTCATCGAAAATCCGACCGTGGAAAAAGTAACCAAAGCCCTGACCGACTCTCTCGGTGAGTCTGCCAGATTCCGTATCGAAAGGGGTGTTGGCCAGGTAGCTGCCCTCTGGCGCGAAAGTGATGGCACTGCGGCTGACTTTGAAAAATTCTGTAAAGAGAATTTTGTCGCAAGTGATTCAGCATTAAAGACACTTTATAGTAAACTGGAACGTAATTTTGAGATTTTCAGGGGTTATTTTAATAAAATGGACTTATTGCTGAAGGAACCGATTCAGATTACCGGCCCCGAAATTGAACCGGTGGATATGATGTTCGGCAGTTACGATGCTTCAGCTCATCTCGATGATGATTTCTTTAACAATAAAATTGCCTTTCTTACTGTCCTGAATTTCCCGTATTATTCGCTGAAAGAGAAAACAGAGAAAGGTGAAACATGGAGCAGACTGGAATGGGCCTATGCAAGGATGGGTGATCTTTTTACTTCCAGGATTCCGGCGGATATCAATCTCAGGGTATCCCAGACATTGACAGAAGCCGATGCCTATATTTCGGACTATAATATTTATATGGGCAAATTGATGACAGCTGACGGCCAGTTTCCATTCCCTGCTGATATGAAACTGATCACCCACTGGGGTCTGCGCGATGAACTGAAATCTAACTATGCAGGAGAGAAAGGAATCGAGAAGCAGCGCATGATCTACAGTGTAATGAAACACATTATTGATCAGAGCATTCCTCAGCAGGTCATCAACAAGGATGAATATGCCTGGAATCCGGTTGATAACAAGATATTCAAAGATGGAAAAGAAGTATCTGCTACACCGGAACCCGACAAGCGCTACGAAGTACTGCTCGGGAATTTTCATGTAATGAAATCCGTTGATGCATACAGTCCCAATTTACCCACATTTATCCAACGCGCATTTGAAGGTGGCATGGAAATTCCTCAGGAGGACGTTGAGCGCCTGTTTACCGAATTTGTGTCATCACCAAAGGTGAAGGAAGTCGCAGCCTATATCAGCCAGCAGTTGGGCAGGCCACTGGAACCTTTTGATATCTGGTATAATGGATTCAAATCACGCGGAGGCGTTCCTGAGGAACAACTTACAGCGATTACTTCGAAAAAATATCCCAACCCCAAAGCCTTTGAGGCTGATCTTTCCAATATCCTGGTAAAGCTTGGCTGGACAAAAGAAAAGGCTGTCGCCATCACTTCCCTGATTAAAGTTGATCCTGCCCGGGGTTCAGGTCATGCCTGGGGTGCTGAGATGCGCAACGACTTCGCCCATTTGCGTACCCGCATCAACGAAAAAGGGATGGATTACAAAGGGTATAACATTGCTGTTCATGAATTCGGACACAACGTTGAGCAGACAGTAACTATGAACGATGTGGATTACTTTATGCTTCAGGGTGTTCCCAATACTTCATTTACCGAAGCTGTAGCTTTCCTTTTTCAGAAACGCGATCTTGAACTGCTGGGCATGCCCAATGCCGATCCTAAAAAGGATTACATGATGGCGCTTGATAATTTCTGGTCATGTTACGAAATTATGGGAGTTTCACTGGTCGACATGAAAGTGTGGAAATGGATGTACGAAAATCCGGAAGCTACCCCGGCACAGCTGAAAGAAGCCGTAATTTCAGCAGCCAAAGAGGTCTGGAATAAGTATTACGCTGGTATCATGGGCGGAAAGGATGAGCCGATCCTGGCCATTTATTCACACATGATCGATAATCCGCTTTACCTCTCAAACTATCCGATGGGTCACCTCATCGAGTTCCAGGTTGAGCAGCAGGTCAAGGGAAAACCACTGGCAGCCGAATTTGACAGGATGTACACCCAGGGCCGGCTGATCCCCCAGCAATGGATGAAAGGTGCTGTGGGCAGGGAAATTTCCATTGAACCAACCCTGAATGCTGCAACAGAGGCGTTGAAGGCGTTGAAATAATCAGGTTGCAATATAATCACGGAGACTGTCGGAATAAGGCAGTCTCTTTTTTTGTTTTCATGGTAAATAATGTGAATTCACCACTTATCCGGTTTTTTCTTCTGTTCATCCCCTTAAATCGTTTGTTTGCCATTTTTCAATTGTTATTCAGCAAGATGGGTTGCAGTTTTGCACCATCAGGTAAAATCAAAACTCTTTAGAACATTTGAAAACCTGATTGGAAATTGATTGTTTATTAAATTAAAATCATTCAAAAATGCAAACAATCCTTGGTGCCGGTGGTGCCGTTGGTAAAAGCCTCGCCTCCGAACTCAAAGCATATACCAGCGAAATTCGGCTGGTTGGCAGGAATCCCAAAGCAGTGAATCCCTCTGACCAGCTTATGAAGGCCGATCTGACCAATCCTGAACAGGTTGACCTCGCTGTGGCCGGATCTGAAATCGTTTACCTGACCGTAGGTCTGGAATATAATATAAAGGTATGGCAGGCCCAATGGCCGGTCATTATGCGAAATGTAACGGATAGCTGTAAGAGGCACAATGCCAGCCTGGTGTTTTTCGATAATGTTTATATGTACGACCGTGACTACATGGGCAATATGACCGAGGACACTCCCATTAGGCCTACCAGTAAAAAAGGAGAGGTGAGGGCAAGGATTGAAGCCATGTTGAAAAAGGAAATGGAATCAGGCCGGCTGAAAGCACTGATCGCCCGTTCAGCGGACTTTATCGGTACAACCAATAGTACCCTTGTTGAAGTGGTTTATAAGAACTTTTTAAAGGGCAAAAAAGCCAACTGGTTTTCAAGGACAGATAAAATACACAGTTTTACGCATACCCTGGATGCTGCCAGGGGTACAGCCATGCTCGGCAATACACCGGATGCCTATGGTGAAGTATGGCATCTGCCGACTTCCGCCGAAAGGCTTACCGGTAAGGACTGGATTGGTCTTTTCGCCAAAGAAATGAACGTTAAACCCGGGATCACCGCGTTGCCCGATTGGATGCTTGGATTGCTCGGACTTTTTATTCCGGTAATGAAGGAACTGAAGGAAATGGCTTACCAATACGACAGGGATTATTTCTTCAACAGTAGTAAATTCAACACCCGTTTCGGTTATCAGCCTCTCACGCCCGAAGAGGCAGTTAAAATGCTGCTCAGGGATTTGCAGACCCGGTAATCATTGACAACCTATTTATTGAAGGTAATTGTGGAAGACCGGGAATGTCAGACGAACAAGGGATGATTGTTCTGAATTAGCAAAATCCCGGAATATATCTATTATATCACTGACAAACCTTTTCATTGTACCCTTAAATAGGGTTGGAAATCCGGCGTCAGATATTGAAGCTTTTTTATCTTTGCCCGAATTCCACTTGTATGAAAAAAGTCATTTTCCTCATTGCAGTACTGGGTTTTCTGCGGGCCGGAGCCCAGGTTACCCTTGAACATTCCTATGACGGGCAGGGCGTTGTTGCACACCTCGAATTTCAGGATGAAAAATATGCCCTTCTGGAGGCTTCAAACTATCGTTGCAGGCTTTACAATGCTGATCACTCGCTTTACAAAACGGTGAACCTCCAGGTTCCCTCAGGAGGAGTAACCATCAACAACCTGCAGCATGTTACAGATGGTTTGTTCAATACGGATGCTTTGATAGAATTTTCATACACCTATTATCTCATTTCGGGTAGCTCCGTTGTTTATGAAACCCGGGTTGCTAACGAAAATGGGCAGGTGCTGGTAACGGTAAGCGGCGCCAGTGCTGCCTTTGTTGATCACATCGGTGATTCATGGAAATTTATCGCCTGGATCTATGATTATTCAGCCACACCTGCACTGGCCGATACCAAGGTATACTCGTTGCCCGGGCATTTAGTGACAACAATCAGAGATATTTCTGAACAAAAGTGGATGAAGTTTCCTTATCCAAACCCGACAAAAAATGTGATTACGCTGAATTATGATCTTCAGGCCGGTAGTGACGGTGAACTTCTGATCACTGATATTAACGGAAGGATTGTCCGTAGCATTGCTATCGGACCGGATTTCAGTTCCTTAAAGGTTTTTGTTGGTGATTTTCCTGATGGTTTGTATTTGTATCAGGTAGTGGGAGGTAGTGGGAATGGTAGTTTTGTGGTTGCCAAATAAATGGTTTTAATTTGTTTAGTTTTATCCTTCTTCCGGCTATCAGGATGTTTTCACCGTTGACTTGTATTATTGATTACGACTTTTTTACTTATAAAGTATTTATTATCAATTACTATAGTCAGTATCAGGGTTTGGTTGAATTCTGAAAGTCCTGTTTTCACCTGATACTTATTTGTGCCGGTTCGAATGGTTCTTAGCGGGGCTTTGTCAATAATTTGTCCTTTGGTATTCGTGATAAGATAGTACGAATTCTCAGGTATGCCCGTATTTGATTCGAACGTAATTTCTGAGGAAGCAGGGTTTGGATAGATGTGTATTGAATAGGGATTACTTCCATTTATCTCCTGTACAATCAGAGGAATGTTGTTCGTTAATTTCACAGCATAGATGGTCGGGTCGGCACTGGTTGTATTCGTCTGGTTTATTGTAAATGGGTTCATAGAAGGGCTGGAAATGCCACCATATATATGTCCGATAATAAAATCATTTTCTGATATTTCGCTTAATTTAATGATCTCTCCGGGGTAATGGGGTAAATGATGATTTGGGATAAATTCAGCACTTGCTCCATTATATCCCGGCATTTCAACGGGCAGTTGAAATTCGTTGAGCAAATTTTCGGAGTTTCTTGTAAGCAAAGAGATGGTTTTTACAAAGGGGACATTCTCATCCTGCATGAGAATACCATTCTCATAAAAATATAAACTCATGCCACCAAAGAACAGGGTATGCATTCTGTTGTTGATACTATCATAAAGACAGGATTTTGCACTGTGGTAGTTGCTTAAATATTGATTAAAGGTTGTTACAGGGGTATAGCCTTCGGCTGTTATGTCTACCGGATATAAGAAAGGCAGATCAGAATCAGGCTGAAAAACACCGGATGAAATCGTATAACCTTTGGTCCCATCAGTAAAAATCTGTGGGAGTAAATTATAATCCCTTCTTCGTAAATGGATTGGATCAACAATGGTTGAAAAATCAGAATAACTCAATTGAGAACCCTGGTTGTTGATCCTGAATTTCTTTATCTGATCCGAATAGATCTGGGTATAGGTTGGGTTGCCCATTGGATTATACCTTCCATCAAACCGCTGCCCGCCAACCAGATAAAACATGTCGTCAATTTTGCCAAGCTGACCGCCTGTTACAGCGAAGTTTTCACCGGTGATCTGCTTGAAAAACGGAAGGATTGAATTTCCTTCAATGATGGCATGAATGGTTGCCGGTACATTGATACTGGTAAGGTTTGGAAATGTGATGTGGTCCTGGACTGACGCGGAATAAGCATACCCTCCAATGATGTAGAGTGTGTCGCTATCCTGATAAAAATTCATATTGGTTGACTGCAATTGTTCGCTTATCCCTGATGGCAGAAAATTGACCGATGCGGTCCAGAATTGTGGTGTATTGATATCGATCACATAAATGTCAGTATTGTTCTGCGATTCAGGAAATGCATTGAATGGCTGACGGGCATGTAGTCCGTCTTTCCTTCCACCAATGATCAGCCATTTTCCATCGTATTGACCGAATGCATATGAATGCAGGCCGGGAAGCCCGGGAACTACAACAGGAATAAGTTCCAGAGCGTACCCGAAAGTTGATTGGCAATAGGACTTGCTTCCAAAAAATGAAAACATAGCTAATATTAATAATATTTTTTTCATCTGAAACTGGTATTCATGGAGATTTGTATGCTTCCTTTGTTGTTGCTTGTCAGGACTAAACCCAATGCTGATATTGACTGGTTGAAAGAATAATCAGGCCATCCCGGCTGATTTACAGTGATCGATGTTACACAAATTTTTTGTTTGAAAACCTTATTGCATTTCATTGTTCTATGCCTGAATGGTAAATGATGGATATCTTCCAGCTAATCCATCACCAGGTTAACCCCCCCTTTTACAAGAACCTGCTTAAGCCCTTCAGGGTTTAGTATTTCAGTAAATCCATTAATGCTGATGCCGGTATTTACTTCCTTCCTTATAAAAGTCAGGTTATTGTTTCCGGAGGCTTTTTGAACCAAAACCAAATGAGCATCACCGGATTTCAGAATGGCTTCGTCTGGCAGTGCCATGACCTCCCTTTCTCCGGTAAGGATTTTTGCTTCCAGATACATTCCATTTATCAAACCTGCCCTGTCTTCAGGTAAAATACTTCCAATTACAGTAATGGCCCTTGTTTCCGGATTAATTGAACGCCCGTATGAGGTCAGGGTGCCGCGGTATACTTTATCCGGATTATTAGGACTATAGAAATCGATGTTCAGTCCTTTTGTTAAACTGGCAAAGTCCTTTTCAAATACAGCGAGTTTTAGCTGGAGTTGGTTCAGGTCAACCAATTCAAATAGAATTTTTTGCGGATCAGCATATGCGCCGTTCTCGGAGTGTAAAGCGCTTACATAACCATCAATGGGTGCAGTGATGATCAGATCCTGAACAATCAGGCCATTGGCGGTCTTTTCTGTTTTCAGTCCAAGCAAACCCAATTGTGTTTTTAACCCTTCACAGCTGGCCTTAAGGCTGTTGTACTCGCTTTCAGCATTCTGATAGGTTTTTTGCGATGCAATGTTTTCTCCTGCAAGTGCCTTTTGCCTTTCATATTCAGATTCAACTGCTTTCAACCTGCCACACAACTCAGCATAAGTCTGCTGAAGGCGGATAAATTCAGTGCTTTCAATGATGCAGAGCATCTGACCTTTACTAACTCTGATACCGGTATTCACAGTAATTTCTTTAATCCGCCCAGGGATCAGGACTGAAACCTGCGCGGTGCCTGATGGTGAAGCCGCGATATATCCGCTTGCCTTTAAATACATCAGGAATTTGGTTGGTTCAGGGTTCCCGACTTTCATCCCTGCGTTGGTGAACTGGCTTTTGGTTATAGTTATTTCTTCGCTAACATTAGTTTCAGTTTCATCGATGACCGTTTTTTTAGAACCGCAACCGACAAGCAGTAACCCGCCAATCACGAGGACTATTGAGAAATATTTTTTATTCATGGCTCATCAATTGATGATTAAAAAATTTATATCCAGTACAATACGGTTGTACTCGGCAAGATTATCCAGATAATTCAGTTCTGTTTCTGTGGCTGTCTCAATACTCATGATTAATTGAAACAAGTCGATTTCTCCTTGTTGATAGCTATGCCGGGCTGTCCGGTAAATCTCGGAAGCGAGTTTGCTCCCACTTTGTTTAAAGTAGTTTACTGATGTGCTGTATTTTTCCAATTCGAATTGAAGGGATGCTTTTCTGGCAGCAAGCTGTCGTGAGGAGCTCTCTTCCTCTGAAAGGGCCAGTTCATAGCCTATTCTGGCTGTTTTGATTTTTGACCTCTGCCCACTATAGATGAGTGGTAATGTAAAGCCAGCCTGATAACCCATATAGTTTTTTGAGCCCGCGTAAGTATTTGTTCCGTTGAATATTGAAAGGGTGATATCAGGCATAAGAGTGTTACGTTCTTCGCTGAGTTTTGATTTCTGAACCTGTGTGGAAGAGGCATATAACTCTGCCATAGGGTTTGGGCTCAATGATTTATCTGTTAAAATCAATTGAGGAAGGTTAGTGAAAGTGAGCGTTACAGTGGTATCGCATTGTAACAATTGCTGAAGTGCCGACAGAGCCTGATTTGTTTCAATTTCTATCTGTTTTAACCGGATTCGGAGTTGCTCATGTTTCGACTGTGCGTTGAGCATTTCAAGGTAATTGCTTTCACCTTTTTCGTATCGTTGTCTGGCTGCATATGAAAAGCCGGAATAAATACTATCGAGATACTGATACCGCTGTTGCTTGTTTTGCAGATAGAGCAGTTGATAGCTGGTCTGAAGGACCAATTTGCTCAGCCGAAGCTTTGCAAGATTGTACCTGGCTTCGGCAAGTCGTAATTCAGCTTTTCCGGTTTTGCGTTGTGCCAGCAGCAATGAAGGGAAACCGAAAGATTGCTCTGCGCCGATGATGTGGAGTGGTTTCCCGTTTTCTGCGACATTGTTCTTGTCGTAGCCATAATAGATATTTGTTTTTCCAAGTGAACCAGCTCCGGGTAAAGCAGTTTTAAACTGAACAGCCCGCAGACTATCGGCTTTAAGTTCACGGTTATTGTGCAGAGCAATAGCCACTGCCTTATCAGGACTTACGGCCAGATTCTGAGCAAAAGTGCCGATGCCGGGAAAGATGAGCAGTAATAATACACTGGTGTTTCTTTTTAACCTGAAAGGCCACCTGCGTATTCCGGAGAACTGATCAAATACAGCGTAAAGTAAAGGTAGCGCGAGCATAGTAAGCATTGTTGATGTTATCAGGCCTCCGATTACGACGGTAGCCAATGGTCGCTGTACTTCAGCACCAGCTGATGTGGATAAGGCCATCGGAAGAAATCCAAGCGCTGCAGACGCTGCAGTCAAAATGACTGGTCTCAGGCGCTGCAGAGTGCCGGTCATGATTCGTTCACGCATATCGATGATGCCATTTGCTTTTAATTCTTTCAGGTGTTCTATCAATACAATTCCATTTAATACAGCAATTCCAAAAAGGGCAATAAAGCCAACCCCGGCCGAAATACTAAATGGCATTCCCCTTATCCAGAGCAGGAGCACTCCGCCAACAGTTGCCAGCGGAATGGCCGAGAATACCATGGCAGCTTCTTTAAATGAACCAAAAGCAAAGTGAAGGAAAACAAAAATCAGGAGTAATGCGACCGGAACAGCAATCTTAAGTCTGGATGTGGCGGTGCGCAGATTTTCGAATTGCCCACCATAGGCAACAGAATAACCGGGAGGTAGTTTTAGTTTTTTATCCAGAATGCTTTCTATATCTTTAACAACTGATTCCATATCCCGGTTTCTTACGTTGATGCTAACTACTACCCGACGGTGAGTATTGTCGCGTGATATCTTTGCAGGGCCGGTTGTATAAGTAATATCGGCAAGTTCATTCAATGGGACCAGCTGACCGTCAGAAAGGTTAATCCTGAGGTTTTCGAGATTCTCAATGCCTTTTCGCAGGTCTTTCTGAATACGAAGTACAAGGTCGAACCGTTTCTCTCCTTCAAAAACTGTTCCCGCAACCGCACCACCAAATCCGGCCGATACTATACTGTTGAGATCTTCGGCATTCAAACCATAACGGGCCAGTTTCCCGCGCTTATACTTAACACTCATCTGTGGCAGTCCGTCTGTTTTTTCTACAATTACATCTGCAGCTCCATCCACATTTTCAATAAGCCGTTTTACTTCATAAGCTTTTTCGTTTAGCACTTTCAGATCATCTCCGAAAATCTTTATAGCCACATCGGCTCTGACACCTGTAATCAGTTCGTTGAACCGCATTTCTATCGGTTGGGTGAATTCGTATTCAATTCCGGGAATAACCGAGAGGGCCTCTTTGAACTGATCGGCCAGTTCATCTTTACTACCGGCTGATACCCATTCCTTTTTTGGTTTTAATTTAATAATGATGTCACTTTCCTCCATCGACATAGGATCAGTAGGTACCTCTGCTGCTCCGATACGACTTACAATCTGGTCAACTTCAGGGAATTTCTCAATCAGAATTTTTTCCATCTGAGTGGTAAGTTCAATGGTTCTGGAAAGCGATGTCCCGGTCTTCAGTACCGGCTGTATTACGAAGTCGCCTTCATCCAGGGTTGGAACAAATTCGCCACCCATTCGCGCATACAAAACCCCGACCAGCACCAGGGATGCCAATGCACTGCCAAAGATGATTGATTTATGATCATACGACCATGCGATAACAGGTCTGTAACTCCGGTATGCAACATTCATGATCCATTTTGATATGTTTCTTTTTCCCTCTTTTTCAGGTTTCAGAAACAAGGAGGCTGCAACGGGAAGCCAGGTTAGGCAGAAAAGTATAGCACCTGCCAGGGCAAAACTGAACGAGAGCGCCATTGGCCTGAACATTTTACCTTCAACACCACTTAATGAAAGGATTGGAATGAAAACCAGAAGGATAATAAACTGCCCGAAAATAGCTGAATTCATCATTTTGGATGCGCCTTCAAAAGTTACTTTATCGATCAGTTGTTGCCTGTTTTCTCCTGCCGTAGCGGCCAGTTCATCACTGGCAACCGTCAGGCGCAAAGCAATAAATTCAACAATAATCACGGCACCGTCAATAATAATCCCAAAGTCAATGGCTCCCAGACTCATCAGGTTGGCATCAATACCGAAGATATACATCAAGGAAATGGTAAACAGCAGGGATAGCGGAATGAGGGATGCAATGACCATCCCTGACCGGATATTGCCCAGTAGCAATACAACTACAAAAATCACAATCAGACAACCCAGGATCAGGTTTTCTGATACAGTAAAAGTTGTTTTTGCAATGAGCTCACTGCGTTCAAGCACGGGATTGATAAAAACACCTTCTGGCAGGGTTTTTTGTATTTCGGCAACCCTGTCCTTAACTTCAGTGATTACAATGTTTGAATTGGCATTTTTCAACATCATAATCTGACCCAACACCTTTTCTCCCTGGCCATTGCCGGTGATGGCGCCAAAACGGTTGGCATGCCCGAATTGAACTTTCGCAATATCCCCAACCAAAACAGGTATGCCATTCTTGTTTTTCACAACAATTGCTTCAATATCACCGATCGATTTTATCAAACCTTCACCCCTGACAAAATAGACCTCCTGCTGTTTTTCGATGTAGGCACCTCCTGCTACACTGTTGTTTTTGGAGATGGCTTCATAAACATCACCTATGCTGATTCCGGCAGCGTTAAGCGTTGATGGATTTACTGCCACTTCATATTGTTTCAGATAGCCGCCCCAGGTATTAATTTCAACTACACCGGAGATACCAGACAATTGCCGTTTGACAACCCAATCCTGAATTGTGCGTAATTCCATCGGACTGTAAAGGGTTTCATAACCGGGTTTTGTATCGAGTATATACTGATATATTTCGCCAAGTCCTGTTGTAATTGGTCCCATTTCCGGAGTGCCAAATCCTTCGGGGATATTTGCCGAGGCATTCTTAATCTTTTCAGCAATGAGTTGCCGGGGCAGGTACGTGCCCAATTTGTCGTCAAAAACGATGGTGACTACCGAAAGCCCAAACTTTGAAACCGACCTGATCTCTTTAACACCAGGTAGGTTAGCCATCTCAAGTTCAACCGGGTACGTAATAAACTGTTCAACATCCTGGGTTGAAAGATTGCCGGAAGTGGTAATAACTTGTACCTGATTGTTTGTGATGTCAGGAACAGCACCGACAGGTATATTTAATAGTGCATAAATACCAAAGGCAGAAACAGATAAAGTAAAGAGTACAATGATCAGTTTATTACTTATACTGAACCGGATAATTCTGTTTAACATACACTATTTGTTACCAGAAAGGAAATAGTGAAAGGGTGGATATAATGACCTTAAAGCTAACAGATTTTTCAATATAAACTGTTAATTCAACAGCTAAAATATTGATGAAGAACTTAAAATGCCTGTAAACTACTTGATCAGGCTTATTCCTTCAAGAGCAGAACTATCGCCCGGCCTGTTCAGCAGGGCTTTTTGAAACAATACCTTGGCTTCTCTCAGTTTCCCCATCTGGTATTCCGTCCAGCCCAGCATCAGCAGGGCATCGTAATCAAACGGATAAAGGTTGGCAATTTTTTCAAAATACCTGAAAGCTGCCTGGTAGTCTTTCCGCCCGTAGTATATCAGACCCATCCTGTAATTGACAGTGTAATGGTTCGGATCAAGTTTCAGGACCTCATTGTACCTGGTTACCACCTGGTCCCAGTTTCCTGCAGAGGAGGCAGGCATTACATATCCCAGCCGAGCTTCGATGGAAAGGGGAAGCAGATCAATGGCCTTGTTATAATAGGCGGTGGATTCAGAGAACAAGCCTGCCTTGTAGGTAAGCCAGCCCAGGCGGAGGTTAATCTCGTAGGATGATTCATCATAAACCTTTTTAATAACTTCAGCAGCTTTCGTATATTCTCCGCTGGTTTCATAAGTGTAGGATGCGCTGAATATATCTGAAAGCGATGATTTATCCTGGGCGTAGAGGCTTTGACTTATGATAATCAGCAACACTGCCAGTGCTGATTTGGTTTTTTTCATTGTAATTTCCATGTGATTCCTCCTGTGATGCTTTGATTGATGTAATTGTAGGTAAAAATAGCAGGCGGGCCCTCTGCCGGGTAAAAGAGTTCGGTTCCTTCCCTGAAAAAAACCTGGTATCTTATGCTGAATTTCAGATAATCACTGATGTTGAGTATTAACTTTGAACCCGTGCGGCTTGTTGTGACGTCAAAGGCATTGTAGATTACCTGGGCATTTTGTTCAGTACTTTCCGACAAGTCGCCCCAGGTATAAAATACCTCTGCCCACAATTTACGGAATACCCTCCCGCCGATCATCTGGTTAAATGTGTATGTGCTTTCCGACTCACCGGTTTTCTGGCTCAGGGTGCTTGAAGAATAGAGATTCAGGTTACCAAACGGTGTTAAAAAAAGTGTTCCTGAAATCTGGGTAAAATCCAATTTATCGACATGAATCCACCATACACCTGCCGACAGTGAACCATAGGCGTTTTGGTAACTTACCTCTCCGCCTCCGGCGTAATCGTTGTAATCCATTTTTCCGGCAGGGCCGATCAGCCGGCTTACTATAGAATCCTCACTTACCAGTGGGTTTTCCAGGGTTACGTTAACCAGTCTGAAGGCAGGGCTGATGCTGAAATGCTTATTCAGGATTACCGTTGGTGAAAGATAAAATTCCCATTCCGAAACGTTGTAATCTCCCAAGAGGGAGTCAATGGGATAAAGAGTTCCGGTGTTCGGATCATAATAATTGATGTTAACAATTCTTCGTTTATTGAAATTGAGCCGGGCCGCAGCAGCCTGAACCTGGTATCGGCGGCCGATGGGCTGGGCAATTCCGGCCAGGAAATACTGTGAATTACGGTTCAGGTATACCTCTGAATAGGTTCCCGGGTCTGTTTGTTTATTTTCGTTATATGCCGCTACATGATTGGTGAACGCTGGTCCCGCTTCAATGTACAGCAATGGCCGGTGGTCGGTTATTCCTGATCCCGCAGGCATCTTCTTCAGCAATAGCCGGGCTTCATTATTCCTGCTGCTGTATTGATAAGCCTTATATAGCAACCGGTAAGGATAAGGATCAAAACTATTGAACTGAATGGCCTTTTCAAGATGCCGTATGGCCTTTATATAACGTTGTTTTTCGAATGCAGCAGTGCCAACCCTCACCCGCATATAATAATAGTCAAATCCTTTACCGATGGCCTCTTCACCAACCAAAATCAGGCTGTCCCACTTCTGTTCGTTGTATAGGCGTAATGTGAGGGTCTCGTAATTCAATTCACCCGCGGATGCTTCAAACGATACCATCACCAAAAGCAGCAGATTAAATTGTATGCACAGGGCCCATAGCTTTTTCATAATCAGATCAGCGGTATTTAAAGATGGCCTTGTGCCGGGTATTGCCTGTTTTTATATCCAGCGATTGCAGCTTATTGTCTGATATACCGAGATTAAACGACCAGTTGGCAATTTCATTGCCAGCTACCCTCAGTTTGCAAGCCGATTGAAGATTGATCCTGCTGCCGGAAATCAGTAAATCACGATCACGGTAGGTCAGTTTGTATGTCGGTTTCAGGAATAAAACAAAAGGTGAAACAACATCCTGTAGCAACCTGAGTAAACCTGTTTTCAATATAGTAGGTGGAAAAACATCTTCAACGGGCATATCTTTATAAAATCCCAGCGGTACTTTATAGGCTGCCATATAAAAGTTGAAGAGGAGGCTTTTTTTGGAACCTTTAAAATGAGTGAAGTAGAAAAGCCTGCCTTCATACCTGAAATAGGCTTTTGCTCCGGTTGTTCTGCATTCAAGGTAACGGTTGTTCAGCATATCGGTCTGGATGCTCCACGAGCCTTTTATTTCATCAGAGTCATCGATGGTATAGGTGATAACTTCCCCGGGTACGAAATTAAAAGCTTCTGTCAGGGCCGGGTCTGGTTCAATGTTCTGAACAAGTTGTCTTTCCTCGGGAATACCGATCAAGCGGAGAGAATAATTGATGTTGCTGATGATGTATTGTGCGAAGGGGTAATTCAAAGTACGCGAGCCGATAAACGGCGTTGACTGAAACTGGAAGTGCAGGTGAGGGAAAGGTGACCGGCCTGAATTCCCGCATAAGGCAATGATCTGACCTTTATATACAAAGGTTCCCCTTGGGAATAGGACGCTTTGTTTTTTCAGGTGGCACAGTTTTGTATACAGGCCTTCCGCGTGTTTAATGATGATTGTATTTCCCCAGTTCTGATCGAGATTGTAATCTCCCGGCTCATTATCCTCAATCATATCAACCACCTCTTCAATCCAGCCATCGGCCGGAGCCAGCACAGGTTTGCCAAAACAGAAATAGTCCTCTGTTTTGGAGCCATCTCCGCTGAATTCAGAATTATTTTCGTCACAAACCACGAAGTCCCAGGCTTCTTTCCAGTCATCGCGGTGTGTGTGTTCTCCGTTGTGGCCCTGACTGACCTGCCAGACACCATAGAAAGGAAGGCCGAATTGCATGTATAGCTGATTTCTGAATCTCTCACGGGCATTCATACCCGAATAGAGATTCTCTTCAGGTGAAAAATGCTGGACAACAACCGTTTCGGGTTTAAGCAGCATGCGTTCCCTGAATTTCATGGCATAAAGGAATACCAGCACTACGGCATTAAAGGGTAAAGAATAAACGGTAAGCTGATAGGGTAAGAGTAAAGCCGACGTCCCGGTGATAACAACAGAGACAATCGGGGTGAGCACCAGCACCCAAAGCATTGACCACTTTGAGGCTATCATAAAAAACCCACCCAGTGCAATTGCTGTGAGAATGTGGTTAAATCCGATAAAACCATAATCAAGTTCATGCATATTGGCACCAATCAGGAGATAGAACAGCCAGGCAGCACCAAAACCAAGCAATGAAAGCAGGAAGGCAATCCTTGAATAAATCAGCAGACCGGCAGCAATCAGCAGGCCGGCAAGTAAGTGGTACTGGAAAAAGATGGCGCCAAGTGACTTGAAATATGTCTTTATTGCCAGAGGCCAGCCAACATCGCCGAACCAGTTGTAGATCTGCAGGATTGTATCCCCGCCGCGGGCATACATGGTATTCATGGTATATATACCGGCTTCACTTGGTTGGAGTTTCGTATAACTTCTGATGGCAAGTTCAGCCAGCCAGATGGACAGGAGAAAGGGAATGGTGAGGTATGGGAGCCCGTATTTGCCCATAATCCCTTCAAATGCAATGGATAAAAACAGCGTGGTAATGGCAACAAACAATAAAATGGCAAAAAAGTGCAGCGACGGCTGAATGGCGATGCCCAGACCCAGACCAACCAGCAGGGCATTAAAACCATAAAAGCCGCTGGCTATGTTATAGTGGTTAAGGCCCAGGAACCGGGCCATCAGATTGGCTGACAATACAGACAGTAACCCGGCCAGTCCCGAATAAATGTCAAAAAACGAAACCAGAATCAGAATTACAGCCAGCAGATGGTTTTTCGAGAAGAAAACCATCGAATAGCTGTTCAGGGAACTGGTAAATATTTCGTTTAGCAGCTTTTCCGATTTAAGCATGACAGGTTGGTTCAGGAAAAAAATCAGATGTTGTAATTATTCGATGAAGTCCCGCATCCTGGGGTCGCTCATGATTGCCTTTTTTAACCGCTCTTTGCAATTGTACTTCTTGGTTTTGGCATAATTTTCAGACCCATAGCCCATAGTGTCGGCTATTTCTTTGGAAGAGAATTTCTGAAGGGAGAGGAGAAGTATACGCTGGCAGTCTTTTTCCATCGCGTTGAAATGCTCCCGATAGATGCGATACTTTGTCTGCTCATTTTCAGCGGCTTCTCTTGTAGCCGATTCGGGTATGTTGAAGAATTTCTCAATCAGATCGAAACTGGTTACACCTTTTCTTTTGACCTTTAACCGCTGCATCCAGAGATTGCGGCTGATAGAATAGAGGTAAGTGAGGAAGGAGCAGGTCAGATAAAAATCATCTTTCTGGACATTTTTAAGAATAACAATCAGCGATTCCTGGAAAATGTCTTCGGCATCTTCATCATTGCCGGTATTCTTCTTGATCAGGTATCTGATGGTTGGAAAAAATTCCTGATAAACGTGCTTGATGATGAAATCACTATTTAGCTTAAGCCCTTCGACGATAGCCCGATCGGAAAAATGTATCATCCAGCCCTGGTTTATATTCTGATATTTTCAATCAATACCCGGAACGCCCTTTTTAATTTAGGGAAACCCGCTTTTTATGCGGCCAGGTATCGAAATATTTAAATTTGAGTTCATAAAAGTATAAATTTTGTATGAGTCTGCAATAGATTTAATACATTTATTTTATACCTATCAGGTAATCAGGGGTTTTCTCGAGTGATGAAACGGAGTCATTGCTTTCGTTCTGTCGAATCAGGTGAGCCGTTCCATCAGGATCAATGATGACTACATTTGGCCTGAGCGTAATAAACTGCATCCATTGGGTCAGGTTATAGGCCCCTGTATAATGAATCACCAGTTTATCCCCCTTGTTCAACAAGGGAAGGTTGATGCTTTCCCTTACACAATCTATGTTCATACAGAGTGGCCCGTAAATGGTGTTCTCCTCCCGGTACTGTGAGAAACCCTGTGCAGGAGTAACCGGGTGCTGGTACCAGAAAGCTGTAAAGAGCAGATTGACTCCTGCATCGATGATGGTCGCCCTGCGTCCTGTCGATAGTCTTTTATTGGCCAGTACGGAGGTGATGATGTAACCCGCTTCATCAATCAGGGCCCTGCCTGTTTCGAGAATAAGCAAAGGAAGACTTTCCGGCTTGAACCCGCTGTTGACCAGTGCCGTGGTAATGGCTTCAGCATAATCATCAAAGGTCGGGTTGGTGTCGGCCCCCGGCAGATACGATCCTTTCAGGGTGTTTTTCGAAGCAAAACCTCCGCCCATATCGATATACCGGATGGTATGGTTGAACTTCTGCTGCAGTCCGAGCGCCAGATCGGCCAGCTTCGACGCAGCCACTCCGTAGGCATTGGCTCCGAGGATAAAAGTCCCGATGTGCGTATGCAGGCCCACCAGTTCAAGTTTGCCGCTCAGCATAATCTTATTGAGGGCATCCCAGGCTTGTCCGTTCTCATAGTTAAATCCGAAACGGTCCCACATCGGATATATTCCCGTATCCATATTAACCCTGATGGCGACCAGTGGTTTTCTTTTCATCTCCCCGGCCAGGTCAGTAAGCAAATAAAGTTCATCCAGGTGGTCAATGTGGATCAGTGACCCGTTTTCTGCCGCTTTCATCAGTTCTGATGCTGTCTTCCCCGGACCGTTAAAAATGATTTTCCCGGGATCAACGCCGTTGGCAAGTGCTTTGTCATACTCAAAGCCCGAGACAACCTCAGCCCAGGATCCTTCCTGGTGAAATACGTTGCATACGGCCGGTAAATAGTTTGTTTTGTATGACCAGGCAAACTGTACTTTCGGATAGCGGGTACTGAAGGCTTTGTAAGCCTTGCGATAAGTGGAACGGATGGTATGCTCCGAAATGACGAACAGGGGAGAACCGTACTTTTCAACCAGTTCCGTAACAGCTACCCCGTCAATGTGGGTAGTAGGGGGTGAATCGTTACGCATACCAAACTTACCGGGCATTCCCGAATCAAGTTTCACAATGTGCGGACGTTCATATCTTTTCTTTTCCATGTGCAGATTATTATTTTCAGAGTTCTCCGTTTATTGATATTTTTTCAAATTCAGACCTGTCGACAATCATATCGTACGAATACCTTATGAAGAGTTTGCCGACTTCATAGGTCCTGAAAGGCTCAACATCGTTTCCAAGAGCAAGGTTGGTGAGCGCTTCCGGAATATTCTGACCAACGCCGACTGCCAGATAGACCCAGGCAGGAATGCGTGGATTGATCTCCATCAGATAGTAAGTGTTGTCATTCGATTTCATCATCTCAAGTTCAAAAGCTCCTCTCCATTTGGTAGCGCTCACAAACTTCTCGGTAATGGCCAGCAGCTTTTTATCGTCGATGCTGATACCAGCCCAGGCTTTCCCTTTATCCGTGATAAACTGCTTGCGCATGGGAACTGCCGCAATTGTATTTCCGTTACCATCACCCAATCCGGTCACATTATACTCAGTACCATGCACGAAACGCTGTAATACCACAGGAAGTCCCCATTTTGCACTGATTTTATTAAAGTAAGTACGGGCCTGCTCCATGTTATAGGCAATGTAGGCATCATACCATTTCCCTTTAACCATAAGGGGAAAGTCAAATTCCTTTTGTAATCCGAAAATCTCGGATGAATCGTAAATGGCTTTTCCAAGCGGTACATCAATTTCGTACTTCTCACCAAAATCAGAAAGGTTCACTTTATGACGTTCTTCAAACTGACTGATGGTAGGCAGAAACATATGAATTCCCATCTGCCTGAGCTTGTCTTCCAGCTTCATGAAAGAATACAGCTCTGCATCAAAATTTGGAATAATCACATCAAGTTTCTCCTGTTCCTGAATATAGGCGAGCCTCGCAAGCAGCACATCCGTTCCGGCAGAAGGATAGGGAATCTGGTAGGTTTTATCGATCAGATCATGCATATATATGCCGGGCTCCATAGATTCATAGGCAAAGCCGATGATTCTGACATCGAAGGATTTGGCTTCGCGCAGGCCTCTGATCACGGCAATTCCGGGGCCGGGACTATCGATGGCATTCAGGCCGGTTACCCCTATATTAATTCTTTGTTTCTTCATACTGATCAAGCAGCTGGTGATGCCTTAATATTTCGGAGAAATCATGCAGGTCTTTCTGAAGGGTTTTAATATCCACTTCGTAGGATTTGATTATTTTTTCTGAGATTTCCGCTTCGGTTTTTCCTTCCTTCATCAACTCGATAATCTCAGCCCCGATCGGGTTTACGGTAAAGGATTCACCCGTAGATGGATTGAAAAGAAATCCACTCTCGCTGATGGCAAGGTTCTCATTTATTTTCATAATTCAGTATTTTTCTGAGACGGTAGTTGGAATATTGGTTGCAAATTAAACGATTGTGGTAAAAAATGTTGTTATACTTTTACTCGAAAAGGTTATAAAATTTCAGGTCAGTTGATTTTTCTGCAAAATCTGACAAGCCGTGTATTCCCTTGTTGCTATATATCCTGATTGATTTTTCCCAGGAGTTCCAGTGGTATCCGGGTACTTTCAGATTTCTTGTAATCACTGACAGAAATACCGGTTACCAGTTTAAACTGGTTTGAGAGATACTGCACCGAGCTGTATCCAAGCTGAAGGGCTATCTCACTTAAAGTAAATTCGCCGTACTCCAGTTGCTCCTTTACTTTTTCAATTTTGTGAAGAATGATAAACTTTTCAAGCGTTATGTGTTCATATTTGGAAAAAAGTGCCGAAAGATAAGTATAAGACATTCCCAGCCTTTCAACAAGGTAATCTGAATTCCGGATCAGGGAGTTGACATTGCCTGCATGATGAATCAGCTCAATGACAGCCGCCTTGGTCTTTTCAATGATGTGTTCTTCCCTGCTGACAATGGGTTCATATCCCTCTGAGGCCATGAGTTCGGTGAAATAGGATTCACTGTGCAGCAACGGATCGTATCCGAATTCGACCTCCCCCAGCCTGATCATGCTTACCTCTGCTCCGGCATTGCTGAGCAGCAGCCTGATATATTTCACACAGCTGCTGCTTACCATGTTTTTCAGCCTTATCCGGCAATAAGCAAGACCTGTGTATGGGTGTTCGTTCATAAACGTGGCTGACAATGATATAAAAAATGCTGTTTCCGCAATTGCATTATTCTACGGGATAAAGTTTTTGACACATTAATCCACCGTATCCTGCTCTTTATACCAGTATTTTAATTTAGTTTGGACTATTTATAACCAAACCTGCAATAAATTGTTAAAATTGCAGTTTTTATTGAGCCCTTTTACCCCTTGTTTATCAATGATTAAATTTTTAACCGGTATCCATTATTCAAAGTTAATCCGTTATTAATGAAACATTCAGGTTTACTATTTCTGTTTCTGGCATTTTCCTCATTTTTTACATCTGTGTTTTCCCAGGAAATAGGCATTGGTGAATGGCGTGATCATCTGCCTTACAGGAAAGTGATTGCGGTTGCAGAAGCCGGTAAAATCATTTATGCAGCCACCCCATACAGCATCTTTTTCCTTAACACCGAAGACAACAGCATCAGCAGGCTGAGTAAAATCAATGGCCTGAGCGATGTGGGAATCAGCAGCATTAAGTATCATCCTGAACTTGATATTCTGGTGATTGCCTATTCCAATGCCAATATTGACCTTCTGAAGGATGGCAAAATAATCAACCTGTCAGACATCAAGCGGAAGCCGATACTCGGTAATAAAACCATTAACAGAATTGTCTTTATCGGGAAACGGGCCTACCTGGCATGCGGATTTGGCATCGTTGTACTTGACATCGAAAAGGAAGAATTTCCTGAACCGATTTATTACATTGGTCCCGATGGCAGTGCTGTGAATGTGAACGACATAGCCTATAACCCGGTTGATTCATTGATATATGCTGCCTCGGATGCAGGAATCTTTTATGCAGATTTTTATGGATCAAATCTGGCCAACTACGCTGATTGGACACATGATTTCTCTGTGGTGCTGCCTACCGGTCCCTTTAACCATGTGGCTGTTTTAAATAACCGGATTTACCTGAATAAAAAAGGGCCTTCCTATTCAACGGATGCCATGTATGTTAAAATCAACGGGGAATGGTCAGCATTTGAACAGGGAAACACATCCACCCGCTTCAGCATGGAGGTTCATTACAATAAACTGGTCATTGCAAGCAACCTGGCAGTGGATGTTTATAATGAGGAAGGAACCAAGGATTACAACATTTATACCTACAATCCCGGAAACCTCAGGCCGCAGGACGCCATTCTTGATGTGAACGGCGATGTATGGGTAGGTGATGAATTTGAGGGACTGGTCAGGGTTATCAGGGTATGGACTTCTGAAAAGAACCTTCCCGACGGTCCCGGATTTCCTGACGTTTTCGCTATGTCAGCGGGCAAAAACGAAGTGTGGGTGGTCCCCGGAGGCCGTAATTCCTCGTTCGGAAGTCTGTTCAGGCAAGCACGGGTGGCAGGTTTCACCGACAATAAATGGGTGACCCTTGATAAGGAAAACGATACCATACTGGACGATGTCAGGGATATCCTGAGTGTGGCTGTTGATCCCTCAAATACCAAAAGGGTATTTTTCGGGACCTGGGGTTACGGTTTGTTTGAATTCACAGATGGAAGCCGTACCAATCATTACACCGAACAGAACAGTACACTTGAAGTTTCTACCTATGGTGGTGGCTGGATTGGTGTCGGCGGCCTCACGTTTGATGAAAACAATAACCTTTGGGTGACCAATTCAAGTGCTGCTTCAGTATTGTCAGTGAGGAAGAGCGATGGAAACTGGAAATCATTCAATCTGGGTTCTGCTGCAACCGGGGTCGATATCGGGGATGTAATGGTCGATGGCTCAGGGCAGAAGTGGATGATGGTACGCGACCATGCCATGATCGTTTTCAATGATAACAATACCATTGATGATGTAAGCGACGACAATGTAAGACGATTGACCGCTGCTGCCGGCAACGGGGCACTGCCGGGTACATTCATCCTCAGTATGGCCACCGACCGTGACGGCCAGGTATGGATCGGCACCGACGCCGGTGTGGCCGTGTTCTACTCTCCGGCCAATATCTTCGCAAATCAGAATTTTGATGCTCAGCGAATCCTGATAGAGCAGGATGGATACGGTCAATATCTGCTTGAAGCAGAAGCAGTTACTGCCATTGCGGTGGATGGATCAAACCGTAAATGGTTCGGAACCGATCGCGCAGGCGTGTTTCTGATGTCTGCCGACGGAACAGAGGAGATATTGCATTTTACCGAAGAAAACAGCCCGCTCCTGAGTAATTCCATTTCAGACATCACCATAGCTGAAAGCGGGGAAGTGTTTATCGGGACAGCGAAAGGCATTATTTCTTACCGTAGTGAATCGGTCCCTCCCCAGCAAACACTTGACGAAGTGGTTGTATTCCCAAACCCGGTTCGCGAAAGTTATAACGGAAGCATCGCCATCAGGGGACTGGTTGAAAACTCAAGTGTAAAAATTACCGACATTTCAGGAACACTGGTTTATACTGCCATCAGCGAAGGTGGACAGGCGTTGTGGAATGGGCAGAATTTTGACGGAGAAAAGGTGAAGACCGGGGTATACCTGGTCTATGTCACCAATGAAGATGGTTCAAAAACCACCGTGACCAAGATTATGTTCGTGAATTAACAGATGTTCTGGCGGATCCTCCGGAAAAGTTAACTATAATACACCTTCGGGGGAGTATCTTTGTTTTTCAGTCTTCTGCCCGTAACTTGAAACTTTTCCGGATCATAACCCTGATTTACGTGCAGCCCCCCGGTGAGATTCCGTTGCCATTTTCATTAAATTTGTAGAATGATCCAGGCAACCCGCGGCATCGTATTTCACACAACCCGCTATTCCGATACAAGCGCCATTGTAAAGATATTCACGGAGGAATCGGGGTTGTTGTCATTCCTGGTCAAAGGCCTCTACAGCAGGAAATCCAAAATCCGTTCCGCAATGTTCGGCCATCTTTCCATGCTTGACCTCATTATAGAAACAAGGGAACACAAGTCGCTGCATTACATAAGGGAGATCAGTGTCAGCCGGTCTTCCACTGATGTTCAGGACAGCATATCCAGAAGCGCTGTGCTGTTGTACATCAATGAGCTGCTGTATAAATGTGTGAAGGAGGAAGAGAGCAACCGTCCGTTGTTTGAATTTATCAGCAGTGCGCTGCAGTTTCTCAGCAACAGGGAGATCCCGGTTCAGGCTTTTCACCTGCTTTTTATGCTCAGACTCACGCGCTTTCTCGGCTTCTACCCGCGATTGGCCAAAACGGATGCGGGCAGTTACTTTGATATGGAAGAAGGGTTGTTTCTCGATTCAGAACCACTTCACCGGTACTTTATTTCCGGTGAACCGGCAGCAGCGCTCGAACAGCTTCAATTGATGGATTATCCTGATCTGAAGGATTTCCAGATCAACAGGAAGGTACGCGATGAATTGCTCGACCGTCTGCTCGACTATTACCGCCTGCATCTTCCTGAAATGGGAGAACTGAAATCACTGAAAGTATTGCAGGAGTTGCTGGCATAGCAGATGAAACACCGGTCAGTTTTCCGGATACATCCTGATTTAATGCAAATCATTTTCCGAACGATGTTCTGTATGGCGGTATATCCCCATTCCCCGCTCTAAAGCCAAAATCCATATCTTTGCCGAAAATTTCATTTTATGTTACAGGACCTCAGCGAACAGGAAGCCATCCGCAGGGAATCACTTAAAGAACTCGGGAATCTCGGGATCAATGCCTACCCGGCCGAAGCTTTCGAAGTGAATGTTTCTACTTCCGAAATTCACCGGAATTTTCCGGACAATCATAACCTATACCAGGAAGTCAGCCTTGCCGGGCGGATTATGACCCGCCGTATCATGGGTGCCGCCTCCTTTGTTGATCTCCAGGATTCTTCAGGCCGCATTCAGCTCTACATCAAACGCGATGATATCTGCGCAGGCGAGGATAAAACCCTCTATAATACAGTTTTCAAAAGACTGCTCGATATTGGTGACATCATTGGTATTACCGGGTTTGTATTTATTACCCAGATGGGTGAAATATCCATCCATGTAAAATCGTTGAAACTACTGAGCAAATCCTTGAGGGTACTGCCTGTGGTGAAGGAAAAGGATGATCAGGTATTTGATGCTTTCAGCGATCCGGAAGCCCGTTATCGTCAGCGTTATGTTGATCTCATCGTTAATCCTGAAGTGCGCGATATTTTCATCAGGCGCAGTCAGATTATCAACAACATGCGTGAATTCTTCAATTCAAAAGGCTATCTCGAAGTAGAAACACCCATCCTTCAACCCATTCCCGGCGGAGCAGCAGCACGGCCGTTTATCACCCACCACAATGCGCTCGACATGCCGCTTTACCTGCGCATAGCCAACGAGTTGTATCTTAAGAAACTGATTGTGGGAGGTTTTGATGGTGTGTATGAATTTGCCAAGGATTTCCGCAACGAAGGCATGGACCGCACCCATAACCCTGAATTTACGGTGCTTGAAATCTACGTAGCCTATAAGGATTATTTCTGGATGATGGAATTTGTGGAGGAGATGCTTGAACGGGTAGCTTTAGGATTGCATAAAAGGACAGCCCTTCAGGTAGGGGATCGTGAAATAGACTTCAAAAAGCCTTTCCTCAGGCTTACCATGACTGATGCAATCAAACTGTATGCAGGTGTGGATATTGCCGGTAAATCAGAGAAAGAGTTGAGGGTATTTTGCAAACAGCTTGGCATTGAGACCGATCCGAGTATGGGTACAGGTAAACTGATCGATGCCATTTTTGGTGAGAAGTGCGAAGAGCATCTCATACAGCCGACCTTTATCATGGATTACCCGATTGAGATGTCGCCGCTCTGCAAGCGACACCGTTCCAATCCGGAACTGACCGAGCGTTTCGAATTGTTTGTCAATGGCAAAGAGTTGTGTAATGCCTATTCAGAGCTCAACGACCCGATCGATCAGCTTGGCCGTTTCCAGGAACAGCTGAATCTCTCGAAGAAAGGAGACGATGAAGCCATGTTTATAGATATGGACTTTGTGCGTGCACTGGAGTATGGCATGCCCACCTGCTCGGGCATGGGCATAGGTATCGATCGGCTTACGATGTTTATGACCAACCAGCCTTCGATTCAGGATGTGCTTTTCTTCCCGCAGATGCGGCCTGAAAAAAAAGCCACACCTGCCGGAGATCCTGACGAAGCCTTTGTTGCCATAGGTGTTCCGGAGGCATGGGTTCCCGCCCTGAGGAAGTATGGATTCAAAACAGTTGCCGAGCTAAAAGCGGCCAACCCCAATAAACTGCTCAACGATTTGGGTGGTTTGCGCAAAAAACTTAAACTTGAGATTCCGGCTTTAAAACTCGATGAAATTCAGGCCTGGATGGAGGCTTGAGGGTGATGAATATGGTTGGTAATAGCTGACCCTATTGCATGAGAAGCTTTTGATAATGGAGGCTGGGGAAGGAGTACCTGTATCTGAGACGGATTATTTGAGAAAGGCTACAGCTTTGCCGAAAACCATTTCAAAACTCGAATCTGTTATCTCATGGTTTTCATTCAGGGGGAAAGGATTCTCATGGGTGTAACCTGATGGGTAATCTATTACGGTGATTTGTCCGGAATCAAAGATTTCACCGACACCCTCCGGAGGAATGATGCTGTCATTCTTCATTCCGATGGCCTGAATCCTTTGCTTCATCATGGTAAAACGATTGTTGCGCCATTCCCTCAGGTTTCCGGCATCGAGCATGGAACGGAATGCCATGGCAACAGGTTGTTTACCGGATAACTGAAAAAAGCTTCTTTTGCTTTTAATCTCACGGTCAAACTGGCGCAGGTAGTAAAACTTAAGTCTGTAAAAAGCCTCCTCATCCATAATCAGTTTTGACACCCCGTTCATACGGTTGAAAGGTGCACCCCCACACAGGATAAACAAACGTGAGTCAGAAAGGAGGGTCTCCCCGTAGGTGAGCATCATGATCTGGGCCAGAAATGCCCCTATGGAATAGGCGAAGAAGCCGGTCGTTGTGCCCTTTTCAAAAAGAGGGTGTTCGCCATTCCGGATGGAAGTGATCAATTGCCTGAGGTCTTCCACGCTTTGAATGCCTGAAGTAAAAAACCTTGAGGGTTGAGCACTTAACCTCAGACTCAGGGCCAGGTTGGCAAATGTTGCAGAGCGGTTACGCCCGGAGCGAAGCCGGGTTTCCTTGAGCAGCGCCGACATCAGCCTGGGATTGCTCCACTCTTCGGGTGAGCGGTTCATGTGAAATGAAATGGGGAAAAGTATTACCGGCCGTTGAAGTCTGTCGGCCAGCCTCTGGGCCCATGGCAGGTATTTGATCCAGCTTCTTTCATTCAGCCCATGCAGCAGAATAATTGCCCGTGCGAATTTCTCTTTTCCTGCAGGAACGAATACGGGGTATGTAAATTCACTGTTCTTCCGGGCAATGGAATCCCCTGGTATGTCAAGGTTACAGCTGAGCGTTTCCGTATCGGGAGCCTGTACATTAAATATTTCCGGTTTCGAACTGAAAGGGAAATGCCGGATTCTGCACACCGGCTCTGGTCCGCCAGCATAAACCGGCAGGCCTGCAAAGGCTTTTTTTAATATATCGAAAGACTCTGTATATTTCATGTTGTGATGGTTTTATATGCAAAGGAACACCAGTTCAGTACCTGAATCAAAAAAATGGGTTTTATGCATTGCCAATGGGCTTTCAGGCCTTATCCCGGGGTGAAAACCGGTATTATGGGGTGAAAAAGCCGGAGTAATTTGCAGGTTGGTTTTGAAATTCCCAATGCGGCTTTTTTTATATTACTTTTGTACAGGCAATCTGCCCGGTATGTTTGACCTTCAACGACAAATTCCTGCATATCTTCTTACCAAGAAGAACATCCTCAGGCTGATCCTGCTCACGGCTGCTTTTGCCCTTGTTTTCATCAATGTTTATGCTCCTTTTGGCGTAGAGGTCTGGTTCAGTGTTACACGATGGACACTGCTGCTTTATTCAAGCATCATTATTCTGACCGGTGTTCTGGTGGTTGTCATCAGCCGGATCATCATGTTCCACAGCAGCCGCAGGCTGACCATCAGGCTCTGGCATTACCTGGTGTGGGTTCTGGCCGAGGTCTTCTTTATGGGGCTTTTTTATACATTGTATCAGATACTGATTCTTCACGACTCAAGGTTTTTCCCCGACCTGCTGGTAACATCCGTTCAGAACACAGCCCTGGTGCTTTTGCTGCCCTACTCGGTATTGTGGCTTTATTTCTCCTGGGCCGAAAACAAGAAGAAACTCGAGATGATGGGCAGTGAAATCCCCGTGGATTCACGACAGGGAATGATTCACTTTAACGATGAAAGGGGAGTGATGCGCTTCTCGGTGAAGACCAACCACCTCCTGTATCTCGAAGCAGCCGACAATTATGTGTATATTCATTATCTTGATAACGGCAGACCGGCGAGGTTGCTCTTAAGAAATAACCTTAAAAAAATTGCCGTGGATCTCTCAGGATCTGTGATGGTGCGCTGCCACAGGTCATTTATCGTAAACAGTGAAAAAGTAATGCTGATCCGTCGCGAAAAGGACGGATTACTGCTTGAACTTGACGTGCCGGATACGATGCATATACCTGTTTCCAGGACATATATTGATCCCTTTATGCAGAAGTTTGCAAATCTGTAATAACTCCGGGTCAGTTTGCTTTACCATAATTTTTCCTCTGTCATTATGATTCTTCATCGATAGAATATCTTGCCGGACCATCCTGCATTTATTCCATAAATATGCCCGTTTACTTGCAAAAACTGAAGAATGGTTGTATATTTAACCAGATCATCAAAACCAGAGAGTTTATGGAACAGACGTTGATTGTTGAAAAGTTCGGTGGATTATTAAAGGAGGAACCACTCTCCTGTGTCAATGATGAATCAATTGTTCCGGGAACCTGCGTACTGGAAGCCGTAGATCCTTTTATGGGCTATTACCGGGAAGTCAGCAGTGAGTTAAAGCCATCCTATCTTTATCTGATGCTTGAAGGGCATTACTCAATAGAACAGATAACCAGGGCAACCATTTCAATCCGGAAAAAATTCAAATATGGGTTTGATGCAGCACCCGGTTACATCAATGTTTTTGATCAGTATCATCGTACCATCAGGTTAAGGAATATTGAGCAATTCGGGCATATCGGACTTTTGCAGAAGTTTTACAGGGAAGCCGGGTTTGTACTGCATAAAAAAGTAAAGACATTTACCAACCAGTCGGCTAAAATCAGCCTGAGCAAGCTGTTCAACCTGGAACCTGTCGGTGAGCTTATGTTTCTTGACCGGTCGCAGCCACACCATGGCTATTTCATCATTCCACGGTATATCGGATGGGATGAATTCAGGGAGCTGACCATTGAGGTTAAATATGAAACCAGCCTGTTGAATTTTGATGCAGCAAGCGCATTTATTTACGAAAACAGTGGAATAACTGATTTGGTCAGGATTTACAGGGAAAACCTGACCATAGAAAAGCTCACCGCCATCAGGAACAGGTATCTGAAACTGCTGAAATAGCGTTAACCCTTACGGTTTGGATTTCAATGCGTTAATAATTATACTGTCCCGGCTTGATTTCAGCGATTTTACCTGTGAAATAAGTTCATTTGGTATGGTGGGGGAAAGCACATACTGGCAGATTTGCCAATTCCCATTGACTTTCTGCACTACACCAGAGCCCCGGCACAACCCCATACCAGTATCCAGTAATTCATCAAACCAGGCAGTCCGTTTGTCGGCTCCCAGATATATGTGGCGGTCCAGTTTTACCAGATTCCAGCCTCTTTTTTTGTCAAAATAGGGTTTGCTCCATTCACCGAATTCTTTCGTTGTCCATAGTTCGGTTGCATCTGTTCCAATGTAGATTCCATCCACAGCCATGGCACCGATGTATTTTGTATGGTCAGAATTGGCAGCAGACTGGTGCCATTCGCTGATGAACCCATCTATTCCGGTAATAAGCTCAGTATCATTCATTAAACGGGAATGGTCGGGATTGCACCCCTGGATCAGGAAAATCAAATAGGCCGTTGCCGGAATGAGTTTAACATTGAATTTACACATAATCATAGATTTTCATGCTAAAGTATCATTATTTCCTTAATGCAGTTTTCGGGAGAACCAAATAAAAATCCCTGTTTTATGGAAGTAAGAAAATGGAAAGGCGGCAACTGATGAAGTGCCGCCTTCCAGACGAGAACCTACACTATGAATGCAAAATCTTACCGGATGATCAGTTTTTGCCGGAATTCCTTATTTCCCGCATGAATAATCAGAATGTATACGCCGGAACCTGGGACAGAGGCATCAATTACTTCACCGGATCCTGTTATTTGCTTTTTCTGTATTTGTTTACCCAATAGATCATAAATGTCGAGGCAGACCGGATAGGTGAAACCGGCAGGGAGCGATAGGGTAAACTTTCCATGTGACGGATTTGGATATACGCGGAAATCATTTCCGGCACCTATTTCAGGTAAACCGACAGTCCCCTCTTCAATTCTGATGTCATCCAGGAAAACTGAATGTGAATTTGAGTTGTTGGTTGTCCGGTAACGGAAGCGGAAGAAGAAATTATTTCCTGCATAAGCATCCAGGCTATGAGTTCTTTCGATATAGTCCGTTGGCGATTGAGGCGATAAATAATCAAGGGTCGACCAGGTTTGCCCCCCGTTGGTGCTGACTTCAAAATAAGTGGTATCATATCCCGCAACCCGCATGGGATCCATATTGGCCCAGTTGAACCTGATCAGGCAGTTATGCGGAAGCAGCACCTTGGGTGACTGTAATATTGCCTGGATGTTGCTGTTCAGGAAGAAGGATTTGGCACACAGGTTCCCTGAAAAGGAAAGGGTATCCATTTCATACCAGGAGTATTCCGGTATGGTCACCCAGGCGCTTTCAACCGGCCAGGAATTAAACACCGTGGAATCCTCAAACCCCTGGAAGTAGGGGAATTCATCTATTACAACCTCAGTTTTGAACGACCATACCGGGGAGGACTCCTGCTGGTTTCCGTTTTTGGCGATAACCTTCCAGTAATGCATGGTTGAATCTACCAGAAGACCATCGATATGAAATGAATTGGTTCCCTGTATGGCCGGGAGGTTGTTTCCGATCATTGCAAGATTGGCCGGATCAGTTCCGAAATACAGGTCGCAGGTAGTGGTATTTGAACCGAGTTCCCAGTGCAGATCGGTATCAACAGAGATCCGTTTGCTATTATCGGCCGGATCCGGATTGTTTGGGGTAGCCGGGCCTGAGGACTGGTAATAGAATCGGGTGTTGGTAAGGGAGCCGGGATAAGGGTTCAGGTAACCCGAACTTCCTGCCCCCGGGAAACCTGCATCGCTTCCGCAGTTTTTGTTGTTGTTGATGGATGATAATGTAGAATTGAATATCGGGCCATAGGTGGATCCCCAGCGGTTTTCCCAATGGAAAACGATGTTCTGTATTCCGTCGTAAACAATGGGTGTTGTTAACTGAATCTCATTCCATCCGGTCTGAAAAGTCAGATCGCCTTCATAAACAAGTACATAGCCATTGTTAAGCGGGTCTTCGTAGGCAGCACTTGCAAATATTTCAGCGGAGCTTAGCTTTGCATAGATTTTCTGGTTTGTCACCGTTTTTGGGCCATTGATACAGTCCAGTCCGATGGCAGTGATGGTTTTTGCGGCACCCAGCTCATTGTGGTTGTAGATCAGTGAACTCCATGAGTAATTCCAATAGGAATAAACCGGCATTGTGTTCTGGGTGGTACCTGTCCCGATTTCCGTATAATTCTGACTACGGGCGGCCACGGAAATAATAATCAGGCCAAGTATTAACGGAATGGAACAAGTTTTGGTCATTTTTTTCATTGAATCGGCAGATGTGGTTTTTTAAAGCAGTGAATTTCTGCCGGCAAAGTAAAAGCAAGTGTTGTTACCGGGGCCTGATAACTGGTATTGATTCCTGAATTCATACACTCTTGTATTTTTGAGGTATTGTTCCGGATGACAGATAGGTGTTTTATATTCCGCTTTGCCTGTTTGTCAGAATCAGGCTGCTTTTAGATATCTTTACATCAGCAAACCAGGTGGGTTGGTAAATATGGAATTACTGAATAAAATACTTTATGCTTTGCCGGTTTATCAGTCGGCAGCCATCGCATTTCTGCTTCTGATCAATGGAATCAATAACAGGAGCCGGGCAAGGATGCTGATGGGCATTTTTCAGTTTTTTTGTGCAGTCTATTTCAGCTTCAACTTTTCCTATGCCATCAGGAATTTTGATGCACTTCTGGCACTTTACTACCTGATACTTCCTTTAATATTAATGTTTCTGCCTTTGTTTTATCTGTACCTGCTTGCGATCACTACGCCCGGCTTCAGGTTCCGCCGCTCCCATTTCCGGCATCTGATTCCTGCGGGTATCTTTCTGCTGGCAAACACACCCTTCCTTTTTGCAGGGAACCAGGATAAACTGAATTATCTGTCGCAGGGATTTAGTAGCTCATTGCATTCCGGTCTTGTACTGTATCTTATTTTTGTTTATGTTACCGGAATTTTTGTGATTCTTCCCATTCAGCTGGTTTACTATTTCAATAAAGCCATAAAGCTGTACCGTAGTCACCGTAGTTACATCCAGGATCACTATTCATATACTGAAAACATCAGTCTTAACTGGATTCTTGCCTTGATGGCAAGCCTGGTTCTTTTCTTCCTGAGCAATCAAATGTTATATCTTTTCGGATATGAGAGAAACTATTTTTCACCGGTGATCTACAACGTGATCATGCTTGTGATAACGCTTTTTACCGGATATTATGCCCTGAGCCAGAAAGATCTGAAATCACTGGAAGACGAAGAAAAAAGTGATCAGGCATTGATTGCTGAAACCCTGAACCTGCCATCGGTTTCCGAAACCCCTAAATCAGAATTAAGTGAAACCGGAACAGGGTTTATTGTTCCTGGTAGCGAAATGGATGAATCAGAAAGAGCTAAGTCTGTTCCAGGCATTGTGACTGATCTTCCCGTTTCATCAAAATATGCAGGTTCACCGCTGAGTGAACAGAGAAAACTGATGATTATTGACCGGCTGGATACCCTGATGACGTATGATAAGATTTTCACGAACGAAAAACTCAGTGTGGAAGATGTAGCAAACCGGCTTGGGACAAATACAAAATATGTATCGCAGGTTATCAATGAGCGGTACGGGAAAAACTTCTACAATTATATCAATACATACAGGGTAGAAGAAGCACAGAAGCTTTTACTTTCCGGTGGATGGGAAAAATACTCCATGATCGGCATTGCCCTTATGGTCGGATTTGGTTCCAAATCGAGCTTCAATTCGTCGTTCAAGAGGATAACTGGCCAAACACCCAGTGAATTCGTAAAGGCCAGCGGTTGAAATGCTGCAGCATTTCAGCCCTGGATAAAGAACCCTGACAACAATAGTATTTATCGAAAATTGTAATCTCTTTCCTTTAACAGACAGGAATCATATTGATTGAATCTGCCGGGGCCGGTACAGGCTTTACTGTTTCTCCCTTTTCATTATAATGTCCATCCCGCCCTGTTTGATATTCAGCTGTTCACCATCCAGGAAAATGATCCGGATACCTGCAGCATCAAATTTGAATTCGGTTTCACTAACGGCCTCCAGCGGGAAGGCAGACTGCCCGGTTGCCTGTGCAGTCAGAACTGAACCTTCAGCTTTGACAGTTAGTTTGAGCGGGAAGCTTTCGGATGAATAGATGCCTTCAAACTGTTTCAGGAGATCTGCTGAGAGTACGGTTGTAGTAAAAACAGGCATTTTATATTCCTTCCCTTCAATGATGCTCAGAATGCCGATCAGGATTTCATTCTGATTATAATTCATCGCGTTTGAGCAAAGTGCCAGGCTGAGGTTTTCTGATGGAAAATGAATCAATACACTTCTGAAACCATCGATTCCACCGGTATGTCCGAATCCTTTCATCTCATAAAAAGGCATAGGAAAAATCCCTTTTCCGTAAGTGCCTTCTGCTTTTGTCATGTCTTGAAGCGAAGATTCAGATATAAGTTTGCCTGCAAAAAGAGCATCGGAAAAAACCACCAGGTCTTCGGCCGTCGACACCACAGCACCGGCCCCGTGTGGAATACTCATATCGGTTTCATTTTCCTTTAACCAGTTGATGCCATCAAATGAATAAGAGTAGCTTTCGTTTTTCAAAGTGTTTGCCGGCTTGCCGTAGTATGTGGTTTTTAATCCGGCCTTCCTGCAGATCCTCTCCTCCAGATTGGATGAATAGTCCTTACCTGTCAGATTTTCGAGGATATATCCAAGCAGAATAAAGTTGGAGTTGCTGTACTCCGATTTTTCATCAGGCTGAAAGACAGGCGTGTAGGATGTGATCATGGAGACAATTTCTGCATGGGTCCTGGGTTTAACGCACCACTCAAGATACAGGCTGTCATCAGTCACACTCCTGATTCCGCTTCTGTGTAATAACATATCACGAATGGTTATTTTGTCCGCATTCTGAATCTCAGGATAAAATGCCGACAATCTGGTATCAGGCTGAAGTTTCTGTTCTTCAAATAACTGATATATCATAACGGAAGTAAACATCTTGGAAACCGAGCCGATGCGGTAGGTGGTTTTTGAAGTTGCCTTTATCTGTTTTTCAACATCAGAAAAACCAAAAGCGTTCGAGTACACCTGTCTGCCACCAATGTTTACTGCTACGGCCCCCATAAACTTATCTTTGCTTTCAAGCAACGACATCAGGGAATCAATCCGATTGTAATCGGGGGTATTCTGACAATGCAGCGGCGAATTCAGTAAACTGAAGGCAAAGAATGCGGCGATAAATTTTACTGCCAGTGATTTCATAACCTGTATTTTAATATTTTGTAATGTGTTTGGATTTTATCGGGTGAATCTCCTGTTTCAGTGCATATGACACCATTTGATAGTAAAAGTTACAGGTTAATCCGATAATTGTACTTTAATAAAAAGCTTTTTCTGAGTTGGATGCATGCATCTTTGCCTGATCTGCATGGGGTGAAAATGTGAAAACATAGAATTGACCGTCGGAGAGCTTTCGCGATGGCATGGAATTATGGCGTCGCAGAAAAGTCTGTGCTCAGAAACCCATCCTTTTCAACAAGTGATACAGTTCGGTTTTCTGAAAAGGTTTGGCTATATAATCATCGCAACCTGCCTCAAAACATGAATCCTTATCGGCATCACTCGCATAGGCAGTAACAGCGGCTATTCTGATCCCCGGAGAAAGTGCCTTGATTTTACGGGTAGCTTCAAATCCATCCATTCCGGGCATTTTCATGTCCATCAGAATCAGATCTATTTTGCTGCCCTGTTCAATATAGGTAATGGCATCGGGGGCATTTGAGGCAAGTAAAAGCTGATATCCTTTCTGGCTGAGCAGCCGCTTCAGATAGATCATATTGATCTCTTCATCTTCCACAACCAGTATTACAGGAGATAATTCAGCACCATCACCGGGTTTCGGATGCAGGCTTTCAGGAGCGATTTTTTCAGCAGTTACCACGGGAATGGTTACGGAAATGCTGGTTCCTGCCCCGGGAGTGGATTCGGCAGTTACATTGCCCCCCAGGATACCGATGGCCTCATGCACAATGGATAGTCCAAGCCCGTTGCTGTTGTTGACTCTTGCGGAGTATACGTCTTCCTGGATAAATGGTTCAAAAATAAATGGCAGGAACTCATGCGAAATACCGGCCCCACTGTCGCTGACATTGACAGACAATACATTGTCAATTAACTGGTAGGATACATTTACATTGCCCCGGTTGGTGAATTTCACCGCATTGTCAACCAACTCGCAAAGAATCCTGTTGATAAGTGATTTATCGCTTATAATGGCTTTGTCCGTCTTACGGTTACCATCCACGATCGAAAAATCCAGACTCTTTCTGGCAGCCTGCATTTCAAATTTATGATAAACTTCATTGACCAGTTCATCTATTGAAAACGTTTCATGCTTTATGGTTGTATTCCCCGACATCATCATCGATACATCCATAATGTTATCGATGATTTTGGTTAACCTGTTGATGCTGTGATTCAGGAATTCGATGCATTCTTCATTTTCTTCAGGAGTATTGCTGCCTGAACTGATTAATTCGGCAAATCCTATGATCCCGTTCAGCGGGGTGCGGATTTCATGGGAAATATTTCCCATAAAAGTTGTTTTAAGCCGGTTGCTTGCTTCGGCTTTCTCTTTGGCCTTAAGTAATTCTATTTCAGCATTTTTTAAATCTGAAATATCGGTAATCGTGCCGATATATCCTTTTATTTTACCATCGGCAATTTCAGGAACCGCATTTCCCTGGACCCATACAATACTGCCATCGGGGCGAAGAAAGCGGTACTCTGAAGTAACCATTTTGCCATCCTTTACTGCTTCGCGCCATTCTGCAATTCTCTCTTCCCGGTCGTCGGGATGGATTGCTGTAAGGTATTTTGATTCCAATGCGTCATAGAAACTGAGGCCTGTCAGTGACATCCATTTAGGATTAACAAAGGTGGTTTCACCATCAGCATCGGTTCTGAAAATCCCTACAGGTGAAACCCTGGCCAGCGCCTCGAAAAGTTGCTGGTTTTCCTTCAGATCATCTTCAGCCCTTTTCCGTTTGGTAATATCGGTAAATATGGTCACCATCTTACCCGGCACCGTCTGAAATGCCTTTACTTCAAAGATTCCTGAAATCTTATTGTCATTATAAATAATCTGTTCTGTTACCCAGGTTTTATTGCTGAAAGCGGCCTCCTTGTAATGTTGAATTACATCAGTGCCTGACAGAGAAGGGAATGCCTGCTCAATTTCAAGGCCGGTAAACTGACTGTGGTCGATCCCCAGGATCTTGTCTGCCGCAGGATTGGCAGCTGTAAAAATTAGTTTCCCCTGGTCATCAGTCTGATAGAAATGCATACCAAACGGTGCATTGTCAATCATTTGCTTGTATAAGCCCTCGCTGTATGAAACCGCTTCTTCCGCATTCCTATATGAGGTAATGTCCTGGCCGCTGGTTCTGATCCCCAGGGCTTTTCCCTGCTTATCACAGATATGGTTCCAGGCAACGGATATCCTGAAGGTTGACTGATCTTTTCTGATACAGGTGAACTCAACACTGGAGCTGTCTTTTCCTTCCAGCGCCTCGCGCAGAACGGCAGCAACCCTTTCACGGTCAGGCGCTGCAACAAATGTATTGATGTAATCGGGTAAATCTATTATTTCAGCGGGCGTGTAACCTGTATACCTGAACGAAGCCGGATTTGTCCAGATAATTCTTCCACTGTTGTCAAACCATGATTCCCAGTTGGCTGTATAGTTGGCAATGGCCTCGAATACCTCTTCACGCTCTCTTACTAATTCTTCGGCTTTGCGTTGTAATGTAATGTCCTTCAGGATGCAATGTGTCTGCCTGAAATTACCGTTATGATCATAACCGATCCTGCCGACCATTTCAATATGAAGGATGTCTCCATCCTTTTTAATCAGCTCAAGTTCATAACCGAGCATCCCTTTCTGTTTAAAATCCTCAAATTTTCCGGGAAAAATCTTTTTGGATTCCTCGCTAAGAAAACCACTGATATGCCGGCCCAGGACATCTTTCCGTTTATATCCGAATGTGTTCAGCCACACCTGATTAACATCAACAAAATTGCCTTCTTTATCGAGTGACTGGTAGCTTACAGGTGCTTCATCAAAGAGCTGCCTGAACCTGGTTTCGCTTTCTTCCAGTGCTTCTTCGGCAACCTTGCGTCCGACGGCATTGGCTGTAATACTACAGAAGAAACTCAGGTCTTCCCTTTCGGGGGGCTGCTCATTCTTTGATCCGATCAGTACAATTGTTCCGACCAGTTTTTCTTTATAAATAAGACCAAGTCCGATAAACCAACCCAGCCCCAGCGAAGATTCGACCAACTTACCTATTACTTCAGGGATGACTCCGAAAGAGATTTCATGCAGGCTTCCGATCAGGTGAAATGGTTCACTGCAGATTAATTTGTGCTGCTCTTCGGAGATTGGAATATTCATTGAAGTGATCTTCCTTCCGATCAGTTTGGAAAGTTGTGAACTTTCGCTTCCCGACAGACTGGTATATTTCACTTTCAGTTCTGAAGTCTGAGGATCAAAGGTCGAGATGACCGCGGATTTGACACGGAACAGCTCAATTACTCTTGATATGATGAATGAATAGAGCTCTGTGCCGGGAATACAGACAAGATCAAGTGCATAGGTTCTCAGCAGGCTGTTCTGTTCCTGCTCATTTTTCCTTACGGAAAAAGATGTCTCAGGGTGACCGGGACCGGAAACCGGTTCTGCCATCCCGGAATCAATCCATGCCTTCAGTCGCAGATTTTCAGCCAGAAGATCTTCATATGATTTATGCTGATCGTCCATGTAATGTTTTATATTGACTTCAGATTTTTATAATCAAATATCATTAATATTCAACTATCTGATTTTTAATAGAATTCATGATCCGTCCAATAAAATCCGGAGCATTGATCAACTTCAAAATTCCGCTTATCAGGCCTGCTGTTTTGTTTGCAGCGAAACAGGTATGTCAGCAGCTTAAATCGACCAATAGTTCTTTGTGAATTCGCCCCCGATTAAACATCAAATCCATCATTAGGGTTTTGTCCTGATCTATAGTCATTAACAGAGATTCTGCTCTTTTGATTGAAGGATGAGTCCTCAGCATTAAAATTTTATTTCTTCATACGGATAAACCAGAAGAAAATACATCAAAAGGCTGCTCATCTCCTGCAAATGCGGTTTTCAAAGAAAAAGCAGATTTACTGCGGAAATGCAATGATGAATTTGCTTCCCTTGTCCGGCTCACTCTCAACTTTAATACTTCCATCATGCTTTTCAACAAATTCCTTGCAGAGCAGCAAGCCAAGTCCTGTACTCAGCTCACCGTCTGTTCCCGGCCGGTTATTGTGACTGTCGAGATTGAACAGTGTTTCTTTCATTTCCGGCGCCATCCCGATACCTGTGTCCATGATGGAGATTTCAGTGATTGAATTGTTGCATTTTTCTATCTTAATGGTAACGCTTCCACCTTTAGGGGTGAACTTAACAGCGTTTGAGAGAAGGTTCCGGAAAATAGCAGCGATCATGTTCTGGTCAGCCACAAACCTGATGTCTTCCGGTATGTCAGCGAAAACCCTGATCGATTTCTTCCGGATGGGTTCAGTCATAGTGATCAGATTGTCTTTTATAACCTCTGAAAGATTCACCGGTTGCGGGTTAAAGGGCGTAATACCGCGTTGAATCATCGACCATTCAAGAAGGTTTTCTAGCAACCTGTAAAGATTCTCAGCCGAATTTTTCATATCGGTGGCAATCTGCTGTATCTCTTCCAGTGTCATTGTGTAAAGATCTTCGGCCATCATCTCGGTTAAACCGAGGAATGAGTTAAATGGGCTTCGCAGGTCGTGTGCTATGATGGAGAAGAATTTGTCTTTTTCAGCATTGATCCTTTCAAGCTGTTCGTTTTTACTCCTGACTTCCGCTTCAGCCAGTTTATATCCGGTAATATTGTCAATCATTACCAGGAAATACATGAACTTGTTCTGGGTGTCGTAAACAATACTTACCTGAACATTACCCCATACAATGTTTCCCTGTTTTGTAAAATATCTTTTTTCGGTCCGGTAAACACTGATATCTCCGTGAATAAGAAGATTCAGGTTTTCCATATCGTGCATTAGATGGTCAGGGTGTGTTATCTCTTTGAATGTCATTTCTTTCAACTCGGCTTCAGAATAACCGAATGTAGACTGAAATACCTGATTTGCATTGATAAATCTGAAATTCCCGTCAAGCATGGCTATGGGCAGGGTGCCTTCTGCATATACTTTCCTGAAGCGCTCTTCACTTTCACGCAGTGACTTTTCCGCCTGATTCTGTTCAGTAATGTCTATGGTATATCCTGCCAGATATTTTGGGATCCCATCAATATAAACCGGGAACTTTATAGTAGAATATGATCTCCCCTGAAACTCCTCAATTACCTTGATTTGTTTCCCTTCATGAAGAACTTTCAGATCGTCATTAACCATATTTTCGGCCAGTTCAGAAGGAAACAATTCATTCATGGTTTTACCGATGATGTGGTAGAGTGGAAATCCAAGCATCGTTTCATAATTCCTGCTTAATCTGACAGGCCTGATCTTTTCATCTTTGAAGAATACGTAAATTGGACTGTTTTCAATAAAACTGTTGAAAATTTCCTCATTTTCAATCAGTGCTTTTCGGGCAGCCTTTTGTTCTGTGCTATCATACGCATAAACAGATACCTTTAGTACGTTCCCGTTTTCGTCCTTTACCGGAAAGAAAGTATAACTGTATATCAGGCCATGTCTTTCAGCTTCACCGTTGGCTGGTTTGCCGGAATCAAAAACTTCGGCCAGCAGTTTTTTCCATTTTACGGCGAGTTCATCGCGCATAAAACCGAAAAGGCATTTGCCTGTAAGATCATTCGTGCTAAGCTCAAATTGCGATGCCAGTTTCTGATTGCATATCAATACTGTTCCTTCCTTGTCAAGAAGGAGAATAATGTCGGAAGAAGCTTCGATAATTGTCCTGGCATTGGAATCTGATTCAAGTTTCAGGGTGAGTTCTTTAACCTGCGCCCTTAGCTCTTCAACTTCTTTTGTCAATGCCGAAGGTTCTTTTTTTTGTTTGCCCATAATCCGGTTTTCAGAATTGATACTGCAAAGAGCTATGCTTCTTACATTTGGATAAGGCTGAAGTTTTGTCGGTTAAAACCGGCAAGGCTAAGATAGTGAAACATTTTGTGTTTTGCAATATGTATGCATTTAATTCTCTGAACCTCTTTTTATGCCTTTAAATTGGGAATGATCAGGAATATATGGTTCATTTGTCATACCCGTCCGGCACTTTTGTACTTTTGAACCCTTTAAACAAAGGCAGATTATGGCTGGTTTTGAAATCAAACAGATAATGCAGGTGTTTCATCCCAAGTTGCTTACAACCATTAAGGGTTATGACAGGCAAACCTTCATTTCCGATCTGATAGCCGGAATCATTGTAGGTGTAGTCGCACTCCCGCTGGCCATTGCCTTCGGGATTGCTTCGGGCGTATCTCCCGAAAAAGGCTTGATTACAGCCATCATAGCAGGATTTCTTATTTCAGCTCTTGGCGGAAGCAGGGTCCAGATAGGGGGCCCGACAGGAGCATTCATCGTTATAGTTTATGGAATCGTAGAGCGGTTTGGTGTTGACGGCCTGCTCATTGCAACCATTCTTGCGGGATTTATGCTCGTGGGGATGGGGCTTTTGCAATTGGGGACGATTATAAAATTCATGCCTTACCCCATTGTAGTGGGATTCACCTCCGGGATTGCGCTGGTCATATTTTCATCACAGGTAAAAGATTTTTTTGGTCTTGAAACCATCGGAAATGTTCCTGCTGATTTTCTCGATAAATGGCAATACTATTTCAGCAACTTTGGGTCTCTGAACATGTATGCGCTTGGAATAGGACTTTTTACAGTTCTGGTATCTGTTTTCTGGCCGAGAATAAACAAAAAAATTCCCGGAACGCTGATAGCACTGCTCATTACTACGATTGCAGCAACTGTATTCAGATTTCCGGTTGAAACCATCGGAAGCAGGTTTGGTGAAATTCAGGCAACCATTCCGGTACCCTCCTTTCCTTCAATCAATTTCGAAACCTTCAGACTTTTGCTTGCCCCGGCATTTACCATTGCCATGCTTGGGGCCATTGAATCGCTGCTTAGTGCCATGGTTGCTGATGGGGCAACCGGAGGCCGTCACCGGTCGAACACTGAGCTTATTGGCCAGGGTATTGCCAACATCATTGCGCCTTTATTCGGGGGTATCCCGGCAACCGGTGCCATTGCCCGTACCATGACCAACATCCGTAACGGAGGAAAAACTCCGGTGGCCGGAATTATCCATGCAATAGTTTTATTGCTGATTCTGCTGTTCTTTGGCAAATGGGCCAAGCTGATCCCAATGAGTTGCCTCGCCGGAATACTGGTCATTGTTTCCTACAACATGAGTGAGTGGCGGTCGTTTAAGGGGCTGTTCCGCAATAGCCGGAGCGAGGTAGCTGTGCTGCTGACAACGTTTTTCCTTACCGTTATTATCGACCTTACAGTTGCCATACAGTTTGGGCTGCTGCTTGCCGTTCTTCTTTTTCTCAAGCGGGTTATCGATACTTCCGGTGTGGAAGTGCTGAATCTGGCTGTTGACGATGAAAATGCCGATATCTCCGAAAATACACCCAGGTTGACACTGCCGGATAAAGTTGAAGTATTTGAAGTAAACGGGCCATTCTTTTTTGGTGTTGCCAACAAATTTGAAGAAGCCGAAAAGCAGCTGACCAATAAACCCAAAATCCGGATCATCAGGCTTTACCGGGTGCCGTTCATCGATACAACGGGGCTGAGCAACCTGCGAAGTTTTATAAGGAAATCTCAGGGAAACGGCATCACGGTTATACTCTCCGGGCCGGTGAAATCGGTTTACGATGCTCTTGAAAAAAATGGTTTTCTTGAGCTGGTAGGCAGTGAAAATGTATGTGCAGACATTAACCTTGCGATCAAAAGAGCAGAAGCCATTCTCGAAAACAGAAAGAAAAAATAGATTGTCTTAAGCTCACCCCTCGCTATAAATTTTTCAGAAACCAAAAACAGGGCAGGGTTACAACATTTTGTAACCCTGCCCTGTTTTTACCGCACCATCCCGGCGGATTTTCTGTAAGAATGGTAACCAAAAACCTATTTCAGCCCGCGTTTCTTCAACAGAGGATCCAGTGAAGGTTCCTGTCCCCTGAATTTCTTGTACTGAACCATTCCTTCATCGCCGCCACATTCCGAAAGACAGTTCTTGCGGAAGCTTGCCGCCAGGTCTTTATTGAAAATATCGCCCGATTGTTTGAAATAATCAAAGGCATCTGCATCCAGCACGGCAGCCCACAGGTAAACATAATATCCGGCTGCATATCCGCCATCAAATATATGGGCGAAATAGGTGGTGCGGTAACGGGGCCAGATTTCGCTGATCAGACCGATTTTGTCCATCGAACCCTTTTCAAATGCCATCAGATCTTTAACATCAGCCGGCACCGGTAATTTATGGTAATCCATGTCGAGGATGGAAGCGGCAATATATTCAACATTGTCGAATCCCTGGTTAAACAAACCGCTGTTCTGTATTTTGGTAATCAGCACATCGGGTATCACCTCACCGGTTTTGTAATGTTTGGCATACATACGAAGTACTTCAGGCTCACCGGCCCAGTTTTCCATGACCTGCGAAGGCAACTCCACATAATCCTGCGGTACATTGCCGGCAGTTCTCGTATATTTTCCCTGGGTGAATAAACCATGAAGCGCATGTCCGAATTCATGGAAGAGGGTGGAGGTTTCATCCCAGTTGAGTAATGCAGGTGTATCACCGGTTGGGGGGGTGAAATTACAAACGATCGAAATAACAGGATCCACTTTTTTACCATTTTCCCAGCCAGAGGCCTGGAAATCGGTACACCAGGCACCGCCGCCCTTTGTATCGCGGGGGTAATAATCGAGGTAAAGTATTCCAAGATGGGAACCGTCGGCTTCCTTTACTTCAAAGGTTTCAACATCCTTCTGGTAAACGGGTAAATCGGTCAGTTTGGTGAAAGTGATGCCATAGAGTTTATTGGCTACAGCAAACATACCTTCCCTCACATTGTCGAGGCTGAAGTAGGGTTTCAACTCATTTTCATCCAGATCGTATTTCTGTTTGCGGAGCTTTTCGGCATAAAACCACCAGTCCCATGACTCCAGTTTAAATCCTGCACCCTCGCCGTCGGCTATTTTCTGCATTTCAGCCAGTTCTTTTTTAGCTACAGGTATAGCTGCAGTCATAAGTTTATTCAAAAATTCATCAACGGCAGCCGGGGTTTTGGCCATGTTTTCATCAATGGTATAAGCCGCGAAATTATCATACCCCAGCAACCGGGCTTTTTCTGCCCTGAGCCTGATCATATCCGTAATCACTTTCTTATTGTCGTTCGCATTGCCGTTGTTGCCTCGCATAAAATATCCGCGGTAAATCTTCTCACGGAGTGCCCTGTTTTTGGCATACTGAAGAAAAGGTATCATGCTTGGTTTTGAAAGGGTGAACACCCATTTACCTTCTTTTCCTGCTGCTGCAGCTGTCTCAGCCGCGGCTGAAACCACACCTTCGGGAAGTCCGTCAAGATCAGCTTTGTTTTCGATGACAAGCTGGAAGTTTTTGTTCGTTTCTGCCAGCAGGTTATCACCGAAATTGATCGACAACATGGCCAGTTCTTCATTGATCTTCCTCAACTGATCCTGTTTGTCTTTCGGGAGATTCGCTCCCTGACGTTCGAAATCACGATAGTACTTTTCTGTAGCACGAATCTGCTCAGCATCCAGGCCGGCTTCTTTCCTTTTTTCATAAACGGCTTTAATACGACCAAACAAAGCAGCATTCATTGAGATATCATCGTTGTGCTTCGATAGCATCGGCGAGATTTTCTTTGCTATTTCCTGCATCTGATCGTTGGTATTGGCCTCATTCACATTGAAGAATACCTTGCCTACCCTGGTCAGTAATTTTCCTGATTTGTCAAAAGCAAGAATCGTGTTCTCAAAATCAGGGGCTGCTGTGTTGCCGGTGATTGCTTCGATTTCAGCATCGTGTTGTTTTATGCCTTCAATAAAGGCAGGCAGGTAATCGGAGGTGTCGATCTGATCGAAAGGAGGAACCTGAAATGGCGTAGTGTACTCGGTAAAGAATGGATTGTCGGCATCTTTTCCGGCTTTTTGTCCGTTTTTACAGCCCGAAAAGGCCATCACAACGGCTGTCAATAACAGAAGCAGCGAGTTTCTCATGGTAAAAGTTGATTAGGTTAAAAAGTTGAATAAAACAATACAAATGTAGACGGTAATGCGATAATTGCAAGTATATCGGCAGAGAATTTAATCATGGTACAGCCGGGGATGATATTGCTGTTGAACGCTGAATATCAGTAAATCACAAATGTCGGAGGGCAGGTCCCGGTCGTTTGTCATCGGGTGATGCAGCCAGGGTAATCAGCAGAAATACAATTCCGATCGCAAAAAAGACGGCTATGGCGAGAACCGAATACCTCATGCTTCCCGTAATGGCCTCGATGATACCAAAACTGAAAGTGCCGGCCACAGTGGCCAGTTTTTCCATAACATCATAGAAACTGAAAAAACTGGTATGGTCGGTGGTTGTTGCGGGAAGCATTTTGCTGTAGGTTGAACGTGCCAGTGCCTGGGTTCCACCCATAACCAGCCCGATAAAGAAGGCGGCAATCATAAACTGCACGGAGTTGACGATGAAAAACGCCCCGATGCAGATAAATATCCACATAAAAACTGAAATCAGCAGGGCTTTCAGGTTCCCCAGCCGGGCCGAAAGGCGCGCGAAAAACCAGGCTCCACCCATGCCCACGAGCTGAATGATGAGAATGGTAGGAATCAGTACTTCATCCTTCAGTCCCAGCTCTTTTTCGCCATAGGTGGCCGCCATAAACATGGTGGTGAGCAGCCCCATCATCACAAAAAAGAAACCTGTCAGGAAGAAACTGAGCTTTCGCAATCTCCTGATTTGATGAAAAACCTTATCAAGTTCCCTGTAGCCTTCAAGCAGAATATTCCGGTCTTTTCCCTTATGTCGTTTACGATGGGTATAGCGGGGCAGCCGTCTGAAAGTAATCTGCGAAAAGCCTATCCACCAGATAAAAACAGTTAGAAATGAAATCCTGGCAGGTAGAAACGGATCTGTTATACCAAACAGGCCGGGTTTCAAGATCATCAGCAGGTTAAAGAGCAACAGGATGACACCACCCAGGTATCCCATTGAATATCCCCGGGCACTGACCTTATCCTGTTCCTCCGGTGCACAGATCACCGGCAGAAACGAATTGTAATAGACGATACTTCCGCCGTAACCTATGGTTCCCATGGTAAAGGCAATGATTCCCAGTTCTACATTGGATGCGTCGAAAAAGAACAGGGTTCCGCATGAAAGTGCACCCAGCCAGGTGAAAAACTGCATAAATGTTTTCCGTCTGCCGGTGTAGTCGGCCAGGGAGGAAAGCATGGGCGACAGAAAGGCAACCACCAGGTAAGCTGCAGCGATTGACCAGGAATAGAGAACCGTATTTACAACTTCATACCCGAAAAAACGCACGGTAAAATCATCCGGACCTGACCGGGTAACCTGGTTGTAATAGATCGGAAAGATGGTGGAGGCAATGGTCAGCTGGTACACTGAATTTGCCCAGTCGTACATGATCCACCCCCGTATAACTTTCGGGTTTCCTTTTTCTATCGGATGATTCCTGACTTCTTTCTTCAAAGGCCCGGGCTATTTCTGATGCTAATATAATAAAAAAAACCTTTCCTGAAATCCAACCCGGCCTCATTAACATTATAATAGAGTTAAAACAGCCATTTTACCAGGCCGGCCGGCCGGTTCAACCATAGAGCTACTTCATTTTTCCCCGATTTTCCGAGGCCGAAAACCGATTTGGGAGAGTAAGCCGACCCTGAATAAATATTTTCTAAAAAATTGCAGTTACTTTTTACCTGTTTTGGAATAAAGAAATGTAGCCCGGGAATAATAGGACGAGTGAAAATAAGCTCTGAATCATCGGACTCATAATAAAAACCAAAAAGCCATGAACATTTCACTGTTTACCGGAATCGTTTTAATGTACCTGTTTCTCGTTTTTGTTCTCACTATGAACGGATCGAAAAGGAAAGTAGGCAGACTCCGTATCTTTTTTGTCAGCCTGTTGCTGACCCCGATAACCGGTCTTCTGGTTTACAGACTGTCCGACCCGGTTTACGTTCTTCAGTTGACCCGTTACCATTGTCCAAGGTGCGGCATCGACTTTACCGAATCAATCAGTGATTGTCCTTATTGCAGACGTGATGGCAAATATTCAAGGCTCCATCCGATGGTAATGAGGTGTGTTTAAAATATTAGGATAGTCCGGACATTGACTGCCGAACTACTTGTAATACTGACCTTTGCCCTGGCTCGAAAGCCGGGGCTTTCTATTTGAATAAAGTACTTTTTTCCCGTTTATGCTTTTCTCGCACCGATTATTTATCTTCGGGGTTTGCTAAAGCAACCTGGTATGAGAAAACGGAAAGTATTCCCGGAAATTTTATTTCCTGTTTTTCTATTGGCTTTTATCCTGACAGGCAGTATTATATATGCCCAGGACAATGATTCTCTCAGCACCAAAATAAAACCGGGCGGAGAAAGGATTAAAAAAGGCCTCAACTTCGGTGCCCTGCCTGCTGTGGCCTTTGATTCAGACATCGGATTTCAGTATGGTGTATTGGGAAACCTTTTTCAGTACGGCGATGGTAGTGTCTATCCCGATTACCGCTGGTCGCTGTACGGTGAATGGTCACGTACAACAAAGGGCAGTGGAATCAATCAGCTCTTTTTTGATTCAAAATATCTGCTACCTCACCAGATCCGGATTACGGCTGATTTCAGTTTTCTGACCGAGAAGGCATTGGATTTTTATGGATTCAACGGATACGAGGCGGTTTATAACCCTGCTTTTGAAGATGATGCAGATGAGGTTAATTATATTTCAAGGGTGTTTTATCGCCATGAATGGAAACTGGCCCGGATCACCCTCGATTTCCAGGGAAAGATAAATCAACTGCCCCTCAGGTGGCTGATGGGATACGGATATTTTCGCACAAACATTGCTTCTGTTGATATTGACCGGTTGAACAAAGGCCGCGATGATGCCGATACGCTTCCCGATGTTGACGGATTGTACGATAAATATGTCAGCTGGGGGATCATTCCTGAAGAAGAAGCAGATGGCGGAACCCATCATTTTCTGAAACTGGGGCTTGTGTATGATACCCGCGACAATGAATCAAACCCAAACAGGGGAATCTGGACAGAACTGGTGGCCATGACGGCTCCCCGCTTTCTGGGAAACACAGAAACAGCCTACACCAAACTGGCCATCACACACAGGCAGTATTTTAACCTGAAAAAGGAGGTACTTACCTTCGCTTACCGGCTTGGATGGCAGGGCACCATCAGCGGGGAAACCCCTTTCTATATGCAGCATTACATGGTGAATACATTCACACGGAGCACCAAAAATGACGGACTGGGCGGAGCCCGCTCCCTCAGGGGGATTCTCAGGAACCGCATTGTTGGTGATGCCTTTGCCTATGGCAACTTTGAATTAAGGTACAAGTTCCTGAAATTCTATCGCTGGAAGCAGAATTTCTATTTTTCACTGAATGCTTTCACCGATATCGGAATGGTTACAAAAGAGGTGAACGTTGATAAAACCCTGTTTCCTCAGGAGGAAAATTACGCTGATTATTTCAGCAATAAATCAGGGGGCCTGCATTCATCCTATGGCGCCGGACTGCGAATTGCCATGAATCAGAATTTTATCCTTGCCTTTGATTACGGACTTGCAGGCGATAAGCGCGATGGAGATAACGGATTGTATATCAATCTGGGATTTTTATTTTAACCATAACTCTCTCACCAGGGTCACATCCTGAACCACTTACCGGCTTTACAAATCATCTGTCCTGCCCTCTGAACGACAGAGGCAGATTCCTGCGCCTTATTCAGAAATATTGAATATCAGCGCTTTATATTCCAAAAAGCAAAGATAAGAACGATTGGCAAGAGGTATCTCTGTTTTCGGGCCGGATGCTAACCACCTTACATGTTGATTAATAAATATGAAGATTTTATAATATTTGATTGGAATTCTATAAGAGGTTACCTGTTGTTTCTAGTGTCAAATAACCGGAATCCGGCTGAAAATAAAGCCGGCGCCGCGGTGAAGGAACTATTTGTTAAACCTAAAATTCAAAGAAATGAAAATCCTGTTGAAAAACCTGGTGATTCTGTTATCACTTACCACGGCAGTACTCCTTGCGGGAAGCTGCACATCCGATGAAGAAACGGCTGTTCCGGAGACGACGGCACCTGAAAAAGCCGGCCTGGAAACTGAGGACCTGACACTTTGCTGTAATCTCGATTCACTGCCGGTTGAACCGCTTAGTCAGGCAGAAACAGATGCCTTATTGCTGATGCGTGAGGAAGAGTTACTGGCAGGGGATGTCTACACTGCCATGAATGCTGTGTACCATGTTCCTGTTTTCAACAACATTTCGAAAAGTGAGCAGCAGCATACCAATGCCATTCTCAATCTTTTAACGAAGTACAATCTTGAGGATCCGGCCCTCAATCATCAACCGGGTATTTTTGTTAATCAGGATCTGCAGGGGCTATATACTGCTTTGGTGGCACAGGGGATGACTTCCCGGATTGAAGCACTAAAGGTTGGAGCAACCATTGAAGACCTGGACATCAAAGACCTTATGGACCTCATGGAAACAGCAGACAATCAGGATATCCGTCTTGTTTTTGCAAACCTGACCAAAGGATCAAGGAACCATCTGCGTTCATTCTCGCGATTGTTAATTCTTTCAGGTGGGACCTATGTACCTCAGTTTATTTCACCTGAACTTTATGCCTGGATCATCAGCACGCCACACGAACGGGGCTGCATAAACGGTTAAACCCGGAAGGGTGATGTCGAAAATTTAAAAGTTCCTGTTTCGCCCCTCTTGTTAACGGGATGAAACAGGAACTTTTATTCCGGATGCCTGCTGTTATTGTTTGTTGATCAGAAAGGTCTGTCTTCCTGCCTCAGTCCTGACATCCAGAAAATATAATCCCTTCCTGTATCCGGCAGCCGGAATGGAAATCAGGCTGGTTCCCGCACCAATTTCAACTTGTCGTTCTGTCATCAGAATCCTGCCCGAAACATCGGTGATTGTCCAGCTCGCTTTTACCCGGCTGTCCGCCTTGATCTCAAGCTGGATTTTATCCGTACAGGGATTGGGGAATACCCTTAATCCGGGATCGTTGCCAATTTCTTCAGTGACCCCCGTATTTACCGTTACCACAAAAGTTACGGGTATTTCAATCTCAGGCTGATCGGGATCGTTCGACAAAATGGTGATAAGTCCGCGGTAAGTACCCAGTGCCATTCCGGTTGCATCACAGGTTACCATAATTTCCTGATTGTTGCCGGGTGTGATTGAACCTTCGGTAATGTTTGTACTCAGCCAGTTTCCGGTATCAGTTGTCCGGACAAATTTCAAACCGACGTTTGTTGCCTGGTGACCTCCGTCGCCATAGGTATCCTCAATCCACAGTTTCCAGCTCCCGGTGAGCTCTTCACCGGCAAATGAACCTGTTGATGCGGTGTAACTTCCATCTTCCTGACCCGAGGCCAGCATCACTTTGGTTCCTGAGGGGGATTCGGCCCACAATGACCCTTCTGAAGCATAGTTGTCGGTATTCCAGGTATAGCTGACAATCATCTCACCCATCTGTCCTGTTTCCGTAACGGAAATATCGGTCCAGCCGCTTTCGGTATAAGTGTTATAATCATAGCTGGTTGCTGCTGGACTGTTGGTGACCGTTTTCGAAATGGTGTCTAAAGCAGCGGTCGAGAGGCTGATGTAATAATTCAGTCCAAGCTGGCCGGTATTGCTGATGATCAGAGGTTGATCGTCGCTCAGTGCCTGCATGGCAGTGAACTCCATCTGCGTTTGATCGGTTTCTGCCTGTGCGTATAAACGGGTGCCGACATAAAATTCATGTGGATCAAAACGCCCGATAAATGGGTGATTTTCACTTCTTCCGGAAGCATCGGCTGCATGAATGTAATACTGAACAGTACTGCCGTATTCCGGTGCGGGTATGGTGGCCGACCAGTTGTTGCCGGTCACCACCTGCATAGGTACGGCAGTAAACAAAGTATAGGGATTCGGATTGACCCTGTAATAGAAAATAACTGAATCGGCCAGAACCTCTGAACCGCTGTATGCTGTTATGTTTGCTGTGAGGGTATAGCTGTCAGAAACGGGAGCGTTGCCAAGCAGCGGGAAATGTTTTATTCTGAGCATGCCCGGATCGGCCATTTCATGGGCGCGGCAGTGCAAGGCATCGGTCGACTCCCAGGGCGCTCCCGGCAGTCCAATGATTCCAAAGACTTTATATCCCGGCATGGCCTGCCGGTAAACAGCCAGGGCTGCCTGATCGTTCTGCGAACCGACAATGGGGACAAACACCTTATCGTTCAGGATAAAAGAGTTTGTGTAAGGCTGATTGTCAGGTGTATTGACCCGGTATATTTCGTAAGGAGTACCCCAGGGGGTGGTCAGGGAGGCAAAATAAGCTGCAGTGGCTTCTATTTCATCATATTGAGGATGGTTTGCCGGGACTAACCTGATCAGTACTTTATTGGTTGCCAGGTATTTTCCCCAGCAGTCGATGTGGTCGATGTAAGTGTTGTTGGGATCTTCCAGCACATGATAATCCGTCACGCCGAGATAATCCTCCATTTTCTGATCTACTTCGGCAGGGGTCTGACTGGGGTTTTCAGTGTAGGCAATTGTTGTGGAAGCCGCATAGCCGTAGCTGTCGCTCATATAATTTCCACCCGTATGGATCACATTCATGCCAAACCAGGGAATTCCAAGCGCATCAGCGACCTTTTTGGGTACTTCGTCATCGTTGGGCCTCGGACGATTGTAGGGAAAATCAACGATTCCAATCTGATTATCACCATAGGAAATAAACCATGGGCCATAATCCCGGGTCCAGTAACTGTCGGAAGCTGCGTAGATAAAATTGCAGTTATCAAGGTTTACGCCTGCCTGTGTATACTGATTTCTTACGGTGTTTTCCTGCGAAAGACCTGTAACCAGGGTAGTGACTATCGCATCGCGCGCCATTTCGCGGATAACGGTCATCGGGATCCCGAAAGGATAAGCAATCAGCGCACCGGTTGACCTTTCAAATTCACCGAGACTGGTGATTACACCTGCCGGCGGATCAGTTTCAACAAAGGAACGACCAATCTCGTGTCTGCGCGAAGCCTCTTCCGGCGTCATCTGGTGGGTTAGGCGGTGTTTCGGATATTTCGCGGTATCCTGAGCGGAAATGCCGGTAAAAAGGAGGGATAAGATAATAACCGTCAGTTGTTTCAGCAGATTGATTCTCATATGGGTAAATTAAAGGGTAACTACGATGTCATGGCAAAGGTAAAAATTCCTGTTTATCCCGATTAATGGCAGGCTCAATAAATAACTGAACCAATCCCGACCGGATGATCATTTATGCATCTTTTTGTTTAAAAGTAGCAAAATATGGCCGGAGATCGTTTCAACCAATCGCTGGAATCCGGAGGCAGATTGATCGGGACCGTTTATAGGTATAGTCTTCAGCCAGGCAGATGGGGGACTCCTGCAGATGCCCGTTTCAACCGCTAAATAGATCGGGATAAGATCTGTCCTGCCTCAGAAAGGTCACTTCATGCCTAGCAAAGCTCTGCAATCATTGCAAAAACGGGCTTCTTTCTGATCAATATCCTCAACATAGGTGCTCGATCGCATCACACAGGTTGAAATGGTACAGTGAATCAGTCCAAAGGTGTGGCCCAGTTCATGAATTATTTCTTTAATCAGGCGTTCCCGCAGTTTCTGATCGTCTGCAGCCATACCATAACGCTCGTTACTCAGCCTGTAAAAGGAGGCTATGGCTGACCTTCCGCCCAGTTGCGCCTGTCCGTATATAAAAGTCAGAATCGGGATAAAGAGATCAACGTTAAAAAGCCCGATGATTTTACCTGAACCTTCCGGCTTCATAGAATCGACCTCTCTCAGGAGTTTATCTCCGTTGTATTGTCTCCGTCCGGCATCATAAAATTCACTCAGGTCAAGGTGGGCCTCCTTTAAATGAACGGAACAATGAAACGCTGAACCAACGGCATCGGCAAGCTTATCGGGAAAATTTTTTCCGAAATGTCCAAATGATATTATTGTAATGGATGAAGGATTCATTCAAATAAATATCAGTCAGTGTTGAGTTCCCGCAGGTATGAAAAGTTAAAAAGAGTGCTATTCAGCACCCTTGAGACCGTATTTCCTGATTTTGTTGTACAGGGTGACCCGGTCCACTTTCAGTGCCTGGGCAGTGCGTGATATATTCCAGCTGTATTTATTGAGAATCTGCAGGATAAAGGCTTTTTCAAAATCATCAAGGCTCTCCACGGAACTGTCAATGACTTCTTTACCCAATGGCAGGTCACGGAGAAGGATTTTTTTGCCGTTACCCACCACGATCGACCGTTCAATCATATTTTCGAGCTCCCTGATGTTGCCGGGAAAGGGGTAGTCAAGCAATCGTTTCAGGGCTGCCGTTTCTATGGTGATGAGCGGCTTGTTCATGGATGTGCAGTACTTTCGGATAAAATAATCGACCAGCAGCGGGATATCTTCTGTTCTTTCGCGCAATGGCGGGATATGGATATTCATGACATTCAGTCTGTAATAGAGATCTTCCCTGAAGGCCCCTTTTTCTACCATGCTTTTCAGGTCCCTGTTGGTAGCGCAGATCACCCTGAAATCGGAAGTAATCTCCTTGTTCCCGCCTACGCGGATGAATTGTTTTGTTTCAAGCACCCGGAGCAATTCGATCTGCATCTTTGTCGAAATGGTGGCAATCTCATCAAGGAATATGGTCCCGCAGTCGGCCATTTCGAACCTGCCTTTGCGGTTGTACAATGCCCCTGTAAAGGCTCCTTTTTCATGGCCAAACAATTCGCTTTCAAGCAGACTTTCTGTAAGGGCACCACAATGAACACTAACCAGGGGATAGAATTTCCTGAGTGAATTTGCATGGATAGCCCTGGCAATGAGCTCCTTGCCGGTACCACTTTCGCCGGTTATGATAACCGATGAATTGGTCGGGGCTACACTCTCAACTTCGCGGAGCACTTTTCTGATGGCTTCGCTCTTGCCAATCAGGTCTTCAACACTCGCCAGCGAATCAACCCGTTTCTTCAGGATTTCATTTTCCTGTGAGAGGGAAATCTGCATGGTGGCATTTCGGATCAGATGTGACAGGTCATCGGGGTCGAAAGGTTTGGTTACATAATCGTAAGCACCGTCTTTCAGTGCCTTCACAGCCGTATCAACCGATGCAAAAGCCGTCATGACGATAACGATTGAATCCTTATCGAGTGCCTTGATTCTCCTGAGCATTTCCAGCCCATCCATGCCCGGCATTTTCAGGTCAGCAAGAATGATATTGTATGTTTCGGACTCAAGCATCGACAATGCCTTCTTCGCATCTTCGGCACAGGCCACACGATATCCATCCTCTGTAAACCAGAGGTTTAAAGAATCCCTGACCGATTCTTCATCATCTACCACCAGTATTGATATCTTCTTTTCCATACCTGATTCGGCTTAAGTTCTGATTACGGGCAAAATAATCGAAATTGTCGTTCCCTGGCCGGGCTCTGATTTAACCTGTATTTTGCCTTTGTGGCTCTGAATGATGCCATGGGCAATGGGCAATCCCAGCCCGATACCGCGGGCTTCCTGTTTTGTTGAGAAAAAAGGTTCAAAGATGTGCGGGATATCCTCTGCAGCTATTCCTATTCCGTTGTCTGAAATTTCAATTTTTACCGAGTCTTCGTCAGGATTCGAGGTACTGATGCTGATTTCTCCGTTTTCGCTGATGGCTTCCTTTGAATTGACAAGGATGGCCACACAGGCCTGCTTGATCTGGTTGGGACTGCAGTATACCAGGTCGTTTTTTGCTTTCAGGTCAGTGGTAAACGCAGAATTTGCAATTTTGATGGGATGCGACATCAGCTCATACGTTTCAAGCAGAATCACATGAAGATGCAGTGGCTCAAAATCTTCCTGGTCTTTCTTCGAAAAGTCAAGAAGCCCCTTTACAATATCGCCGCACCGCTTTGTTTCAGCTTCGATCAGCTTTAATTGTTTGAGCATCAGTTCTTTCTTTTCGTCAGTTAGCTCGGGATTGCTTAAGAGTTTATGAACCAGTTTTGTATACACCAGGATACCCGAGAGGGGATTGTTGATTTCGTGTGCCACTGAAGATGATAATTTCCCCAGTGAGGCCAGCCTTTCGATGTGCATCAGTTCATTCTGGGCAGCACCGAGTTCCTCTGATTTTTTCTGCACCTTGTATTCCAGCTGTTGCGACCAGTTTTCGAGTTCAGTTGTGGCAACCTGCAGGTTGTCAAGCATTTCGTTAAAAGCAACAGACACCATCCTCATATCGTCAAGCTGATTCTCTTTGATCTGCATCCGGGTATTGGTATCCCCGTTCGAAACGGCCACACTGGCCTTGATCAGTTCATGCAGCGGATTTTTTATCTCCCTGCGCGTAAACAGGATCAGGAAGGAGGCAAGTAAAAGGGTAGTCAGGATGGCCAGCATATAAAATTCCATCGAGGATTTTTCGACGGCTGCATCAAAATCTTTCAGGGGAACCTTGATCACAAGCGAACCGAGGATTTCTTCCTTTGCATTGTGCGCGTGGCAGGAACTTTCGTAACAGGATTTGGAATTAAGAATCGGCGATCTGATCAGCAGGTGCCTTTGTCCATGATCGCCCCTGTTCATTTTACATTGACTGTTCGCCGTAATAATTTTATAAGACTTCTCTTTTTTCGGAAACATGGTGGCAATATCACTGTGGCAGCTTTTGCAGTCAGGATTGATGCTCGCGCCGGTGTCAGAAGAAAAGGATGAATAAACCAGGCTGTCGTTGACATCGTACATATTCACATCCTCTATGCCGGGGAGGGTGTGGATCACATCAAGTGTAGACTGCAGTGCACCTTCGTCGTTTTCCATCATGGAATGGTACAGGGCCCCTTCGACCAGAGAGCCGACGTTGTTACCACTCTGAAGGATAACTGTATTCAGGTATTGCTGATAAACCGACTTGAATATGATGCCGAAGGATACAAACAGAAAAACGGAAAGCAGGGTAATGATCAGCACCACCCTGCCATAAATTGAACGGCCGAATTTCAGATATTTCCCCAGAAATGTGAAAGCTGTTCTTCTCTTGTTCTCGGGTTCAGGTTGTCTGGTCATGGGTCCGGTTTTAAGTCCTGTTCAGCAATAATTTCCGGTTGGTATAGTGCACTGCAATTTAATAAAAACCCACAGATGTTTCCGATTATTATTTATCCCGTTTATCACTGAAAAAGCAGATGTGCCGCAAGGCAAATCTGCCGGAATAAACTGGAACAGCCGTCATGAAATCAGTTTAATTTTCAACCCCGATCCGGTGTATCCGGATGACCATCAGGCTTGTAATTCTGAAGGCTGATGATTGACTGAAATTACAAGCAGCAAACCGGATTATTTATCATTCACGGAGTTCCATGAATTCTTTCTGAAAATCGTTCCACATCCCTTCAGGCAACTCCGACAGGGAGCCATTGATCAGTTCACCTCCATCCTGCAGCACCGTCAGCGGTGAACCGGGCAGATATCTGCTGATGTTGGTGGCCAGAAAGTCCCTGTATCTGTCCAGCTCACGCTTTTGCCAGCTGGTGGCATCCGATGAAAGGTAGAATGAAGGGATTTCACCGATCCAGTCGGAAGGTTTAATGTTGTAAATCCAGCCTTTTCCATAAGGATCACTGGTCAGCAGTTCAGCATTTGTATTCAGTTCAGTGTTTTGCTTCAGTATTTTTCCTGAAACCGGCGAATAAATGAGGAGTGATTTTCCATTCCCTTCAATTTTGGCGATCAGGTCGCCTTTTCTGACCATTTCTTCCTCATTCCGCAGGTGATGTATTTTTACCCCGCCTGTAATGTGCACCAGCAGGTCATCAAGCCCTATCCTGGCGATCCCCGATTTTTCCATAAACGTCCAGGTGTGGTTGCTGCTGTAAAATATCCCCTGTGGAATCCTCAGTACGTTGGAGGTGAGGGCACCCAACATCCGGCTGAAATGTTCCCTGAATTTTAGTTTCCTGTTCAGCAGCAGCCAGAAGGGGATGAGCAGCAGCAGGAACGCAATGATGACAAGGTATTCGATCCCTTTGGTATCGAAGATGTTGTTATAGCTGAATCCGTCCATTTTTTTGTTTTTTCAGGTGATCAGTGGTCACAAAAATTAATTGTTTTCTTCCTTTACCCAGGCAGGAGAGTCTCTGAGCACCGGTAAACGGTTGATTACCCATCTGAAGATCCAGAGTTCGGTAAACAAAACGGTCAGGGTAACCACGATTTCCATCCAGGAGGGAACATAATGCACAGCCATATCCCATCTGAATCCGATGATGGTCACATTCAACCTGTTGAGAACAACGCCAACCATGGTCAGGATGGCTGCAACCCTGATCAGCATGATATTGCCTGACCTGTAGCTGTAGAAGAAAAGTGTCATCGGCAGCAGTACAAAGCCCAGCATCTCGAGCAGATACCAGTAACCCATCGGTGTGTTGATCAGGTCCCAGCGTTTACCATGAATAAAGACCAGCAGTTGAAGAAAGAAATAGACAAACATGGATCCGGTACATATTTTGGAAAGCCCGAGTACGATTCCGCGTTGTTTATGGTGGTTTTTTTCGCTGATCTGGCTGAAAAAGACCCGGTGACTTATGGATCCTTCGAAGATCACCATCGAAAGTCCGGCAAAAATGCTGGAAACAAAAAACATGATGGGGATAAACTCGGAATACCAGAGTGGGTGAATTTTATCCTTTGCCATAAGGTACAGTGCACCCAGTCCCGATTGATGCAGCATCGACAGGGTAATCCCGAAAATGACCGCACCCAGAGTCATGGCCGACAGAATTTTGCGGGCCCTTCTGGCGCCGAGCCATTCGGCAATGGCCGGTGAGAATTCAATCAACTGGGCAATCATGTAAAGCAGGAAATGCCAGGCAACAAGGAACAGCACCGAACTTACGCCGAAATTGTTTCCGATGATCGGGTTGATGACATTCCAGGGTCGTCCGAGGTCGAGGAGCAATGCACCGGCATAGAAGAGGTATGCGAGAAATCCGTTCAGCACCGTAACCCTCACAATGGAATGATACTGCCGCATGTTCAGGATATAGACCATAAAGGTGATCACATAGGCCCCGCCGGCAAATGCCACGCCGGTAACCACATCAAAACCTATCCACAACCCCCACGGAATCTCCTGTGAAAGGTTGGTGATGGCGCCGATCCCTTTCCAGAAACGGATTACAATCAGTGCGATGCCGAATAATATAATGGGTATCGAGATTATGTTAAATGGGGTTAGCCACCTGCCTTTGGGTTTTAATTCCCTGAGCAGGAATTTCCAGGTGGATTTACCGTCGTTATCGGCCGCAATGGCTGTCTGGCTATTCATCATCACTGTCGTCGTTGGGGTGATTTTTTTTGGTTGCCTGCTGAATGCCCAGAAGGAGTGCAGGTACAAGCACAAATACTGACGGGACACTATACAGGAATCCTTTGGTAAGTGCCGGGTAGGAAGCGTTCTGAAGCGAAGTATTCATGCCCAGTTCTTCGAACGGCACGGGTGAGAGATAGAGCCAGCCGGATCCGCCGGCTTCATGTTCCCCATAGATTTGCTCAACATATTCGCCCGGTTTTTCGTATATCCGTCGCCTGGCCTCACTGATAAGTTCACGGCGTGTACCGAACATTAAAGCTTCGTTGGGGCAGTTTTCGACACAGGCAGGCAGTTCTCCCTTCAGTACCCGGGTGTCGTAGCACATGGTACACTTCTGGATTTTCGGATTCGGGCTGTGATATTCAAATTTCGGCATATCGAAAGGACAGGAGACCATGCAATAGCGGCATCCCATGCATTTATCGCCTCTCCAGATCACCGGCCCTTCTTTGGTTTTGCTCATGGCCTGCGTTAGGCAGGCGGCAGTACAGGCCGGTTCGTTGCAGTGCATACACTGCATTTTGACGTAAACCAGGCCTTTCGATGTTTTGTGTTCATTGACAACGGTCCGGTGATTTTCATCGGTTTTTCTGAGCCCCCTGATTTTTTTGGTCGGTTCAGGTTCAGGCAAACCATTGGCATCGGCACAGTCATATTCACAACCCCGGCATCCTTTGCATCTGACCGAATCGTACAATATGCCATGAAACTCGGGTGTATATTTATTCTTTGGTGTGGCATTCAGCGCTGTCCCCGTTGCGAGTGTAAGCCCTGTTGCGCACATTACTTTCAGAAAATCACGACGATGTAGGTCCATTTCCCGGTTTTTAGTCTGAACTTGGTTCTGCTGATTACAATCAATGTTTCTTTCCTGCGTTGTCAAGGAATATGGTCTGAAAATCTTCCCATACTTCCGGACCGAACCCCGACAACACACCATCCATGAGTTGTCCGCCATCCTGTAGTACGACATGGGCATATTCAGGGCTCTCAGGTTTAAGTGTGGCGGCCAGAAAATCCTTTACCCGCAAAAATTCGGTTCTCAGGAACCTTTCGTAGCGTTCGGCCATTTCAAGCACCTGGATGTCCCTGTACCAGTTGGAAGGTTCAACCATATAAACCCAGCCATTAGTAAACGGGGCGTCGTTCATGCCCGATGACATTCTGTTCAGGGTTTCATTCTGCTTCAGGATTGTTCCTGAAACCGGGGCATACATGTTCAGTTGTTTCCCTGACTGGACAATTGAAAGCAACAGTTCACCCTTTTTTATCTTTTCGCCGGGGTTCTTCATTTCAACCCGGGTAATGGGGCCTGTAATGTGCTGAATAAAATCATCGATCCCGATTTTCACTTTCCCGTCGCTTTCCATAAAAGCCCAGGTATGGTTTTTATCAAACCAGAGCCCTTTGGGGACATTGAATGAGTTTTCGTCAAATACTTTAACAGGAATGGCAGGAATCAAGGTGGTGCCCTTTCTGTAAAAAAGGCGGCTTAATACAATGCCTGAGATGATCACTGCAGCCGCAGCAAGCAGGAGCAGGGTCAGTACCAGACCGGCACCGGTTTTTCCGGTCTGGGCCGGGGGGACGATGATGGAAGCTTCATCTATCCTGTCAAGTTGCGACCGGATCTCTGTATTGACCAGATCGCAGTATCCTTTGGGCTTCAGATTTTTCTGACCTCCGGTAATCATCCATTTCAGGAAGGCTGTTTCTGCATCGTCCGATGTCCGGGCACTGCTGATGGCATAGATGTTTTCGTACAGGGCGCCCGGATATTTTCCGATCCATACTCCCCGCATTAAGTGGTTCAGGTCGCCATAGATATCCTCCATGTAATCAAGGTTACCATTCCCGTTCCTGTCGATGGGCAAAAGACTGAGATTCGCAACGAGATCCTGGTTTTCACCGGATACAATGTCGGTAACATTGCAAAATCCGATGGCAAGGGGATCTTTTTGTATGGCTTCCAGGATGACCGCTTTGTCACCGAAAGTTATTCCTTCTTCAGGAATCCGTGAAGATTTCAGAAATTTTGCCACACCGGCCTTGGTCGCTTCATCATTGATGATATAAATATGCATTGGCAGGGCTTGTCCCTCAGCCGTAAACGTACCCCATTGCTGTTTGTCGGGATGGCTGAAAATTCCGGCAAACATCTCAGGTGAAACACCCTTCTGCAGCAACCTTTCTTTATATGGGTTCTGCTGATTCATGACAGGAACGATTATGTTCCGACCGACTACCATCGAACGGAAAGCCTGATCATCCGCAGCTGAACCGGAAAAATCCATAAAAATGCCCGAAGTCCCGGCTGTTTTCAGTTCAGCATCGATATCAGTGGATTTTATCACGCTGATATTGACATCAGGATGAAGGCCGGTGTATTCCGTGGCCCATCCGGATGCAAGTTGGTAAAGTGCAGGCGTGCAGGTAATGGATATATTGCCCTGCTGAGCGGCTGTATTGTTGCTCACGGCTTTTTCACTGCGTACATCTGTTACTGCAATCATCAGCAGTAAGCCGACGATAAATGAGATGGTTGTTTTCATGATTTCAGGTATTTCAATGATTCATTGGCAGGAGGGCAATTACAGTGCCAAAGAAAAATGTGGTTATAAACAGCTGAAATACAGAATTATACAAAACGTATGATTAAATTGTAAACATAAGTAGTGTTGAATAATTAAACACATCAAAAGTTATTCGCCTCCAAGCCCATTCGTATCAGGCTTTCTATGATAACTGTATAGAAAATATACACCTGTTGAATAAATCAACACAATGGATCGGGCTAGGACAGGTAAAGCGGGTTTTGCCGGTAAATTGAGCGCTTTAGGCATGTGAAAAGTATATTTTTGTCATAATATTGCTTTCCGGCTTATTCTGCAGGTTAACGTGAAATTCAGGTGTGCCGGCATCACCTGTGCAGCGGAAAAGTATTTTTTCCGCACAATCCGAATTGTGTTTTCACAATGGAACGGCAGATCAATGATTATCGTAACGGAGCAGTGCATACCGGCTACGGGTAAAATACCACTTCTGTAATCCGTTTTCCAATTTCATTGTTTAATAATTATACTACCTTCCGTTTATATTTCACAAAGTTGAATTAAACCGGCGGTTTGGTTTTCTGTTTTCCGGGATGAATCCGGCCATGGAATTTTTTTATTGGATTCGAAGACCGTTGCCTTTATATTTACAGCATAATTTTCTTCTTTATGGGAACGCTTAATAACATTCTGATTGCCCTGGTTGCCTTGTTGCATCTCTGGTTTATGTATGTCGAAATGTTTGCCTGGGAAACCACCGGCCGCAAGGTTTTCAGGAAAAACCTGCAGGGAGACCTGTTTAAACCAACAAAGGTCCTTGCTGCAAATCAGGGTCTCTACAATGGATTTCTGGCTGCCGGGCTCTTCTGGTGTGTTTACATCGGAGATGAACTCTGGAAAGTAAACCTATCGGTTTTCTTTCTGAGTTGTGTCACCGTAGCCGGCATTTATGGCGCTCTTACCGTTGATAAGAAGATTTTCTTTATCCAGGCTTTGCCCGCTGTGATTGCCCTTATCCTCACCATCGTTCTGTCGGTCTGAAACTGAACAGATATTCTTAACCAAAGCAAGGCACTTTTAATACGGCCTTAAAGAGAACCGTAATTGTTCTTGCAATAGTATATTATAATTTTCCTGGTTTTCTCTGTTGAATCCAAACCTGAAGTTCTTTTTATGGCCAGAATTGCCCTGATAGCAGATATACATGAAAATGTGGTTCATCTGATAATTATGGTAAAACGTACCATAATTCATTCTCCGCCAGGAAATCCCATAGACTAAAAGGACAGTATAACCATGTAATTGCCGATGATACTTCCGGATAAGTTTTAGCAGGTCGTGCTGCTGTTTTTCATGCTGCCTTATAAATATTGGGGGTTGGTGTCAGATAAGAAGGGTAAAGGCAATAATGCCGGGAGATGTTCTGCTCAACCAATATTAACTATATCAGGACATTCCATTTTCATTTCTCTGAAACAGATGATTAACCATATAGGTCTTTATGTTAACTTTGTGAATCAAAGAATCAGACTTCATGCAAAAGCGCGACCTGAAACGAAGCCACCTGAAAATTATATTACCTACAATCTTTACAATTCTGTTGTTTATCCTGACCATTTTTTTAATTGTCATTCCTCGTATTAAGCAGAATATTCTGGATGGTAAGCGGGAAATGATACAGGAATTGACCAATTCGGCGTGGAGCATCTTATCCAAATATGAGAATGATGAAAGGGCAGGGCTGTTAAGTAGCGAAGAAGCCCGGCAAACCGCTATTTCCAGGATACAATACCTTCGGTATGGTGAGGAGAACAAAGATTATTTCTGGATAACTGATATGACTCCGAGAATGATCATGCATCCTTACAGAGCAGACTTAAACGGTAAAGACTTAACGAATTTCACGGATCCACATGGTAAAAAGATGTTCGTGGAATTTGTAAGGACTGTTCAAAAATCGGGATCCGGATATGTTGACTATATGTGGCAATGGAAAGACGATTCGCTGCATATTGTTCCAAAGCTTTCTTATGTAAGATTATTCAAACCCTGGAACTGGGTTATAGGAACCGGAATCTATATTGAAGATGTAAAAACGGAGATTTCAGCGCTTACCAGACGGTTGTTGTGGATTTCTGTCGGCATTTCAGTTGTCATAGCACTCCTGCTGTTCTATATCCTGAAACAAAGTCTGAGCATTGAACGCAAACGGATTGAAGCCGAAAATGATCTGCATGAATCGAAGGAAAAATACCGGACACTTGTTGAAGCGGCAACTGAAGGTTTGATTATGCTGATTGATGGAAAAATAAGTTTTGCGAACAGTATCATAAGCAAAATGACAGGGTATGATATCAGCGAACTACATACCATCCCGCTGCGTGAAATGATCAGCAGCCATAACAACAAGGATATCATAGAAATTTTTTCAGGCAAAACGATAAAAGAAGGGCAGTTTGAACTGAACCTGATAAAAAAGAACGGTGGTTTTGCCGAAGTACTGGCTATTTCATCTACTGCCATTTTTTACGGGAAAGCCGTTAACATTATCATCTTCAAAGATATCTCGATTGATAAAAACCAGGGAGTTTCAAATGTTGAATATCAAAAACTTATCAGTACCCTGAATATAGGATTCTTTAAAGCCGGCATTGACAGAAAAGGAAGATTCTTCTTTGCCAGCGAAACTGTTCTGAGGATTCTGGGTTTCGACACATTCAGCGAACTGATGGAGACCAGTTTACTGGAATTTCTCGCTGATTCCAATGAGAGAAAAGCGATCAGAAAAACACTACTGGATAACGGCCATATTAAAAACAAGGTTGTAAAGGTTCTCAGGAAAAACGGAGAGTCTTCAATAGTTGTAATTTCGCTTGTTTTGGTGAATAATGGGGACCCTGAGGAATCAATCTGTGATGGTATTATTGAAGATATTACCCTTCAGGAAAATGAAAAGGCACTAACCCATAAGCTGATTGAGGAGCTCAAAGCAAATGACTTATTCATGGAGCAGCCGGTTGGTAATTATTTGTCACCCGTTTATACCATTGATGCTGATGCAACCATAAGCGAAGCGACACAACTTTTAACCAAAAAGAGAACTGACAGTGTATTGCTTACAAAAAACGGGACGGACTTTCTGGGGATTATTACGAACACCGATATTCAGAAACGGGTACTTTCATTAAAGCTTAATCCGGACAACCCTGCCTATATGGTTATGAGTTCGCCGGTAATTTACATTTACGATTCAACTCCCGTTAATGAAGCTATCAGGGTAAGCCGGGTAAACGGAATCAATCATCCCTTGGTGAAAGATGCATCCGGATTGGTTTCCGGATTGTTGAATATCGGTGAAGTGCATCAGAAAATGGTTACTTCATTATCATTCTATATCAATTGCATTGATAAAGCCGAAACAACCAACGACTTAAAGGAGTGTTACAAAAATCTTCATCTGCTTGTGCTTCCGCTTATCCGGAGCGAAGTTTCCGTAAAAATAATCACCAACATCACGACTGCTTTTTCCGATGCCATCATAAGGAGGCTGATCGAATTGAGTATAACAGAGATCGGGACGGCTCCGGCGAAATTCGCTTTTATCTGCCTGGGTAGTGAAGGCCGCATGGAAGAAACTTTGCTGACCGATCAGGATAATGCCATTATTTATGAGAATTTACCCAGAGAAAAGATAAGTGATGCCAACACTTACTTCCTGAAATTAGGTGAAACAATATGCAATGCTTTAAACACCATCGGTTATTCATTCTGTAAGGGGAATATCATGTCGAAGAATGAACAGTGGTGTAAGCCATTGAATGTCTGGGAGGACTATTTCGCGGGTTGGATAGCAACCCCTGAATCACAGCAAATCCTTGAAGCTTCAATTTTCTTTGACTTCAGATTTGTTTATGGTAATGAAGAAATTGTCAGCAGTTTGAGAAATAGTATTTCCGGATATGTCAGTCTTCATCCGTTGTTCCTGTACCACCTTGCTTTCAATACATTTACAATAAAAAGCCAGCATATCGGGTCAGGAAATATCCTGTCGGACAAACATACTGATGTCGTAGACCTGAAAAGTGCCATGGCCCCGGTTATTATGTTTGCACGTGCCTATTCACTTCAAAATAGCATCTGTTACACCAATACCATCGAAAGATTAACCGCATTGAAAGAGCGGAGAGTAATCAGTGAGGAAACGATTGATGAAATTGTTTATGTTTATAATTTCCTGATGAAACTGCGACTGAAAAATCAGGCAGATCTGATCTCTAACCATTCAGTTGTTTCTAATCTTTTTAACGTAAAGAAAATGAATGATATAGAGCTGTTATTATTGAAAAGGGTGTTGGCATCAATCCCTGACTACCAGAATAAAATTAAAGTTGATTTCAGGGTGACTAGCTGATTTATCGGCCTGTTCAGGCTGAAGACACCCTAATTTAAATTGGTCCCGTGAAATCAGTACCTGTTGTTTCTGTCAACAGACTTTAATCAATAAGTATACTACCGGTTATACTGAAAAATACGCATTGTGCCTGAATCCTGCACCCTCGTTCAATTGGACATATCCAAGCTGGTTGGTAAGCATAATGGTATTCCCGATGATTTTTGGATGGTAATTAAAATGACTGTGGCCGTGGATCCAGAAACCAGCACTACTTGATTCGATAAAACCTGTCAGGTCAACGCAGAAAGCTTCATTGATAAGGCTTTCATTATGAACCTCTGAATTGCATACCAGGGCCGGTAAATGATGGGTAACTACAACTACATTACCACTGAAGCCTGCTAACTTCTGTTTTATAAAATTCAAACTATTGTCATGCAGCCTGTTAAAGTCAGCCACTTTAAACCGGTTGGCATCAATTGTGATCATTTCAAAATCCTGTACTTTTGATTCAATTATTTTCTCTTTTCCGCTACTTATTTTTGACCATAACGTACTGAATATAAACCATATACCATTATATTGAATCATTGTATTATTGACTATACTGGTATTTTCGGTGATCGGAATATTGACGGATGGGCCAAAGGCAGACATGTCAGAATGGTAAAACTCATGGTTTCCAGGAACCCAGAACACTTTTTTATAATGTTCAGTTACAAAACGAAAAAATGGGTTATTCAGATAAGAATCATGCAAAGGAACGATATCGCCAGCCAAAATCAGAATATCACCCGAAACAACCAGTGGGTTACTTTCCAGAAATCTGCTGTTTTGCTCCAATTCGAGATGAAGATCCGAACAATACTGAATTCTCATTGATTAAATAATTATTTCTGCTTGTCAGCAGGGTTGTTATCCGGGGTATTGCATTTGGATTCCTTTTACAGGCTTTTTAAAACACATGCGTCTGACAGTAAACACAATGTTTTATTCTACCCTACTTCATTGATTTTTTTCAGAAGGGCCGCATCCAGTATTTCAATTTCCTGACCTTTCAAAGAGATAATATTCTCTTTTGAAAATTCGGTAAAGAGCCGTACCGCATTTTCTTCTGAAATGGCAATCATTTCGCCTACCTCTTTCCGGGTCATTCCCAGATGGAATTTGGCGCTGCCATGCATTTCAGACAAATATATCAGGTTTTCGGCAAATCTTCCCCTGGCCTGCTTCTGATTGAGTGATATTATTTTCTTCATGATGGCTGCTACAGATTTTCCGAAAGCATTGTTCAGGCTCAGCAATAAATCATGATTCTCTACATAAAGTTTTTTTACCAAAGAAAGCTCAATGAAACAAACCTCTGATTCTTCAAGAGCAGCCACTGAATAGGAATACTCAGGCTTGTCGAAAAAGCAAAGCAACCCGATATAGGCCGGTGGTTTAAGTATGTATAGAGTAATGTTTTTGTGGTTGAGCCCTTCAATATATAATTTGGCTGATCCTTTAACCAGGAACAATGCATGTGTTACTTCGGTTCCCTGTTTGCAAATGACATCATGTTTTTTAAAATGTGCATGCAACGGATTGAATAATTGCTGACCAGGCTTGTCTTTGTTCAGGGTGGTATAAATGTCACACTTCAGAATACAGGAATCACAGTTGATCTTTTTTGAGAAACGCATGCCCGATTGTTTTTGATAAAGGTAAAAAAAGTTGTTGAATAACAATGTTTAAAGTCAACGTATAGAAGATTTGTTCATAACCATTTATTGATACCTTTGGCGAAATTGATTCGAATTTTAACCAAAAGGAGGAGATATGTTACACGAACCTGCAGCAAAGACAGGACTTGACAAAGCCGCTGATAAAAAAGCAAGTTTAGGGGTGAAAATGTTTTTTATCTACACATTGGTATATGCCGGTTTTGTGCTTATAGGCCTGACCAGGCCCGAACTGATGGGACTGGAATTGATTGGCGGGCAGAACATTGCCATTGTCTATGGCTTCGGGCTGATTGTACTGGCAATAATTATGGGTTTTATCTATAATTATTTCTGTACAAAAATGGAAGATAAAATGAATAAAAACTAACCCTGAAAAGCCAAGGATTTATGATATACGAAGTTTCAAACACAGCAATTATAATTTTCCTTTTTATTGTGGGACTGGTTTTGGGAGTATCTTTTTACTTTGCCCGAAAAACCAAATCAGCGGCTAATTATTATGCAGCAGGTGGCAATATTCATTGGGCTGTAAACGGAATCGCCTTCGCAGGTGATTACCTGTCGGCAGCCTCATTTCTTGGAATCTGCGGAATGATTGCATACTCGGGTTACGATGGGTTCCTTTACTCTATAGGATATCTTGCAGGCTGGGTGGTTGCATTGTTTTTAGTGGCCGAACCTTTAAAAAAACTTGGAAAATACACTTTTACAGATGCCCTGGACTCAAGGTTTAATTCAAAACATATTAAACTGGCGGCATCCATCAGTACCCTGATTGTTTCAGTGTTTTATCTTATTCCTCAAATGGTAGGTGCAGGAGACCTTGTGGTTCCTCTGCTCGGTCTTCCTCACTGGATGGGAGTAGTGATTGTCGGTTCCATTGTAATATTTATTGTTGCAACAGCCGGTATGACCTCAACTACCTATGTTCAGTTTATCAAAGGGGCCTTGCTGGTGGTGTTTTCTACCATTTTAACGTTTTATATTTTACAGAATGGTTTATCCTTAACCCCCAACAACAACTATCACAAATTTTCGAGCACGGCAGCTGTTGTGACCAGCGATACTGTCGTAAGTGTTCCTGATTCAACCTACACTGTCAGAAACACCAGGGTTGTTGACAAAATGGTTTTTGTGAAGCTTGCCAAAGACGGAAAAGAAGCATGGTATAAATTAAATGTAAACGAAAATAAAGCCACCCTAGATGAGATGCTTGATATTACTGTTACTCCGGAGGGAGTTAAATTGTACAACGGGGCACCGAAATCAGAAAGGAGATTTTACCAGGTCGGGCATCTCAGCAAAATAATGGTTGATGGTAAAGAGGTAGACAAAACTGGTCCGGTGGGCCCATTTGAATTTATAAAAACAATTGAAAAGAGTGAAATAGTACGTTTTACAAAGAAAGCATTTGTCGATGGTGACAGCAAAATAACCGTCTGGTATCAGAACCCCACCAAAGGTGCTGATATTATGAAACCGGGGCTGTTATACAAACTCTCCAGGACCGTTGGTGCCACTTTCTGGGACAGGATGAATTTCCTGTCACTTATGCTGGCATTGTTTCTGGGAACATCTGCATTGCCACATATTTTAATCAGGTATTATACTGTTCCCAGCCAACGTGCCGCCCGAAAATCCACCATTGTAGCGATTTCTGCCATAGGATTTTTCTATGTTTTAACACTTTACATGGGCCTTGGCTCTATGATTAACGGAGCATTGGATGTGGAAAGCAGCAACATGTCGGCACCGCTGCTTGCAAAAACTTTTGGAATTGGCATTTTCTCAATTATTTCAGCCATTGCCTTTGCCACAGTACTTGGGACCGTCAGCGGACTTATTGTTGCTTCCTCGGGTGCTATTGCCCACGACTTTATCGACAAATATCTGGAAGTGAAAATGACCGATAAAGCAAAAGTAAAAGCCGGGAAACTGGCGGCGATAGGTGTGGGTGTTTTTGCCATCTTATTAGGGATACTGTTTAAAGGTATGAACGTATCTTTCCTTGTCGGGCTGGCATTTGCCGTGGCTGCATCAGCGAACCTTCCTGCCATATTGTTCCTTTTGTTCTGGAAAAAAACGACAGCTAAGGGCATCGCATGGTCTATTATAGTCGGCGTTGTTTCATCCATTGGAATAATCCTGTTTTCACCAACTATGTATGAAAAATATGGTCTGATTCCGAAAGATGCTCCAATTCCATTGGACAATCCGGGTATAATCTCAATACCACTGGCCGTAATTACACTGGTAGCAATCTCATTGCTTACACAGAAAGAGAATGTAAACAAGGATTTCAGTAAATGATAGCACTTTAGTCATGTTAAAAACTTCCAAAATGAAACAATGGATATTTATATTGTTGGTTTTAATTTCTCAAACTATCCTGGCTCAGGAGAAGAAGGACGAACCGAAGTTTGGCATCAGCTTTTCCGGATTTGTTAAAAACGATTTCTTCCTGGATACCCGGGAGAGTTATACCATACGTGAAGGACATTTTTTGCTGTATCCCAAAGAAGTCAGCAAAGATGCTGATGGGAATGACATCAACGATAAATCTTCATTCAATTTTCTATCCTTGCAATCACGGATTACAGGGAAGATCACCGCTCCTGATGCCTTTGGCGCTAAGACGTCGGCTGTGCTGGAAGCTGATTTTTTCGGGAATGAGAATGCCAGTTTTGTGGATGCCAACGGGTTCCGCCTCCGACACGCCTTTGTTAAGCTGAACTGGGCCAAAACAGAGTTGCTCACCGGTCAGTACTGGCATCCCTTTTTTATCCCTGGATGTTTTTCGGGGGTTATCTCTTTTAACACCGGGGCCCCGATGCAGCCATTCTCGCGTAACCCGCAGATCAGGCTTACCCACAAATTGGGAAAGATCAGTCTGGCTGCTGCAGTTTCAGCTCAGCGCGATTTTACTAGTCCACAGGGTCCCTCTTCTCTCCGCTATTCCACCCTGCCTGATCTCGGTGCCATTGTTTCCTATGAATCGAACAATACTGAAAAGAAATCGGGCATGCTTGCCGGGGTGGCAGTGGGTTATAAGATCCTGCAACCGTTGCTCACCACAACAAAGGGGGTTAATACCTATATAACCAGTGAAAAAATCAGCGGGTTCTCGGCTACAGCTTTTGCCAGATACAAAAACCCGGCTTTCACCCTTAAACTTCAGGGCATATACGGCCAGAACCTATTTGATCTCACCATGCTGGGAGGGTATGCGGTTCATTCCGTCACCGACACTATGCGCAATACCGTTGACTATACTGCTTTGAAAAACCTAACCGGCTGGGCTGAGTTCAACACCAATGGCGAAAAATTTCAATTCGGCCTGTGGGCGGGTTATACACAGAACCTTGGTGCGGATGACAGTATTCTGGTTTATTCAAACAAAGCAGGGGGAACCGATGCCACTGTCAGGGGAGCGAACGTAAAGTCCATTCTCAGGGTATCTCCGCGGATCATTTTTATCAGCGGTAAATTCAACTTCGCCACCGAGCTGGAATATACCAATGCGGCCTATGCCACAAGGGATGCAAACGGACTCCTGAACCGTGACGAGAAAGGCGTGATTACAGAATCCGAAGGTGTTTCAAACATCCGGATACTGCTTTCGGTGATATATAATTTCTGACCGGGCCATTTTTTTTATCGGTGCACAACTGTAAGTTTGTCCGCCACCGCACACCTGCATTCCAATATCGTGCATATTGTGTTGAATTGCATTGTTTAAGGCGCTGTTAATCAGCGGGATAAAATATGGCATGGTTTTGATGTAATAAATCAGCGGTTTTGCCGTCTTTAGTATACATCAAATTGCCACTCCATGCGACTGTTACTCATCCCTGCCCTGACAATATTGATTACCTGTACCTCTGCTTTTGCGGTCAACGACAGCATCCGCTCCTATATTCCCTCTGAGGTAAAAGGAAAAGCTCCTGTTGCCGATGGCATCATAAATAATGATGAATGGCCGGTCGCAGGGTGGGAATCCGGATTTATGCAGCAGAAACCGCTGGAGGGTCAACCCGGATCGCAGCAGACCAGCTTCAACATCATGTACGATACCGACCATCTGTATGTGGCTTTCAGGCTGCTGGAGCAGGATCCGTCGAAAATCAGCCGCCGTTTGTCGCGCCGCGACGAGATGGAAGGCGATATGGCCGGGATACAGATCGACAGTTATTACGACAAGACCACAGCCTTCTTCTTCTGGGTTACCGCTGCCGGGGTCAAGGTGGATGGCGTGGTGGTGGACGGATCAGGTGGTGAGGATGCCTCATGGGATGCCGTCTGGACCGGGAAACATTCGGCCGACAGCCTGGGGTGGTATGTCGAAATGAAGATTCCGCTGACACAACTCCGGTTTTCGCAGGGCGAGATTCATACCTGGGGGCTCCAGGTGATGCGCTACCTGCAGCGGTCGGATGAGGTAGACCTTTGGCAGCCCATACCCCGCGATGCTTCCACCTGGGTCAGCCGTTTCGGGACCATGGAAGGGCTTCGGGGTATTCAGCCGAAAAGGCAGATAGAACTTATGCCCTACACCGTTGCCTCTGTCGAAAGATATCAGAAGGAAGAGGGTAACCCGTTCAGGACCGGGAAATCTTCAGGACTATCGGCCGGACTCGATGGCAAAATCGGGATTACCAACAATATGATCCTCGACTTTACGATTTTTCCCGACTTTGGTCAGGTTGAAGCTGACCCGTCGGAAGTGAACCTCACCGCCTTTGAATCCTATTTTGAGGAGAAACGGCCTTTCTTTGTGGAAGGACGAAGCATCCTGAGTTTCGGGGTGACCCCCGGTGAGAACGAATCGTCGAGCGACAATCTGTTCTATTCGCGCCGGATCGGACGATCGCCCCACCGCGACCTTTCGGATTATGATTATACCGATGCTCCATCAAACACTTCCATTCTCGGGGCCTTCAAACTGACCGGCAAAACCGGCAACGGCTGGTCGGTGGGGCTGCTCGAGTCGGTCACTTCCCGTGAAAGGGCAGAGGTGATTTCGTCCGAGAACCGTGAAAAAATCGATGTCGAACCCCTGACCAATTACTTTATTGGCCGCCTTCAGAAAGACTTTAACAAAGGGACAACCAAACTGGGTGGCATGTTTACTTCGGTGAACCGCAATATTGAGGATGCAGCCATGAACAACCTGCACAAAGCAGCCTATACCGGGGGTATCGACTTCAACCACACCTGGAAAGAACGAACCTACTATCTGAATATAAAAGGAATGTTCAGCCATGTAGCCGGCGATTCCCTGGCCATCAGGGATACCCAGGAATCCTCAGCCCGTTATTTTCAGCGGCCCGACGCTTCTTACCTGAAATATGACCCGTCGCGCACTTCACTCACAGGCCATGCCGGGATTGTTGAATTCGGCAAGGCAGGCAGCGGCAACTGGCTCTACACCACCTGGATCAACTGGCGTTCACCGGGATTCGAGATCAACGACGCCGGCTTCCAGCGCCGCTCTGACGATATTTTCCAGGTGATCTGGGTCGGATACCGTTACTACAAACCCATCAGCATCTTCAAGGAGATCAGCCTGAATTTCAACCAGTGGAGCGGTTGGGATTTCGGCATGCACAACCGGTATTCGGGAACCAACCTCAATGCGCATACCCAGTTTAAAAACATGTGGAACTATTCCGTCGGGGTGAACAGGGATTTTGCCCAGCGTTCCAATTACCTGCTCCGTGGCGGGCCATCCATGCTGCTGCCGGGGGGCAACAACATCTGGACCGGTCTCTCGTCCGATTATTCCAAAAAATTCAATGCCGGCGTCAGTTTTAACCTCTATAAAGGCGACGAAGGGGTGGGCGATTACCGGAACCTGAACCTGAGGCTGACCTGGGCACCAATGAATGCACTGAACATCTCCGTACAGCCTTTCTACAGCATCGACCAGAGCATGCTTCAGTACGTGGAAACCGGCAGTATGCAGGGTAAGGACCGTTATGTCTTCGCCTCGCTTTACCAGGAGACTTTTGGCATCCCAGTCAGGATCAACGTCGGGCTGACCCCTGACCTAACCATCCAGTATTACGGACAGCCATTTATTTCGGCCGGGAAATTCTCCCGCTACAAGATGGTAACCAATCCCAAAGCGGATGCCTTTACCGACAGGTTCGTCCATTATTCCGAAAGCCAGCTTGGATACAGTAGTTCCGACGAGGTGTACAGTGTTGATGAAGACCTGGACGGCAGCACCGATTACACCTTCAACAGGCCCGATTTCAACGCCTTCTATTTCTTATCCAATCTCGTCATCCGCTGGGAATACCTGCCCGGATCCTCCGTTTACCTGGTCTGGTCGCAGAACCGTGCCGATGACCAGTCGCTGGGCACCTTCCGGCCGCAAAACGATTTCGAACACCTGACCACCATCGTGCCGCACAATGTTTTTCTAATAAAGGTTTCCTACCGGTTCGGAGTCTGATCAGATAACAGATAACAGATAACAGATAACAGATAACAGTTTGTTTTCAGGACAAGCTTGTCATTCCTAACCGGGTTTGAGGTTCGTCGTTTGGGGTTTGATGTTGGAAGTTTGAAGACAGATGCTTATTCGAATTATGATATTTAAAATTCTATGTGCCTTTGCTCTTCCTATGTGCCTATTGTGGTGAAAAAAATCTTAGTTCAAACGTTCAATGCGCTGCGCGCGTTCAGGGCGTTAAAAGCTACCACTTAGATCCACTAAGATTTATAACCTTTCCTTAGTGCTCCTAAGTGCTCTTAGTGCCTGAGTGGTTATTTGAAGGTGTTGCTATAGCAATGGTTCGACAAGCTCACCAATTGGGCAAAAAGATGATCATAAGTCTAATGTTCTCTATTGTGCCTATTGTGGTGAAAAAAATCTTTGTTCAAAGGTTCAATGCGCTGCGCGCGTTCAATGGCGAGGGAACGATGGAGCGACTTAAGCGACTTAAGCGAAAAAAGTGACCACTGAGACACTAAGAACACTAAGATTCACTAAGATTTACAACCCTATCCTTAGTGTTACTTAGTGCTCTTAGTGACTTAGTGGTTATTTGATGGAGTCGCTTTTGGTTTTATTTTCAACGACTAACGACCAACCTCTAACGCCCAACGTCTAACTCACTCCTCCGGCCCTTTCAGCCTGTCGATGATCCTTCTGTCCTTTTTGGTGGGTCGTCCGGTGCCGCGGTCGCGGTGTTCGGCATTGAGTTCGTGCATAAATTTTATGCGTTCGTATTCCTCGGGCGGGGTGAGGTCTTCGAGGGATTCGGGTACCAGTTTGGCCGACACCCGGTTGTGGATCAGTGCTTTCACCCTGATGGTCCGGGTAAGCGGTCCGATGCTGACACTCATGGTATCTCCTGGTCTCAGTGCCCTCGACGGTTTCACGGCAATGCCTTCCATCTTTACCTTGCCGGCCCGGCAGGCATCACCGGCCATGGTGCGTGTCTTGTAAATCCTTACCGCCCAGAGCCACTTGTCGATGCGCAGTTCCTCAGCCATAAGCGTTTATTTCTGCCGGTAGAAGATCTCAATCGGTACTCCGTTGAAATCAAAATGTTCGCGCATGCGGTTCTCAACGAACCTCTTGTAGGGATCCATCACATACTGCGGCATGTTGCAGAAGAAGACGAAAGCCGGATAGGCCAGCTTCAGCTGGGTGATGTATTTTACCTTCACAAACTTGCCCTTAATCGCCGGTGGCGGAGTCTCGGTGACGATCGGCAGGATGATGTCCATCAGTTTCCGTGTTGAAATAGACTGGGTGCGGGCTTCATATACCTTTTTGGCCGTTTCGAGGGTCTTGTGGATGCGTTGTTTGTTGATGACCGAAGTGAAGATGATGGGCACATCGGTAAACGGGGCGATGCGGCTGCGGATCAGGTCTTCGTAATCCTTGTGGGTGTTGGTTTCCTTCTCCACCAGGTCCCATTTGTTCACGACAATCACCACCCCCTTGTGGTTTTTCTGTGCCAGCGAAAAGATGTTGATGTCCTGGCTTTCGATGCCCTGGGTGGCGTCGAGCATCACCACGCATACGTCGCAGCTTTCGATGGCCCTGATGGAACGCATCACCGAGTAGAACTCGATGTTTTCGGTCACCTTGGCTTTTTTACGCACCCCGGCGGTATCCACCAGCAGGAAGTCGAAGCCGAAGCTGTTGTATCGGGTATAGATGGAATCGCGGGTGGTGCCGGCGATGGGGGTAACGATGTTCCGTTCATCGCCCAGCAAGGCATTGATCATGGATGACTTGCCGACATTGGGACGACCGACAAACGCGATTTTCGGCAGATCGGGAACCAGTTCGATGGTGGTGTTTTCAAATTCCTCCACCACATCGTCGAGCAGTTCGCCGGTGCCGCTGCCGTTGATGGAGGAGATTTCGTAGATTTTGTCGAAGCCCAGCTGATAGAACTCCATGGCATCGGCCGAGCGGTTGCCGGTATCCACTTTGTTGGCGACCAGGAATACTTTTTTCGGGGAGCGGCGGATCATATCTGCCACATCGCTGTCGAGCGGGGAGAGGCCCTCTTTGGCATCGACCATAAAGAGGATCACATCCGCTTCTTCCATGGCCAGTTCCACCTGTTTGTGGATGGCACCTTCAAAAACGTCGTCGCTGCCGATCACCACACCGCCGGTGTCGATGATGGAGAATTCGGTTCCGTTCCAGTCGGAGGTACCGTAGTGTCTGTCGCGGGTAACGCCGCTGGTGGGGTCAACAATGGCGGCCCTTTCGCCGGTAAGGCGGTTGAAGAAGGTTGATTTTCCTACGTTGGGTCTGCCAACAATGGCGATGATGTTTGACATAGTACTCTCTTTTTGGATTGGCTGACAGGGCAGACACATTCGAATTAATTTGTTCCGCCCTATCTGGATTAATTGCTTAATGCCAAACAGCTGAACACTTTTTTATTTCTTGTTCTTTTTGCAAGATCAAAAAGAACCAAAAAATCTCGGCTTACTAAAAATGGCTAAAAACAAGCGAGCAATTTTGGCTGGAAGAAATGAGGTTGAACCATTCCACCTCTTCTTTATGCCGTTGTACACTAATCACTTGAGCTTCTTTAAAACATCTTCGGTTGCATTTCTTCTTTATTTGTCTGCTGCTTGTTTTTTATACGCCATTTTTAGAATGCCGGTCCTTTCACCTAAATCATTTGGACAAAAACCGAAACAATCCTTATTAATGTATCCCCTATGGTCAGACTGAATTCCGGTAACTGCATTGAATCCTGTCTTCCTTTCATGACTGAAAACAACAAAAGCCTTGATCCCAAGGCTTTATATTGATATTCATCGTTGGTAGCGGGAGCAGGATTCGAACCTACGACCTTTGGGTTATGAGCCCAACGAGCTACCTCTGCTCCATCCCGCACTGTGTGGTTTCCGATATTTAAACCGGGCTGCAAAGATATATTTTGTTTCTTTGCTGTGCAAATTTAATTTCAATTATTTTAAATGGAACATAAGTCAGGCTTTGTCAACATTATAGGCCATCCAAACGTGGGAAAATCGACCCTGATGAACGCGCTGGTGGGGGAGAAACTTTCGATCATTACGTCAAAAGCGCAGACCACAAGGCACCGGATCATGGGGATTGTGAACGGCGACGACTTCCAGATTGTCTATTCCGACACCCCGGGGATTGTCAAGCCGCATTATAAGCTGCACGAATCGATGATGAAGTTCGTTGATTCGGCCATGGAGGACGCCGATGTGTTCCTGCTGGTGACCGAGCGCGACGATGTGGCCTTTGAGGACGACCTGATCGCGAAGCTGAACTCGCTCAACAAGCCGGTGGTGCTGGTGCTGAACAAGATTGACCTCTGCACCCAGGAGGAGGCAATGGTGCTGATCAAAAACCTGGAGGAGCGCCTGCCTTCGGCGGTGGTGATTCCGGTATCGGCCCTGCACCGTTTTAACCTCGACCGGGTGTTTGATACACTGGTGGAAAAGCTGCCCGCCTCGCCGCCCTATTACCCCAAGGATGAGCTGACCGACCGTTCGATGCGGTTTTTTGTGTCGGAGATTATCCGCGAAAAGATCCTGCTTTACTTCCAGCAGGAGATCCCCTATTCGGTAGAGGTGGTGGTGGATGAGTACAAGGAAAAGGAGAACATAACGGCCATTACCTCCACCATTTATGTGGCCCGCGAATCGCAGAAGGCCATTATCCTGGGGCACCATGGCAAGTCGATCAAGGGGCTGGGCATGGCGGCCCGCAAGGACATCGAGGAGTTTATCTCGGCCAGGGTGTTTCTCGACCTCCGCGTAAAGGTAAGCAAGGACTGGCGCGATGACCCGCAACAACTGAAGCGGTTCGGGTATGAGTTGTAGGTGATGATGCTGAACTGAAGTTCAGAAGATGTTTGAATTTCTTTGAGAATTTTATACCCCCTCTTCCTCCCCCTTCGCCTTCGATCAGCCTGACATCTGATAATAATTCTATTGTCATATTGAGCGAAGTCGAAATATAGACAATTCCCGATTCTTGAGACAGACGCTTAGGGAGGATAAGAAAACTCAACTTTAATTTATACCCCCTCTTTCTCCCCCTATGAATAGGGGGAGTACCATAAATAGAGAACTTAGTATTTGTAAGATTTTGTAAAGCAGCAGGATCTGCCCCCTCCCTATTCATAGGGAGGGAAGGGGAGGGTACAACAACTCAACTTTGATTTTTACCCCCTCTTCCTCCCCCTATTGATAGGGGGAGAACCACTAACAATCTACTTTTGATTTATTAGATCTTGTAAAGCTGCAGGATCAGCTCCCTCCCTATTCATAGGGAGGGCGGGGCTTGCCCCGCAGGAATGCAATGTAGGCGGGGGGTGGGTATAAAGGCAAAACCGGTTTTCTACCGTTGTTGTGTTTTGCTATGATATTTATTTTTGTTAGTTTTGTGGGGATGCCGGGCTGTTGCACGGAAAGATGGTCATGTGGACATGCAAAGCCTGGTTGTGGTGATTGTTGAGGATTTACACCCAAACGCAGTTTTAATTATTTGGAATTGGTTATAAGTTCTTAGATGAGTTTGTGATATGAGGCTAGCAACAAGTTATGCAAAATTGTCATAAGACCTGACAACAATTCTAAGAATGTATTTAACAAATCAATAAAAACAACCCAAATATGAGTATCGAAAAAGAAACATTGAAAACAGTAATTCGGTTCAGACGTAGCTGGATTTCAAAAAGACTTAATCTAAGTAATCCAGACCTTAATGCTAATTTAACAACTTTACAGCGATTTGATAATGTCAAACGAAGATTATCAGATTTGTCCAAAGTACTTTTTGAACTATATAAAATTTATAACTCGAATAGAGAACTATACGGTGAAGAATTTTTAGCATTTGTGGGAGATAAAGTAATCAGAAACTACCCCTGGAAAGACTTACCTTTCTCATCTGTGGCATCACAAAATTCTGAAAATAATATTCGGGAACACTGGACACCGATTTCATTTTTTCGTGACGCTTTTATGGAAGAAAATTGGACAGAGAATCACTTCTTTTGTGCATTGTTGTATTATTACCGAATAGTAAATATTACTAATGAAGAAAATCAACAACTAGAAGCACTTACTTATAGGACAACTAGACCATTAACTGCTTATTCAGAAGCTGAAATACAAATACATGAGGCAGAACTTTGGTCAAGTTTATATGACGAATTTAATATCCAAGAAAATATTATACATAACGAAATACAAAACGAAAATAACAATCTAAATACACTTTAATTTGGAGTCTTAACTTGAAAAAGAGAATAATAACAAGGTTGCATAACAGCACTTACCCAAAAGGCTGGGTTTCGTGTTCCAAAGACAGTTTTGTGGTTAATCAAACATTAGTTTTTCAATCAAATTTTGTAGTAAAATCCCCGCCCTTCGGGTAGCTGCGGAACGTTGAAACGAAGCTGATCAACAGGATTTCCATACCTATTAATTTTATTTTCATTTCTTTCTTCCATAATGAACAAGGGAAAATAAATTTTCTGCAACTGTTGTGTTTTGCTATGATATTTATTTTTGTTAGTTTTGTGGGGATGCCGGGTGGTTGCTTTAAGAGACAGCCATTTGGACAGGCAAAGGTTGGTTGAGTTGATCGTTTCGGATTTGCATTTAGAGGCTGAAGTAATTATTTAGGGATGTTTCGAAGCGTTTAAATGAGTTTGTATTGTGAGTATAGTAAATAGTTAGCGGCAATGTCGGATTAAAATAGAGAAACCTAATTTATAAAAAAATAAGTACAATCTTCAACTTTCAATAAAGATAAAATTAAAACGTAAAAATATTTAACCATGAAACCATATCGCATCAATGTAAAAAGCATGCTTACAATTTCAGGGCTAATAAGTATATTAGTTTTTGCATTAGTCTTACTTGTCTGGCATAGAGAAGATACTGGGAAAATAGTAGAAGTTTTGATTCACTATGGATTTATTATGCTGCCTATCTCAATATTATGGTGGTTTTTAGAGAAAAATTGTTGGCATTGGGCATGGATTCAAAACTATCGTACCTGGTTGAATATTTCACCTGATTTTCGGGGAAGATGGGAAGGGACATTAAATCGAGTTGATGAAAATAACCCGCATAGATTTGTTGTTGAAATAAGGCAAACACTGACTAAGGTATGGATATATAGTTATTCTAGTAGAGGAGTATCTATAAGCCACATTGCCGAAATTGGAAGTGATGATTCTGAGAATAATTTTTCTCTTTGTTTTTTATGGCAAGGTGATGCAGCAGAAATTATTGGAAGGAATATACCTAAAAGCATCTTTAGTGGTTATAGTATATTGCATCTTTTTGAGAATGAGAATCCCAAAAGACTTTATGGTAAGTATTTTACCGATAGAGACCCTCAAACAAAGGGAATAGTTGAATTAAGCTGGGTATCTTATGAACTTCAAAATAAATTTTAAAACTAAGAAAATGAAAGATAATTTTATCAAAGCACTAATAGATCAAAAAGAAAGTCGGACAGGGACTAAAATTAATATTCATTTCCCCCTTCGAGGTGATATCTCTAATTATTGCATCGAACTCAATCGAGAGATTCAACGATTGACAAAAAGCAGTATTGATTTTTCGCCAAAATCTTTCCAAATTCCTCATTTGACCTTATATTCAGGATTTGTGACTAATGAGAATAATTTCAATTCAATCTTAAATGAGATTTATGAATTAGCCCAAGAAATGAATCCTATTGAAATTACTCCTACCAGACCAATATTAGTAAAGCCAAAGAAAAATTATATATTCATTCATACAGACCAATCAAATCAAATAAATGAATTAAAAAGAGATCTGAAGGATAGGATATCAAAATGGATACAACCATTAGGTTGGGATATCATTTCTGAAGCGCCTCATATATCTATAGCTTATATTAATAATAATTATGAAGAAATTGAAGAATTCCTTGAAGAATATCATATAGGATCAAATTGGTACGGGGATAGCATTGAGGTTTCATATAGTGGTCCTTGGGGCAGTTGCCTTGGTTCGATCCGAGCTTTTGAGTTCCCTTAATTTGAAGTTATTAACCTAGTATTGACAATTCAATGTTTACACTTTTAAAACTTTTGTTAGATGGAATATTACTTAAACAATTCTTAATAATCTTTTTAATTCAATATAATTAATTGTCAATAGATTAAGGGTGTACTTGTATATTTATTATTGTAAAACATTTAAACCAGTTTTTTATGAATCAAAATCCTTCAATGCATGAAAAAATCGAATTCTTAAAAGTGCTTGCCCAGAACAATGAGTTTATTTCGGATATTACTGAGATTAAAGTCAAAAAGGCAAAGGAACTAATAAAGAATAATGCAAATAGTATATTCGATTTATTTCGAATATTTGCATCATTAAATTTATTAAATGCTGCGATAAAACAGCCTAAGTATAAAGCCTTGATTGAGTATAATGATATTAAAGGTAATGTTAGTAGAATAATGCATTATCTCATAAGCCTAAGATACAATAAATATGACTTAACATTCTATATAAATCCAGAATCAAAATGTGCATATATTGAGATCTTTAGTCTTCAATTTAGTTTTCATAATATCATGTTTAATGATAAAATTAAGTCTTTCGTTGAGTCTGATAAAAATCTGGTTATGCCTTGGAAGGAAATTAGATTACAAAGAATTGCTGGAGAAATTTTTGATCTTTCTTTAAGTCTTATCTCCTAGATATCGAATTACTAATTCTATATTCTCAAACCAGCATTTACCTTCTAATGGGCCAATAATTTGTATGAACAAAATGAAATTCTTATTAAAGCAATTTAACCCTTTCCTAAATTCCGCTTGTTATATTTAGAGTTGAGGCAGAAAAATACTTATTGAAAGTTTTAATACTGGGACTGTAATGCGTATATTGGAAAGAAGTATTATCATATAACCTTAGTGACAATGATTACCTTTTTTCATTGAAATAAAAAACTGCCAACCAACAAACATAGCCATTTTCCAACGTCATTCTCCTGAAAGGAGAGGGTAACCAGATTTTCAAGATAGCCTTGCGGAATAGGGTTTTGGTTGTCTGCACTTAAATACTATCGCCTGTTGAAACAATGCTGACCGGTGTCAGAAAAGCCGTACGGCTTTTGGAGAAAACATGCTTATGTTTTCAGGAAATCATCCTTATGTTTTGTATAAAAGCCGTACGGCTTTTTAAAAACGGATCAGGACGAAACTGGGAAAAGGTCACTGTGAAGAGAAAATAATCCCGGGGAGGGATGTGCGGATGTAATGGTTCTGGCATCCTGCAGCATTTAGAACACGGGTGACGCTGATTTTACGGATGGTCACGGATATTGTCTCTGGAAGCAAAAAGTAGAAGCGCAGGTAGTTCTGATGCATTATAAAGACTTCATTTTTCAGCAAGGAAGACTGGTGTCTTCGTGTTTTGGTGTCAGGTTGATTTTTCCTGTTCAAATTAAAATAAAAAAGCCCCGGTGAAGGGGCTTTTTCGCGAAAACCATTTCAGAATTAATGGTCGGGGGGATCGCATTATCTTTGTTAGAACGGGCAGCACTGGAGTTCTTCCATCGAACGGTGGTTGCGGGTCGAGAACCCGAATCCGCCGCCCCTGTTGCCGCTGCGCTGGAACATGTTAAAGTCGTCGAGTTCGATGGTGATCGAAATCTCGTGTGAGCAGCCGGTGGCCGTTCTGATTTCAGTCAGCACAAAGTCGTAGGTGTAATTGATTTTCATGCGGGTAAGGCTGGTGAACGGCGCATTGATACCCAACATAAAGATCAGGTCGTTCGATTTGGCCAGCTCGCTGGTGCGGTTGCGGAACCACACCCCGGAGTAAATCGATGATTTGAGAATATTCACACCAACGGCGTAGGTCTTGAAGTCGGCCTGTGATTCATAGATAAACCCGGGGTTGAATTTAAAGGTGTTCCTTGCGGCACCTTTATCCTGGCGCTGGAAGTAAAGCTTGTCGTTGTCGCCGTTGATTTCAAAAACCAGGTCTCCCGTAATGGCCAGCTTACGCGGCAGGGGGGAGGTGAGTCCGATGAATGATTCGTTCGGCCTGAACAGGTGGTGTACGGCCAGTCCGAAGGTTCCCTGGATGGCGCTGAACATATTGCTGCTTTCGGTAAACCTGAAGACGCCCCCGCATGAGAAGTCGGGATAGAAGATGTTGCCGCTGCCGGGCTCCTGGAAGCTCGATTCATAGATGTTTCCGTACACAGGGTTCAGCTGGTCGGTAAAGACCAGGTTGTCCCAGTTGATTCTTTTCTGAACAAAAGAGGTCATGATACCGACCTGGGTCACCATGTTGTCCTGAAGCGGAACCCTTACCGCGGTAGAGATCCCGACTGTAGAGGTTTTCATGTAACCTGAGCCGGCATTGTCCGACATCACCATCAGTCCCAGACCTCCCGAGCCCGGAATATTGCGTTCGGCAATATCCATGCTGAAGGTATAGTTGCGCAGGTCGGCAGGCAGTTGCGGCCACTGGTCGCGTACCGTGAACCTGGCCCTGAGGCCGGGCGTGAGTCCCACTGCCCCGGGGTTGTAATACACCGGGTTGTTGTAGAACTGCGAGAAAAGAGGATCCTGTGCCTTTGCGAAATCTGAAAGCAGTACTGCGAGTATGATCAGCAGGTAAATCCTTATATTTTTCATGACATTGAGTTTTTCTGGTTGCTTTAATTCGTTTCAGGCTTATCGGACCATGGTTACTGTTCCGTAGGTCTTCTGCGGGATGTTGGTGTTTTTCCCGACATCGGTACCCTGCCAGATGGTTCCGTCTTTGAACACGGCCGAGGCTTTCCACATATAGACATCCTGCTGTACCATGGTGCCGTTGAAGTTACCGTTCCAGCCTTCGGTCGGCGAACCGTTTTCATCAAGGGCGCTTGAGGTCCACAGAACATTGCCCCAGGTGTCGTAAACTTCGATGGTGAAGGCTTCGAGGTTAACACCCACCGGTTTGAACAGCCTTACTGCTTCGTTCGGATTGTTCGGAGAGAAGGCATTGGGTATCCAGAGTCCCTTGAACATCAGGTTGTATTCCATCCTCAGGGTATCGGGGCATCCGAATTCATTCAATGAAACAAGGGTCACGATGTAGCTGCCGTCGCTGGTGAAGTCAATTACCGGGTCGATGGCAAACGACTGCACACCTGTGCTGAAGTCCCATTCATAGGCGGTGGCGCCGATGGATCCGTTGGTAAAGAGCACCCTGCCCTGTGTGTTCTCGTAGTTGTCGGTCATAGAGAAGGCACTGGTGGGTTTCGGATTCACAACGAGCTCTCTGGCAATGGTATCGGCACATCCGTTGGTATCAACCACGGTGAGTTCGACCAGGTAGTTGCCGACATTGTCAAAGATAAAGTCGGGGTTCTGTACGCCTGCCAGACCGAGCATATTCAGTGAGTCGCTGAATTTCCACCACCACTGATCGATGGAGGCATCGGCGCTGTCGCTGATATCGGTGAAGAAGGTATGGTTGTTCATACAGGCCAGGCTGTAGGTAAAGTCGGCCACCGGCAGGTGATTGACCCTGAGTGAATGGCTTACGGTATCGGTACATCCGAACTCGTTGGTAACGGTGAGGAAGGCTGTGTAGATACCGGCACGACTGTACTGGTAAGCAGGATTGCGCAGCGAGGTGGTATCGTAAACCGACTGGAGGTCACCGAAATCCCACTGCCACTCATCGATCTTGGATTCGTTCCAGGTCGACTGGTCGGTGAAGAAGGTGTTCTGGTTCAGACAAACATCGGCGGCAGCAAAGGCGGCAACCGGTGAAGCCAGTACCTTTACAGTCTGCGAAATGGTGTCGCTTACGGTCTTTCCGGCAACGGTGGTGGAGACCACGAGGCTTACATTATAGGTGCCGCTCAGCTGGTAGATGTGGGTTACCGATGGCTGTGCAACCGTGTAAACAAGGGTTTCACCATCGCCAAAGTCCCATGCCCAGTTGTCGATCGGATTGCCGCAGACAGAGCGGTCTTCGAAGGTAAGCTCATGGCGCTCACAGGTGAGGGTATCCATGGCCTCGAAACCGGCAGTGATGCATGGCATGCGGTCGACACTCAGGTTATACACGGCCTGGCATCCGTTGATGGTGATGGTGGTCAGGCTGACGTCGAATATACCTGATGTAGCGTAGTAATGCGAAGTATCGGCAGGGCTGGTATGCAGCGTATCGCTGATGCCGTCGCCGTAGTTCCAGATCCATGTTGCGATGGTTTCACCGTTACCGCTCGACAGATCTGTAAAGTAAATGGTGCTGTCGCAGGTTCCGGCGGTATAGCTGAACGAAGGAACAGGCAACGGTATCACGTCAACATTCTGGTAAACGGTGGTTTCACAGTTGTTTTCGTCGATGGTGACAAGGGAGACCAGGTAGGAGCCCGGGCTCTGGAAATAGTGTACCGGATTGCTGATGGTTGATGTATTGTAGATGCCTGAAGCCTGATCGTCGAAGTTCCAGTTGAACGATACCAGTGAGTCGCCTACAGGGGTTACAACCACAGGGCTGAACCATGTGCTGTCACCTGAACAGGTGGTGGTATAGTCGATGTTCACCTGGAGTCCGGCAGGTATGCATACCTCCTGAACGATGGTATCGGTGCAGCCACGGAGATCGGTCACGATCAGCTGTACGTTGTAGCAACTATCGGTGTGATAGAAGATGTGGTGCGGGTTTTGGAGGTTTGAGGTATAACCCGGTTCGAATTCCCATTCCCATCCAACGATGGCGCCCATGTAACTGGTCGACTCATCCTGGAAGGCAACGGCTCCGTTGGCGCAGGCATTGGTAACATAACTGAATGCCGGGACCGGGGCAGGGAATACCTGTACAGGAATGGTGATGGATCCTTCGCAGCCGTTTTCGGTGACCACGGTCAGGGTTACATTGTACAGACCCTGCTGTGAATAATAGTATACCGGGTTCTGTAATGTAGAGGTATCGGTGCCCGGGGCAGCATTCGGATCGTTGAACAGCCATGACCAGGAAACAATCCGTTCGCCGGTGTTGGTGTACGACAGGTCGGTGAATGAGGTGCCGTTTTCGACGCAGGCGCTGATGAACGAGAAGGCGGCCACCGGCAGTGCACCGATGGTGACCTGCTGGGTGATGGTGTTCGTGCAGCCGTCGTTGTCGACAACGGTGAGCGTTACATCAAATGTATTGGCAACCACATAAATATGGGTCGGGGTGGGTGAGGTAGAGACCGGACTGCCGTCGCCGAAATTCCATTCCCAGGAGGCGATGGTCGTAACATCCATCACGGCCGGGTCGGCTTCGAACGATACAGGAGCACCGACGCAGGTACCTGAAGTAACGATAAAGGCTACGGCAGGCAGCGGGGTAACAACAACGCTGTGCTGTACGGTATCCTGGCAACCGCTTGCGCTGGTTGAGGTGAGGAGTACAGTGAAGGTGCCGGCTGTATTGAAGATGTGTACCGGATTCTGCAGGCTCGAGGTGTTTGAGACGCCCGATGCGGGATCGCCGAAGTTCCACAGCCACTGAACGATGGCGGGGCCTCCGTTGGTGGTGGTAAGGTCGGTGAATGCTACCGGTGTGCCGAGGCAACCCTCTTCGAAGACAAATTCAGCGGTTGGTCCGACAACGATTTCAACATTCATGCTTGTTTCCGCATCGCAGCCTTCGAGGTTGGTAACCGTGAGGGTTACGGTATAGGTACCGGCATTTGCATACACATGGGTTACATCGGGATTGCCCGGTGCTGTGACCAGTTGTGTGTTTCCGTCGCCGAAATCCCACAGCCATGAAGTAATCACGCTGCCCTGGGCCACCGACATATCGTTGAATGCTACATCAGAGCCCGAACATGCCGGAGCGGTGAAGTTAAACAGGGCAACCGGTCCGGGGATTACACTTACCGGATGCGTTACCATGGCTGTACAGCCGGCGGTATCGGTGATGGTAAGGTTAACCATATAGACACCCTGGCTCATGTAGATGTGCTGCGGGTCAGTGTCGGTTGAGGTGGTTCCGTCGCCGAATTCCCAGAACCAGGTAAGGGTTGTGGTAGGATCGACATAAGTGGAACTGGTGAACTGGATGGTGTCGTTAGAACATCCGCTGGTGAAAGCGAATTCAGCAAACGGGGCAGGGGCAATGGTAATGACCCTGGTGGTCGTATCGGCACAGGTGTTCGTGGTGGTGACAATCAGGCTAACGGTGTAGGTTCCCGGCTGTGCAAACACATGCGACGGGTTCTGCAGGCCTGAATTGTTGTTTACGCCGGAGGTCTGGTCGCCGAAATCCCATGCCCAACTGATGATCTGGCCACCGCCGTTGGGCTGTGACAGGTCGGTAAATTCTACCGGTTCACCCAGGCAGGATGAGGTATTGATGAAGTTGGCCACAGGATTCGGAATAACCTCTACCTGTATGGTGACCGTTGCTTCACATCCTTCGGAAGTCGTGATGTTGAGTGTTGCATTGTAGAACCCGGCATTGGCATACTGATGGGTTACATTCTGGTTGTTGGGGAAGGTAACGGTGGTGGTGTTGCCATCGCCGAAGATCCATTCCCATTCGGTAATGTATCCCGATTCTGTGTATGACTGGTCGAAGAACGAGGTTTCTGTCTGGAAGCAGGTCGGTGCGGAGTAGTAGAAGAAGGCTACCGGCAGCGGACTGACATGTACCAGGTGGGAAATGGTATTGCTGCAACCGGCTGTATCCGTGATGGTAAGGGTTACATTGTAATCACCACCTGTAGCATACTGATGCTGCGGATCCTGCAGGTTCGACAGACCGCCGTCGCCGAATTCCCATGCAAATGTTGCAACGGCATTCACGTTGGTCACGGTGGCATCGGTGAAGAAGCTGGTAAGGGCTTCGGCACATGACGACTGCCAGGTGAAATCAACGGCCGGGGCACCGCCAACAGTAACCTGTTTGGTGATGGTTCCGGTGCAGTTGTTGAAATTGGTGATGGTCAGCGTAACATTATAGGTTCCGGGGGCACTGAAGATGTGCTGCGGATCCTCGAGGTCCGACAGGTTGAAGATGCCCGATGCGGGATCGTCGAAATTCCATGCCCAGCTGACTACATTACCGGCACCGTTCGGGAAGGAGGCATCCTGGAAGTTCACCAGCAGGTCTTCGCAAAGGGTGGTATAGTAGAAGTTGGCTACCGGGTTCGGGGTAACGGTGATCTGGGTATAATAGGTGTTTTCACACCCGAATGAGTTCAGAACATTGAGGCTTACCTCGAAAATACCTGAATTGGCATAATCGTGGGTTGGGTTCGGGTCGTTCGGGAAGTAGATGGTATCATTGACTGAACCATCGCCGTAACTCCATACCCAGCGTGTGATGTAACCGTTCTCGGTTGAGGAGAGGTTGTGGAACTGGGTGGGTGTTCCGAGGCAGTTTGGTGTGTCGAAACTGAAGAAGGCAATGGGTGAGCTGTTGATCTCGACGGTATGGACGAGAATGGAGGTGTAGCCTGCCGTATCTGTAGCGGTCAGGGTTACATCGTAAGCTCCGACAGCCGGGAAAGTATGGGATGGATTCATCACATTGGCATAGAATCCGTCGCCGAAGTTCCAGTGCCATACAGCGATGGCGTTGACATCGGTAATGGTCGGGTCGACGGTGAAATTGGTCGGCTGTCCTTCGCAAACCGGGCTCCAGGTAAATTCAAGATCCGGGTTCTGGTTGATGAAGATCACCATTTCGTCGCTGAAGCTGCCGCAACCCGATGCACTGACGGC
>WSXU01000001.1:0-249983 GCA_009773455.1 Bacteroidota bacterium | reverse complement strand
CCGTTCGAAATGTCACCTGCACTTGGCTGGTAGGTTGGTGTGAGGGTATTGCCGTTGGTGATGGTTCCTGTGCCGGTGGTTGACCAGCTGTAGCTGATGGCGTTGGCGGCAGAGGCTCCCGAAATGGTATGGCTGCATGAGTGGCAGATGGTCACATCCGGACCGGCATCGGCGATGGCAGACTGAATGATGGTCAGCGACTGCGAATCGGTGGCATCGGCACACGGAGGATTCGAAGCGATCAGGGTAAGGGTTACACTTCCGGCTGTAATATCGGCAGGACTCGGGATGTAGGTGGCATTCAGGCTTGAGCCGTTGAGGAATGTACCTGTTCCGGTGCTGGTCCAGATAACGGAGGCATAATCGTAAGCCATGGCATCACCGATCACATACTGAACGCCTTCGCAGATCAGTCCGTCGGTTCCGGCATCAGCCACAGGGCTGTAGCGGATATCGAGGGTCATGTTGTCGGTGGCACTGCCTGAGCATGGTGCAGATGAAATTCCCGTAAGGGTCAGAACAACGCTTCCGGCGGCGATATCGGCAGGACTGGGGGTGTAAACCGGGTTCAGGATGCCTGCATTGTTGAAGGTACCCGATCCTGAAGTAGTCCATGTGATGTTGCTGTAACCTGCGGCGGTAGCACCAGTGAGGGTGAATAAGCTTCCTTCGCATATGGCATCATCGGCGCCTGCATTTACGGTAACCTCATGCTGGATGTTGAGCTGCATGTAGTCGGTAACGACCGGGCAGCTGCCGTTGGTGGCTTCCAGGGTGAGGATGACCGAACCGGCAGCGATGTCGGCTGTGCTCGGGGTATAGGTCGGATTCAGGGTGTTTGCATTGACCCAGGTACCGCTGCCCGATGAACTCCACTGCAGCATGGCATAGTTTGATGCGGTGGCATCGTTAACGGTATAGGCTGATCCTTCGCAGATGATGGCATCAAGTCCGGCATCTACAATCGGGGTCTCACTGATGGTGAGGGTTTTGTTGTCGGCGATCGGATCGGTACATGGTGCGAGCGGATTCACGGTAAGTGTAAGGATGGCATAACCATTGGCCAGGTCGCCTGCACTCGGCAGGTAGGTTGGCAGAATGTTACCTGCATTGATGATGAGACCGGTTCCGAACGAAACAGTCCACTGCAGGCTCGAATAGTTGGTGGCACTGGCTCCTGTAACAGGGGCGGGGCCGAAACAGATGTTGGGGTCGGGGCCTGCATCCACGGTTGCACCCGGGGTGATGCTGAGAACCATAAAGTCTGACGCATCGGAGCATGGGGCATTGCCGTAAGCGGTGAGGGTCAGGGTAACGGTACCGGCAGCAAGGTCGGCTGCTGAAGGCAGGTAAGTAGCGTTTACTTCGGCCGGGTTGGTAAATGAACCGGTTCCGGATGAAGTCCAGAGTACGTTTGAATAGAACGAGGCGGTAGCACCGGCGAGGTTAAATACATCGCCATAACAGGCTGAACTATTGGGTCCGGCGTTGGCTGTGGGTGTCCTTTCAATGGTCAGTATCATCGCATCGGCTGCAGCAATGGCACAGGGGGCCACGGGATCAGCAGTCAGGGTGAGAATGGCCATACCGTTGTTGATGTCGGCGGCACTCGGGATGTAGGTCGGGCTCAGTGTGCCGTTGTTGACAAACATTCCGCTGCCTGAAGTTGTCCAGTTAAGGATGGAATAATTCCCGGCGGTGGCGCCATTGATGACATACTGTGAACCTTCACAGATGGTAGCATCGGGACCTGCATTGGCCAGGGCTTCGGCTATAAAGTAAAGGACAACTTCGTCGCTCGAATTGGAGCATGGAGCGTTGGCATAACCGGTAAGGGTCAGCGTGACGGTTCCTGCGGCAATGTCGGCCGGTGAAGGATTATAGATTGTTACAAGTGTAGAGGTACTTGAGAAGATACCTGTTCCGCTGGTTGCCCAGAGGATGGCTGCACAGTTCGTGGCAGTGGCATCGCTTATGGTATAGGCGCCCGGAGGACAGATGGCTGCATCGTTACCGGCGAAAACAACCGGGGTCCGGGTAATGGTCAGCTGCATGGCATCGGTTACCGTGTTGGCGCAAGGGGCGATCGGGGTGGCAATCAGGCTCAGCACAACACCACCGTTGGTGATGTCGGCCATGCTTGGGATATAGGTCGGGGTCAGGGTGTTGCCATTCATGATGACACCTGTTCCGGTACTTATCCAGCTGATTGACTGGTAATGGGCTGCGGAAGCACCTGAGATGGTGTACTGCATACCTTCACAAATGGTGGCATCAGTGCCTGCATATACGGTTGCTTCTTCGGTCAGGGTGATGACGATGTTATCGCTGACGTTGCTGCATGGTGCATCGGCATAACCTGTCAGGGTAAGTGTAACGTTACCGTTGGCAATATCGGCTGCTGACGGGGTGTACATGGTTACGAGTGCATTGGGCGCCGAGAAGATACCTGTTCCGTTGCTTGTCCATTGCAGCATAGTGTAGAATGATGCTGTGGCGGTTGAAGTGGTGTACGGAGCAGCAGGGCAGAGGGTGATGTCGTTGCCTGCAAAAATCTGCGGGGTACGGCTGATGGTCACCAGCATGGCATCGGAAGCTGCATTGGCACATGGGGCAACAGGTGTTGCGGTCAGGCTCAGGATGACGCTTCCGTTGTTGATGTCGGCCATACTCGGAATATAGGACGGGGTCAGCGAATTGCCGTTGACAATCGTACCTGTTCCGGTAGTAGCCCAGTTCAGCGACTGGTAGTTGGTTGCCGAAGCACCGGTGATGTTTACATTGCTGCCTTCACAGATCAGGATATCCGGACCTGCTGAAGCTGTAGGTTCGTTGGTCAGCAGCAGCACGATGTCATCGCTGACACTTGAGCATGGACTGTTGGCATAACCGGTAAGGGTCAGCGTGACGGTTCCGTTGGCAATATCGGCAGCACTTGGCGTATACGTGGTAACCGTGGTAGTGGTATTCGAGAAGGTACCGGTTCCGTTGGTTGACCACAGGAGCGTACTGTAAAAGTTGGCTGTGGCTGTGCTGGTAGTATAAGGATCGGCAGGGCATAAGCTGACGTCGTTTCCGGCAAAGATCTGCGGACTGCGGGTGATGTTCAGCTGCATGGCGTCGATGGCAGGTGATGCACATGGAGCCATCGGATTGGCGGTTAAGGTGAGGGTCACCCATCCGTTGGTGATGTCGGTCAGGCTGGGCAGGTAGGTCGGGCTCAAAGTATTTCCGTTAACGACAGTACCTGTTCCTGAAGTGGTCCAGAAGATTGACTGATAACCTGAGGCTGTTCCGTTGATCACAGCATTGCTGCCTTCACAGATGGTTACATCGGGACCTGCATCTGCCGTTGGATCCTGTACAAGAATCAGCACAATATCATCGCTGATGGTGGTACACGGAGCATTGGCATAGGCAGTCAGGTTCAGGGTAACCGAACCGTTGCTGATGTCGGCAGCTGAAGGTGAATAAACCGTTACGAGTACGGTCGGATCGGTGAAGGTTCCCGTTCCGTTGGTCGTCCACAGAAGATGGGTATAATTGCTTGCACTGGCCGTGAGTGTGGTGTACTGATCAGGCGGGCAAACACTGGTATTGTTTCCGGCAAATACCTGAGGTGCCTGGTGAATGGTCACCATGATGGCATCGGTGGCAGGAATTGCACAGGGTGCTACAGGAACAGCGGTCAGGGTAAGTGAAACTATGCCGCTGCTGATATCCAGTGCACTCGGGATGTAGGTCGGGGTAAGGCTGTTGCCGTTCAGGAACATTCCCGAACCGGAGGTTGACCATGCGACCGACTGGAAATCACTTGCGGTTGCCGTAGTAACATCGACATTGGCGCCTTCGCAGATGGTGAAATCAACACCGGCATAGGCTGTCGGAGCAACGGTGAAACTCAGCAGTATTGAGCTTTCTGCAGCCATGGTGCATGGACCGATTCCGGTTGCCGACAGGGTAAGGATTACACTTCCGGTTGAGATATCGCCCGGTGAAGGAACGTAGGTCGGGTCGAGGTTGCCGTTGTTAACAAAGAAACCTGAGCCTGAACTTGTCCAGGTGAGCAGTGAATAATCGGTTGCTGAAGCTCCGGATACGGTAAAATTATCGCCTTCGCAGATGGTGGCATTGGAGCCGGCATCGGCGGTAGGCTGTGTAATGACATCGACGGTAATAGTATTTGATGCAGCTGATGAACAACCATTGATATCGGTAACCACTACAAAATAGTTTCCTGCGGTGCTTACCACGATGTTCCGGGTTGCCTGACCGTTTGACCATACATAGGATGCATAGCCTGCCGGTGCTGAGAGGGTAACGGTTTCACCTTCGCAGATGGTTGTCGGGCCGAGGGCCACGATGACCGGAGGTACAGCGGGTGAGTAAACGGTAACAACAATGGTATTCGAAGGATCGCTGATACAACCGTTGGCATCGGTTACCTGCACGAAATAGCTTCCCGATACGGTGACGCTGATCGATTGGGTTACTTCACCGTTCGACCAGAGGTATCCGGCATATCCTGAAGGTGCAGTAAGGGTTACACTTCCACCGCTGCAGAAAATGGTAGAGCCATTGGCTGTAATGGTTGGTGTGGGTGGCTGAAGTACAGTCACACTTACCGGGGCCGAAGGCTGGCTTGAACATCCGATGGCATCGGTAACAACCACGGTATAAGATCCTGAAGTGGTTACATTGATGCTTTGGGTGGTTGCGCCGTTTGACCAGAGGTAGGAGCTGAATCCTGCGGTGGCTGAAAGGATCACGCTTCCGCCGTTGCAGAATGTCGTGGGGCCCATGGCTGTGATAACCGGAGTTGCCGGGTAAGGATTGACATTCACACTGACGGAAGCAGATGGCATGCTGTTGCAGCCAAAGAGACTTCCTACGGTAACTGAGAATACACCGGTATTGGTTACAATAATGCTTTGTGTAGTTTCACCATTCGACCACAGGTAAGATGCATATCCTGCCGGTGCTGAAAGGGTAACACTGCCGCCTGCGCAGAAGTTAAGCGGACCACTGGGTGTGATGACAGGTGTCGGCGGAATCGGGTTAACCGTAACTGTAATATTGGCTGAAGGTAAACTGGTACATCCGAAAAGATCGGTAACGATGACGTTATAAACACCGGCGGTGCTCACAGTGATGCTTGTACTGGTTTGTCCGTTGCTCCAGAGGTAGGATGCATATCCGGCAGGGGCGGTGAGTGTAACACTGCCACCCTGACACAGATCTGTCGGGCCGCTGGCGGTAATCACAGGAACAAACAGCATATGTACATTGACGGTAATCTGGTTCGAAGCCAGGCTGGCACAGCCGGCTATATCGGTAGCCACTACTGAGTATGTTCCGAAAACGGTTACTGTAATGTCCTGGGTTGTCATTCCGTTGCTCCAGAGGTACGATGCGTATCCCGGTGTAGCTGAAAGTACCACGCTTCCGCCTTCGCAGAATTCAGTGGGGCCATTGGCTGTAATCACAGGGGCTACCGGCATAGTGTTAACGGTTACAGCAAGGGTTGAGGTGTTGCCGCTACCACAGCCGTTTTGAGGGGTAACGGTGATGTTCCCTGAGATGGCTGTCGTTGAGAAGTCAACGGTAATGGTATTGGTACCTGTTCCGGATACGATGGTTGCTCCTGTCGGAACTGTCCACTGGTAGGCGGTAGCACCGGATACCGGGTTAACCGAGTAAACCACGCTGTTTGTATTCTGGCAGAGAACTGCCGGACCCATAATAATGCCGGGGTTGCCTGGCAATGGGCTTACTGTAACAGGATAGGCAACTGATACAGGACCATTACCGCAAGCACTGGTGGCATTGACAAAGAAACTGCCCGAGACGGCCGACATGGAGAAGTCAACCACGATGTTCGGGGTGTTGGCTCCTGCAACGATGGTTGCACCCGAAGGCAGAATCCAGTTGTAGCCTGTAGCATACTGAACCGGGGTGACAGAATAGCTGACACCGGTTTGTCCGGCACATACATTCTGTGGGCCGCTGATGGTTCCTGTGGCAACCGGCAGTGTGCTTATGGCAAGGGTCATCACATCGCTGTTTGATCCGAAGCAAGGAGCAGCACCCTGAACGGTCATGATCAGGTTCACTGAACCGGCAACGCGGTCGGCATTCGATGGCATATAGGTTGGCGAAAGCGAATTGGCATTGACCAGTGTTCCGCTTCCGGTTGAAATCCAGTTGATGGTCAGGTAACCTGAAGCAGAAGCCCCGGTTACTGTGTAGTTGACGCCGAAACAGACATCATCATCGGGTCCTGCATTGGCCACAGGGCCGTCAATGAAGGTGAGCATCATCTCATCCGAAACATTGCCGGTGCAAGGGGCTGCAGAAATCACCGAAAGGGTGAGGATCACGTTTCCGTTGATGTAATCCTGGGCACTCGGAATGTAGGTCGGGGTAAGGGTATTGCCGCTGGTAATGGTACCGGTACCGGTGGTCGACCAGTTGATGGCAACATAGCTGGTGGCTGTGGCTCCGGTCAATGTGAAGTTGCTTCCGTCGCAGACCTGGGCATCGGGCCCTGCATTGGCGGTAGCACCTGCATTGATGGTGAGCAGCATATCGTCCTGGACGTTGAGGAAACACGGGGCAATGCCCTGTACATGCATGGTCAGGGTAACGAATCCCAGTGCCTGATCGCCTGCACTCGGGGTGTAGGTCGGATAAAGGGTGGTCTGATTGACAAAGGTTCCTGTTCCTGAACTTGTCCAGTTAATGGTGTTGTAATTGGTTGCTGATGAAGTTGATACTGTGAATGAACTGCTGCCGCAGGTGGCCTCATCAATACCGGCATTGGCCAGTACCGATGAACCGATGGTCAGGGTCATCTGGTCGGCCAGCTGAACGTTGCACGGATTTACACCGGTTACAGTCATGGTCAGCACAACCGATCCGGCTGTGTTGTCACCTGCACTCGGGGTATAAACCGGGTTCACAAGATTGCTGTTTGAGAAGAACCCTGTTCCGCTGGTAGTCCAGTTGACGGCAGAATAATTCGTGGCTGATGCATTGATCAGCTGATAGGAACTTCCGCAACTTACGGCGTCCGGTCCGGCATTGGCAACTGGTAGTCCCTGAATGGTGAGGACCATAAAATCGGAAGCTATGGTGTTGCATGGCGGTGCACCCTGAAGGGTAAGGGTAAGGTTAACCGAGCCTGCAGCGATATCGCCTGCACTCGGATAATAAATCGGATTGGGCACGGTGGTGCTGCTGAATGTTCCTGATCCTGAAGTTGTCCAGGCCAGGGTGGCATATCCGCTGGCGGTTGCGCTGCTGAGTGTCAGGTTCTGACCCTGGCAGATGCTGAGATCGGCACCGGCATTGGCGGCTGGACCGGGCTGCAGGTTGAGGATCATATCGTCGGTTGCTTCGCCGGTGCATGGGGCCAGGGCTGTTGCATGCAGCGTAAGGGTAACCTGTCCGTTGATAACATCTCCCTGCGACGGGGTGTAAACCGGGTTCAGGCCATTGATGCCTGTGATTGTACCGGTTCCGTTGTGTGTCCAGTAAACAGTACTGTTGTTTGAAGCAGTGGCTCCGGTTACCTGGAAGGCTACCGTTCCGCAACTGCTGGCATTGGGGCCTGCATTGGCAATCGGCGACAGGTTGAATGTCAGTGTCATCTGGTCGGCTGCGGTTGTATTGCACGGCGCCAGACTGGTGGCTGTAAGTGTAAGAACAACCGATCCCGAAGCCAGATCTGCAGCACTCGGCATATATACCGGGTTCAGCATGGTGGTGTTCGAGAAGGTTCCTGTACCTGAAGTACTCCAGGTCAGGCCTGAATATTGTAAAGCAGTGGCATCGGCCAATGTGTAGCTGTTGATTCCGCATACGGCTGCATCTGCTCCGGCAAAAACGGTTGGTATCGGGGCAAAAGAGAGTACCATCTGATCTGAACTGCCTGAGGTGCAAGGGCTGTTGCCAGTTGCTGTCAGGGTAAGGGTTACACTTCCGGCGGTGATGTCGGCAATGCTGGCCACATAGGTTGGATTTATGGCATTCGGGTTAATGAAGGTACCGGTTCCGGTGGTGCTCCATGTGAGGGTATTGTAGAATGTTGCCGTTGCGGTAGTGATCGCATAATTTATGCTGCAGCTGGTGGCATCCGGACCTGCATTGACGATAGGCAGACGGGTGATGGTCAGGATCATCTGGTCGGTGGCAGGAGCACTGCAGGGTGCATTGGCAAAAGCGGTCAGGGTAATGGTAACACCACCGGCTGTGATGTCGGCTGCACTCGGATGATAAGTCGGTGTCAGGGTCGAACCGTTGGTAAAGCTTCCTGTTCCGTTGCTGCTCCAGGTAAACATGGCGCTGTTGGCAACACTTCCCGAAAGGGTGTAATTACTTCCTTCGCAGACAGAAGCATTGATACCTGCATTGGCTGTGGCACTTCCCGATATGGTCAGTGTCATTTGGTCGGTTGCGGCATTGTTGCATGGTGAGGATGCGGTAGCGGTAAGGGTCAGAATAACAGAACCATTGGCGATGTCGGTGATGCTTGGAGAGTATACCGGGTTCAGGGTATTCTGGCTGGCAAAAGTTCCCGAGCCGGATGAAGTCCAGTTAAGACTGCTATAGTTGGTTGCGGTAGCGGTGGTTACCATGAATGTAGCACCTTCGCAAACAGCGGCATCAATACCGGCATTGGCGGTCGGTTCATTCATCAGGGTAAGTACCATGGCATCGGTAACCAGCTGGTTACATGGTGACTGGCTCATTACTTCCAGGGTAAGGATAACAGAACCTGCGGTAAAATCGGCAGCACTGGGCTGATAAGTCGGTGTGAGTGTGGTCTGGTTGATGAAGGTACCGGTTCCGCTGGTGGCCCAGTTGAATGAACTGTAGGCGGTGGCGGTAGCGCCTGTGATCAGGTATGCGGGGCTGCAGCTTACGCCATCGGTGCCGGCATAGGCTGTGGCGATGGGTGATATGGTCAGGGTGAGGTCATCGCTGACCAGGGCTGAACATGGGGCAACCGGGGTTGCGGTCAGGGTAAGGGTTACGGTTCCGGCAAGGATATCGGCGGCACTTGGTGTATAAACCGGGGCAAGAATATTCGGATTACTGAAAGTTCCTGTACCTGAAGTAGACCAGGTGATCAGTGAAGCAAAGGCTGCATTTGATCCGTTAACGGTAAAGGTTGAACTGGCACAGATGGCACCGTCGTTTCCGGCATTGACCACCGGTCCCTGGTTCAGGTTGATGCGCATCATGTCTGAAACGCTTCCTGTACATGGCAGAATGGCCTGGGCGGTGATGGTAAGATCGACAAATCCGTTGGCCAGATCGGTTGCACTGGGCACATAGGTCGGGTTCAGTGTGGTTGCATTGGATAAAGTTCCGGTTCCGGCTGATGTCCACAATAGTGAACTGTAGTCAGACGCTGTGGCACCATTGATGGTGATGACGGCATCGCATGAACTCAGGTCTGTTCCGGCATTTACCACCGGCAGGGTGCTGAAATTCAAAGTCATCAGGTCGCTGACCGAACCGGTACAGTTTCCTGCAGCGGTTGCTGTCAGGTTAAGGATAACCGAACCATTGGCGATATCGGCTGCACTTGGGTTATAGGTGGCATTGACGATGGCAGGATTGGTGAATGTACCGGTTCCTGAGGTCGTCCACATTATGGAGGCATAGTCGGAAGCTGAAGCCAGGGTGAGCGTATAGCTGAGGCCCTCGCAGATGGTTGCATCGGCTCCGGCATCTACAGCGGCCATCGGATCAATGGCTAGAACCATGGCATCGCTGACGGCAGCATTACAGGCACCTGATCCCTGAACATTCAGGGTAATGGTTACCGAGCCTGCAGCAATGTCGGCAGCACTTGGTGTATAGGTTGGCGACAGTGTGTTGCTGTTGAGGAAACTTCCGGTTCCGTTTGAGGTCCAGTTAAAAGTTAATCCGGTAGTGGCGGTAGCACCGCTGATGGTATAGGTTTGTCCTTCACAGATGGTGGCATCGGTTCCGGCGTTGGCCTCGGGCATCGGAAGGATGCTCAGTACCATATAATCTGTGGCCGGGGTGCTGCATGGGGCTGCTGAAAGTGCGGAAAGCGTTAATGTAACGGTTCCGGCGGTGATATCAGCGGCTGAAGGGGTGTAGGTCGGGGTGAGGGTATTCGGGTTCAGCAGGCTGCCGGTTCCGTTTGAGGTCCAGACAAGGCTGCTGAAGTTGGTTGCTGTTGCGGTAGATACCGTATAGCTGTCCGTTTCACAAATGGAGGCATCAACGCCGGCATTTACCGTTGCTGATGGGATAAGTGTCAGAATCATGGCGTCGGTGGCAGGTGCAGCACAGGGGCTGACGGCTGTTCCGGTAAGGGTCAGGGTAACCGAACCACTTACAAAATCTGACAAACTTGGGGTATAGGTCGGGGTGAGGGTTCCGTTGCCCGAGAAACTTCCCGAACCGGTGGTTGTCCAGTTGAGGGTCGCGGTTCCTGAAGCGGAAGCTCCACTGACGGTAAAAGTATTTCCCTGGCAAAGGGTTGCATCGGGACCGGCATTAACCTGAGCGGCCGGAATAATGGTCACAGTTTTTACCGAAGTGGCCTGTCCGTTGCACGGAGCGGCACCAAAAGCAGTCAGGGTAAGGTTCACTGATCCTGTAATCAGGTCGGCGGCACTTGGGGTATAGGTCGGGGTCAGGGTGTTGGCATTGGCCAGGATACCTGTTCCGCTTGATGTCCAGTTGACTGAAACAGAATTCTGGGCAGTTGCGTCGGCAACAATCACTACCTGACCTTCACAAACCGTCAGATCCGATCCTGCGTCTGCAGTTACCGGTTCGGCAAAAGTAAGCACCATATCGTCGGTATGCTCGGCACATGGTGGGTTGCCATAGGCATGCAGGGTAAGGGTAACAAATCCGGTAAGCAGGTCGGCTGCTCCCGGGGTATAGGTAGGTGTAAGGGTATTGTTCAGTGTGAAGGAACCGGTTCCTGAAGTGGTCCAGTCCAGTGACAGGTATTCAGAAGCAGTTGCGGATGAAACGGTGAATGTTGAACCTTCACAGATGGTTTCATCACCTCCGGCATTGGCCAGGGGACCCTCTTTGAACATCAGTATCATGAAGTCGGTCACGGTTCCGTTGCAAGGAGCCGTGGCATTGGCGGTAATGGTCAGGATTACCTGTCCGCCAAGAAGATCGGCAGCACTGGGGGTATAAACCGGGTGAAGCAGGGTCGGATTAGAGAATGTTCCGCTTCCTGAACTCGTCCAGTTGACAGCCGACTGATATTGAGCGGTTGATAAACTTAATGGATAGTTGCTTCCGTAACAGATGGTTGCATCAGGTCCGGCAAACACCAGTGGGCTTGCACTGATGGTAAGTACTTTTGTGTCGGTTACATCACCGCACGGGCTGATTCCATAGCTGGTGAGCATCATGGTTACCGATCCTGCAAGAGCATCGGCAGCAGAGGCAACATAGGTAGGATTCATGGTGTTACCATCGGTAAGTACTCCTGTTCCGTTGGTTGTCCAGTTTATGGCTGAATAATCGGTTGCAACGGCATCAAATACGGTGTATGAATCGCCTTCGCAGATGTTGACATCGGCGCCGGCATCAGCCGTTGGCTCTTCCTGGAGATACAATACAAATGAATCGAAAGGATTGACTGTGCATGGGAAAGCACTTCTTGCATTCAGGGTAAGCGTTACGCTTCCGGCAGCAAGGTCGGCAGCACTCGGGTAATAGGTCGGGTGCAGGGCTGTGGCATTCGAGAAGACGCCGCTGGCGGTGGACGACCACATCAGACTTACATAATTTGAAGCTGAGGATCCTGTAATGTTATATCCGGCAAGTCCGCAGGAGGTTGCATCCGGACCCGCATCAACCACCGGCATCGGGGTAACGGTAATCACCTTGGTGTCGGTTACAACATCGGTACAAGGGGCAATACTGTTGGCTGTGAGTGTAAGTACTACAGTTCCCAGCGCTACATCGCCCGGGCTCGGGAAATAGGTCGGATTGATGGTACTTCCGTTACTGAAGGTACCTGTTCCGGAGGTTGTCCAGTTGATGGAAGAATAGTCATCGGCAGTTGCATCAAGGATGGTGAGACCTGTACCTTCACAAACAGAGGCATTGAAACCGGCATCAACGGTTGCAGATGGATTCACAGTTAAAATAAATGAATCGCTGTTCTGCAGTGCACAGGGCAGCATGGCCTGGGCGGTAAGGGTTAGGGTTACGGTGCCAAAAGCGATATCGGCAGAGCCCGGAGTATATGTGGGATTCAGCGTGGTTGCATCCACGAACGTACCGTTTCCGCTGGTTGTCCAGAGCAATGTGGAATAATCGGTGGCTGTGGCACCGGTTACATAATAAGTTTCGTTTTCACAGATGGCATCATCAGGGCCGGCATTGGCAATGGGTACCGGCTGGATGGTCAGTACGAGGAAGTCGCTGACAGGAGCCACACAGGGAGCCTGGCTGGTTGCAGTCAGGGTAAGAATGACGGAACCATTGGCAATATCTGCTGCACTCGGGGTGTAGTCGGTAACCAGCAATGCGTCGTTGGCAAAAGTACCGGTACCGTTTGATGTCCAGAGTAAGGAGGTCTGATTGATTACTGAAGCTCCTGAGGTGGTGTAATTGCCTCCGCCGCAGATGGTGGAATTCGGGCCTGCTTCAACCACAGCCTGAGGGGTAATGGTCAGTATCATGTTGTCGCTTACCGTTTGTGTACACGGAGCGATGCTGTTGGCTGTCATGGTCAGGGTGATCCATCCCAGTGCAATGTCGGCCGGGCTTGGGGTATAGGTCGGGGTCAGGGTATTGGCATTGATGAATGAACCGCTTCCCGAGCTTGTCCAGGCCAGAGTGGCATAATTCACCGCGGTTGCCGTATTGGGTGTAAAGGTTGAACCCTGGCAAATGGTAACATCGGCCCCGGCCGAGATGGCAGTAATCGGGCGGATGGTGATCACCATCTGGTCAACGGCATCCACAGAACATGGTGTATTCGGTGTTGCGGTGAGGGTAAGTACGACTGATCCGGCAAGGATATCGGCAGCACTTGGCATATAGGTCGGGGTAATGGTATTGGCATTCAGCAGTGTTCCCGATGTTCCGCTTGAAACCCATTGCAGGGTGTTGTAATTTGAAGCGGAGGCATTGGTCAGGGTAAATGAGCCCACACAGATGACCTCGTCGATTCCTGCATTGACTATAGGACCTGGTTCAATGGTAAGAACCATATCGTCAGTAACCTGCCCGGTGCATGGCAGCAGGCTGATGGCTGTGAGTGTAAGGGTGACATTGCCGTTGACAATATCAGCCGGACTCGGGGTGTAAATCGGGTTGAGGGTAGCACTGTTTGAGAACCAACCCGAACCTGATGAAGTCCACAAAAGGCTGCTGTAATCCAATGCTGTGGCACCGGCAAGCAGATAGGTGTTTCCTTCACAGGTGGCTGCATCGGGGCCGGCACTGATCTGTGGCATCGGATGAATGGTGAGCAGCATGGCGTCGCTGACAGAACCACTGCAGGGCAGGAGACTGGTAGCGTTAAGGTATAGTAAAACCGAACCGGCAGCTATGTCTGCAGGGCCCGGAGTGTAAGTTGGATTGATCGAATTGTGGTTCGAGAAACTGCCATCACCCATGGTTGTCCATGTAATGGCTGAGTAGTTGGTTGCACTGGCATCAAAAATATAATACTGTCCTGTTTCACAGATGTCTCCGTCAGAACCGGCATCAACAACCGGGGGCTGACTGATCTGCAGAACCATGGCATCGGCTGCTGTCGTAATACATGGAGCCACGCCCTGACCGGTAATGTTCAGTATAACCGTGCCATTGGCGATATCCTGTGCACTTGGTGTATACACGGGGTTAACCAGGGTCGGGTCTGAGAAGGTACCGCTGCCCGAAGTGGTCCAGAAAACAGAGGAGGTATTCTGTTCGGTGGCATTGATTAACGGAACATTTGATCCGACACAGATCTGAATATCCGGCCCGGCATCTACCAAAGGTTCAGCTACTACCGTCAGTAACATCTGGTCTGTGGCATTTCCTGTACATGGGTTGTTGCCGTAGGCAGTCAGGGTCAGGATGGCAAATCCCAGGGATTCGTCAATCGTGCCGGGAACGTAAGTGGGGTAAAGTGTGTTGGCTGCCAGGATCACACCATCGCCTGATGTTGACCATGCGAGGGATGAGTAGTTGCTGGCATTCGAACCTGAAATGGTATGTGTCTGGTTTGAGCAGATGGTGGCATCGTTACCTGCGAAAGCGGTAGGCATGCTGGTAATGGTAATTTCCATGGCATCAATATCGGTAGCGATACAGGGTGCGGTTGCACTTACAGTCATGGTAAGCTGAACCGAACCGATCATAATATCGGCCGGCGAAGGGATATAAGTCGGGGTAAGACTGGTCGGATTCATTAATGTTCCGCTGCCGCTGCTTGCCCAGAGTACGCCTGAAGCATTGGTAGCGGAGGCATTGTTCACTGTATAGCTGTTTCCTTCACAAATGGCTGCATCTGTGCCGGCATTGGCTACCGGATTCTGCCTGATGGCCAGGGTCATGTCGCTGGTTTGTGGCAGGCAGGGCGCATTATTCAGGGTGAGGGTGAGGGTTACTGCACCATTGGCGATGTCGGCAAGACTCGGTGTATAGATCGGATTGAGGGTGTTCATGTTGTTGAAATTTCCCGATCCGCTGGTACTCCAGGCGAGTGCAGTATAGTTGGTTGCTGTTGCGTTGATCAGCTCGTAGGTGTCGCCTTCGCAGATATTGGCGTTGGGACCGGCATAGGCAATCGGCAGGGGCTGAATGCTGAAAATAACATTATCGGAAACCACATCGGTGCATGGAGGCAGTGAAGTGGCGGTAAGTGTAAGTGTAACCAGTCCGTTGATCAGATCACCGGGGCCCGGGGTGTAAATAGGATTCAACACGGTAGGATTGATAAAAACACCGTCACCACCGGTGGTCCACATCAGTGTATTGTAATTGGTTGCAACGGCACCGGCAATGTTGTTCGGGCCTTCGCAGATGGTAATGTCGTTACCGGCGAATACCTGCGGAACCTGGTTGATGGTTACAAGTATGGCGCTGGTTACCGGAGCCACGCAGGGGGCATTGCCCATTGCCTGTAGGGTCAGGGTTACCTGTCCGTTGGCTTCATCTGCCACGCTGGGGGTATAGGTCGGGTTAATCTGGTTGGCATTCACGAAAGTACCGGTTCCCGAGCTTGACCAATTAATACTTGAGTAATACTGGGCTGAAGCACCGGGAATCATGAAGCTGGTTCCACCGCAGACCGAAAAGTTGGCACCTGCATTGGCAATAGGAGCAGGGGTAACAACAATCTGCATCATATCGGTTACAATGTTGTTGCAAGGTGCAATGCCGTTGGCTGTAAGGGTCAGCGTTACTGTTCCGGCAAGTGCATCATTGTTCGAAGGCAGATAGGTTGGGGTCAGGGTTCCTGCATTGGTGAGAGTGCCTGTTCCGCTGGTTGTCCAGTTGATGGTTGAATAATTGGTTGCAGCGGCAGTGCTTATAGTAAAGGCATTGCCTTCACAGGTGGCTCCGTCAAGGCCTGCATTGGCCATAGGGGTACCGTTGATCAGAAGAATCATATCGTCGGTAACAGGTACCGTGCAGGGCGAATTTCCGGTAAGCGTCAGGGTAAGGGTTACTGTTCCGCTGACAAGGTCGCCGGCACTAGGAATATAAGTTGCATTCAGGATGGTTGCATTTACAAAAGAACCTGAACCGCTGGTGGTCCAGTTCAGTGATGAATAATTTGAAGCGCTGGCTCCGGCAATGGTATAAGAAACGATACCGCAGATGCTGCCATCGGCGCCTGCATTGGCAATGGGTTCACGGGTAACCGAAAGTGTTTTTACCGAGGTGACTGTGGTTGTGCACGGGGCCACCGGTGTTGCAGTCAGGGTCAGGTTAACTGTTCCGGCGATGGCATCGGCCAGGCTGGGGGTATAGGTCGGACTCAAAGTGCCGTTGTTGATAAAGGTACCTGTTCCGCTGGTTGTCCAGGTCAGTGTGTTGTATCCGGCGGCTGTTGCATCGGTGATGGTGAAGGTTGTCCCTTCGCATACGCTGGATGGTGCTCCGGCATTGACAGTTGGTTCCGGGTTGATATAAAGAACCATATCATCACTTACTCCGGTTGCAGAACAAACGCCGCTTCCGTAAGCAGTAAGGGTAAGGGTAACCGATCCTGAAAGTACATCGGTGACGCTCGGGTTATAGATCGGATGAAGGGTTCCGGGATTTGAAAAGGTGCCATTTCCTGAGGTACCCCAGTTCAGCGATCCGTAATTGGCGGCTGCACTGCCTGTGATGCTGTATCCGGCCGATCCGCAATGGGCTACATCCGGTCCGGCGCTTACTGTAGGAAGTGTGAGCAGGGTCAGGATCATATCATCGGATACACTGCCTGCACAGGGAGCCAGGGCATACGCGGTCATAGTCAACTGAACTGTTCCGGCGGCAACATCGGCTGCACTTGGGGTGTAGCTGGCATTGGGTTGATTCTGGTTGGTGAAGGTTCCTGAACCAGTGGAGCTCCACAATACCGATCCGGCAAATGTGGATGAACCATTCAGACTGAAAGCGTTGGTGCCGCACGATGTGGCATCAATACCGGCACTGGCAGTCGGAGCCCTGTTGATGGTCAGGGTCATGACATCGGTTACCGGAGTAGTACATGGTGCAAGCGGATTGGCGGTCAGCTGAATATTGACATAACCCTGTGCAATATCAGCAGCGCTTGGTAAATAGGCTGTGCTGAGACTTCCGGGACTGCTGAAACTTCCGCTTCCATCCAGGGGCATCCATTGAACAGAGGCATAGTTGGTTGCTGTTCCATTCAGGATATAGCTGCCGGTTGAATAACAGATGGAGGCATCGCTGCCGGCATTGGCAGTTGGCTGGGCTGCAATGGTAAGGGTCATGGCATCGCTTACAGGATTGCAAGAGCCGTTTCCGTCAGCCGTCAGTGTAAGGGTAACGCTTCCAGAAGAAATATCGTTGCTTCCCGGGGTATAAACAGGATTGGTACTGAAAGGATCGTCAAATCCGCCATCGCCACTGCCCGACCATGTCAGGGAAGGGCTGTTTGAAACAGAAGCACCGGCGATCTGGAAATTGTCACCGGCACAGATGGTTGCATTAGGTCCTGCACTGGCTGTGGGTGCAAGGCTTATAAGGATACTGAAATCGGGCGAGAAGGCTCCGTTTCCGCAGCTGTTGATGCCATAAACCCTGATAATTCCGGAAACGGCAACAGCCGTTGCGTTAAGGGTAATGGTCGATCCTGTTGAAGGTCCGCTTACGGTAAATCCGGAAGGATATTCCCAGTAATAGGAGGAGGCGTAGGCAACCGGTACAACACTGTACACCAGTCCGGTCTGGTTCTGGCAAACAGCGGAAGAGCCGGTAACGTTACCGGCTGCAATGGGAAGATTATTTACAGTGACTGCGTAAACAGCCGACCATTGGCCGGCCCCGCATCCGTTGGTACCCCTCACCTGGATGTTTCCGGAGGCAGCAGTGGTACTGAAGTTCACGGTGATCTGATTGGTATTGAGGCCGGTGTTGATCGTAGCACCCGTTGGAAGCTGCCATTCATAACCGGTGGCAAGGTTGATTGCAGGCACCATGTAGGTGACTCCGGTCTGGCCCTGGCAAACCGAGGAGGTCCCGGTTATGGTTCCGGCGTTGGCCGGAAGACGGTTTACAGTGACGTTAAGGTTGGGTGACCAGGCGCCGTTACCGCAGGTATTGGTACCGCGTACCCTGACATCGCCCGTAGAGGCTGTCGCACTGAAGTCAACGGTGATGGTATTTGTATTTAGACCGGCAACGATGGTAGCACCGGCCGGAAGAGTCCAATCATAATTAACTGCATTGGCAATCGGGCTAACGGTGTAAACAACACCTGTCTGTCCCTGGCAAACGGAAGTAGATCCTGAAATCGTACCTGCTGCAGCAGGCAATGAAGTAACTGTAACGAAAAGGGTTGAAGAGTTGCCGTTTCCACAGCTGTTGGTTCCGTAAACGGTGATGTTTCCTGATACTGCGGTACTGCCGAAATTAACCGTAATTGTATTGGTGTTTGCCCCGTTGGTGATGGTTGCTCCCACGGGAACCGACCATACGTATCCGGTGGCATAGGTAATGGCCGGTACTGAATATACAACCGAATTTGTCGACTGGCAGACAGTGGTGCTGCCTGAGATAAAGCCCGCTGCCGCTGGCATCTGGTTGACCGTAATGGTTACAGGATTTCCGACATCGAAGCCAAAACAACCGTCTGCATCAACAACCTGCACGATCTTATAATCACCACCGGTGCCGGTAGTGATGGTATAAGGGCTGGTCATGATTCCGGTAATCTCAGGCTGGGGAGTGCCATCAATGCTGTAAATAACCCGCCAGGGCGCAGTTCCCATAGATATATACAACGATATATTTGTGGTTGCTCCCTGACAAATGGTTGCATCACCCGAAAGATAGGCCTCAGGCGGTGTCAAACAAGGTTGCGCAGCAATGTGTAATGTTGAAATGAGCGCATATAGCATCAGCGCCCTTTTGCTGTTTTTCCCCCCGAAAATTCTGTAAAAGGTCTTCATATTATACGATATTTTAATTTCGGCTGTAAAAGAACTCTTCATCATACCCGGCTCAGAATCAGCCTTCATATGAATTCTTTTGTTTATCCTAACAATGCCAAGAAGTAATACGGGAAATGGAAAAATTTTTACCATTTTTTTTGTTCCCTTTTACTGTCTCATTATAAATAATTAAAAATCAATATTATACAAGCATAAAATTTTAATTGTACTGCCATCAGTGTGGTTTAGCGATCAGACTCCGGATACTCCTTATTTTAAGGGCTTTTCAGAAAGTTTGTATTACTTTATGAAAATTTCAGGCTAATTAAAATATTTACGACAGATGTAAAATATATTTACATTTTATTTTACTCAAGTTGTTATTCCTGATTTATTTCCATGCAGGAATGTTTTGTAAAGGCAGGTTTATCCGGTTTATCCGGCCATTTCCGGGATAGGTGCGGGAGGTTGGTTGAGAGAGCAATTATTTTACATTATCACGCCATACCTGAGCAGGAGTAAGCCACCGCCAAAGAGCCCAATCTGCTGACCCGGAGTACAACAGGGCCGGAATATTCTTTCTGGTGGGATATATTCGTCTGGTTCACCTGGTTGCCGGACCAATTATCAGGCGGCTTTACCCGAAAATGTAAATAGCTTAACTTTGCATTACAAAAGGATTTTTGTTACCGCCGTGAATTTATCTCCGGTCACAGATTAGCATTAAAACCATGAATACTCCTTCTACAGTCCGGGTTTTTACACTCAATAACGGTCTTCCCATGCCGGCCATTGGTCTTGGGGTTTACCAGATGCCCAATGGAATACTCACACAGAAAGCGGTTGACTCTGCCCTCCGCTACGGATACAGGCACATCGATACGGCTATGATTTACCGCAATGAAGAATCGGTGGGTAAAGCCATTGCATCCGGTTTTGTGCCGAGAGAGCAGATTTTTGTCACCACGAAACTCTGGAACTCTGACCAGGGTTATGATCAGGCGCTGAAAGCATGCAATGCCAGCCTTGTCAGGCTTGGGCTGAGTTATGTTGACCTATATCTCATTCACTGGCCTGTTCACGGCAAACGTCAGGATTCATGGCGGGCACTGGAAACCCTGTTTCAGGAAGGGAAATGCAGGGCCATCGGGGTAAGCAATTATATGGTACATCATCTCGAAGAGTTGCTGGGTTATTGTAAGGTGATGCCTGCCGTTAATCAGATAGAACTGCATCCATACATATACAGTTCCCGTATTGAAACCATCGACCTCTGCCGCCGGACGGGGATCATACCTGTTGCCTATAGCCCGCTTACGAAAGGAATCAAGCTGAGAGACCCGCTGCTGGTGAAGATCGCATCAGGATATGGTAAAAATACAGCTCAACTATTGATCCGATGGGCATTGCAACAGGGATTTGCCGTTATCCCCAAATCTTCCGTTACATCAAGAATTGCTGATAATTTCAGGGTCTTTGATTTCACGATCACCGCAGAAGATATGGCTGTGCTGGATGGACTTGGTGAAAACCTGGCAACCGGCTGGGATCCTGCTGAAGCGTTATAGTAACCGTATCAATTAAAAAAAGGCTGTTGAATATCAACAAGCCTTTTGGTCCAAAACAGAATATTTTCTTTAATAACCTCCGGTAGAAGTGCCTCCCGTAACAATCTGAACACTGGCACCCGCTCCGATTCGGTTGGCCCCTGCCCTGATCAGGTCAACAGCAGATTTGAAATCCTTGATTCCGCCACTGGCTTTTACACCCATCTCAGGCCCGACTACCCTGCGCATCAGCGCAATATCCTGTACGGTTGCACCTCCGCCGTTAAAGCCGGTACTCGTTTTTACAAATCCGGCATCGGCTTTTTTGGCAATTTCGCAGGCCAGCACCTTTTCTTCATCGGTCAGCAACGAGGTTTCAATAATGACTTTAAGAACTGTATTGCTACGGCAGGCCCTTTTCACAGCGCGGATATCCTCTTCAACCAGCTTAAGGTTCCTTGATTTCAGGGCACCTACATTCATCACCATGTCGATTTCATGTGCTCCGTTGGCTATGGCATTTCGGGTTTCAAAGGCTTTGCTGCGTGAATCCATTTCACCCAGGGGGAAGCCGACTACAGAACAGATTTTCACGTCAGTGCCACGAAGTTTCTTGGCAACATAGGGCACCCAGCTTGAGTTGACGCACACAGAATAGAATTTATATTGCAGGGCTTCGCTCACCAGCTGATCGAACTGGGCATTCACGGCACCCGGTTTCAGCAGGGTGTGGTCGATATATCCCGCAAGCTCTTCCCTGGAAATTCCCTGCGATGGGCTGCCTGCAGATAAAGTATTGCCCTGATCTTTCATGAGTTCTTTAAGACGGCTCATCACCTCCTTGGTGATTTTTTCAACCAGTTCATTCTGATCCATTTTTCTCCTCCTGTTTTTCTCAATTGCCATCATTTTGTTAATCCTTGGCCAGTGCCTTCCGCCCTCAAATCCGGTTGCCAGCCATAAACCCGCCAGAGCGCAGATTTCACTGGTTTCATGCAACCCCGAACCCATGGTGAGCACATTGGCATTGTTATGCTGGCGGCTGTTGATGATGGTCTTCTGATTCCAGCACAAAGCCGCACGTATGCCATGAACTTTGTTGCATACCATCGACGACCCTATGCCGGCCCCGTCGAGCATAATGCCCCTGTCGCATTCACCGCTTACAACCTTGCGGGCAACAGCCTGGGCAAAGTCGGGATAGTCAACGGCAGTTGTACCATTGTCCGTACCCACATCCACCACTTTATATCCTGCCATTGTCAGCCAGGATTTCAGTGCTTCCTTCGCTGCAAAAGCGCCATGATCCGAGCCGATGGCTACTCTTTTTACCTGATCGGTATTTCCGTTCCCGGACTCATTCATTGTTCAGAAAATTATTTTCAGATTCCTGATGTTCTTTATTGAGCAATCAGGAAATATATCATTGATTTAACTTTGATCAGGTTGACCTGATCTCCTTCGTGTTTAAGCCAGACTGACTGAATCCACTATGGCGGCAACCACATGTTTCACAGTCATCGAACCTGGATCTTCAAGAATGGCCCTGGCAGAAGTACCTTCCTCCAGGGTAAGCACAACATCACCGATGCCGGCCTGCACTGCATCAATAGCAAGAATAGTTTTTCCACAGGCATTTCCTTCCGGGTCAATGGGCTGTACAACCAGGATTTTCCTCGATTGATAGGCTTCATTGCTGATGGTTGAAACCACATTGCCGATCACTTTTCCGAGTATCATGGGCGCTTATCAATATAAAGTTCATCAACAATACCCATAATGGCAGCATCAACCGGGTTCATCGTATTCACCAGGACCCGACCTGCCTCCTTGCTTGTTTCGTAATAAATCAGTTCACCGACCCCCGACTGGATGGTATCTGCCGCAACAAAGGCATCCCCTGACGGATTCCGGTTTTCATCGAGAGGCTGAACCAAAAGCAGTTTCAATCCCTCAAAAGAGGCGATCTTCCTGGTACTTATTACCCGTCCTATGACTTTTCCCAATTTCATAAGGCTACACGATTCTGAAATAATCAACCAGTGTGCATCTTCTTTCCCTGGTAAAAGTTACCGGGCGCGTTACCCCTTCACCTGTCGGGCTGGCAATGGTAAAGGAGGCAAAACCTGCACCGCCGTGGCCCAGCCCGGCATAACTCGGCCCGTTTTTGATGAATATGGAACAGTTCATTGCCTTTGCCATTTTACTCAGCTTGGCGATGTTCAGCGAATGCATGATGGCGGTATGACGGAATCCATGCTCTACCTCAACGGCAAAATCTATGGCGGTGTCAACGTCCTTTACACGGACCAGCGGCATCACCGGCATCAGCTGTTCGGTCCAGACCAACGGATGGTCGGGTCCGACTTCACACAACAGCAATCTGACGGAATCTGGCAGATCAAGTCCGATCGACTTCGCAATGAATGCTGCTGTACGGCCGACATGGTTCTTGCTGGCGGCACCTTCCTTTCCGCGACATCCGGGCTCGGCAATCACGATTTCGGTAATTTTCCTGATCTGTTCCTGGTTTAATTCGTAAGCCCCGTGTTTTATCATCTCAGCTTTCAGCTGATCCGCCACAGAAGCCACACAAAGAATTTCTTTTTCACAGATGCAGATCACATTGTTGTCGAAACTGGCTCCGTCAACAATATCCTTCCCGGCCTTGGGTATATCTGCAGTTTCATCGACCACCACGGGCGGATTGCCCGGTCCGGCGCCGATCACTTTTTTGCCGCTGTTCATGGCTGTTCTTACAACCGCCGGACCTCCGGTAACAACCAGCAGGGCAATTTTCGGATGAGCCATCATCTCCTTTGCCGATTCAATGGTGGGATTGGCAATGCAGCACAACAGGTTTGAAGGTCCGCCGGCCTCTATAATGGCCTTGTTGAGGAGGTTTACAAGGTAAACCGACACTTTCTTAGCAGCAGGGTGGGGGTTAAAAACGACAGAGTTCCCGGCAGCCACCATACCGATAGCATTACAGATGATGGTTGCGGTTGGGTTGGTGCTTGGAGTGATTGATCCTACTATACCATAAGGTGCTCTCTCAACCAGTGTCAGGCCATTGTCGTCAGAGTAGGCAATCGATTCAAGGTCTTCTACACCGGGTGTTTTATGAATGGCCAGCTCGTTTTTGATGACTTTGTCTTCCCACCTTCCGAAACCGGTCTCTTCATTGGCCATCTTGCTGAAAGTGACCCTGTGTTCGAAGGCGACTTTCCGCATATTCGCAATCATCTGCTTCCTGGTTTCAAGTGTCAGGGAGCTCAGTTCGTTGAATGCCTTTTCAGCTGCATTCACGGCACTTCCGATATCAATATATACACCTGATTCAGGAACGGATTCAACGGATTGAGGCGTTAGATTCAACCCTTTCAGTGCTTCCTGAACCAACAGGCGTATGCTATCTTCCAGATTATCCATTTATCGTGCTTTTACATAAAAAATGGCATGATTTCGCTGTGGGGCTGTGGAATGATGGTTTCCATGCACAGGGTATCCTTTGTTTTGGCCTGCCTGGTTCCGGCATCCATGGCAGTCTGGACATCGGTCAGCGAGCCGGTCATTTTTACATAGGATTTACCTCCGAAACCATCGGCCAGCCTGATCTCAATGATCTTAACCTCACCTGCCTTGGCTGCAGCATCCGCTGCTTCGATACCGGAAATCACCGAGGTTGTTTCGATAATTCCGATGGCATCCCAGGAGGTTGGTCTGATGGTATGGCCGAAAGCCGGGATCACATCCTGATGAATCTGTGGCAGAAACAGTCTGTCAACAATAAAGCCGGCACCTGTCTCACAGCCTTTGTTGAAGGCATACTCCACCGATGCCACATCACCGGTGAATACAATCAGGTACTTACCGGAACTGATGGTGCGGGCTTCAATAATTTTAACAGGGGCGATCTTCACCATCGCATCCATAGCCATGAAACCAGCAACGATACTGCTGAATTCAAGGGCCCCCAACACCACTATTTCCTTCCGGTTAATCATTTCTGGTAAACAACCTTTTCGTTTTCATCAATCAAATCAACAATCCCTACCACAATGGCATCCAGTGGTTTACCAACAGTTGCCGGTGTTTCCCTGGCCGTGGATCCTTCCGAAACCATCACCATTTCACCTTTACCAGCACCAACCAGGTCGAGTGCAACAACATAATCGTTTTTCAGTTCACCCGACTGACTGCATTTTTCGATCAGCAGAAATCCGGCTCCCGGAAAGTCAATCCGGGTAGCACTGCTGACCACTGTCCCAACTACTTTACCTAAGATCATTAAATTGCAGTGTTATCTTTCCTGTAGGTGAAACTTCCGTCTTTTTCGATCAGATCGACGATGGCAATGATGGAACAATCGGTCGGAACACCCTCAGTAACAGGGGTAAAACGGGCACTGCTGCCGGAGACATAGAACACAATCTCGCCAATGCCGGCACCCACTGAATCCATGGCAACAACAAAGTCGCCCTTTCCTTTCATGGTAACAGGATCAATCTTCTCAACCAGCAAAAAGGCTATTCCCTCCAGTTTCCTTGGCTTATGGCTGGATACCACGGTGCCTGTGACCCTTGCTAAAATCATCGTTTACTTTTTTGATTTGCCCCTGCCCAATGGAAGTGCACTGTCAACATTTTCATGCGGTCTGGGAATAACGTGTGTCGAAACGATTTCGCCTACTTTCTCGGCTGCACGTAAACCGGCGTCTACGGCGGCGCGCACAGCGGCAACATCACCACGGACGATGGCAGTTACATAACCACCTCCTGTTTTTTCATAGCCTACCAGTTCAACTTTGGCAGCTTTTACCATGGCATCAGAAGCTTCAACCATTGCAGTAAAACCCCTGGTTTCGATCATGCCTAAGGCATCTGTATTAAAATCAGCCATTGATCAATCTCCTATTTTTTGGTTTTAACTATTTGTAATCTTCCTTAGCGGATCTGCCGGTAACTTCGGCAAGCCTTTTCTCAACAATTGACTTGCATTCAAGTACCTCTGCTTCCGGACCTCCGATGTATACCCTGCCGAATTTACCAAAACCGGTAACATCGATGATTTTGATGTTGGCCGCTTTCTCGGCTTCATTGGCAGCATAATAGGCATACCCGGCCGGCTCAACCTCGAGCACAAACAGGGTGTCACCCCTCAACAGCATCATACCCATCCTGGTACGGTTGATCAGCTGTGCATGATGGTCTTCAACATTTTTAATGAGCTGGCTGGTGAGGATTCTTGGTTTGATCCGCTCGTCCTCTGTCCGCTGTATTGCTTTAAGAACTGATTCTCCGGCGGTGCGGGTATCTCCCTGACTGTCGGAGTGAACCTCAAGCATGCCGAAGGCACGTTCAACAATCTGCATTCCCGGCCTTACATTGGTTGCCTTAAGGGCAACGTCGGTCAGGGTGTTGATTTCGATCCCCGGTGCAATTTCGATGATGCAGCAGGCCTGACCTCCAACGGGCAGGTAACCTCTTGATACGGTAGACAAATAGGAAGCCATCTGCAACTGCAGTGAATCGAGGAACACATAGGTCCTTAAATCGATATGTGCTTTTGAATCGCTCATGGTAATTATCCTTTCTTACTTGGTTTGGCACCCAATGGTAAGGCGGTATCAACGTTCTGATGAGGCCTTGGTATAACGTGGGTAGAAACAATTTCACCGACTTTTTCGGCTGCGCGTACACCCGCATCAACGGCAGCCCTGACCGAAGCCACATCTCCCCTGATGATTGCCGTAACATAACCACCACCGGTTTTCTCATAGCCGACCAGTTCAACCCTTGCTGCTTTTAACATAGCATCTGAAGCTTCTACCATGGCGGTAAATCCCCTGGTTTCGATCATGCCCAGTGCCAGTGTTTCATTGTTTTCCATATAGTTTTTTAATTTTATGAATAGCTTAATAAATGTTTCGGATTCAGTTCATTGATGCCGGCCCGGATCATTTCCGGTCTTGGATCAACACACAATAAAAGCCGGATTTTCTATGAAAATCTAAGATTAAACAAAGTTATGTTTTTTTAAATTCAAAGTACAAATGTCGGTCCCGGAAGCCAAACTTTTTCAGGATTGCAGGGTAAACCCTATTGTAACAACCAATGACCACAGGTTAACCCCGGAATTTCAGTTAATTTACCCGGGCGCTTTTCATCCGGGCAGGCACACCTGACTTAAGTATGCAGATCTGGTTTAATGGAGTCAGATTATGAATACTCCTGACCGATATATATTTAAACTTGCATTTAACATCTCCCGGTATTACTTTTACCGTTTCATTTGAATCGTATCTTTATTTTTCCTTGGTTTTATGCGCAATCTCTTTATACTTCTGTTGCTTTTATTGTCGGGCGTTTCGCGGTCACAGGTGGCCATTGATACCGCACTTGATTTTACCGTGAAGGACCTTACCGGTACCCAGCACCACCTTTACGGATATCTTGATGCAGGCAATTATGTAGTCATTGATTTCTTTACCACCAATTGCGGTCCCTGCCAGACCTATGCCTCTGAAGTGAGTGCTTCGTACGACTATTTTGGATGTAACGGGGGTAATGTTGTTTTTCTGGGAATGAACTGGGGCAGCGATAACCAGGCTGTTCATGACTTTGATTCCATCTGGGGAGCCAATTATCCGTCGGTTAGCGGCCTTCAGGGTGGCGGCAATAATGTGGTGGATGCCTACCAGGTTCAGTCCTATCCGTCTGTCATTCTCATAGCTCCCGACCGCACCATCCTCAACGATCACATCTGGCCGCCCGAAACCGGTAACATCAATGCAGAGGTGATGGCTGCCGGTGGTATTCCGCAGGCCTGTACAGTCGGGGTAAATGAAGTAGCACCTGAGTATACATTAAGCTTGCAGGCAGTTTCAACAGGAAAAGGAAGCGTAATCCTGACAGCCAGCCTTCCCAGGGAACCCGGTATGCTGTTGCAGGTATTTTCATCCGACGGCCGGCAGGTGGTATCATTTTCCTGCGATGGAAACAGTTCTTCTTTCAGTCTTTCCGACTTAAAGTCAGGGCTGTATATTGCACGGCTGATGAATGGCAACAATAAGATCACCCGGATCAAATTTATTGTTGCCTGATCGGGCGATTTTCAGATTCCATTTACCGCCTGTTACCGGCATCAGAATCAATTCAGACTGTACAATTACGTTTGCTCTTTATCCGGGACGCAAAACCGGATATTTTTATGGCACCTGCATTGATTTTCTGAAACCGGTTATTTTTCCGGAACGAATGATCCGCAGAACCTGAAAATGAACCATGGTTTGAAGCCCGAATCCTGTTTCAGTAATTTTTTATTGCTATTATTGCATTGCTAACCGGAGCCTGAAAATTCCGGTTAAGCATCCTGCTATGTCTGTTAAAAAGATACAATCAATCCACACATGATCATGAATATCAGATATTATTTAGTTCTCATTGTTCTGACTACTCTCCTGTCAGCTCATACAGTGGCTCAGTCTCCACTTCAGAAGTATATGGGGGCCGAAGCCGGGATATGTTTCATTTCTGCCAAAATGCCTGAAATGGAATTCATCAGGGGAGATATTCCCTCCTATCCCGGGGGATATTCATCTACCTACCTGAAAAGTTTCATGAATAAAAGCTATGCCGGTATTAAAGCAGAGTTTCTTTCAGTGAACAATAGATTCGGGTTTTCATCCGGACTCAGATATATTCAGATGAACAGCTCGGTGGGACGGAATACATACTGGGCAGGCAATACCAATTATTTTTACCTGATGTACCTTCAGGAGGGTGTAAACACCGAATATTTGAAGGTTAAGGAGTTAGACCAAATAACCAGTTATCTGGGAATTCCAATGGAAGCCAGGTTTTTCCCCTACAATGCCCGTTTGTTCCGGGTGTATTTCAAACTGGGAGCTGATGTCGGGTTTAAACTGCAGTCGCGGACGGATGTGGTTTTTTACAATCAATCCATGGACTATCTTGAGGATGAAGTGGCAGATCTGATAGGCCGACCTGAGTCCGTAAGTGCATCCCTGACTGTGTCAGCAGGAGTCAGAATCGGCAGGGCATCAAAACCGGCAATCAATCTTGAAGCAGGGCTGCCTACTATTTTCCTAACCTCAGGTACTTCTGGCCTGGTTAACCCGCTTTACGGCGGAGGTTTCCAGGTTAGTTTCCAGTTACCTGTAAAACCGAAAACAAAATGAGAAAACAGCTTTATTTATTTGCAACCCTGCTGGTTATTCTTTCGGGTTGCTCAAAGGAGAATGAACTCAAAAAGTCGGTCATGATTTATGATCCGGAGTTTATTGATTTACCGGTATATTCCGAATGGGGGTACAACACCTTCGGCGCCTATTATGACAGGGAGGTTTTTATTTCGGATGATATAACAGTACCCGCAAAAGTAGTGGTTTCAGATGGGGCTATGTCGTTTGTCCTGAACGGTCATAAAGGAGCTTATTATTATTACGACGAATCCAACCGGATGAACCTTACCCTGAGACTACCTGGCTTTACTCCCGACAGTTATTCGGATATGATTATCCTGAACGATACGGTTTTCGACCTCACCAACCCCGATTGCCAGGTTGTGGTAGAGTCTGCAGGGAACCCGATCAATACATTCAGTATTATAAGTGGCGCCTTTCAATTTAAAAGAGCCCAGAATCTGCTGGTCGACAAACAGCAGGTAGAAGTCATCCTGTCGGGATATTTTGAATTAAAGGCACTGATCAATGGCCAGCCCGTAACCATCTCAGACGGAAGGTTTGATGTTGGAATAGGTCCCGATAATTTTTATATCTACTGAACGGTAGCTTAATTGTTTCATTGGCAATGGATTGACTCCGTTTTCCCGTTTGCGCTTTCGGCCACAGATAAGTCTGCGGGAAGAGTTTTCGCATTATTAAGGATTGATCTGAAAACCATACAGGAGATCCCGCAACTTCTTCAAATGAGATTGAAATATGCGATTTATAAATGCATGTCATCATTCCGGCATATTTTTTGGATTAACTTTACATTGAAAAAATATTCATCAAATCTTTATATTGTATGAAACGTCCAACCCGCCTGTTTTACCTGATGCTGGTTTTGCTGATACCATTTGTTATTTCATGTCTGCCTGATGATGAACTCGGACCTGATACCGGTGATCCCCGTGATAAATTCATTGGTTCCTGGAATTTCAATGAAACTCCGGCTGCCAGGGGGTTCAGTTATCCGGTGAATATAACTTATGATGAAAACAATTCTTCCAGGGTTTACCTGAGCAACCTGGCAAGGGCCGGGAGCAATTATCTGGCCTATGGAATAGTCACAGCCAACAAGATAACTGTGCCTTATCAGGAAACTGCCCCGGGCTTTTTTGTAGAAGGGTCAGGCACAATGTCAACCGCTGATGCCATGGATTGGGTATACAGCTACAGTGCCGGGGGTGATACTGAAAGTTTTACGGCTTACGCAACCAAATAGATCACCGTTTTACCAAAGGAAAGCCCCGTCAATCAGCGGGGCTTTCCTTTGGTATCTCTGTAAATTCAGGATTAAAATTTCAGAAAATCATCATTTCTTCTTTCCTTCAATCTTCCTTGTTTTTGGCTTGGCCGGATTTGAAACACTGTCGCGGTGCCGGGTAAGCGTCACGATCACCGAATCCATCATGGATTGAAAATCATCCATATCACCCTGGTAATACCTTAGGTTCTCCCTGAAAAGTTCGGGCGTTACCCCATAGAAAGCGTAAAGTGAATCATAACAATAGGTGGCAATTTGTTTTACACTGTCGCGCGACATTTTCACCTGTTTTATCTTCAGGGCCGATTCTGTCAGTTCAAGGTCGGCCATCAGCCTTATCATCTGGTCTCGCGGTATCTGCTTCTGACCCGATGGCAGCGTTCTGCGATTGTTGCTGCAGCCTGTTACGAACAGTGCAGCAATAACCAATGAATACAATAATGGTTTTATCGCCCGGTTCATGTTTATTTGCCGCTGGCAGCGTACTCTTCGTTCAACAGTCGTATCACTTCCTTCGTAATGTCGAGTGAATCGTTGGCCGACAGGATACTGCCGCCTTTGTTGTAGGAAAGGATGTAATCAAAATGTACCTTGTCGTTGTATCTTTTCAGGAAATTATTCAGGCTGTCGAGCAGCAACACATTGAGGTCAAACTCCTGTTTTGAAAGGTCGGCTGAGTATTTTTCGCGCAACTCATAAAGTTTCTGCTGTTCACCCATCAGCTGACCGTAAATTTCCTGGGCAGAGGACTCGGAGATGGCTTTCTTGGCAACCTGTTCCTGGAAATAGGCTGCGTCTTTTTCAAATGCCTCCTGTTTTTGTTTCAGTTCGCCTTCGAGCCGGGCGGTCTTTGATTCCAGTTCGTCGCGCATCGATTTAACCAGCTCATAATGTACCAAGATGCTGTCGCTGTTAACATATGCAACAGTAACCGCTCCTTTTGAGGCTTTCTGAATAAGTGCCATATTGGGCATTCCCCCGTTTCCGGGTTTCAGAACAATAAAATAGAGGACGACCAGTCCCAGCAGCAGAATGATGTTCAGGATCGTCAGGAGGGTGTTTGGATTTCTTTTCCTTATACCTGGTTCAGGTACAATCGTAATCTGTTCTTTGGCGGGTTCCTGCATTTCAGGTTCGTGGGTTATATTCTCATCCTGCATACTTCTCGTTTTTTTGTTTGACAGACAAAATTAAACTAAAAAACAAGGCCGGCAAAAAACCCTGACACCTTGTTTTTTATATAAAACCCCTGATCTTAGAATTGAGGGCCTTAAAACCATTTCAATCGCCGTGAAGGGAGATTCTTCCGGATCAATTCCCGAGGTCTGAAATAAATTTTATCCGCATTAACCTGACTTCTTCTTCAGTAAATTCATCTTCACCCAGTTCCCTGATGGCATCTTCAATAGAGTCACTCTCGGCTTCACGGAAGTAATCATAGATTTCCTCCTGATGATAAGGGTCAACATATTCATTTACGTAATAATTCAGGTCGAGTTTTGTCCCGGCTGAAACAATGCGCTCAATCTCGGTAAGCAGTTCGCTGATGGTAACGCTTTTGGCCAGTGCGATGTCTTCCAGCGATATCTTGCGGTCGATGTTCTGGATAATATAAACTTTTAAACCCGATTTATTTACGACCGACTTCACAACCATATCCATTGGTCGTATGATCTCATTTTCCTCTACATAAGCCTTAATCAGATCGATAAAAGGCTTGGCATATTTCTGGGCTTTACCGGCACCAACGCCGGTAATCTGCTTCATCTCCTCTTGGTTGATCGGATACTGGATGGCCATATCCTCAAGTGAAGGATCCTGGAAGATCACAAACGGGGGAAGGTTCTCTTTGCGGGATATCTCCTTGCGGAGATCTTTCAGCATGGTGAACAGGGTTTTGTCGGCAGTACTGGTTTTTGCACCTCCCCCTGCGAAGAAATCCTCTTCCTCGGCATTCTCATAGTCATGATCACGGGTAAGCAGGATGGAATAAGGCTTTTTGAGAAATTTATGACCTTCGGGTGTAACCTTAAGCAAACCATAATTCTCGATATCCTTTACCAGCAGGCGTTCGATCAGCATCTGCCTGATAACGGCATTCCAGTATTTCTCGTCATGCTCCATGCCCTTGCCGAAAACCTCGAGCTGGTTGTGCTTGAAGGATTTATTATTGGCAGAGACTTTTCCGGTGATTACACTGATGATGTGCTTTGCTTTAAACAACTGCTTGACTGCCAGTACAGTTTCAAGAACCAGCTCAACGGCATCCTTGCCTTCGAATTTTGTTTTCGGGTGCAGGCAGTTGTCGCAGCTGCCGCAGTTGTCCTCTTTATAAATTTCACCAAAGTAGTGAAGCAGTTGTTTGCGGCGGCATACCGATGATTCGGCATAGGCTACAGTTTCAAGCAGCAATTGACTGGCAATTTCCTGTTCAGCTACCGACTTGTTTTTGTTAAACTTTTCAAGTTTCTGGATATCGTCGTAACTGTAAAATGCGATGCAGTTCCCTTCGCCATCATCACGGCCCGAACGGCCGGTTTCCTGATAGTATCCTTCCAGGCTCTTTGGAATGTCATGGTGAATGACATACCTTACGTCCGGTTTATCGATGCCCATCCCGAAAGCGATGGTGGCAACGATAACATCTATTTCCTCCATCAGGAATTTATCCTGGTTGATCACCCTGGTTTGAGAGTCAAGACCGGCATGATAAGGCAGTGCCTTTATGCCGTTTACCTGCAGGGTTTCAGCAAGTTCTTCAACTTTCTTGCGGCTGAGGCAATAAACAATCCCTGATTTACCTGCCTGTGATTTGATGTACCTGATGATGTCCTTGATTACATCTTCACCCTTGGGCCTTACTTCATAATAAAGATTTGGTCTGTTGAAAGAGGAAATGTACATGGTGGCATCCATCATGTTCAGGTTTTTCTGAATATCCTGCTGAACTTTAGGTGTGGCGGTAGCTGTGAGGGCTATAATGGGCACTCTTTTCCCTATGGATTCTATGATCGGACGCAATCGCCTGTATTCAGGCCGGAAATCATGGCCCCATTCCGAAATACAATGAGCCTCATCTATAGCAAAAAAAGAAATATCAATTTCTTTCAGAAACTGAACATTCTCGTCTTTTGTCAGTGATTCAGGAGCAACATAGAGCAGTTTGGTCTTACCGGTCAGCAGGTCTTTTCTGACGTCTGTAATTTCAGCTTTGGAGAGTGATGAGTTAAGGAAATGTGCTATGCCGTCTTCTGCCCCGAAGTTGCGTATGGCATCAACCTGATTCTTCATCAAAGCGATAAGCGGAGAGATGATAATGGCGGTACCCGGACTGATGATGGCAGGCAACTGGTAACACATTGATTTACCACCACCGGTGGGCATGATAACAAATGTGTCTTTCCCGTCAAGCAGATTCTTGATAATCAATTCCTGGTTTCCCTTAAAGGAATCAAAACCAAAAATCTTTTTTAATAACTCATTGAGTGAATAGTTTTCCACTTTTTTCATTTCAGTTTCTGTTTTTTGTAGTTTCAGGAATGGTGGGAAAAAACCAATCTGCTGAAAATATCAAAACTAGTAGTATTAACAAATTTAATCATTACACCATTACAAATCAACTTTTTTATTCCACGACCAAAAAAAATAGTCTTTAAGAAACGATCGGGTTAATTATTGTTCTTTCTGATTCAATAATAGACCAAAATTGCTGTAAGTAACTCCTTTTTCCCTCCTTATAAGGCAAAAAATTCTTTCTACCTTAAAAAAGTAGTAGCCAATCTATTAAACCATGTATGATGATCATACCTGATAAACGGTGGCTCCGGAACCGGATTCATCAAAAAACCCAAATTTAGTTCCCGGCTAAATCAGCAGATTTTTTTTCCGTAGGCAAAAGGAGCACAAATTTCTAAAAATTTTCTATTCATGCAATTATCTTAGTACTTGTTTTGGAAAATGATGCTGTTTTATAGTTTTTTATGAATTTTCACCAATAGAAATGCAAGCAAGAGGTCATATTTAAGGCTGTATATTATTGTATCTTTACACACCTGAAAAAAAATAACTGTCGGGGTTGTTGAATCAGGCAGCACTTCAGGAATTTCAGTGCCTTTTTAACCGGGTACTCAGTATATAAACAAAGAATCCATGAAAAAGATTGAGGTTTGTTTTTCCTTGCCGGTTTAAATCCATGGATTGTACCGGAAGTCTTCAATCAGTCAGGTCTAAACATATTTCATGAAAACTTCAGAAGAGATAAACGGGATAGCCCTCCGTACGATAAGTGAGGAAGCCACGGCAATAAAGCAATTAGGCCAGTATCTTACAGGTGATTTTGTAAAAAGTGTGGAATTGATTCTCAACGCAAAAGGAAGGGTCATTGTTACCGGAATTGGTAAGAGCGCCAATATTGCTGCCAAGATAGTAAGTACGTTCAACAGCACAGGTACACCCGCCATTTTTATGCATGCTGCCGATGCCATTCATGGCGATCTCGGTATGATCAGACCGGACGATGTGCTGATATGCCTTTCGAAAAGCGGTGATACACCCGAAATCAAAGTGCTGGTGCCTTTGTTGAAACTCATGGGAAACAAACTGATCGGACTCGTGGGCAATACAGAATCCTACCTTGCCAGGAATGCTGACCTGGTAATTAACTCAACAGTCGACCGCGAAGCTTGTCCGAACAACCTTGCTCCCACAGCAAGTACTACAGCCCAGCTTGTCATGGGCGACGCCCTTGCTGTTGCCTTGCTTGAATGCCGGGGCTTTACTCAGGAAGACTTTGCCCGTTATCATCCCGGAGGGGCATTGGGAAAAAGGCTTTATCTCAGGGTGTCGGAACTCTACAGGAACAATGAAAAGCCCGAGGTTCAGATCGGAGATGACATGAGATCTGTCATCCTTGAGATTTCCTCGAAACGACTGGGAGCTACCGCGGTACTGGATGGTCAGAGACTTGCCGGCATCATTACCGATGGTGATATCAGGCGGATGCTGCACCGTGAAGGTTCGGTCGACTCGCTCAGGGCAGCCGATATTATGACCAGGGATCCCCAGACTATCCAGGCTGACATCCTTGTGGCCGACGCTTTGGACATCATGCGTAAAAACAATATTACACAGATTCTTGTTCTGGAAGATGATCATTATGTTGGCGTGATCCATCTCCATGATATTCTCAAGGAAGGCGTGATCTGATGATCAGCTGCCGGTGAAATGGCTGAGCTGAATTTACCGCAGAAATTGTGTCCCGGATTTGTATTCTTTACCAGAATATGATTACAAATCGACCCCGAAAGTATAAATACTGAATATCAACCTTTGACAATGGGTAAAAAAGCAGACGAATTTAACCAGTACAGGCAAAAAATGAACAGCCGGCTACTTGGTGCTGATAACAACAAGGTAATCAAGCGCATTTTTAATGTTGATACCAACGCATACCTTGAAGGTGTGCTGCCGGTGAAGACAAAGGAAATGCTGGGTCTTGTATCATCGCTGGTGCTCAGGTGCGACGATTGTGTGAGGTACCACCTGATCAGATGCCGCGAAAACGGCATGTCGGAGCAGGAACTCTTTGAAGTGCTTGGTATCGCTAATCTGGTGGGAGGAACAATTGTGATACCCCATACCCGCAGGGCTGTTGAATTCTGGGACGATCTGACTGATTAAAACCGGAAGGTTTCTTATTCTGCCTGCTATAGCTGAATTTCCAATGAAAACTGCCCTCACCCGCACCTCAGTCCGCATCAGGAGTTTTTTTACTGCTCTCCTGCTGTTAAACTGCATAGTGTTTTTTCCGGTGCCCGATGCCATAGCCCAGGTTACCAAGATCAGGGGGAAGATAACCGATGCCTCTACAGGGGAACCCATGCCATTTGTGAATGTTTATTTCATGGGAACAACCATCGGTGCAACCAGCGATCTGGATGGCTTCTATTCAATTGAAACCAAATCAGGGTCCGATACACTCATCGCTTCATCGGTAGGTTATGGCGTTGCCCGTAAAGCCGTTGTCAGATTCCGTTACCAGGAAATCAATTTTAACCTTCTTCCCAACAACATCAGTCTTTCGGAAGTGGTGATCCGGCCCGGGGAAAATCCGGCCGAAACCATTCTGAAGAAAGTTATTGAGAAGAAGCCCGATAACAACCGGGAAAAACTCGATTATTACGAATACGAAGCCTACAACAAGATTCAACTGGATGCAAACAATCTTTCCGAAAAGTTCATGAACAGGAAGATTTTGAAACCGTTCAGTTTCATCTTCGATTACATTGATACTTCAGCGGTCAATGGCAAGACGTACCTGCCGGTTTTCCTCTCTGAATCATTGTCAGATGTCTATTTCAGGAAAAACCCATCCTCATCGAGAGAGGTAATCAAAGCCAACCGGGTATCAGGGATCCGTGATGAAAGTATTTCACTTTTGCTGGGTGATAAGGTTCAGCAGGTGAACATCTATGATAATTACATTACACTTTTTCAGAAAAACTTTGTCAGCCCGATAGCCGGTTTTGGTCTGATGTCGTACAGATATTACCTGGTTGACAGTGCCAACATGGATGGTCAGTGGTGTTACAACCTGGCCTTTAAGCCACGAAGGAAGCATGAATTTACCTTTACCGGCAACATGTGGATTCATGATACCACTTTTGCTGTCCGCAGGATTGATATGCGCATCGAGGATGATGCCAACATCAACTTTATCAACGATCTTGTACTTCAGCAGGATTACAACCTGGTCGACCGCACCTGGTGGATGCTGTCGAGGGAAAAACTGATTGTTGACTTCAATATCGCGGAAAGGGACTCTTCAAATACATTAGGATTCTATGGGACAAAGACCACTTCCTATCGTAATTTCATCATCAATAAACCGAGGGAAAATGAATTTTACAACACGCCGTTGTCGGTGATGGTTGATGATGATGCCACAGATAAAACAGTAGATTTCTGGAATGAGTCACGCCACGAAAGCCTGACCAGGCGTGAAGAGATGGTATATGAAATGGTAGATACCCTTAAATCCCTGCCGATTTTCAATACCTGGGTTGATGTGATACAAATGATAACCACCGGTTATTATGTGAAGGGTAAGATGGAGTGGGGGCCGTATATGTCATTGTTTAGTTTCAACCCGCTTGAAGGCTCCAGGCTGAGGATCGGTGCACGTACCTCCAATGATTTCAGCAAGCGCATTATGCTTGACGGATATACCGCCTATGGTATCAAGGATCAGCGACTGAAGTATGGCGGCGGATTCATGTATATGCTCGACAAGAATCCGCGCAGGGTTTTGGGCGGGTCCTTTAAATATGATGTTGAGCAGCTGGGCCAGAGCCAGAATGCTTTCCGGGAAGATTTCCTGCTGGCTGCAATTTTCAGGAGAAACCCCTCAGATAAGCTGACCATGGTAAAGGAATACAAATCCTACTATGAACACGAGTGGTTTACAGGGTTTTCCAATACTTTCTCGATCAGGCAACGGAGTGTCTGGAGCTCAGGAAATATGCCATTTGTGATGGACTGTGAGGACGGCGACTGTCTGAAAATGACCGATGTCTTACATACCACTGAGTTTTCAATCAATACACGGTTTGCCTACCAGGAAAAATATCTTTCCGGTGAATTTCTCAGGGCAAGCCTGGGGGCCAAGTACCCTATTCTGGAATTGAACTACACTTACGGAGCTCCTGGATTGTTCAACAGTAAATTTGAGTTCCACCGGCTTGAGTTTGGGATCAGGCATTGGTTCAACATCATGTCATGGGGATGGTCAAAGTATTACATTGAGGCGGGTAAAACCTGGGGCAGGTTGCCTTATCCGCTGCTGAAAATCCATCCCGGGAATGAAACTTACTGGTTTGATGAATCCAGTTTCAATCTGATGAATTATTATGAGTTTGTCAGTGACCAATACGTGAGTTTCTATTATACCCACCACTTTGTCGGATTCTTCCTGAACAAGGTTCCCCTGATGAGAAAACTCAAATGGCGTGAAGTAGCCGGAGTTAAAGGCGTTATCGGCAATGTCAGCAAAGCGAATCTTGCCTATTCTGATTTTCCTGAAGGAACCTATACAACCGGTAAACCTTATTTTGAAGCCGGGCTCGGTATAGAAAATATTTTCAGGTTCTTCCGCGTTGATGCCGTGTGGCGGTTAAGCTACTACGATCACCCCGACATCACGAAATTCGGGGTTATGGTCTCGATGCAGTTTGATTTCTGATAATTGCCTATTTTTGAAAACTTAAGTGTTACCCGATGATCCTCAGAACCGAAAATCTTGTTAAAAAATACCGTCAGCGGACTGTTGTCAATAACGTAAGTGTCCATGTAGAGCAGGGTGAAATTGTCGGATTACTGGGGCCAAACGGTGCCGGAAAGACTACCTCCTTTTATATGATTGTCGGGCTAATCAAGCCCCTTTCGGGCAAGGTTTTTCTTAATGATGCTGAAATTACTGAAATGCCGATGTACCGGCGAGCGCAGATGGGTATCGGGTACCTTGCTCAGGAGGCGTCAGTTTTCAGGCAGCTTAGTGTCGAAGACAACATCGCCGCTGTGCTTGAGTTTACCAGGCTTGATAAGACAGAGCAGAAGGAGCGGCTTGAGTCGCTCATTCAGGAGTTCGGTCTCAACCACGTCAGAAAAAGCAGGGGGATTCAGTTGTCAGGGGGAGAACGCCGGCGTACCGAAATCGCCCGGGCGCTGGCTGTAAATCCGAATTTTATCCTGCTGGATGAACCCTTCGCTGGCGTTGATCCGATTGCGGTTGAAGATATCCAGAACATCGTGTTAAAACTGAAGGAAAAAAACATAGGGATTCTCATTACCGACCACAATGTTCATGAAACATTGAACATTACCGACCGTGCATACCTTCTTTTCGAAGGGTCGGTACTCAAATCAGGAACGGCCGAAGAACTGGCTGCCGATGAGCAGGTAAGGACCCTTTACCTCGGGAAGAATTTTGAGCTCAGGTAACCAATTGATTTATACGAATCAGAGTTGAAAACTGGTTTGACGGCCACGGTTTCCGATAATTCCCCTGCGACTCAGATGCCGGAAACTTCGCGTCCGATAGTGTAAAGCTTTTCCAGTTCAGAAGCTTTTTCTGTTTTGCCGGCTTTCAGGAGGTAGTCGGCCACTGTCGCAATTTTTTCAAAATCCACTTCAACATCCGGGTTGCTGTCGAGAATTTCGTTGTATAGGTCGAGCGCCGTCTCAACGCCCTCTTCAATGGCTGTTTTCGCAATCATTTCAGTGATCCCCGTTTCCTTGCTGTCTCCGATCACTGCTTCTATTTGCCTAACCAGTTCATGGTTTGTGCGTATACTGGTATTGTTCAGGACAATGATGGTATTCTGGGAATCACAGTAGCGATGGAAATTGGTCCGGGATCCCTCCCATAAGCCGTTATGATAGATCACCCTTTCGCCGTTGAATTCTTTTATCCTGAATCCGTAACCATACGGAACTTCCCTTCCATTGTTGGTTTTAACCGGCGAAAACGCTTCTTCAAGCATTTCACTATTGATCGGTGAGCCCATATGCAGCGCCCTGTCCCATTTGAACATGTCACCGGTTGTGGAGCAAACACCCTTATCACCGACAGGGCCATTGTTTCTTGTATCAAGGATTCTTGAGAATCCTGATCTTGAAGCCCTGAACCCGTCGATATGCCTGCGTTCAATGGTAGTATCGGCGGTGCTGTATACATAAGTGGAAGTCATACCCAAGGGTTTGAAAACCCTACGCTGAAGGAATTCATTCAGGCTCATACCGCTGATGCGCTCCACCACTGTGGCCAGCATCACATATCCTGTGTTTGAATAATCATACCTTGATCCGGGCTGAAAAAAGGCGGGAAGTTTATACCTGGCCATCAGTTCAACCACATCTTCGTTATCAGGTGGGGTAGGGTTCTCCCAGTACCTGTCGGTCAGGTACATATAGTTCGGCAATCCACCGATGTGGTGCAGAAGATGATGGAGGGTCACTTTGTCGTAAGGCAGTTCGGGAATGTATTTGACCAGAAGATCGTCGAAGCAAAGTTTGCCATCCAGCTCCAGTAGCATAATGGCAGCTGCAGTGAATTGCTTGCTGACAGAGGCGAGCTGGTATATGGTTTCGGGCTTTGCCGCAATTTTACTGATGGGATCTGCATAACCAACCGAACGCTGAAAAACGTTGTAGCCATTGATGGCAACCAGGATGTTGCCATTGAACCTGAACCTGGTTGAGAATACACTGACCAGTGAATCGATGCGGGCAATCTTGTCAGCAGAAAATATTTTACATAGATCAAGGTTTTCCTGCTCTGTAAGAATCTCACTTTTGCTGAAATTGGCGCTGGCAATCCGGCTGTCGTAACCCGAAAAGCCCGCTATCAGCATTAATATCAGTAAGAGCCTTGTCAATTGTTTCATTTGTTTCCGGCAGAGGTTATCTGGTTAGAACTGGCAGAATCACAAAAGTATAATTATTATTCACGAAAGTAAAAAAATTTAAGATTTTTTCTTTTCTGAAATCAGCGAGATCAGGATATAAATAATAATGATCACCGGGATTCCGGCCCATTTCAATGCGATCAGCAGAAGAACCGAAATGAGAATAAATATGTATTTTACCCTGTTGGCTGCAAATGAAAAGCCATTTGAGAACTTCAGGGCAAACAAGGGTATTTCACTGACAAGCAGGTAGCACGAAACCGGAATGATTAATAGCTGAAACCACAGTCCGGAGGCAATATCAGATATGATACCGGCATCCTGAATCATACTGCTGCCCGATATCAATGGCAGTGAAACGATGAACAGTGCGTTGGCAGGAGTCGGTAGACCCAGAAACGATACAGTCTGACGGGTGTCAAGGTTGAATTTAGCGAGCCTTAAAGCAGAGAAAGCAGCGATCAGCAGCGAAGCATAAGGCAGAAATATGGATAATCCTCCTCCCGTTGGCATACCGGGGTTATCCCTGATCAAGCAAAAGAGAATAACGGATGGGGTAAAACCAAATGAAATTACATCGGCCAGGGAATCGAGTTCCTTGCCTGTTTCTGACTTTACATTCAGCAATCTTGCAGCAAACCCGTCAAAAAAATCAAAAACGGCCGCCAGGCCGGTTAAAGCAACGGCAGTCAGGAATTGACCGTTCAGGGCCAGAATTGCTGCTGCCGAACCACTCATCAGGTTCAGCAGGGTGATGGTATTCGGGATATGTTTTTTAATGTCCATAGAAGCTACAAAAAGGTACACCGGTACTCAAAAATACAATGAACGTGAGATAAATATTTGCTGGCATGGATATTAATATTAACCGGGTTGTGTTTATAAATCCTTACTGATTCAGGATAAGGATATTGGCGCCTTCCGGTATGCAGGCAGGGTGTTGAAATATTTTTTGCAGTGTATATTTAACATTTTAACCGGTGTATTGTTATTGACTTTAGCAGTCAAGCAGTTGAATTTCTATTTCTCACCCCATTCATGCCTTTAACACCTCTCCTGATGGAAAACAAAAAAAACATCGAATCCCTCGGATTTATCATTAAGAAGGAAAAACTTACCAACCTGGCATCAGATTTTAAATTCAGCGAACTTTTGCTGGAAGATCTTGATCCGTTTCCGGGGTTTTATGATCATTTTCATATCCCGATGAATGAGCAGGAGCAAAAACCCAGATCGATTTTTGCGATAGTGAAATCAATGTCGATGGAGGATATGGATGATTTTATCAGGATCACCATGAAGATCAAGAAGTCATTTCCTCACTGGTTTGATGCGGTAATGGGCCGGTTGGAACTTCAAAACAACATGGTGTCGTGCATCAGGATATATATGGAGAATTATGCTGTTCTTCCTGAACTGATCGGTTCCTATAGCAATCATGGGATTGTTTTTCTGGCAAATAAGGTTGTTAAGCCATACAACAGCCTGATCAACGTGAGGAAATATTTCTCACTTGAATCCATCGCACCCGATATTTATAAAGATCTTGATATGCCGGATACCTTTTACTTTCCGGTTAATAAATTCCTGAGCTGGAATAAATTTGAGACCATGACGATTTCGATCCGTAATAACTATGACCATAAGGTTTACGATGCCGCCCAGGCAGGAATTTACCAGAAAAAGGGTGTTGTTGAAATGATCCGTATCTATGACCGGAAAGCATCCATTGAGCACCTGACCTATCTGAAAGATAAGTATGATATCGAAATTGCACGCTCAATCCAATAACTGAAGAAATGATTACTGCTGAGAAGTTTGCCGGGTTGCCGGTTGAAGAACAGGTAACAACATTGCTCGGACAGGGAACAGAACTGTTGGAGCGTATTTACATTAATTATGTAATTAAGATGTACAGTCTCACAGATTTCAATGTTGAGATATGGTATCAGCAGATTACCAACCGGATTGACAGGGTGCAGGTTGTTCAGCTCGAAGAGGTGATACATCTTTACGAAAGCCAGATAAATATTTCAGATTTGTTCAGATAGTTTTCAATAAAATCAATTGCAGGCACAGGTGGTCCGACCCTGTGCCTTTTTTTTGTTCAAGGAATATTGCATTATTTAGTACTAAGTATTGCATAGTACTGTTTAATGTATTATCTTTGTCGCAAAGTTTAATTAACCTGATCATGGATAAAGCTGAATCAACAATTGCCCAGATGCGTAAAGGGGTACTTGAAATGTGCGTCCTGGCGGCTGTCAGCAGCCGTGAAGCTTATGCTTCCGACATACTTGCAAGACTGAAGCAATCGCATCTGATTGTGGTCGAGGGTACCCTGTATCCCATTCTGACACGGCTTAAAAACGATGAGTTTCTTAGTTACCGCTGGGAGGAATCCACTTCCGGACCACCACGCAAGTACTACACCATCACCCCGCGGGGAGCTCAATTTCTTTCAGAATTGCGCGTCGGCTGGGATGAGCTTAATACTGCTGTCGGCAGGTTGTTTTCAACAGATACTACTTCAGAATCATCAAATACCCCCGAAAAATGAAAAAGAATTTCTCAGTTAATATAGGAAAGCGGCTATTCAACATCGACGATGATGCTTACGAATGCCTCAATAGCTATTTAGGCAGGTTGAGGAACTATTTTTCAGCCGAAGAAGGTCGTGAAGAAATTATAGCCGATATTGAAATGCGCATTGCCGAACTGCTTGAGCAAAGAGTGGAAACCAAAGGGCAGGGCATTGTGATTCTCGAATTTATTCAGGAAGTGATCAGGGAAATGGGTGAACCTGATCAGTTATCTGATTCTGAAGATGTCAGACCAAAGGAAACGGCTCAGCAACGGACCACCGGAAAGCTTTTCCGTGACCCGGTTAACCGGAAGGTTGGCGGAGTGGCGGCAGGGCTCTCGGCTTTTTTTGGCATAGATCCGGTCTGGTTGCGACTCATTTTTGTCATTTCAACACTTTTGTACGGGAGCGGACCGGTTATTTACATCGTTTTGTGGCTTATTCTGCCTGAAGCTCAGACTACCTCTGAAAAACTTGAGATGCAGCGTCAGCGGGTAAATATCGGTACACTGCGGAATGAACTTGCTTCAGCAGGCAAAGGATTGCAAAAAACGGGCAGCAGTTTTCTTGGATCAACAGGTGCTTTGTTAAGAAATGCTTTTGAAATTGCTGCCCGGTTAATCCGCTGGTTTTTCCAGTTATTCGGACGATTGACCGGTTTGCTCTTGCTCGCACTTGTTTTGCTTTCCTATCTGGGGATCGGATTGGCATTGCTTGTAAGGGATCATGTCGGAATGGGTGGATACCAGTTTGACTCGGTCACCCTTTATCAGGTATTTCAATGGATGGTTCCCGGAACATCTGACCGGTGGTTGTTTTATCTTGCATTTTTACTTGTGCTGGCTGCACTTTCAGGGTTGCTGATATATACCGGTCTTAGGTTGCTGTTAAAATGGCCTCCGTTAAAATGGCCTGTGGTGGTAGCCTTTATTCTGATTTTGTTCGGAGGTATAGTGATTGCCGGTAGTGCTGTTTTCAGATATTCACGGTCGACGGATGTAGCAGATTCTGTGAATGAAACACTGAGTTTTAAGATGCCGGAGAGCAGGCTTCACATCCAATCGGGTCCCTGGGATTACGAGAAATTTATAAATCCGCTGTCGGGAAGCCTTGGAATGAATACCAACGCATTGGTTCTTGGGGAAATCAATCTCAGTTTCCGGCCTGCACCCGGGGATAGTCTGGTATTTACTCAGATAAGATCAGCATCTTCAACAAACCGCCCCCGCTCAACGGATTACGCCACCAACATTCAGTATAACTGGGAAATAAAGGATACTCTGGTAGTGATAAATCCATACTTTAGTTTGCCGTTTGATGACGGGATGCATTATCAGGAACTGAATATAATCGTAGGAGTCCCCGTAAATAAAGAGATCTATCTTGACCCGGAGATTTCCTGGAAAGTACGTTACAGCGATTTTGACAACAGCAACAATGACGGAGGGATGTATACCATGACTTCTTCAGGGCTGGTCAGGAAGATGGCAGAAGTTCAGGCTACAGATTCAACGGCCAGCGTGAAGTAAATTTTTAGGGATGGCAGTTATTTGTAATGAATTCAGATGACCATTGCGGGTATTTGTGATTATATTCAACTTCGGTATTAATTTTTTGTAATTTGAACCGTTTTTAAATACAATTCACTTTAATCCATGTTTATGAAAACATCCCGCTATTTGGTTATTCTGATGATGGTACTGCTGACTTCCCAGCTTATAGCCCAGGAAGAAGAGAATGAGGCCCAGGCAACGCAGACACAGGTTCTGAAAGCTACTTCGAAATATGATTTTGTTCCTGGTGAGACGGTGATTTTTTATGATGATTTTTCGCAGGACCAGATCGGCGATTATCCGGCATTATGGAATACCGATGGTTCCGGTGAAATAGTTACACTCAACAATTATCCGGGTAAGTGGCTGCAGCCAGGGACCGATTGCTCGCAGATTCCTGTGATCAAAAAGGAATTTCCCGACAATTACACCGTAGAATTTGATGTTGTGCCTATGCCGGGACCCAATGGAGAAGAATCCATTCAGTTTGGTTTCTACATATACAGTGCCTTAAACCCCGATGATTTCAACGAAGGTGGCGCAATCCCGGGAGTGAGCGGGATTAAGATGACTTTCGGAAGCTATACCCAATACTATTCAACCTACAACGAGGGCGCCTATGTGGCGGATGCGGCCATTGACAAGAATATTTTTGTAATCAACCAGAAGGCAAGACTCTCATTTTCTGTTCAGAAAACACGCATCAGGGCTTATGTTAATGATGCAAAAGTATTTGATGTAGCAAAAGCAATGTTTCCGGGAGTGAAATACAACGTTTTAAGGCTAATTACTAACGCCGAAGCCATGCCGTTGATCTCTAATTTCAGGTTTGCTGTCGGAGCACCGGATATGCGCAACAAACTGATTACGGAAGGCAAACTGGTGACCTATGGAATCTATTTTGATTCAGGCAGTGATAAGATTAAACCTGAATCGGCCGGAACACTAAAAATGATTTCAGATGTCCTGAAAGAAAATCCTACAGTTGCAATAACCATTGTTGGTCATACCGACAGCGACGGAGATGATGCAAAAAATCTTGATCTTTCAAAACGCAGGGCTGTTTCAGTTAAAAATGTACTCAGTAGCGAATACGGTATTGAAGCTTCCCGCCTCCAGACTGATGGTAAGGGCGAAACAGTGCCGGTGGCGCCCAATACTTCGCTTGAAGGTAAAGCCAGAAACCGCCGTGTTGAACTGATCAAAATCTGAAAAATATACCTCTCCCGGATCTGAACACTTTTTCCGGCATATTTTGCAGCACGCTTCCGGTTATAGGGCGTGCTGTTTCTTTTGAATATTGCTACACCGCATTACCTGTTTTTAGTAGTTTTGCAGTCCGTTAATCATCCGGGGAATGTTACATTTATGAAAGTTTCACCAATCAATATTACCGATTACAATTACCCCCTGCCGGACGACCGCATTGCCCGTTTTCCGCTTGAACGACGCGACCAGTCAAAACTTCTGGTTTCATCCGGCGAAAATGTGAATACCGGTGAATTTAGCAGGATAGCAGACTATATTCCTGAAAACAGCCTGTTCGTTTTTAACAATACCCGAGTCATCAGGGCAAGACTGGTTTTTTTTAAACCGGGAGGTGCCCGGATAGAGGTTTTCTGCCTTCAGCCTGAAGGTTCCTACGGGCAGACAGGCAATTGTATATGGAAATGCTTTATCGGCAATGCAAAAAAGTGGAAGGATGGAGTCCTCCGGATGGAAATTGAACACCCGGGAGAAAAGATCATCCTGAATGCCAGCCGGGGAGAACCCAGAGGCGATGCTCACCTCGTAAATTTCAGCTGGAACAAGCCGGATATGCCTTTTGAGCTCTTACTTGAATTTGCGGGAAAAGTTCCATTGCCCCCTTATCTGAACCGGGAACCGGTCGACAGTGATGCCGAGCGCTACCAGACTGTTTATGCCCGTTTCAATGGCTCTGTGGCAGCCCCCACTGCCGGGCTTCATTTTACACCTGAAGTACTTGAGAGCCTTGAAGCAAAGAATTGTAGTTTTGAATACCTTACACTTCATGTGGGGGCCGGAACTTTTAAACCGGTTTCAGTTGCCGATGCCCGTGGCCATCGGATGCACGAAGAAGAAATCATTGTTGAAAAATCATTTCTGCTGAAGTTGTTGCAGAATCTGCAGGGTAACATTGTGCCCGTAGGCACTACTTCTATGCGGTCGCTCGAGAGCCTGTACTGGTTTGGTGTTCAGCTGGTGGACGGAAAGAATCCGGTTTTGCCTTTCACGATTGACCAATGGGAACCTTATGAATCGGAAGTCAGAATACCCGCTGCGGAATCCATTCAGGCCATTCTGGATTTTATGACCAGGCACCATTTGAAAGCAATCAGCGGATTTACCGGCATCATGATTGTGCCGGGATACAGGTTTAGGATATGTAATGTATTGATTACCAATTTCCATCAGCCACAGAGTACCCTGCTGCTGCTGGTTGCCGCATTTATCGGTGACAGCTGGAAAAAGTTTTATCAGTTTGCCCTTGATCATGGCTTCAGGTTTCTGAGTTATGGTGATAGTTGTTTGTTTTTCAGGAAAGAGTGATCATCGTTAGATTTGATTCGTTCAATCCTACAGGGTACCGGTAGCGGGAAATGGTCATGTTTCTACCTGATATTCATCAGACTTGCCTGCCATAACCCAATTTTAAGCAGCTTCAGATATTGTTGCAAAACAGCGTATTCCATATTTTCAGATGCATACTCCATATGTTCAGCAAAGGTTCCGTCTGATTTTTATCACAACTGCATTGATTCTCATTCTCATCCCGGGAACAACATTTAGTACCTTCGCACCATGATTTTCCTGCTGACCGGCGAAAGTGGTTCCGGCAAAACAACTCTTCTGAATGAACTGGTCCCGATTCTCAGTAACAGCGGGATTATAACCGGTGGATTTACTGCTCCCGGAATCTGGGAAAACGGGAAACGATCTGGTTTTACCCTTCATGATATCATCAATAAAACAAATTATCCCCTGGCACAGACCAGCCAGCCCGGAGGGGAAATGCAGGGCCGGTTTTCATTTGACGGAAACACCCTGTCGTTCGGAAACAGGTTGCTGCATGAACAGGTTGAAGACCCCTGTATTGATTTCATGGTCATTGATGAGGTCGGCCCGATGGAAATGCGCGGGAAAGGATGGGCACCGGCATTGAATAAACTTTGTAGTAAAGCTAAGTCCCAGCTCTGGGTTGTCAGACCTGACCTTGTATTGCCGGTTCAGGAAAAATGGAAATTTGCAGCCGCGGGAATATTTGAAACGGTAGCTCATGATTCAGCATCAGTTTTTAATGTAATTGGCAGTATTTTTAATTTCCGGAAGAATGAATGATCATGAAAATGTAACCGGAATTATTCTGGCCGGAGGTAAAAGCCGCCGTATGGGCGCCGATAAAGGGTTAGTCCTGTTGGGTGGCAAGCCGATGGTGCAGTATGCCATTGAATCCCTCGGGCTTTTCTGCGACCGCATTTTGATCAGCAGCAATAACCCTGAATACATCCGTTTTGGACTTGAGGTAATTGCTGACTCAGTCGCTGATGCAGGACCCATGGCCGGAATCACATCCTGCCTAAAGCAGAGCACAACGGAAAGGAACCTGGTGCTTTCGTGTGATATGCCTTTACTTCAGCCGGTTGTGCTGAAAACTCTGCTGGATAATGTTTACGAAAATACATTTGTGGTGCCGGTTGATGCAGAAGGCCGGTCTGAACCCCTTTGCGCCTTCTATAAACGGAGCAGCCTTGCCATACTTGAAGATTTGATCAGTGCCGGGTCGTTCCGTATGACAGACCTTTTTCTCAGGGCTCCTGTGAAATACCTTTCGCCAGGTGATTATCCGGTAAAATACAACAGCCAATGGTTCGCTAATATTAACTCAGCGGAGGATCTGACCAACGCAGGTAACATTGAAGATCAGGAATAGAAGGAAGAATCTGTGCGGTTCTTCCGACAAGTATACCACGCAGCCAAATGCAAAAGATGAATTCAGTTACTACCGCAAATGTCAGACTAATCCTCACCGATGATCGCTGGATAAAAGCAGCCGTAGCGGGTGGATTATGGGCGGCTTTTGAAATCATCATCGGAAGCTTCCTTCACAATCTGCGGATTCCCTTTGCCGGAAGTATCCTTTCGGTGTTTGCCGTCATGCTGATGGTCTCATTTCACCGGCTATGGCCGGTCAGGGGATTAATCTGGAGAGCCGGCCTGATCTGTGCCCTTATGAAATCTGTTTCACCTAGCGCCCTGATCCTTGGTCCCATGATCGGCATCATGTCAGAAGCCCTGCTGATAGAACTGTCTCTCCGCACGCTGGGGTTGAACAAGACCGGTTATATTTTGGGCGGGATTCTGGGGGTAAGCAGTGCACTGGTTCATAAAATTGTCAGTATCCTGATTTTGTATGGAACGGATATTATTGAAGTTTATCTTAACATTTACCGGTTCGCGGTCAGGCAGGTCGGTATGCCTGAAGCTGATCCCTGGCTTGTGATCATAACGCTGGCAGCCGTATATATTACAGGCGGAATTTTCGCAGCCATTACCGGAATGTCAATTCCCATAAGCGATTTATTGCCCGGTCAATCACCCGAAGACCGGTTCACCATGATTGCACCTTCTCCATTTATGGCCGCTTCCGGAAAATTCTCATTGACTTTGCTGATACTCCATCTGGCATCTGTCCCCTTGATGATATTTATAATGTCGAAAACCGATATACTGACCGGTGCAGTGGTAGTTCTGGCATGGGCTGTAATGGTGTATTTTAAATATCCCGGTGTTTATAAGCGGTTCCGAAAGCCTGTGTTATGGATTCAGTTCCTGATCATCATTCTGATCTCGACGTTTTTCTGGGAGAAGGATTGCAGTTACTTAATCTGTTTCAGTTCTGAGGGTCTCAATGCCGGAATGGGAATGACACTCAGGGCATTGGTGGTCATCATGGCTTTTTCTGCCATTGGTTTCGAACTGAGGAATCCGGTAGTCAGGTTATTCCTCGAAAACAAGGGGATGAGAAACCTGTATATGGGCATAACTGTTGCATTCTCAGCACTACCCTATATGGTGGCCCAGATTCCGGAGGCGCGGAAACTGATAAGGCACCCAGGGATTGCAATTGCCGAGGCCCTGACAAATGCCCGGTTCTGGCTGCTTCAGTTCGAAAAGAATGCCGGGAATGACCGGGAAACAGATACAACTGAAAACTAATTCCTGTCCGGGGAATGCAACTCATTCGGATTGCTTATTTTTGGCAATCATTAGAAACGGCTTATGCCCGAAAAGGTAACAAACAAAAAAAACAACCCTGCACCTGATCCTGACGTGGAGATGTCATTCTGGGATCATCTGGATGCCCTCAGGGGACACCTGTTTCGCTCTGCAATTGCGATTGTTGTGATGGCCATTGTTGCATTTCTCAACAGGGAGATCATCTTCGATGAGGTGATTCTTGCGCCCAAAAATGCGGATTTTATTACCAATAGGGTACTCTGTATGATCGGTAAATGGGCAAATGTTCCTTCACTTTGCATGGAAAGCCTTGACCTTAAGATCATCAATTACAACATCTCAGGTCAGTTTACCACACACATGTACATCAGTTTTTTTGCCGGTATGATTGTAGCGGCTCCTTATGTAATCTGGGAAATCTGGCGCTTCATCAAACCTGCACTTTACGAAAAGGAACAGAAGCATTCGAGGGGAGCGGTGCTCAGTATGTCGGTTCTGTTTATTCTCGGAATATTGTTCAGTTATTATCTGATTGTGCCGCTTACATTGAGTTTTTTCGGTACATACCAGGTGAGCGAATCGGTCAACAATCAGTTTGCCCTGTCATCCTACATCAGTACAGTGGTATCGGTCACCTTTTCCCTTGGAGTGGTGTTTGAACTACCTGTATTTGTCTATTTTCTGACCAGGGTTGGGATCATTACCCCGGAATTTCTTAAAAGAAACCGTAAGTATACTCTGGTCATACTGCTTACCATTGCTGCCATCATCACGCCACCCGATATCATCAGTCAGATTCTCGTAACAATTCCGCTTTACGGACTTTATGAGCTCAGTATCCTTGTTTCGCAGCGCATAAGCAAAAAGAATAATCCGGCGCAGTGAGGGTTGTAACCTTTTATTTGCATCTGCGTCAAACCTTTCGATTAACAATATAAACTATTATGGCAGAGACCAGATTACACCGCTCCGTTAACGGAAGGGTCATAGGTGGGGTGGCCGGCGGACTGGCCGATTTTTTCGGCATGGATCCCACCATCGTCAGGCTGATATTCGTTTTGCTCGCTGTTTTCGGCGGGGGGGGAGTATTGCTCTACATTATCCTTTGGATCGTGCTTCCTGAAAGGAATGCATTTAACACCTACAACAACCATACTCCACCACCACCTTTCACTGGGCCTCACACAGAAGGCGGCGACTCGGGCATTGGCGAAACCTATGAAGGCTTCGGGAAACAGAATCCCGGATTCACATCTGGTCCCGACATTGCAACCAGGCGTAAATTCGAGGGAAGCCTTATCGGTGGTGTGGTGCTGATCCTGATCGGAAGTTTCTTTCTGGCCGAAAGGTTTATCCCACAAATCAGATTCGGTGACTTCTGGCCACTGCTGCTGGTTGTTGTTGGTCTTGTGCTGATATTCAACAGTCTGCCGGGCAGGAAAAAAGACATCACCGAAAACGAAGAATCATAATCACGGGTTTCATCTAAAAAGTTAAAACAATGAGCTATCGGAAAATATTCTGGGGAGTTGTTCTCGTGTTGATCGGGATTCTCTTTATTCTCAAAAATGTTCATGTCATCTATTTTGACTGGGTTACAATATGGCGGCTATGGCCATTGATCCTGATTCTTTGGGGTATCTCCCTGATACCCGTTAAGGATTATCTGAAACTCATCTTTTCTGTTGCTGCCATCGGCTTATCATTCCTGCTGGTCAGCAGATACGATAAGACAGGGTATTATGATTTTGGATGGGACAACAGGAATCATCGTTTTGAAAAAAAATGGGGAGATGATGACTGGAATAAGGGATCGGCCGGACAGGAACTTTCACAGCCCTTCGACAGCGCCGTGCAGCGGGTTGAACTCAACCTTGAAGCCGCTGCCGGTGATTTCAGGCTCAACGACTCCGTTCCTTCCGACAAACTCCTGACTTTCTGGAAGAAAGGCGACATCGGTAATTACAGCATGACGTCCGAAGATGACAGTACCCTCAGGGTCATTAACCTTAAGATTGAAGACTCTCATGTTAAGTTTAACAATAAGAGTATGCGGGTTGAACTTGGTTTAAACACAAAACCGACCTGGGACTTTAATTTTGATATAGGGGCAGCCAGTATAGACTTTGATCTTACAAGCTATAAAGTTGGCAAACTCAGCATCGACGGCGGAGCATCTTCCATCGATGTTAAACTGGGTGATCAGAGCGATCTCACCGAAGTTGATATAAATGCCGGTGCTTCATCAATAGATATTCAGATTCCTGCCGGAGCAGGTGCCGAACTCAGAACCGAAACAGTCCTTTCGAGCCGCAATTTTGAAGGTTTTAAAAAGGTAAGTCAGGGACTCTTCAGAACTGATAATTTTAATAAGGCCACCAAAAAGATCACCATCGATATCAATGCAGGTGTCTCAAGTGTTGACATCTCAAGGTACTAGCATGGGTTTTATCTGATAAAAACGCCGGTCAGTAAAACCGGCGTTTTTATTTTGATCCTGCAGAACCTTATACCGTTTCGATTTCTCCGGCAGTGCATGTTTTACCAAGAAACCCGCTGAATAACCTGCACAATTCTTCCGGGGCATCGGCATGAACCCAGTGGGATGCCCCTTCAATTGTCTGAATCATGGCTGAAGGGAAGAAATTTCGGATAAGTTCAGTATCCGTTCCCGTAATATAATCCGATTTTCCGCCCCTGATAAAAAGAACAGCTCCTTTATATACTTCGTTGGTGTCGATTCCCTCGAACACATAATCCATGTTTGAACTGATTGCCTGAAGGTTCAGCCGCCAGTCGAGTGTGTGCCTGGTTTTCCTGTAAAGGTTTTTCATTACAAACAGCCTGATCCTTTGATCAGGGATCCTTTCAGTGAGGAATTTTTCAACTTCTTCACGGGTATGGATGTGTTCAAAATCCACCTCCATCATGGCACCTATCATGTCAAAATGCACATTCCTGCCGGGATACCTGCGGGGGCTGATGTCGACCACGATCAGTTTTTCAACCATTTCCTGATGCTCCAGCGTAAATGTCATCGCTACTTTTCCACCCATGGAATGACCGATAATCACCGGTTTTTCTATCTTATGATCTTCGATGAATTCAAGCAGATCATCGGCCATGGCAGCATAATTGAATGTAGGGCTGTGTGGTGATTGACCGTGGTTGCGCAGGTCAGGGATATAAACAGAAAATTTTTCCGCAAGCCGCTTTCCTATGGTAACCCAGTTGTCGCTGATGCCGAAAATTCCGTGGAGAATGATCAGTGGCGGGCCTTCACCAAAGTGGCGGAAGAAGAGTTTCATGGCTTATGAATGATTGGTTTGGATGCAACATACCCTGAAGCTGCCTTTCAGACAAATCAGGCAGGAAGATACGGTTTCAATTCACGCAGATACAACTGAATGGTATTTTCAAGTCCGAAGTAAAGGGCATCGGCAATCAGGGCGTGACCGATGGAAACTTCAAGCAGACCCGGGATTTTCTGCGCAAAAAAGCGCAGGTTGTCCAGGTTGAGGTCATGTCCGGCATTGATGCCGAGCCCGGATTTTAATGCGGCTTCTGCGGCCAGGATAAATGGAGCAATGGCTTTATCACGGTTAGCCACGTACTCCGAAGCATAGCTTTCCGTATACAATTCAATCCGGTCAGTGCCTGTTTTTGCTGCATTTTCAGCCATTACGGGGTCGGGATCCACAAAAACTGAGGTGCGGATACCGTGCTTGTGGAATTCACTGATCACATCGGTCAGAAAACTTCTGTAGGTAACGGTATCCCAGCCATGATTGGAGGTCAGGGCATCGTGCGCATCAGGAACCAGGGTTACCTGGTCGGGCCTGACCGAAAGTACCAGGTCGATAAAGGCGGGTTCAGGATTACCTTCGATGTTGAATTCTGTCTTAACCAATGGTTTGAGGTCACGGGCATCCTGGTACCTGATGTGTCGCTCGTCGGGGCGGGGATGTACAGTAATGCCCTGTGCGCCGAAGCGCTCACAATCAACGGCAGCTTTCAGCACATCGGGCAGATTTCCACCCCTGGCATTTCTCAGGGTTGCAATTTTATTTATATTTACACTTAATCTGGCCATAATCCGGTACTTTGATACTGCAAAGGTATAAATTTAACTTTCAGCGGAAAGCACTCCATCAAACGCTGAATCAATAAACCATGAACCTATGAAAACAGTGAATTTTCTTGTGCTTATGCTATTATTGGTTTCCTGTACCCAACCTACGGTTACTCCCGATCCGGAAGACGTAAAGCAGGAAGTTATCGCTGCGGAACAGGCTTTTGCTAAAATGGCTGCCGATTCCGGGATTGCCGAAGCTTTCAGGGCTTTCGCCGCTCCCGATGCCGTGATGCGCAGAGGCAATAGCCTGGTTTCAGGCCGCGATTCCGTGGCAGCGTACATATCTGCCTCCTACAATGCCGGCGAAACCCTTGAATGGGCGCCTGATTTTGTTGATGTTGCTGCTTCGGGAGATCTGGCCTATACTTATGGAAAATACACCTTCTCTTATCCTGATTCCTCAGGAATGGTGAAAAAGCAGGAGGGTTATTTCCATACTGTCTGGAAAAGACAACCCGACGGAAAATGGATGTTTGTCTGGGATTGAGCATTTTTCTCTTTATTTCAGAACCTGCATATCTCTCATTCAACATTTTCCCTGTGATTTCTTGTTGGAGATTCATTCCTTTCCTTCTTTTTGGACATACTGTTTGAGGCTGGTAAGCGTTATTTGATTAATTTTGTGACAAATAACTAATTCTGACTGAATTATGCTTGCCAAAGAACTGATCAGTGATGCCATCATGCCGCTGAAGACCAGCGATAGCGGGCTGATTGCACTCAACTGGATGGAGGAATTCAGGGTTTCACACCTTCCCATCGTGAATAATTCCGATTTTCTGGGCCTGATTTCCGAGTCAGATATCTTTGAAATGAACAGTTACGAGGAACCCCTCGGAAACCATGTGCTTTCGCTGCATAAGCCTTATGTTTCAGAAAATCAGCATGTCTATGATGTAATCAGGCAGGTATATGAGCAGAAACTTACCCTGATTCCGGTGGTTGACGATAAGAACAAATACCTTGGTTCAATTACCCTGCAATGCCTGGTGAAGTATTTTGCAAGACTCGCAGCGGTTGACAACCCGGGGGGGATCATTGTCCTTGAAATGGGGATCCGCGATTATGCACTCAGCGAAATCGCCAGGATTGTCGAATCCTGTGATGCCAGCATTTTAAGCCTCTACATCACCACCCTCCCTGATTCAACCAGGATGGAAGTTACCCTGAAAATAAACCGGATGGACATCGGCCCGGTGCTTCAGACTTTTATCCGCTTCGACTACCTGGTAAAGGCCTCGTTTTATGAGGGCGAACTTAGCGAAACCCTAAAGGACCGCTATGATTCGCTGATGAAATACCTCGACATCTGACAGTATCCATGGGAATGTTGCGCTGGTTACTGGTTCTTTCGGTTGCTGTCATGAGCTCACACCCCGTATTGTATGCACAAACCGGCGAAACAGCCGTGGTTGGAGCCATCACGCTGAGGGGGAACAGGATAACCCGTGAGAGTATAATACTCCGTGAACTGGAATTTACCCGGGGAGATACGCTGAAGATTTCGGAAATAGAGGAAGCCATTGCCAGGTCGAGGAAAAACCTCCTGAACCTTCCGCTGTTTCATTTTGTTACCATCAGCCACCACAAATCGGAAATACCCGGACTGACTGATTTTGATGTCGACGTTTCTGAACGCTGGTACACATGGGTCTGGCCGGTTTTTGAACTGTCGGACAGAAATTTCAATGCCTGGATTAAAGATGGTGACCTTACACGCCTTTCCTATGGACTGTTCCTTCAGCAGGAGAATTTTCGCGGCCGTCTTGAGAAACTTCACATAAAGATAAAACTGGGGTATCAGCAGGAAGCCATGCTCCTGTATGAAAAGCCTTACCTCAACAGAAAGAAAACCCTTGGCGCCGGTCTGCTGTTTTCCGTAAGCCGGCAGCGTGAAACCGGTTATATCACCGATCGCGACAAACTGGTCTTTTACAGGGCCGGTGATTTTCTGCTCCACTCGTTCGATCTTTCAGCCTTTGTCCGGTACAGGCCCGATATTCATTTTACCCACACGCTTCAGCTGCGATATAACAGCCTGCATGCAAGTGATTCATTGTTGCTGCTGAACCCGGATTATACCCTGTCGGGGAGTAAAGAGCCGGGATTTTTTGAATTATCTTATTTGCTGAAAGCTGATTTCCGCGATCAGCGGGCTTATCCTCTGAATGGCTGGTACGCTGAAGTTTCCGCAGCAAAAACGGGCCTCCTTTCCGGAGATGCCTATGATTTTGTGTCGGCAAAACTGGTATTCAGGGCGTATCACCAGCTCAACAGAAGCTGGTTCCTGGCCGGAAGTTTCACCTCAAGGCTGATGACCCGGCAGAATATGCCGTATTATCTGTCGCAGGCATTGGGTTATAGGCGCGATTATGTGCGGGGTTATGAATATTATGTGGTTGATGGCAATAACTTCTGGCTGGCAAAACTCAATTTCAAATATGCCTTGTTAAAACCGGCAATCATGCATCTGAGCTGGCCACCTACAGCAAAATTCAATACGGTTCCCTATTCCCTGTACTTGGGTGCGTTTATTGACGGGGGTAAGGTCTGGCCGTATGAATTTTATGGCAACAACGGGCTGAAAGAAGAATTTCTCAGGGGAGTCGGGGTTGGATTGGATTTTGTAACCTATTACGATAAAGTTGTCCGTGCTGAATTTTCTGTCAATGGTCGTGGTGAGTCGGGATTTTTTCTGCACTTTATGGCGGCAATCTGATTGAAACACCATGGGCTGTTGTACATTTGCAGGCTGTGAACCCATAAAAAAACATGCTAAATCGTCATTGACATGAAAATTGCACTTTTCGGAAAAAATTTCGCCGATGACCGCTTCTTTTATTTTCAGCAACTGATCGAAAAGCTGGAGGAGTGTGATATTTCGATGATGATTTATGCCCCTTTTTATGAGTTTGTAAAACGCAAGGCGTTATTCTCCCGTTTACCTGAAGTATTCAGCGAATATCATCAATTGCCCGGCAGGGCTGATTATATGTTTTCCATCGGAGGTGACGGAACTATGCTTGATGCCATTACCCTGGTGCGCGATTCCGCGATTCCGCTGATGGGCATTAACCTGGGAAGGATGGGGTTTTTATCGAGCATTTCAAAGAATGAAATTAGTCAGGCTGTTGATGCCATCAGGCGAAATGAATTTACACTGAATAAACGTTCTTTGCTGACCGTGGAAACACCCGATCATCTTTTTGGCGAACTTAACTACGCCCTGAATGAGTTCACCATCAATAAAAAGGATTCCGGTTCCATGATCCTGGTCCATGTGTATATCAACGATCTTTTACTGAATTCCTACTGGGCCGATGGTCTGATCATTGCAACGCCGACAGGATCAACAGCCTACTCGCTCAGTTGCAACGGGCCTATCCTCATCCCCGAATCCGAGAATTTTGTGATAACACCCATTGCCCCGCACAATTTAACCGTGAGGCCGGTCGTTATCCCTGACAAAAGCGTGATAAGGATAAAAGTTGATGGACGGATGTCGCAGTACCATGCCGGATTGGATTCCAGGTCTGCAGTCATTGATTCGTCTGCTGAAATGGTAATCAGAAAAGCACCCTTCTTTGTAAACCTGGTACAACGCACCAGTGACAATTTCTTTACTACCATCAGGCAGAAACTATTGTGGGGACACGATATCCGTAACTAATTAAGGACAACATCCTGTCATTACTTTCCGGCTCATATTTTTTTATACTTTTGCATGCCGATTCAGGCGCTTAAAAGCCGGACAGTTTCGTTTTATTCATCCGGTAAAATAACCTGTGTCAAAGCAGGCTGATGTAAAGTATGAAAAGAATTTCTGTCTTGTTGTTTATGTTCATTGGCCTGTCAGCCTTTGCCCAGCATTATGGGGAAATCGGCCTTACCGGCGGTGGGATGTATTATCTGGGTGATCTGAATCCCGGGAAACATTTTCTTCAGACCCAACCCGCTTTCGGTGGGTTTGTCAGGCATAATTTTAATGAGAGGCTGGCCATCAGGGCAGCCTATACCTATGGCAAAATAAAAGGTGATGATGCGGTTTCAAAGGAAAACCTGTTGAGGAACCTCAACTTCCAGAGCAACATTCACGATATTTCCGGAACATTTGAGTTTAATTTTTTCAATTATTTCATCGGCAGTCTACGGCATTTTTTTACCCCCTATATGTATGGCGGTGCCTCCGTTTTTTTGTTTAATCCAAAGGGAGTTGTCAACGGGTCGCTGACCGAACTGAGGCCACTGGGCACCGAAGGTCAGGGGAGTGCCCTGTATCCGTCAAGGAAACAATACAGTAAAATAAGCTTTGCTATTCCTTTTGGCATCGGAATTAAATACAGCCTGAACAATTTTGTGGGAATGTCGCTCGACTGGAGCATGCGGAAGACTTTTACCGATTACCTTGACGATGTAAGTACAAGCTATTACCTCGACCTTGCTGGAACTACACCGGGTGAGGTTTCTGCCACTGAACTGGCTTCCGACCCTACACTGTTGCACAATGCCGGAATGCAACGCGGCGACGATGCCTACAACGACTGGTATTCAATTGTCTCATTCAGCATCTCGCTCAAACTCAATTATCTCGAACGAACCCGTTGTCTTAACGTTTTTTATTAAAACACTTAACAATTATTAACACCCTCTTTTATCGGGTGTAAGAGAATACAGCCTAATTTAGTTTTGTGATTCAAACAGATGGATCTTAAAGAGAAAATTGACCTTGCGAAATTGCCCCAGCACATTGCCATCATTATGGATGGGAATGGACGGTGGGCAAAAAGCAGGGGTGAAATGCGGGTTTTTGGCCATCAGAATGGCGTTGAATCGGTGCGGCAAACTTCTACTGCGGCAGCAGAGTTAGGTGTTAAGTACCTGACTTTGTATGCTTTTTCTACTGAAAACTGGAAAAGACCCAAATGTGAAGTTGATGCTCTGATGAATCTTCTGGTACAAACACTCAACTCTGAACTTGGTACACTGATGGATAATAACATCAGGCTGAGGGCGATTGGTGACCTGACACATTTGCAGGAAAGTTGCTACTCACAGTTATTGGAAACCATGGGTAAGACCAGCAACAATAACCGCATGGATCTTGTTCTTGCATTGAATTACAGCGGCCGGTGGGAAATAGCAGAAGCTGCCCGGAAAATTGCGCTTGAAGTTGCCGCCGGTAAACTGGATCCTGAGTCGGTTAACCCTGATACCTTTCAATTGTATCTTGAAACAAGTAATATTCCGGATCCGGAACTGCTCATCAGAACCAGTGGCGAAAACAGGATCAGTAATTTTCTTTTATGGCAGATTGCCTATTCAGAACTTTATTTTTCTCCCAGGCTTTGGCCCGATTTCAGGAAAAATGACCTGTATGAAGCAATCCTTGACTATCAGAACCGCGAACGCCGCTTTGGAATGATAAGTGAACAAATAATATAAGTTACCGATAAATGAATTCCAACTACCGATTAATTACTATCCTGCTGCTCTTTTTCTCACTCTCCTCGCAGGCACAGATCCGCCTGGGAGATGACCTCAGCGAAATAGACTATTCAAGCCCCAAAGAATATATAATCGGAGGTGTAACTGTTAGTGGAGTTCAGTTTCTCGACCACAATGTACTGATCATGCTTTCGGGCCTGCAGGTCGCCGACAAGATTGAAGTGCCGGGTGATAAAATCAGGAAGGCAATCGAAAAACTCTGGTCACAGGGCCTTTTTGAAGATGTCAGGATTTCTGCCACGAGCATCAGCAACGATCTTATTTTTCTCAATATCCACCTGCAGGAAAGACCCAGGCTTTCGAGGTTTTCATTCAGGGGAATACGTAAATCGGAAGCAGATGACCTGCGTGAGAAGATAAAACTCGTCAAGGGTGATGTCGTTACCGAAAATGTGATTATCAGGACCACAAACATCATCAAAAAACATTTTAACGGCAAGGGTTACCTGAATGCCACAGTCGACATAGAGCAAAAGCGCGATTCATCAAAATCAAATGACGTTAGTCTATCAATCAACATCAATAAAAACAGCAAAGTCCGTATAGACCAGATATATTTTACCGGCAATCACAAGCTGGCAGACAGCCAGCTGAAGAGGGCCATGAAAAATACCAAGGATAAGGCTGTTTTTAAACCTTTTACAGCGCTTGACCAGATTGTTTTGAATATACCCCGTAAGCTGCTGAAGTTCAATTCAGACACTGTCGTGGATTTTCTCACCGGTATTTTCGAGGAAAATCTGAAGTTCAGGATTTTCAAGAGTTCAAAATATATACTTGACGATTATAAGGAAGACCTGGCTTCAGTTATTGCCAAATACAATGAAGAAGGATTCAGGGATGCCGTGATTGTCAGTGACTCAGTATACAGAATCAGCCCGAAGCTGATCAACATTAATGTCAGGGTTGATGAAGGCAATCGCTATTATTTCGGTGACATTAAATGGGTTGGCAATACCAAATACACGGCCCAGCAGCTCAATGATGTTCTCAAGATCAAGTCAGGGGATGTATACAACCAGAGTGAACTGGATGCCAATCTGAACTATAACCCCAATGAGATTGATATCAGTACGCTGTATCTTGATGATGGGTACCTGTTTTTTCAGGTAGTTCCGGTTGAGGTCAGGGTTGAGAATGACACCATTGACCTGGAAATGCGCATCCGCGAAGGGAAGCAGGCCACCATCAATAAAGTTTATATCAGGGGGAATACCCGGACCAACGACCATGTGGTCATCCGTGAACTCAGAACCCGTCCTGGTCAGTTGTTCAGCCGGTCAGATATCATCCGTACGACCCGTGAGCTGGCGCAGCTGCGTTATTTTGATCCTGAAAAAATTGTTCCCAATCCGATTCCCAATCCCAACGATGGAACCGTCGATATAGAATACAAGGTAGAGGAAACATCCAGCGATCAGATTGAATTGTCGGGGGGATGGGGTTACGGTAGGGTAGTAGGTACACTGGGCCTTTCATTTAATAACTTCTCTGCAAGAAATTTATTGAAAATCAGTGCCTGGCGACCGATACCCTCGGGCGATGGTCAGAAACTGAGCCTTCACCTGCAATCTTATGGTAAAGGATTTATCAGCTATAGCGCTTCATTTACCGAGCCATGGCTGGGAGGTAAAAAACCAAACTCGTTCAGTGTCAGTTATTATCACTCATTGTATTCAAACGGGGTTTCGAAGTCATCCGATAACTATCAGTCATTTAAACGGGATGGATTGTCATTTATGCTGGGCAAGCGTCTGGAATGGCCCGACGATTATTTTACCCTGATGACCCGTATCAGCATTCAGAATTATTACCTGAACAATTACGGCAGTATCTTCGCGTTTGGCAATGGCAACGGTAAATACAGAAACTACAGTGCTGGTATTACGCTGGCACGGAATTCTGTCGACAGCCCTATCTTTCCTCGTTCGGGTTCGGAGGTAGCTGCCAATCTTGATGTAACTCCGCCATATTCACTATTCAGTAATAAGGACTATACCACACTTGAGGATCAGGAAAAATTCAAGTGGATTGAATACCATAAATGGAAGTTCAGTGCAACGCTCTACCGGCAGATTGTTGGCAACCTGGTACTGAGTGCTCGTGTAAAATACGGCTTCCTGGGTCAGTATAACAATGACATCGGAATAACACCTTTTGACCGGTATTACCTGGGAGGTGACGGACTTTCGGGCGCCAATAACCTTGATGGCCGTGAAATCATCGGTATGAGGGGTTATGCCAATGAGAGCCTCACTCCGGATTATTACAGGAATAAAAATGTAGGAGCCTCGATCTACAACAAAAATACCATCGAACTCAGGTACCCGCTTTCGCTTAATCCAAGCGCTACCATTTACGTGATGGGGTTCATGGAGGCCGGAAAAGCATGGAAAAATTTCAGTTCTTTCAATCCTTTCTCACTCTACCGGTCTGCCGGTGTGGGTGTCAGGGTATTTCTGCCGATGTTTGGATTGCTTGGACTTGACTGGGGATATGGATTTGATGATGTTCCGGGGCTGCCATCGGCCGGGAAAGGACAATTCCACTTCTCTATCAACCAGAGTATAGATTGATCGGTTACCGGTGGCCTGGCGTAACAGGCTTCTTCACTACGTCTGTTTTGTGGCAGACTTTTTGCTTGGATCACGACGAAATTAACAAAATCAATTACCTCAACCAAAACAGGGAGGACATACAATGAAAAAGACATTATTGATTACCGCCATCTTACTAATTGCTGCAGTAAGTTCATTTGCGCAGAAATTTGCTTACGTCGACAGTGAATTTATTCTTGAGAATATCCCCGAATATGCCGATGCAAAAGCGGAAGTAGATGAACTTTCTATCCAGTGGCAGCGCGACATTGAAGCAAAATTTTCAGAGATAGACCAGTTGTACAAAAGCTTCAAAGCAGAAGCTGTGCTGCTTCCCGATGATATAAAAAACAAACGCGAAGAAGAGATCGTTGCCAAGGAAAAGGCAGCAAAAGATTTACAGAAACAGCGTTTCGGGAAAGAAGGCGATTTATTCAAGCGCCGCCAGGAACTGATCAAACCCATCCAGGAAAAGATCTATACAGCCATTGAATCCATTGCCGCCACCGATAACTATGCTGTTATCTTTGATAAGGCAGGGAGTGTTTCGATGATGTATTCCAATCCGAGATATGATATCAGTGAGGAAGTGCTTGATAAACTCGGGTACTCCTACAAAAGCAGACAATAGTCACCGGCTGATCCTGTTCATGGTATTTTCAGCGGAAGGATCCTGAATAAAAAGCTGATAGCCCTGTAACTTACAGGGCTATTGTATCTGAAAATGAAGATCATCTTTTGCAGATTAACTAAATTTAGTAAATTTGCCTTGCAAAATAACCTTAACCCTTAACAGTTCACAATGAAAAACATTTTGAAATTCTTCCTTATACTTGCGATTGCTGTTTCAGCCATGCAGGTGAGTGCCCAGAAAGCTCAGAAACTTGGTCATATAAATTTTGCTCAGCTTTATGAAATGATGCCGGGCCAGGATTCTATCAAGAAAGCCTTTACCTCCTATCAGGAACAGCTTCAGAGCCAGTTTCAGGCCATGCAGACTGAGTATGAAACCAAATTGACGGATTACCAGAACAATCAGGCTACCCTTTCAAATATTATTAAGCAGACCAAGGAAAAAGAAATTCTCGACCTGCAGAAACGTATTCAGGAATTCCAGCAGACAGCCCAGGAAGATCTTCAGGCAAAAGAAGCGGAACTAACTGCCCCGGTGATTGAAAAGGCCCGTAATGCCGTTAAGGATGTAGCCAAGGAAAGTGGTTACAACTTTGTATTCAATTCTACCGAAGGCCTGCTGCTTTATTCAGAGCCGGCTGACGACCTTATGCCTTTGGTAAAGAAAAAACTCGGCCTCAAATAGGTTGTGTGAATTTCAAAAGAGATTAAGCCGCTTCAATGCGGCTTTTTTTATGATATTCAGTCAGAATTGAATGCCGTGGATCTGCTGATTTTCTGATTGATCATTGAAATATTTCATTAATTTTGAAGTAGTTTCCGGTCAGACAAATATTGCCGGGTCATTTGACTATACCGTATTCAATTTTCTTCAAAATCTGCCCAAACATGAAAAACACTGCCTTGCTCACAGGTTTGCTGATGGTAATTGCAATCACCCTTTCAATCGGGGCTTATTCCCAGACTGAGGATAATGAAAAAACCAGGCGAATGTCGCTGCACAATGAACATCCGGATGATGCGTATTCACCGTCACAGCCTGCAGGACAGCTGACTTCACCTGCTTACACGAGGGAGAGTTCGGTTTTCTTTATGACCCAGGTTAATATAAATGCCAGTGGTGAAAATATTCTGAACGATGCAGGCAACGAACCTTCGATTGCTGTAGATCCGACCAATCCTGACAGGATGGCGATTGGCTGGAGGCAGTTTGACGATGTTACCAATAATTTCAGGCAGGCGGGGAATGCTTATACCTCCGATGGCGGACAGACCTGGGTTTTCCCGGGTGTAATCGATCCGGGAACGTTCAGGTCAGATCCGGTGCTGGATGCAGATAACCAGGGCACCTTTTTCTACAACAGCCTTACTTCCAGCGGAGGCAGTTACTTTTGCAGGGTATTCAGATCTGCCAATGGCGGAGCATCCTGGGATGAAGGGGTTTCAGCCCAGGGCGGTGACAAACAATGGATGGAGATAGATAAAACCGGTGGAGACGGAGACGGGAATATCTATTCCTTCTGGACCTCTTACTACAGCGTTTGCTATCCGGGTAATTTTACACGATCAGCCGATGGCGGAAGTGCTTATGAAGATTGTGTCAGTGTTGATGGTGACCCTTACTGGGGCACACTGGCAGTCGGCCCTTCCGGCGAATTGTACACGGTTGGTTCAGGGTTCAATGATGGTCTGGTAGTTACCAGGAGCAACAATGCCCAGTTTGCCGGCAGTACACTGATATGGGATTATTATACACAGGTTAATCTTGACGGTGCCATGACTGCCGGTCCGAATGTTAATCCGGCCGGGCTCCTTGGTCAGTTGAACGATCCTGGAACGGAGATCCGGGCGATGTCATGTTTGCCAGAAGTGAGGATGGTGGTTTATCATTCAGTGAACCTGTCCGGATCAACGATGACTTGTCGGTCACCAACACCCAGTGGTTTGGCACCATGTCGGTTGCCCCGAACGGCAGGATCGACGTGGTATGGCTCGATACCAGGGATGCTCCGGCATTCAACAACCTCTATTCGGCACTCTATTATTCCTATTCACTAGATCAGGGTGTAACCTGGTCGGCCAACGAACTGCTGTCCGAATCCTTCGACCCTCATCTTGGATGGCCCAACCAGGAAAAAATGGGTGATTATTTCGACATGGTTTCTGATAACGGCAATGCTCACCTTGCCTGGGCAAACACCCTGAACGGTGAGCAGGATGTTTATTACGGACGGATAACGCCTGTTATTACCGGAACGGCTCAAAAGCAAACCGATGACCTGATTGAAACATTCAATGTCAGCCCAAACCCGTTCAGCGGGAATACCCGGGTAAGTTTCAGACTCTCAAATTCCTCTATGGTTAAGGTTGTCCTGTGCGATATCAGCGGACGCGAAATCAGGTCCCTTGAAAACGGTTTCATGAATGCAGGAAGCTATTCATTACCTGTTGACGGAGGCAACCTGGAAAATGGAATTTATTTCTGCAGGCTTACGGCCGGTGGAGTCAGCAAGACCCTCAGACTGGTCCGGGTTGAATAAAACCGGAGTAAAACAAATCGGTTTCACAGCGATTCATACTTTAGCTGAAATAATGTTTTATTCCTGAATGCATATAGTGGTTGATGTTGCGTTGTTATAATATAGTTAACAATGTAAACCAAATGTAATTTGGGTATTTTTGCACAAAATTCACTGTATGATCCCTGAACTTCAGTCATTCGCCGAACAGCCTCTTGGACGGATGCTCACTGTGATGGGAAGAGGATACCTGCATCTGCTGAGGGAGAGATTGAAACACCTGGACATTGACCGTAATTATTACGCACTGATACTGATCGGGAGCCGGGATGGACTCATTACCCAGCAGGAACTTGCCTTTCAGCTTGAAACGGATAAGGTGAGTATTGTGCGTGTTGTTGATTACCTTTCGGAGAAAGGCTATGTTAAAAGGATCAGAAAACCGGATGATAAGCGCAAACGAAGTCTCTTGCTGACTGAAAAGGCCAGACAAGCTCTTCCGGAGATTCGGAGATCAATCAGTGAAATCAATGTCCAGGTGCTGAAAGGGATTGACAAACCCGCTATCACCGGTTTTGGTGACACCATAGAAAAGATAAAAAAGAATATTACCGAAAATATTCATACCTCATGAGCATAAAACTTATTATCGGATTGCCGCTGTTGCTGGCAACCTTCATTTCCTGCAAGAGCGGGAACAACGATAAAGCAGGGAATAAGGGGAAACCTCCGGTTCCGGTGGATGTTATGGTTGCGGTTAATTCAGGGTTCTCATCCGATATTGAAGTCAACGGCACGGTGTTATCGGAAGAAATGGTTGAATTACACCCGGAAATCAGTGGGCGGATCACCTACCTTAACATTCCGGATGGGGCGTCGGTTAAGGCGGGAACCATTCTTGCGCGGATCAATGATGCCGATCTTCAGGCCCAGTTGCAGCAACAGAAAGTTCAGCTTGATCTGGCTGAGAAAACAGAACTGCGCCTCAGGCAGTTGCTGGCAGTGAATGGGATTGATCAGGCTGCCTATGATGCTGCCCTGAGCCAGGTTAACCTCTTCAACGCCAACATCAGTGTGCTGAATGCACAGATTGATAAAACGGTGATCAGGGCGCCGTTCACAGGCCGCCTGGGGCTTAGGCTGGTCAGTGAAGGAGCTTATGTTTCCCCGGCAACCATCATCGGTACTTTGCAGCAGACCGACAGGATAAAGATTGATTTTTCGGTTCCGGAAGCTTATGAGAGCCTGGTTAAAATCGGGAAAACCATAACTGTGCGGACAAACGGGTCAAAAGAGAGCATTGCTGCTGTTATTAGTGCCATTGAGCCGCAGATCAATCCGGCTACCCGGAACCTCAGGGTAAGGGCAAGGCTTAGTGGTGGAATGATCAGCCCGGGTGCCTTTGTCAAGATATTTCTTAATGAAAAAGTAAGCGGAATTGTTGTCCCAACCAATGCCATCATTCCGGATGCCCTTTCGAGTCAGGTGGTTCTGGTCAAAGGGGGAAAAGCCGTTTTTCAGAATGTTGAGACAGGAATCAGGAACAGTGATATGGTCGAAATTACCGGTGGCCTTGCTGTTGGTGATACCGTTATTGTCAGCGGGGTACTTTATGTGAGGCCAAACGGGGATGTCAGGATCAAAAAGGTGAGGAATGAATAATCCGGTAATGGAAATCCAGGTAATTGTAAAAATGGACGGAATACTGAAGTCGGGCTCTTGCCGGAAAAATTTACAGATGAACCAACTGCAATGAATATATCCGAACTCTCAATAAAGCGGCCGATTCTGGCAACCGTAATGAACCTTTTCCTCATCCTTTTCGGGGTGATTGGTTATACCTTTCTCGGTGTGCGCGAATATCCGGCCATTGATCCCCCGATGATCACGGTGAGTACCTCCTATACCGGGGCTAATGCCGATATCATTGAAAGCCAGATAACTGAACCACTGGAAAAATCGATCAATGGTATTCCGGGCATCCGTACCATTTCGTCTACCAGTTCGGTTGGCCGGAGCAACATCAATGTTGAGTTTAACATTGATGCCAACCTTGAGGCAGCAGCCAATGACGTCCGTGATAAGGTAAGCCAGGCTGTCAGAAATCTTCCCCAGGACATAGATGCACCCCCGGTAGTTACGAAGTCGGATGCGAACAGCGATTTTATCATTTTACTGGCTGTTCAGAGTCCTACCAAAGGTTTGCTTGAACTGAGCGATTATGCCGAAAACGTTTTGCAGAACAAGTTTCAGACCATTCCTGAGGTAAGCGGGGTTAACATAATCGGGCAAAAGCGGCCGGCCATGCGCATCTGGGTCGATCCCGACAAACTGAATGCCTACAACATCACATTTAACGATATAACAAACATCCTTGATAAGGAGAATGTTGAGATTCCTTCGGGGAAGATTTACGGCAACAAGACAGAACTAACCATCCGTGCACTGGGCAATCTTACCACAGAGAAGGAGTTCAGGGATCTGATTCTCAGAGGCGACGAAAGCGGGATTGTCAGGCTCTCCGATGTGGCAACTGTTGAACTCGGCCCCGAGCGGTATGAACAGAGCTGGAAACTGAATGGGGTGAGCGCGGTGGGTATTGCCATCACACCACAACCCGGAGCCAATTACATCAACATATCTGATGAGTTCAACAAGCGGCTCGATGAAATCAACAGGGCACAGAAAAGCGACATTAAATTTACAACCCTGATCGACAACACGAGGAATGTCCGCAAATCGCTGAACGAAGTGGCCGAAACCCTGTTAATCGCAATTCTGCTTGTTATCCTGGTTATATTTTTCTTCTTCCGCAACTGGCTGATTGCACTCAGGCCACTGATAGATATCCCGATTTCACTGATTTTTACATTTTTCATTATGTATGTTGCCGGTTTCTCGGTCAATATACTCACCCTGCTGGCCATTATACTTGCGACCGGTCTGGTCGTTGATGACGGAATTGTGGTAACGGAGAATATTTTCCGGAAAATTGAGAAGGGAATTCCGGTTCGGAAAGCTGCCATTGACGGCAGTAAGGAAATCTTTTTTGTTGTTATTTCTACTTCAATTACCCTTGCCATAGTTTTCCTTCCGGTACTTTTCCTGCAGGGTTTCGTCGGCAGTTTATTCAGGGAGTTTGGTGTTGTACTTGCGGTGGCTGTGCTGGTATCCGCTTTTGTTTCGCTTACCATTACACCGGTACTCAATGTTTTTCTAAATCGCAGGGGAGCGCAGCATGGTCGTTTCTATAACAGTACCGAGCCGTTCTTCTCCGGTATGGAAAACGGATACAGGCGATTGATCACACGATTTATCAGGTACAGGTGGACTGCATGGGCAATTGTACTGGCTTGTTTTGTACTCGTATATGCAATTGGTACCGGACTGCAAAAGGAAATTGCACCCCTTGAGGATAAAGGCAGTGTACGACTTCAGATTACAGGGCCTGAAGGTGCCAGTTACCCCTACATGATGGAAACCGGTGATAAACTGGCCAATTACCTGCTCGATTCGATTCCTGAAGCAGAATTTTCATTCATTTCAATTCCCGGCTTTAACAGCAGCGGGGTAAACAGTGGTTTCGGTAGGGTAGGGTTTGTTCCGGCCGGTGAACGGGAGCGCACACAGAGCCAGATTGCCGGTGATCTGGCCAAAAAACTGGGTCGGTATAACGATGTCAGGATTTTTCCGATTGAAGAGCAAACCATTTCAGTGGGGCTTGGTTCAAGGGGATCGCTGCCGGTTCAGTTCGTGATCCAGAATCTTGATTTTGAGAAATTGAAAACCATCATTCCAAAGTTTCTGGAGGAAGCCAAGAACGATACTACTTTCCAGAATGTGGATGTGAACCTGAAATTCAACAAACCCGAAGTTGATATTACGATCGACAGGATTAAGGCACGCGAGTTCGGACTTACGGTAACCGATATAGCCAGCGTACTTCAGAGTGCTTTCAGCGGAAGGCGTCTGGCTTATTTCATTATGAATGGCAGGCAGTACCAGGTAATCAGCCAGGTGAGTCTGAAAAACAGACAGGTACCTGCCGATATCTCCAACCTGTACGTCCGCAACAACAAGGGTGAAAATATTTCGCTGGCCTCTGTAACAAACATTGTTTCAAATGCCAATCCGCCATCGTTGTTTCACTTTAACCGTTATAAATCAGCAACAATTTCGGCCTCTCTATCCGAAGGAAAGACCATTGGCGATGGTGTGGACGCGATGCAGAAAATTGCCGACAGGCTTTTGGATGAAAGCTATCAGACCTCGCTCAGCGGCCCTTCGCGCGACTATGCCGAAAGTTCATCAAATACTGCATTTGCTTTTATTCTCGCGCTTGTGTTGATTTTCCTCGTACTGGCAGCCCAGTTTGAGAGTTTCAGGGATCCACTGACCATTATGCTGACAGTTCCACTTGCCATTGCCGGGGCTGTCCTGAGTTTGTGGGTGTTCGGACAGACGCTGAATATTTTTTCAGAGATAGGCATGATTATGCTGATCGGATTGGTTACAAAAAATGGTATCCTGATTGTGGAGTTTGCCAATAAAAAACGTGAAGAAGGGCTTGAAAAACGGGCGGCTGTAATCGAAGCGGCCACTCTCCGTTTACGCCCGATCCTGATGACCAGCCTCGCTACTTCTCTTGGAGCCCTGCCCATTGCATTAAGTCTGGGATCGGCAGCCACCAGCCGGATTCCTTTGGGTATTGTGGTGGTTGGCGGAATCATGTTTTCGCTTGTATTGACCCTGTTTGTTATTCCTGCTGTGTATACCTACATTACAGGCCGAAGAGAAAGAACCGCAGATGAAATGGGTGAGATCAGCTGATCGGGATCCTGTTTTGCAAATGGACAAGCTGATGTATTTATAACTCAGGACTGCCATGAAAATCATTCTGTTTAATAAGTCAAAACCATGAAGGTAAATATATTGCATATTCTCAGGCTGATCATAATTATCATGCCATCTGTTGTTCAGGCACAAGTGCCATTCACCCTTCAGCAGGCCATTGACACAGCGCTCAGGAATAATTTTGATATCCGGATTGCAAAGAATAATCTGGAAATGGCGAAAATCAGCAATTCATTCGGAATGGCTGGTGGGTTACCAGTTGTTTCGGTCAATGCCGGTGATAACATCTCAAATACCTATATAAATCAGCAGTTTGCTGACGGAACGGAGTCAGATATAGTTGATCAGCGTGAAAATGTCATCAATGCGGGTGTAACGGGAAGCATGGTATTGTTTAACGGATTCAGGGTGATTGCAACCAAAGAAAGACTGGAGCGGCTGCAGAATCAGAGTGAAATAGCATTGAATCTGCAGATCCAGAATGTGATGGCCGATGTCATGATTTCCTATAGTGATGTTGTAAGGCAGCAGAATTATCTTAAAACAATCAACCATTTACTGGGTGTTTCGGAACAGAAGCTCGAAATAGTAAAAGTCAGGAACAGGGTAGGTATGGCAGATGCGGCAGCCATGTTACAGGCCGTTTCCGATGTGAATTCAGCAAAACAACTGCTCGAAAGCCAGGAAATGGTCATCAGGCAGACAAAGATGGAAATGTTGTTGATCCTTGGTGTGAAACATCCCTTCGTATTTGAAGCCAATGATAAAATTGAGATTGATACAACACTCAGACTTGAATCAATTCTGAACAGGCTTGGTATGAATCCACAATTTCAGAACGCGGAACAACAAGTGCTTATTGAGGAACAACTTGTCAGGGAGGTATCAGCGCAGCGTTATCCTTCAGTGAAACTCAATGCAGGTTACGATTTCTATCAGGCCGATGTGAATAAGGGGAATCTTCTGATGAACAGGTTTTATGGTCCGGTGGCCGGTATCACACTCCAGGTGCCTGTATTCAACGGCTTTATTTATAAAAACCAGAAAGATCTGGCAAAAATCAGGGTTGAGAATTCAATTCTTGAGAAAGAAAGCCTGATCAATTCATTAAATTCCATGGCTTTAAAAACCTACCTGTCTTATTCAACAACCCTCTACCAGATAAAATCGCAGGAGACGAATTTTGAACTGGCCCGACAACTGGTGGAAGTCGTTATGCAGAAATTTAACCTCGGTCAGGCAACGATACTTGATGTTAAGGCCGCCCAGACGAGTTTCGAAAATGCTGCCTATCTGCTCGACAACCTGAAATTTTCGGCGAAAGTTGCTGAAATAGGATTAAAGCAGCTGACCTACAGTCTGGAATTCTAAGTAGTTTAAGGAACTTTTTGCCAGGTTGTTCACCCTTTAATCAGGTTACGTGCAATTTATGGTCAATAAAAAAGCCCTGCAAACTGCAGAGCTTTTAAAGAATTATGTCCTGTAGATATATTAAATCACTTTAACATTTACTGCATTTAATCCTTTTTTTCCTTCCTGAAGATCGAAGGTTACCTGGTCATTTTCCCTGATCTCGTCGATCAGACCCGATACATGTACAAAATATTCCTTGTCTGATGCATCGTCTTTAATAAATCCAAATCCTTTCAAATCATTGAAGAATTTCACTGTTCCTTTACTCATGATGTTTTTGTTTAATATTGATTGGGGCAAAGGTACATTTAATAATCCATCTTTTTCTTTTTTATTTGTAAATCAGTGAGAAAAGTTTTTCTACGGCGTCTTCCGGATATAGGGAGAAACATCCGGATGTATTGATCAGCACCCTATGTGATTGTTTTTACAGGGAATTTTAAATCTGATAAAACCTGTGCCGGAGACAGGTATTATTCTGACAGCATCAATGAAATATCCTGAAATTACTGAATCGGAAGGTCAATATCGGGTCTTTTAGTTCATAGTTAATGGTGATGACAAGAATCATCAATTGTGAGCTGTTATTTTTAACCGTATGATATTCCTGTTTTCCTGAAATATGTTTATTTTTAATTAATCTTTCTGAACCCTGACCATGCGAAACTCTACCCTCATTACATTTGTTTTTTTTCTTTTTGCCTCTCATGTTTCTTCCCAGGCCGTGGTGCCCGATCCCTGCAGGGCCGATTTTTCCGGAACTCTGGGGTTTCTGTCGTCCGATTGGATGGAAGGTCGTGAAGCAGGATCAAAGGGCAGCTTTATGGCCGCTGATTTTATCCTTTCACAGATGCTGCAGATGGGATTGGAACCCGGAGCCGGAACTCAGGCCAGCAAACAGTTTTTTCAGAATTTTGGCATCATCAGATATAAATCTGTAAAGAGTGAGTTCGCATTGACAGACCAGTCGCTGAAAGCCCTGTCGCGCAGGTACTTTATACCTGATGTTGATTTTGTTATTGAATCAGGACCGTCAGGTTTTCAGTTTGAGGCACCGGTTGTTTTTGCCGGCTATGGCATAAATGCGCCCAGGGAAGGCTACAACGATTATGGAAATATTAATGTTAACGGGTGCATTGTGCTGGTATTGGATGGTTTTCCCGGCGAAAACGATACCTCATCCATAGGCTGGAAAAAGTTTGGCAACGATGCAATGAATGAGTTTCACCGTCTGGAGAGCAAACAGCGGAATGCCATGGAAAACGGTGCACTTGCCATGATTGTGGTTTCCCGTGAAGGAGGTAAAAATATGACTGAGGGGAAAGAGGTTAATAAAAGCATTGCGCAGTCGGCATTCGTGAAGGCAGAAGAAGCCGGATACGAAGACTATAATTATGCCCTTCCCGATGATCCTTACCTGATACCTGTCTGCAGACCGCGAAGGGAGGCTGTTGCCGCATTGCTGAAAGATACCGGCCTTGATCTGAAAGAAGCTGAAAAAAGGATTTCTGAACGGCTTGTGCCTGAATCCCTGGAAATTAAGGGCAAGAAGGTATACCTGGCTGCTGAGATTAATGCAGAACCTGTGCTGGTCCGAAATGTTATCGGGCATATCCGGGGTGAGGATACTACGCGTAGCATTGTAATCGGGGCTCATTATGATCATCTGGGGATGCGTTACAATCACATATACAACGGCTCAGATGACAATGCATCCGGGGTATCGGGAATGCTGGCTATTGCTGCCAACTGGAAAAGGTCAGGCATCAGGCCTCCATACAATATGATCTTTGCGGCCTGGACTGCCGAAGAAAAGGGAATGCTGGGAAGCAGCCGGTTTATGCGCGACCATCCGTCAGGGAAACAGAAGATCTTATTAAACCTGAATTTTGATATGATCTCAAGGAGTGCCCCTTCTGATGCTGATGCAAAGGTGATCAGCATTGGTTTCCTCAGGGGAACAGATCATCTGAAAACAATGGCTGTAAAGTACAATGGTGATCTTAAGAAACCATTTAACCTTGATATTTGGGAGACTTCGGGACACGGCGGCAGCGATTATGTACCTTTTGCCATGGAAAAAATCCCGGTAATGAGTTTCTTTTCCGGATTTCATGACGATTACCACAGCCCGCGCGATGTGTATGCAAAATCAGACCTTGTGAAAATGGAATACATTCTTATACTGGCAAATAAGATAATATTAGGTTTTTTATCAACAAATAAATTCTGATAACCGCATTAATTTCATCAGCGATGGAAAAAGAGAAACAAGAACCGGAATGTTGCCCTGAGTTCAACCCGGCTGCCTGGGATGACCAGGTTATTGAATGGAACAATAAGTTATTCATCCGCGACAAAGTGTTCACAATATTCTACATGCCTGTGAACTTTGGTGGTGCAATGAAACGTCTGATGGGAAAGGTGGAAAAAACGGGGGCTGAGGTACCCGACTGGCTATGTCTTTCGGACCACACCTCGAAATGGAACATGGATGTTTTACTGGCAGTTGACCGGGAAATAGAGGGTGCAGACAGAGTGACACTCAGCGGAAAATTTTTCAGTAAAGTGTATGAAGGTCCCTTCGGGGATACCGGGAAATGGACGGAAGAATTCAAAAAAGCCGCAACGGAACGTGGCCATGAGATTAAAAAGTGGTATATGTGGTACACAACCTGTCCGAAATGCGCTAAAAAGTATGGTAAAAATTATGTGGTGATCATGGGTCTGATTGCCTAGTACTGGCTTATCTGGCAGAGTTTCGGGAATTTACCTGAATTATTGATCTTTTATGAATGCGCCTCACGGCAGATGTCATAGCTTTGTATTGCCTGAACCGGAATTTTGCCGGCCGCTTCAGACTCTTAGCACAAATATCATTCATCGTTGCCTGATTTTATGTTTCATCAATAAATAAAAGTATTTACCATGATTAAAAAATGTTTGCTGGCTGGCATTGTTCTCCTGATGGTGACTCAGACCCGGGCACAGATAAAGCATCCGGAATCACTGACCCGGCTTGTTAACAGCACCTTGTTGTACCAGGTGCTGAATGACTTTGACCGGACCATCCCTCTGGTACTTTTTGCACCGGGCTATTTCTATGTCGGAAATCTGACCTATTCTAAAAACCCGCTTTTCAATGAGAGCATCTATTATGAAAATGATGAACTGATAAAGACATCTTCCTATTACCAGAAAGAGATATTCGATGTGGTGGATGCCGGATTTATCAATTATATCCCTGCCGACTCTATTATGCAGGCCAGGGTGATTGAAGGAAATCAGCTGCTTTTTGAGCTTAAATTTATGCGGAAGGGCGATACCCTGATTTTTATGCAGACCGATGCTGAAAGAAGCAGGAATAAGACCGTTGGCTTTGCTATGGGCAAGGTGATTTCAGTCTCCTATTCCGATACAGAAAGGGAAATCAATTACTTCAGCACTCTACAGGGGGATACTTTAAGAATTTCAGGAATGATTGACGGGAAAACAGGAAAGAATACCAGATCAACGATGCATTATAAGAACGGATTTCTTACTGAGGCTTCTTTTTTTAACCTGATTTCAGGAAAAGAGCAACTGACGTCGAAGGACTTGTATTATATGAACGAAATCAGCAAACCTGCGCTTAAACAGACACTCAACCGGAAGGGCAGGGTGACCGATTCAACCCATTATTATTACGATGGTACAAACCTCGTTCACTATCAGAGTTTCAGCGGCAATTCAGAAAGGCTTTCCATTTCTTTTGTGTATAACCGGAACGGGAAACTTTCAGTAAAAACCGTCAAGTCTCCGGTCCGTAATTATACCAGTGATTATTCCTATAGTAACGGACTGATTTCCGACCTGGAGATCGATGACAAGATGAAGTCATTCCGGAGACATTTTGTGTTTACTTCAGATGCAGGCAGAAAGCTGGCCGGCATTGAATACATTACCATAGCCAAGGAATCAATGATAGAGAATCCTGAAACCCGTTGGTTATTTGGTTACAATGAGAAGGGGAATATCAATGCCATCAAGGTTATGGATGACCGAGGGCTGATAACCAGGGAGATCAGGCTGGAATATGTTTTTTACCCAGGTGCCCGGTAAAATCTCCCTGTTAAACCAGTCAATGGTACCTTTGTCAATTGTAAGTCATTCGCACGCATGCGGAATTTTACAAAATCAGGCCATTGATATCCGGAACCTGTCGCAGGCAGATTTAACAAGGATAATTTCCCGGAGGAACATTTTATTTCCATTGTCAGATTTTAATAATTCCGGGGTTCCGTTTGTTAATTGAAGGTGAAGAGACAAATAGACAGCCATTTCATGAGCTTTCTGCCAGGCAACCTGATCGTTGCTTTTGCTGCGGTTTCACTATGCCTGGCATCACAGGTGCAGGCGGGTTTTGAGCCACATCTTCAATCTTTTCATCTGCTGATTTTCTCCGGGACCCTTTCGGAGTATAGCCTTCACCGTCTTATAAAGTATTATTCACTGAGCAGGACCGGACGGAAGGTGAGCAGTCCGTGGATGTTTTCAAATCAGCCGGTGGTCTGGCTCTTTTTTCTAATCCCGCTGACAGCTTTTGCCATCTCATTTTTTTACGTTAATACCGTAATAAGATGGATTATCCTGATTTCGGGTCTGATAGCGCTGCTCTACTCTTTGCCATTGAAGGGGCCGGCCGGTTTTCTGTCGCTGAGGGGAATCCCTTTTCTGAAAACGTTTCTGGTGGCCCTGGTCTGGTCCCTCACAACAGTGCTGGTTCCTCTTGCCGGTAACTCCGGTGGAATTCCCGAAGGGAAGATATCATGGATTTTTATTGAACGGTTCTTTCTGATATTCCCGCTGGCTCTATTGTTCGATATCCTTGATATGGTTCAGGACAGGGAGGAAGGCATCCGGACCATTCCTGTAGTATTCGGAGAAAAGATGACCCGGAAACTGGTTGTGAGAACTGTATTGCTGTTCATATTCATATATCCTCTTGTTACAGGAACTTTTGATTTTCATTCCCATTTTGTGCCGGCCATCCTCTGGAGCCTCCCGGTATTGTGGTTCATATACAGGAGGTCAGATTCTGAAAATCCTTTGCGGTACTCATTGCTCCTTGACGGATCATTGATTTTGTACGGATTGGTGGTAATTGCCGGAGGATATTTCTATAATCATCTCTTTCCTTTTCAATGAAATCAGTTAAATTAAGCGTCCGAAATCAATAGCTATGCAAACTTTTATCGCCCTGCTCAGAGGTATCAACGTCAGTGGAAAAAACCTGATTAAAATGGGGCCTCTTGCAGAGGTATTGACCATGGCCGGACTCCGGAATGTTCGCACCTACATTCAGAGTGGTAACATCGCATTTGAATCTGACACAAAAGATGATGGGGGTGCCGGATTGCTGATTGCAGAGAGTATCAGGAAAGAATTTGGATTCAGTGTCCCGGTCCGGGTTCTGAAGCAAACCGAACTGAAGCACATCCGCGATGACAATCCATTTATTCAACATCATCACCTGCCTGAAGACAAGCTTCATCTTACACTGATATCCAGTATTCCTGATCCCGATCTTGTTCAGAAGATTGCTGAGGGAGTTTACCAGCCTGATGAATTTATCATCCGGGGGGAAGCGATTTATCTCCATTGTCCGGATGGTTATGGAAGGACAAAACTGACCAACACATTTTTTGAGAATAAGCTAAAGGTCAGTGCTACAACCCGGAACTGGGCTACCATTGTGAAATTATGTTCTATGTAGCCTGTTGTCCCGGGGTGCAGGATTCTCCTGACGGAAAGGCAGATTACCTTGTATACAGAAATAGTCGACGACCCTAAAGTATAAGCCAGTATATGATTGTTCTCACCAAAGATGGCCGGAATGCAGAGCTCCTGAAATTTGAACCGGTTCACGCTGACCAGCTTCTCAGTTATTTGGTGAACCTGAGCGGGGAAAGCAAAGCCCGCTTCGGACCCCACCCATTTACGCCGGATGGGATAGAAAAAGTTTTTGGTTCATCATGTGAAATCAGGGGTTATATTGCGCTTGAGGCCGGAACGGATCAGATCATTGCCTATTCGCTTATTAAGGCAGGCTATCTGGAAGCCGATGGTATCAGGTATTCCGGCTATGGTTTTCAACTCCCGGCATCAGCAGTTTGCACTTATGCGCCGTCAGTTGCTGATCAATGGCAAGGCTCGGGCCTGGGCAGCAACATGTTTGAGTTTATCCTGAACGATATTCGTCAGTCAGATTTTAGAACAATGATACTCTGGGGTGGGGTACAGTCATCGAATTCCAGGGCACTGGTTTTTTATCAGAAAAGGGGTTTCAGGGTTGCCGGTGAATTTGAGCACGATGGTCCAAACCTGGATATGTACCTTCCGTTGCCGGATCATTGATCAGACGATTTTCTCTTTCTTAGGGAAAATGACAGAAGCTATGATTGTCAGCAGGAGGATGCCGAAAATAACAGCCAGCGACCAGGTGACAGGAAATTTATAATATCCGCTTACCAGCATTTTCAATCCGACAAAGGCCAGGATTATAGCTAGGCCATACTTCAGATAAAAGAAATACCTCGTGATACCGGCCAGGGCGAAATAGAGCGCCCGCAGACCCAGAATCGCAAAAACATTGGAGGTGAAGATGATAAAGGTATCCTTTGAAATGGCAAGGATGGCAGGAATTGAGTCGACTGCAAAGATCAGGTCGGTAAACTCAACAACAATCAGCACAACAAAAAGCGGGGTTGCAAAAAGTTTCGAATTCTCCCTGACAAAGAAATTTCCACCCCTCATCTCCTTTGTAACAGGAAATACTTTTTTAAAGAGTCTTACCAGTACATTTTTTTCGGGTTCTACCTTAGCATCTCCGGGTGATAGCATCTTTATCCCTGTAAATACCAGGAATGCGCCAAACACGTAGATAAGCCAATGGAAACTGTTGAGAAGGGCTACACCCGCGAATATAAAGACCGCACGCATGATCAGTGCCCCAAGGATTCCCCAGAAAAGCACCTTATGCTGGTACTTTGGTTCAACATTGAAATAGCCAAACAGCAATAGGAACACAAACAGGTTATCTACACTGAGTGACTTCTCAATCAGGTAACCGGCCAGGAATTCCAGGGCCTTAACCTTCCCCATGTAGAAGTAAACAAAGTAGTTAAACACGAGGGCCAGCAGGATCCATACCAGGCTCCATAAAAGGGCTTCCTTTATTTTTACCTCGTGTGATTTCCGGTGAAAAACGCCCAGATCGAGCGCCAGCATAAGAAAGACAAAAACGAGGAATGCAATCCAGTGTATAAGATGTATCTCCATGAAATGAAATCAAATGTGTGTGTAAAATCAGGAATTTTCCGTGAATCATTTATGAATTACGGATTTACCGGAGCAAAGATATTAAGTGCTGGTGCAATTCCATCTTGCCATTCAGAATAAATAACCGCCACAGGGATTTCCTGCGGCGATTATTGAATTGACTATACTGAATTTAATTCAGGCTTAAACTTATTACCCATCAAGTCCGGGTGAGTCCCGTTTAAATATTAAACTCTAAACTTTAGACTTTGAGCTTTAAGCTTTACGCTTCCTATTCCCTTCTCCCCATAAAAATCATAATGTAGTAAAGCAGGGTAGCCAGTGAAGCTAGGGCTGCAACCACATAGGTATAAGCTGCCCAGCGCAGGGCCTCCTGTGCTTTTGGAAGGGTGGCGGTGGTGGTGATTCCGCTGCCATCAAGCCAGGCAATGGCGCGGCGGCTGGCATCAATCTCAACAGGAAGTGTGATAAAGCTGAACAGGGTGGTCATCGCAAACAGGACAATACCTGCCAGCAACAATCCGGGAAAGGTATTTACCAGCAGGATTCCGGCAAGCAATACCCATTGCACCCAGTTGGAGGCAAAACTGACCACCGGAACCAGCGAAGAACGCATCTGAAGCCAGGCATAGGCATTGGCATGCTGAACTGCATGTCCGCATTCGTGGGCAGCCACAGCAGCCGCTGATATATTCCGCCCATGGTAAACATCCGGACTAAGGTTAACCGTCTTGTTCTGGGGGTTATAATGGTCGGTGAGCTCACCCTGGACCGATACTATTTGCACATCAAAAACACCATTGTCGCGGAGCATCCTTTCGGCAATCTCAGCCCCGCTGTATCCATTGTTGACCGGAATCTGGCTGAACTGTCTGAATTTTGACTTCAGACGGGCACCGATGACCCAGCTCAGCAACATAAAAACTCCGAAAATTATTAAATATCCCATTTTTATCTTCTTTTTTTGGTTTGTCAATATTCAACAAAAAGTCTGCCATAAGGTTTGGTTGACAGAATGGCAGTATCTGGAAGCTCAAAGTCTAAAGTCCAAAGCTCAAAGTTTACCCGCCTATGGAGGGCCCAAAGTTTTTCCACCTTTGGCGGGCTCAAAGTCGGAAGTCAGATGTCAGAAAACAGGAATTTCCAATCTCTTTGTCTCCCATTCTCCTTGTCCCCTGGTCCAAAGAAGCAGGAATTTCGTCCCCCGTCCCATTTTCCCGTCCCCCGTCCCCCTTGTCAATAAAAGCAGGATTACCCATTCCCGGTGTCTTCGATACGATTTGCAACATAGAATTTAACAACCATGTGATTAAAGGCAAATCACTCAGCCACCTTGTCTCCCATTCTCCTTGTCCCCAGGTCCACAGAAGCAGGTATTTCATCCCTCGCCCCATTTTCCCGTTTCTCGTCCCCTTGTCAATAAAAGCAGGATTAGCCATTCCCGGTGTCTTCGATACGATTTGCAACATAGAATTTAACAACCGTGTTATTCAAGGCAAATCAATCAGCCACCTTGTCTCCCATTCTCCATGTCCCCTGGTCCACAGAAGCAGGAATTTCGTCCCTCGTCCCATTTTCCCGTTTCTCGTCCCCTTGTCAATAAAAGCAGGATTACCCACTCCCGGTGTCTTCGATACGATTTGCAACATAGAATTTAACAACCGTGTTATTCAAGGCAAATCACTCAGCCACCTTGTCTCCCATTCTCCTAGTCCCTTGGTCCAAAGAAGCAGGAATTTCGTCCCCCTTCCCATTTTCCCGTCCCCCGTCCCATTTTCTTTTTAAATAACCGGTTCAATCGAAGGGTCGTGCCAGCTGGCATACATGGTATAGCTTTTGGATATGCGGTTTACCTGTCCTTCGAGCAGTTTGGTGTCGATGGATTTGATTTTCTTGGCAGGGACCCCGGCGTACACACTGCCTGATTCAACCAGGGTACCCTGCGAAACCACGGCACCGGCGGCGATGATGGAGTTGCTTTCAACCACTACGCCATCCATTACAATGGCACCCATGCCGATCAGCACATTGTCGTGTATCGTGCAACCATGCACAATGGCATTGTGGGCAATGGAAACATTGTTGCCGATGTTCACCGGTGCTTTCTGGTAAGTGCAGTGAATGATGGCCCCATCCTGAATATTGACATTGTTGCCGATTTTAATGTAATGCACATCCCCGCGCACCACTGCGTTAAACCACACACTGCAGTTGTCGCCCATTTCAACTTCACCAACGATGGTTGCATTCTCGGCGAAATAGCAGTTTTTTCCGATTTTTGGGTGGATTCCCTTTACATCTCTGATCAGTGCCATCTTGTAAGTCTCCTGATTTATTTTTTGTACCTGGATAATTATTTGAAAAAGCATAATGAAAGGAAGGAATGACAATTTCTAATTTCTAAACCCAAAATCCCAATTTCCCATTCCTGACGTTCAATGTCCAACATTCATGCTAACCAATCTTTTAGAACCCTTATAACCCGGATATTGACAGATCGCTGAAGTCGTTTTCCTTCACTCTATTACCTGGTCGCCCCCTCACTCCCTCGCTTAGTTCGCACCTTCGGTCTTGTATTGCTTCGGGTAATCGATGCTATGATGCAGCCCCCGGCTTTCTTTTCGTTCCATGGCCATTTGAATGATCAGGCCGGCCACAGTAATCATATTCCTCAATTCACAGATTTTTTCGGTCAGTACCGACTTTTCATAAAGGTCTTCGGTCTCTTCCTGGAGTATCTGCAACCTGTCATAAGCCCGTTTGAGCCTCAGGTTCGACCTGACAATACCGACATAATTGGTCATAATGCCCTGCAGTTCCTTCAGCGACTGGGTAATCAGGATCATTTCCTCGTTGAATACGGTTCCTGATGCATTCCAGTCTGGTATTTCATTCATAAACTGGAGTCTTTTGGCCAGCGTAACTGCGTCGAGCGCGGCCCTGTGTGAAAATACCAATGATTCGAGCAGTGAATTGGAAGCCAGGCGGTTGGCACCATGCAGACCGGTAGAGGCGCATTCACCGGAGGCGTAAAGATTCCTGATTTTGCAACGGGCATAGGCATCCACCCTGATTCCGCCGCAGGTGTAGTGGGCGGCCGGCACAACCGGGATCATCACTTTTGTCATGTCGATGCCGATGCTGAGGCACTTGGCGTAAATGGCCGGAAAGTGGTTAAGGATCACCTGCATATCGAGGTGGCGGGCATCGAGGCACACAAAATCGTCTCCGCTGATTTTCAGTTCGTTGTCGATGGCCCGGGCGACAATATCACGGGGAGCCAGCGACAGTCTCGCATCGTATTTCTGCATAAACTCCTTTCCCTGGCGGGTTTTCAGCACCGCCCCCGAGCCCCTGAGGGCTTCGGTGATCAGGAAGGAGGGTTTCTCGGCCGGGTTGTAGAGGGATGTCGGGTGGAACTGGATAAACTCCATTTTCTCAATGTCACCGTTGGCCCGTTTCACCATGGCAATGCCATCGCCGGTGGCTACCGGAGGGTTGGTGGTGGTGGCATACACGTTGCCGGCCCCACCGGTGGCAATCATGGTTGTTTTGGCAAGAATGGTAATGATGTGGTGGTTCGATTTGTTGAGCACATAGGCCCCGTAACAAGTGATGCTGTCGCTGTCCGGGCTCTTCCCGTTCTCAAAATGGTGTTCGGTAATGATGTCGACGGCAAAGTGGTTTTCGAGGATTTCGATGTTTTTATTTTCCTTCACCCTTTGCAGCAGGCTGTTCTCAATCTCAGCCCCGGTCTGGTCTTTGTGGTGGAGCACCCTGAATTCGGAATGGCCGCCTTCTTTGGCCAGGTCATATTTTCCGGTCGGATTTTTATCAAACGCCACGCCCCATTCAACAAGCTCTTTCACACGGTCGGTTGATTCGGTAATGGTGATGCGTACGATTTCAGGGTCGCTCAGGTCGTCCCCGGCGATCATTGTATCACGGATGTGTTTTTCGTAAGTATCGGGTGTGTACATTACTGCGGCGATACCGCCCTGGGCATATCGGGTGGCGCTTTCCTGGGCTTCACTCTTGGTAACGATACAAACCTTGCCATAGGCCGATACTTTCAGCGCATAACTCAAACCGGCAATACCTGTGCCTATGACCAGGAAATCAACTTTTTTTCGCATTTGATGCGTATTTTTCAGACTTCAAAATTAATATATAATACGGTCATCCTGCACGATTTTCAGTGATAGCTGAATCGGGGACTGAATCATGTTCGGTGTAAACTTTATCTCATGGCCCTTTCAGGGTTGTGAAGTACTTATTAAACAATTACGATTTTAACATTTGGCATTTCATCTAAACTGTATTTTTTATCTCAATAGCCAGAGAGTGTTCAATTTTGTTTTTTAGGATCAGATTAGGGGTAAAATGAATTTTGATTGTCTTATATAAGAATCTCTTGATTATAATTTACACAAACTATATAAATCAGTTATATTTAAATTGAATTTTTTACTCATTGATTCTGAATTATATAAACACTATTCGATTAAGTTTTTTATTCATCTTTTTAACTTTTGGCAACGATGAAAAGGCTTTTTTTTACAGCAATCGGAATCATCCTGTTACTGAATGCTTATTCTCAGGACTGGATTCAGCAGCAGACCAATACAAATGCTGATCTGAGTTCAGTCTTTTTTATCAATCCGGATCTTGGTTGGGCGGTTGGCTCAGAGGGAACCATTCTTAAAACAACAGACGGAGGTGAAATCTGGACACTGAAATCATCCGGAGTTACGAATGGTTTGAACTCTGTTTATTTTACAGACCCGCAGACAGGTTTTGCGGTGAGTTATCGGGAATTGTTAAAAACTACCGATGGAGGCGAGCATTGGGTTATCCAGGATACTGTATTAAATTCAGGGCTGTCTTCTGTTTTTTTTATCGGACCCGATACCGGGTTTGTTGCCGGAACCGGAAGAATCCTGAAAACTACCGACAATGGCGAAACCTGGATTAAACAAGCCGGATTTGGTTGTTTTGGTGTGGATAGCTTTTGGGCTACTGACGCTCAAACTTTGTACATGGGAGGATCAGATTTCCTGACCATGAAAAGTATGGATGGAGGGGTTAACTGGGACGTGCTGATTCCAAATATTTCATACGGTAGCATGGAAAGCATCTTTTTTACCGATCACAATACAGGATATTTTGCCGGGGGTGGATGGGCTCAGGGCAACACTTTCACTTTTTTCGCTAAAATTGTTGACGGAGGTGTTACAAGGACAAGTACCCTGCTAAATCTTGGCAAATGGTTGTCATGCGTTTTTTTTACGGATAACAATATTGGCTACATTACAGCATTGGATGGAAGTATTTTAAAAACTACGGACGCAGGTGATCATTGGACAAGTTTAAATTCCGGGGTGAATTCAGCTTTAACATCAATATTCTTTACCGATTCCATTACCGGTTATGTGGCTGGCAGATCCGGAATCATTTTAAAAACAACCAATGGCGGATTGACAGTTTCCGGGCCGGATGTAAGGAGTAAACCTGTTAAAATCTATCCAAATCCTGTTACTGATGTATTAATGGTAGAATTAAGTTATTTGCCACAGGGGAAATCAAACATTCAGATATATAGCATATCAGGAAAGCTGATACTGCAACAGGATTTGCTCAAGAGGAAATCAGGTATTGACTTGCAAAAACTTCCCCGGGGAATTTACTTTTTAAAGACTATTCAGTCCCAGGGTTCGGAAGTTGTAAAATTTGAGAAAATGTGACCCTCTGTCGCATCTGGCAGATAGAATTTCATTCCCTGTTTGAAGGTTTTAAACGCTGGTTTGATCAATCCTTCCTGAATACAACATGCAAGCTGGCAGGCAGGCATCCGAAGGCGATTGAGCCGCGAAGCAATTGAACTTTCTGAACTGCGCAGCGATACAACCAATTGAACGCCAGAGCGTATTAAACGATTGAACAGCCGAAGGTTATTGAACCGCGAAGCGATTGAACAACATTTAACGTCCAACGCCCAACTTCTAACCCCGAACGTCCAACCCTAAACCTCAAGCAACGCCTGCACCGGATCCAACCCGTCAAACAGCATTCTTTCCGGGTTTTCGAGCAGCTCTTTTACTTTAACCAGGAAACCGACCGACTCACGCCCGTCGATGACCCTGTGATCGTAGGAGAGGGCCACATACATCATCGGGGCGATGACGACCTGTCCGTTTACGGCAATGGGTCTTTCAATGATGTTGTGCATGCCCAGGATGGCGCTCTGTGGCGGATTGAGGATGGGGGTTGACATCATGGAACCGAACACACCGCCGTTGGTGATGGTAAAGGTACCACCGGTCATATCCTCCAGGGTAATTTTATTGTCGCGGGCTTTTATGGCCAGCTCCTTGATGGCCAGTTCGAGCTGTGCCAGGCTGAGGCTTTCGGCATTCCGCACCACGGGTACCACCAGCCCTTTCGGAGCACTGACCGCTATGCCCACATCAGCATAGTCGTGGTAAACCATCTCGTCGCCGTCGATCATGGCATTGACCTGAGGAAACTGCTGCAGGGCAATGGTAACGGCCTTGGTGAACAGCGACATAAATCCGAGCGAAACAGCATACTTCTCCTTAAATTTGTCGTTGTATTTTTTTCTTACCTCCATGATGCGGCTCATGTTCACCTCGTTGAAGGTGGTGAGCATGGCGGTCTCGTTCTTTACGGCTACCAGGCGCTGCGCCAGTTTTGTCCGCAGGGTGGTCATCTTTTTGCGTTCGGTATTCCGCGTGGTTTCCTTTGATGCAGGTATCTGCAGACGGGGAGCAGCCGTGCCTTTGCCGGCGGCCACCTCTTCCACATCGGCTTTGCTGATGCGCAGGTTCGAGAAGTAGGTGATGATATCGTCGGTCGTAATGTTTTTCTCCTGCATCAGTTTCCGGGCCAGGGGCGAGATGTGAAGTGCGGCTTCTTCCACAGGTCCCGGTTTTGATTCAACAGGTTTTTTTTCAGCCATTGGTGGAACTGGTGGGGCAACAGTGGCAGCCTTTTCCTTAAGCGGTGCTTTGGCCGGCTGATCCTTTTTGGCGGGCTTTGCAGCCGATGCATCGATGTTTGCAACCACAGCGCCGACTTTGATGGTTTCGCCGGCTTCGACCAGGATTTTTATGATGCCATCCGCCGCTGCGTTGATGGTTAGGGTTGCCTTGTCCGAGTCAATCTCGGCTATCTCGGCATCTTTTTCCACAAAATCGCCATCACTGACGAGCCAGCTGGCCAGTTGCACTTCAGAAATGGATTCGCCAGGGCTGGGTACTTTAACTTCGATGATCATCGGAGACTGTTTTATTCGGTTTTGACGGGTTCTGCGATATATGACCACTCATGCGGGGCGCAGACCATTTTACATACAAGATTGGCATTCGGACAGGTGCATTCACCAAAGGCTTTTTCTACGATTTTACGCTGCCTTATGGCGTGCAGCTTGCTTGAACCCGTCGCCGGGCTGCCGCTTTCGGGGCGTGCCACCAGCAGGATATCGGTTTCCTTGAAATTACGCAGGATAAATGACCAGGAACCCATGTTGGCCGGCTCTTCCTGTACCCAGGCATGACGGTTGGCATTCGGGTAACGGGCCAGTAAGGCTTTTACCTGTTCTTTCGGGAAGGGATAAAGCTGCTCGATGCGTACGATGGCTTCACCGGTACCGCGTTTGGTCCGTTCTTCAAGCAGTTCATAATATAGTTTTCCGCTGGTGAAAATCACGCGGTTTACCTTTTCGGGATCCACCTGGTCATCGTCGATCACTTCGCGGAAACCGCCACGGCTCAGCTCTTCAAGCGGTGATACACAGGAAGGATGCCGGAGGAGGCTTTTTGGGGTAAACACCACCAGTGGTTTGCGGAAAGGCCGTTTCAGCTGCCGCCGCAGAAGGTGGAAGAAGTTGGCCGGGGTGGTACAGTTGACCACCTGCATGTTGTTGTCGGCACACAGTGACAGAAAGCGTTCGATTCGTCCGCTGGAGTGCTCCGGGCCCTGACCTTCATAACCGTGGGGCAGAAACAACACCAGATTGCTCATGACCCGCCATTTGTCTTCGGCACTGCTGAGGTACTGGTCGATGATGATCTGGGCGCCGTTGAAGAAATCGCCGAACTGGGCTTCCCAGATGGTCAACGATTCGGGTGAGGCGAGGGAATAACCGTAGTCGAACCCCAGTACGCCATATTCCGACAGGGGTGAATTGTACACATTGAAGGCAGCCTGGCCGGGGCCGAGGTTCTTCAAAGGGGTATATTTTTCTTCGGAATCTTCAATGGTGAGCACGGCATGACGGTGCGAGAAGGTTCCGCGCTGCGAATCCTGCCCGCTGAGTCTCACAGGAATGCCTTCATTCAGCAAGGTTCCGTAGGCAAGCAACTCGCCCATGGCCCAGTCGAGTTTTCCTCCCGGCTCCAGCATGGCCCTACGGTCCTGCATCAGCCTGATCAGCTTCCGGTTGAATGCCTTATCGGCAGGCAATTGGGTGATTTTAGCACCGATCTCATTCAGGATGCTCTGGCTTACTCCGGTATCGGGTGAACGTTCAAAATCGGAGCTTACCGCCACCCGGATGTTGCTCCAGGTAGGCCCGAGGAATGGCGTTACTTTTGCTTTTTCCGAGAGGTTTGAAGCAGCCAGGTGCTCTTCGAGGATGGCTGCGACCTCATTTTCAACCTTATCGGCATCTTCCTTTGTTATCAACCCTTCGTTCAGCAGTTTATCAACATAAAGCTGCCTGACATCGGGATGGTTTTCGATGGCTTTGTACAGGATGGGTTGTGTAAACCGGGGTTCGTCGCCTTCGTTGTGACCGTAGCGCCGGTAACCCAACAGGTCGATAAACACGTCTTTATCAAATTTCTCACGGTACTCCATGGCCAGTTCAATGGCGTAGACAACAGCTTCGGCATCATCGGCATTCACGTGAAAAATGGGCGACTGTATGGTCTTTGCCACATCGGTACAATAAACACTGGAGCGTGAATCGAGGTAATTGGTGGTGAAGCCGATCTGGTTGTTGACTACCAGGTGGATGGTTCCTCCGGTACGGTATCCTTCGAGTTCCGACATCTGCACCAGTTCGTACACCACACCCTGTCCGGCAATGGAGGCATCACCATGGATCAGGATCGGAACTACCTTGTCGGTATCGTTTTTGTAAATCTGGTCGATTTTTGCACGGGTAATCCCCTGGACCACAGGGCCTACGGTTTCGAGGTGCGAGGGATTGGGAGCCAGGGTAAGGTTCACCGGTTTACCGGCATAGGTTGGCCGCTGAAAGGTGGCTCCGAGATGATATTTTACATCGCCCAGTACAAATTCGTCGTCAAAGACCTTGTTGGAGAATTCGTTGAAAATATCCTTGTAGGGTTTGCCCATGATGTTGGCCAGCACATTGAGCCTGCCGCGGTGGGGCATCCCGATCAGGAACTCTTCCGCCCCGAGGGCCGCTCCCTTTTCGATGATGGCATCAAGTGCAGGGATCAGTGATTCGCCTCCTTCGAGGGAGAAACGCTTCTGACCCGGGAATCGTTTGTGCAGGAATTTTTCAAAGAAAACCGACTCGCTCAGTTTGCGCAGGATCGACATTTTGAAGGCCTTTCCGTAACGTGGTTCGTTGCGGTGCGATTCCATACGGTTGCGTAGCCAGTGGTAGATTGCTTCATTTCGGATATAGGCAAATTCGACGCCGATAGACTGGCAGTAGGTTTGCTGAAGGTGGCCGATGATTTTTGACAGGGGAGCCGGTCCGATGCCGATCTCACTGCCGGCCTGAAATTCCTTGTTCAGGTCCTCTTTGGTAAGGCCGAAGTTTTCAATGTCAAGGGTAGGGCTGTATTTTCTCCTTGTACGGACGGGGTTGGTCAGGGTGAATAGATGACCGCGCTGCCGGTAGGCATTGATCAGGTTGATTACCTTGAACTCCGCGGGAACGGTGAGTTGTTCGGACTTCGGGTCAAAGTTTTTACGAGCAAATTCAAAGCCTTCGAAAAATTTCTGCCACCCCTGATCAACAGAAGCCGGGTCACGAAGGTATTGATTGTATTGCTGTTCGATAAAATCGCTCTCCGCGTTCGACAGGTAGGAGAATTTATCCATTTTAGATTGATTGGTTGAAGCGCAGTTTATGCAAATATAGTTGAAAAGGAAGGTCTGTCAAAACCTGCACTACAAACAATCAGGAAATAATAATGTTTCTGGGGTAGTTTAATAAAGATGCGCTGTTATTTTTTGCCACTAAGGCGCTAAGACACTAAGCACCACTAAATCTATGAAACTATTAAATCTGAATAAAATTAAAAGATGGTTTTGAGATCTGAAAACTTCCTAATACTGTCATGAAACAATAAAAAAAAGCCCCGCCTTTGGCGGAGCTTCAGAATCAGTTTAAGCAAAACTGCTTATGCAGGATGAATTGCTTCTACAGGGCAAACATCGGCGCATGAACCACAGTCGGTGCAAACATCCGGATCAATCTTATAGATATCACCTTCAGAAATAGCGTCAACGGGACATTCATCAATGCAGGTGCCGCAAGCAGTGCAGTCATCTGAAATTACGTAAGCCATGGCTATATTGTTTAGTTAATGATTTGGAATTGATCTATCCGGTGCAAATATATGCCTTATTCTTTCAAATATCCGGTCTGCTCACTATTTTTTAAACTGTCTAAATAAGAGTTATTTAACAAAAGGTGTTATAACGCTTAAAATCAATGAAATGATTGCCCCTGAACTATATACAGCAATCGATTGCACTTCATGACAAATTTTTATGCAATTGCTTGTTTTTGGTAGTGCTTAAAAAAATTAACTTTGCCGACTGTAGTAAATCAACCTCCTAATTATCATGGTAAAAACTAAAAGTAATGTCATCCAGAGGGAAGCGGTGGTCGTCAAGTTTGTCGGCGACTCCGGCGATGGAATGCAGCTGACCGGAACTCTGTTTTCCGATACTGCAGCTTTGGCAGGTCTTGACCTGGCCACTTTTCCCGATTATCCTGCTGAAATCCGTGCCCCGCACAATACTGTTGCCGGTGTATCAGGCTTTCAGGTTCATGTCGGTGCAAAAAAAATAGAAACCACCGGTGATCTTTGTGATGTGCTGGTGGCCATGAACCCGGCCTCTCTTAAGTCGAACCTGAAGTGGGCCAAGCCGGGAGCCACCATTATCGTTGACCTTGATACCTTTGAGGAAGCTGCAGTGAAGAAAGCCGGCTATGCTTCTGATCCGCTCGAAGATGGCAGCCTCGCCAATTTTAACCTTGTCAAAGCACCCATCACCACCCTGACCAGGGCCAGCCTAAAGCCGATGGGGCTCGATACCAAGACGGTTGACAAAAGTAAGAACATGTTTGCGCTGGGTATTATGTACCACCTGTTCAGCTGGAGTTTTGATGCAACCTACGATTTTTTCAATAAAAAATTCAAAAGTAAACCCGAGATTATCGAAGCCAACAAGACTGTGCTTGAAGCCGGATACAGCTATGCCGATACAGTAGAAGCCCTGCATTCGGTATACCAGGTAAGCAAAGCCGCTATGAAGCCGGGCCGTTACCGCAACATAACCGGTAATGTGGCTACTGCATGGGGTTTCCTTGCAGCTTCTGAACGTTCAGGCCGTCCGCTTTTCCTCGGATCGTACCCGATAACACCGGCCACAGAGATTCTGATTGAACTGGCCAAGTTTAAATCGCTAGGTGCCAAAGTTTTTCAGGCCGAAGATGAAATTGCAGGGATATGTTCAGCCATAGGAGCCAGCTATACCGGAGCAATGGCGCTAACTACCACTTCCGGACCCGGTCTTTCGCTGAAAAGTGAAGCCATCGGACTGGCTGTAATGACAGAGTTACCGCTGGTAATTGTAAACGTTCAACGTGGCGGACCGAGCACCGGATTGCCTACCAAGTCAGAACAGAGCGACCTTTATCAGGCTTTGTTTGGCCGTAACGGGGAATGTCCTGTTGTAGTGATCGCCGCTTCCACCTCGGCCAATTGCTTCTATTATGCTTATATGGCAGCAAAAATTGCCATGGAACACATGACTCCTGTTATTCTCCTCACCGATGGATACCTCGGCAATGGTTCACAGCTTTTCCGTATCCCAAAGGTTGCCGACCTCCCATCCATAACCCCGCCGATGGCCGTGGCCAACGATCCCGATTACAAGCCTTACCGCCGCGATCCTGAAACACTGGTGCGCAAATGGGCCATCCCCGGTACTGAAGGACTCCGTCACCGTGTAGGAGGTCTTGAGAAAGAGGATGTATATGGCAATGTATCTACTGACCCGTTGAACCATCAGAAAATGGTTGACCTTCGCGAGGCCAAGGTGCAGAAAGTGGCCGATTTCATTCCTGAACAGGAAATCATGGGTGAAAAAGAGGGCGATCTGCTGGTTGTAAGCTGGGGTGGAACGCTGGGGCCTGTCAGTGAAGCGGTTGAAGAGCTTCAGAAACAAGGCAGAAGTGTAAGCCATGCCCATTTCAATTACATTATGCCGCTGCCAAAAAATACAGAGGATGTTTTAAAAGGGTTCAAAAAAATCCTGGTTTGCGAGTTAAACAGCGGACAGTTTGTTAATTATCTCAGAATGACCCATCCTTCGTTTAAATATCAGAAGTACAATAAAGTTCAGGGGCTTCCATTTACGGTTTCAGAATTGAGCCGTGTCATTAACCAAACTTTGGAGGAGAAATAGTCATGATCAATCAACCAAATTTAACCATAGAGCGTTCTTCTGTAGAACTCACCAAGGAAGATTTTGTCAGCGACCAGATGGTAAAATGGTGCCCGGGTTGTGGTGCCCATGCCATTCTATCGGCTGTTGCCAATGTTTTTCCCAAGATAGGTTACCGGAAAGAGAATTTCATGTTCGTTTCCGGAATCGGATGCTCATCCAGGTTCCCGTATTATGTAAATACTTACGGTATTCATGGAATCCACGGCCGGGCTGCTGCCATCGCTTCAGGCGTGAAGATTGCAAATCCCCATCTCAGCGTTTGGATGGCTACAGGCGACGGTGACTCTATGGCCATCGGGGGAAACCATTTTATCCATATCATCCGCCGGAACATTGATGTGAACATCATGTTGTTCAACAATCAGATTTACGGTCTTACCAAAGGACAGTATTCTCCGACAACGCCCATGGGCAGTGTGACCAAAACTTCCCCACAGGGAACCATTGAACATCCGTTCAATCCCGGAGAACTGGTACTGGGGGCTCAGGGAACCTTCTTTGCCCGCGTGGTTGATACCAACCCGAGGATGATGACAGAGGTAATGTTTGAAGCCGCCAGGCACGATGGAACTTCCGTTGTTGAAATCCTGCAGAACTGTATCATCTTCGCCGACAAGACACACGATGTGGTCACCAATAAGGATGTCCGCGACGACCGTCAGATCTTCCTGCGCAATGGCGAACCCATGATTTTTGGTAAAAACAAGGACAAAGGCATCCGTCTTAACGGAACACGGCTTGAAGTGGTCACCCTGGGCGAGAATGGAATTACGGAAGATGATCTGCTGGTTCACGATACCTACCAGCAGGATCCCGGCATTCACCTGATGCTTGCGAAGATGGCCTATCCGCATTATCCGGTAGCTCTTGGTGTTATCAGGGCTGCCCTTTATCCTACCTACGATGACCTTGTTGAGGAACAGATTGCCTATGGCAAGGCCAATGCGAAAATTAAAAATGTTGACGATCTGCTGAACAGCGGCGACACCTGGGAAATTAAATAAGCTCCCGGAATTTTCTTCTCAGACCTTACCGGCCGGTTGTCAGAAATGCAAGCGGCCGGTTTTTTATTTCTGCTGCGGAACCTTTTAAGCCGGCTTCGCTTTTTTAACGGTAAAAATGGCCACAATGGCTGTGGTAATGATGCCCATGACCGGTGCCCCGATCAGGCCCTGTACAATATAACTTATGAGGGAGAAGTATTTTTCAGCCTGTTCACGGGTTACTTTGCCATGCTCAACGGCATAGGCAATCGCGTTGGTGAAGAAATGCGGGGTAATTATAAGCGAAGTAATGATCTGGGTAAGCGGACTAAAGACCGTAACAATGGCCGTGATGATCAACCCACTGATAAAGCCCTGCTTATAAGTCATCACCCCACCGAAGTCTTTCCGGCGTTTTTCAAGCAGTGCCAGAACGTATACTGCAATGGCAGGAAGGGCAATGAAATTGGTATAAATCATATGCTTGTCAATGTGCACATCGTGCAGCCCGGCAACTCTTTCAAGAACCATCCACACCAGTGACATGGCGATAAAAATAAGGGCCCATTTGATTTCAGTGGAAACATTTTTCATAAGTGTTTCATTTTAAATGATAAAATATACAGGAATAAAAAAGGATAAGCCTCACCGGAAAAGAGAGAGAAACAGGTCGTTTTATAGATTAACCCATGCAGAAAAAGAAAGTTCAGATGAAAGGAATGAAACTTTAATTCCAGGGTTTCTCCAGGAATGAAAATAAAGAGCTGTAATAATGAAAATCAGCTCAACAATGAATAAAGTATAATGATCGCGAAAATTACGATCAGGGCAATGGTTGCCCGTTTTCTTCTGTTGTTCTGATAAATGTTGAGGTTCTCCCGGTGCAGGAAATACCTGTTTCCTGAAGTTTCAACAAATACGCCGGCATTTACCAGCCTTTGAAAGATAAGACTCTTTCTGACACCAAGTTCTTCAGGGGTTCTGGCGCTCCTTTCTGACCAGGCTTCAGCCTTAATAAATTGATCGATACTCTTTCTGATTCTTGCTGCAATGATGGCACCTGTCGGGGGAACTGGCATGGAAGATATATTTTTGGAATAACAAATTTAATAAAGAAGTCACAAAGCCGCTGTTTCAAACCCGGAATTCATATAAAATCGTATCTCCGATTTAAAACAGATTACAGGCATTAAAATTTGGGGATCAGACTGGCGCGGTGCCGGCTTCCTTATCCCTGTTTTGCCTGTCTCTCTGAAGTTCCATGGTAAGCGCGGTAACACCGCTGATGCCCCCAAGCTGCATCGTCTCAAGCGCTGAACTGGGCACAACTACGATGGTTGCGTTCTGCTTCAGACCTTCATACAGCATATTCATAGCCCTGAGATGCAATGCCGTGGGATTGTCGGCATAGGTTTTGGCTGCTTCGCCGAATTTCTCGGCTACCTGCCGTTCTGAATCACCGAGGATAACACGGGCCTGCCTTTCGCGTTCGGCCTGAGCCTGCATCGACATGGCATCCTCCAGTGCCGGGGGTATCAGAACATCCTTCACCTCAACTGAAATTACATTTACACCCCAGGGTTCTGAGCGCTCGTCAATGATCTTCTGCAGTTCAAAACTGATTTTTTCCCTGCCTTCAAGCATATCAGAAAGCATGGTTTTTCCGATAACATCCCTGAGGGCAGTCTGCGATGCCCAACTGATGGCTGTCTGGTAATTGGCTACATCGAGGGCCGCCTTCTTTGAGTCAATTACCTTCCAGAAAAGAACGGCATCCACATCAACGGGAACGGTATCTTTGGTCAGGGTTTTCTCAGTTTTAAAGGTCGTTGTAATCACCCGGGTATCTATCCAGTAGGGGATGGCGTCGATAACAGGGATAATAAAAAACAAACCGGGTCCTTTGAGGGTATTGAATTTCCCAAGCCGTAATATCACGGCCTTCTCCCACTGGTCAGCCACTTTGATGGAAGACGAAACTACAATCGCAATCAGCACAGTGAGGATAAAAATGCCCGCACTTTTTCCGCTGTCGGAAGGGGTGTTGTAGATTGAATATGCCAGTCCTGCCCCAATGGCCAGGATGAAAATGAAAATCAGTGCTGCAAAAGAATTGAACCTTCTCATAATGCTGTCTGGATTTAATTGCCGGAAAATTACCTTGATTTACTGTTATCCCGGGAACAATAAAGATAAGGTTTTTTCAGTAGAAATGTCCTCCTTCTGACCGGAATATGATATCTGATCCTGATGGATAAACCGCTGAAATATCCTGTGAAACTATCCGGTTTTAAACCACATGAAAGATTATCAACCGGCAATCCGTTGCTGAGCGACCCCTCCTTACGGATACTGACTCATAAAAGGGGATTAAAAATATTCAGAAAGTCTGTTTAAACCGGTTATTTTTATCCTAAAAATGGATTAACTCAATAAAAGTTCTATACATGTCAGCCCTTATTCAGCCATGACGGATAATACAGGCTGTATTTGCATGACTCAGTTCGGAGATAAAAAATTTTGGTATTATTAATCAGCAACATGCCGGAGAATAAATATACCATCAGACAGATGACCCGCGACGAAATCGATGTGGCCATCGGTTGGGCAGCCCTGGAGGGTTGGAATCCGGGCCTGTATGACGCCCATTGTTTTCATGCTGCCGACCCCGGCGGATTTCTTGTGGGGCTGGTTGACGGAGAGCCCGTTGCAACCATCTCTGTGGTAAAGTATGGGGCTGACTTCGGATTTCTTGGCTTCTATATTGTTAAACCTGCATTTCGCGGCAAAGGATACGGACTTCGATTGTGGAAGGCGGGCATGGAATATCTTGGCAATGTAACAACAGGTCTCGATGGGGTGGTGGAACGGCAGGATGATTATCGGAAATCAGGTTTTGCACTTGCTCACCGGAATATCCGGTATCAGGGGACTGGTGGTATACCGGCCCCGAATGACTTAGGTATCATCGGATTACAGCAGGTTCCGTTCGGTAAAATCTGCACTTTCGACAGGCTTTTCTTTCCCGCTGAGCGGAAGCAGTTTATAAAGTGCTGGATACGGCAGCCGGGATGTACATCACTGGGATTTGTGAAAGACCGTGTTCTGAGGGGATATGGTGTTATCAGGGAATGCCGGACAGGTTACAAAATAGGCCCGCTGTTTGCCGTTAATTCTGAAACAGCGGAAAAACTGTTCATGGCATTGATCTCAGGCTTACCGGCAGGTGCAGCTTTCTTTCTGGATGTTCCGGAGGTGAACAGGGTCGCCATTCTGCTTGCTGAAAATAATAAAATGCAGGTCGTTTTTGAAACCGCACGCATGTACAGGGGAAAAGCACCTGAGCTTCCAATGGATAAAATATTCGGTGTGACCAGCTTTGAATTGGGATAATTTTCAGTATCCTCCCAAAGAACCTGTTTTATAGAAATCGAAAAACGGAATCTTATGACTAAAGTTGTTTCTCCTTCGGGCATTAAGCTAAATGAACCATTGATTCTAACCGAAGGTAGGATTGAAGTACCCGGCGGAAAGGTGTGGTACGGCATTGCCGGCAGCGAAAAACCTGGGATTCCGCTGCTGACGGTCCACGGAGGGCCCGGTGCTCCCCACGATTATCTTCAACCACTGGAAGCATTGTCGGCCAATCGGCCGGTTATATTTTACGATCAGCTGGGTTGCGGTAATTCTGACAGGCCTTCCGATGTTTCATTGTGGAAGGTAGAACGGTTTGTCGCAGAGCTTGAATCGGTGAGGAAGGCATTAAAACTGGACCGTTTTCACCTGCTTGGTCAGTCGTGGGGAACCATGCTAGCGGTTGAATACCTGCTCCGCGAAAATCACCCGGGTATAGTAAGCCTGGTATTATCTGCCCCATATCTGAGTACCGGCCTTTGGATGACCGATCAGCAAATGCTGGTTTCCCAGCTTCCTGACGAGGTAAAAGAAACGATCAGGTTGTGTGAGGAGAATGGAGATTTTGATTCCATTCCTTACCAGGACGCCATGATGGTTTTCTATAAAAAACACCTCTGCCGGATGGATCCCTGGCCTGAATGCCTGAACCGGACCATGGAAAAGATGGGCGCTGAAGTTTACGGACATATGTGGGGACCCAGTGAATTCACTATGAATGGAACCCTCAGGGACGCGGACCTGACAGAAAGGCTGAATCTGATCAGGGTACCTTTATTGCTGACCTGTGGAGAGTTCGATGAATCGACCATCCACACTACTGCATTTTTTCAAAGCAGAATAAGGGGATCCGAAATGCATGTTTTTACCGGCGCATCACATTCTCACCAGATTGAAAAACCTGATGAATATCTGAAGGTGGTGGGTAGCTTCCTTGAAAGGACGGAATCAAAACAATAGTATTTTCACGAATCACCCGGCTCTGGTTTTCAGTTGCCGGCTAATCAGTACAAATGAACGCAATGATGCTATGAAAAATCAGGATCGGTTTCAGATATCGCTGGGTGTTTCAACCCTCAGGTCGCAAGGCTTCGCCCTGTGGGCGGGTCCTGTGGTTTCTGCATCGCTTATGTTGTTTTACAAGCCGGAACCTGCTCATCCGGAGATTGGGTATACCCTGGCCATAGCTGCCTGGATGGCGATCTGGTGGATACTGGAGCCGGTTCCACTCGCCATTACTTCACTGCTTCCGGTGGCGCTTTTTCCGCTTTTGAGTGTGATGGACGGACAAACCGTTTCATCCGCTTATTTTAACCATGTAATTTTCCTTTTTATCGGAGGATTTCTGATTGCCCTGGCCATGCAGCGGTGGGAACTACACCGGCGCATTGCTCTTAATATTCTCAGCATTACCGGAACAGGGAAATCGCGGTTACTTCTTGGCTTTATGCTGGCTACTGCCCTGCTCAGTATGTGGATGTCGAATACCGCTACTGCCATGATGGTTGTTCCTATCCTGATGTCGGTGCTGACACAGATAGAACCGGAGCCGGCGAAAAAAAGATCTTTCTCAACCGGGCTGCTTTTGGGTGTGGCTTACAGCGCATCCATTGGTGGCATTATGACACTGGTAGGGACACCCCCTAATCTATCCTTTTTAAGAATTTATCAGGTGATGTTTCCCCAGGCTCCGGCAGTTACCTTTCTCCAGTGGATGTTGTTTGCTGTTCCGGTCGGGATTCTGCTGATTGCTGCCGCCTATATACTTCTCTACCAGCGGTATGCCAGGGTAAAAGTGTCAGAGTCTGTCCTGAATGAACTTCCGATCCGTCAGATGAAGAAGGATCTCGGCCCCATGAGCCGGGAGGAAAAAATTGTGCTGGCTGTTTTCCTTTTGATGGCCTTATTATGGATTACCCGGTCAGACCTGGAAATCGGCTCTGCAACCATCAGGGGATGGGCTTCATTGTTCGGTAAACCGGAATTTATCAACGACGGAACCATTGCCATTGCTGTTTCTTTGCCGCTTTTTATGATTCCTGTTAAGGACAGTAAAGGAACAAGGATTATGGACTGGGATACAGCCAGTCATCTGCCCTGGGATATCGTGCTGTTGTTTGGCGGAGGGTTTGCCCTTGCCAATGGCTTCAGGGATTCAGGGTTATCGCTGTGGCTGGGGGAACAACTTCAGGGAATATCCGTTTTGCCGCCGGTTGTGGTTGTGCTGATCATTTGCCTGCTGGTAACTTTCCTGACCGAGCTTACTTCGAATACGGCAACTACCGAAATGATACTTCCGGTGATGGCCGGAATGGCCGTTGCCACCCACACGCATCCGTTACTTTATATGATACCGGCCACCCTCTCGGCATCCATGGCGTTTATGTTGCCGGCAGCCACTCCGCCCAATGCCATTATTTTCGGTACCAGGCGAGTGACCATTTTGGAAATGGCCCGGACCGGATTCTGGCTGAACCTGATCGGAGCAGTTATTATAACAGCAGCATTTTACCTGATTGGTTCAGCAGTGTTTGATATTAACCCGGGCGAGTTTCCCGGCTGGGCCATGCCGCTCCTCAAATAGGGAATCTTCATTTTATCCGTGATCACAAAGAACAGGGCATTCAATCAGAATTTCACTTTACTTCTCCGTTCCGCCTGTGCTTTTTTTCATTTCGCCGCTGTCCCAGGCATGGTCGTTCAGGTCGGGTCGTTGCCTGAAGTCGTTGTTCAGCAGTTCTTCCTGCATTTCAATCTGTTTGCGTGATGCAGAAATATACAGGTTTCTGTCGTGCCGCAACTGATAAAGATCATGCATGGCCTCTTCATCGTAACGGATAAACTGCTGAGCAGCCCGGTGCAGGGTATAGGAACGGTAACCCAGTTCCTTCAGCACATCCACTCCCATGCGAACCGAAGTGTCAAGATGTTCACGGTAGGGGTTCATCACATCGATGTTCATCAGTTCATAGGCATCAAATCGGTTCCTGGCCCTGATCATCAGCCGGAGATGCGGAAAATGTTTCCGGGCAGTCTCAACCAGCTGCAGATTGGTTTCGGGGGAGTCGATCGCCGAGACAAGGATGTGGGCCTCAGCAGCGCCCGCCGATTCAAGCAGATCAGCACGGGTGGCATCGCCGTAGAACACCTTGAATCCCATTTTTCGCAGCAATTCGACCCTGTCGGAGTCATGGTCCAGGATGGTGGCATTCACGCCGTTTGCCCTCAGAAAACGGCCCAGGGTGCTTCCAAAGTGCGAAAAGCCGGCGATGATGACCCTCTGTTTTTCATCAATTTCATCGGCAGGTTTATCCTCGTTGATCTTTGTGCCCAAACGCGGTAAAATCAACTTTTCGAGCACCAGGATCATCACCGGGGTCATGGCCATGCTGATTGCAGTTACAGCCATCATCAGGCCCACCTGGTCCGGGGTGAGTATGCTCAACTGGCTGATGAATGACAAGGTTACGAAGGCAAATTCACCAACCTGGGCAAGGCTTACCGCCATGATCAGGTTCTGATCGACCGACATCCTGAAGAATTTCCCGATAATCAGTATGATGATGGTTTTCAGGACAATAATTCCTACAGATAAACTAAGGACTGTAACGGGATTTTCACCAATCAGGCCGAAATTGATGGAGGCGCCGACTGCCATGAAAAACAATCCCAACAGCAATCCCTTGAATGGTTCAAGGTCCGATTCCAGTTCGTGCCTGAATGAACTGTTGGCCAGAATTACCCCGGCAAGGAAGGTTCCAAGCGCAGGACTCAGACCGGCCATGGTCATCAGGAAGGCTATGCCTACCACGATCAGCAGCGCTGAAGCCGTAAAAAGTTCCCTGATCCTGGTTTTGGCGACCAGCCTCAGCAGGGGAGGTACCAGAAACCGTCCGATAATTACGACCGAAGTGATTGTCCCCAGCAGGGCTAGGGTGTAAAGCCATCCCGGAAGTGATTCGAACAGGGAGTGATGACCATCTGAACTTCCTGCTGACTGAACTGCCAGCAACGGGAGCACAGCCAGAATGGGAATCACGGCAATGTCCTGGAAAAGAAGAATGGCGAAACTGTTCTGACCGGCTTCTGTTTTCAGCTGGTCTTTTTCTTTCATCGATTGCAGCACAATTGCTGTTGACGACATCGCCAGCGACATGCCGATGGCCAGGGCGCCCTGCCAGTGCATTCCAAGTGCCAGAGCTGCCAGGAACACCAGAAGGGTAGTGCCGGCAACCTGCGACAATCCGGTGCCCAGGATAAGTTTACGAAGGCTCCATAGTCTTGAAGGATCAAGTTCAAGACCGACAAGGAAAAGCATCATGACTACCCCGAATTCGGCGAAATGCATGATATCCGAACCTTCTTCCCCGATAAACCCCAGCAGAAACGGCCCCACCAGCACTCCGGCCATCAGATAGCCCAGAACCGACCCCATGCCAAGCTTTTTGGCAAGGGGTACGCAGATGATGGCAGCGCCCATATAGATGGTTGCCTGAAGCAGGAAATCACCGCCCATAGTTTGTGGTATTTATGAAATAATCGTTGAGTAATTCATGATTTTTGAGACTTCCGGGATCAAAATCACCGTCGGCAATCAATTGAAGCAATTGCCTGTAGTTTTCAGCATGTCCGCTGAGTTCTTCCTGGCTGAGCCGGTGTGTGCCCTGGACCGCGAAAGGGGGCAGGTAGTTCATTTTACACAGAAAAGCCGTCTGTTCGAATGGCAGAAGCAGCTGGTTCACCGCGAAGCGGTTGCGGCCTTCTGGCTGATAGGCCTCCCGGTTGCCTCCGGTAGTAATGGTGTTGAAGACCGTCTTTCCGGCTAGTTTATCCCCTTTGGGCCCGTAAGCCCAGTTGAATTCAAGCACCATGTCGATCCATTGCTTCAGCAGCGGCGGACAACTGTACCAGTAAAAGGGATGGTGCCAGATGATTACGTCGTGGCTGATCAGTAAATCCTGCTCCAGGGCAACGTTAATGTTGAAATCGGGATATTTTTCATACAGGTCATGGAAGGTTACCGCTGGATTTTGCCTGCCTGAATCAATCAGGGTTCTGTTGACAACAGAATGTTCATAACGGGGATGGGCAAAGAGAATGAGGATTTTACGCATCTGGATCTGTAATTTACCGGAATCAAATTTAGTTTTTTGAGGCAGGCGTATTGCTCAAAGTACCGGTCAGAAGTACCGGAACTATTTACCTGCCTGTACTTTTTTATCCTTTAAAACCCGCTTCATAGTGGCTGCCGTCGCAGAACGGACTGTTGGTGGTATGACCACAGCGGCAGAACGAACTGATGTTGTTGATGACACCCTCTGTTCCATCGGCATAGCGGATGTTGCATTCTCCACGCAGAATCATGGGACCACCGGGCATAATGTCAATTCTGACGGGTGAACTCACTGTAGGTTCCTGTTTTTCGGGTCTGTTCAATGTATAGCTGAGTGCGCCCGAAGGGCACTTTTTAACCTGTTCAATCATTTCTTCGGTCGATGCGCCGTCTGCATTTATCCAGGGCCTCCTGGCAGGATCGAATACACCGGGCAGACCCCTGAAACAAAGGGTGGAATGCGTGCATTTGCCCGGCTGCCATTTTATGGTGACTTCGCCGTTACTGTAATGTCTGATGATTTCTTTCTCCATTGGTAAATCCTGTTTGGTGATGACTGATTGCTATTCGTAGAGCAGTTCCTTTAACTCGGGCACCCTGTCGAAAGTTATTTTTACAAAGGGGCAGAGTGGCCGGATTTTGAGGTTGCGTTCACGGGCCATTTCAACGATGCGGTCGAGCAGTTTCCGACCAATTCCCTGTCCTTTAAGTGAATCGCTGACCATGGTATGATCTATTATGATGTAGTCATCACTCTCTTTTACCCAGGTCATTTCAGCGAGATTTTCTTCACCTTCATTTCCCCCGATAAAAGCCATGCCATTGGCTTCAGTTTCAAAAATGCTAATTTCCATGGTTGTGGTTTCCTTTATTCAATAACAAAGGAGTTGCCGGTTTTGTTGAAGCGATTGATGAAGCTGCATTATCCTCATTGCAGTATTTTATAATTTAATTCCCGCAAATCTGAAAAATCAGTATAACCGGGGTTCTCCTGTATTTTGGATCAAATATATTTTAAATCAACACTTTTTTTGGGTTATTTCGTCTAACTTTAACAATTCGTATTTATTGAATTTCAGTCCACAATTATCTAATAAAAAGGCATACTATTAAGGCTTCAATATTCAAAAACATTAAATCCTGTCATAATGAAAAGATCCTTTTTACTACTATCTTGCATTGCTTTTCTTGGCTTAAATATTAACGCCCAGGTAGATACAATTTCACAGAACATTTACCAGTTCAATGGCAATCTGGGCATCGGAACAACTTATCCTTCCTCGAAATTTACACTTAAGTGTGATGAAGTGATTACTTATCCCACGTTTGGGATTATGAACATCATGAACAACCATTACGCTACGTTCGATGGGTATTCTGCCAGTGATATTCATTATGTCGCCAGCCTTTTCAACGGAAGGCGTGCCAGGGGTACCGTTGATTATCCTCAGAATGTCATGGCCGGTGACCGGCTGACCGGTATCACTTCGGCCATGTATTTAAACGATGCCTGGCGTTTTAGTTCCAGTATCCTGTTTTATGCAGGGCAGGGGCTTGACTATGACAGCTATCCGTCATACATTGTATTTAATACCACTGCTGCCAATGAATCCGTGTATACCGAGCGGATGAGGCTCGCAGGCAACGGTTACCTTGGCCTGGGTACCGCCGCCCCTGCTTCAAAACTTCACATTGCCGACGGTGATATTTATATTGAAAATATTGACCGGGGTATCATTATGAAATCGCCCGACGGGCAGTGCTGGAGAGGTGTGATGACAAACGAAGGCACACTGGGTTTCACTCCGGTCGTTTGTCCCGAAGATATCGTCTCGGTGAAACAGCCTGCATCAGCAGAGGACAAGGTCTCGGTCTTTCCCAATCCTGCCGGAGACCTCCTTTCAGTAGTTTATGATTCAGATTACAAGGGAACGATTTATTTCACAATTTCCGGAGCCGGCGGGAAACTTCTCAGGCAGGGTGAATTAGATGGGAGAACCACCGGAATTGATATTTCAGGACTGGCTGCCGGAGTTTACATCATCACACTTGTGGAGGGAACTGGAAAGAACAGGGTCAGCAGACAGTTTATTAAAGCCTGATTCATCATCATTCCACATCCTTAAACCGATCTTCAACATTTCTGAGGATGAACTTTTTATGCCGGTCTGAGTCCCGGCATAAAGCATTCATAGTATATATACCGACATATGAACATATAATTGCAATTGCTTGTTATTTTTATTCACCATGTTTTCCGCGCCAGAGTACCGGAAAAATGCTCCGGGGTTTTTGAACCCACCATCTGCCAGTCACTGAAACAGTTTTTTTGACCATCTGAAAATCAGGATTTCTGATCATTCAGTCATGTGTTTCAGCTCAGACAACTTCCAGCGTTTCCTGTTTTTCTCATTGTTGTATTTATTCAATCACATTTATACTGAGACGATGAACCGACCGGCCCCGTTTTGCATATCTGCCATTTATTTATTGCTGTTGTTTTATTTCAGCCAGCCGGTTGCCGCACAGCAGGAAGCTGACAGCCTGAAATTACTGCTGAAAAAGCATACTGCCAGCGATTCCACACGTGCCAACCTGCTTGTAACCCTGGCCGATATGTTGGTTTTCTCGGATCCCGGGGCAAGCATCGGCTATGTTACAGAACTGGAAGCGATGATACGCTCAAAACCAGATGGTAACTATAAAACCATCAGGAATCGTTACCTCTCTGCAGCTCAGCTTTTAAAAGGCAGAGGTTATCTTACTACAGATCAGCAGAAAAAGGCAGATTCAGTTTTCACACTTGCCATTCAACTCTGGCAAAAGGCAGCTGACAGGAATGGGGAAGCAAAAGTCCTGTTTAAAATCGGACGCATCTGGGCGATCTATGGAAAACCGGAAAAGGCGATTGCAGAATATCAGGCAGCGCTAAAGATGGAAAAGGATATGGGCAACAAAACGGATATAGGGATCAACCTCTATCATATCGGAAGTGCCTATCAGGATATGAGTAATTATTATGCTGCGGAAGACTATACACTGCAGGCCTATGAACAGTTCAGGCTTGCCGGTGATGAAATGAAGCAGGCCAAATGCCTGAACAATTTGGGCAACATTCAGACCAGTCAGGGCAATCACCCGAAAGCTCTGGAGTACTTTCTGGCTGCGCTTAAGATCAATGAACGGATCAAAAATGATGTGGAGATCTCCAATAACCTCAACAACATCGGTATTATTTATCTCAGCCTGGAGCAATTTGCCAAAGCGCGGAGTTATTTTCTGCGGGCCTATAACCTGCTGGCAAAATCAGGGAATGAAGGGGCCTTGCTTTACAGCCTTGGCAATATCGGAATAACCTATTCGGCAGAGAACAACTTCACCAAAGCCCTGGAATACTTTAACCGGGTACTAGATATTTCAACTGGTGCAGGTGATAAGGGTGGGGTCGCACTGGCCTACAACAGCATCGCCAGGGTGCATGAAGATTCAGGGAATTACCCCGAAGCCTTAAATTATTATAATAAAGCAATTGCTATCAACGATTCGATTGGTGATATAAGCAGCATGATATACAACCTGGTCGGGTTGGGGGATGTAAGCAGACTTACAGGCGATTTTGTCAGAAGTGCAGTTTATCTGCGCAAGGCCAGGACGCTGGCTCTTGAAATCGGTGCGCTTTATCCCGAAAAGGATGCATTACAGGGCCTGACAGAATTATTTTCCGGCACCAAACAATATGACAGCGCTTTCAAATACCTGGGCCTGTTTACAAGTTTGAAGGACACCCTCCTGAATCAGGAAAACATTGAAGAAATAGCCCGGAAGGAGCTGCAGTATGGGTTTGATAAAAAGATGCTGGAGGAGAAACTGCTTTCGGAGCTCGAGATCAACCGACAGAAAAACCGGAAAAACATCTTTCTCTTTTCCGGACTTGGTGTGTTGGTCATGGCCGGAGGTTTATTGAGCCGCCTCAGGTATATCCGTAAATCAAGGGCGATCATACAGAAGGAAAAGGACCGTTCGGAAGAATTGCTGCTCAACATTTTACCCGCCGAAGTTGCTGAAGAGCTGAAATTGAAGGGGCATGCAGAAGCACGTCATTTTGATGAGGTTACCGTGCTTTTTACCGATTTCAAGGGGTTTACCACCATGGCCGAGCAACTGAGCCCGGGTGAACTGGTTACGGAGATCGATATCTGTTTCCGAAGGTTTGATGAGATCATCACACGCTACGGCATTGAGAAGATAAAGACGATCGGTGACGCCTACATGTGCGCAGGCGGCCTGCCGGTGGCCAACCGCACCAATGCTGCCGATGTGGTGAATGCTGCCCTTGAAATACAGGTGTTTATGGCTGACATGAAAAAGCAGAGGATACTGGAAAACAGGCCATATTTTGAATTGAGGCTGGGCATTCACACCGGCCCTGTCGTGGCAGGCATCGTTGGTATTAAAAAATTCCAGTATGATATCTGGGGCGATACGGTAAACCTCGCTTCACGCATGGAATCAAGCGGTGAAGTAGGTAAGGTAAATGTGTCGCAGATGACCTTCGAAAGGATTTCGGACAGATTCAGGTGCACGCACCGTGGCAAGATTGAGGCCAAAAACAAAGGCACGGTTGATATGTATTTTGTGGAGGGGTTGCTCCAACATGAGGCCAATAGCTAATCTCCTGATAGCATCATTGTGTCTGTTCCTGTTTTGGTGACTTTTATCAAATAAAAACAAAGTCTGTCATTGAAGCCCGATCGGCCTGTAAAACATTAATACCGAAGCGTTGTTTATTTATAATACAACGACACATTCTGTTTTTTCTGTGACTTTTTACATCCACCCCGCACTACCGGAGACAGGACAATCACGGTCAGGCAGGGTATTTTTATGTGCCGTGCCCGGGTTGATTATTCCCTGTTCGAATCATTGGCCCGGTTCTTTTGCCTGCTATGTTCAGTGAAGCCCTGAAGGGGAAGATTGAACCAAAGGCTTTTTCCAGATGACATTTATAACAAACCCTGACATGGAACTTCCGCAACCGCTTATATCCCTGAATACACGCATCAAAGCACCTCAGTTACCTTTTTCGGTTTTTATTCAGAATTTCAGGAACCGCCTCGAGGCAGTTTTTCATCAGCGGGCAACTGCTGATGATCTTGGAACCCGTCGTGGTCTGCCACCTTTTGTTATGAGAGAGGTCCTTGCAGCGGACCCGATGCTTGCTTTTATTCCGGAAACTTATGGAGGAAGAGGCGCACATGTGCACGAAGGGATAGAGGTGGTTTCGACAGCTTCTTATGAATCGCTGGCGCTCGGTCTTACCCTTGGTATCAACTGGGGTCTGTTTCTTCAGCCCCTTGCCAAATACGGCAACGATATGATCAAGGGCCCCGTTTTTAAAGGCTTTGTGGAGGATAAAAAAATGGGAGGGCTGATGATCACCGAACCCAACCATGGCAGCGATGCACTGAATATGCAGACATCGTTTACCGAAGCAAAGGAGCATTACCACCTGAAGGGGACCAAGCACTGGGCCGGACTCACCGGCTGGGCCGATTACTGGCTGCTCACCGCCCGCAGGAAGACAGCCGGGGGTGACCTGATGCGCGACATTGAATTCTTTATCAGTGACAACAACAAACCAGGGCAGGGCATAGAGGTGGAAGAGTATTTCGAAAACCTGGGATTGTACATGATTCCCTATGGACGCAATAAGATTGATGTCCGTATCCCGAAGGTTTACCGGCTGGAGCCAAGGACCAACGGCATCGCCATGCTGCAGGACAGCCTGCACAGGAGCCGTCTGCAGATACCTTCGATGGCTATGGGTTTCACCAAACGAATGCTGGATGAAGCGATTGATCACTGCCAGCGCCGGTTTGTCGGTGCGAAGAGTCTTTTTGGATACGATCAGGTTCAGCACAGGCTCTCAAGCATTCAGTCGGCTTTTACCATCACCTCAGCCATTTGTGCCCATACCGGTGAAAATGCCGGAACAGGTACCGATCTGGCAGACCAGGGACTGAAGGCCAATGCAGTGAAGTCGGTCTCGACCGACCTGATGCAGGAATCGGCCCAGCACCTGTTTCAACTGGTGGGGGCAAAGGGGTACAGACTTAACCACATTGCCGGACGTGCCATAGTCGACAGCCGGCCGTTCCAGGTATTCGAAGGTTCGAACGATATTCTGTATGCACAAATATCCGAGGCAGTCGTTAAACTGATGAAGCAGGCAAAAGAAACCAATCTTTACCGGTTTCTTAAGGATTTCAGCCTTACCGGAAAATCGGCCGAGCAGTTGAAGGAGATGGTCAACTTTGACCTGAATCTGCAGTTGCCCCAGCGGAAACTGGTTGAACTGGGCAAAGTTCTGGGACGCATAATCTCGATGGAGATGGTGATTGAGATCGGGAACCGTGGGTTTCACGAAGACATGATTACCAATACCCTTGACATGCTCCGCCAGGAACTCAGCAGCCGTTTGAATTCTTGGTCATTTAATACGAAAGCTATGGTAACAGTCGATTATTCAGGACAAAGTCACTGGCGGGATTTTATCAGGATATAGAATAACCATCAGCTTTTATTACAGTAACATTCTTTTTTCCATACATATTCCTGTAAAGTTTCAGAGCCGGGATTACCTTTTATGAAATTCAGGATTCTATATATATTCCACTTGACAAATTATTGGAATGGCTTATATTTGTGTGCATTATCGGTCTTTTTTCTTCAGAATCCAACCCTATCCATCATGAAAAACTTCTCCGTTTTATTTTTACTGATGTTATGCATTTCAACGGTCAGCCTGAAAGCTCAGGCTCCGGTATATTTTGATCCACAGGCACTTGAGGCTACAGTTGGAGTCAATGATTCAGCTGTTGTTCATACCGTGTTGAGGAACGTTTCGGAAATTCCGGTGCAGTTTTCGTTTACCGGCCTAACCAGTAGGGAACAGGGCGGACCCGATGATTTTGGCTATTCATGGATCGACAGTGATGAACCCAACGGGCCGGACTGGGCCTGGACCGACATAGCTGAAACCGGTATACCCGTTGAAGGGCTGGGTGATGACATGGTCGCGGGACCTTATGAAATGGATATTGATTTCCCCTTTTACGGGGAGAATAAAAATATCTTCTGGATTAATTCCAATGGCAGCATAGGTTTCAACCAGCAATTGCTGCCATTTGCCAACGGTTCGATCCCTACCAACAGTAATTATACCGATTTCATCGCATGGTTCTGGGATGACCTGGCCATCGATACGGCCATCACCAGGATCTATTTTAAGAATTTTGAAGAAAAGACCATTGTTCAGTTCAATAAAATGGTTCATTACCCCGGGACTGAATCATTTATTACAGCCCAGGTAGTTATGATGATGAATGGAACCATTCTCATCAGGTACAGGCAGGTTACGGAGAACTTCGAAACCAACAGCGCTACCATTGGCATTCAGTCTTACAATCCTGAACTCGGGCTTCAGGTGTCAATGAATGAAACCTATGTTCATTCCGAAATGGCACTTCGCTTCGACCTGAACAGGGGATTTATAACCTCTGTTACGCCTTCAGCCCTGACATTGCAGCCGGGAACACAGGAAACCATCTGGATAAAATACAGTTCAGCAGGTTTTAATCCGGGAAGTTATGAACAGGAACTGAGATGCGTGACCAGTCTGCCGGATTTTGCAGAACTTTTTGTCCACAATGTGATGCATGTTTCCAGCCCGGTTACAGCAGGTTTCAGGGGTTATATAACAGATGCCGCAACCGGCTATGCCATCAATGAAGCAAAAGTGAAGGTCGGGGAACATCAGGTGTTTACCAACAACAATGGATACTATGAATTGCCACTTGAACCGGGCAGCTACAATGTGACATTCTCAAAAAACGGGTATCAGACTCTTACCGTAGAAGATACCACAGCTGTTGAAGGTTTTTCAACACTTGATGTGGCCCTGAGCGGATTTTATTTTATTGCCGGACGTGTTTATGCCGGTGAGAACCCGATTGAAACCGGGTTCGCCTATGGGTATAAGATGCTGGAAGGTGAAGTGGTGGATGTTTTTGCCGAAATGGTCGGCGAACTGGGATGGTATGAATTCAGCGGCCTTGCAGCAGCCCAGTATATAACCAAAGCAGAGCCCGGACCCGGTTCGGTTTATTACGGTGATTACCTGCCTACCTATTATGGGGATGTGCTCCACTGGGAAGATGCCGGTATAATCAACCTGACAGGCGGTACGGATGATGCACACATTCACCTTGTGGCAGTAACCAATGCACCCCAGGGGCCCGGAAGCATCAGCGGAACCATTGTCTATGGTTTAAAATCAGAGGGTATTCCGGTAATTCTCCAGGCACCAGGAGGAATTGCCATGGTGACCTATACTGCCACCGATGGTACTTTCAGTTTCCCTGATCTGGCTTATGGTACCTACCAGGTATATGCTGAACTGGCCGGTAAATCGGTTTATCCCCATACTGTTTCGCTTGATGCGGTAAATCAGACCGCCTCAGAAATAAAGATGGTAGTTCTTGCGAATGAGATCATCTTCCTGGGTCTGGCCGATGGTGAAATTTTTGAAACGGAACCGGTGATTTTTCCCAACCCTGTCACCGACGTGGCAAACATCAGTCTGAGCCTTAAAAAGCCGGCTGTTGTTGCAGTTTCCATTGTCAATCCTTTGGGTAAGATTGTTGCCACAGAACGGGTAGAGGTGTCTGGTCAGAAGAACATAACCATGGATGTCAGAACATTGCCCGGGGGCATCTATTTTTTGCGTTGTGAAGCAGCAGGCAACGTCATGATGAAGAAATTTGTAAAGCAATAGTCACAGGCAAAAATCGTCGTATTCGGCTATTGATGACCTGAACATTGTCAGGATTAAGATCAAGGGGAATCCCATTAAAAAAGACAGCCGGAACAAATTGTTCCAGCTGTCTTTTTAATGTCCCGGTCTATTTGATTATTTTCCTTATTTCGGATTTATAATCGACCGTAATATCCATCCATTCATTAACCATATTCTGCCAGCTTCCGGCTCCATAGAGTTTTTCATAGGAATCTTTTGCTCCCGGGTCTTTCGACCACTCGTCGTAGGAATTGAAACTCCAGAGAATAGCTACATCAGCATTATCCCCTGTATGAAGCGGATTGTTGTAGACCAGGAAGGCGGTTTTTCCGGCAGATTCATAGGCTTTTTTCAGCTTTTCTGTCAGTGTCTTGAACCTGTAGTATTGGTCGCGTTTAAGGTCAACAATCCAGGCCTCATAATAATTCGAATTTTTCATGATTTCCCTGCCAAACGACAAATCCTCGTTTAACTCCCACAACGTTGAATTTCCATAAGTTTCGATGAGCGGGTCGACGGTTTTCGACCAGTCGTCGGCATGTCCGTTTTCTTTGTCAGGTCTGGTGTCCAGGGCTGAATATGTTGCAGGACCGAAAACCCAGACATACCACCCTGCCTTTTCACCATATTCCACTTTGCGAAGGACTGCCTTATAAGGGCCATCGGGATGGAATTTCTGATTATGTGCTTTGATGGCAGCTTCAAACTTGTCTTCCATGCCACGCTTGGGAAGCAGGTAGAGATTTTCGAAAACCACCACAGGTTTATCGGCAGCCTGCTGGGGAAATACATTGCCAACAAGCAATAAAACAATACCTGCAAGGAATAAACTTCTTTTCATAATGATTGATTTTGAGGTTAATAATATTATAAAGATAGTGTATAAATTATTGTTATTTAGAATTATTATAAATAATATATCATATTATAGTCATTTCCCCATTGATAGGATGGGGTCAGACCAAAACGTTATTCCATTTTCGGGTTGCTGTTAGGATGGTTGCCTGATGGTCGTTTTGCAGGCAATAATATAAACGAGGGGAATTTTACCAGGCATGATTTCCATGGTCAGAATCTCAAATCCATTGGCTTTGATGAAAGATGCATAGCTTTTTGTAGTCCACCTGTTTCTGGCTTTGAAGCCTGAAAGTTCCATAAACCTTGATAAAAGACGGCTCCGGAGGTTTTCGCCATGACAGAATGTGATCAGAAAGGCCTTCCCTTCCGGTTTCAGTACGCGGTTGATTTCAGAAAGCGCTTCATCGGGATCTTCGAGCAGGTGCAGCACATTAGATGCAATAACTTTGTCAAAGGAGCCATCCCTGAACTGCAGATTGGAAGTGTCGCCAACCCCGAAATCAATGTTAAGGGCATGCATTTCTGCCTGCTTTTTCTGTGCGATCCGGATCATTTCCGGGGCAATGTCAATGGCATCGATGTGATTCACCACTCTGCAGATTTCGAACGAAAGTAAACCTGTGCCGGTAGCGATTTCAAGGATATTCTCCGTGCCGGTGACATCTTCCTTCAGTTTTTTAAAAAGTAACTGATAGGTATTGCCAAGTGTATATCTTATAAAGTTATCGTATCTGCCTGAAAAAGAATTCCAGAAGTTAATCTCCCTGTTGATTTCTGTTTTCATTCTCTTACAGGATTTATTGAAAGTGTCCTTTGATGGTTATAATTGTAAAGTTTGTAAACCTCAAACCAAGTAATGCTGAATAATCCGGCAACTGCGCAGATTCCGGTTTCCATAACAGAGATGCGTTCAAACTGGAAAAGATCAAGCAGGAAAGGTATATTCAGGATAAGGATCAGAAAGAAGACTGCTCCGCCAACGACCCATTTCACAGCTCTGTTTGGGGTAACGAGGATACGGAATATGTTGTTTGTCCAGGAACGGTTGGAAAGAATTACGGCAATATTTGAAGCGATCAGGGTTACAAAAGTCAATGTTCTGACAGCGTTTTCAGTGTATCCCATTCGTATTCCGGTAAAATATACCAGCAGACTGATGACAAGGATTCCAATACCCTGTGTACAACTCAGCAGTATTTTCTTCGCCCCGAAAAAGGGTTCATTGATGTCTTTCGGGGGTCTGGACATCACATTTTTCTCTTCGCGTTCCGCTTCGAAAATGATGGAACAGGCCGGATCTATGATCAATTCAAGAAATACGATATGAACAGGCCAGAGAATAAGCGGAAGGTCGGCAAAAAGAACCGGAATGAGTGACAGACCGGCAATCGGAACGTGTATGGCGAAAATGTATCCGAGCGCCTTCTGAAGGTTGTCAAAGATCCTGCGACCCATTTTGACTGCACCGACGATGGAAGCAAAATTGTCGTCCATCAGCACAAGCGAAGAAGCTTCCCTGGCAACATCGGTACCTTTTTCTCCCATGGCAATACCGATATTGGCTGCCTTCAGCGCGGGGGCATCGTTCACGCCATCGCCGGTCATGGCAACAATCTCATTGTTTCTTTTAAGGGCATTGACAATTTTCAGTTTTTGTTCCGGAACGACACGGGCGAATATATTCACTTCCCTGATACGTTCACACAGTTCATCTTCGGTCATAGCCTGAAGTTCCGGTCCTGTGATGCAGAGTCCCGGGTTTCTTATACCGATCTCTCTTCCTATATTAGCAGCCGTTACAGGGTAATCTCCGGTAATCATGATTACCCGTATACCTGCTTTGTAACACTCGCTTACAGCTGCTGTTACGTTCTCACGTACAGGATCCGAAAGCCCGATCAGTCCAACGAATTCAAAATCAAAATCATGCTGAATCTCCGGAAGATTTCCGGGGGTCAGTGCAGCCCTTGCGACCCCTAAAACCCTTAAACCATCTGAAGCCATTTCAGCAATGGCTTTTTCATAAGTTTCGGTAGTGGCTTTGCTCAGATGGCAGAGGTCAAAAATGGCTTCCGGAGCACCTTTGGCAGCGATCACCTTTTCCTTTGATCCGGTATTTGAAAATACTCTTGACATGGCCAACAGGTCGCGCGACAGCGGATATTCCTTTTCCATTGCCCAGTCGGTATGGATATGTTCGGTATTCGCCAGGAACTGATCACCCGTGTTGATGATGGCCCTTTCCATCGGATCGAAGGGGTTGGCCTGGCTCGAGAGGATTCCGTATTCAATGATTTCATGGAAGGGATCCGGGAAATCTCCTCCGGCTATTACTTTATGAAAATCCTTTCCGTTGTATAACCGGGTAACGGTCATCCTGTTTTGTGTTAATGTACCGGTTTTGTCGGTACAAAGCACGGTTGCCGAGCCCAAAGTCTCAACTGCGGCAGGTTTGCGGGTTAGCACATTCTTTTTTGACATCCGCCATGCCCCCAGGGCAAGGAAGATGGTTAAGACAACCGGAAACTCTTCAGGCAGCATTGCCATGGCGAGGGTGATTCCGGCCAGAAAACCCTTCAGCAAATCTCCCCTGGTCATGGTATAAATGGCGATTACCAGGATACACAGGGTAACCCCAATGATGGCGAGACGTTTTACCAGGGTGCCCATCTCCCGCTTGAGCTGGGTAGGTTCTTCTTTAACCGACTCCAGAGCCTTGCCGATTTTACCGATCTCGGTTTGCATCGCGGTGGCCGTTACCCTCACAATACCGTTGCCCTGAACGATCATAGATCCGGAGTAAACAAAAGGGATATCATCACCACCCGGTATGAAAGTCAGATCATCTTCTTTCCATTCACGTTTTCGGACAGGTACCGGTTCTCCGGTCAGAAGCGATTCATCCGCGAGCAGATTAACACTGCTCAAGACCTGCGCATCGGCGGGAACCCTGTCGCCTTCCTGAAGAACAACGATGTCGCCTACCACCACTTCCCTTCCGGGGATCCGGATGGTTTCACCTCCGCGGATAACAAGGGCCCTTGGACTTGCCAGGTCTTTCAGGGCATCCAGCGCCTTTTCGGTCTTTTTCTCCTGATAGAATTCTATGCCCATGACCACAAACACAAAACCAAGGAGCATTAACCCTTCCTGGATATCGCCGAGGATAAGGTAAAGGCTTCCACAGGCGACCAGTAACAGGAACATGGGTTCTTTGATAACACCCAAGGCGATCTGCCATACACCTTTGGGTTTTGAAGATGGCAATTCATTGTATCCTTCAGAGATGAGTCTGGCTGCAACATCCTGCCGGCTGAGACCTTTGTATTTGTCAGAATAGAGCGAATCGGGCATAAACAGTCGTTTTATAATCGTTAGTATTAACTAACAAAAAGATTAAATAAATGATATTATTATGAAAGCACCTTAACCAACAGGTTGGTGAGGCATTCAAGTTCTTCTTTATTCAGGGCCCTGTTGATGGTTTCGGCTATCCTCCTGTGCGCATAATCATGCATCTGATTGATCAGTTTTCCTTTCTCAGTCAGGTGAAGATGGGCACTGCGCCTGTCAGCATCCGATTGTACCTTGGAAACAAATTCTCTTTCAATCAACTTGTCAACAGCCACTTTAACTGTTGGTTTGGTGAGTTTCAGTGAGGCGGAAAGCTCAGTTATATTCGGATTTCCAAGCCTGCTGATTGTTTCCAGATAATGCATCTGTGTATGTGTGAGGTTGGAAAGGTTAAACTGTATTTTAGCAGACTCTTCCATCTGTCCGATCATACCGGATAATCCGGCAACAATTTCTATCAGCGTATTCATGCAACAAATATAGTTAGTATATACTAACAAAAATCATTATTGTTTTTTTTCGTGAATATTTTGTTGTGATACAATGATTGATCAAACGTGTGATAATGCTATTTGCCTTACATGGCAGATCAATCGATCTGAATTCTTCGTAAATTGCACCCTCATTCCGGGTGTATGAAAACCATCATCGATCTTTTCGGGGAGAGTGTGTTGAATTATGCAGAGAATATCTATCTGTATGAGAAAACCACGCTTGAATACAAGGGAACTACATATGCTGAGGTTTACGATCAGGTATGTAAAGTTGCTGCCGGGTTAATTGTGCTCGGAATTGAACCCGGTGACCGGGTGGCCATCCTTTCAGAAGCGAGAAATGCCTGGATAATCAGTGAACTTGGCATATTGTATTCAGGAGCCTGCAGTGTGCCTCTTTCGGTCAGGCTTGATGCTGCCACAGACCTGAAGTTCCGCCTGCAGCATTCCGGTACCCGAATGGTGATTGTATCTGGTCTGCATGCAGCTAAAATTCTGGAAATCCGCGGGCAGCTGCCCGATCTGGAGAAAGTGATATTTATTGATGGCAAGCCGGAAGGTACAGACACCGACCACACTTATTCTGAACTCCTGGAAATAGGCTCAGAATTTCTTGAAACCAATAGTTCTGTCCTGGAACAGAGAATGTCGGCTGTTAAGCCGGATGATCTGGCCAACATTTCCTATACATCAGGCACAACAGCTGATCCGAAGGGCATTATGCTTACCCATCTGAATTACGTGGCCAATGTAAAACAGGCGCTCACCCTGATGGATATTCCTCCCACCCACCGTACGCTTGCGATCCTGCCATGGGACCATTCTTTTGCGCATACAGCCTGCCTTTATTGTTTTATGGCAAAGGGTGCCGCGGTTGGTTCGGTTCAGGCAGGTAAGTCCGCCATGGAGGCCATCAAAAATGTTCCGGTCAACATCAGGGAGCTGAAGCCTCATATCATGATGAGTGTTCCGGCGCTTTCAAGAAATTTCCGTAAAAACATAGAATCTGCCATTGCAGCGAAAGGAAAACCTGCTGTTGCCATGTTCAAACATGCCCTGTCTGTTGCCTATGCTTATAATGGCTTAGGCTTTAATAAAGGGCATGGGTGGAGGTCATTGTTGAAACCCCTGGTATTGTTATACGACAGGATCCTGTTCCGGAAAGTCAGAATGGCTTTTGGTGGTGAAATGGAGTTTTTTATTGGTGGCGGAGCGCTGCTTGATCTGGAATTGCAGCGGTTTTTCTATGCCATTGGCATTCCTGTCTGTCAGGGTTATGGTCTTTCAGAAGCATCCCCTATAATCTCATCCAATTCATTGAAGAACATCAAGATGGGGACATCCGGCCGTCTGGTTGATTATCTTGAACTCAGAATCTGCGATACTGAGGGTAACCAGCTTCCTGAAGGCGAAACCGGTGAAATAGTCATCAGGGGAGAAAATGTGATGAAAGGTTACTGGAACAATCCGAAAGCTTCATCCGAAGTTTTGAGGGATGGCTGGCTTCATACCGGTGATCTCGGATATATGGATAAGGATGGTTTTCTGATCGTACTCGGGCGATATAAAAGCCTGCTTATTGCCAACGACGGTGAGAAATACAGTCCGGAGGGAATAGAAGAAGCCATTACCGATCAGTCGGTTTATATCAGCCAGTGTATGTTATACAATAATCAGCAACCATGCACTGTTGCCCTATTGGTCCCGTCAATGACCGACATCAACCGTTTTCTGGTGCAATCAGGGGTGAAACCCGGAAGTGTGGAAGGAATCGATGCCGCTTTAAGGCTCATACAGCATGAAATAGATGCTTACTACAGCCATGGCCGCCATGCCGGGCTGTTCCCCGAGCGCTGGCTTCCTTCAGCCATCTGCGTTTTACCGGAGGCTTTCACTGAACAGAATCATCTTATAAATTTTTCGATGAAAATGGTCAGGGGCAAAATCACGGAAGCCTATCAGGAGTCTATCGGTTTTCTTTATTCACCTCCTGCAAAGATTATATTGAACGACCGCAACAGGAGAAATCTCATGAAATGGTACGAATAGTGATTTTACCTGCATAATGAATGTAAGAAGGATTCAATCGGAGAAAATAGTTTTGGGTTTTTTGCTGTGACTGCAGTATAAGCCGCTTGCAGTGCCGGATGAACATGGCTTTCTGAATCGTCCGTTTTTAGATCCCAGAAGCAACTTCCTTCAATAAATCGATTTCAATATTAAAATTTCCGGATCGAAAATAGGAGCTTTTGATAATTGTAAATTCCGGGGTTGATTAGCTTAGGATATCCTCTTTTAAAGTAATGAAAAACAGAAAGATAGAAATGCCAGGCAACGGATGGATTTATGTACACTTATTAAAATATGTTAAAGTGTAAATTTCTGATAACCAGTCTGTCTTTATCAATCATGATCTTTTTATAACTTTGTCGCATGCTCGGGCAGTTTAAGCAATATATTTCATCCTTTCGTCTCTTTTCACCCGAAGAACCGGTATTGCTGGCCATCAGCGGGGGTGTTGATTCTATGGTCATGGCTGAGCTCTATCACAGGGCCGGTCTTAACTTTGCCATTGCTCACTGCAATTTCAACCTTCGGGGAAGTGAATCGAACCAGGATGAGGCTTTTGTTACATCGATGGCCGAAACTTATAAAGTCAGGTTCTTTGTCAGGCAGTTTAAAACCAGGGAATATGCCGGTTTTAATAAGATGTCGGTACAGATGGCCGCCCGCACACTGCGGTATGAGTGGTTCGATGAACTGGTTCAGGCTGAAGGATTCAAAGCCGTTGCCACAGCTCACCACCTTGATGACCAGATTGAAACATTTTTTATCAATGTGCTTCGGGGGACAGGAATAGGCGGGTTGCACGGAATCCTGCCCAACCGGACACGGATAGTGCATCCCATGATGTTTGCCTTCCGCCGGCAGATTGAAGAGTTTGCCGGGGATGAGGCGATCAGTTACCGCGAAGACAGTTCAAACCGCTCCTCAAAGTATGTAAGAAATAAAATCAGGCACGATCTGGTACCGCTCCTGGGTGAGATCAACCCTGAATTCAGGAAAACCATAACGTCTACCATCGACAGGATGCGTGAAACAGAAATGCTGTTGCACAATCACCTGGAAGCGGTATGGAACAAATCCGGGACCTTTGGAAAAGATTACGCAACGCTGAAAATCAGTGAATTATTGAATCTACGGCCGCTAGAAGTCTATATGTATGAGTTACTGCAACCCTTTAATTTTAACCGGAGTGTCACCGATGAGGTGGCGGCCGGGCTGGAGGATATTTCAGGAAAGCAGTATTTCTCACAAACACACCGGTTGGTCAAGGACCGTGAATTGCTCCTGATTACAGCACTGGGTCCGGTGGGTGTACCGCCGGCAGGTGAAATAGTTATCGATGAGGAGAACCCTGAGCTGAAAAAGCCAATCCAGCTCAGGTTCACTTATATTGAAAATCATCCGGGTCTGGCTGTTTCAAAAAGCGGAAACATAGCCATGCTTGATGTTTCGGGAATAGAATGGCCCCTCAGACTCCGGAAATGGAAAGAAGGTGATACCTTTGTACCCTATGGCATGACTAGTCATAAGAAACTCAGCGATTTTTTCATCGACAATAAATTTTCAATCGTTGAGAAGGAAAATGCCTGGTTGCTGATCAGTGGGAATGAAATAGCCTGGCTCGTCGGACACCGCATCGGAAACGCCTTCAGAATAAAAAATGAAACAAAAAGGATTCTCAAAATAGAATGGCTTGATTAGCTGCCTGAGTACTAAATTTATACAAGGATGACCCAGAAACTGAAAAATGTCATATTGCTGCTGGCTTTAGCCCTGGCAATACCCCTGATCACCGGTGCCCAGGTGATGAAACCTGTGAAGTGGACATTCAGCACAAAACAAATCAGTCCGGCCGAGGTTCAGCTGATCTTTACAGCGACCATCGACAGGCCATGGCATTTATATTCGCAGGATGTGCCACCACCTCCTGATGGCCCTGTTGCTACTTCCTTTAACTTTGAAAAAAGCAGGGATTTTAAGACCATCGGTAAGGTAAAGGAATCAAAATCCGTTGAAGAGTTTGACAATCAGTTTCAGGCCATTTTGAAGTACTTCAACGATAAGGCTGTTTTTACCCAAACCATCGGTGTGCTTTCGGCAAAAGATTTTAAGGTTACCGGTTACCTGGAATTTATGTGCTGCGATGATAAGCAGTGCCTTGCCCCGGAAACGGTGGATTTTGAATTCAACATTAAAGGAAACCCTGATGCAGGAGCGACTGTGGTTCCTGTCACCACTCCCGGCGAAACAGCTCCGGCCGATACATCCACTGCTGTTGCTGACACTGCAGGGCACTCGGATTCGTTGCAGCAGGCGGAGATCAAACCTGTAAGCAATGGCGGGCTGGATGAGAATTCATCGCTCTGGAAGCTCTTTTTCTTATCTTTTCTTGCCGGACTGGCTGCTATTCTTACTCCCTGTGTATTTCCGATGATTCCAATGACGGTTACTTTTTTCCTCAAGGAAAAGGATAAAGTGAAAGCGAAAGCACAGGCACTTATTTATGGTATATCCATCATCCTGATTTATACAGTAATCGGAACTGTTGTTGCAGTGACACTTGGCGCCAATTTTGCGAATTTCCTGAGTACACACTGGATTCCCAATGTGCTGTTTTTCCTGATATTCGTGTTCTTTGCCGCTTCATTCCTGGGCATGTTTGAAATTACACTGCCCAGTTGGATGATCAACAAATCAGATGCTCAGGCCGACCGGGGAGGCATCATTGGTGCCTTCTTTATGGCTTTTACCCTGGTACTGGTTTCATTCTCCTGCACTGGTCCCATCGTTGGTGCCATTCTGGTGGCTTCGGCAGGCGGTGAAGTACTTGAACCCATTGTTGGGATGCTGGGTTTTTCACTTGCCTTTGCATTGCCGTTCACCTTATTTGCCTTTTTCCCACGCTGGCTCAACAATATGCCAAAATCTGGCGGATGGCTGAATTCAGTGAAGGTTGTGCTGGGATTTATCGAACTGGCGCTTGGTCTGAAATTCCTCAGCATTGCAGACCAGACTTACCACTGGGGCATTCTTGATCGTGAGATTTACCTTGCCTTATGGATTGTCATCTTTACCCTGATGGGATTTTACCTGCTGGGTAAGCTGAAGTTTTCGCACGACAGCGACCTGAAATACATAGCCGTGCCACGGCTTGGTCTGGCCATTGCAACATTTACTTTCGTTGCCTATATGATTCCCGGTATGTTCGGCGCGCCACTGCAGGCATTGTCGGGCTACCTGCCCCCTCAGGCAACCCACGATTTCGACCTTAATAAAATTATACGTGACAACATCCAGGTCTATGGTACTGGCGGGGGGGCTGGTACTGAGCACAGTGGTTCAACCCTTTGCGATAAGCCCAAATATGGTGATATACTTCATCTTCCTCATGGTCTGGAAGGCTATTTTGATTATGAACAGGCACTGGCCTGTGCAGCGAAACAGCAGAAGCCCGTATTTATTGACTTCACGGGCCATGGTTGCGTCAATTGCCGGGAAATGGAGTCCAGGGTATGGTCAGATCCACGCGTGTTAAAGAAACTCCGCGAAGATTTTGTGCTTGTCGCCCTTTATGTGGATGATAAGACGGAACTTCCCGAATCGGAATGGATTACATCCACCTATGATGGGAAGGTGAAGAAAACCATCGGTAAGAAATATGCCGATTACCAGATCAGCAAATACAACATCAATGCCCAGCCCTATTATGTGCTGTTGGATGCAAAGGGTGAACTGCTGGTTTCACCGAAAGCCTATGACCTTGATGTGGATAAGTTCCTGGAGTTTCTCGACAGCGGTCTGGCTGAATTTAAAAAGAGGAAATGATGCAGAGAAAAGGGAGTCATCGGCTCCCTTTTTCTGATGAAAACATCTTTGTATTCACCTGGAATCAGAAGGGAAGAAAAATATCAGGGCATCGGGGAGGTATTTCTGCCAGAAAGCCCAGTTGTGCCCTTCAGGGTATTCATGATAGCTTAGGCTGCACCCCTTTTCCGTCAGCAGGTCTTTCAGATTCCTTACCATCGGCAGCAGGGCAGGTATGTCATAGGCTCCCAGATCAAGGTAGACCTTCTGATTATTGCACTCTGATTTCTTAATTGCTTTCATAACACTCTTTTCAACATTGCTTGAAAAAGCGGCAACTTTCCCGGTATTTTCAGGATGCGAAGCGGCTATCCACAGGGAAATATTGCCTCCGTTTGAAATGCCGAACTGTGCGCGGCTTTCCGGATTTGTTTCGGAACGGTATGTCGCATCGATAAAAGATGAAAGCTCTTCTGTTACAAAACGGGTGTAATCGCTCTGCCTGAAGCCTGAGTATTCCTCATCCCGTTGAACAGGTTCAATAAATACCCCGATAACCGGTTGTATGCGTTTCCCGGATATCAGATTATCAAGGATATTTTTTGCTGCTGTTAGGTTGAAAAACTCAATCCCGTCATGGAAATAGCAGACAGGGTAACGATCGTGGCTGCCGGAATATCCGGGTGGGAGATATATCAGGATTTTGCGGTTTTCCTTCATTACCCTGCTTTGAATTACGGTATCCGAGACCGAACCTGAAGGAATGGATGGCCGTTTGATGTTATATTTACCGGCCTGGTAACCGGGCATGATCAGCTCTGAGTTATTGCCCATGCCTCCGGCAACAATCCGCCGGTTAAGTGAATCCAGCTTCCAGTCCATATCATTGATCACCACTTTGTATTCGAGCCTGGCGTCTTTTTGATATGAAGTGCTGACATACCAGAGATTGGTGCCGATAATCCGGGTCATGCTGAGTGTTGGTATCCAGGCAGTGGCATCACCGGCAATGGCAACGGAGATGGCATTTCCGCTGTATAGGAAGTACACAACAGTATCAGATTCAATCACAGGAATATCCGGTTTTCCTACCAGGAATCTGTTTACCTGTTCCTGTCTTTTTTCCTGTTCCAGCAGGTTGATCTGCTGCAGAAAACTGCTGAATGGCTGTGCTTTCGGCGACGTAAGTTTCATGAAGAAACAGATCATGATCAGGGATACATAAATTCTCATAAAGGATCATTTGGACTACTTCAAAGGTAAGCAAAGCGGAATATTTTAATTGCAGGAAAAAGCATACATCATTGATTTATTGAATCCAGTCGCAGGCGGAGCCTGCCATGATAGCAAGCCGGGGCAGAGCCCCGGCTTAACCCAGGGGTTGGCTGAGGCTCTGCCTCAGCCGGAATATGATGGCAGGCTCTGCCTGCGAAATGCTTTCAGTGAACACAGGAACTTGAATTCGAAACATTTTTTTTGTAACTTTATATTACTTTATATCTGCTATTTATTCCTATTAATAGACCACCCGTTAGAAATATATACTCTGCTAATAATCCAGGAAAGAATCCAATGTTGTAATTTGATTTTATCATGTCATCGGGTTACAAAATCTTAGAAACGGAAGGTGCTTATTTCCTTACCTTCCAGATTGTTGGGTGGGTTGATATCTTCACCCGAAAAGTCTACCGCGACATCGTTATCGATAGCCTTGAGTATTGCCGGAAAAACAAATCTCTGAATATATTCGCTTATGTGATTATGTCGAATCACATACACATTCTTGCTCAAAGCGGCCAGGGAGATTTGAGTGGATTTATCCGTGATTTTAAAAGTTATACATGTAAACAGTTTATGAGTGAAATATTGAAATCGAGTGAAAGCAGGAGAGATTGGATGAAACTTATTTTCGAATATCACGGAAAGTATAAAGCTAAACAACAATACCAATTCTGGACAAATAATAACCATGCGGAACTTATATACAGTCAAAAGTTTATCGAACAAAAAGTAAACTATATCCACTATAATCCTGTAAAAAACGGGTTGGTTGAAAAGCCTGAAGATTATCTCTATTCAAGTGCACGAAATTATGCTGATAAAGATGCATTGTTAGATGTAATAATTCTGAATCTTGGAGTAAAATCGTAAAGAATTGTTTTTATTTAGGAATACAGTTGCAGGCACATCCTGCCATGATAACAAGCCGGGGCAGAGCCCCGGCTTAACACCGGGTTGGCTGAGGCTCAGCCTCAGTCAGAATATGACGGCAGGCTCTGCCTGCAAGCAGCCTGCCGTCATATAAAATCCCGAATTCCGTAGCAAAGTCGAAAGGATATAGTTTTTGTTCAGGAATGCAGTTGCAGGCGGAGCCTGCCATGATAGCAAGCCGGGGCAGAGCCCCGGCTTAACCCAGGGGTTGGCTGAGGCTCTGCCTCAGCCTGAATATGACGGCAGGCTCTGCCTGCCATAAGCTTGCAGCAAATTGCAAATCTTATATACCCTAACCTGCATATGTTTCATTGTTTTATTGTATTTTCACCATCCCAATAACCAATGGTTTCCTATGAAAGCATATATACTGTTTCTATTTCTATCTTCGGGACTTTCAGTTTCACTGGCCCAGCCTTTTGTTCCTGTTTCTTCAGGACTTCCGCCCATCGGGCGTAGTGCGGTGGCATTCGCCGATTTTGATAACGACCACGATCTCGACCTGGTTATGGTTGGACTTGATGAATCAGCACAACCCCTGGGAAAGATATTTCTCAACGCTCAGGGGGTTTTTAGTGATACTGCCTCCGGGATTTCAGGCCTGTACAACTGTGCCCTCGCACTTGCCGATTATGACCTTGACGGTTATATTGATGTAGTTATGACAGGCAGGGATATAAACGGCAATGCAACCAGACTATATCGTAACCTGGGAGATGGAACATTCGGACTTACCGATGATTTATTTAACGCAGGCGGTTCTGACGGGGATGTTGCCTGGGGGGATTATGATAACGATGCTTACCCTGACCTTGTGATTTCTGGAAACTGGGATACCAGGCTTTATCACAACAACGGTGATGGCACATTTGCTGAAGTTACCGCTGGCCTGACCATAATGAACACCCCTTCACTTGACTGGGGCGATTGTGATAACGACGGAGATCCTGACCTGCTGATGGTCGGAGATGCCGGGTCGGTTGCCGAAACTTTTATTTATCTGAATGAAAACGGGATTTTCAGCAGGCTGGAAGTACCGGTTGAAGGCGCTGTGGGCGGTACTGCAAGCTGGGGTGATTTCGACAATGACGGTAATCCCGATATTCTGATCTCCGGAAAAGATGTTTCTCTGGTTCCGGTTTCCTACGTTTACAGGAACAATGGAGACAAAACCTTCAGTTTTGCAAATGCCGGCCTGGTTGGTACTGCCCTGGGGCCTGCCGACTGGATTGACTATGACAACGATGGAGACCTCGACATTATGCTTGCCGGAGAAAATGCCGGATGCGGGAATGCCTCTACCAGGTTATACAACAACAACGGCGTTGGAAGCTTTGATGAATTTCCGGCAGGATTGCCTTTTGTTGAAAGGGCTTCATCAGCCTGGGGTGATTATGACAATGACGGGGATTATGACCTGCTGCTCACCGGTTTATCGGGCGATCCGGTTTCTATTCTTTATCGGAATGATATACAAACCGGCGCTTTTCAGCAGAACACCCCGCCGGGTGTCCCGGGCAATTTGTATTCATATGCCTCAGGAGATTATGCTGTTATCAGCTGGAGCCGGGTCACCGACCTTCAATCTCCACAGATGGCGATCAGTTATAATGTAATGGTTGGCTCGGAAAGTGGCAACATAGATGTGGTAAGTCCCCAGGCTGATATTGAGACCGGCGTCAGATATACAGCCGGTACCGGCAATACGGGCAGCAACGATTTTATGGTGTTCAGGTCGCTTAACCCTGGTGACTATTATTTCAGAGTACAGGCGATCGATCAGGCCTATGAAGGTTCTGAATTTTCAACCGAGGGAAGTTTCACGGTTCTTTCTACGGATGTAAACTCTGTTGAAACTCCGGTTACCGGAATTTTTACTGATGGTTCTTTGCTTAGATTAGTAAACACCGGTTCAGAAGATGCTGATGTAAGTATCGTTTCAGTTACCGGCGCTGTTGTCTGGTCAGGAAAGATAACCAAAAACGATTTCAGTTTGTCGCTTGAGAATCTCCGATCGGGCGTTTACCTTGTAAGGATGGTGAAAGAAGGGAAACAGGTCACTGGAAAAATTATCAGGCAGTGAGACCGCGGTTTTTATTCATTTTCCTGCTATTATCTTCTTTAACAGTCCCCGGCCGTACTATTAAGGTGAGAGAACCTGTGCGTTTTCTTGCCCTGGGCGATTCCTATACAATCGGGCAGAGCGTTGCAATTACCGAACGCTGGCCTGTTCAGTTTATTAACGGATTGACGAATCTGGGATACAATGTTGATGAACTGAAAATTATTGCGCAAACCGGCTGGCGGACAGATAACTTAAAAAGTGCAATTGGTGAACAATTGCCACTTACAGGATACAATCTGGTTTCACTACTGATTGGTGTTAACAATCAATTCCAGGGTGGTAGTCAAGCTGCTTATGCGAATGAGTTTGAGGCTCTGCTTCAGCAAGCGATTTTTCTGGCCGGAGGGTCACCTTCACATGTTTTTGTATTGTCTATCCCCGATTACGCCTATACGCCTTTTGGGAATGGAAATCCTGCCATCAGTGATGCAATTGATGAGTTCAATGAGATCAACCGGATAATCTCCGAAGAATATCAGGTCAGTTATATTGACATTACCCCGATATCACGCAAAGGCCTGGCTCAGCCCGAACTGGTGGCTGCAGACGGGCTTCATCCAAGCGGACTGATGTATGCTCAATGGGTTCAGGAAGTACTCAAGCGTGTTGAGAGGGAAGTGGGAATGTCTGAAAATCAATTGAATGAAGGCGAAGTCTCATTCTCTTTGTTAAACCGGCATTTGAAAATGAATAACATGGGCTCAGATGCCGGACTGTCTATTTACGATGAGAATGGTAAAAAAGTGATGGAAGACAGGTTGCCTTTTGGTGAAATGAAAACAGTTAACCTTGAAAGATTTACAGAAGGCTTGTATTTTCTGGTGGTTCGGAATCAGAAGAGGGTGATTTATACAAAGAAGCTCTTGCTGTTTTAGGGGCTGACGTTTTTTATCCCACCCGCCTTCGCCGGATTACCCCCCCCCTGAGTTACACTAAATGGAACGGCCACGCCATTGATGCAGGCCTGTCTTCCACCGGAACGATCATACTAAAAAAGGGTTTACCAGGAGCAGCATCTGAAGCCATGCTGATTTCAAAAAACAGAAAGGTCAGCTGATTTTAAGTAACCAAAGCGCTGAAATGAACCTTTCGCTAAAGTCAATAGTTCCCGGGAATTTTCTTGACCAGCTTTATTCCGGTAGGAAACCCATCACGCTATAATCCGTAAGATCACAACGGGGAGATTATTTTGCAGGGCATCACTGGCCGGAGATGGATTTAGTATGCTTGTACATATGTCAATTAGTCCATATCTTTACAGTTTTTCTGTTAAAATTCATTTTTTATGCAGGTTCTCAAATTTGGCGGTACCTCTGTGGCCAATGCCGGAAACATCCGTAATGTAATTTCCATTGTTCAGAAAACTTTGTCAAAAGATAAAACCGTTGTGGTTGTCTCAGCCATGGGCGGTATGACTGATCTCCTGATTGATGCAGGCCGTCTGGCTGCCTCACATAACCTGCGGTACAAAGACAGATTAAGGGATTTCAGGAACAGGCACCTCAGGGTTTTGGATGAATTGCTCACTGGTGATCTTTTCAATACACTGAAAGGAACCGTCGAGGAAAAATTCAGGGAACTCGACAGCATTCTCGAAGCGGTTTATCTTTTGCGTGAACTTTCTCCCAGGACCCAGGACAGCATTGTCAGTCAGGGGGAATTGCTCTCTTCATTGATCATTTCGAAGGCATTTGAATCGTGTCATATTCCCAATCTTTGGGCAGATGCCCGTGATATCATCCGGACAGATGCTGCTTACGGGGCGGCAGTCATCGATCATGAAAAAACGCAGGAAGCCATCAGGAATTACTTTAACCTGAACCTGGCGCAGTTGTATATTGTCCCGGGGTTCATTGCCTCCGACAGCAAAGGTGTGACCACCACGCTTGGCCGGGGTGGTTCCGATTACACGGCTGCGATTCTGGCAGCGGCAACATCGGCAGCCGGGCTTGAAATCTGGACCGATGTGAGCGGGATGATGACCGCAGATCCGCGGGTAGTGGGGAATGCCAGGTCAATTCCATTTATTTCATATAAAGAGGCCATGGAATTGTCGCATTTTGGAGCCAAAGTGATCTACCCGCCTACCATACAACCGGTGATGCAAAAAGGCATTCCGTTATGGATAAAAAATACTTTTTCACCTGAAGATGCCGGCACACTGGTAGAAAGCAGTGTTTCGGAGAATATGAATACCGTGAGGGGGATTTCAAGCATCGGAAAAATTGCCCTGATCAGCCTTGAGGGAAGTGGAATGGTTGGAATTCCGGGGTTCTCCAGAAGATTATTCGGCGCATTGTCGGAGGAAAAGATCAATGTAATCCTGATTACGCAAAGTTCCTCTGAGCACTCCATCTGTGCCGCCATCGATGAGATCAACATCCGGAAAGCAAAAGCAGCGGTTGATAAGGAGTTCTCAATTGAGATCATGGCAAATAAACTTGAGCCGCTCCAGGTGGAGACCGGTTTATCAATCATAGCGCTGGTAGGCGACAATATGAAAAACCATCCCGGCATCAGCGGAAAGATGTTTGGTGCCATGGGACGCAACAATGTCAACATCCGGGCCATCGCACAGGGGTCTTCCGAGAAGAATATCTCTGCTGTGATCAGCACTCCGGACGAGAAAAAAGCCATCAATGTGCTGCACGAAGAGTTTTTTGAAACGGCCTTCAGACAGGTCAATCTTTTTGTGATCGGTGTGGGCAATGTCGGAAGTCGCCTGATGGATCAGTTGAGAGATCAGCAGCAATTCCTGCTCAATCAGCTTCGTCTTCAGGTTCGTGTGGTGGGCATTGGCAACAGCAGAAAAATGTTGCTGAATGAAGAGGGCATTGATCTGGGCTCCTGGATGGAGCAACTGAATGATGGCATAAAAATGGACCTGGATGATTTTATGGCATTCATAGCCGAAAAAAATCTGAGGAACTCTGTATTTGCAGATATCACTTCAAGTGAGCTGGTCGCGTCCTGTTATGCCAGGTTGCTGAGAAAAAGCGTCGCCGTGGTGGCCTGCAATAAAATAGCGACATCATCACCCTATGAAAACTATGAATTGCTGAAAAATCTGGCCCGTGAATACAACACATCCTATCTGTTCGAAACCAATGTCGGTGCCAGCCTGCCCATCATCGGCACCCTGAACGATTTGGTCAGAAGTGGTGACAGGGTGAATAAAATTGAAGCGGTTTTGTCGGGAACCCTGAACTTTGTGTTTAACAATTATGATGGCAGCGTACCTTTTGCCAGGATTGTAAAACAGGCACAGGACGAAGGCTATGCTGAACCTGACCCCCGCATCGATCTGAGCGGCACGGATGTCATGCGTAAGATACTTATCCTTGCCCGTGAGTCAGGCTTACGGATGGAAATGAATGATATCGGGAGCAATTCCTTTCTCCCTGAATCATGCATGCAGGGCGATGTGGAAGCATTTTACCTTGAAATGGGAAAACATGAAGAGCATTTCAGTGAATTGTATAGAAGTGCTGCAGACAAAGGTTGTAAACTCAAGTTCGTGGCAAGCCTGGAGAATGGCAGAGCCTCGGTGGGACTGCAGCAGATCGGTCCGGATCACGATCTTTTTCACCTTTACGGGAAGGACAATGTTGTATTGTTCTATACCAACCGTTATGTTCAGCAACCAATGGTTATCAAAGGTGCCGGTGCTGGAGCCGAGGTGACTGCTTCCGGTATTTTTGCCGATATCATCAGGGTGGTAAGGGTATAGATTTTAATCATTACAGTCCGGCTAATTTGCCACAGATTCCTCACTTCGTTCGGAATGACCATACTTTCAGAAGATTAATGCGTGGGAGGGGAGGTGTGTCGAATTAACCGCAACACACCCCCTACCTGAAATGCTAACGATCAGTCATTCCGAACGAAGTGGGGAATCTCATGCTTATTTTGTATTATTCGCAATAAAACCTGTAGAAATAAGGAATTGTTTCTATTCCCTTATAAAAATTGAACAGCGGGAAATTTTCATTGGGTGAATGGATCGCATCCGATTCGAGTCCGAAGCCCATCAGAATTGATTTGACACCAAGTACCCGTTCGAAGGTCGAGATAATGGGTATACTTCCTCCGCTGCGGACAGGGACCGGTTTCTTTCCGAAAGTTGTTTCGTAGGCTTTGCTGGCAGCCCGGTAGGCTTTGGTATCGGTGGGTGATACATAACCCTGGCCACCGTGAAGGTTGGTTACTTTAACCTTGACGGAAGGTGGAGCCAGTTTCAGAAAATGCGCTTCAAATAATTTCGAAATTTCCTCGTGATCCTGATGTGGCACCAACCGCATGGAGATCTTGGCATAGGCCTTTGACGGAAGCACAGTCTTGGCTCCCTCGCCGGTGTATCCGCCCCAGATTCCGCATACATCAAGGGTTGGCCTGATACCGGTGCGTTCCATGGTCGTATACCCCTTTTCGCCGGAAACTTCGGCAATGTCGATGGCTTTTTTATACTCATCAAGGTTGAAGGGGGCCTTGGCCATTTCGGCGCGCTCCTCATCAGAAAGCTCAAGCACTTTGTCATAGAAACCGGCGACCGTAATCCTGTTGTTTTCATCCGTCAGCGATGCGATCATTTTTGAAAGAACATTGATCGGATTCGCTACAGCGCCGCCAAACAGCCCGGAATGCAGGTCGCGGTTGGGCCCTGTAACTTCAACTTCCAGGTAAGCAAGTCCCCTTAGTCCGACGGTTATAGATGGGATGTCCTGAGCAATCATTCCGGTATCTGAAACGAGGATGATGTCGGCTTTTAACATCTCTTTATGATCGGTACAGAACTTCTCCAGGTTGGGTGATCCGATTTCTTCCTCGCCTTCGATCATGAACTTTACATTGCAGGGAAGGGTTCCGGTCTGAACCATAGCCTCAAAAGCCTTGGCGTGCATAAACGCCTGTCCTTTGTCATCGTCGGCCCCGCGGGCAAAGATTACCCCATCGCGGACTTCAGGCTCGAATGGCGGCGATTTCCATAAGTCAAGCGGATCAACCGGCATCACATCGTAGTGACCATACACCAGAATGGTCGGCTTTGCCGGATCGATGATTTTCTCTCCGTAAACTACCGGGTTGCCGGCAGTAGGGATAATCTCTGCCTTGTCGGCCCCGGCTTTCACTATGGTGTTTTTCCAATACTCAGCGGCGCGCAGCATATCGGGCTTGTGATCAGAAATAGAGCTGATGGATGGAATCCGGATCAATCCGAACAATTCGTCAAGAAAGCGTTGCTTGTTTGATTCCAGGTAATTTGATAAGTTCTCCATGGTATATCTTACATTATTTGATTTCGGGTCTAAAGATATAGATTTCATCCTTTTGCAGCCTCAGGAATGGTAAAGATTTAAACGATTTTCACTTCACGGTAGCCCGAAAGTGAGTGAAATTCGTTTTTAATTTTTTTTAATAAAAGTGCCTTCTTCTGTAGATTTATTTGCGGAAAAGTTTATTTTTGTCACTGGCGGGACCGGGGGATTTTTCGTTTTCTTTATGCTGCAGGTTGTTAACCTGCATTTACTGTCGGATCACACACTACTTTACACTGAAAATCATGAAAGAACCTGATTTGTTAAATCGGTTTTGTGGCAGGCTGCGCTTTAAATCCATGAAGCTTCCTTTTTTCATTTCCCTGTTTTTGATCTTTTTACTTAGCAATAACACGGTTTTTAGCCAGATACAGCCCGACTATTCGGTTGAGGAAGGGATTGATCCTGTCACCCTGGTTCAGCAGTATCTGATCGGGCAGGGCGTTGCAACATCCAACATTACATATACTGGTTCTCTGAATGCGGAAGGCTCATTTTCAGGCGAGTCGAATCTGGGAATTTCTTCCGGGGTGCTATTAACTTCCGGGAAAGCGGTAAACTCTGTTGGTCCGAACAATGCTGCAAACAAAGGATTCGACAATACTGCCTCCGGTGACCCGGATCTGAATATTTTATCCGGCGGTACCACTGAGGATGCTTCTGTGCTTGAATTTGATTTCATTCCCCAGTCAAACATGGTTGAATTCAGGTATGTATTTGGTTCTGATGAATATCCTGAATATGCCAACTCAGCGTATAACGACGTTTTCGGATTCTTTATCAGCGGGCCCGGAATTTCTGGCGGACAGGGTTTTGCAAACGATGCCAAGAATATAGCCATTGCTCCGGTTCTGGCCTTCCCTCAGATTTATGTGTCGATCAACAACATCAACAATGGCACATCGAACAACGGACCATGTGAGAATTGCCAGTTTTACGTAAACAATGGCACCGGATCCACACCCAGCGCTAACCCCTACATCCAGTATGATGGATTTACCACCGTTATGGTGGCCAGCAGTGTGGTTGTGGCTTGTTCTACTTATCATATTAAGTTAGTAGTAGCGGATATCGGCGATGGCGCCTATGATTCCGGAGTATTTCTTGAAGCCAACAGCTTCTCAAGTGTCGGCCTTGGCGCTAATGTAGGATTCACCCATGCCGCTGTGGATACGGCTGTGGAGGCATGCAACAATGCCGAGGTTGCATTTGAACTTTTCGAGATCGCTTCACTCGATTATCCCATCAATCTTGAAATAGGAGGAACCGCCGAGAACGGGGTGGATTATGAATTTATTGAAGATCAGATCATCATCCCGATGGGAGATACCATGGTTGTTTTACCCATTATTCCGATAGAAGATGGAATCTATGAATACATCACGGAAACGGTGACACTGATCTTCAACTCCTCTATTTGTGGGGTGGATATGGATACACTGACCGTTTATGTCAAGGATTATCCGATTCTTGGGTCTGTTGCGTCAGGTGATCAGAACATGGTGTGCGGGGAAGTCAGAAAACTACAGGCAACAGGCTATGGAGGAATCCCCCCTTATTATTATCAATGGGATACCGGGGAGACCACCGATACGCTGGATGTGAGTCCGATGGTCACTACAACATATACGGTGACCATCACCGATGAATGCGGTTCACAGAAGGTCGAAACCATTGAGGTCGTTGTACAGGGGCCGGTAGCCTATGCTGGCGAAGATATACCGATCTGCCTGAATCAGTCAACGGTGCTCACGGCGACAGGCGGAACAAGCTGGCTATGGCAGCCGGGTAACCTGACAGACCAGGCCATTACCGTTAGCCCGCTGATTACCACCACCTATACCCTGACGGTATTTGATGCATGCGGGAATTCCAGTACCGACGAGGTCACCGTCTTTGTTGACGAACCTTTTGCCGATGCGGGTGCCGATGAAGATATCTGTTTAGGTCAGCCGGTTACATTAACAGCCAACGATACTCCGGGTGGAACCTGGATATGGACCGATATGACCACTATGGCTACATACAATGGCCGATCGATTACAGTGTCACCTCCCGATTCACGGCAGTATTGTGTCGAAGTCACTGACAATTGCGGTAACACGCTTACCGATTGTTTGTTTGTCAACATATTTCAGCTTACTGCCATAGCAGGTCCTGATCAGGTGATCACCTATGGTACACCAACGACTTTGCATGGCAGTGTTTTGCAGGGTGCGGGGCCTTTTCAATACCAGTGGGAACCTTCAGATAAGCTGGTTTCGGCAATCGTGCAGAACCCCACAACGATGAATCTCTATGAATCTACCATATTTACTCTTTACGTCACCGATCTGGGAACAGGATGTGTTTCTGAACAGCCCGATTCTGTCACGGTTTCATTGGATGGTTATGCTGTAATCGCTCATCCTGCAGCCCAGCCGGATACTATTTGTTCAGGTAGTTTGGCTACGTTGTTCACAATGCCGGATGGAGGAACCAATAATTATACATTCCAATGGACATCCAATCCTCCGGGATTCACCTCATCCCTGGCCAATCCTGAGGTATCACCTTCCAATACAACTGTTTACACTGTTACTGTGAACGATGGATATAACACTGCCAATGCTGTCGTTACAGTTATCGTAAACCAACCGCCACAGGTTAATTTATTGCCGGCTAATAATCCAAGGGTGGAGATTATTAGTCCGACTGAGATAGGGATTTGTGTTTTTGACACGGTTAACCTTGATGCCGGTAACCCGGGCTCTGCCTACTTCTGGAGCAATGGTTCAAATGATCAGACCATTAGTATTCAGACCTCTGGTCTGAGTTTCGACTTCCAGGAATTTGATGTCAGTGTGATCAATCCGGAAACAGGATGTATCGGTACTGCCAATATTGTCGCCTATTTTACTTTCCAGAACTGCAGTTATGGAATTGAAGACAATGCTTCCAACAAAGGGCTGATGGCATATCCCAACCCATCGGGTGACGGACTGTTCAATTTTCAAATTGAGGGACTGGAAGGTGAAATACTGCTGGAAGTATTTAATTCTCAGGGAATAATCTCCTTTAAACAAACCATTTCTGTTGCTCCGGAAAACACTTTTAATTCATCGCTGAATTTAAGTCAGAATACTCCCGGGATTTATTTCCTTAAGCTGACTTATGATGGTGGTACTATGCTGAGAAAGCTGATTATTCAAAAATAATTACTTGCCGTATCTGGTTGAGGATTGATAAACCATCCATAACCCGGATCTCGGTTGCATTGCCGCTTCAATCTACCATGTCTTTTCCAAAGACGAAAATGATGAAGTCAGCGAACACAACGGCGTCATCTATCTGACAAGGTAATTCCTTTGTCATAATCTTTCCGCTTTTTATAACTTTGACGCAGTTTTAAACTGTGTTCTCATGTCAAACATCAGGTTGGCCATCAATGGATTTGGCCGCATCGGACGAATCACTTTCAGGGCCCTGCTGAAGAAGAAAAACATCACGGTTGTCGCCATCAACGACCTGACCGACCCACAGACCCTTGCTCATCTGTTGAAGTATGATTCGGTTCACGGGAATTTCCCCGGCATGGTCGAAGCCGGTCCGGATTATCTGGTGGTTAACCGGAAGAAGATTAAAATCTTTGCAGAACCCGATCCGGGTGCCATCAACTGGGGCAAACTGGGTATCGATGTGGTGATTGAATCAACAGGCCGTTTTACGGATAAGACTTCTGCCATGAAGCACATTGCCGCCGGTGCCCGTAAGGTGATTATTTCTGCCCCTGCCAAAGCCGACCATGACGATGTGAAATACGTGGTGCTGGGCATCAACGATCATATCATCGAACCAACCGATGTGGTTATTTCCAACTCATCGTGTACTACCAACTGTGTGGCTCCGATGATCAAAGTGCTGGATGATTTGTGGGGAATACAGGAAGGGTTTATCACCACGGTTCACTCTTATACCCGCGACCAGAACCTGATAGATGCTCCCCATGCAGATCTGAGAAGGGCCAGGGCTGCAGCTTACAGCATCATCCCGACAACCACAGGGGCGGCCAAAGCAGCCACAAGGATATTTCCGCATCTGAAGAATAACCTGGGCGGGGCAGGCATCAGGGTTCCGGTTCCGGATGGCTCACTCACCGATCTGACCTGCACATTGAAAAAGCCTGCTACCATTGATCAGATCAATGTGGCTTTCAGGGAAGCGGCCAATGGGTATCTGAAAGGAATCCTGCAATATACCGAAGATCCGATTGTATCTATCGACATTATTGGTAATCCCCATTCTGCCATCTTTGATGCAGGTTTGACCGCTGTGCTCGGCGATAACAATGATCTGGTGAAAATCGTTGCCTGGTATGACAATGAGAGCGGTTATGCCCACCGGCTGGCTGACCTGGTTGAGAAGTTTCTTTGACGTTGGATGTTGGGCGTTGGAATCCGGACGTTCATGGGTTCAATGCCTTCGGATGTTCCAGAGTTCAATCGCTTCGCGTTCAAATGGTTCATTCACTTTGCGATTCACTGTCTCCCCCGGTCTGTTCCTAAAAAGCCTTGCCCTCGTTATGAAAAATCAGCAATCCGATTTCCGATATCCGAAATCCGAAATGAACAATCAGAAATCAGCAATCCGATATCCGAAATCAACGCATTAATACCCTTTCAGATAATTGTAGATTTCAACCTGTGACCTTATCCGGGGCAGCTTTTCGCGGTCTTTATAGAAATTAGGCTCTTCGTGGTTTACGATTCTTGCTTTGGTATTGTCTTTGAGCTGAATCAGCAGCATGGTTTTCAGCTCGAGCTGAATTCCTTTATCTAAAACAGGACAGGCAACTTCGATGCGGTTATCAAGATTGCGTACCATCCAGTCGGCCGATGAAATATAGTATTTCTCTTCACCGCCATTGTTGAAAATAAATACCCTTGAATGCTCCAGGAATTTATCGATAATGCTGATCACTTCAATATTTTCGCTGAAATCCTTCAATCCGGGAATCATGGTGCAGGTGCCGCGGCAGATGATTCTCACCTTTACCCCGGACTGACCGGCCTGATAGAGTTTCCTGACGACTTTGTCATCCACCAGGTTGTTAAGCTTGAGGATACACCAGGCTTCCTTCCCGGCTTTTGCCAGATTTATCTCATTGTTGATCATCCGGATAAAGAAATTCCTCATCTGAAAGGGGGCAACTACCAGCCGGTTGAATTTGGGCGGAATATATTTGCTCTCGAAAAGATGAAACACATTGTTCACATCGGCAGTCAGCTGAGGGTCTGAGGTGAGCAGGCTGTCATCGGCATAAACCCTGGCTGTCTGTTCATTAAAGTTACCTGTCCCAATATTTGCATAATAAACATTCCTTTCGCCTTCCCGGCGCCGAATAAGCAGCAACTTGCAGTGTACTTTGAATCCGGGAATACCCTGAATCAGTTTTACCCCTTCTTCCTGCATTTTTTCAGCCCAGTAGATGTTGGCTTCCTCGTCGAATCTCGCCTGCAGTTCCATAAATACGGTCACCGATTTGCCGTTTCGTGCAGCATTAATCAGGGCATTAATGACATTTGAATTTCTGGCGACCCGGTAAAGTGTCATTTTTATAGACCTGACCTGCGGATCGATCGAAGCTTCACGCAGAAGGTCAATGATATAGCCAAACGATTGATAAGGATAATGCAACATGATGTCCTGTTCACGCATGGCCCTCAGTATGCTTTCATTTTTTGGCAGGCGCCTGTGTTCAAGTGGTTCGGTGGGCGTAAAGAGCAGGTCGGTCCGGCCGACATCAGGGAATGACATGAAATCCTTGAAATTGTGATAGCGCCCGCTTTTCGACATGGTGTCGCTTTCGTTGATCTCCAGTTTCTGCTTTAGCATAGCCAGCAGTTTACCGGGCATATTCTTATCATAGATAAACCTTACCGGAGCGCCGAGTTTTCGCTGTTTCAGGCTTTCTGTCATGATCTCCAGAAAGCTTTTTGAAACATCATTGTCGATGTCAAGTTCGGCATCGCGGGTAAATTTAAAGGTGTAGGCCTGGTAGGCGTCGTAACCGAAAATGCTGAAAACCTCGCTGAGACAATAGCGGATAACATCGTCGAGCAGAATGATATACTGCTGGCCATCGGTTGGAGGAAGGATTACAAATCTTGACAACGGACCTGATGGCACTCTGATCACGGCAAATTGTTCATCGTTCGGATGACCAGTTTTGGATAGTTTAATGGCCAGGTAGATGGATTTATCAATCAGTGAAGACGATTTCAGGTTGCCGAGCATAATCGGAAACAACTGAGATCTGACAAATTCATTGAAATACCTGGTAATAAAGGTGCCGTGCTCAGCCGACAGGTCATTTTCATTGATGATGTGTATGCCTTCACCAGCCAGTTCACGAACCAGTTTACGGAATATCCGGGCAAATTCCTTTTGCTGTTCGGCATCGATCCTGTTGATCTCTTTAATGGTGCGGCGCGGATTGATGTTGAGGTTGTCGGCATTCCTTTTATTGTAGTCGAGCAAGCGGTTGAGCGTTGCTACCCTGACCCTGAAAAACTCATCCAGGTTATTTGAAAAGATACCCAGGAATTTGATACGTTCAATCAGGGGCGTGGTTTCATCAGCTGCTTCCTGCAGCACACGTCCGTTGAATTCGAGCCAGCTTAGCTCTCTGTTGACAAATTTCTTAATTGCTTTTGCCATAATAATTTCTCATACCTGAAATAATCCTGAAGAAGCATCTGAGCCTGAACAGGAGAATACAATGTTTTGTTATCCGAACATTTTGGGAAATACCGTGAATTCAGTTTTGAAGCGCGACAATGGCAAATCTTCCCATTTATCTGTTTCAAAACTGATGGCAACCACCCCGGAGGTTGGCAGATAATCAATTTTTTCTTCCAGAAAGGTATTGGCAAAATTTGTGACCGATGGATTGTGGCCCACCAGCATAACATCAGATACCATTGAAGGCAGATCGTAAAACTGATCCATCAGGCTGTCAGGATCGGCCATATACACACCCTTTTCGATTCTGAAATTGCTTTCCTCCACATTAAACGCCCTGGCAATAATCCGGGCGGTTTCCACGGATCTGACGGCATGACTGGTGATAATCAGTTCAATCTTCCGGTTGTTAGTCTGCAGATAATTGATAATCAGCCTGGTACGTTTCAGCCCTTTTTCGAGAAGGGGACGGTCAAGATCATTCAACTCGGCATGTTTCCAGGATGATTTGGCATGCCGCATCAGGTAAAGGGTTTTCATAACAGATGGTTTTATCCCTCTTTATAGCTTATTATCCTCAAAATTATTGCAATTGTGGGAGAATAAGTCATTCAGTCAGATGAATTAACAATTAAATAATATTAAATGATTGATAAATATTTATTCCGGCATACCAATCGGATCATCATGAAAGTTATGGCAGGAGGATTTTTGCGATATTTGTAAGGAAATAATCAAAAGGAAACCGCGAAAATGAATAAATCGAAATCATTTTTTATCCTGGCTGTTCTGTTGTTTGCTGCAGGTTTTGTTAAAGCACAGGACAAGGCTGAATGGAAGCAGATGACAGAGTTTCACAAAGTGATGAGCCAGACCTTTCACCCGCTTGAGGAAGGAAATTACCAGCCGATTCGTGAGCGCATCGGCGAAATGGTTGAAAAGGCCACTGCCTGGCAGGTCTCAGTCATTCCTGCCGGTTACTCAAATGTTAATGGAATTAAAAAGAACCTGAAACAACTGGTAAAGAAGAGTGCTGCCCTGGACAGGAAAATCAAATCCAATTGTACGGATGAGGCAATCAAGACTGATCTTACTGCTCTTCATGACATTTTCCACAACATAGCCGGGATGTGTTCGGATGAACACTAGATTTTATACAGGATGCTTAAGATAGCCGGTGACTGCTGACTTTTTTATCTGAGTGTGGGCCAGTGACACAATAAAATAGTTGTGTATCTTAATTTCATCAAGCAGATCCATTTTCTTTTTCAGACTTTTGTCAATCCTTCATTCGATATTTATTTCCTAAACTAAGATCTGATTTACTGTTAAGCCATACACATCAAAGGTTAATATGCATACCGAATCCTCAGATACTCCTCAGCGGCAGGTTTTCTCCCTTTCAGAGATCACCGGGAGCATCGAACGCATGTTCAGCAAATACTATGCTTCTCCTTACTGGATCCGTGCTGAAATCTCCAAACTCAACTATTATCCTGCCTCAGGGCATTGTTTTCCCGACCTGGTTGAGAAGCAGGAGGGAAAGGTCAGGGCACAGGTGCGCAGCATCATCTGGCGTGATGATCTGTACAGGATTTCACAGAAATTCCAGGAAGTAACCCATGAACCCCTGAGCGAAGGCATCGCCATCATGTTTCAGGCCTATGTGAAATTTACTTCTGAATACGGGCTTTCATTGCACATCACCGATATTGAGCCGTTGTATACACTCGGTGAGATGGCCCGGGCAAAACTCGCAACCATTGAACAGTTAAAGAAGGAAGGGATTTTTCAGCAAAACAAACAGGTCTCTTTGCCATTGTTGCTGAAGAGCGTTGCCATTATCTCGGCCGAAACCAGTAAAGGCTACAACGACCTGCTGGTTACACTGAACAACAACCCTTACGGATACCGGTTTATTACCCGGCTTTTCCCTGCCTTGCTTCAGGGTGACGGTGCCGTGGAATCCATACGAAAGCAATTGATTCAGATCAGGAAGACAATCAATGAATTTGATGCCGTACTTGTTATCCGCGGAGGTGGAGATGAAGTCGGACTTGCCTGTTATGACCATTATGATTTAGCGGCTGAAGTAGCCCTGTTCCCTTTGCCCGTAATCTCAGGCATCGGGCACTCAACCAATGAGACGGTGGTGGAAATGGTTGCCTGTATCAACAAGATAACCCCAACCGATGTGGCCCATTTTATGATTGCCGGTTTCCGCAGCTACCATGAAAGAATCATCAAGGCTGAGCGCACCCTGACTGAGTCAGCGGTTCAAACAACAAGGGCGGCCATTCAGAATTTCAACGAACTTACACTGGCGTTTCAACAAGCCGCGGTCACTTTTGTTAATAATGAAGAAGATTCAATCGGGCTGATGGCGCTTGGAATCAGAGAGTCGGTCAATGTAGCTGTTTTTAACCACAGGATTGCCCTCAGCAGGTATGAAACATCGCTGATGGTTCAGCCTTCCCGGTTGCTTGGCGGGAGTAGGTCATTACTGGACGATAAGTTGAAAATGCTTGCATTTCATTATCTTCACCTGATGAAAGATCATACAGGTCTGGTTGAAAATGCGGAAAGAAGTGTTCTGCTTCTGGATCCGGTGAATGTGTTAAAGCGGGGTTTTTCCATCACGAGATATGGAGGAAAGGCTCTTAAGCCGGGATCTTCACCGGCACCTGGAGCCACCGTCGAAACCGAAACCTTAAGTGAAATCATCAGCAGTACTGTTACCGAAACCAGAATAAAATGAGTAAAACCATCACCTACGCAGAAGCGATTGTAGAGCTTGAAACCATCGTTTCCGATATTGAGAATGCCTCCATCGGGGTGGACGAATTATCAGAGAAAGTGAAACGGGCCGCGGAACTGATTAAGTTCTGCAGAAGCAAACTTACCTCGACGGAGAAGGAGGTCAATTCAATCCTTAAAAATCTGGGCACTGAATTACCTGAAAAAGAATGATTTTTACTGTATCAATACGTTTCCGTCAAAGGAAAGCCAAAGACAAAAATATCCATCAATGAAAGCCTGGCATAATTTTCTCAAGAATCACAAAAGCTCACTTTTCTACTTTTCTGTTCTGTCAGCGGTAGCAATCACACTATGGATTGTTTTCAAAGCTGGTCTGCTTCTAGAACGAAGCCGTGGAACCGTTCCGTTTGAAATTTCGGCTTCCGGGCAGATTTTTGATTTTTCTGTGGTCAACCTTCATCATCCGTTATCTATCCTGATCCTTCAGATTCTTGTAATCATCATTACTTCCCGATTACTGGGCTGGTTGATGTCATTGATCAGCCAACCGACGGTTATCGGTGAAATTCTTGCCGGTATTATGCTCGGCCCCTCTTTGCTTGGGATGTATTTCCCGGATATCACAGCATTCCTCTTTCCAGCGGCTTCATTGGGAAATATCCAGTTCCTGAGTCAGATAGGATTGATTTTATTCATGTTCATTATAGGAATGGAGCTCGATGTCGGGTTGCTGAAGAAACGTGCAGGTTCTGCAATCGTCATAAGCAATGCAAGTATCATAATTCCTTATGCAATGGGGGTAACCCTTGCATACTTTCTATACACAAGGTTTGCCCCGCAACATACCACTTTTCTGGCTTTTAGTCTGTTTCTTGGCATTGCGCTGAGTATAACTGCATTCCCGGTGCTGGCAAGAATTGTTCAGGAGAGGGGATTAACCCAGACACCTCTCGGGGCAACAGTAATTACCTGCGCTGCAGTGGATGATGTGACTGCCTGGGGGATACTTGCACTTGTTGTTGCTATTGCAAATTCATCGGGTATCGGTGGAGCAGTGATAACGATCGGACTTTCGCTGGTTTATATTTTGTTGATGCTCATGGTTGTGAGGCCGGTCCTCAACAAAATCGCCCTTAAATATACGGTCAGGGAAACCATCAGTAAACCTGTAGTGGCCATTGTACTCAGCACCATGTTGGTTTCCGCCTGGGTAACGGAAGTGATAGGCATTCATGCGTTGTTCGGTGCCTTTATGGCCGGGGTAATCATACCCGATAACGTCCGGTTCAAGCAGATTATGGCCGAGAAGATCGAAGATGTCAGCCTGGTTTTGTTGCTGCCTCTCTTCTTTGTATATACCGGACTCAGAACGCAGATCGGCCTGCTGAACGATCCTGATTTATGGCTGACAGGTTTGATTGTGGTGGTGGTGGCGGTTGTCGGAAAATTTGCCGGTAGTTCTCTGGCTGCCAGATTTACCGGACAAACATGGAAAGACAGTCTGCTTATCGGTGCCTTGATGAATACCAGGGGATTAATTGAACTTGTTGCCCTCAATATCGGGTATGATATAGGCGTTCTTTCGCCGGAGATCTTCACCATCCTGGTGCTGATGGCCTTGATCACCACTTTCATGACCGGCCCCTCCATGGCATTGATTAATTTTATATTCAAAGCCCGGGAGACTGTCACCACTATGATCAAGACCTACAATGTGCTTATTTCGTTTGGCCCACCTGAAGCGGGGGGGAGATTATTAAATCTTGTTAGCCAGCTTTTTGGCAGTCAGCTGAAAAATACCAGGGTTACAGCCTTGCATCTCACCCCGAATACTGAAATTTCCATTAAGAACGCCCGATTTTTTGAAGAGCAGGCCTTCGGGAAGGTAAGGGAAATGGCAGACAAACTAGGGATTGATGTAAAAACCCACTATCGTACGGCAGAAGCAGTCAGTCAGGAAATATCAAAAACTGCCAACCGGGGAAAATATGATCTGCTGGTGGTAGGGAGTTCAAGGCCATTGATGGGTACCGATGAAACCGGTGGCAAAGCAAGGTATTTCTTCGACAGGGTAAAATGTGATGTTGGACTGGTGATTGACCGTGGTTTCACCGACCTTCAGAAAGTACTTGTGATTATGGAAAACGCCGGTGATCAGTACCTGACAGATTTTACTGCCGGACTTGACGGTCAATCCAGGATTGATGTGATGTGTCTGTTACCGCCTTCGGTGAGCATCCATCAACGGGAAAACACCGAACATCCTGTGCCGGTTCTGCCCGGGGCAGTTCAGAATTTCGATGAATACGATCTGATTGTATCATCCCTTGAATGCTACAGGGAACAGCGACAGTGCCAGGCTGCCTGGATCGACAGCAAAGCTTCTGTTTTGCTGATCAGTCAATATGACAAAAGATAGTTTTCAGTTGAGATACTTAATACTGTATGCCGGTTTATAAGCAAAAACCAACGGCAATCTGCGCCCCAAGTTCAGCATTGTTTTTTACCAGCGCTATATTGGCATTCAGACTTTCACCACCGGTTTTCTCAGCAATGGTCCTGAGCAGGAATGGGGTGATTCTCTTACCGGTTATGTTTTGCCTGGCTGCCTCATCCAGCGCTTCACGGATAAAACCTTCCATCTTTTCGTAAGGGACCTCCATCGATACCGGGACCGGATTGGCAATCAGCACAGAGCCATTCAGCCCCAGTTCCCACTTTACCCTAAGCATTTGCGCAATGGCAGAAGGGTCATTAAGTTGGAGCGGTGATTTATATCCGCTGCTGCGCGAATAAAATGCAGGGAAATCCGGCTGCCCGTAAGTAACCACCGGAACTCCACCGGTTTCAAGATATTCAAGGGTCAGGCCAATGTCAAGGATCGATTTTACACCCGCTGAGACAACGGCTACACTGGTTTGGGACATTTCAGACAGATCTGCTGAAATATCCATTGTAGTTTCGGCGCCCCGGTGAACTCCCCCGATGCCGCCTGTGACAAAGATCCTGATGCCTGCCATATCAGCAATACGCATCGTAGAAGCAACCGTTGTGGCTCCTTTAAGCTTATTACTCACAACAAAAGGCAGATCACGGATGCTTACCTTCCACACATCGGTTGAATTTCCCAGCATTTCAAGCTGGGCAGGATCCAGCCCTACACAGAGTTTTCCGTCGAGAATGGCAATGGTAGCCGGTATGGCCCCGTTTTTTCTGACAATTTCTTCCACTTCGAGAGCTGTCTGAATGTTCCGTGGATAAGGCATGCCATGGGCAATGATGGTTGATTCAAGGGCAACAACCGGTTTTCCAGCTGACAGTGCTTCACTGATCTCCGGAAGGATATTGAGGTAATCAGATGGATTCATAATGTTTCAATAGGTTTTTATAGGAAGTTTCGAGCAGATCCACAGTCAGTTCAGGGTAAACCGCTCCTTTAACCTGCAAAATTATGGATGCCATGGCATGTCCGTAACGGATGCAATCTTCAATGGGAATGTTCCTTAGCCAACCGTGAATCCAGCCTGCCAGTGCGGCATCTCCGGCACCTGTGGTATCTGTAACCTCAACATCAGGAGCGGGAAGATGGAAAAGGTAGCCCTCCGAAAAAATTCCGGAACCGTTTTTACCATCTCTTTTCCAGACATACTTAACCCCACGGTCAAGCAAATGATTGATCAGTAAAGCGGGCTCTGTAACCTGGCCGGAACCTGTGATGGCAAGCATCTCATCCTGATTGGGTGTAACCAGCATCACACCGCTGATGTCGGCATGTAAAAGTCTGGCTGCCTTTGGAACGGAAACCGGCTCAATGACACAGGGAATTTCTTCATCACGGCAAAACTGAAGCAACCAGTTCAGGCAGGCTTTACTGAGGTTGGTATCCAGCAGAAGGAGGGAGGCGGATCTGATCAGACCGGCTTTCTGTTGCAGAAATTCAGGGGTGATCATGTTTTCGAAACTACAGGAAACGGCTCCCGCGAACAAATCACCTTCAGGCTTAAGCATGGCGACAAAGCGGCCTGTTTCGGTATGATTCACAAAGGCATGTGAAAGCCCGATACCCGCTTCTGAGCATTGTTCCATCAACCATTGGCCCCCGGGGTCGATGCCGAAGTGGGTGATCAATTCAACATTATTCCCAAGCAATGCCAGGTGATTGGCGATGTTGCGGGCTACGCCGCCAGGTGAGCGGTAGTAAGTGGCAATGTTGGAAGTCCCCGCCATAGGCTGACTATGACAGATATAGCTCTCATCAATCAGGGATGCTCCTATGCAGACGACCGGACCTTTTTTCACGGAGTTAAAAGTATGGATTTTTCTGCATTTCTGATTTCTCCCTTTTAGCTTCCGATCTTCCCGGTATTTCAGTTCTTTTTTTGATTTTCAGATTACAATTCGATGCATACAGGATAAATAAATGTCAAACGTTGATTATTTAATTCAGAACATGAAAAAATTGCTTTTAAGCCTGCTTTCCTTCAGTTTCCTGACGGTTTCCTTTGCTCAGACATCCATAACTTACCAGACGCACGGACTTATTGCCGACCAGATGAATTTCATGAAGTTGTGCAACTACGCCGATCCCGGAATCTCAGGGAAAAATGCTGTCTGGGACTTTACAAGTCTCAACATTAAAAGTGATTTTGAAGGTACATTCGGGGAGGCCAGAATTTCTGAATATGCCGGTGTTTTTAAGGAAACCAACATTGTTGTCGAAGAATTCGGGAATTATTTTTTCTTCAATGTGTCGGAAGATGCCATGGAGCAATATGGTTTTTTAGCTGGTGATGGTTCAACCACCATCAGGTATGATGTTCCCTTTGTAAAAATGAAATTTCCATTCTCCTTTGGGGATTCTTATTCAGGCGATTATTCCGGAAAAATCTCAGGTGGATGCAAAACAGGTTTGATTTCCGGACATTACTCGGTTGAAGCTGATGGCCTGGGAACACTTTCCCTGCCTGACGATGTAACCTATGATAATGCACTGAGAATCCGCGAAACAAAATCATTCACTCAAACTTTATCCGGTGATGTTGTGGAGATGGAAATTGTTACTTATCGCTGGTACATAAATGAAAACCGTTTACCTCTTCTTTCACTGATCAGAAAGTGCAGCCACCTGCCTGACGGAGATACCATCATCACAACACAGGCGGCCTACAATCCCGTGCTGTTTGCCCGGCCGGCATCACCCCTTGCCGCAAACAGCCAGGCCAAAAGTCTGCAATTCAATGCCTATCCGAATCCTTTTAATAATTTTATAAATATCAGCTTTAACCTGCCTGAAAAATCAGGTGTTGAAATGGCTGTTTTTAGCCTGGATGGAAAATTAATCAGGAAAATAGTTATCGGTGAGCTTCAATCGGGATGGCATTCACAGCAGCTTCCGGCTACCGAAACCGGTTTGGTTCGTGGAACCTACCTGCTGAAAATTCTGGTAAATGGAATCGAGACTTCACTGAAAATTGTCAGACAATAGAAGTATTGGGAAAGATTATTCTTCAATTGGTTTGAATCACGGTGTTTAAAAATACGGGAATAAAAAAAGCCATCCGGTCTGGGATGGCTTTTAAGTTTATTGGATGAATTACCATGCAAACAAAGGGAATTCACTCATCATCTCATTTACCCTGTCGCACACGCTTTCAATAACAGTTTCATTGTCGACATTACTCAGCACCTCGTCAATCAGATCAACAATCACCGGCATATGGGCTTCTTTAAGTCCGCGGGTGGTAATGGCGGGTGTTCCGACGCGGATACCGGAGGTGGTAAACGGCGAGCGGCTGTCGAAGGGAACCATGTTCTTGTTGATGGTGATATCGGCCTTCACCAGTGTATTTTCAGCTACCTTTCCGGTAAGTTCAGGGAATTTTGAGCGCAGGTCGATCAGCATAAGGTGATTGTCGGTGCCACCTGAAATTACATGGTAACCTTTATCTACAAAAGCTTTCGCCATTACCTGGGCGTTTTTCTTCACCTGGATGATGTATTCCATAAATTCATCGGAGAGGGCTTCACCGAAAGCAACAGCCTTCGAAGCAATCACATGCTCAAGCGGGCCACCCTGGACTCCTGGGAAAACAGCTGAGTCGAGCAATGCTGACATCATTTTCACTTCTCCTTTGGGTGTCTTGAGACCCCATGGATTCTCAAAGTCTTTTCCCATAATGATCAGCCCTCCGCGGGGACCGCGAAGGGTTTTGTGGGTGGTGGTGGTAACAATATGACAATAAGGAACAGGATCGTTCAGCAGGCCGCGTGCAATCAGCCCGGCGGGATGTGCGATGTCGGCAAGTAAAAGGGCATCGATCTTGTCGGCAATCTGGCGCATGCGTTTGAAATCCCAGTCGCGTGAATAGGCAGAAGCGCCGGCGATGATCAGTTTGGGCCTGGTTTCGAGGGCGACAGCTTCCATCTTATCATAATTGATCATGCCGGTTTCTTCCTCTACCCCATAGGCAACAGGGTTGTAAAGGATTCCGGATGAATTTACAGGGGAACCATGCGACAGATGTCCGCCATGTGCCAGGTTGAGACCCATAAAAGTATCCCCCGGTTTCAGTACCGTCATCAACACGGCCATGTTTGCCTGGGCACCTGAATGCGGCTGAACATTTGCCCATTCAGCACCAAACAATGCCTTTGCCCTGTCGATGGCCAGCTGCTCGGTCTGGTCAACAATCTGGCAACCGCCGTAATAACGCTTTCCCGGATAACCTTCTGCATATTTGTTGGTGAGCACCGACCCCATGGCATCGAGCACCTGCTGACTGACAAAGTTTTCAGAAGCAATCAGTTCAATTCCGTGCATCTGGCGTTCTTTCTCTTCCCTGATCAGGTCGAAAATCTGTTTATCCTTTTTCATGATAAAAATATATTTTGATTGGTTGATTCTGCTGTAATTCAAACCCTGAAAACGGTGCAAAGGTATAAAAAGATATTTACGGCAGGGTTGGTAATGAAATATTCATCACCAGGAAAAAATTGATGATAATTTACACAGAATCAATGGTATAAAAAAGAGGGATGATTATTACAACCATCCCTCCTTAAGGTTAATTTCCGCGATTACCGGATAATTACGATTCTCCGCGTCATCAGATTTTTATCCGTCCTGATCCGCATGGTATAGGATCCCTGGGCAAGATTGGCCAGATCGAAGGTGTAACGGTCGTTGCCCGAGCAAACCCTGCTGATCAGCACATGTCCGGTAAGGTCAAGCACCTGCACTTCCATAGATGCATAGAGGGCTTTATCAACTTCAAGCACGAAAAGTCCTTTTGAAGGATTCGGGAATACCCGGATACCCTGTGCTTCGGTCTCCTCTACCGATACCTCTGAACTGGACTGTGTTACGGTAACTTTCTGTGGTTCCTTGCCCGGCACTACTACCGAAATGGTTGAAACACGTTCAGCATAATAGGGGTTCTGGGGATAACTCGCTGACAGTGTTCCCGACAGATTGCCGGAAGGTGTTACCGTCAGCCAGGCTGAATCGGCAGAAGCTGTCCATGCCGAATTGGAAATGACATCAAAACTTACACTTCCGGCAAGGTAGGTGACGTTGATATTCCCGGGACTAACGGTTGCTGTAGCCTCGGCACCGTCCTGTACAAGGATTGTCGTTGCAGTCAGTCCGTCTCCGGCAATGGTGATTTCAGCACTGCGCTGTGTTAAACCGGTATTCTGGGCATAGGTGATCTGGATGGCCGCATTTCCGCTGGCTCCGGCGGGCACCACCGCCCATTCAGCATTGGAGGATGCTGTCCAGTCAACATTGGCATAGATGATCATCTGGGCAATGCCCGGATCGGCTGTTACCTGTATCTGTTGCGGTTCGGTCGCAAGATGTGCTTCGGCAGCGGCCTGGGTAAGAATCACTACCACAGGATCAAGACCTTCAGCTTCTACTGTTATACCGGCAGTCCTTAGTTCAGACCATGTATTCTGCTGATAGTCAATCATCACAGCGCCGTTGCCGGAACCTGAAGGATTCACGGTAAACCAGTCTGCTGTTGAAGTGGCTGTCCAGTTGGTGTTTGAGAACACGGCGAATGAGGTACTTCCTTCGGGGGCAGTAACATTGATGATCATCGGATCAACCACCAGTTCAGGAACTGTACCGGCCTGGGTGACGGTAACATATACCGGATCCAGACCACTGACATTAACGGTGATATTGGCCACACGTTCCACTGCCGTCAGATTTGCCTCAACATTGGCTGTGATGCTGCCGTTGCCATTGCCGGCAGCGGTCACCGTACACCAGGCTGCATCGCTCGAAGCGGTCCAGCTGCTGTTCGAGGTAACTTCAAAACTGGTTGAACCGGTGACATCGGTTACATTCTGGTTCAGTGGCATAACCGCAAGGGTGGGCGCAGCCGGTGCCGTGGTTGCCTGTGCGTTGATTCCGGATGAATAGTTCAGCTCAGTATTATAGGAAAATGCTTTGTAGTAATATATGGTTGAAGCATTCAGTGCTGTATGGCTGTATGAAGTTTCAGATCCGTTATACAGAACAATACCGCCACCGGTAATGACATCGCCGGCACTGTAAGCAGATCCGGTTACAGGGAATCCGAAGCTTCCGTCGGCTGACCAGGCAAGCAATACATTGCTGCCTTCCGGGTTCTTTTCCCAGCCCAGGTCAATCCGGGAATCGCTGATTGCGTTTGCCTGTAATGAGGCAGGATCTTCAACAATGCTCAGGCATGAGATGGTTGCAACCCATCCCGGGTAGTTGAAACTGGTATTGCTGTGGAAAACAACGGTAAGTGAACCGGTTGCATTGTCAGATGTCACCGTTCCCGGTGAATCGGTTCCGCACCAGGTTCCTAGTGCCGGGGCAAATGGTGTCCGGCCGTTGTGTATGGTAATGTAATCACTGTTGCAGTTGGTGCCGGTCTCCAGTTCAAATTCAGTGAAATTGATGGAAATCTGATGGTTGGGCAAAGAAGCGTTGAAAACCATGGTGTAATTCAGGTTATTGCCATAGTTGCCTGAAGCACCTCCCGGATCGGTAAAGGTACCGTTACAGGTATTCACCGTGCTGCTGTTCATGATGAATACATCAGGAATAACATTGATGTAATCGGTTTTTGTAGCAGTATTGCTCCCGTTTACTGTCAGTGTGATTGTCTTGAGTCCTGTGGAACTGTAAATGACACTGTGTGGACCTGCAGTGGTGGCTGTGGCAGGATTGGCATCGGCACCGAAATTCCATAACCAGGTACTGACTTCACAGGTGGATTCATCGGTAAAAGTGGTCGGATTGTTGACCACAATACTTACCGGTGTCGCTGAAAAGTTGGCGTTAGCCTCATTTACGATTACATAGGAAGTTTTTGTTTCTGTATTTGTACCTCCTGCATTGGTTGCATTGAGCGTAACTGTATATGTGCCGTATTGTGTAAACTGAACCCTGGGGTTTTGCGAGTTGCTGCTTGTACCGTTGACATAAACAACATTATCGGGCGTAAAAGACCAGGACCAGGCCGTCGGGTTGCCTGTTGAAAGGTCAGTAAAGCTTACAATCTGGTTTAGGCAGGGGAGGGTATTGTCGGCAATGAAGTTCGGATTAGGTCCCAGAGGGCCGATGCTGAATGAGGCAACCCTGGTCTTCTGACCTCCGCTTACATACTGGTTGGTGTACCAGAAAGTGTCATCGTCAGAAGGATCAACACAAAGAAGGGAGTAGTCACCCCATCGGTTGGCACCGGTTTGTGAAGCGGTCCCTTCCCAGATGATTCCTTCAGGAACGTCCATCACCCCATTGGCATTGTTGTATTCTGCTTCGGTCTGTCCGGTGTATCGGATACCCGGGAAAACAGTGGTGCTTGAAATGGAATATCCAAGACCAAGTTCATTGTTGCCGTTCAGCATAATGCTTCCCATCCATCGCGAGTGTTCATCGGGGGCATAGGTGCCTGTCTGACGGACAGTCCACTCACCGGTTGTCTTACGTAGTTCATACCAGCGCACGCCGGCATGATCTGTGCCATCTACGTCTACCGTGTGGCAGCAAACCAGTGTCTGATAGGAGCCAAAATTCCGGTACTGGGGAACATTCATGATTACCTGTGGAACACCGTCGAGTTCCTGGCTGGTGTTGGGTTGTTTGATGTTGTTCCAGTTGTTTCCGAAGTTACTGTCGAAAGGAGTTACATCCACCTGCTGGACACGGGTGAAGGTTGAATTGGTGGTCGTGGTCCAGTCAACATCAAGTTCATAAATCCACAACTGATCACCGCTGCCGCCAAAGGCATCGTCCTGCTGTGCAATAAAAATTCCCGGAGATCCTGCGGGAGCAGCGGTACCATCATTATCAACAGGGGGTACCATCATAAATCCGTCAACCGAACCTGGCCTCCACTGGTTATCGAAGGAGACCATTTTGGGATTGGTGCCACCGGCCAGCATCACTTCACGCTGAAAAACATAGATATCGGTTCCGTTTGAAGTATTGGTCCCCATATAATATCCATCCTGCCAGATGCCGAATTTTTCATAATCAGGTGTTCCGCTCATATTAAATGAATACTGATACCAGGTTCCGGTTGGGTCGTTGGTGGCCGAAACGGCAACAAGCATCCGGTTCGGAGAACCGCAGAGAGAAAATTCAGCAGCCATCCATCGATCGGCCATTTCATCATACAGGATGATGGGGTCACCATCATTGCAATTCGCCCCGGGAACACTGCCGAAAAGCTGGTTCATATTGGTTGGACCAGCCATTAAAGTGCCTGTTTTGGAATAAATTGCATACGTGGCGTTCACGGTCTGCATATAGTGGTCAGGCCCTGCAGTCCCGTTTTCATCAGGAGGGAAATAAGGGGAATTCTGTGCCTGGAAGTTAACAATCGGATCACTGGCAGCACTCTTGTTCTGGCCCATTACTTTTTGCCAGGCAGCATCCGGTCCTTTCGGTAGGGCAGTGGCCGCATAAGGGTAGAAGCGGGTTCGTAATTTCGGATTCAGCAGCTTGAGTTCAGCCTTGGCTACCATTTCATCAAATTCTTCTTTCGAGAGGGCTGGTATGTCCTTTAATGGCTTGCTGATACCGATCAGGGTACCTTCACCAACAAAGACCGGGCTGAGTATCGTATCCTGAGCCTTACTGCTGAAAAACAACAAGCACAGCAAAAACATGGTAATGAAAAGTGATTTCATCTGTATGGATGTTAGTTAATTGGTTAGAAAAGGAGTGTTTGAATTTAATCACTGATATTAATCACAAAATCGGCCAAAGGTATATGTTATTTAGAGAAATTCTAAAGAAAAATTTTTCAAAAGTGGGCTTGTCAGGCTTCTTTGCTTTTTTATCTAAAGGAATAACAGAGATACCTTACTTTCATGAATTCCGGACATAAATACATAAATTCATCAGTGAGTTGATAAGGTAATCATTACGCCCGATGGCAATACCTTACCGGTCTGTTATAATAAAAGGATGTCATTTTGAGTTTATTAAGTCATGGCGGTCGATTTTTGTACCTTTGTTATATGCGAAATTATTCATTAAACAGGATTTCTGCACTTCTGCTTCCGGTTGTCATGTCACTCCTGTTTTTTGCCGGAAAAGATGTAAAAGCCCAACTTCCGGTCCCGGTAATGAATTGTGTATCTGTTGAAGACGATGGCTCACTGAACATAAACTGGTCGTATACACCTTCCATTCCTTTTGATGGGTTCAGGATTTTTTACAAGCCTGTCGGAAGCATTTTACCTGCCCCTTCCATCGAATACCTGAATACCTTTACTTCAGGGAACATACCTGTATCTGATGGTCAAACGGTTGGCTACGAAATATTTATGGTGACTTTTACAGTTTCCCCGGCACAGATCTCGCTTGAATCAAATCATTTACGCAGCATGATGCTGACTGTATCCAATGCCGGATCAGGGACAGGGGTTGCCCGACTCGACTGGAACCGGATACAGGCCGGTAACAACGGTGTCTTCAATATTTACAGGAAGGACAATCCACTTTTACCTTTCCCCGCAATTCCGATTGCACAAACAAACAACCTCATTTTTTACGACACCATCACCTCTCCCTATTGCACGGCTACAGACCTTTATTACAGGGTGGAGTTTTCATCAGGCGGATGTGTGGCCAATACTTCCACAGGAAGTGGAAGTTTCTTCGATGATAACCTTCCCGATGATCCTGTTCTTTCGCTGGTAACCATAAATTCCGGCGGTTTTGCAGAAATCAGCTGGAGTCACAGTCCGACAGTGGACGTTGACGGTTATATTGTCGGATTGAAAGAAGGAGCCAGTTTTACCGATCACTATAGCCTGGGATATGTAACTTCATTTATAGATGATCAGACGGCATTGGCTACCTATCAGGATCCATGCAGTGAAGTGGTTACTTATGTTGTGAGGGCTGAAGATTTGTGTGATAACCAGAGTTCTGGAGCCATCAATTATCAGTTCCCGCACAATACCATCCTGCTTACCGGTGAAACAACAACACTCTGTAACAGGAAGGCTACCCTGGAGTGGAATTCCTATAACAATATGAATCCGGAAGCCAGCAGTTACAAGGTTTACCGATCCGACGGAGGTGGTCCCGATATAGAAATAGCAAACATTGCTGCAGGCGGGGCGAACTTTACCTTTGTTGATCCTGAACTTCTCACACCGGGAGTTCAGTATATCTATCATGTTGCAGCCATCAATGGCGATGTTTCGAAAATTTCAGGAAGCTGCCGCATCCCGTTGGTTCCCGATCCTGAACCTTTTACCCTGTTTGAACTGGACTATGTTACGGTGGTTGACAATGATTACATCGATCTCTTTATCAACAGTGATCCGCCTGAGCTTATCTCAACAATTGAGGTAAAGCGGTCAGCAGTAGATGGTTCGTCTGTTGAACTGCTTTTCAGTGAACCCTGGGATGGCTTTTCGCCGGTCAGCATTTCCGATGCATCAGCAGATGTGAATGAAACCAGTTACTATTACAGTGTTACCGCATTGGATGCCTGTGGATTCGAACTTGAAACTTCATCTGTATCGAGAAGCATTTATCTGCAGATTGAAGACATCGGCAACGACAGATACCGTTTAAGCTGGAATGCCTATGAAAACTGGGGCAGCAACCTGCTTGAATACAATATATACAGGGTTGCCGATGGGGTCATCGAAGCTGGTTTCCCTGTCTCCGTCCCGGCAGGCACTTTGACTTTCGACGATTTTGCCGGGAACCTGGTTGCCAACCGCACCACCTATTACGTTGAAGCGGTCAGGAACGATGATGTTAAGAGCCTGTCAAATGAAGTATTGCTGCCGGCCGATGCTGAGGTAGTGATCCCAAATGCTTTCAGACCCAACGGTATCTCGCCGGTTTTCAAGCCCAGGGTCAAAAACATTGAGCCGGGAAGTTATCTCTTTACCATTTATAACCGCTGGGGGCAACTCATTTTCGACAGTTCAAATCCGGAAACAGGCTGGAATGGCCTTGACAGCGGAACGGAAGCATCACAGGATATCTACGCCTGGGTGCTCACATTCAAAGATTTAACCGGTAAGAAAGTTTCAAAACGGGGATCAGTCATTGTGCTCAGGTAAGCCTCTAATTTGCCGGAACCCTGTTTTTAACGTATTTTTCAAGCCACTGGTCGGTTTCCCACAACATATGCATGATGTTTTCACGGGCACTGTAACCGTGGCTTTCGTATGGAAGCAGTACCAGTCTCGCATTCCCTCCAAGCCCTTTGATGGCTGCAAACAAGCGTTCACTCTGTAAGGTAAAAGTTCCGGGGTTATTGTCGGCATCGCCATGAATCAGCAGCAGCGGCTCATTGATTTTATCGGCATGCATAAAAGGCGACATCTGAAGGTAAACATCGGTTGCATCCCAAAAAGTCCGTTCTTCGGCCTGAAACCCAAATGGAGTCAGGCTTCTGTTGTAAGACCCGCTCCGGGCAATCCCGGCGGCAAACAGGTCGCAGTGGGCCATCAGGTTGGCGGTCATAAACGCACCATAAGAATGTCCGCCGATAGCAACCCTGTTCCGGTCAGTAACACCCCGGTCTACGGTATAATCAATGGCAGCTGCCGCATTTGCTACCAGTTGTTCGATAAAGGTGTCGTTGGGTTGTTTTTCTCCTTCGCCGATGATAGGAAAATCGGCATCATCAAGGATTGCATAACCTCTGGCTGCCCAGTAAACGGGGGATCCGTAAAACAACTGAATGAAATTATGCGGCGATTCCTTCACCTGACCAGCCTGTTCCTTGTCTTTGTATTCTACCGGATAGGCCCACATCAGCATAGGCAGCCTGCCATCCCTGGTAGCGTCATATCCGGCCGGAAGGTACAATGTGGCAGATAAATCAACGCCATCCGCCCTTTTGTAACGCACACGTTCTTTCAACACATTCATAAAGGAAGCGTAAGGATTTGGGAATGAAGTGAGGGCCTTCAGGTTTTTACCGGTTCTCAGGTAAAAATTCGGATTGCGTGTTTTCCCTTCAATGGAAGTAATCAGCTTTATCTTTTCCGGGTCAATAACCCTTGCGATGGCTTCATAGGTTGAAATGCCATCGGCCTGCCACAGCCTTCTGCTTTTAAAGGTTTTCAGATCAAATTCATCCACAAATGGTTTATTGCCTTCGGGAGAATAACCTTCACCCTGAAGATATACTTTCCTGCCATCGGCCGAAGTCCACAAAACATTGGTGTTAAAAGTGCTGCGCTTTGTCAGGAAATCACCCGGGTCACCATAGTAATCCTCACCGGAACGGTCAAAGATGATTTTAGAATCTCCGTTTTCGATGGATGGATCTATACGATAGGTTACTGTATTTCTGTTTTTCCACCAGTAATCAAATACAAAAGCGAGATGGTCGTTGCCCCATGAAATCCACGAATAGCGGTTACGGGTAGATACAACAATTTGTGGCTTCCCGGTAAAAGGCGCTTCCACCTGAAATATCCGATCCCTGAAATCAGCTTCATTGGCCGGATCACCTCCATCAAGCGCCTCAGCCCAGGTGAGGGTTGCGGGTGTGTCGGCCCGCCAGCCGATCGATCGTTTGCCGGTTTCCACAGCATCAAATCCCTTCGGAAGCTGAAATTCAGGAGAAAACTGCCATCGGACCGGTATATGTCATAGGCTACCGGGAAGCGGTTCAGCGGAACGATGTAGGAATAAGGTCTGACAATCCGCTGAACCATCAGATGGTTTCCGTCGGGTGAAAACGACAATGATTTGTAGATGGCTTTCGGCAGAAAATCTTTTACCGTTCCGTTCAGATCAATCCGCTTCACTTCAGACCTGGTATAATATTCGAATTTTATCTCATCCGCCGGGTTACGGAGCAGATCCTGGTATGTCCACGCGGGTGCTTTCTTTCCGCTTGATTCCTGAACGGCGGGTCCCTCAGGAAGTTGAAGGCTATTTGGAAGCGGTTTCCTGTCACCCGGGATCAACATAACATACAGTGCATCTGAAGCAGGTGACCATACATAGGAGTTTCCAAGCGAACTGTTGAGCCGGTTGGTTGAAATGCGATTGCATTTGCCCGATTTCAGATCCAGAAGCCATAACTCAATCCCTTCTGAAGTGGTGTTTGTGAAGGCGGCTCTGGTCTCGTCAGGCGAAAAGTTAAATTCTGAAATTTTCAGTTTTTCCGGCAGGCCGCTGATCGTCAGAAAAGTTCCTGTTTCAATGTCCATAATCCTGATACCATAGTTGTAGGTAGCCCTGGCCTGTCCGTTGGTCACCGGATTAATACGGATACCGGCCAGTTTGACTTCTGTTTCGGCAAGTTCCTCCAATGTCTTGAACATCATCCGGTCGAGCATCACCATCGTCTTGTTGCGTGAATCAATGCGGATCGAAGGCCTTGGCTGAATGTCGGCAAGTTCAAGGATTTCCTTTGGCGGAAGCTGAAAAGGCTGGCTGGTCTGGGCGGCTGCAATACCTGAAATGGTCATCAGTAGAAGGATTAATCGTTTCATGACAATAGATTTAAGATTCCGGATCAGTAAACATACCAGTAAAGATAAATGTTTTCCTGAAGGATTATGGTCCCTCAAATGGCGTTTCTGAACAGCAAAGCAGGGATTTGTCAGAGTTTAACAAATTTTATGGTCTTTGGGGTTGAGCCCTCGCCGGCACGCAGGAACCACACGCCCGGTTTTAATCCTGAAATGTCGGGATGCCAAACGGCAGAACCATCAGAACCAGTTGCCACAGTTTCCTGAAGTGCGATTCGCCCGAAAGGATCAGTGACAGTGAGAGACAGACGGCTTTCAGATCCTGTATTTATATTGACCCAGAGGTTATCCTTTGCAGGATTCGGAAAGACCGAAAGCTGAGCAGGCCTGACTTCAGGATGCTCTGTTCCAACCGAATAACAGGTCCCGGGGATATTTTCATCGAGCCAGGCAAGCCTGTTGTGGATCCAGCCTTTCAATGTTTCAATCTCCTCAGCATAGGTCTGGGGATAGGGCCAGGGATTGGGCCATACATATACCCCAAGGATAGGCCAGACCGTAAAATTCCGTTCCTTTGATTCATCCAGAACCAGAGCAAGGCTGTCAATATAGTGATCGAAAGCGTTATCGCTCAAAAGGTCATTGCGCAGGAATGTCCACCGGCACTTCAGGTTATCCGCATACAGGGTATCCTGCAGCAGCCGGCCCCACCAAAAGGGAATTTGCCAGGTATCATCCGGATTGCTGAACTGATACATCCATCCGGTATAATCCTCCCCACCGTAATAATTGGCATTCCGCCAGGCAATGTCATAATCCCAGACCGGACCCATCCGGAGTTTGCCTCCCAGACTGTCACGTTCCTTGTGAACAAAGGTACTCAGCCGGTAACCATCTACATTCTTACTGATTTCATTCACAATGAAAAAATCAAGAAATGTGCCCTCATCAGCGTATTTCCTGAATCCATTCTCGGGATCATCAAAGTTAGGCCCGTTCAGTGTTGACTCGAAAGTATTCACATATTCAGCAATGTATTCTTTCTGGGCATCGGTGATCTCATCTGCTTTCGGATATTCATACTGAAACAGAATGGTGGCATTGGGATTGCCGGGGGGCGGAAAATTGGATGCCCAGCCTTCGCCGCCGCCGGAACCTGTAGGTTTGTCTATCTTGAAGATGTATCCTCCGGTCAGCGGATCCCCTGAATTATCGTCTGGCTTCAGTTTGGCTATATCTACCCTGTCGCCGTCACGTTTGATTTTTTCGGAGAAAATATAAACTCCCTTGTATACCCCGTTGATGACAACCTCCACATGTTCGTAACGGGTTGAATAATGTCCCATATTCCTGAAGGTCTGATAGGCCAGGGTATTCCTGACAAGGGTTTTATCTGTATAATTGGCATTGAGTATCCAGTCGGTCTCTTCAGGCATTCCAAGCAGCGAAGTTTCAAATTCTTCACCCAGCGCATTCCAGGTTTCGAACCCATAGCTCTTTTTGGGAAACATCTGTGAACTGGATCCGCGGATTTCGATGCCGGCATATCCATCGTATGCCGGCGGATCTGTGATGTGGTTCCGTTGTCCCGGCGCATTGTCGATAATTTTCATTCCGGCCAGGATTTTAGGATCATCCAGAATTTCCTGCCCATACGTATCGATGAGGACTATGGGCAGATTTGACGCATCAAAGAAGAAAGGTCCGGTAGGGTCATCCCCGAATGTAATACTCCAGTTCAGCAGCAGCCCCTGATCAGCATATGGATAGGTATCAAGAATATACAGGTACCATGAGCCATTGCCTTCACGTCCGTTGTTGAAGTTGCCGAGCATCTCCTGTGGCCGATAATAGCCACTGAAAGGTGGCGAGCCCTGGGCAACCGCTAGGGCTGCGGTATCTGTGAAATGTGTATTCAGGTAGTTATCCCCGTCCCCTCCGTTTCCGCTGCTGAGTATCAGAGATGTGCCATCCGGCGCAACCAGGGCAATCAGCAGGTCAGCATCGTAGGGATGGGTAAGATTAATCCCAGTTCCGGCTATACCGTGTAAAGTGTCGATTGTCGCCGGATTCAGGCCGGTAACATTGATTTCGAACAAGGCCGGGGTTCCATCATCGGGAATAACACCTCCGAGGCCATACCAGGTCTGGGCGTTCAGGGTGGAAGTCAGCAGTGAGAGGATTAGTCCGAAAATGAGTCTGTTCATGACATTATATCTTATCAGGAGTAAGGCAGGGCAGTAAGCCGGTAAATTTAGGAATTTTTAACACTCTCATTATGTATCATAAATTAGCATTATTTGTCATATCCGGAACAGTAAATTGTTGGCAGATTATTTCCGTTGGCAGATTATCAGATATGCAGGTATCACATAATCAAGAATATATGATTCCCATAATGAAATATCCTGTATAAATTGACTGTGGGAATTGAATTCCAAAGAAGTTACCCCGCGATGGTTACTTCCTGCAATTGAACTTTTAAGCCTTTGCGGCGAAATACAATGGGTCATGCAGAACCTATTTTTCATAAATTTGCACATCCCAAAAAGCTTAACCATGTTACCAATAGATCAGAAATTTATCGGCGAAGGATATACATACGATGATGTGTTGCTCATCCCGGCTTACTCTGAGGTTTTACCACGTGAAGTGGACATTTCAACAAGCTTTTCACGCAATATCCGGATCAACATACCGATTGTTTCTGCTGCCATGGATACGGTTACTGATTCTGTAATGGCCATAGCCATGGCCCAGGAGGGAGGCATCGGGGTTCTTCACAAGAACATGTCGGTCGAAGAGCAGGCCAACGAGGTGAGAAAGGTGAAACGTGCCGAGAACGGGATGATCCTCGATCCGGTGACGATGCAGGAGGGTGCGCTCGTCGCCGATGCCCTGCAGATCATGAAGGAATACAAAATCGGTGGAATTCCTGTCATCGACAATGCCGGTAAACTGGTTGGCATCGTAACCAACCGTGACCTCAGGTTTGAAAGGAATCCCAAAAGGCCGGTTTCGGAGATCATGACCAGCCAGAACCTGATTACCACCACCGAATTCACCGACTTTGAAAAAGCCGCCGATATACTGCAGGAGTATAAGATCGAGAAACTACCTGTGGTTGACAAGAATTTTAAACTGGTAGGTCTCATCACCTACAAGGACATCATAAAAATAAAGGCAAGGCCGAATGCCTGCAAGGATGAAAGGGGTAGGCTACGGGTTGCCGCAGCAGTCGGGGTTACCCGCGACCTCATCGAAAGGGTCACCGCACTCGTTGCCAATGGGGTGGATGCCATCGTGATCGATACCGCCCACGGTCATTCCAAAGGAGTGATTGACGCTGCCACCCTGGTAAAGGGTCATTTCCCGAATACGGAACTCATCATCGGCAATGTAGGAACTGCCGAAGCCGCCCGTGACTTAAAGAAGCTTAACATTGATGGCATCAAGGTCGGCATCGGGCCAGGCTCTATCTGCACTACCAGGATTATTGCGGGAATCGGGGTGCCACAGCTTTCGGCCATCAATATGGTGGCTTCTGAACTCAAAGGCTCGGGAATCCCTGTCATTGCTGACGGAGGCATCCGTTACACCGGCGACATAGCAAAAGCGCTTGCTGCCGGAGCCGACAGTATCATGGCAGGCAGCCTCTTTGCCGGAGTAGAAGAATCACCCGGTGAAACCATTATCTACGAAGGTCGTAAATTCAAAACCTACCGTGGAATGGGTTCCATCGAAGCCATGCAGAAAGGGTCAAAGGACAGGTATTTTCAGGATACAGAAGACGACATCAAGAAACTGGTTCCTGAAGGAATTGTGGGACGTGTGCCGTATAAAGGAACCCTTTCCGAGGTCATTCATCAGCTGGTGGGTGGTCTCAGGGCAGGCATGGGTTATACCGGATCTGCCAACATCAGGCAACTTCAGGATGCAAAGTTTATGAGAATTACTGCTGCCGGTGTTGCCGAAAGCCACCCGCATGATATTACCATAACGAGTGAAGCTCCGAATTACAGCCGATAGCCTATGGTAATCCTGTCAGCAAAATTTTAAGTCAGTATAATAACTTTCAGAGGTTGCCGGTTGAAGTCAGAGTGCCGGTGTCTTCTGATTCATGAGTAAAAACAACATATACTAAATAAACCGCTTGAACAATGAAAAACAGCATGATAAGATTGTTTTCAGGATTGGTACTTCTGTTTGTCTTCACTGTTGCATCAGCACAGGAAACAGATCCCGTTATTCTGAAAGTTGCAGGTGAAAACATCTCGAAATCCGAATTTCTGAATGTATATCAGAAAAACAACGTCAACGGAGAAGTGATCGATCGCAAGTCGCTTGAAGAATATATGGAGCTCTATATCAACTTCCGCCTCAAAGTCAAGGAAGCCGAACAACTCGGACTTGATACCATGCGCTCTTTTATCGATGAACTGGCAGGATACCGCAAGCAACTGGCGCAGCCATACCTGATTGATGAGGGAATGAACAAGTCGCTTCTTCAGGAGGCTTATAACCGGAAGACTGAGGATATCAGGGCAAGCCATATCCTGATAAAAGTCGACCGCAATGCCCCCGCTGCTGATACCCTGGCTGCCTACAAGCGCATCATGCTGATCCGTAAACGGATTATGAAGGGAGAGGATTTCGGAAAACTGGCCATGGAAAATTCCGATGACCTTTCAGCCAACGACCGTACCATCGAAAACAGGAAAATCAAGGGTAACAGGGGTGATCTTGGCTATTTTACCGTATTTGACATGGTATATCCTTTTGAATCAGGGGCATACAATACCCCGATGGGCGAGGTCTCTATGCCTGTCCGTAGCGATTTCGGATATCACCTGATAAAAGTGACCGATCGTAAACCGGCGCTTGGCCGGGTCCAGGTTGCTCATATCCTGCTCAGGATACCGCCCGATGCTAAGGCATCTGATAGTACCGCAGTTGCTGCAAAGGCGATGGAGGCTTACAATAAGGTGATCAGTGGTGAGGATTTTGCAAGGGTTGCCGAGCAGTACTCCGATGATAAATCAACCGCATCCAAGGGAGGTGTCCTGCCCTGGTTTGGTGCCAATAAGATGATTCCTGAGTTTATTAAGGAAGTTTCTGCAATTAAAAATATCAACGATGTTGCCAAACCTTTCTCATCCAACTTTGGCTGGCACATCGTGAAACTGGTCGACAGGAAAGAAATCGGGTCTTACGAAGACAACCTGAGCGATCTGAAGCAAAGCCTTACCAGGAACGACCGGGCAAAGAAGAGCGAAGAAGCCCTGCTAAACAGGATCAGGAAAGAATATAAGTTTTCACAGAACCAGAAGGCCCTCAATGCATTTTATAATGTTGTAACAGATACAATTTTTTCAGGGGGATGGAAGATAGAGCAGGCTGCAGGACTGAAAAAGAAAATGATGACCATAGGTTCCCGCACTTTCAACCAGCAGGATTTTGCCCAATACCTGTTTAAGAATCAACGTAAACGTAACAAGGAAGACATCAGGGTATATGTGAACTCAATGTTTACAACCTTTGTCAACGAAAACTGTCTTGCGTATGAGGATAGCAGGCTTGAATCTAAATATCCGGAATTCAAATCGCTGGTAAAGGAATACCGCGATGGGATCCTGCTGTTTGAACTTACCGACCGTAAAATCTGGTCGAAAGCCGTGAAAGACTCCACCGGTCTCGAAGCCTATTACAACAATCACAAGAACAGTTATATGTGGGATCAGCGTCTGGATGCTACCATTTATACATTCACCACCACCGATGATAAAATATTGTCAGAAGCCAGAAAGTCCATTCTTAAAGGTATAACCGACAATGAGCTTCTTGGAATGATCAATACCGACAGTACTTCGGTTTTAAGCATTGACCGGAGAAAGTTTCTGAAGGGCGATAATGCTCTGATTGACGAAATTGACTGGAAACCTGGAATGGCTACTGAAACGGCCACCAAGGACAAGGTTACGATGATCATGGTGAACGAAGTGGTGAAACCGGAAATAAAGAAACTGAATGAAGCCAGGGGCATCATTACGGCCGATTATCAGAATTATCTCGAACAGGAATGGATCAAGGAATTAAGATCCAAATATCCTTACGAGGTCAACAGGGAAGTACTTTCAGCGATAAAATAGGTGTTGAATTCCGGAAAGATATATGTTGTTCTGGTAATGACAGCTGCGCTGGCATCCTGCAATTACTTTGCGAAAGAGAAAAAGGGGGATGCCATTGCAAAGGCCTACGATAAATACCTTTACCGTTCCGATTTGCAGGGTGTTGTGCCCAGGGGTGTCAAATCAATCGACAGCATTGAGATTGTCAGGCAGTTCATCGACAACTGGATTCAGCGGCAGGTAATCCTTCATCAGGCTGAAAACAACCTGAGTCCGGAACAGAAAGACTTCACCGACCGGCTGGAAACTTACCGGAATTCATTGATCGTCTATGAGTATGAAAGTGAACTGATCAGGCAGAAACTGGATACACTGGTTGACCAGGAGGAAATAAGGCAGTTTTACGAGCAAAACCCTGATAACTTCCAGCTACGCGAAAATATCGTCAGGTATAGTTACGTTAAGATTCCGAAAGCATCAGCCGGTCTGGCGCCGGCGAAAAAGGCTGCACAGTTGCTGAAATCGGATCGGCCGCAGGATTTGGAAAAACTGGATGAATTGTGCCAGTCATCCATGCTTTCGCTCAGTATTGACGGGGGTAACTGGATTCCGTTTACCGAACTTCAGCGCGAGATCCCCATCCAGGCCGATGATCAGGAAGGATTTCTCCGCAACCGGACGTTTGTTGAAACCAGCGACTCACTTTATGTTTACCTAGTGAAGTTTAATGACTACAAAACAAAGGAGAGCCTTTCGCCCCTGAGCTATGAAACGGAAAACATCCGCAACATCATCATCAACCGGCGAAAACTCGAACTGATTAACAGGATGGAGAAGGAAGTTTTTCAGAAGGCATTGGAAAACAAAGAATTTGAAATTTTCTGAGATCCAACAGATACTAGAAATACAATAAACATGAAAAAGATAATTTTCCCGGTCGCGATTTCCCTGCTGAGTTTACTGGCATTCAATGCCTGGTCGCAGGAACAGGTGATCGATGAGGTGGTAGCTGTTGTCGGGGCCAATTATATCCTGCAGTCAGATATTGAGGCCCAGTATATCCAGTTCAGAATGCAGGGCGGAATCACCGATGCCCGGGCCACCCGCTGCCAGATACTGGAGGATCTTCTGTTTCAGAAACTCATGCTGAATCAGGCCGAACTTGATAGTGTGGTTGTGACCGATGAACAGATAGAACAGACCATGGATGCCAGGTTCCGCTATTATATCCAGCAGTTTGGCTCACAGGAAAAACTCGAACAGTTTTATAAGAAATCGTTGATCGAAATCAGGGAAGAATTCAAAACCCTGGTGAAAGAGCAGCTGATGGTGGATGAAGTTCAGCAGAAAATCATCAAGGACCTGAAAGTAACCCCTTCGGAAGTAAGGGCATATTTCAACAGCCTTCCCAAGGACAGTATCCCTGTGATCGATACCGAATATGAAGTCGGCCAGATAATCAAAGAACCGGCCATTAACAAGGAAGAGCTTGAAGCCACCCGCGAAAGGTTAAAATCGCTTCGCGACCGCATCATCAAAGGGGAAAGCTTCGGTACACTGGCTGTATTGTATTCCGATGACCCCGGATCGGCCAAGAAAAGCGGTGAAATAGGCTTTGTTGGCCGCGGGCAGCTTTATCCCGAATATGAAGCAGCCGCCTTTGGTCTGAAAAAGGGCGAAATTTCTGAAATCATCAAATCGAAAGCAGGTTACCATATTATTCAGCTGATCGAACGCCGTGGTGAACAGATCAACACGAGGCACATTCTGCTTATGCCGAAGATATCGGATTCTGATATCCAGAAAGCCTCAAAACTGCTCGACAGTGTGGCCGGACTGGTGCGTGAAAAAAAGATGACTTTTGAAGAAGCCGCCCTGAAATTTTCGGATGACCCCGGGAAAATCAACGGTGCCTCTATGGTAAACCAAAGCACCGGCAATACCCGTTTTCTCGAAGACCAGCTTGATCCCAAAGTATTTTTCAGCATCAGTAAACTCCAGGTTGGTGAAATCTCCAGACCGGTGGCCATGCTGAATGAAGAGAGCAAACAGACCCTGAATCTCTATTACCTGAAATCAAAGTCTGAACCACATAAAGCCAATCTCAGGGATGATTACAGCACCATCATGGAATGGGCAATGAATAAGAAGAGAGGCGATACCATCAATAAGTGGATTTCCGAAAAAATTGCAAAGACCTATTTCAGAATCAATGATTCTTACCTTAACTGTAAATTCAAGCATACCTGGGAGTTAAAGTAACTTAACAGAAAAACCTTTATGACACCATATAAATCAGACGTAGAAGCCATTGACGCATTTGTAGGAAAGTACAAAATACTCACCGACGAAATAGGAAAAGTCATTGTAGGGCAGGACGATGTTATTAAATCGGTGCTGATCTGCATCTTCAGTAAAGGTCACGCTCTGCTTGTTGGCGTGCCTGGTCTGGCCAAGACCCTGCTGGTGAATTCCATATCGCGCTCCCTTGGACTTACCTATAGCAGAATTCAGTTCACCCCCGACCTGATGCCTTCAGATATCCTCGGAACAGAGATCCTGGATGAGAACAGGCGTTTCAGGTTTATGAAAGGACCGGTATTTGCAAACATCATTCTGGCCGATGAGATCAACCGTACACCGCCCAAAACCCAGTCGGCCCTTCTCGAAGCCATGCAGGAGAAAGCCGTGACAGTCGCCGGTGAAAGTCATAAACTGATTGAACCCTTTTTTGTGCTTGCCACCCAGAATCCCATCGAGCAGGAAGGTACCTATCCGCTGCCTGAAGCCCAGCTCGACCGGTTTATGTTCAACATATGGCTCGATTATCCCACCTTTGACCAGGAGATAGATGTTGTAAAAAATACCACCACCGAGAAACAGGCTGAACCTCAGGTTGTTCTGTCGGGAGAGGAAATCATCTACTTCCAGAACCTGGTCAGGCGGATTCCGGTTGCCGACAATGTGTATCAGTATGCTGTAAAAGTAGCATCACGCACAAGGCCGGGTACCGCTATGGCACATGAATGGGCAGATAAATATCTTACCTGGGGCGCCGGACCGCGGGCTTCGCAGTACCTGATCATCGGGGCCAAGTGTCATGCAGCCATGAACGGAAAATATTCGCCCGACATCGAAGATGTGCAGGCCGTGGCAACCAGCATTCTCAGGCACAGGATCGTAAGGAATTATAAAGCCGAGGCGGAAGGCATCACAGTCAAAAAGATTGTTGATGAACTTTTGAAATAGTGGCAGGCATTGCTGTTATCTTCCGTTTGATTATCTGATTTTGTTTCATCATGTCATTGTTTCGCTTCCTGAATCATTACAGGCGGGAGGTTTAATTTATATTGTAAGTTTTACCATATATTGAGACATCCTGATCCAATAATCATTTAATTTTGTCGTTACTGGTTATGTATAACCGGTATTTCATGGATATTGATTCTTTTATATAAAATAATCAGGTATGGCTTTCCCCCGATTTAACCGCAAGCTCTGGTTCATTCTTCCCGCAGTTGTGATTGCTGTTGCAGCAAGCTGGTACTACTTCTCAGGAAACACAAAAGGTGGACCGGGTTTAACTGCAAAGGTCGAATATGGCGACTTTAACATCAATGTTACGACCACCGGAGAACTGGAGGCGAAAAATTCAGAAAATATCGTCGGTCCGGCAGCACTGAGGGAAGTCAGGATCTGGCAGGTTCAGATCAGCGACATCATTCCTGAGGGCACCATTGTTGATTCGGGACAATATGTGGCTACACTCGATCGTACCGAGATTACCAACCGGATGAAGGACCTGGAGAGTGAGCTTGAAAAACTCGAATCCCAGTATATCAAAACAAGGCTCGATACGTCAATGGACCTCAGGGCAGCCAGGGAAGAGCTGATCAATATGAAGTACGCGCTGGAAGAAAAGCAGATTACCGTTGACCAGTCCATTTATGAGCCACCCGCAACACAGCGGCAGGCAAAAATAGACCTTGAAAAAGCCCAGCGTGCCTTCCAGCAGGCCCAGAAAAATTACAAACTCCGTCTCGATAAAGCTAGCGCCAATATGCAGGAAGTCTCCGCGTCCTTTACCCAGGCTCAGCGGCGGCTCGAACAGATCAGGGAGGTGCTTCAGGGATTTACAGTTAATGCTCCCAAGGCCGGAATGGTTATCTATAAGCGCAACTGGGATGGTTCCAAGATGGGCATAGGAGCAACCATGAGTACCTGGGAGAACATTGTCGCCACCCTGCCCAACCTGACCTCTATGATTTCGAAAACCTATGTGAACGAGATCGACATCAGCAAACTCAAGACCGGCCAGAAAGCTGAAATCAGTGTCGACGCCTTCCCGGAAAGGAAATACACCGGTGAGGTTACCGAGGTGGCCAACATCGGCGAACAAATGCGGAATTCAAATGCCAAGGTGTTCGAAGTCAAGATAAAGGTCAATGAATTCGACTCCATTCTGAGGCCGGCCATGACCACCAAGAATGTGATCAACACCTCGGTTATTCCCAAAGTTCTTTTCCTGCCCATCGAAAGTGTACACACCTCCGACAGCATAAGTTTTGTTTATATGGTGGGAGAAGCCGTTCGCAAACAGGTAAAGACCGGCCAGACCAACGAAAATCAGATTATTATCACGGCAGGGCTGAAAAAGGATGATGAGGTTTATCTTTCACCTCCCGAGAATTCAGCCAAATGGCGGTTGGAAAAACTTTAAACCCCTCACGTTGGAAAGGAAGCTCTACATACTGACCATAGCGCTCGAAGCGGTAATTGCCAACAAGTTCAGGTCGATGCTTACTGCCCTGGGCATCATTTTCGGTGTGGCCGCGGTGATTGCGATGCTGGCCATCGGCAATGGAGCGCAGCAGGAGATCCTCGATCAGATGAAACTTGTTGGGGTGAACAACATCATCATCATGCCCCGGAGTCAATCTAAAATGGAAGAGGAAGCCAAGAAGGATGACAAAGGCAAACAGGCATCCGAAAAATTCTCTCCGGGTTTGTCGTTAAAGGACGCTGAAAGTATTAAAACCATGATTCCATCGGTGTCGAAAGTGTCACCCGAGGTGGTCTATGAATCTCCGATTCTGGCAGAAGGGGTGAGCGTTTACGGCAAGGTGAGTGGTGTAACCCCCGATTTCTTCGATGTGTTTAACCTCACCCTCGAACGCGGGGAGATGTTTAATGAAGAGCAACTGAAATATGGCAAGGCTGTTTGTATCCTTGGCTCAGGGTTGAAGGCAAAGCTTTTTCCCAATGTAGACCCCATCGGTCAGTTTGTGAAATGTGGAAACGTATGGCTGAAGGTCACAGGAATTCTCGATAACCGGTCTGTATCGGCCAACCTGACCGAAAACCTGGGCATCAGCGACTACAACAACCAGGTTTATGCACCTATACAGACCATTCTGCTCCGTTACCGTGACCGTTCGGTGGTGACCACGGCCATGATCCGGGGTGGAAGCAGCACAGTGGTTTTCGATGGTGGCATGATGTCGTCCTTTTCCGAAGGCGAAGCCAGCGAAGATGGCAACAATCAGATCGATAAGATTGTGGTCCAGGTAAAGGAAACGGAATTTATCAACCAGACTTCGGAAGTGATCACCCGGATGCTGAAACGCAGGCATGCCGGAGTGGATGACTTTGAAATCAAAGTGCCGGAGCTTTTGTTGAAACAGGAACAGCGTACCAAGGATATTTTCAACATCGTACTGGGTGCCATAGCCTCCATCTCGCTGATTGTAGGCGGCATCGGTATTATGAACATCATGCTGGCTTCTGTGATGGAAAGAACCAAGGAGATCGGGATCCGTATGGCCACAGGCGCCACCCGCCGCGATGTTATATTCCAGTTCCTGAGCGAAGCCACTATGATCAGCCTTTCGGGCGGGATTATCGGAATTTTTCTCGGCCTCACCCTGGCCAAAGTCATCATGGAAATTACCGGGATACTTACCATCGTTTCCATCAGTTCCATTGTTATATCGTTTGGTGTATCAGCCTCGGTGGGTATTCTGTTTGGCTATATGCCCGCGAAAAAAGCAGCCATGCAGGATCCGGTAGCCTCACTCCGCTATGAATAGACAAATACTTACAGCAAATCGTTCATAATGAACAGGGTAATCAGAACATTAACTTGTGTACTGCTGTTTTCAGGACTAAACTCAGGGGTTTCAGCCCAGGATAACGCCCGTGTTTTTACCCTTCCGGAAGTAATTGAAATAGCAAAACGTCAATCACCCGATGCCCTGGCTGCCATGCACCGTTTCAGGAGCAGTTACTGGGAATACCGAAACTACAAAGCGGGTCTGATGCCAATGCTTACCCTAGATGCTACCCTGCCGAGCCTGAGCAGGAGCATCGAAAAAATAACCACGACCGAAGGTGATTTTTTCATCGAAAGAAATCTCGCCAACTATTCTGCAGGTCTTGCCCTGACAAAAAATATCGGGCTTACCGGCGGGCAGGTCTTCCTGAATTCGAACCTGCAGCGGATTGACCTTTTCAGTGATACTACAGTTACTTCCTACCTTTCATCACCGCTCAACATCGGAATCCGCCAGCCCATCTTCAACTACAATGCCTATAAATGGTTGCGCAAGACCGAACCCATGCGTTACACCGAGGCGGAACGACGCTACCTGGAAGATGTGGAAAGAGTGACCATTTCGGCTACCAACATCTTCTTCAGTCTGTTGGATGCGCAGATCAGACTGAAGATTCAGCAGATTAACCAGGCCAACAACGATACGCTTTACCAGATTGCCCGGGGCAGGTATAACATCGGAACCATCGCCGAGAATGAGTTGCTTCAGATCGAGCTCAGCCTGCTCAATTCCAGATCAGCTGTTGAAGCGGCCAATCTCGAGGTAGAGATGAAAACGTTTGATCTGCGCTCTTTCCTGAGGTTGCCTGATAAGGATGACATTGTGCTGATTGCCCCGGTGGCACCGCCTTCGCCGGCTATGGATGCCCAGCTCGCCGTGAGCGAAGCCAGGGAAAACCGGGCCGATGCACTGGCCTTCAACCGGCGGATGATTGAAGCAGAAAGTGCCGTGAATAAGGCAAAAGCGGAGAACAGGTTCAATGCGAATCTCTTTGCCGTTTACGGACTTACTCAAACCACCGATAAATTTCAGGATGCCTATCACAATCCGCAGGACCAGCAAAGGCTGGAACTCGGCATCCAGATTCCCATCCTCGACTGGGGTTATGCCAGGGGCAAGATCAAACTTGCTGAATCGGACCGTGAACTGCAGAAAACGGCGGTGCAACAGGAGATGATCGACTTCGACCAGGAGGTTTTCCTGAAGGTGATGCAGTTTAATATGCAGCGCAACCAGTTGGTGATCGCGGCTAAGAGCGATACCGTCGCCGACAAGCGGTACGAAGTAACCAAACAGCGTTACCTGATCGGAAAAATCGGGATCACTGACCTCAACATCGCGCAGGCAGAGAAAGACAACGCCCGCCAGGGCTACATTGCCGCCCTGCATACCTATTGGCGGAGTTTCTATGAAATCAGGAAACTAACCCTCTACGATTTTATTGCGGGCAAAAGAATGAGCTTCAACTTTGATGATATCCCGGATGTGGAGTAGGATATTGTAGCAACACCGGTTACAGGTGCCGGTGCGGTAAGGGAATGATTTACCTGCCTGAGACCAGATAACCTGAAAGCCTTAAGCTTAAGATAGCGCGCATCTCCGGATGCGTGCCACGGAGTTTCAACTTTTGCCCTTTGTTAGTGCACATCCCAAAGTTAGCACGCATCTCCAGATGCGTGCTACGGAGTTTCGCTTATGTTAATGCGCATCTCCTGATGCGTGCCTCCGGGGTCGTTATGGGCTGTACTTTATTTATCAATGTGAAAAGCATGTGATGAAAACAGGCCCACTATCAGAATGACAAAAATTATTGCTGTCAGGGTTTCTTTACTGATAAGCATTTCTTTGGATTTTACTGCATAGCTCACTAATACTCTCCAATTATAAGAAATATGAAGTAATGAAAATATTACGAACAATATCCCTGCAATATCGTGAGCGGACATCCAAAAGTGTCTTTCCAAAGTTAACACGTCATATTGAAAGTAATGATTCATAAATCCGGTAAAAGGGAGACTCAGGCCAGATACCCATAAGGCTGTCGAAATAAATGCCCGTTTATTAAACGGTTTCTTCTCCGGGGCTTGTTTCATAAAGATATAATTTGATAAATTCATTAATTTCAATCTGAAGTAGCTTTGTCTTTGCAGGCTCATTGCAAAATTAATCTGTTATCCTGTTACTGTCTTTTCATCGTTTCTTTTTAGCATAGCCATAAAGGTCGGGGCTATGCGCTGTTGGGGACTTCGTGGACGCGAGCCTATCCCCTGTTACGAACCTTGCTGGAGAGGACTAAACTTGCATAACCACCTAAACCCATGAGCCCTTGTTACCTGCTGGGCTTTTTTATTCCTTTAAATAAAGTATATCCTAATTTTCCTGCTAAAATTGTTTTATAAAATATTCTTTCGTTTTTCATAATCGTAAAAATACCATTAAATCCATATTCTGAAAATATTCTTTTCATCGTTATCAATTTTTCTTTAATTGTCATTGTAAAAAACCAATGTTTTACATCACGATTTTTTCTTATTTTCCAAAACAACTCAGGCTTTGACCATTCATCAAATTCACTTATTATATTAATTGTTCCGGCTTTCTGTAACATTTCAATCCATTCCGAAAACTCTAAAGGTGTTGTTCCGTATCGTTCCGAAATTTCCTGTTTTTCAGCGGCACTTATTTGTTTGCGCCATGTGGATTCGTGTATGGCGACAACTCCATTTTGTTTTACAACACGTAACATTTCGTCTAAAACTTTTTGCGAATTATCAGGTATGCCAACTGCGCATTCATTAATTACTACATCAAAAAAATTATCAGAAAATGGCAGATTTTGAGAATCGCCAAGAACAAAATTAACTTGTTCGCTTAATCCTTCTCCTTTTGCTCTATTAGTTGCAGTATTAATCATTTCCTGAGAAATATCCAATCCTGTTACCTGTACTCCAAAATTTTTTGCATAATAAATAGATTGTGTTCCACGCCCACTCGAAACATCTAAAACTTTCATGCCTTTTTTGAACTCACAAAGTTCAGCAGTTCTTTTTGTGAGTTCAAATCCGCCTGGATGTAAAATTTCTATTCCGCCAATTTCGATTGCGTCTTCCACTGTTGGTTTGTAGATTCCTTGCCTTTTCATAAAATATCAATTTTTAAATTTTTTATGCGGCAAATTTCTCTACTAATAAAATTGTTTCAATTGATATATATCACAAAATATCTTTTAATCAATTTGGGAACGAATACGACTTAATGTTTCCCTTGATATTCCTAAATACGAAGCAATATGTTGAATCGAAACTCGCTGTATAATCTCAGGTTGGTATTTGATTAAGTTCTTATATTTTTCTAATGCCGATTCAAAACTTAATGAGTTAGCTCTATCAGATAGGCGAAGACACTCTTTTTCAGTAAGCAATAACCTAATGTTTTGCCAGATTGAACTTTCCTTATATAGGTTTATCAAGTTGGCTGATGAAAGGGTTACAATTACAGAATCTTCAAGGGATTGTATGCTTTCGTTCGACGGAATTTGATGTATAAAACTATTAAATGAAGATGTTATTGAATTCTCTTTGCAAAAGCAGGTATTTATTTCAATTCCTTCTTTCAAATTATAAATCCTGAACAATCCTTCATGAATAAATGCTATCTTATTACATATTTGTCCTTCTCTAACCAAAAACTCACCTTTTTTAATCCGTTCAATTTTAAGATACTTAATCGCAATATCAAAGGACTTTTTATCCATTGGTGTCATTTGCATTAAATACTTTTTAAAATTTATTATCTCATCAATCATTGCTGGAATGTGTTTTTTAGCCTTGCAGGTGACGTTTTGCAGCTAATTGAAGTTGGCGATTTCGAAGCACAAAACTGTTTGCCAGCACCGAACTTGCTACGAAACACAAAACTTCATTTAACCTCTGAAACGCCAATTTCTTGTAGGTGCTGTTACCTGCTGCCATTTTTTCTGTCCAATTCATTTTCTGTCCAAGTTTACTATTCCGAATAATTTGTAAAAGTTTTCCCATCATATTTATACAACTTTATCCCTTTACTACTAAACCACAAATTTCCAGCTTTGTCCAAAAGAATAGGAATAAAATCTTTGACAACTGTCCCTTCTTTTTCGGCTAGAATGTTGAGTTTTTTACCATCATAAAATCCTAATCCGTCTTGGGTGTCAAACCATATATTCCCGTTTGCATCTTCTAAAATATTGTATGAACCATTGAGGTCTTGGTCTCTAAAAATATTTTGAGTGTAGGTTTTGCCGTCATATTTACCGATTCCTTTAAAAGCAGTTGCAAACCATAGGTTGTTTTGTTTATCTTCTATTATGCGGTCTGTTCGTCCAATTTCTTTGTAAGGAATAATTGTAGATAAGGTTTTACCATTAAAACTGGAAACGCCTTCACCTGCACATTCCGCAAACCAAATGTTCCCGTTTTTTGCTTCTAATATTGAAAATATTCCTTTCAGTTGTAAACTATCATTATTAATCAGAAATTGGTTGTCCAAAAAACGACTAAATGCTTTTCCATCATAGCAATAGACAGCATCATCAGTCCCAAACCAAATGGTTCCACTTTTATCCTGCATCATACTCCATACAGCATTTTCAGTTGGTGTGATATCGTTGTTACTATTCTTTAAGTAAGATGCATTATTATTACTTAAAACTATTGGTATGCTTACAAATTTATTTCCGTCTAACATATTTAGCCCTTTGCTAGTGCCAACCCAAACATTGCCTGTATTATCTTGAAGAATGGAATAAATAGTGTTACTACTTAATCCTTGCTCCATTCCAAAATGAACAAATAGTTTTCCATCGTATTTGAAAAGTCCTTCACCATAACTACCAAACCATAAATTACCGTCAGTATCTTCAATACTATATCCCAAGCGAACATCCATATTAGTTCCTGTTGGCTTCGGTATTTTAGCTTGTCTACCCAATGTATTCTCATTTACTTTTTGCATTACTGGTTTAACTTGTCCGTTGCAGGAAGTCAAAAAAATCAAAGTTATCAAAAGAGAATAAATTGGTTTGTTTGGGTAATACTTGGTCATTTGTTTTTGTTTGTCAAATTTAAATGTTGAGATGGCGTTTTTCTTCTTTTTCTATTCCGAAAAATTGGTAAATGTATTTCCGTCAAATTTGTATAAGCCTGTGTTTCTTGTCCCTATCCAAATATTTCCATTCTTGTCTTGAAGCATACTCCAGACAGAATATTTACTGATTCCGTAATTGGTGTTATAGTTTTTAAATATCTTTCCATCATAACACCAAATTCCTCCATCATTTTCAACAGTTGAAAGTTTTTCCTCTCCACTAAACCAAATATTTCCTGATGTGTCAGCCAAGATGGGATTTCCAATTCCGACCTTCTCAGTAAAATTCTTAAAGTTTTTCCCATCGTAAATGAAATTACCGTGTCCTCTACCACCAAACCAAATATTTTCGTTTTTATCCTTTAACATACATCTAATCCATCCATCTCCATTTGGTTTTTCACTAGTTAATGACTTTCCATCGTAACGAATAACACCTTCCATTGCGATTGGTCCAGAACCCATCCATATTGTTCCACTACTATCTTCCAATAGGCACTGTATATATTTAAGTTGAAGGTTTTGTCTGTTAATAATATTGTCATTGTCTAAGAAGCGACTAAATGTCTTTCCATTATAACAATAAACTCCATCGGTTGTGCCAAACCAAATTGTTCCACTTTTATCTTGCATCATACACCAAACATCGTTTTTAATTGAGGTGCTATTATTCGTTGAATTATTAGGATATAAATTATAGCTATAAATTGTTGTAAATGGCATGTTGGTAATGGTCTTTCCATCGTAGCGACAAACACCGTTTTCTGTTCCAAACCAAATGTTACCTTCTTTATCTTCCAGAATAGAATACAAGCAATTAGAATTTAAGCTATCTTTCTTTGTGAATTGAGTAAATAGTTTTCCGTCATAGCGATAAACTCCCTCACCAGTCGTGCCGAACCAAATGTTTCCTGCTTTGTCCTCTAAACTACAATGAATATTATCACCCTCTCCCGAGCCTTGTGTTTTTAAAAGTTTAGGTTGCCCAATAGAAATTGATTTTGGTTCAAGTTTTGTGTCTACGTTTAGTTGTGTTTTAACTTGTCCGTTGCAGGAAGTCAAAAAAGATATAGCTAACAGCAGAGAATAAATTGTCTTGTTTATGTACTTGGTCATTTGCTCTTGATTTTTTTTAAAGTTAATGTCCCGTCTGTTGTTTCAAAGTTCAAATGTTCAAAGTTAGCACTGTCGCCAACGGTTGCAGGTAACGGTTGACAGCTAAAAAAAGTTGGCGATTTCGGAGCACAAAACTGTATGCCACCACTGAACTTGATACGAAGCACAAAGCTTGATTTAACCAATGAACCGCCAATTTCTTGCTGGTGTTGATATGCGTTCGTATTTTTTACCAAGGTCCATTTTGTGTTATATTGATAAATCTGTCATTTTCATAACGATATGCTCCACCATATCCCACAAACCAAAGTCGCTTCTGCTGGTCTTCATAAATTTGAAAAGTCAGCGGACCATAATTTCCTTCTTCTATTCGATATTCAGTGAGTTTCTCTCCACTTAATCTGTATATACTACGAGAGCAATTAAACCAGGTATCACCCCTGTAATCCACCATTATACTGGCTGTTCCTTTACTTTCTTCAAAATGCTTTTCTGTAATATTGGTAAGGGTATCTCCTTTGATACGAAAAAGTCCTGTTTTTGTTGAAACCCAAAATACCCCACTTCCGTCTTCAATTGTTTTGTTTACAAAGTTGGTTTGAATCCCGACCTTGTCAGAAACATTAATAATCTTTTTATCCGTATATGAAAAAAGCCCTGCATTAGTACTTAGCCATATTGTCCCTTTACTATCTTCAAGGATACTATGAATCATTTTTGTACTTGATACGCCAACAGTTGTATCTATCTTCCCTTCAGGCAGGTCGAAATTAGTGAATCCTTGTCCATCAAATATACAAGTGCCTTCTATTGTCCCAACCCAAACATTACCATTGACATCCGTCTCAATGCACCAAACATCATTGCTTATTAAGCCATCTGATTCGTAATAATTGTTTACTAATGTACCATCAATACTGCTAATACCATCAGTATGTCCAAACCAAATTATCCCATTTTTATCTTCTGCAATGTCTTTTATGGTGACACCTGTTCCAGATTCACTTTTAATACTATCAATATGAATTAATGAATCTCCAATTAGTTTAAACGCACCATTTTGGGTGCCAAACCAAATATTGCTCTTACTGTCTTGAAATATAGTCCTTACAACGTCACTTATCTGATTATTAAAATTTGGAAATTGAATTGTTTCCTTTTCTTTTATTATGTTTTGTTTATCGCTATGATTCGCTTGCCCATTATAAGACGTTATAAAAAAACAGAACGCAATACCTGTAAATAATTGTATTCCGTAAAATGGCGTTTTCTCTTTTTTCATTAGATTTCTATTTTAGATTACGCATAATTTGTTTATACACTCAATTTCTTGCAATTATATCCGTTTGCAAACATTTTCGAATAAAATTTCCGCATCAGCATCAATAAAACCCTGAATGAATAGATCAAAAATATAGTTTTTATCAGGATAGCAATAAAATGATTTTTCGTCACATTCTACCGGATAATTGCCATCCTTTCATTTTTATGGCTTACGAACCAACTTTGAGGGAGACCCAAAGCTCAGATACAGAATCAGAAAAGTCCTTTGGGGCCGGAATAATTTTTCCATATATTTGTCCCATAAAACAATAACAAAATCAATCCTCAAAACTATGTCAGTCCTGGTCGGGAAAAAAGCCCCACATTTTGAAGCAGACGCAGTGATCAACGGAAGTGAAATCGTTGAGAAATTCTCACTGAGCCAGTTTATCGGAAAAAAGCATGTTGTCTTTTTCTTTTACCCGCTCGATTTTACTTTTGTCTGCCCAACGGAAATCCTGGCCTTTCAGTACAAACTTGCCGAGTTTGAAAGCAGGAATGTAGCGGTGGTCGGATGTTCGGTCGACTCGGCCTATTCACACTGGGCATGGTTGAACATGGAACTGAACAAAGGCGGTATCAAAGGCGTAACTTTCCCGCTGGTTTCCGACCTTTCAAAAACCATTTCCGAAAACTACGATGTTCTGGCCGGTAAGTATGAGTACGATGAAGAGGACGAACGTGTTGAGTTTGATGGCGAAGCGGTAGCCTACCGTGGTCTGTTTCTGATCGACAAGCAGGGAATCGTGCGTCACCAGGTGGTGAATGATCTGCCCCTGGGCCGCAGCGTTGAAGAAGCCATCCGCATGGTGGATGCCCTCCAGTTTTTTGAGGAAAACGGTGAAGTCTGCCCGGCCGACTGGCACAAGGGTGATAAGGCCCTCAAAGCTACACAGGAAGGGATTTCAGAATACCTGTCTTCAAAATAGCAGATTTTTATCAGCACTGCCCACACTCAGGGAAACATCTTCCCCGTGTGATTCATTGCGTTGTGTGTATCCGCATCTTTCCGGTTAATCCGGATTATTGTGTTTAGGTTTCAGTGATTTAGATAATAATCCTAAAACGATTTGCACCCGATTTTTTCGCTTAACCGGGATAAAACAGCAAATCACTCAGCCACCTTATATACCGCGTTTTATTCAAATCCTCAATCCGAAATCCCACCGCCTTTGGCGGGGCAAGCGCAATCCACAATCCGAAATCCACAATACCTGTGGCTTCGATACGATTTGCACCCGATTTTTTTGCTTAACCGGGATAAAACAGCAAATCACTCAGCCACCTTAATTACCGCGTTTTATTCAAATCCTCAATCACGATTTGCACCCGATTTTTTCGCTTAACCGGGATAAAACAGCAAATCACTCAGCCACCTTATATACCGCGTTTTATTCAAATCCTCAATCCGAAATCCTTCAGCCGCTTTGCCAGCCCTGTTTGCAGGCTAATCCTCAATCCGAAATAGTATGTTAGACATTAGAAATTAGACATTAGAAATTAACTTTCTCCTTGTCTCCACTTCTCCATCTCACCTGGTCTCTTTCTTTAAATCCACAATCCCACCGCCTATGGCGGGGCAGGCGAAATCCTCAATCCTCAATCCGCAATCCGAAATCCACAATCCCTGTGGCTTCGATACGATTTGCACCCGATTTTTTTTACTTAACCAGGATAAAACAGCAAATCACTCAGCCACCTTATATACCGCGTTCGAAATTACTCCTTCTTCTTGGCCTCATTCCAGTACACATCCAGCTCAGCCAGCGTCATGTCGTGCATCGACTTACCGGTCTCATTGACTTTTTCTTCAATATAATTGAACCGCCGGATAAACTTTTTATTGGTGCGCTCCAGGGCGTCTTCCGGATTTACTTCGATAAACCGGGCGTAGTTGATCAGGGCAAACAACAGGTCGCCAAATTCATCTTCGATTTTCTCCGGGGTGCCATTGAGCTTTTCGTACTGAAGTTCGTTCAGCTCTTCCTGAACCTTATCCCACACCTGACCCACATGTTCCCAGTCGAAGCCGACACCACGTGCTTTTTCCTGGATCCTGTATGCTTTTACCATGGCCGGTAGTGATGCAGGAACCCCGCCAAGCACTGTTTTCCGTTCATTTTCGTTGACGCCTTTTTCCGTGAGTTTGATTTTCTCCCAGTTGTTCTTTACCGTCTCAGCGTCGTTGGCGGTTACATCCCCGTATATGTGCGGGTGCCTGCGGATCAGTTTTTCACAGATACCGCTCAGAACATCGCCGATGTCGAAAGCCTTTTGTTCTGAGGCGATTTTTGCATAAAATACCAGGTGAAGCATGAGGTCACCGAGCTCTTTCTTTATCTCTTCCATGTCTTTCTCAAGAATGGCATCGCTGAGTTCATAGGTTTCCTCAATGGTGAGATAACGCAGGCTTTCCAGCGTCTGTTTCTTATCCCAGGGACATCCTGCCCTCAGGTCGTCCATGATGTTGAGTAAGCGTTCAAAAGCAATTAAACGGGGATCCATAGGGTGAAGTCTAAAGTCTAAAGTAAAAAGTCTAAAGTAAAAAAGTTAGCCCACTGCATTTTAGGATGATCTTAAGCCTGCCTGCCCGCCGAAGGCGGATAAATCGGCAGACAGGTGAAAAGTATAAAGTTCAACAACAGCCAGCAGCTCTTCAGGCGGGTAAAAAGCCGGTTAACAGAAGACGGCAGTTTCAGCGGAAAAGTTATCAGCTTCCTGACACCGTCTGGCTGTGATCACCGGTAGATTGACTTAGCCAGGCATGCCGGTAACTTCTGCACCTGTACCTTTCCCTCGTTCCCGGGTCCCACAGTCTGCTTGTCCCCATGTCTCCATTTCAGTATTTTTAGAGACAAAATCCAACTTTGTAAAAGACGTCTGTTCCGATGAAAGATTTGCAAAGTTACACATTTTGGCGGGGCCGGATTTTGTATTTTTGTTTCCTGCCTGAAAATCCTGAACAGCCTGATCGTTGAGAACAAACAACTTTAAGTGGGACTTGTTAAGACCTGTCATTGCCATCACAATGGTATTGATGGCTGTACTTTTGGCAACGGAACCCATATCTGCTCAGAAGGCACGCAGTTTTCAGGCAGCCAACCTGTTGTTTGAGCCCAGGGCCAATTACGGATTTCTGATCGCCCATCATGTAGAGATGGAAATCTACAACAGTCATTTCCCCTCCTTTGAATTCACCATTGCTCAGGCATCTTACGGAAAACGACAGTGGGAATCTTTTTACAATTATCCGGTTACAGGAATCGCCTACTGGAATGCCTGGCTGGGAAATTCACGCGACCTCGGGCAGGCGCATGCCCTGTTTCCATATATAAGTTTCCCCTGGGCAAAAAATGAAAAGTCGGAGCTGAACTTCAGGCTTGGGGCCGGGCTGGCTTATCTTACAAAACGTTTCGACAGGCTTGAAAACTACAAATATACGGCCATTGGTTCGCACCTGAATGCGGCGGTTAACCTGATGATAGAATACCGGTGGAAACCCCTGCATCACCTGCAGTTGTCGGCGGGGGTGCAGTTGATGCACTTCTCGAACGGCTCTGTGAAAACCCCGAATTTCGGATTGAATATTCCTTCGGTGAGTGGTGGCATTGCCTTTAGGCTCAACAAGGAAAACAATTATATAAGACGACGGCTGAGACCTGACCTTACCATGTTTGAATTCGATGGCAGGGATTATATTGAAGTCAAAGCCGGGACCACCTTTGCCATCAAGGAGACCGGAGATACCGACGGGAAAAGATATAACATCTATGCCGGTTTTATCAGTGCATCGAAGAGCCTTGGTTACAAACACAAACTGGGTTTGTGTTTCGATCTGTCATGGGATGGATCAGATGCCTTGCTGGTAGCCCACTCAAATACTGAGCCCTATCAAAAATCTGAACTGACCAAGCCCGGGCTGAGTGCTGCTTATGAACTGGTGCTTGCCAGGACTTCATTTGCTTTCAACCTGGGGGCCTACCTTGGCGGAAAGGATAAAAGTGAAGGAATGACCTATTATAAAGCGGGGATTCATTACCTCATCACCAAAAATCTGTTTGGAAACCTTACCCTGAAAACGCATTTTGCCAGGGCTGATTTTGTCGGACTGGGGATCGGTTACCGGTTTAAAATGAAATATTACCTGAAATTGTGAGTTTATCCTGAAGGTTACGCAACGGTATCGTTTGTAGGATAAGGTGATCCGGGATAAGGGTTGAGATAAATAAATTGAAACATTGAAAAAGCTTTTAATCACTTCTTTTTACAGAACCATCGCCGGTATAGGGTTGCCAGGGATGCTGCGCATTCTGCCCGCTTTCTCATTCCTGTTAGTTGCAGGCACTTTTTCGATGCTTATGATCACCTCATGTACTGGCGAACAGGCCGACGACTGTTTTACCAACAGTGGTCAGCAGGTGACTGAATCAAGACCAGCCGGAATCATTGAAAAAATTGAATTGTGGGACAATGTCAACCTGGTGCTGATTCCCGGAACCACTCCACAGATCAGTGTTGAAGCCGGCGAAAACATCATGGATGCCGTAACCACAGAAATTACCAACGGCACCCTCGTGATCCGTAATACTATGAAATGCAACTGGGTACGGAACTTCAACAAGGAACTTACCGTTTATGCGACAGCGCCTCTTTTATCGGAAATCCGGTACGAAGGGTCAGGCGATATCAGCACCCGGAGTCAGCTGAGTCTTGATTCATTACAGGTAAGTATATGGGGCGGGGCAGGATCCTTCAATCTTGACCTCGATGCAATCAGGCTGAATCTGGCCCAGCATTACGGGACTGTTGACCTGCATGTAAAGGGAAGGGCCTATATTACCACCATCTTCTCAAACAGCTTTGGTCCGTTTTACTGCGACAGCCTTGTTTCCAACATTATTTATATCCGCAACAGCGGGACTAACAATTGCTATGTGCATCCCCTCCATGTGCTCGAAGCAGAGATAACCTCAGTCGGCAATATCTACTATTCCGGGAATCCATATGATGTGAAAAGTGTGATCACCGGGAGTGGGAAGCTAGTCAAAACCGAATGATCTGCCATAAAAAAAGGACCTTTACGGCCGTTTGGGTAATTCATGAACTTATCCAGTTTCAGGCAGGATCATTAAGGAATATGATGACCCGTTGCAGATTTAATATGCCCTGGCAAACACAACCCTTCTTTCCGAAGGCTGGCCGGTCAGGATGCACTTCCCTTTTTCAGGTTTAGCATCCAGGGGAATACATCGGATGGTTGCTTTGGTCATTTCTTTGATCTTTTGCTCTGTTTCAGGGGTGCCGTCCCAGTGGGCGAGGATAAACCCACCCTTGTTGTCGAGCAGGTCGTTGAACTCTTCCCATGAATCGGCATTTGTGGTCATGTTCTCCCTGAAATCAAGCGCTTTCTGGAAGAGGTTGTCCTGGATACTCTGGAGCAGGTGTTCAACTTTCGTTTCAATATCCTGCAGTTGGTAAGTCGCTTTCTCAAGGGTATCGCGGCGTGAAACTTCCACCGTTCCGCTTTCAAGGTCCCTGGGACCAATCACCAGCCTTACAGGCACTCCCTTGAATTCATACTCATTGAATTTCCATCCCGGTTTATAGGTGTCGCGGCTGTCGTATTTCACCGAGATGCCCTTAGCCTGGAGGTTTTTCTTTATTTCATTGACCTTTTCAGTAATCGCAGCCAGTTGCTCATCCGTTCTGTAAATCGGGATGATGACCACCTGGGTAGGGGCAAGTTTAGGCGGCAGTACGAGACCGTTATCATCGGAATGGGCCATAATGAGGGCACCGATCAGCCGGGTTGAAACACCCCATGAAGTAGCCCACACGTATTCGAGTTTGTTTTCCTTGCTCAGGAACTGAACTTCGAATGCTTTTGCAAAATTTTGTCCGAGGAAATGGGAAGTTCCTGCCTGAAGTGCTTTGCCGTCCTGCATCAAAGCTTCGATGCAGTAGGTCTCTACAGCGCCTGCAAAACGCTCGTTCGGTGATTTTACTCCCTTAAGTACCGGTACTGCCATAAAGTTTTCGACAAAATCGGCATACACATTCAGCATCTGCTCGGTTTCGGCAACAGCTTCAGCAGAAGTTGCATGGGCGGTATGACCTTCCTGCCACAGAAATTCTGCAGTCCGCAGGAATAACCTGGTGCGCATTTCCCAACGCACAACATTGGCCCACTGGTTGATCAGCAGAGGCAGGTCGCGGTACGACTGGATCCAGTTCCTGTAGGTATCCCAGATGATGGTTTCAGAGGTAGGACGTACAATCAGCTCTTCCTCAAGTTTTGCTGTTTCGTCAACAATCACTCCTTTGCCATTGGGATCCTGTTTCAGACGGTAATGGGTCACCACTGCGCACTCTTTGGCAAATCCCTCTACATGGCTGGCTTCCTTGCTGAAGAATGACTTGGGAATAAATATCGGGAAATAGGCATTCTCGTGGCCTGTATCCTTGAACATCTTATCGAGGGCTGCCTGCATCTTTTCCCAGATTGCATAGCCATATGGTTTGATAACCATGCAACCCCTGACGGCCGAATTCTCAGCCATATCAGCCTTAATAACCAGATCGTTGTACCATTGAGAATAATTCTCAGCCCTTGTAGGAAAATCTTTAGCCATTGCTTATTTGTGGTATAGTATTTGTTAATTTCGGTTGTCAAACGCATCATCCCGCGATAGCGGTGCAAAATTAACAAAATTAATGCAGTTTATACATCTGATTCACCTCCGGATGCCTGACTGCTAAACAAGGGAGGACCTTAAAATGAAAACCTTACTCAACATCGTCGCTGCACTGGCCTTATTCCTGTCGGCCTGCACAACTCAGTACCAGTCACGCGCTACATACGACGATATCTATTACTCGCCTAAGGATTCGCCTGTTGTAACAGCAGAGCAACCGGCTGTCAGTCCTACCCAGCAGGAAAACCAGGCAATCAATAATGCAGCTGAGAGTTATACACAGGCTGAAGAAACTCAGCAGGAATACAGCCAGCCGGCAGATGAACAAACCTATCAGCAGGAGTATTATACCGATGAGAACGGCAATTATCAGTATGCTGACAGTGAGCAATATACGGATCCGGCAACTGGCAATACCTACGTTACCAACTACTACGATGCAGACGACTATTATGATTATGCCTATGCAGCAAGGTTACGCAGGTTTCATTCCAACGTCTATTACGACAGCTATTATTCACCTTATTACACAAATCTTTACTGGTACGATTATAACCCTTACAGTTGGGGGACCAGCATCTATTTAGGCTATAACTGGTGGTACCCCAGCTATTCAAGCATGTATTACGGATGGGGATATCCTTCCTATGGTGGTTATTACGGATGGGATTATTATCCTTATTCCTATTATGGTTACGGCTGGGGTTCACCTTACAGATATTACAGCGGATACAACCATGGATATTATAATGGTTACTGGGATGGATATTACGACGGGTCGGGCAACTACTACAACAGCTACGACAATAACTCGTATTACTATGGCCATCGTGATTCCGGTCTGGGCGGAGGCTCAGGCGGAGGCAGATCAGGCAGCGGCCGTAATGCCAGCTTCGGAGAACGTTACGAACAGGCCATTGCCAGCGGCAGAATAGAAGATCACCGTGTTTCGGCCAGGGGTATAGGAACCGAAGGCAGGAATTCGACCGGTCGGATTACCCAGACAGGTGCCGGTGACCGGAAGATCCAGCAGGGAACAGACAGCCGTGGAACAGTTACAAACGGCAGAAATGCCCAGACAGGGACAAATGCCCGTTCAACAGAAACGAACGGACGCACCGTTCAGCCAGGGACAAACACCCGTTCAGCTGAAACAAACGGCCGGACGGTTCAACCTGCTGCCAGCGACCCCGGCACAGGGACCAACGGACGTCAGGTACAGACTGGCAACGAAAATCGTGAAACACCTGCACAGGGCCGTGTCAATCAGGGCAACAATGATCCTTCAAAGTATACAGCACCTGCAAAATCAGATCAGGGAACGGTGAACCCGGGAAGGTATCAGCAGCAGGCCACCCCCGGAAGATCAGCAACACCTGACCGCCAGATATACACCAGGCCACAGGGACAGCAGAATCAGCGTCAGCAGGCCAGCCCACAGGGAAGCCGCACACCGCAGTCGTATTCATCTCCCAGCTACAGCAAGCCCAAGTCGAGCAATGAATATACGAGTCCCCGATACCGTAACATCCGTGAAAACGATGTAAATACACAGAGACCGGCCGGACAAACACCACAACAGCGAGAAGCTGCACCCCAGGAGAATACGCCACAGCGTCAGTATACCCCCGATAATAACAGGCAGAGCAGAGAAGTTCCTCAGCAGCGCCAGTACAATTCAGGCAATGAACGTCCGCGTCAGCAGGCGACACCGCAGCAATCACAGCCCCAGCGCTACACGGCACCTTCAACCCCACAGCGATCCGGATCAAATGAAGGCAGAAGTAACTACAGTACACCTTCCCGTTCATCTTCATCTTCGGGAAGCAATTATTCAGCCCCTTCGCGCTCTTCATCCTCTTCATCGGGAGGTAGCTCATCAGGCAGAAGCTCCTCTTCGGGAAGCAGCAGGTCCTCTTCGGGAAGTGGACGCAGGTAATACTAACAGATAAGGAAGATTTTTTCAACATACTATAATTACTGAAACAATGAAAAAGCTGATTGTTGCACTGTTCACTCTTGCGGCATTTATGCCCGCCCTGCATGCCCAGAATGAGGTTGATGCCCTGCGCTACTCAAGGTTAAACAATTCAGGAACGGCCCGTTTTGTAGCTATGGGAGGTGCTTTCGGGGCATTGGGTGCCGATTTCAGCAGCCTGAGTTACAACCCTGCCGGTATCGGACTTTATAAAAGCTCTGAAATAAGCATTACACCATCATTTAGTGTTAGCAAAACCGAAGCTGATTTCAACGGAAGTTTCCGTGAAGATTCAAAATATACGTTTAACCTCGGAAGTGTGGGCATTGTTGTGGCAACTGACCTCAGGGCAAGAAACCCGCAGTCGGTGTGGAAGAACGTTCAGTTTGGCTTTGGACTTAACAGGATGGCCGATTTCAATAACAGAACCATGATTGAAGGAACCAATAATACTTCCTCTTTCCTTACCCCTTATCTTGACAATGCCTACGGTGTGGCCCCTGAAAATCTGGGTGCATTTAATACCGGCCTGGCTTATGACGCTGACCTGTTGTTCTTGCGGGATGCAGCCGATTCAGCCACCTGGAACTACCAATCTGACCTGCCCGGGGGAGGTGTGAATCAACGTGAAAGTATTGTTACCAAAGGATCATTGAATGAAATGGTATTTACCGTAGGTGCCAATTATGGCGACAGGTTATACCTCGGGGCAACCATTGGAGTTCCATACATTAAGTACTCATCCAGAACGGTTTATACCGAAACGGACGAAGAAGGCAACAGTGATTATTTCGATTCATTCACCCGCACCGATGAACTGGAAACTTCAGGAACGGGGATCAATCTGAAACTGGGACTGATCTTCAGGGCGAGTGACTGGCTGAGAATTGGCGGAGCCTTACATACGCCTACTTTCTACAATGGAATGGCAGACAGCTGGAATGCTACCATTAAATCCAACTTTGACAATAACAGCAGCATCACAGTTCATTCACCCGAAGGATTTTATGAATATGAACTTACCACACCGATGCGGGCCATAGGGAGTGTAGGATTTGTGCTGGGCAAAGCCGGGATCATCAGTGCTGATTACGAGTATGTTGATTATTCTTCAGCAAGGCTAAGGGCTCCCGATTATGATTTCAACGGTGAAAACGAAACCATCAGCAACACCCTGATGCAGGCCAACAATCTCCGCCTTGGAACAGAATGGCGCTTTGGTTCACTCAACCTGAGGGGTGGTTATACCATTTCGGCTAACCCGTATAAATATGGAACCGATGCTACAAGATCGGCCTATTCCCTGGGACTGGGTGTACGTGAGAAGAACTTCTTTATTGATCTGGCCTGGATACATGCAAGCATGGACGATGAGTACTATCTGTATTCGTCAGAATATGTCCCTGCCGCAATGACAAAACTAATGAACAACTCTTTCCTGATGACTGTCGGGATTAAATATTAAGATTTCCCACATCTCTCAAAAACTATCAGAACCATAACTTCAAAGCGGTCATTCACTGGCCGCTTTCTTTTTATCCCGGAATCAGCTGCGCAGAACCGGGAACCAGTTATATCGTTGTTATGGAATAACATGAATAAAGGGAATTTCAGATGATGACGGAGTATTATCACCCCTCTGAAAACGGTAGTTCTTTTCTTAAGTGATGGATTGTAACCTGAAAAATCTATTTTACGCGTGATAACCCGGCTTTTGCTTTCTGGCTGATGCTTGTCTGGTACTCAGTGTATTTTAAATCCAGACATTGCCTGTAGTAAGAACGGGCTTTCTGCCTGTTGCCCGTGTTCTCGTAGATATTTCCGAGCTGCAGGGCTGCATTGGCCGCAAAATAGTATGGAAAAGCAGATCCCTGATTCAGTGTTTCGGTATAATTGAGGATTGCATTGGCAATGTTTCCCGATTTGTGATATATCCGGCCAAGGCGATAGGTATATTCAATTTTCTCGCGTTTTGACCAGTTTCCGGAAGCGACAGGGTTTTCGAGAGCCTCCATCAAAAAGCAGTCTGGCTTTCAGCAGAGACAGGTCAGGCGGCGAGGGTTCTCCTGCTTCGGCCATGGCCTGTTTGTCTCCGTCAAGGTCTCCGCCACCCATCAATCGCACCCGATCCATGTACATACGGTATCCTTCCCGGTTGTTGTTGAGTAATTCAATCCATGCCAGTCGCTGATAGGCTGATTTAATGAAGTTTTTCCCCCTGAAATTCACCACAAACCTGAGGAAGTTCAATTTTGCACCGACATCGAGTTTATTGAGCCTGGCAATTCCGGTAAGGTATTCAAGGTAATGAAAGGGGTAATATTCTTTTCCTGTGGGTCTGTTCATAAGCAGTCCGAGGGCTTTATTGCTCATTCCGTTATGCAGATAATAGGCTGATGCGGCATAAATCAGCAAAGGACTGCCTGTGATCAGAGCCCTGTTGCCGGGGTTTTCGATCAGATGGAGTAAAAGCCCCGAATCTTCGGTAGAAGGAGAAAAATTGAAGGTGATGAAGCTAAGCAGGAACAAGCTTTCGGACTTCAGGAAAGGATATTGAACCAGTGTGGCAGAATTGCTGAATAACTGCCTGAATTCTCCGATTCCCTGATCCACCGTTCCTTCAAATGCCAGCGTTTCAATGATCCATTTGTAATTTTCAGGCACTGAGCCGATCAGCACATGAAGAAGACCCAGGGCTGCATCGTTTGGGCTGAAATCAGGGAACAGTTCCTTGTTCCTGGTCAATAGTCTGTAGGATCGGTTAAGCTCCAGGGCAGCGGTTGTATACTCTCCGAATTTGATCCTTGCAAAAGCCCATTGCAGATTAAGTTGTGCCTGACAGTAAAGGTGCCAGGGAGAATGCACATTGCCTTCCTCAAGACGTGCAAGCCTGGGCTTTCTTGATGACAGGCAGGTCCTGTATACACCTTCTTCCTCCGAGATGATGATTTTCAGGAAATCGCTGTAGTTTTCCAGAAAAGGGATAATATTATTACCCGGTGACGTTTTTCCGGATGTCTTTAACATTGCATCGGCTTCGTCAAGCTTAAGCTGGAGGATAAGTTCGTAGGCTTTCAGGCAATCTTTGTTCATACTGTAATCATACGAACAAAATCCTTCCTGAACGGGAGAAAGCAATTTGATCATCAACAGTAGGAATCCGATTCTGTAGCCTGATTTCATGGAGGTAAATTATAAAAAAAAGGGAAAGCTTTCACTTTCCCTTTAAAACCTTTTTAACGCTGATTAGTTGGTCTTGGAGGCAAGGCCATGATCAACCAGGATACGGCCACAGTATTCACAAACAATGATTTTTTTATGCATCCTGATGTCCAGCTGACGCTGGGGAGGGATGGAACTGAAGCAACCACCGCACGCGTCTCGCTCAACACTTACAACAGCGAGGCCGTTACGGGCATTCTTGCGGATGCGTTTATAGGCAGTAAGCAGCCTTTCTTCGATAAAACGCTGATAATCTTCTGATTTGGCCTGTAAAGCAAGTTCTTCCTTTTCTGTTTCGTTAACAATATCGGAAAGTTCGCTCTTTTTTATTTCAAGATCATTCCTGCGCTCTTCAAGAACCTTCTGAGCAGCCGTTATTTCATCATTTTTCAGTGTGAGGCTGTTGGTATATTCCTTTATCCGTTTTTCGGCGAGGGCAATTTCAAGGTTCTGAAATTCTATTTCTTTCGAAAGTGAATCATATTCGCGGTTGTTGCGCACATTCATCTGCTGTTCTTCGTACCTTTTAATCTGGGCCAGGCTTTCCTTGATCTGTAATTCTTTCTCTTTTATCTGACCCTTGAGACTTTCAATTTCCTGGATGTAATTATCGGTTCTTGTTTCAAGTCCGACAATGTCGTCCTCAAGATCTTCTACTTCAAGGGGAAGTTCTCCCCTGATAATCCTGATTTTATCTATCTGTGAATCGATCTGTTGCAGGCTGAACAAGGCAATCAGCTTCTTTTCAATGGAAATTTCTGTTTCTTCACCATCAGTGTGTGAGAGCGAAACATGCGCAGAAATTACACTTTGTTCTTCTATATTCTGTACCTGGGTGTTGTCAACCTCAGGGGCGCCTTTTGCTTTCGATGGTGTTTTTGCCATATTAGACCTGATTTAAATAATTAAATTACAGATAGTTAACCGGATTAGTACGGATCGTGGAAATTTGGAGTGCAAAGGTAGGAAATTTTTCTTTAACAACCTGATACAATAATTCTTTCGTAAATTGTTCTGTTTCATAATGACCTGCTTCCACCAGCAATATCCGTCCTTCAGCCAGAAAATAATCGTGATATTTAAGTTCTCCTGTAACAAAGGCCTGAGCGCCTGACCTTATGGCGTCCTGAATCAGAAAGTTACCTGATCCACCACAAACAGCAACCCTGCTTATTTTTTTGCCGGTAAAAGGTGAACATTTTATAAACGGGACGTTCAGGACTTCTTTGATCCGGGTTATCAATTCCTCTTCCTGCATAGGATTTTCAAATTCACCGTACATGCCGGCACCGGTATTCAATGCCTTGTTGGTCAGTGCATAGGAATCCCAGGCAATTTCCTCATAGGGGTGGACCTTTCTGACAGCTGATAGAACCTTTGATTCTATCCATGCCGGGATAATGGTTTCAATCCTGATTTCGGGTTCGGAATGAATTTCGCCTGGTTTGCCGACAAACGGGCTGGCTCCTTCCAGAGCCCTGAAGGTACCCGATCCTGCTGTATTGAAACTACATGAATCGTATAGGCCGATGTGGCCTGCCCCGGCAGCAAACAAAGCCTGCCTGACATTCCCGGCATGACTTTCAGGAACGAAAATCACAAGTTTGCGCAGGTTTCCGGCTACCGGACTGAGAATGGTGGTCCGGGTCAGCCCCAGTTTACTGCACAACATTGCATTTACACCTTCTTTGCTGTTATCGAGATTGGTGTGGGCAGCATAAAGCGCAATTTTATTCTGAATGGCTTTGATGACACAGCGCTCAACTTCATTGTGACCATTGATCTTTTTCAAAGGCTTAAAAATCAGCGGGTGATGGGCGATGATGAGATTGTAACCCAGCCTGATGGCTTCCACGATCACCGGTTCAGTAATGTCGAGTGTGATGAGGGCCCCTGTTATCATATCATCGGGATGACCTGTGAGGAGGCCGGAATTATCATAATCTTCCTGAAGAGGAAGCGGGGCCATTGTTTCAATGCTTTGAATGATCTCTTTCAGTTGCATATGCTGGTTCATTGTGACTTCAAATCTAAGGTAAATTTTCCGGAAACCCAAGATTATTGAGTGACTTTCAGTGCCTTGCCAGTTTGATGTAAGGCCACCGGTTGTATTACCAATATGAAATATTCTGATTAAAAGAAAGATACACTGTAAAACCGCATATCCATGGTGCTTTAATAAGTATGGGGAAAGGCATCAGGATTCAGTAAAATTTTTTACTGATTGTATTTTTCCGGGTTTTCTTAGTATCTTTAAGACTCAGACAGGTTTAAAGAATTGTCATGTAAAAAACTTGCACTGAGATGTAAATTATATATTTTTAAGGCGTGGAATTTCTCAGGATACTTTTGCTTCCATTCGCTCTGATCTATGGTTTCGTTGTCGGAATACGGAACCTGTTGTTCGATTGGAAGGTACTGCCATCCGAAAGATTCAGCCTTCCGGTGATTTCGGTCGGGAATCTGTCGGCAGGTGGAACCGGTAAAACCCCCCATGTTGAATACCTGATCAGGTTACTGTTGCCGGTGCTGAAAGTAAGTACCCTGAGCAGAGGCTATGGTCGGGATACCCATGGTTTTATTGCTGCTTCTGAGGCTGATTTTGCGCGTACCATCGGGGATGAACCGATGCAATACTTCGTTAAATACAAGGACATCCGGGTTTTTGTTGACGGTCACCGTCGGCGGGGAATAAAGTCGATACTGAGCCATGCCCCTGATACAGGGGTAATCCTGCTGGATGATGCTTATCAACACCGGTTTGTTAAACCGGGTCTTTCAATTCTGCTTACCGACTATCATAAGCTCTATTGCAATGATTATCTGATTCCTGCCGGGACGCTGAGGGAACCAGTAAGGGGTGCTTCACGGGCCGATATTATCGTTGTTACCAAGACCCCGAATGTTTTATCCCCGATCACCAGGCGCAAAATCATTTCAGACCTGAAACCCCGGCCACATCAGCAAATCTATTTCTCATTTATCAGGTATGGCCAGATCACCTCTCTGTGGGATCAGGACTGCCGGTTTATCCCTGAAAAAAAATACAGTCATATCATATTGTTTGTAGGTATAGCCAATCCATATCCGCTTCAGGATCAATTAAAAAAGTATTGTAACGAACTGACTACCCTGCTTTATCCGGATCATTATCAATATTCAAATGCAGATCTTGATAAGATTAAAAGAATTTTTGACGAACTTTACAGCCGCAATAAGCTACTGGTCACTACTGAAAAGGATGCAATGAGGATTTTAAATCCTGATCTGATGGAGAAGGCAGTTCAGATGCCCATTCATTATATGCCAATCGAGGTGGATTTTCACAGTGGGGATGGCGATGCATTTAAAGAACAAATCTATCATTATGTTGGAAAGAATCAATGAGAGCGTGGCCTATATCCGCAGGCATATTGCGGAAAATCCGGAAGCAGGAATAATATTAGGTACAGGACTTGGCGGTCTTACAAGTGAAATAAAAATTGAAAAAGAACTCCCTTACAGTGAAATCCCAAATTTTCCGGTTTCAACCGTTGAAGGGCACAAAGGACAGCTGATTTTCGGTAAGCTTGGCGGTAAAAGAATTGTTGCCATGCAGGGCCGGTTTCATTTTTATGAAGGCTGGACCATGCAGGAAATCGTTTTCCCGATCAGGGTAATGAAAGCACTGGGAATTAAAATCCTTTTTGTTTCCAATGCCAGTGGCGGACTTAATCCGGGCTTCGAAGTTGGTGATATCATGTTTATCACCGATCACATCAACCTGATGGGCACCAACCCACTGATCGGGAAAAATGACGATAAGATCGGCCCCCGTTTCCCGGATATGAGTGAGGCCTACGATCGGGTTATCCTTGATAAGGCCTGTGACATAGCCTCCAGGGCAGGTATTCCCTTCCGCACCGGTGTTTATGCTGCTGTAACCGGCCCCACATTTGAAACACCTGCTGAGTACAGGTATATTCACATTATAGGTGCTGATGCTGTTGGTATGTCAACAGTTCCCGAAGTGATTGTAGCCAGGCATATGAATGTGCCGGTTTTTGCCGTTTCGGTGATTTCCGATCTCGGTGTTCCCGGAAAAATCGTTGAAGTTTCACATAAGATCGTTATTGATGCCGCCAGCAAGGCAGAGCCGCGCATGACGCGCATCATCAGTGAACTCCTCAAAGAGATCAGTCTCTGAAACTGATTACATTATCCTTCATTCTGAAATTTACCATCAGATACCAAATCGTTCAATTGCGATGAGTCGTTGGCTGAAATTCATTTGCATTGCCGGATTGTCTGCAACGCTGATATCCTGCAGTCAACAGAAGGATCCTGCGACAGCAACCATATGTGGTACAGTTGAACTGAATTCCGGTTCCATGCTCCGGCTTGTCAGGATTGATACAACTGCCTATATTCCGGTTGATTCTGTTAAACCGGGCAAAAACGGAAATTTCTGCCTGAAACTGAAACCCGGGATGGCCGGTTTTTACCTGCTTCAGGACGGAAACAAAACCCTTGTCCCGGTTGTGTTACACCCAGGCGATTCCATTTCAGCCTGTTTGCGGTCTGATTCTGTTTCAATCTCCGGAGGTAAAGAAGCCGGATTTTTCGACCATTACAGAAAACTTCTCCTGGCTGGTGAAGTGGTAGCCGATTCGCTGGGAGCGGTGCTGTCGCTTGCACGCGACCTGGACGATTATCAAACAATCCGGCACAGCACCGATTCGGCATGGGCAATTCTGTTGCAGAGAACAAGGGACAGGGGCATTGACTACCTAAGGCAACACAAAGATTTTCTCTCCCTTGTCCTGGTCATCAACAGCAAAATTCAGCAGACGTTTGTCTTTGACCAGACAGCCGACAGTGCCTGGCTGTTTCTTGCTGATTCAATGCTTACCGCAAACCACAGCGGTAATCCGCATGTTAAGGTTTATCACAGCAGGGTTGGTGCAATACGGAAATCCTTTTCAGACGAAAGGCATGCCCGTGATGCCATGAAACCCGGCAGGACAGCCCCTGGTATCACATTGCCCGGGCCTGACGCGAAAAACATCTCACTGAACACGGCCAAAAATAAGCTGACCCTGGTTTATTTCTGGACGGCAACCGATGCACCCAGCCGGAAGGCCAACCATGAACTCAAGGCATTGTACGACAAATACAGGGAAAAAGGTTTCGAGGTATTTGCTGTTTCCCTCGACCAGTATCCTGATCGCTGGAAAGCTGCAGTGAATCTTGACAAACTCTGGTGGGTCAATGTTAACGACACGAAAGCAATGAATTCAGCAGTTGCGAAAGCCTGGTTTGTACAGAAACTTCCTGTATTTATTCTGACCGACAGCCATGGGATGATCGTCGACCGTTATATTTCGGTCAGTTCACTGGAAAAGGGTCTCATAAAAGCTTTTGGCCACTGATATACTAAAAATGGTGATCCTGAAGTGAAATCACTATTTTTGCATAAACAGAATCCCTTAAACACTCCGTCTTGAAGATATATTTTGCTTCTGATTTTCACCTGGGTATTCCTGACCATGCATCAAGCCTGAAACGGGAAAAGCTGCTGGTTCAATGGCTTGACCAGGTTTGTTCAGATGCGGCGGAAATATATCTGATGGGCGATATTTTCGATTTCTGGTTTGAATACAAAACCGTTGTCCCGAAAGGGTTTACAAGGCTTTTCGGAAAACTTGCGGAAATCACAGACCGGGGGGTACCTGTATATCTTTTCCGGGGAAATCATGATATATGGGCTTTTAATTATTTTGAGCAGGAAATCGGTATTGAGCTTCACCGGGAGGCCGTTATCCGTGAATGGAACGGAAAACGATTCTTTCTTGCGCATGGAGACGGACTGGGACCTGGCGACAATGGTTATAAGTTCCTGAAAAGGGTATTTGAATTCAGGCCCAACCAGTGGCTTTTCCGTTGGCTGCATCCCGACATTGGTACCCAGCTGGCTTTGTTTTTTTCCCGGAAGAGCCGTTATGCCAATGTGATCCGTGACGAAAAGCAGATATCATCGGTCGGCCGGATCGATATCAGCAAAGAACGGTTGTTCAGGTTTGCTTCAGACTACCTGAAAAGCGACCCCTCGATCAATTATTTTATTTTCGGTCACCGCCATGTACCCGCCAACCTGCCCCTCAATGCCGGAAGCAGATTTATCAACCTGGGTGACTGGATTACCAATTTCAGCTATGCGGTTTTCGACGGGGAGGAGTTGCAACTGATGACCTATAAAAATAGTAAACCTGAACCCCTGGTTTAAGGGTTACAGGATGATTGAAACGGTTTCTCATTAAAGTCCGGTTTTATGCTTTTTTCCAGTATCGATATAGGTTCCAATGCCGTCAGGCTTTTATTTGCCAATGTTTTTGAAAGCAAGGGCGGACCGGTTACCGAAAAGGCTTCACTGATCCGAATTCCGCTCCGGCTTGGAATGGATGTATTCAGTACCGGAATGATTTCAGATCAGAAGGCTGATGACCTGGTGAAGACCATGAGGGCATTTAAGCTGCTGATCGACGTGTATCAGCCGTTGGGTTATAGGGTTGCTGCTACCGCTGCCATGCGCGAAGCCAGCAATAATGTGGAGGTCATGGAGAGGGTGAAACGGGAATCCGGGCTTGAAATAGGGATGATTGACGGCATTGAGGAGGCCAACATCATCAGTTCGCTCAGCAATGTATTTGTGAACAAGAATTTCTCCAAAACCATTTACGTGGATGTCGGCGGTGGATCAACGGAAATCTCTGTGCTTGACGGTGACCGTTTTATTACTTCCAATTCGTTCCGTATAGGTACCATCCGGTTGCTGGCCGATAAGGTGGAAGATACTGAATGGGAACTGATGCGCAAATGGCTGAACCAGTTCAAAGCTGATTTCGGACGGATGAACTGTGTTGGTTCAGGAGGCAACATCAACAAGATTACCAAGATGTACGGCTATCCCATCAACAATATGATCAATTTTGATCAGATGCAGTATGCCTATAAGCAACTGAACAGCATGCCGATGGATGTCCGCATCGAAAGGATGGGTATGCGCCCCGACCGTGCCGACGTAATTGTTCCGGCTGCCCGCATTTTTATCCGCATCCTGAAATGGACCGGCATTAATGTTATTGTAGCCCCTAAAATAGGTCTGGCCGACGGGCTGGTGCTGTTGCAGTATAAGGAAATGAAGGAGAAGGGGCTGGTTTGATTTACGATTTACGATTTACGATTTCAAATCACGAATTACGAATGACGAATAACGAATAACTACCTGCGTCAAGGTTCGAAGAAAAGCGGACCAATCAGGCCCGGGGTAAAAAAAACGAAAATAATTGCCGTCTATCTACCGTAATTTATAGAGAAGATTTGAATGGAAATTATGTAGCTTGGGTAGATATTAGAAATTAGATATTAGGAATTAACCAACAGACATTGTCCATCCTCTCCTAAAACCCTCTGAATTCAATATTTTTGCTATCGATCAGGGTTACCCATTTCCCCATTTTTTTCTGAATTACCCTGAAGTGATGTTCATCGACGGGAGACACAAAGGAGATGGCTTCGCCGGGAGATTCGGCACGTCCGGTGCGGCCGATCCGGTGGATATAGTCTTTGGGTGAACGGGGCAATTCGTAGTTGATGACATAAGGAAGAAATTTTATATCTATGCCACGGCTGATCAGGTCGGTGGCCACCATAACCCTGAGTTTGCCCGATCTGAACCGTTCCATGGCGTCGGTTCTGGCTTTCTGGCTTAATTTGCTGTGCATGGCGGTAGCATCAACCCCGCTGTTCCTCAACTTTTCTGCTACTTTTTCAGAACTGTAAACCGAGGAGGCGAAAACCAGCACCTGTTTCATACTGTGCTGTTTGATCAGATAACGTAACAGCGGGCCCTTTCGCTCATCCGGAACCAGGTATGCCGTTTGTTCTATCAGATCGATGTTATCCTTCTCATTTTCGATCTTAACAACCACCGGATCATGTAATAAAACCCGGTTGATGTTATTCACGTCATCGCTCAGGGTAGCTGAGAACAGCAGGTTCTGGCGCTTTTTGGGGAGAAGTTCAAAAATCCGGTTCATCTCTTCCTGAAAACCAAGGTTGAGCATTTTATCGGCTTCATCAAGCACCAGGGTTTCGATTCCTGACAATTTTACCGCATTTGAGGCTTCAAGTTCAAGCAGACGGCCGGGGGTGGCAATCAGGATATTCACCCCCTGCAGGGCCATCATCTGCGGATTGACGGCAACGCCACCGTATACGGCCAGAATTTTGATTTTGCCGGGGACTGCAGCTCCAAACAGTTTAAACACATCATTCACCTGGATGGCCAGTTCACGGGTAGGTACAAGAACGAGTACCTGCACATGACGGTTGCGTGACAGCTTCTTTTCCTGAAGATTCATGAGCAAGGGCAGAACATATCCGGCGGTCTTACCCGAGCCGGTAGGCGCAATGCCCAGTATATCCTTCCGGTTCATCACAGCCGGGATCACCTCCGACTGAACCGGATAAGGCTCGGAATATTTTATTGTGGAAAGGACTTCCAGCAAAGCAGGGGATAAACCAAGGGATTCAAATGTCATACAGGAAAGATAAATTCGTCTGAGGCAGTATTGTCAACAGCAAAAGTACATATAATAACTCCCGGCTCCTGAATCAGATTAAGGATGAATGCAGGGTTGTAACGGATTCCGGTATTTGGGGTCTTATATCAGCGCTGAACCTGCCTGTTCAGCCACCCTTTTGCTTATCCTTTTATTGCCCCTGAGTTTTTTAACAGAGTTCTTCCTATACTTGTCGGAGAGTATGCTGATATTGCCGTCCACTTCGAGGATGGCCAGGTCTATTTCGCTGATGGAGGCAACGCCATGTTCCCTGGCGGCTTCCATCAACTCATCTTCGGTGATGCTGGCTTTCACAAGGTGAGGTTTCAGGATTTTCCCCTTATAAATCAGCATAATGGTTTCACCTTCAACGGCTTTTCGGAACTTCGGAAATCGGAACTGAAGATATTTCAACAGGTAGTTTACCACAAAGAGCGTGGATGCAGCCACCAGTCCGCCCATTAAAGTAGCATCGGGCCCAACCATGGCATTTTGCACAGCATTGCTGATCAGCAGGATGAAAACAAGATCAACCACTGAGAGCTGGGCCAGTTCCTTTTTGCCAAACAGCCGGATGGCAACGATGATAAACAGGTAAACGGCCAGGGTGCTGCCGATGATCCTCACATAATTATTGCCTAATATTTCAACCATAGGTATAGATCTGAGGTGAAGCCTGATGAGTAAACATATTCAAATATAAGAAAAAAGACCCAGGATCAGAACCACATTTCATGCTGATTTCGGGTGTAATTGATGTTACCTGAGTCGGGTCAATGATTACCTTTGCACAATCCATTTATATAATTCGGTGAATGATCACTTTTGAACAAGCTCTAGCTATTGTTGACAACATTGATGTAAAGCCGCTTGCCATGCAGTCGGCCCTTGATATGGCTGTGGGACGGGTGCTTGCGGAAGATGTCTTTTCCGATGTTGAGATGCCGCCCTTCAACAAGTCGGCAGTTGACGGATATGCCTGCCGAAGGTCAGAACTTCCGGGGCCTTTTTCAGTACTGGAAATCATTCCGGCCGGAGTGTTACCTTCCAACCCTGTCGGAAAGGGTCAATGTTCAAAGATAATGACCGGAGCCATGGTTCCTGAGGGAGCCGATACCGTGATTATGGTTGAGTATACTGAAATCCTGCCCGACGGACGGATCAGGTTCCTTTCTGAGATGACCTCTTCGAACATTGCCTGGCAGGCAGAGGATGTGAAGGCCGGGCAAATGGTGCTGCAAAAGGGAACCCTGCTCAGGCCGCATCACATTGCCATCCTGGCTGCCGTTGGTTGTGGAGAGCCATTGGTTTATAAGCTTCCCGTTATCGGTGTGATCTCAACCGGTGATGAACTGGTGGAGCCATGGGAGAAACCCGCTCCTGGTCAGATTCGCAACAGCAATTCCCATCAGTTGATGGCACAGGCCAGTGAGATCGGTCTTCCGGTCGAATATTTCGGCATCGCGCCTGATACGGTTGAGGGTACTCGTGATATGATACTTAACGGATTTTTAAAAAGCGATATTCTGCTGCTGACTGGCGGCGTTTCGATGGGGGATTTCGACTTTGTGCCGGGGATTATGAAAGAACTGGGGATTGATATCAAATTTAAAAGCATAGCGGTGCAGCCCGGAAGGCCTACCATCTTCGGCATCCGCGGAGATCAGTTTATGTTTGGTTTACCCGGTAACCCTGTTTCATCCTATGTTCAGTTTGAACTTCTGGTTAAACAGCTTGCTTTCCGGATGATGGGTCACTGCTGGAGTCCACGGATTGTAAAACTTCCCATGGCAGCAGATTACAACCGCAGAAAGGCAGACCGGAAATCGTTTATGCCGGTGAGAATCAACAGTGAAGGAAAAATAGAGCCGCTTGAATATCATGGCTCAGCACATATCCATGCCTATGAAGGTGCTGATGGCATCATGAGTATAGAACTCGGCGAAACACACATATCGGCAGGAGAACTGAGGGATGTACGACAGCTTTGACAGAAGGATCAACTACCTTCGGATTTCGGTTACGGACCGGTGTAATCTTCGCTGCATTTACTGCATGCCTGAGGAAGGTATTAACATGCTGCAGCATAGCGAAATACTCTCTTTTGAAGAGATTGCCAGGGTTGCCAGGATAGCTGTAAAGATGGGAATCAACAAGGTGCGCATCACCGGAGGCGAACCCCTGGTACGAAAGGGGATTGCTGACCTGGTGGGGATGCTCGCAGCCATTCCCGGCATAGTGGATCTGTCGATGACCACCAATGGCACCCTGCTGGGGCGTTATGCCGGTGAGCTGAAAAAGGCAGGACTTAACAGGGTCAACATCAGTCTGGATACCATGGATGGAACAAAATACCGCATGTTAACCCGTGGTGGTTCCATCATCGAAGTGCTGACGGGCATTGAAGCTGCAAAAGAAGCTGGTCTCTATCCTGTGAAGATCAACTGTGTTGTTCAGCATTCTTCGGATGAGCCGGATGCAAAAATTATATCAGAATATTGCAGGCAGAATGGCCTTGAAGCCCGTTTTATCCACCAGATGAGCCTGACCGAAGGGCATTTCTCGGTGGTTGAAGGTGGTTCGGGCGGCGATTGCAGTTCCTGCAACCGTTTACGCCTGACCGCAAATGGTAAAATACTACCCTGCCTTTTTGGTAACCAGGAATATGACGTACGGGAGTTAGGTCCGGAAAGGGCCATTAAGATGGCGCTGGAGAACAAACCGGCATGCGGGAGTGTGAATATAAAAGGAGAGTTTTATAATATCGGGGGGTAACCGGGCTTATCCTGCAGATTGAGAAGGTATCAGAGGTTGGTTGGTGAGAATGGGTGATGGGGCGTTGGGGCGAAAGACAGCGATGGAGAGAAAGTAAGCGATAGAGCGAATTAAGCACTCCCCACTTATTCGATCCGTTAAATAAAGCAGCCTTGTTTTGAATAATAATTAATTGAATCTGGAACATAACCTGGATATGAACACAAAGAAATTCTCACATACCGACGATAAGGGCAAAGCCAATATGGTGGATGTTGGCAGCAAACCCATACAGCAAAGAATGGCCACTGCTTCGGGTAGTATATCACTGGCAGCAGAAACCATCCGGCTCATCAGGGAGAATGAGATGAATAAGGGGGATGTGCTGACCTTCGCGGAAATAGCCGGAATTCAGGCGGCCAAGGAAACCAGCCGGCTGATCCCGCTTTGCCATCCGCTTCAGCTGACAAAAGTTCAGGTGAAGGCTATACTGAATGAAACCGGGGTTGAAGTAACGTCACTGGTAAAATGTGCTGGTCAGACCGGTGTTGAGATGGAAGCCCTTACAGCTGTGAGTTTAGCTTTGCTGACCATTTACGATATGTGCAAGGCTGTTGACAAGGCTATGGTTCTCGGTGATATCCGTCTGACGGAGAAAACCAAAACTGATTTCTGATAATAATAAACAGGATGGCAAATAAATTCCTGCTACTGAAACCATCAGTCCCCAAGCGGTGGTTGTTTTTCGTCGCCGCGTTGGTCTGGGGTTTTGCGGCTTACAGGGTTTTGTTGCTGGCCATCAGGTTTGCGCCGGAATCTCCGTTTCCGCTGTGGGAGGTGATTATTCTCGGTATGGCCGGGCTGGCCGTGTTTTTCAACTTTATTTTTTTAAGGGTAAGCCGGAAATATATACGGCGTATCGCCTGTCTGAGGCAGCAAAATCCCTGTATTTTTGCTTTCTTCGGATGGAAAAGCTACCTGTTGATTGCCATGATGTCATCCATGGGTATCCTGTTTGCTCGGTTTCACCTGTTGCCTTTGTTCTTACAGGGCATTTTCTACATTGCCCTCGGAGGTTCACTGCTGTTGTCGGCCCTGATGTTTTTAAATGCGGGAATTATTTATGATGGGAATATTCCCGGCGATTGCGGGAAAGAAGCTTAGTTTGTTTACCTGAAATAAAATGACGAATGGAAATCAAAGTAATATCAGTCAATAAGTCTGAAAGGAAGGGAACGGTAAAGGAGCCAGTTGCCCGGATTGAGCTGAATGCCACCGGGGTTCAGGGTGATGCCCATTCAGGCAACTGGCATCGCCAGGTGAGCCTGCTGGGAACCGAAAGCTTCAGGAAATTTGAATTGCAGGCGAAAAGGCCGCTGAAATATGGAGAGTTTGCCGAAAATATAACTACGGAAGGAATCATACTTTACGAAACCCATCCACTCGACTGGTTCAAAATAGGTGAGGCCTTGCTGGAAGTGACCCAGATCGGAAAAAAATGTCATGGTGACAGTTGTGCCATCTACAGGGAAGTGGGGAACTGTGTTATGCCAAAAGAAGGAATCTTTTGCCGGGTGCTGAAAGCCGGACCAGTGCAGGCAGGTGATGCCATTCTCTATCAACCAAGGATTTTCAGGGTTAAGGTGATTACCCTGAGCGATCGTGCAAGTGCCGGTGAATATGAAGACAGGAGCGGACCCAGGGTAAAACAGCTGATGGAAGATTTCTTCAATGGTCTGGGCTGGAGGTCGGAAATTGAAGGTGTGGTTATTCCTGATGATGCCAAGCAGCTCACACAGCAGCTCACTGAACTCGGCGGAACGGATATCCTGATCACCACGGGTGGAACAGGCATCGGACCACGCGATATTACCGTGGATGTTGTGAAGCCAATGCTTGATAAAGAGATCCCCGGTATCATGGACCTGATCAGGCTTAAATACGGTGCTGAAAAGCCCAATGCATTGGTCAGTCGCAGTGTTGCCGGTGTATCCGGACATACCCTGGTCTATACCCTTCCGGGAAGTGTAAGGGCTGTGGAAGAATACATGGCCGAGATTACCAAAACCATCCGGCACAGCATTTATATGCTTAACGGACTGGACCTGCATTAAGAAGCTCAAAGTATAAAGTTCAAAGTTCAAGGCTCAAAGTTCAAAGCTCAAAGTATACGCGCCTTTGGCGGGATCAAAGTAAAAAGTTTACCCGACTTTGGCGGGTGAGCCGGCTGGTAGGTCAGACATCTGACATCAGATTTTTAGAAATTAGTAATTAGAAATTCCATTTATGTTGTTAGCCAGAGAAGAAGCCCTCAGGTTGCTTCACCAATATGTTAAAAATGACCGTATGATAGCCCATTCGCTGGCTTCTGAGGCAGTTATGAAGGCATTGGCTGAAAGACTTGGCCGGGATACAGAGAAATGGGGGCAGGCCGGATTGCTCCATGATCTGGATGTGGAAATTACCCACGCTGAACCTGCGGTCCATGCCCTGGAGACAGCCCGGATACTTTCCGGTATGGGTGTGGATGCAGAAGTAATTGATGCCATCAGAATGCACAATGAAATGGCCACCGGCATTGAACGCTCAAAGGAATTTCAGTATGCGCTGGCCTGTGGTGAAACCATTACCGGACTGATTACTGCGACTGCCATGGTTTATCCCGACAGGAAGGTGGCTTCCGTGAAGCCGAAGTCGGTTGTGAAACGTATGAAGGAAAAGGCATTTGCCGCCTCTGTAAAAAGAGAGAATATCCTTGAATGTGAAAAAATCGGCATTCCGCTCGATGAATTTGCTGCCCTGGCTGTTGCTGCAATGGCAGGGATTGCTGAGGAGATCGGACTCTGAATTGGGAAAATGGGACAAGGGGACACGGAGACAGTGAGGTTAGGGGACACGGAAACAATGAGACATAGAGATATGGAGACAGGAAACTTAGACATGTTTCAGGACGATATGCTTAATCAGTAAGTCCGTCAGAACAGTTTTTTAGTGTTTTGTTTGACGTTGGAGGGTAGACGCTGGAAAGTTGGCAGTTGACAATTGAAATTTGCCTTTTTGAAGATCGCATCGGGTTCCGGAAGAGTTTTTATTTTTATCAGTTTATTTATTTTCGGTCTCGGAATAAGTAAAATTCTGACTATTTTTGTGTAGGAACTTTCATCATCATGTGGCAGCGGATTCCTCCATTTTTTCGTAATAAATATGTTATTGCAGGATTTACCCTGCTGGTATGGCTGATATTTTTCGACCGCAATAATTTCATTGCACAGATTGAGCTTGGCAGTATCCTTAATGAACAACGTCAGCAGAAAGAGTTCTATATCAAAGAAATTAAGAGCGACAGCACCGCCATCCATGACATCCTCACCGATTCTGTCACACTTCAGAAATTTGCCCGCGAGAAATACCTCATGAAAAAGGACAATGAGGATATATACCTGATTGTAGAAGAGAAGGAAGCGGAGGAGAGGTAATATCTAATTTCTAATATCTAATTTCTAATATCTGATTTCCGGTTTCTGGTTCTTTCCTGATGGTATGAATCGCCGATTACATCGGATCTACATTTACCTGGATCCTCACGCTTTTAAAGTCGGGTAATTCAAGGAATTTCTCTATCTGGCGTGAAGTCTCAAATTTGAGCTGGGCCGCTTCCTTACCTTTCCCCATTTTCAAAATGATATTTTTAATATACAGGTTCCGGATTCTGGCTACATTGGGGTATTCGGGTCCCAGAAGCAGTTTTCCGTAAAATGGTTTCAGCATCCCGGCCAGCATATTGGCGGCCCTGTTGAGCACTTCATAATCCTTGTGCCGGAGTGAAACCTCAAGCATACGGTAAAACGGCGGATATTTGAATGTATAACGGTCCCGGATCTGCTGTGTGAACATGGCCATGTAATTATCATCGACCACCCACTGCAACAAAGGATGTTTCGGATTGTACGTCTGGATCATCACCAGTCCCTGTTTGTTTTTACGGCCGGCTCTGCCACTCACCTGTGCCATCAGCTGATAACTTCGTTCAAAAGCTCTGAAATCGGGATAACTGAGCATACCATCGGCATACAGTACCCCGACCAGGCTGACATTATCGAAATCGAGGCCTTTGGTGACCATCTGGGTCCCGACAAGGATGTCAATCTTCCCGCTCTCGAATTCACCTATAATCTTTTGGTAGGCATATTTGGTGCGGGTTGTATCGAGATCCATACGGCCGATGACGGCTTCAGGGAACAATACCCCCAGTTCCTCTTCAACCTTTTCGGTGCCGAACCCCTTCATCTTTATTGCCGGACTGCTGCATTCGGGGCATCTGGACGGAACCTGAACGGAATAGCCACAGTAATGACATTTCAGCAGGTTGATCTGCTTATGATAAATCAGTGTAACATCGCAGTTTACACATTGAGGGGTGTAATGACAGGTGTCGCATTCGAGACGTAGTGAGAACCCGCGCCGGTTCTGGAAAAGAATGACCTGCTCACCTGCTTTGAGGGCGGTTCCGACACCATCAAGCAATTGCTGAGAGAAATGCGATTTCATCCGCTTGTTTTTAGTTTCCTCGCGGATGTCAATAATCCTGATTTCAGGCATCTGAAGCCCGCCGTAGCGCTCGTTCAGTTCCACAACCCTGTATTTTTTCTGCTGGGTATTGAAAAAACTCTCGATGGAAGGTGTTGCCGATCCCAACAGCACCGGGGCATTGTGTATTTGTCCAAGAACAGCCGCCGCATCGCGGGCATTGTATCGTGGGGCCGGATCGTTCTGCTTGTAGGAGGTGTCGTGTTCCTCATCCACGATGATCAGTCCGAGGTCGGTAAACGGAAGGAACAGCGCTGATCGGGCGCCCAGCAAAACCTTGTAGGGTTGCTGTCCCGACTGCCCGGCCAGGGGCAGGTTGGCTTTGTTCCAGATCTCAACCCTTTCCGATTCGTTGTAACGGGAATGGTAAACCCCGACAGCCGCCCCGAAATATTTCTGAAGCCGCCTGATGATCTGGGTAGTAAGGGCGATTTCAGGCAGCAGGTAAAGAACCTGCTTGCCCTGTGCAATCACTTCATTGATCAGCCTGATATAGATTTCAGTCTTCCCGCTGGAAGTTACCCCTTTAAGGAGCACCACCTGGTTTCCGTTGAGATAAGATTTAAGCTCATCGAACGCCAGTTGCTGGTTTGGTGCCAGTAACACATCCTCTGCTAAAGCAATGGCATCGGTATGCAACAGGCGGCTGACATTGCGGGGATAGGCTTCAAGAATGCCTTTTTTTATCAGGCCATCCAGCTGGGCAACCGATGCTCCCGGCATTTTGAGCAATTCCTGTTTCAGCACTTCTTTCTCATTGTCTGAATAGCAACGCGAAAGATTAATAAATGACATCAATACCTGAAGCTGCTTGAAAGCCCTGCGGTTCAGCTTGTCCATCACGGCATTCATTTCAGTTTCATCCCTGTAAGCCTCCGACAACCGGATACAGGTTTCAGTACGTGGTTTGTATCTTTCGGTGATCTCTTCCTCTACCCTCAGGATGCCTTTCTCGATCATGGTTTTCACCATAGGAACCACTTTGGCGATGCCTATGATTCGGCTGATGTCGGTCAGCGTCAGGATCTTCCGCATGTCGAGGGCTTCCACAACCTGAAACTCCCGGTCATTAAGTACACCGGTATCTTTGACATATTCAGGGTCAAGGATCACGCGGGTTTCGCTGGCCAGTTTGTAAGCCGATGGCATGGCCGCATTCATTACCTCACCGGCAGTACACATATAATAATTGGCCATCCATTCCCACAGGGCAAACTGCCTTTCGTTTACCACCGGCAGCGGATCGATGACAGAAAGTACGTATTTTATGGATAACACCTGGGGTGGCTTGTTGTGAACACGCCTGACAAGGCCGGTATAGAATTTTTTGGTTCCGAACTGGACAACAACCCGCATACCCGGTGCAACTTCGTGGTCCAGTTCCTGCGGGATCCGATAGGTGAAGTAACCCCTGACCGGCAGCGGCAACAATACTTCGGCAAACAGGGTGATGTATTCTTCGGGCATCGGAAGGTTGGGGGAGGAATGATTAAAACCCAAAATTACGCAATTCTTACCGGGTAATTGCTGGTTTTTCATTCAACAGCAACAAATCTGCCAGACCGATGGCTGCGGCTGCTTCTACCACTACAGGAACGCGCAGTGCGATACAGGCATCGTGCCTGCCTTCAACCAGCAGGGTTTCCATTTGCCCGGTTTTCAGGTTAATGGTCTGCTGCGGAATCGAGATGCTTGAGGTGGGCTTAACAGCCACCCGGAAAATCAGATCGTTGCCATTGGTTATACCGCCGTTGATCCCTGCGGCGTTGTTCGACAGGGTTTTGCCGTCTGTTGAAATATAGGGATCGTTGTGCTGGCTCCCGCGCATTTTTGCGGCTCCGAATCCGGAACCGAATTCTATTCCCTTGATGGCCGGAATAGAGAAAACCAGCTGGCTCAGGGTGGATTCAACACTTCCGAAAAATGGTTCGCCCAATCCCCTGGGCATATGGGTTGCAGTACACTGAATGATCCCTCCGATGGAATCGCCCGTACCTTCTATGTTTGCAATTGCCCTGTCAGGATCTGTATCACCCCCGAGTTCGAGTATCTGAGATGATATAGCCACCGGATGAATGATTTTTTTGGCGATTACACCTGCCGCAACCAGCCCGAGGGTAATGCGGCCAGAGAAATGACCACCGCCCCGCGGATCGGCAAAACCCCTGAATTTAACACCGGCCGTAAAATCGGAATGTCCAGGGCGTGGTATATCGCGCAGTTTATCGTAATCGGACGATCTGGTGTTGGTATTTTCGAAAAACACAGCCAAAGGAGCTCCGGTAGTGAATCCATTCCATGTACCGCTCATCAGCTTTGGCAGGTCGGGTTCTTTTCGGGGGGTGGTTCCTGCAGCTCCGCTTCTTCGGCGCGACAGGTCAGGGAGAAAATCTTCCTCAGACAGCCTGATGCCGGCCGGTATACCATCGATCACCACACCGATGCCGTTGCCATGGCTTTCGCCGAAAATACTGATCCTGAAAACCCTTCCGAAAGTGTTCATTGTCTGTTTATTTGATTATCCTGAATTTCATTGTAAGTATACCGGATTTTGATCGGACTGCTATGCAGATTCATCAACCCGAACACCTGTTTCAGCAAGGTCGTTGAAGAATCCCGGATAAGATTTGGCGACGCATTGCGCATCCGCCACTGTTATGGGTCCTTCCGCTCCCAACGCTGTCACGGCAGCCATCATGGCAATGCGGTGATCGTTGTGCGAATTTACGAAAGCACCCGAAATTTTTCCACCTTCGATGAGCATTGTGTTGCCCTCAACCAAAACTTTAATTCCTGTTTTGGTAAGTTCGTCACGTATGGCCTCTGCCCGGTTGCTTTCCTTGTGGGTGAGGCGTTCAACGCCATGTATCCTCGAAATCCCTTTGCCATAAGCCGCCAGTGCTGCCAGCGGAGGGAAGAGGTCGGGGCATTCGGTGGCGTCGAAGGTAAAGGCATTGAGGGCAGATTTCCGGATTTCAACCGAATCGTAATTCACCATCATTTCGGCACCCGCCATCTTCAGAACATTAAGAATAGCCTTGTCAGATTGTTTGCTGTCGTGCCGGATTCCCCTTACAGTAAGATATCCATTAATGGCTCCGGCAGCCAGCAGGAAGGCCGCCCCGCTCCAGTCGCCTTCAATGGTGTATTCTCTGGCGTGGTATTCCTGATTTCCCGGGATACTGAACATTTCATAATTCTCATGAACAATGCTGATTCCAAAGTCGGAAAGCAGCTGAATTGTCATGTCGATGTAAGGTTTGCTTTTAAGGTTGTTTACCCTGATTTCGGATGCTGAGGCAGCCAACGGAAGGGCCATCAGCAGTCCGGTGAGCAGTTGTGAACTCACTGAGCCGTCGATATCGGCATTCCCACCCTGCAAAGGCCCTTTTACTGTAAAAGGGAGCAGTCCGTTTGCAGATTCAAATCCGGAACCAAGCTGGATGAGCGCTTCGCCGATCATATTCACCGGACGTTTGCCCAGGGATCCTTCACCTGTAAAGGTGATCTCCTTCCGGTGCAGGGCGGCAATGGGGGCAAACATACGCATGGCCAGTCCCGATTCACCGCAGTTCAGGCGCTGACTCCGGATCAGAAATCCTCCCATAATGGTGATTTCATCACCTCCCGGAACCACCTCAGCTCCCAGTTTTTTCGCCATTTCAAGGGCAGCCAGCGAATCGTTGCAATCGGAAGTGCGGATAAGGTTTGATGTCCCTTTGGCAAGCAATGCCGCGGCAATGGCTCGTTGCGTCATGCTTTTGCTGGGCGGGGCAGTCAGGATTCCGGTAGCAACCGAAGGATGTATGGTTTTCTGCATCACACAGTTTATCTTTATTTTTTCTGACCGCTTTTCAAGCCGTAAGTTACGAAATTTGACCTTTGCCCGGATGATTTTATTTGGTCCGGAATCCGCTTCAGTCGTTGAAACTCAATATTTGTCCCTGACTGTCAATCATATCCATGGCATTGGCCAGGTCGGCCGTTGTTTCCAGGGGTGATCTCGCAATGGCGCACTTTCCTATACCATCAAGCAGTACCAGGTCTATTTCTGAATCATCCCGCTTTTTGTCGTGTCGCATGGCATCAATCAGCAATGCCTTATTTATATCGGTTTTTACCGGAAGTCCGAGATTTTTCAGTAATGACAAAATTCTCCCTGCGGTTTCTCCTGAAATTCTCCCTTGCTGCAACGAAACGACAGTTGCTGCTGCCATTCCGATACCTACTGCTTCGCCATGGGTATATTGTGATGAGCACTTTTCAATGGCATGAGCCAGGGTGTGGCCGAAGTTGAGGACCCGCCTTTCCCCTTTCTCGGTTTCGTCACGATTGACCACCCCCGACTTGATGACTGCCGAGGTATAGACAAGATATTCAATTACATCGGGTTGAAGATTAACAGCCTCATGGTAATGTTCTTCGAGGAAACGGAACATACTTTCATCGGCAATCAGTGCGTGTTTGACAATTTCACCGAAGCCGCTCAGCACCTCTTTCATCGGAAGCGTTTTCAGCAGGGCGGTATCACAGATGACAAACTCCGGCTGGTTGAAGGTGCCGATGTGGTTCTTGTACCCTTTAAAGTTGATCCCGTTCTTCCCTCCAAGGGAAGCATCTACCTGCGAAAGCAGGCTGGTTGAAACAAATCCGAAACGCAATCCCCGCATATAGGTTGAAGCAATGTACCCGGCAAGATCGCACACAACGCCACCGCCAATACCCACAACAAACCAGGAACGGTCGGCTTCCAGATCAAGCATTTCCTCATAAATCCGCTCAACGGTGGTCAGGTTCTTGATCCCTTCGCCTTCACCGGCAGCAATTACCGGGTATTGGCTGTAAAAATGCCTGTAAAATTTATCTACCCGGCTGTCGGCAATAACCATAACCCTGCTCTCGGGCAGGTAGTTTGTCAGGTTATGAAGCGCCTCTCCAATCAGCAGTTTCGAAACAGAATGCCTGCCATTTATTGTCAGTTCCTTCATTCAATCAGATTTTCTCATGCTCATTCATCACCTTCATCTGGTGGGTGATGGATTCCTGGTGAATGGCCTTAAGAATGGTTGAAATAAATTCCGGGCTCAGTCCCTTATTGTTGGCTTTGCGGATGGCCTTGTTAACGATTTCCTGCCAGCGGTTGCTCTGCAGGATGGTAATGTTGTGTTTTTTCTTGTACTGACCAATGGTTTCAGCAATCTGCATTCTGCGTTCAAGGATGTCGAGCAACTGGTCGTCGAAGATATCGATCTGACTACGGAGCTCATCGATGGTACTCACAAACTGTGTATCACTCGAATCAACGCTGCGGAGGATCAGCTGATCGAGCATTTCAGCCAGTGCAGCGGGGGTGAGCTGCTGTTTTTTGTCGCTCCAGGCGGTATCAGGATCTATGTGTGATTCAATCATCAGACCGTCGTAATTCAGGTCCATGGCTTCCTGGGAGATGTCGGACAGGTAAGCCCTGTTTCCGCCGATGTGGCTTGGATCACAGATCAATGGCAGGTCTTTAAGACGTTGCCTTAGGTCGATCGGAATCTGCCACTGGGGCTGGTTACGGAATGCTGTTTTCTCGTACGATGAGAATCCGCGGTGAATGGCACCGATGCGTTTTACCCCGGCCTTCATGATTCTTTCTATGGCACCCACCCACAACTCCAGTTCAGGATTGATGGGGTTTTTTACAAAAACCATCACATCAACACCCTGCAGGGCATTGGCTATTTCCTGCACGGCAAAAGGGTTGACCGTGGTGCGCGCCCCGATCCACAGCACATCCACGCCGAATTTCAGGGCTTCATACACATGCTTTTCAGTTGCTACCTCAGTTGCGACAGGAATACTGAACTCCTGTTTTACCTGTTTCAGCCATTTTAGTCCCGGAGCACCAACCCCTTCGAACGAATTGGGGCGTGTACGCGGTTTCCAGATCCCGGCCCTGAAAACATCCACTTTGTTGGCCGCTACCAACTGCCGGGCAGTTTCCATCACCTGTTCTTCGGTTTCGGCACTGCAGGGTCCGGTCATCAGCAAAGGCCGCTGCTTGAAAATATCCCAGTTTTTCAGGGGTTCTATCGTTGTTTTTGTCTCCATAAAGCCATTTTCAGGTACAAATATTTACTTGTTATTCAATATTTTACGGATCGAGTTGGCATGTGTCATTAACGCTTTCAGCGATTCGGCATCACGTTCAACAATCAATTGTTTAAAGAAGTTCATTTTCTCGATGTAGGTATCGATCACTTCAACAATGGAGCCGGCATTTCCCAGAAAGATCGGAGCCCAGGTATCGCCGTTACTTTTTGCCAGCCTCACAGTGCTTTCGAATCCGCCGGCGGCCAGCGACAGGATGTTCTTTTCATCCTTCTCCTTGTCGAGTACACACAGTGCCAGCGCAAAGGAGGTAATGTGTGAGATGTGTGAAACATAAGCCACATGAACATCGTGATCGGATGAGTTCATAAACAGAAGTTTCATATTCAGGGCCTGAAGCATAGCCAGTACCAGTAAGTAAGCATCTTCATCACTCTGTTCCCGGTCGCAGATGATGGCCACCTTGTCGAGGAACAGTTTTTCAACTGCAGCGGCCGGACCTGAATATTCAGTTCCCGCCATCGGGTGAACTGCCACATAGCGCCCCCGCCCCGGGTGATTGGCAACCACGGCAGCCAGTTCGGCCTTGGTGGAGCCCATATCGGCCACCACTTTCTGTGTTCCCTTTATTTTATCAAGAATTTCAGGCAGTAGCTTCAGGTTGGCATCCACCGGAGAGCAGAGGAGTATCAGGTCAGAAACTTCAACCGCCTCGTCAAGTGTCATAAACTCGTTGGCCAACCCACAGTACATGGCGATGGTGCGGTGCTGCGGGTTTTTATCCACACCAATGATTGTTCCGGCAAAACCGCTGCCGCGAAGGGCTTTCGACAGTGATCCGCCGATCAGGCCCATACCGACAATGCAAATGTTCATCATAGTTGAAATGTCTTAATCCGAAGGGTTGCTGTATTTCAATATCCCATTTCCAAAATCCAGCTTCTGATCAGCCGGAGGTTTTGTATTAACAGGTGGAAAACCAGGTTCATTTTTTTTATGCTAACATTTTTTTTATTCTTTCCATTGCATTCCTGAGCAACGCTTCGCTGCTGCACAGCGAAATACGTATGTAACGGTCGCCGTTGCTGCCGAAAATAAACCCCGGTGTAATGAACACATGGGCATTCTGAAGTACTTTTTCAGTCAGTTCTTCTACATTGGTATATGATTCGGGAATCCTGCCCCACAGAAATAGTCCTGTTTGCCGGGAATCGAATTCACATCCGAGCATATCCATGATCTTTTCGGCAAATCGCCTGCGTTTCATGTAGACTTCGTTTACTGAGGCATACCATTCCGGCCCTGCCTCCAATGCCTTAACTGCAGCGGACTGCAATGGCCTGAACATACCCGAATCCATATTGCTTTTTACCCTGAGCACGGTTTTGATGTAATCGGCCCTGCCGGCCAGCATGCCGATGCGCCATCCGGCCATATTCTGTGATTTGCTGAGCGAATTCAGCTCCAGCGCCACATCCCGTGACCCCTCAGTTTCAAGAATGCTGCGGGTGTCGGTATTGAGGATAAAACTGTAGGGATTGTCATTGCAAAGCAGAATCCGGTTTTTCCTGGCAAAGGTTACCAGCCTGCTGAAAAGTTCAGCTGAAGCCGGTGTTCCGGTGGGCATATGCGGATAATTTACCCACATAAGTTTTACCTTTTCAACGCCTTCCGCTTCCAGCTTTTCAAGATCGGGAAGCCAGCCCTGCGAACCAGTGAGGTCGTAATGCCTCACTTTGGCCCCGACCAGCCTGGCCACCGACTCATAGGCCGGATAGCCGGGGTTGGGGATGAGCACTTCCTCGCCTTCATTCACAAATGCCATGGTGATGTGCATTATGCCCTCCTTCGATCCGATCAGGGGAAGTATTTCACCGGCCGGATCAAGGGTAACCCTGAAGTATTGCGTGTACCATCGGGCAAAGGCAGCCCTCAGTTCCGGAATACCTATGTAACTCTGATACCCGTGGTTTTTTGGATTCAGCGCCTCCTGATACAATGTTTCGGTGACTTCATCCGAAGGCGGCAGGTCAGGACTGCCGATGCCCAGATTGATGACATCAGCTCCGTTACGCCGCATTTCATCGATCTGCTGCAGCTTTCGCGAGAAGTAATATTCCTGAACCTGAAGGGTTCTCTCCGCGGGTTGAATCACTATTGCATCATTCTTTTCCATTCATCGGTTGTTTGGTTGATCTGTTGACCGGCAAAAAAAAAGTCCCTTGTTCCGGGACTTTTTCGATGTACAATACAGTTTAACTATTTATACAACGCCTTGGTCCTTCCATTACTGAGCCAGTAATAAAAGAAATAATCAAAAATGTTGTAAAAAGTAATTCTCATGTTCATGTGGTTTAAACAATGAAACCGGGAAATGGTTTAATGCACGATCATTCTTGTTTCAGCCAGAATTCCATTTTCATTAACCAGCCGGCAAAGATAGATGCCAGGTGCAAGTCCTCCTTTATCAATGGTGTACTTGCCATTCCTGCCAGTGATTACAGGAAATACCTGAATGCCTGTCATATTGTAAAAAGCAATCCGGGCCTTTTCCAGCTGACGCTGACTGGCATTCACCACCGTTAATTCTGCATTGACGGAGAGTGGGTTGGGCGATAACTTCAGTTCAATGGTTCCGTGAATAAAATCATTCACGCCAAGCGAAACATTCTGCCTTACCCATATCTGATGAAAGGTAGACGGGGTGGTGCAGGGATAATTGTCTACTTCCCATCTGCGAAGGCAAACAGGATCCTCACCCCCGAGGTACCAGTGGTAGGTTGAACCGGTCCACAGAGGATAGGCGGTCATGGCATAATCTCCCATATTGGAAACAGTCATATTGATGGCGGCAGGAAGCATTGAAGTGTGGCCTGTCAGAGGCGTAAAGTCAGTACTGATTCCATCCGTAGATCCTGTGCCTGATTTAAAATAGGAGACGGTTCCCCCGTGAGAAGTCTTGAAATGAATTACCCTGGCATGATCGGAAGTGTAACCGTAAAAGCGGACTTCATCGAAGGGCAGGGCCGTCATCAGACCGTTGCCGGCATGACCCCAGTAAGCTGTTCCGCTTTCGTCGAAGCCGAGTGCCGTTTCCCCCTGCAGGGGTAGGCTCCCGGTTAATACGCTGAGAGCAGGATTTGTGTTGTCAAGGTGGTTGTAGTTCAGCACCAGTGTCCAGCCACCACCGTCGGTGGTCATGTCGCACCGGCAATCCATGGCTGGCAGGGAACCCTCCCCATCGGGGTCGATGGTATACACACCGCTTGTTGCCGAGGGGTTATAATATAGAATTTCGCTGCAGTTTCTGCGGACCTGGGCTTTCACTTCTCCGGCCGGCCACCAGAACAATGTAAAGCATGCGATAACAAGGGCTGTTGTACTGTGATTTTTCATAGCGATAGAGCATTTCACGGACTGGATTATTTTATGATGTTAAATATACGCCTCTTATTTCAGGTTCATTCATTTTTCCTGCATTTGATGAATAAAATTCGGGCGACTTCACAGCATATGAAATTGATCACAGCTGTTGTGATTGATTAATATTTCAGACATTTGTAACCATACAGGTTGCAGTACGTCTATTTGCCATTGGGTCCGGAAACGTATGGTCCTGTTTTTACCTTAAAAAATGTTGAAATGTGAAAAACAGTTCTGTTTCATGGTTTCATCCGGGAATTTTTTAAAACCAGGATAAAGTGGTACAAAATGTAATTGATACGGCGATGACAGCAGAAGATTTGGGTTACAACAGCAGGCTTGAGGAATTCAGGAAGGGCCATAACCTTAGTGACCTTGAGTTTGGAAGGGTTATTTCTGAACACAAGGAAAGATATATTGTCAGGACTGCACAGGGCGAGTATGAGGCGGAGATTACAGGAAATATGCGTTTTACGGCCAGAAGCCGGGAAGATTTTCCGGCGGTTGGCGACTGGGTAGCCCTCACGGCTTATGATCATGGAACGGCCATTATTCACAACATATTTCCAAGATCTTCGGTTATCGCACGGCAGGCAGTCGGAAAATCAGGCGAAATTCAGATCATCGCAGCCAATATCGATTGCGCTTTCCTGGTTCAGGCAGTGGACAGGGATTTCAACATCAACCGTCTGGAAAGGTATCTGACCATCTGCCATACATCGGGGGTAGAGCCCGTCATTGTGCTCAACAAAACAGATCTGATAAGCCCGGACCAGCTTTCGGAAATTCTGGAAAAGATAAGCCTCCGGATTAAGGATGTTCGGGTTATAGCCATCAGCAACAACACCCGCGAAGGGTACGATGCCATCAGGGCTGTCATTACGAAAGGCAAAACCTATTGCATGCTCGGCTCTTCGGGTGTCGGGAAATCCACTTTGCTGAACAACCTGTCGGGGAAAGCCATCATGGAAACCAATGCGATCAGTGTGAGTACGAACAAGGGCCGTCATGTTACAAGCCACCGCGAACTGGTTGTGCTGGATGAGGGAGGCATCCTGATCGACAATCCTGGCATGCGTGAGGTGGGCATTGCCGATGCTGCCGGTGGTCTGGAAATCACCTTCGACAGTATTTTAGCGCTTTCACAGAATTGTAAGTTTAAGGACTGCACGCATGTCAATGAAACGGGTTGTGCAGTAATGAAGGCTGTTGAAAATGGTGACATCGACGAAGCTTCCTATCAGAACTACCTGAGCATGGAAAGGGAAAGGGAGTACTTTGAAACCACAGCAGCGGAAAAGAGAAAGAAGGAGAGGATTTTTGGTAAGATTCTTAAAGATTATTATAAAAGGGACATAAAACAGAAAAGGTAAGTGAGAAGTGAGTTATGAGTTGTGAGTTGTGAGTAATGAGTAGGAAGTAGGGAGCTTGCCCGCCGCAGGCGGGTAGGGAGTTGGAAGTAAGGAGTAAGGAGTAAGGAGTAAGGAGTAAGGAGCCCTGGACTGTCAGCCCGGTGATATTCTGGAATATGTGAATGATGGAGAGGGCGCTGAGAATACCTGATGCCAGGGTTTTTATTTACCTTTCCGAACAGGTTAGTTCCCATTACCGGTGGTTTCACTTTCGCCTGTCTGATACCTCGCCCGTTTGCTTCCTTCGTAAAGATCGAAACCGGCATAGCGGCATTCCAGTTGCCCGTTGAAGAGGGTGTATTTCTTCATGGGCTTCAGGCCGATCATCTTCAGTGCCCTGAAATCGGAACTGATCACCCAGGCTTTGTAACCCTTGAAGTTTTGCTTCAGGGCATCACCCAGTTCCTGGTAGAGTTCAATGATGTCTTCAACACGGATGCGCTCTCCATAGGGCGGGTTGGTCACCATAAGGCCTCCCCCGGCCGGGGGGGTGATTTCCTGAAAGGGACTAACCTTAATAGAAATGTCTTTGTGCAGCCGCGCCTGTTTCAGGTTGGCTCCCGCCGAACGCAGGTTGTGCTCCGAAATGTCGGAACCCACAATCTGGTAATTAAATTCGCGTTGCGCTTCGAGGGCTTCGTTCTGAACCTCTTCCCAAAGGTCGCTTTCATAGTTTTTCCAGCGCATAAAGCCATATTCTTCGCGGAATTGTCCGGCGGGGATGTTCATTGCGATCATGGCCGCTTCTATCAGCAGGGTTCCTGACCCACACATCGGGTCAACGAAGTTCGACTGCCCGTCCCATCCGGTGAGCAGGATCATACCTGCTGCCAGCACCTCGCTCAGGGGGGCTTCGGCATTCGATACATGGTACCCGCGCTTGTGCAGCGATGCACCCGAGCTGTCGAACGAAACATCCACTTCATCCTTATAGATGTGGATGTTGATCCTGAAATCGGGGTTCTCAGTGTCAACTGAAGGTCTCTCCCCGGTCCTGTCGCGGAAGCTGTCAACAATGGCATCCTTTACCCTGAGTGAGACAAAGTGGGAATGGGTAAACAGGGAGGTGGTTACCGTGGAGTCGATGGCAATGGTGTGGCTGTTGTCGAGATAATCTTCCCACCGGATCGCCTTGACCGATTTATAGAGGTCGTTTTCGCTGAGTATGGTGAAATGAGCGATGGGCACCAGGATGCGGAGGGCTGTGCGGCACCGGTAATTGGCGGCGTAGAGTTCTTTTTTGGTTCCTTCAAACGCCACCGCCCTGTTGAGCAGTTCAATGTTGACGGCCCCCAGTTCCTGCAGTTCGCCTGCCAGTATTTCTTCGAGTCCGGCCGGGGATTTGGCCAGCATTTTCATCATCGGGTAACCATCGCGGATTGACATTGGATTTCAGGTTTTCAAGTTTTTTTTGACACCAAAGCACTAAGGCACAAAGCAATATTATAAATGTATTATCTGATTTCAGTAATTCCCATATCCGGGAAGTAAGAGGGTCTTTAACTTTTATTTAAAGCAGTTTATATCGACTCTGTCAATTTCTCCATAAACCTGGCTGCTTCCACAATATACCGCCGGTGGGTGCCCTCGCCGATCAGGCCTTTTTCGTCATGGGCGGTGACTTTGAAAAGCAACTTTTTCCCATCAACAGACACGAGGTGCGATTCACAGACAACCTTCATCCCAACCGGGGTAGCTTTCACATGTGACACACTGATCTCGGTGCCCAGGGTGATGTGGCCCTCAGGGAGTTGCGCCTGAACACTGAGCTGGGCTGTTTTCTCCATCAGGGCAACCATGGCCGGTGTGGCAAACACATCGATGAGCCCCGACCCGTAATGGGAGGCTGTATCGGACGGGCCAACTGTAATCATCTTTGTTCCTTTGAGGCCGGGTTGTAGGTTGTGTTCCATTGTTTGTTGTTAGTCAATTGTTTAGTAAGCAGTAGGTAGTTGGCAGTAAGCTGTTGGCATTCCGAAATTTCTCCTTGTCTCCATTTCTTCACCTCACCTTGTCTCTATCTTTAAATCCGAAATCCGAAATCCGAAATCTGCAATCCCACCGCCTTTGGCGGGCTCCTTGTCTCCATTTCTTCACCTCACCTTGTCTCTATCTTTAAATCCGAAATCCGAAATCCGAAATCTGCAATCCCACCGCCTTTGGCGGGGCAGGCGCAATCCGCAATCCCCAATCAAAAATTAAACACCACCCTTTGCATCAGTTCGGCTTTGAGGCTTTGTGCAACCGGACAGATTTTGGCACACTGGCGGATAATCTGTTTTTCACGTTTGGTGTAGTTGTTTGGCGGGAAATCAAGTTCGACGATGATTTCGCTGACCCTGCGCGGGTCTGAAGCCATGATCTTGGTCACCCGGGCTTTGGTTCCGTCGATGCTGAATCCGTTGGTGTTGGCTGCAATCCCCATGATGGTCATCATACACAGACCCAATGAGGTGGCCAGCAGATCGGTGGGCGAAAAGGCAGATCCCTTGCCGTTGTTGTCGACCGGGGCATCGGTAACAAAAGTCTGGCCTGACTTTACATGCGTTGCACGTATCTGCAGATCACCGATATACTCAAGTTCAGATGTATTTGTCATTGGATTTGTATTTGGTACAAAGGTAATATAAAACAAAAAACCCCGCCGAAGCAGGGTCTTTATCAGTGTGATCAGTTTATTTGGTTTCCGGAGCAGTAGTGGCTTCGGCGGAAGTTGCTTTTTTGCTTCCGCAATCACCGGAAGCTTTGGCAGATTTGTCGCTACATGAAGAAGAACAGGATGCCGATTTCTTGTCAGATTTCTTATCCTTCTTTGTTCCATCCGTCTTTGGATCCTTGTCATTGGTATAAACTGTCTTATATAATCCGGAATCACCGGTCATTGCCTGTAGGCTGGTTCCGCTCAGTGAAAGAACAAAGGCGAAGGCGAAAAATGCTATGATTACTTTTTTCATGGGTTTTTATATTTTGGTTCCGTACAAAGGTAAGGCTGACAAACCGGGGCAATTGTTAAGAAGCCGTTAATTACTGTTAAGGCTTTGTTAAAAATTAAAGAAAAGGTTTCCTGCCAGATAAAGTCTGTTAAATGTGAGAAGAAAATAGTCGCATCCGTCAAAGCAGTGCAGGTAATGAACGACAAAGAGCATCTGATATAAGAATGAAGTTTGAATCGGGTGAAACCATGAAATCAGTGCTTTCTCCTGACTTTTCATCTTAGCCTGATTGATCAGACGATGAATAGGTTAACTTTGCAATTACATTTTCTCCGGAATGAAAAAGAAGACCATAGTCCTGCTTATTATACTGACTTCCCTGTCACTCACCGGTGTGATCCTGATTCAGCTGTACTGGGTAAGGAACGGGCTGGAACTTCAGGAGGAGCAATTTGACAATAAGGTGAAGGTCACGTTGAAGAGCGTGGTAAACAGGATGTTTGATGAGCGCGACACCCTGCCTGCTGATCCGTCAGCCTGCGGTGAACATTGTGATCGCCGGACGCTTCAGATACTTTCGGCCATCAATCCTTCGCGCCTTGATTCACTGATGCACGAGGAGTTCGGAGGGATGGAGATATCGCGTGAATATGCCTGGGGTGTGTATAATCCTGTCTCACGAATGGTATATGCAGGCGATAAGGGCAGATACAAATCAAGTTTGCTGACAACCAACCACTGTGTTTCGCTTTCATGTCTGTACAGGTCAGAGCAATTGATGCTCGGTGTTTATTTCCCGGGAGAGAAGGGTGTTTTATGGCGCAGGATCTTCCCCTGGCTGATCCTGTCGTTTTTCCTGCTGGCAGTGATGATTTCAGCATTCACCTATATGATCTTTTCATTCCTGAAGCAAAAAAAGCTGTCGGAAATGAAAACAGACTTTGTGAACAACATGACCCATGAATTCAAGACGCCGATATCTACCATCTCGTTGGCCAGTGAGATGTTGCTGAATCCAAAGGTTCATGAGTCGGCCGAAAGAACGCGCAGGTATGCACACATCATTTTTGATGAGAACCTGCGACTGAAACATCAGGTGGAGCAGGTGCTTCAGATTGCCGTACTTGATAAGGGGGAATTCCGCCTCAGGAAAAAGCGATTCGACGCCCATGAATCCATCCTGAGTTGCCTCAAGAGCTTTGAATTGACCGTGCGTGATCAGGGTGGTTTTCTCAATTTTAAACCTGAGGCTATTCTGCATCATTTGTATGCCGATGAAAATCATTTCAAGAACATGGTCAACAACCTGCTCGACAATGCCGCCAAGTATTCGCGTTCCTACCCTGAAATTCAGGTTGTCACCCGAAACAATAATGGTATGTTCGTTGTTGAAGTTCATGACAAGGGGGTTGGTATCAGTCCTGAGAACCAGAAGCATATTTTCAGGAAGCTATACCGGGTGCCCACAGGAAACGTACATGATGTTAAGGGATTCGGCCTTGGACTTTATTATGTGATGACAATGGCCGAAGCGCACAAAGGATTTGTTAAAGTAAGCAGTGAACCCAGGAGGGGAAGTATTTTTGAGATTCATTTGCCAATGGAGGCACAAACCGAACTAACGAACAAATTCGATGACCCCGAAAACCAAGATATTGCTGGTTGAAGATGATCCTAACCTGAGCGCTGTATTGAGTGACTACCTCGAAATGCTTGAATACAGTACGACTCAGGCTTCCGATGGTGAAGAAGGATTGGTTAAGTTCAGGCAGGATAATTTTGATCTCTGCATCCTCGATGTGATGCTGCCCAAAAGGGACGGTTTCAGCCTTGCTAAAGACATCCGTGAACTCAATGAGCAGGTTCCTGTTGTTTTCCTGACTGCCCGCGGGCAGAACGACGACCGCATTGCAGGATTCAGGGTAGGGTGCGATGATTACATCACCAAGCCTTTCAGCAGTGAAGAACTGGCCCTAAGGATAGAGGCGATTTTAAAGCGGTGCATGAACCGTACCATGCGTCCCCAGAACAGTATTTTTGACATCGGTCGGTATCGTTTCGATGCTGTTAACTTGTTGTTGGTATTCAACAACGAAGAGCAGAAGCTTACCCCTAAGGAAGCGGCACTGCTGAAGTTACTCTGCGCTTACAAAAACAATCTGCTTCCTCGTGACTTCGCCCTGAAGGAAATCTGGGGAGATTCCGATTACTTTATCGGCCGAAGCATGGATGTATTTATCGCCCGTCTTCGCAAATACCTGAGCCACGATCCCTCAGTGATCATCCAGAATGTGCATGGCTCCGGTTTTAAGCTGGAGGTGAAGGAATAGGAATATTTTACCCGGAAACAAAACTTAAACATTCATTTCGTTCAATCAGGGTGGTCCAGGCTGGTCCCGGGATCGCTGCAATACCCGGAAGGATTTCTTAACTTTGTACTTTTCATAATTATTTTCCCGTGACAATAGCAGAAGCACAGGCACTGGTTGACCGGTGGATAAAAGAAAAGGGCGTTCGTTATTTTAACGAGCTGACCAACACAGCCCTCCTGATGGAAGAGGTGGGAGAGGTAGCCCGCATCATGGCCAGGCGATACGGTGAGCAGTCGGAGAAGCCATCCGACAAACAGGCTGACCTGGCCGATGAAATGGCGGATGTTTTGTTTGTTTTGATCTGTCTGGCCAACCAGACCGGCATCGATCTGACGGAAGCCATAACAAGGAATCTTGAGAAGAAGACAGTGCGCGATGGAACGAGGCACCTCAACAACCCCAGGCTGAAATAATCTGACTTTCTTTCAACAGGAAGGCTGTTATAAATCAAGTTTCTCTGTGAAATAATTCATGATTTTCTCATGCAAATGTTGCCTCTTTCCGGAAAGGTTTTCCATCAGTTGCAGGTAACAGTCATCGCCCTGAATTTTTGTTTCATCCCTTTGGCTGATGAATTTACCGAGCATTTCCATGGCAACTACCTGGTCGTGCCATTGGCCCAGCAGTTCGTTTACCTTATCCAGTCTTTTGATGATTGAGCTCAACTGCCGATGGTCCGGATCATCCTTGTCGAAAAGGGTTAAGAGATAATGACAGCTTTTGAGTTTTCTTCTGATTTCATGAAGGTTTTCGTCGTGAGCCTGATCGTGTCGCATTGCCCGCGAAACTGCCATCAGTTCTTCTGCAAAAAGTATGATCTGCCGGGTGATGGCATCATCAGTGGAGTCCGAAATCAGCTCTGAAGCAAGCTTCTGCAAATCTTCCAGTTCTGCTTCAGCATCCGTTTCAGCCAGGCTTTTATTGAATTTTCGTATTGATTTTTGCTCTGATTTCTTCAGGTAATGCAGGTATTCACTATGAGTGGTACCAGAATGCTCCAGGCAAGCTGAAAGCAGTTGCTGTTGAACCTGGGTGTCACGTATCCTGCCAGAAAGGCGGAACAAATCCCTGATCCGGCCTTCGCCTGAAACGGAATCAAATTTTCTGGGATGCAGACGTTCGATCAGCAGGTTGACAGCCCTCAGTCGTTTTATTGCTACCCTCATATCATGAATGGCTTCTTCATCAAATCCGGTGAGGGCCTGCCTGAAATTGGAGACAAAATGGCTGCAATGTTTTGAATAATACCGGAGCAATCTTTCCTGCATGGGAAGGGGTGGATTATAATGCGAATTTATAAAGCAAAGGCATAGAATCCGAATGAAGCGGACAAAAGTTATCAGGTTTCTTTTTGACAGTATTACCTATCTTTTTGTTACTTTCGATACCCAAAAAGGTCATCAATACTGTTGCTTTCCGATATGTCAAGATTGTTTTGCTTCCTCTGCCTGCTTAGCTTTCCGCTTCTGCTGATTTCACAGGAAAATACCGTCAGTGGCCGGGTTTTCGATTCTGCTACCCTCGAACCGCTTGCTTTTGTCAATATCGTTATCAACAGCGGACGTCAGGGAGGTGTTTCGGATATTGACGGGCGTTTCAGTCTCAGATCGGACGAGAGCATCCGGACGCTCGGTTTCAGTTATGTCGGATACAACAAACTGGTATTGCCGGTCGGTAATGGCTCTTCCGGTTTGCTGGTAAAGCTTTCCCGGTATGAAACCGAACTTAGTGAGGTGTTGATTGTAGCCGGCGAAAACCCGGCCCACCGGATCATCCGTAATGCTGTTGAAAACCGTAAACTCAATAACCCGGCTAACATCCCTTCATACGCTTTTACCTCGTATGATAAAATGATATTTACCATTGATGCCGATTCCCTAAAGGGGGATGGCAGCGCTCCACCCGATTCATCAGATATCCGATTACTGGAAGTGATTGAAAAGCAACACCTTTTTATCATGGAATCGGTTGCTGAACACAAATATCTTTATCCAGGCCGCAGTCACGACAAAATCATTGCCACCAGGGTTTCCGGCCTGAAGGACCCCTTATTTGTCTTCCTGATCTCCCAGATGCAGTCAGCCTCGTTTTACGACGACCTTATCAGCCTGGCCGGAACCAATTACCTGAACCCGGTTAGTCCGAATTCAGAAAAACTGTATTTTTTTAACCTGAAGGATACGATTTACGGAGACCAGCCCGGTGATACGACTTTTGTAATCGGATACAGGCCCAGACCGGGGAAGAATTTCGACGGGATGAAAGGATTGCTCTACATCAGCAATAACCGGTGGGCCATCAGGAATGTCATCGCTGAACCGGCACGGCCGAATGAGTCGTTCGGAATGCGCATCCAGCAGATGTACGAATTTATCGGGGGGCGGCAGTGGTTTCCCGTTCAACTGAATACCGAAGTCACCTTCAATACCATCAACCTGAACAAATCGAAGCCGGTCGGAATAGGGAAGAGTTACCGCCGCGATATCAATCTCGATGCAGAAGTCATCGGAAGGGAGTTGTCGAATATTGCGGTTGAGATCACCCCTGAAGCCGCGAGGCAGGATGAGTCGGTATGGGACCGTTACCGGGTTGATTCCCTGACACTCCGCGATATCAATACTTACCACATCATCGACAGCCTGGGGAGGGCAAACAGCTTTGATTCAAAGCTGAAAGGCCTGACGGCATTGTTGTCGGGCAAACTTCCGCTGGGTTATATCGACCTTGACCTGAACCGTATTCTGAGATACAACGCTTATGAGGGCTTCTATCTCGGTCTCGGGCTGCATACCTCCGAAAGGTTATCGAAAAGGGCTTCGATTGGCGGATATATGGGTTATGGGTTTGCTGATAAGGATGTGAAATACGGTTCCGATTTGCTTGTAAAGCTTGAAAAATATGGCAATCTGACCTTCAGGGTCAGCTATGCCTACGATCTGATGGAATCAGGCGGAACGGGATATTTTGATGATAATATTTCTGTATTCACGCCTGAAAATTACAGGAGATTTTACGTCACACGCATGGATATCAGCGAAAGTGCCGAAGCTATGCTGGGGTTCAGGATGTTACGTTATGTAAAGGCAGGTCTTGGCATTGCCCGGTCCTACAAGAAGGCTGCTTATGAATATGCCTTTCAGCACAGCAAGGACGATCCCTATGTGCTGACATCTGATCATACCATTGGTAAACTGGTAGCCGGGATCAGGTTCGCCTGGGGAGAGAAATTCATCAGAAGTTCAGAAAAACAGGCTTCACTGGGGACCAGGTTTCCCGTCATGTGGATTCAGTATACGGGGAGCAGAAAAGGCCTGCTCGACGGACAGTTTGATTACGACCGGTTTGACGTAAAGCTGACCTATTCCTTTATGACAAGGTTAATTGGAAAAACAAGTGTTCAGCTGGCCGGAGGGTTGATCAACCATCCTGCCCCCTGTTCGGAACTGTTCAACGGGCATGGAAGCAGGGCTTCAACGATTTCGGTCTTTTCGCCGGGGTCGTTCGCTACCATGCGCACCGACGAATTTCTGAACGACAGGTTTGGCGCTGTTTTCCTTACACATAATTTCGGCAACCTGCTATTCAGATCCGAAAATTTTGAGCCTGAATTTGCGCTGGTGCTCAATGCCGGGGTCGGCAGTCTCAAAGAGCCCTGGCGACACCGATTTGCCTCTGATCCTGCCGTTTCGATGAAGAAGGGATACTATGAAGGAGGTTTCCTGGTTAACAATTTGCTGAAAACTTCCATTTCAGGGCTGGGCTTCGGTCTTTTCTGCAGGATGGGACCCTACAGTTTCGATCTGTTTCAAAAGAATCTGACTTTCAAGCTGTCATTAAGTTTCAATTTGTAGCTGCCACTGCTTACTTTTTATAATTAATGCGATGAATATCTTAAGTTTACAAATGATTGGTAATTTTGCCCAAATTCTCAGTTTATGAACCGAACCGTCAGGACAATCCTCAGCATTGCGCTGGTAGCCCTTGCCTTGCTCTTTGTCTGGTATTTCTCAAATATTGTATTTTACATTCTTACAGCCGGAGTAATTTCGGTGATCGGTCGTCCCCTCGTTGATTTTCTGGATGAGTTGAAACCGGGAAAATTCAGAATTCCCCATGTTTTCAGTGCGCTGATTACCCTTTTTCTGATGGTACTTATTTTTGCTTCCGTTTTCGGATTGTTTGTTCCACTTATCGCCCAGCAGGCCAAAGTGATAACGTCGATCGACACCCAGGCACTGGCAAAGGCTTTCAGCGGGCCAATAGCTAGCCTGGATTACATGCTCCATGAGCTTTCGATACTCCAACCGGGCATGGGTATCCAGGATGCGGTGATCAGCCGGCTTCATTCTATGGTCAGTGTGGCCACTTTCGGTAATGTCTTTAATTCACTGGTTGCATTTACAGGCTCTTTCTTTATGGCCGTAGGTTCCACTTTATTCATCGCCTTCTTCTTCCTGAAAGATGAGCGCCTGCTTTATGACTCATTTTTATTACTGATACCTGAAAAACACAACCCCGCAGCCATACGGATCATAGCCCAGACAAAGCGCCTGCTTACCCGTTATTTCCTTGGTTTATGTATGGAAGTTGCTGCCATGGTGACCCTGATCACCCTTGGTCTGACCATCTTCGGGGTGCAGAATGCCCTTCTGCTGGGCTTTATTGGCGGACTGATGAACATCATTCCGTATCTTGGTCCATTGATCGGAAGTATCATCGGTATCATCATCGGCATCATCGGAAGTCTTTCGCTGGGAGCCTACACAGCCATTCTGCCATTAAGCCTGACCATTCTTGCTGTTTTCACCGGAGCCAATATGATTGACAACCTCTTGCTCCAACCCATAATTTATTCAAACAGTGTAAAGGCTCATCCGATCGAGATTTTCCTGGTCATCATCATAGCAGGAACTTTATTCGGTATTGTAGGTATGATCCTTGCTGTTCCGGCCTACACTGTTCTCAGGGTAATACTCAGGGAATTCTTCAGCGAGATGCGGCTGGTTAAGAAACTGACGGAAAATATGTGAAAAGGATCCAAAAGTTTTGAAATCCAATGGCAGGTAATGGTGTTGGTTTTTTTTCAATCAGATATTTTCAATAGGGTTTTTCAGGGAAATAGATATTTAATCATACATACTAATTGTATTTAAATTTGGATTCAGGTTAGTATTTTATGGCAAACACATACACTCAAATCCATATTCAGGTCGTTTTTCGGTCAGGGACCGGGATTGTATCATCAAAAGGTTTTGGAAAAATGAATTGTACCAATATATAACCGGTATTATCCAAAATCATGACCACAAAGTTTTGGCAATAAATGGAATGCCTGATCATATTCATATTCTGTTTTGAATGAGGCCAACCCAATCGTTATCCGATCTGATGCAGGATGTAAAAGGTGATTCCTCAAAGTGGATCAATAAAAGGGGCTTCGTACCGGGAAGGTTTTCATGGCAGGAAGGGTTTGGTGGATTTTCCTATGGTAAATCGCAGATTGACAATATAATTGATTATATAAAGCAACAGGAAATTCATCACAGGAGAAAGTCATTTATTGAAGAATACATTGAATTCCTTGAAAAATCTGAGGTTTCATATAACGAGCATTTTATCTTCAAGCCTGTTGATTTTTCGTCAGCGGACTGAAATGTGCCGTTTGGCACAGGATGTGGGTAGAAAAAGGAATGCAGGAGATTTATCCCGTCCCATCCGGGACGGAATGGATTCTGCGTCAATTTGCTGCTACCCATATTCAATCCCTAAAGGGATTTGCATTGATGTAGATAATTATGTTTCTGTGGGATTGGCATCGGATCATTCTGTGTAATCCTTTTCATTTTATCTACAGGGGCATCTGGGTGATTCTGTGTGAAATCTTATTTAGAGCGCCTGGAGAAGAAACTGACAGAGAATATGTGATCAGGTCTGTGAAGATATACAAGCAAAAGGGGTGGAAATGGTCCACCCCTTTTGCTATCATTTTGTGTCTGATTATGGTGTCACCGCTCCCACAAATGAAGCCGCATTGTTGTCAATAATGGTAATATCTCCCGTATCAATGGTTCCGTCGCCATTTACATCCGTGGTAAGATAGCCTGAAGCAAAGGCTGCTGCATCATTGTCAACCGGGGTCATATCTCCGGTATCCACCGAGCCATCCTGATTCACATCGCCGCCATAGATAACATATTGTCCTGTGATCATCAGAAGCATATTGCCGCCATAGGCAGTGGCAGGTGAATTGAATGAGTGGGATATGGTTCCTGTAATGAAGTGGACAGGATTGGCCGAAACTGTTGTGATACTGTTGCGGTGCCTGACGGTAACATAGTAGGATCCGTTGAGGGATGATGGGAATGTGAGTGATGCAAGGCCACTGGTACTCAGATTGACATGATCGGCCAAATGGACCACATTGTTATAATCTGTAGCACTTCGAAGCTCAACGGCAATCTGATCGGCTATGCCTGCGCCGAAACGGGGCCCGTTTTCATCGTTGGCCTGCCGCAGTGTGTTGGGCCCGTTATACAAGCCTTCCAGCAGAACACCAAGATTCAGGGTTTTCGGTAAAGAAACAAAGGAGAATTCATCGGCTCCTATATCCGGGTTGACGGTTGAACGCGGTTCATTATCCATATCCCAGGCCACTTCAGGCAGATAGATTCCGGCTCCGTCAAGTAGTGGACTGTTGCAGTGAAGATTGGTTTCAGTAAGGAATTCTGGTGAAACCGACAATGAATGCTGGTCAAAACCGGTAGCTGCATTCCATGATGACAGGCTGGTGAAGTTGTCCTGTCCGTAGCTGATCAGAGTGCCAGAACTGGTATAAATATTATTGTAGTCACTCTGATTTAAAAGATTGAAATTTAAATTATTATGGTAGTAGTTTAATCCACTGCCACCTGCTGTGTTCACCAGAATATTGTTGAATAGCTTGTTGTTAAAGTCAGGCGCTGAAGCAAATGAATGGATCTGGATACAGTAGCTCAATATACCGGAGTTACCATATACATGAACTGAATTGTGGGCAACCGTGGTGTTCATATTTGTACCGAGGTTAATTCCGGCATTGGTAACCGATTCTGTGGAGCAGGAGATGAAATTGTTGGTGATTCGCCGAGTATGACCATCAACCAGGTCCACATCGGATGAGATCAGGCCGTATATGGAACCCGTAGAGGAACTGAGCATGATGTGGTTTCTGCTGCAATCGAAACCACCCCTGCTATTTCCAAGGTCTATCCCCGTAAGGCCGACTGAAGTATTGTTTGAGGTGCTGACCGTATTACCAGTGATCACGAAATCTGCCGTTTCATGTAAGCTGATGCCTCTTGTGTAGAAGTTCTCTATCCGGTTGTTGCTGATGGTAAAGCCGGAAATGGGGTTGGCTTGTCTGCCTGATAAGTAAATGCCAAGCCAGCCATTTGTGATCACATTGTTGTCAATCAGCAGGTTATTCTGCGGGCTCTGACTATATATGGGTATATTGTCGGTACCTCCGTGGGATACATCGGTATATCCTTCAATGTGATTGTACCTGAACCTGAGATCTGAACACCCGGGTCCGATAGAAATTACCCGTCCATAAGTTGATTCAAAGTCAGAAGCCCCGGAGGTTGATATTTTCAGATTGGTGAATGACAGGTTGTTGCAGTTCTGGAAAAACAGGGTATAGTTCGCCTCAGGTGTTGGAATACCCCTGATTTCTGCTGTGTCGGTATAAGCCGGGTTGGTTTTAAAGATAATTTTCCGCTGGAATTCCGTTCCCTGAATGCTGGTGAATGCAAGTTGCTGATAGAAAACCACGGGTTCGAGATAGAAAATGGTGTTGTCGGATATACCTCTGGCTTTAAGTGCACTCAAAGCAGCATCAGGGTCTGGATAATCACAGGCACCCGGGCCAACGGTATAAATACCGTGAAGAGCGTCGGTATAGGTGAAATTGGGGTCCTGCCAGAGGATATAGTCGTCTGACGGATTGTGGTCGCAGTTCCCGCTGTCCCATGCAGTGTAACACCCAAGGTACCAGGTACCGTAGGTCAGATTGAAACCGTTCACTGTATCCAGGTTAACCTGATAATAAACTGTATATACTTCCCCTGGAGCCAGAGGGGGAATGGTTGTGGTTCCAATGATTGCTTCAGGACTGCCGCCTGCGGGATCACTTTCAATGGCATAGGCTATGGTCGACGAACTCATCATAGGATAAGGCCCTTCATTCATCACTTGCTGCGTAATATCGAGGGTAGTGCCGTGAAAGTATATACTCCTGAATGCAGGCATATCAACGAGGTTAATACAGGATGCAGCGCTTCCCTGATCAGAGCCGGGATTACCAGGCCTTAAGCCGCTGGCATTGCCTGAGCCGGTCACGAAATACAGGTATTCCTGTTGATAAGCAGCTGTATTATCGGCATAGGTGAACCCCAGGGTATTGCTCCACGGAGCCAGGGTTGTCAGGTTGCCGGGGTCTGAAACAGGACTTCGCTGAATCTGGTAGTAGGCTGCTCCTGCTACTGCCTGCCATGTAACTTCAACCCGGTCGGCGTAATAGCCATCGGTTGCCTGGGTAACCGGTGCGATGATCTGTTTATAGCCTGTATTGGAGCTTGAGAACGCACTGGCCATATACGCGGTGTCGTTTGAACAGGCAACCCAATAATAATACAACGTGCCCGGATTTCCTGATACATCGGTGAGCGACAGGGTATTAACCCAGTTCCCGATTGGTCTGGATGTTGTGAAATTGGAAGATGTACCCCGGTTTACCCTGTACCAGGTCGCCCCCGACACGATGTTCCATGTTACAACGGTTCCGGTCGTTGAGGTTCCATCGGTTGCTGAAACACCGGAGGGAGCATTGAAATTCCTGTAACCCTGATCCATCTGGCCCAGACCGGTGGTTACCGTACCTGTTGCATCCATAGATGCCTTAACCCAGTAATAATAAGTGATTCCGGTATTTGCTCCATAATCGGTATAGTTGCTGGCAGTTTGCCATGCAGTGATGGGCGAGGCATTGTTGGGAATATTTGAAGTGGAACGGTAAAGCATGTAATGGGTGGCCGATGGAACTGTATTCCACGTAACCGCAATGCGGTTGGTGTAAAGGCCATCACTGGCGGTAGCCGTGGGGGCGGTTGCAAAGGCTTCCCAACCTGCATCGCCGGCGCTCATTTCTGATTCATTGCTTCCAAACTGACTTTTGGCTGCCTTGATGTAATATGTATAGGTTGTGCCCTGCAGAACATCTGTATCTTCGAACATGGTGTTGCTTATCCACGTCGGCCCGCTTATTACAATGAGTGGGTTGCCTGCAGTACTTCTGTAAACCTGGTAATGTGAGGCCCCCGGACTGGCATCCCACGAAATGGCTATCTTATCGCTGTACAATCCATCGGTTGCCATAACATTTCCTGGTGGAGATAACCTTCTGAAGCCTGCATCGTATCCGCTGAATTCTGATGCCCTGCTTCCGTCCGGGTAACGTGATGTTTTAACAAAATAGTAGTATGTAACCCCATTCGCAGCAGTAACGTCGTTGAACCAGAGTTGGGAAAGCCAGGTTGCAGGGCTTATCTGCTGGGCAAGAGCAGGTATTCCAATGGTGGCCCTGAACACTGCATAATACAATATTTCACCTGAATTGTCCTGCCAGGTTATGGTTGTCCTGTCTGAAAAAGAGCCATCGGTTGCCTGCACATTTTCAGCTGTTGCAGGATTTACAGGTATAACAATCTGGGTAGGTGATACCCACATATTGTTGTTTTCGTTATATTCATTAACATTGTATATATTATCGGCAAGAAAACCGAAGTAATAGGTGCCTGAGGGTATTTCAGGTTGCACAAGGGCCAGGTCGGTGGCCGGCATCTGGCTCTGGAATATAAGGCCCGGGCCGACATTTGTATGCGTGTTCTGTCTGATCAGATAGTCGCCTCCTGCAATAATGTTGTTCGATGACAAGTAAAACCCCGATGTGAGTTCTGGAATACCTGTCATGGTATTCAGATTCTGGATCCCCGCCACTGCACTCATGGTTGTGGCATTCAGGGTGGTGCTGCCACTGTTTGCCAGCAGATCAGGCAGGAAGCTTGTCAGTACATTGGTTTTCCAGATACCCCGGCCATAGGTTGAAGCAAAAAGCTGTGCAGGTGTAGTAGAATAATTGATCACCATATCCCTGACTTTAGTCAGGGGAATTCCGGTTTTGAAAGGAACCCAATCCTCCATATCAGCCTCCTTGTAATATACCCCTGCAGTTGTACCCAGAAACAGACCTTCATTACTGCCATTCATGTAGGCCAGAGAGAGCATCCCGATCGGAGGCAGATCCACTGAAATATCATTCCAGGTAGTGCCCATATCAATTGATTTGTATACTTTCTGGCCACATACCATGTAAACTGTGCTGGCTTCCGTGGGATGTGACTCAAATTTCACATCATAACTCGCTGTCGGATTGACCAATTCTGTCCATTCAGGTGTAATGGCATATGCATTGGTTGTCCGGAAAATTCTTTGCTGATCTGTAAAAACATATAAGATCTGTCCATCTACCCTTGATTGTTCGATAAACTCAATCGAAGCTCCCTCTCCCAGAGCTCCGTTGGAGATGTTGTACCAAAAAATATCATTTCCATCCGGTTCTTTTATATTGTTGCTTCTCCAGATATCGCGCATACCCACAAACATTCTGTTGGTGTTTGAATAATCGAGAAGAAATGCCGATTGCCAGTTACCGCTCTGATTGATTCCATTCTGATTTTCTGCAGCAATCAATGCGAAGTCAGGCCCGGGTACGGTTCCATTGACCGAACGGAGAAAATTTCCCTCCTGCCATGTGCCATAAATATAATTGTTGTCGGAATAATCAATCTTACAGGTCATGCCATCGCCTCCTATACAACGGTATGAAGGGCCTCCGGTGGTAACAAATGTTCCTGCATCCTGGTTGCCGATGATGATATGGTTGGCATTTTGTGCAGCCACATCCATATAGTAGATTTCTGTTATATTGAGACCATTGCTCGAAAAGGTGTAATCTGTCCCATTGTCGCTGAACCACATTCCTGCATCGTTTCCGATAAAAAGCCGGTGTGTTTGCGGACTGAATTCAAATATATGCTGATCAGAAGCATAAACATCTTCCTGCCTAACCCATGATGACCCTCCATCCGTTGATTTATAGAAACTGACCATCCCGGAATACATGATGTTCTCGTCTTCAGGATCAACGACTAAATCCAGATTGTACCAACCCTGGCCATCATTATCAGAAATCCCTGTTGTGGTTTTGATGAAAAAGTTGTCACCCGAATTGGTTGACTCAAATATTCTGTAAAATTTGGAATCCCTTGACGTAAAAAGAATGACTTTCTCCGGATTGTCGGGTGTAGTACCAATGGCAATCCGGTGTGCAAGCGTGGTTTTGGTCAACACCCAGGTTTGGCCGAAATCGGTAGATTTATAGAAGCTATTGTCACTGACGGCATATAAAGTTGAATCACCCGGTTTTTGATCCATATCTTTGATGGCAACATTCAGCTTCCGGGTCCAGCTGTTTCCTCCGTTGGTTGTTACATAAATACCTGTGTTGCATGCAGCCACCAATCGTTCATAATTTACAGGGTGAAACAGGATTTTGCAAACCACTTTATTGTAATGAACTGAAAATGGTTTGGCTACCCAGGTCTGGCCACCATCAATTGATTTATAGACCCCTTTGCCTGCGGTATTGTAAGCATCCCTGTCTCCGGTCCCGAAATAGATGATATCCGGATTTGTTGGGTGAACAGCTATGGCCGAAACACCCAGCGTAGCGATACTGTCGGTGTTCAGATTTTGCCACGAAGTTCCATTGTTGTTTGATACCCATAATCCACCAAGAGGAGCTCCCGCGAAAATCTTCTGGGAATCGTGCGGGCTGAATCCAATGGAAGTCACCCTTCCACCGGCAGCTACCGGTGTGCCATCATCTCTCATTATCGGCTGAAAAGGGCCGGCATAAGTCCAGTTTCCCTGAATCTGGCCTGATGAATACTGCAAGTTGTAGTTTATGGCGTTTTCCAGATCCTCTTGCGGCAATCTAACGCTTCCGTCAGGATTCAGATATGCTTTCTGAGATTCAAGCCATCTCCTGAATTGCTTGTATCCTGTCCCTTTAACCGGCTTTTTCCCGGCCCAGTAAGATTTAAAGTCATCTGCAATTTTCCTGAAATCGGGATTCACTTCCCTTGATCTGGAAATCCAGTATTCCATATTTGTATCGACCGGAATGAATGGTGTATCGCTGGATTCCTGCCCATTACAGACAACGGTACTTAACAGCAGCGCAAGGATGTGAAATAATTTTACTCTTGTTTTCATAACTACGGTTTTGTTCTGTTTATTGGATATCTGAATATTCGGTTTGTCAGGGTTAACTATGAGGTGTGACGATAAATATCAAATTCCTGATATTTACCACTGTAGTTGATCGTTGTTAGAAAAAGCAAATGGTTGACATCTTTGATGTTTGTCCTGATCCAGTTTACAAAATCGGATATCTGGTCATGTTCACCTTCTGCCAGAATTTTCACCCCGGTTTCCGGACCATAGTCCATCCTGCCCCTGATGCCAAATCCGTATGCAGCTTTCATGCATGCGAATCCAAAACCATCCTCATAGCTCTTTCTTATAAAACTAATTTCAGAATATGTTATCATTAATGCAAGGTATTTGCGTCAGAGCAAATGTATGATCTATGTCCGGGGTATAACAAATCCCGGGGTAGGACAAATGGTAGGACAAAACGAAAATATATCCTAAAGATAATAAAATCAATATGTTACATAGAAACGAGGAAGGAAGTAAGGTCGGCTTCTGCTTCAAGGTTTAGTTTCTTGCGAAGTCTCTGCCTGCTTTTATTCGTTGCCTCAAGCGATACGTTCATCAGCCCGGCGATCTCTCGTGAACTCAGATTAATTCTCAGATAGGAGGAGAGCCTGATGTCGTGATCGGTCAGCTGAGGGAAGTCCTGTTTCAGACGGTCGAAGAATCCGGGGTGGACATTTTCGAAGGTAGTCCTGAACTTCAGCCAATCCTGATCAATGTCGGTATTGGAATTGATAAACTGAACCACTTCGTGGATGTTATCAGCGTGATGATTGTTTTTCAGTTTTTCGCGGATTTCACCGAGAATCTCATTTTTATTCACCAGGCAAATCGTTGAACTGGCCAACTCAGCATTCTTATGGTCAATTTCTGCCTGGTATTTCTCCCTTTCAAGACGGTTGATCTGCTGCTCTGCAAAAACCCTGTCGCTGAGCATCCTGTTTTCGGCTTCCTTGTTTTCTATTTCCAACCTTGCCAAAGCCTGTTCCTGACTGAACAGTAGCTGATTCTGTTTAAGATTCTTCGATTTTACCCTGAGCAGGCTGTAAATCAGTAAAAGAACCAGGATAAGACCAATGATAATGGAAATGCCCAGCCGTTGGTTCCTTTGTTTTAATTTAAGATCGAGCTGAAGCAGTTGATTTTCCTTTTCTTTCTTATCTGTTTCGTAAAGGATCTCAAAATTCGCAAGTTGTCTGTGCTTTTCAATGTTGAAAACAGAATCTTGAGCTGCAGTGTACTTCCTGAAATAGCCAAGCGCTTTCTTATAGTCCCCCTCTGCTTCGGCCAAATCACAAAGGTTTTTGAAATTTCTTGCCTGATGATAAAGTGATTGACTTTTTTCGGCAAGGGCTGCACTTTCAAGGAAACATTGTTCGGCTTTCTCCGTTTGCCCCAGTTTTCTGAAAATATTTCCCATATCAGACAGGGTAATTATCTGTGATTCAATGATACCTGCCTTTCTGAATATGCCGAGCGCTTCTTCGTTCAGCCGGAGTGCCTCAGTATAATTACCTTTGGCTACCAATACCGTACTGATCTCATTTTTCCGGATACCAATCTTGATTTCCTGGTTATATTTCAAAGCTATCTTCAATGCCAGATGAAGGTACTCAAGTGCTTTATCATAGTCTTTCAGATGATACCATGTCATCCCGATCTTACTGAACCGGATTGATTTCTTTACTTCATCTGTTGTATATCCCAGGGCTTCATCATAAAATCTGATGGCTTCCTGATGCTTTCCCCAGCGACTGTAAACCAAGCCCAGGTTATTCAATGAAATGGACAGCGCAGATGAATCACCTGATTTCCTGTCAAGTTCCAGTGTTTTGCTGTAATACTCAATGGCTTTATCAAACATTGATAAGCTGAAATAGTTGGTTCCGATGTTGTTTAACACATCTCCGATCTGTTTGGCGATGTTTAATTTCTGCACTATTTTGAGTGCAGTCATATTCAGTTGGAGCGCTTTTTCACTCAGACCCAGTTCCTGGTAACACAATGCAGAATAGCTCAACATGTCGGCAAGAAATCCGGTTGAATCTTTTTTGATCTTGTATTCATCGGAAGCTGCTTTATTATAATATTCAATAGCCTTCTGATATTCATCCATATAGAAATGGGCTTCCGCTATTCTGAAAGATGCTTCAGGTAATAGCTCCCTGTTCTCCGATTTTTCGCAGATATTTAAAGCAATATTTGCAAGAAACAAGGCAGTGTCAGGGTTCTCTTCGGCATAATTTTCACTCATCCTGAGGAGTGAATCTGCCTGTTGTTGGTCAGACAGGCCTTTTAAATGACGCCTGGCGAAATCTTTTGCATCCTGAGCTGTTAGAGGTCCGCCTGAAAGCAACAGGGTAAGAGAAATGGCTAAATATCTGATGCTGTTATACATAAACTTCTGTTTAATGGCTTAACTTACCGGTCCCGGAAAGGCTGGCAGCTTTGTGTTGATGATAACTATAAATGACCCAAACACCTGTTTTGTAACATCCTGTGCTTTATTTACCTGCAATTTAATAACATTTTCAGATGCAGCAATGAACCCCGCAAAATTTGTACACGAAAAAATGAAAACCCTTTCTGAAGGTCATTGACCAGCAGAAAGGGTTTCGGAAGAGAATGGCCGTTATCGGCTTAAGAGAGGATTTCTGTGTCCGTTAGGCAGGTTAAGGCGTGATACTCCCGACAAATCCGAACGAATTATTGTCAAGAATGGTTATATCACCCGTATCTACCATTCCATCACCATTCAGGTCGGTTACCACATAGCCCGATACAAAATTGAACTGGTCATTATCGAGCGGAGTTACATCCCCTGTATCAACAGCACCATCCTGGTTAATATCACCACTGTATATCACCACCTGACCATCGCTCATCATCAGCAGGTTACTGCCATAAGCACTCGAGGCCGCTGCACTGAAGTCAACAGTAATATCGCTTTCATTGAATGAAACAGGGCTTGCGCTTGTGGTTTCGACGCTGTTGCGGTGTTTTACGGTCACATAGTAATCGCCGGTCAGGCTTTCAGGCACAGGGCTTAATGAGATGTCGCCACTGGTTGCAATCTCAACATTGCTGAATGTATGCTCGATTACACCATAATCAAGGCTGTTATGCAACTCAATGGTCACCTGATCGGCCGTATGACCGGGGAACTGATCTCCGGTTTCCGACTGTGTTTTGCGCATCACGCCGTTCCCCTGATACAAACCTTCGAGGTACAACTTCAGATTCAGGGTCTTACTCTGAGAATTGATGACAGAGAAAGCCAGATCACTGTACTGTCCGGGAGCCGGGTCTGCAAAGAAAATTTCCTGCCATCCGGTTCCGGGAATGTTGATTTCTGAAGGACAACTTACCGGATTGATCCAGCGGTTGGCCTCCTGCCACCTCCATTGTGCCGGTGCCGCAGCATTGACCGAAATGGCACGGATACTCAGCCAGTATTTGTGATCCTTAATCTGTGCAAATGGCACCGGCAGGATATAACTGTATTTATAAATGGCGGATAGCTCAGTATTGACCTGCCCGGTATTTACTTCAGCTATTTCAGCAAAAGGAATGTTGTAACTAAGTATGGTTGCGTCCGGCTGACAATCGGCATCACCGTAGACATTCACTTCGAAGTGACCGATGCCGTCGCCCCGGTTCTCACCGGTTCCGGTCATTTCATAGTTGCCCCACCAGTCGAATTGTGTTACAAGACCGCCATTGCAAATCCAGTCGTCTGACACCCCTCCGGAATTATCTGAATGCAATCCGGGCAGATGATCATCGGGCAACTGATGCCATTTATGACTCGTTTTGCTGATGGTTACCCTGTAATCTTCCACCTCTCCGTCGTAAGCTGGTCCTGAGAATGACAGTGCGGGCTGATGACTGAAGCGGAACCTGGCAAAGGTGGGTCCCGGAATGGCTGTGCCCGGAACCAGGAAGGTGAAGAAATTGTTACCGGCTGCGGGGTTGATGTCGGTAAATACGTGGTCACCTGCATCAGCCCATGATCCGTTTCCATTGTAGTCGATCCACATATTGAAAAGTGCATTGCCAACAGAGGCCACTACCTTGATCTTGCATGGATTGCCCGGCGACATCGGCCACAGGAAAGTTACGCCATCCTGATCATTGATGTTGTTGAGGTTATCCCCGTTGGCGGCCGGTGTTGGCTGTCCATCGCTTTCACTGTCAACATTCAGGCCCAGGTAGGTGTTGTTTGCTATGATGTGGCTGGCACCATTGCTGAGTATCAGGGTCGGATAATCGTTCGGGTTTTGAGGTTTATCGGGGGCGTCACCAAAGTCAAGCATTTCCTGGGGTGAGCCTTCGATATATACAGCATAATCCTCCACTTCACCGTCACCCACAAAGCCGTAGTAACTAATCGGAGTATTTGTGGTACGGAACCTGAACCGCGTATAGGACTGACCCATCAGGGCATTGACAGGTACATTGAATGTGAGGGTATTGGATCCTGCTGCAAGAGGTTGTGTGGTAAAGATTTGTTCACCGGCATCTGCCCAGTCACCATCGATGTTGAAATCCATCCAGGCGTCGAGGAAACCGCTGACTGAAGCAACTGCAGTCAGATTTACCGAAGAACCCTGAAGTACAAACGGAGGCATGGTAATTCCATCTTCATCGTCGCCCGATGACGGGAACACACAGTCGTTGTCATCGCAGAGTGCCCCGACGGCTTGCTGTCCATCGGATTCAGCATCAACCAGCAAACCCAGGAAAACATTGGGCGTGATTCCATGCCTGGCACCATTGCTGATCAACAGGGTCGGATAATCATTGGCAATATCAAAGTTGTCCGGGGCGTCACCGAAATCAAGGCTGCCCTGAGGTAACGGCTCTATATAGATACCATAGTCTTCAACTTCTCCATCGGCAACAAAACCGTCATAAGAGATTACCGTATTGGCGGTGCGGAACCTGAAACGGCTGTATGATTGTCCTGTGGTTGCCGTAATGGGCATGGTGAATGAGAGACTGTTCAACCCGGCGTTGAGTGGTTGACCTGTAAAGATATGCTCACCGGCATCTGCCCAGTCTCCGTCGGTATTAAGATCGATCCAGGCATCCAGGAAGCCCGTGGTTGAGGCTGTGATTGAGATCGCAGCAGTTGACCCAAGCGGGATCACTGCCGGAATAACTACACCATCTTCATCATCCAGATTGGCGAGGTCGTCACCGGTTGCAGCAAAATTTGGTTGTCCATCGCCTTCGGCATCAATCAGTGAACCCAGATATACTGCAGGAGAAATCAGATGGCGGGCTCCATTGCTCAGCAGATAGGTCGGATAGTCCGTACTGAGCTGAATATTGTCAGGCACATCGCCGAAATCGAAGCTTTCCGGGTTTTCATGGTCAATGTAAACAGCATAATCCTCTACTTCACCATCGGCTACAAGCCCGTTGAAACCTATGGGAGCAGGAGAAGTTCTGAATCGGAATCTTGCGTAAGACTGGCCTACGGTTGAAGCTCCCGGAACATTAAATGAAAGGGAATTGGACCCGGCACTTACGGCCTGATTGGTGAAAATATGTTCGATTCCCGCACCCCAGATACCGTTTCCGTTGAGATCGATCCAGGCATCAAGGTACCCGGAGACAGAAGCTGTAACATTGATAAAGACTGTGGTGCCCACATAAACGACAGATGGAATGGTTACACCATCTTCGTCGTCGGTATTGGACAAATCGTCTCCATCGGCCAGGGCAGCAGGCTGACCGTTGGCTTCAGCATCAATCAGGGTTCCAAGCAAGATGCCCGGAACAATGCTATGTCTGGCTCCATTGCTTGCAAGCAGTGTGGGGAAATCAGAGGGATTACCCGGATTATCAGGCACATCTCCAAAATCAAGACTTTCCTGCTGGCCGGAAACAATTGTCAGCATATGGTCTTCCACCTCTCCGTCAAGCACCAGTCCGTCATAACTGATTGCTGCTGGTGAAGTCCTGAATCTGAACCTGAGGTAGGTCGCGCCGATGGTGGCGTTGACAGGTACGCTGAAGTTCAGGTTGTTGAGACCGGCAGTAAGGGCCTGGTTAACAAAAATGTGCTCACCGGCATCGGCCCAGTCGCCATCAATATTGAAATCAGCCCATACATCCAGGAAACCATTGACTGATGCTACCACCGAAAACGGTACTGTTGCACCCTGATTTACGGTCAGAGGCATGGTCACTCCGTCTTCATCATCACCCAGTGAAGGATAGAAGCAATCCACATCATCGCACCGGGCACCGATGGAAGGCTGGCCGTTGATTTCAGGATCAACAAAACTACCCATATAAATATTGGGGGAGATATTGTGCCGTGCGCCATTGTTGGCCAGCAGGGTCGGATAGTAGTGTGAGGTTTCAGGATTATCAGGGGCATCGCCAAAGTCGAATTCACCACCGGCAACCTGCTCAACATATACAGCATAGTCTTCCACTTCACCATCGGCAACCAGGCCGTCATAACTGATCGGAGCACTGCTGGTCCTGAACCGGAAACGGGCGTAGGAAGGTCCCATGCTAACGGTGACCGGCACTATGAACGATAATGCGTTTAATCCGGCAGTCAGTGGCTGTCCGGCAAAAACCTGCTCACCGGCATCTGCCCAGTCGCCATCCACGTTATAGTCGATCCAGGCATCGAGGAATCCGGCTACAGAAGCCGTTGCGTTCAGGTTAACAGTTGAAGCCTGAATCACCACAGCTGGCATCGTTATACCATCCTCATCGTCAGAGGCGTTCAAATCATCACCATCGGCAATCACCGTCGGTTGACCGTCACCTTCAGCATCAATTTTCGATCCCAGGAAAATCAAAGGGTTGATGCTGTGGCGTGCGCCATTGCCTGAAAGATAGGTTGGATAATCATTCGGGTTTCCGGGATCATCGGGCACATCACCAAAATCCTTCTCACCGTTTGAAACAGGATCAATGTGAATGGCATAATCCTCTACTTCACCATCAGATTCCAGGCCGAAGAAGTTAATCGGATTGTTGGTTGTCCTGAACCGGAAGCGGGAATAGCATAGTCCGGGACCGGCTGCAGCCGGGATGTTCATTGTCAGTGTATTGGAGCCGGCAGAAAGCGCCTGGTTGATAAAAATATGCTCACCCGGGTCTGACCAGTCGCTGTTCAGGTTAAAGTCCATCCAGGCATCGAGGAATCCGTTGACAGAAGCCACAACAGTGATTGAAACCGATGAGCCCTGGGTGACATTCGGAGGCATGGTTACGCCATCTTCATCGTCACCCAGTGAAACTATACAATCGTTGTCATCGCAGACGGCCATGAAACTTGGCTGGCCATTGGTTTCAGGATCCACCATTGAACCCATGAATACACCGGGGGCTATCAGATGCCTTGCACCATTGCTTGCCAGCAAAGTCGGAAAATCTCCCGGCAGCACATCGTCATCAGGTACATCCCCGAAATCGGTTCCGTAATAAGGCGGACAGTTTTTTACTTTCAGGCAGAAAACCCCTGCAGTATCTACGCAATTAAAGTTGTTGGAAACAACAACTGCTATCTGGTAATTACCCGTGACATTCGAGGAGAATGGCAGATTCTCACCATAACCTAATGGGGTTCCCCAGTTCGAGGTTTCATACCAGGTGATGGATGGGTAGGCTGTCGGGTAAGTGTTGTAAGGTGCAACGGCATTCAGCGGAAGCGGAATGTAAAGATTCAGTGTATCCGTATCACAGATGGAATCGCAACCCAGGGGGAACAGGCTCAGATCGGGTTTTGCGAAAATAAAACCTGCATTCATGGTGGCATCACATCCTGTAGATTTGTTGGTTACCGTGAGGCTGTAGAAGCCCGGTGAGGATGCTGTAATAAAAGGAGTTGTTTGCCCGGTATTCCACAGATAATCGAACAATGCAGGATTTACCGGAGAGGGTGAAATAACGGTACTCGTGCCTTCGCAGATATTGAGGGTTGGTAATGTAAATGAAGGTGTTTCATAGAACCAGATACAAAGCGTATCCGTTGCAGTACAACCGGTGATTGTGTCGGTTACATTCACAAAGAAATCAAAGACAGCAGGTAAGGTTAAGGGTAAAGTGAGGGTAACCCAGGGCGAATTGCCGGTTCCCGGAGTGAAGACGGCTCCCGGAGGATTACTGCCCCAACTGTATATATAGGCTGAATCAAAAACGGTCGTCAGATTAAAATAGGCAGTTCCTCCTGGTGAGGCACAAACATAACCGTTGCCTTTTATTTTTGCCTTTGGAATCTTATGCATGTAAATATAAAGGCTGTTGGTTTTATCAGAACAACCGAAGCTGTTGGTGACTGAGGCATAATACTCACCGTGTTGCGTTACGCTATAGGTTTGAGCAGTGGCAAGCGGGATGGCATTGCCGTTCTTATACCATTGATAGCCTGTCATCAGGTTACATGCCGTCAGGGTCACGGAACTACCGGGGCAGAATATGGTATCAGAGGCAGTGATGGTGCAAACAGGCAACGGGTCGACATTTACGTAGTTGGTGTCCCTGGCGATACATCCCATCTGGTCTGTAATTACAAGAATTACGGTATCAGAAGGCGGGCTTGTATTATCATAGGCATGCTGGGTCGCGGCCAGAAACGAAGTGGCTCCGTCACCAAAAGTCCAGGCATAATTAAACGCCGGATTATTTGGTATGGCATTGAAAGTGGCCGGAGAGTTCTGGCATACAGGCGATGTAAAAGTAAAAGAAGCATTGGGCAGTAAGATGTTTACGATCGATGAGAAGGTGCTGGTGCAGCTTGATGACGAAGTAACCGTAAGTGTTACGGTATATTGTCCTGAAGCGCTGACAGTCAGGTAAGGATTGGGTGCATTGGCATTTGGGAAGAAATTGCCTGACCCCGGACCGGAAACAGACCATTGATAGAGGACTATGGTGTTCGGTGGGGTAACCGTTGACTGATCAACCAGGAATACGGTATCGCAAACCGGGTAGGTCCAGAAATTGGCAATGACATCACATCCACCGGGTCCTCCTGGGTTGCAACTCTCAATTTTGACATTAACAATATTAGATTTTATAGAACATCCGTTCAGCGTCACCACAACATGATACTGGTGAACACCAAGCGCAAGGCTGGCAATGTTGATGTTTAGTGTATTGTTGGTTTGTCCCGGTAAAAGCGTGTTGTTCAGATACCATTGATAGGAATATCCTGCACCGGAGGGTGTTGATAGGGTCAGAACCTGGTTGTCGCCAAGGCAGAACACAGGCAGCATATTGTAGGTTGCCAGAGCAACAGGTGGGGTGTTAATGGTAATACCAAGTGTAAAACTTCCGGAACAATGCGATACTGAGAGGGCCGCTGTTGTTGGTGGTCCGTGCCACTGGATGTTCACTGTATTGGTTCCCTGTCCCGATTGTATGGTTCCCCTGTTTGAAGGTAATATTGTCCATGTGAATCCACCCGGAGGCATTGGGCCGCTTGCGGTATACTGAACCACAGCATCAACACAGACTGTGGTTGTTCCAGTGATCACAGGGGTGGGATAAGGACTTATATTCAGAATTTGTGTCAGTGACGGGCAGAAGTTTCCAGGACTGATCTCAACGTTCTGATATACACTGATCTGCCAGGGGCCGGGGCCATTCAACTGAGCAACAATTGAATCGTTATCTGACCCCATCTCCGAGAGTACATTTACTCCCGGCGAAGCCGGCCAGATGAAATCACTGCCACTGGTATTTGAAGATATACTGAAAGTGTGTTTGCTACCCGGACATGCTGTCATTGTACCCTGAATGCTGCCAAGGATGGGTTTGGCTATAACCTTGACTTTCAGATAGGCGGTGTCGTTGCAATAGACATTCGGAATGAGCGATACGGCTGTAATTACATAGTTGCCAGGTGTCCACTGAATGGTCGCTATAGGAGAGCCATTCCCGGAAATAACAGGGCCCGGAGGTGAAACTGACCAGTTTGCCGGCACCGGCGCATAGTATTGTATTGAACTTCCTTCACAAACGGTTTCATCTCCGGTAATGTTAAAGATGGGCAACACATTCACAGGAATTGAGTCGACACCATTACAACCGGCAAGCGGGTTGTTGTAAACACATTTTACCCAGTAAAGGCCCGGGTTATTGAAGGTAATGCTTGCCGTGGTAACGTTTCTGTCTTTTTTGTTGAATGAATATAATCCCGGGCCGTTTACCGACCAGGTATAATAGGTTCCCGGCATCCAGGGGAGAGAGAAGCTTCCGGACGAACCCACACAAACAGTTGAAGGGCCGCTGATCGGCAGATTCGGGTATAAAACAGGCACGTCCAGTGTGGTAATTCCCTGACACGACGATGAAGGGCAACTTTGCAGGCTAACGGTAGTCGGGCCTGTATAGGCTGGATTCCATTTGATTTTTATACAACTGGTGTTGTTGCCCGAAATGATTGATCCCCCGGTTACAGTCCAGTTATAACTGCCACAGACCATAGGTGTACAGAAGGATGATGTATCTCCGGCGCAGACAGTGCCGAAACAGCAATCGTAAACAATTTCAGGACCGGTACCAGCAAGAACAACAACCTGCATGGTGGCAGTATCGCTGCAACCGCATGCTACTACTGCCTCACCTCCCTGACCCGTGCCAACCGGATGACCGGCACCCATATCGGTTGCTTTCAAAAGTACGGTGTAATTGCCCGGCAAAGCATAGGAGTGGGGCGGAGGGCTGGCCAGTGTTGAAGTGGTGCCATCGCCGAAATCCCAGAAAAATACGCTTCCGCCAAGGGATGTATTGGTGAAATTAACAGGGGTATTCTGACAAACCGTATCCGGGGAAACCGTAAAATCCGCTTTAGGCCCGTCGATCAGGCAGAACTCCCGGGTGATGGAATCGATGCAGGATCCACCCATGGCAAGGTTGCTGATTACCACCTTGATGATTCCGGTTGCACCGGAACCCCAGACAATGTTGACTGGATTTCCGGTATATGAGGCCGGTGAACCACCGGTAATGGTCCAGGTAAAAGTATAGGAGGGATCGTTCGGGTAAACCGTATACGTGTGCGGGGTGTTTTTACATGCCGCCGCTGCACGTCCCAGCCCACCCTGATCAGGGCGGGTGCTTCCGATACATGCGCCATCGGGAGGACAAATCTCAACAGCATCCTTTAAAATAAAATCGGGACAACAACTCTGCGAGAGATAAAGATCTGCGTCCACCTGCCATGGCTTGTCAGCATCCAGGCGTCCGGCCATTGCATAGGCCTGTTCCACCTCTTTTTGCCAATAGAGGAATTTATTTTGCAATGGAAGACTCAATACAGCTGCTTGATCCGATTTTGCAACTGACCTGTCAGAAGTTTTCTCCGTGGAGATGTATTCCTGATTTCTAATGGTATTCCGGAGTCCGGTTCCGGAGACGCTGGCGTATGCTAAACACATTCCAACCAGAAGTAGTAATCTTGCTCTCATGTTGTTCCAGGTTAATAAATACAAACAGGGTTGATATATTCAACAATTTTCAATGATTAAAACCAGAAGGCAAAAGAGATGTGGAAGAATAAACCGGCAGTGTCAGAGGCTTTGTATTATTTTTCTGAGTAATCCGAAATGTATGAAGCAGGATGATAGTTCGCCTTCCCGGGAGGTACTCTGTTGTGCAGAGCTAAGGCGGTAATTATTGGAAACAAATAATATATACAAAAGTTCATAAGTACATGTATGAATATGCAAGTACTTAGCTCAACCCTACTGTTCATTCACTCAGTTTTATTGAAAAAGCCCGCAATCAGGTTGCTTTGAAGAGTAATCTTTTTTGAAAATGGTGGTTACAGTGCAAAAAAAACCTTCCGCATCGGTGGGATGTGGAAGGTTTTTAACAGGAAAAAAATTTCCGGAGAATGAATCCCGCTGACAGCTTTTGTCATGAGCTCGTCCGGGTCTGATGTCTTTCCGCAGTGTTTACACCCGGTTTTGCCTCAATCCAATGATCCTGACCAGGATTATATTTACTACAATGGTGTCAGATGATAGGTAATCAGGTCCAAAGCAGGAAATAATACCCGCTTTGGACCTGATGGTTTATGGTAATAAAGTTCCTACGAAGAAGAACTGGTTATTGTCCACAATGGTTCCATCGGCAGTATCCACAGTTCCGTCGCCGTTCACATCTGTCACAATGTATCCTGATACAAACATGAACTGATCATTGTCGATCGGTGTTCCGTCACCTGTGTCAATGGTGCCATCCTGGTTCACATCTCCACCATAGATGGTATAATATCCGTCAATCATCTGAAGCAGGTTACCTCCGAAAGCTTTGACCGGCTGGTCAAAGGCATAGGTGATAACCGGTCCGGCGAATGAAACCGGATTGGCCGAAGTGGTTTCGATGGAGTTGCGGTGTTTAACAGTGATGTAGTAGCTGTTGCCCAATACCGGTGGAATGCTCACGATTGCGTTTCCGGCTGTGCTTAGCTCTGTATTTGCTGCACTGTGTTCAATAATACTGTAGTCGGCACTGTTATGAAGTTCGACGTCAATCAGGTCAGCAATGCCGGCACCGAAATGAGCCCCGTTTTCATCACTCGCCTGACGCATGGTTCCGTTGCCATTGTATAAGCCTTCGAGCAGAGCAGACAGATTCAGCGTTTTTGTGGTGATACCTTCCTGGTTCAGGGAAACAATGAAATCAGGAAGACCTGCAACAGAAACAGTAATATTAGCAGAGCGTGGTGTGCCTGTATTCTGGGTAAAGGTAGCAGTGATGATTCCATTACCATAACCAGAAGGCGTAACTGAACACCAAGTCTGATCGCTGACGGCTGTCCAGGAAGCATTGGATGTAACAATATAGCCGAATGATCCCGCATCTGCCGAAACCGACTGACTTATCGGTGAAACACTCAGTGCCGGAGGCCCGCAGAGAATCGGGTTTCCCTCAACGATCGCATTGCTTCCGGGTGTAACGGTTAATTGTGTGTTGACCGTACCTTCATACTTGGCAATCCTGGTCGCATAGGAAGGGGTGATTGCTGCACTGGAGGTGAATACCATATTCGGAGTTGAATTTGGAGCAAAACTTACTGAATTTGTCATCCTGAGCCTTGCAATGCGTGTACCGGGAGAAACTGTTGAAATAATGTAACCGTTACCGGCGCCGGGGGCTGCACGACCTGCAACCCTGATGAGGCCGGCTGAGACAGTGCTTACACTGATCGGAGCCATATTTGCAGGCAATTCTGATGAGCCCGGAACAATGGTTGTCATTCCGGCCGTAGTCGCTGCACCGTTCAGGATGCCTAAATTGAAATTGATCCCTTCCTGGATGGTTGCCAGTTCGAATGGGGCCGCACCATCAACATCAAGCAGGAAAACATCAAACTCATAAATGTTTGGCGCAGTTTGCTGAATGTTTCTGATGGAAAGCAGGAATTCTGAAGCAGGAACACCTGCCTGAACAACGGTAACAATAACCGGAGAAGCACCGGATGCAGAAACAGTTATGTTGGCTGTTCTGGAAGAGGTATTTAAATTCTGGGTATAAGTAGCCGTTATTGAGCCGTTGCCTGTTCCTGTAGGGGTCACAGTGCACCAGGTCTGATCGCTGATGACACTCCATGCTGTGTTTGATGTAACCGTGAATGCCGTACTACCTGCCGTTGCAGTGACATTTTGTGTTGATGGTGTAACTGCCAGTGAAGGAGTCGCTCCCGCCTGAGTAACAGTCACCACAACCGGGCTGAGTCCACTCACTGTGACAGTAACATTGGCAACACGACTTGTTACTGAAGTATTTGCTGCAACAGATGCTGTAATGGTTCCATTACCCGAACCAGAAGGTGTTACTGTGCACCAGGTCTGATTGCTTGTGGCACTCCAGGCGGTATTCGATGTAACGCTGAACGAAGCAGTACCTGCAGGCGCTGTAACATTCTGATTAGCCGGAGTTACCGAAAGTGTAGGGACGATCGTTGAATAACAACTGATGGCGGCTTCCCATCCGGCAGGAGTTATACTCACATCCGAAGTAAAGTTGATGGTGAGCGCTCCGCTTGCATTGTTTGCAGTTACAGTACCGGGTCCCGTGGTGCCATTGTAAGTGCCTATAAGTGTTGCCGAAGTGCTTGTTCCGTCATAGATTCTCAGGTAATCGTATCCGGATTCAGTATTGAAAGAGTTGAATACCATTCTTACCATAGCGCCGGCTGAGGCAGGGTAAAATGTTTCGGTAAAGTTCTCATTGTTCTGATAGGCTCCTGAAGCTCCTCCTGAATCATAGAAGAGCCCGGTACATGTGGTCACCGAACCGTTGGTTATGTTGTACACGGGTATCAGTCCGATCACAACCTGTTTGGTGTTCTGCAGCGAATACTGTCCTGCACTTCCACCGGTAAGGGTGAATAAAAGATCCACAGCAGTTCCCAGCGGAGTTGCTGCACTTGCTGTCACACTGAAGATGGCAGTGCCAGACCCTCCCGCATTCATAGATCCCAGGCTGTATCCGGTTGAATTGAGTGTGAGATATGGACTTGTTCCGCCCGATATAGCCAGTGTTCCGGCAACATTGGATATAGAACTGTGACCTGAATTGGAACAGGCAATCAGGAGGTTGGCCGTTTCGCCGGGATCCAGGATACCATCATTGTCACAACCCGCCCCGTTATCCTGAACCGTCATAGCTCCGATGCCCAAAACAGGAGCATTGGCTGTAATGTTGAAATTCGAATTCCATGTAGTGGTACCATTCGTTGCTGATACAGTAAATGCCACCACACGCTGGTCGGGGATGTTGTTGGCAACCGTGTATGAAAATCCATTTGTTATGGTTACCGTTCCTGCAGGAGCGATGTTTCCATAAGCCGCATTATTGTCGGTGATGGTGATATATGAATCAGCAGATGAAAGTGTTGCCGTTACATTGGAGGCAGTTTCAACCCCGACATTATTGAGGGCGACCGAAAGCAGATTGGTTTCAGCATAATCCATCGCTGCATTATTGTTACCGTTTGGCAGCGGATCGCTGATTGTGTTGCCGGAATAAACCACGTAAGGTCCTGCAGCCGGAATCACCTGGATGGTGCCGATGAGAGGTTGCCGGTTCTGTTTGGTGATAACGATATCCAGGTTTCCGGGTGCACTCAGGGCTGTAAAGCTCAGATTGGCAACACCACTGGCATTGGCAACTTTCGCATCAAGCAGGACACCGCCATTTGAAAGGGCTATGGTGGCATAGGCCTCCGTATTGACCGTAAGCGTAGTCATACCAATCATGAGGGTACTCTGATAGGTTGCCGTCAGGGCCTGGGGTACCGAATAGTAAATCATCAGGGAAGGGTCTCCCATCAGGTGATAGATTTCCCAGTAATAGGTTTTGCGGCTGGAGCCGGATTCTTCAACGGCGTAGTTGCCACAAACAACCATCTGGCCCTGGGTAACAAACCAGTCGCTGGTGGGTTCGCCGTGGTCGTGGAAGGCACCGTCGTAGCCACCGATATGGGCAGCATCGTAAGCAGGATGAAGTGCAACTGTTTTAAATCCGACACCCCACCAGTAATCTTCGTCCCAATAGCTGTTGTTTGAACAACCGATGTATCCGACAGCTCCTTTATCATCGGCTCTTAAAAGCTCTTCAGCAAAACTGGTTACATCGAATTTTGCAGAAAGACAGCAATTTCCAACCATCAGAGAATATTTTCCTGCATTTGAAAGACCGGAGATATCTGAGATGGTAAAACTCGGATCAGCCCAGCCGTCCGGACTGCAATGTGCAGTATAGTTGGCGTAGGATACTCCGTTTGACACATTGGTATGAATGTTTGTCGAATAATTCCCGCCGGATGGTTCAGGTTGCAGGTAGGTGTGTGAAACAATGTTATGGGCTGCATTGAAATAGGTTTCGGTTCCGTAATTGATCTGCCCGTTACTGTGGGTCTGGTAGCTGGCATCCGCTCCTGCAGCCATCACCACTTCGTTCAGGAATGACGGATCCGGCATCAGGTATTGTTCATATTCAAGCGTTTTGTCAATCTGGGGCTGCAGCTGGGCAACTGTAGTTGCTGAAAACCTGCCGTAATATACTTCCGGAAGATTGTCACCGGTATACTCACAATACCTCAGGTCGGTGTAATGAGATCCGGCTGAACCGCTCCAGGCCGGTATCTGGGCTACGTCGCCCACAAAAAGTACGAAGCTCGGGGCTGTGTAACCTGCCGGAGGTGAATTGTACAGCCCCTGCAGGTAAGCTTTGATTGAGGTAGTGGTCGTACCGACTGCTCCATTGTTTGTGTAACCCTGAATGACTTTGAATCCTTTTTTTGTTTTCCACTGGATAAATGGTTGAAGGGCAGTCTGAAACATAGGATCAGAAATGATCACATAGGTTGCCGGTGCCGGGATTAATTCATCGGAGGGCCCCAGTGGCTTGTAGTTTTCAACCATCTGATACATACTCCTGAAATAGGGCGATGACTTGGATTGTTTCAGGGCGATGGTTCCGTAAATATCGGCGTTCTCAAAAACAATCTCAAATTCAATTTCATCATATACCCTTAGTTTGCCGGTAACAGGATTGTACTGAACCGGCGAAATGTCAACCCTAGCCAGGTTGAGTGCCCGCATCAATCCTGCATTACTGATCGAAATCAGTTCATCCTCAATGAAACTGTTTCTGTCATACACTGCCTTGTTATAGACAAAGGGCACCTTATCCGGATCATCACTTTTTGACATTGGAGGCTGGGCTGGCATCACCGGATAATTCACCCCGTTGCCGGCCAGATCGATTTCCTGGAAATGCTGGCTGATGATGCGTATTGAATACTGAGCACTCAGCGGAACCTCAATCAAACGATGGAAAACCGGCAAAGCAGGCTCCCCTTCAATGTTCCTGTTTCCGAATCCGGCGGCATTCAGTGTTACAAACATGCCCTGAACAGTATTGATTTCTATAAAATCAATGTCAGATAACGAGGAAGTGAATGCAACCCGCTGATAGGTGTTTTCTGTCAGACTTACCTTGGTGTCACCCGTCTTCAGGTGAATGTTGCCGGCATGGATAAGAGCCGGGCAAAGGGTTACCGTAAGGAATAGTACGGCCATTAAACCCGTTCGAAGAAGTAATTTCATGATACGTTGATTTGGTAAATGTTATTTATTCGGATGAATTAATTTCTTTCCTTGGATTCCTGTTCATAGCCTTCTTAAGGCTTAGTCATTTACGGGGTGATCTTTCCGGTGAAGCTGGCTGCATTGTTGTCGATTACCGTGATATCGCCTGTATCAACGGTTCCATCGCCATTGATGTCGGTAGGCAGGTAGCCCCCTGCAAAACTTCCGGCATCATTGTCAACCGGGGTCATATCGCCGGTATCAACCGAACCGTCCTGGTTCACATCGCCACCAAAAATCACAAAGTTGCTTCCCGCCTGGTGCAGGTTTGAGCCATAGGCCTGAGAAGCGGCGGTTGTGAAGTTATAGATAATGTCAGCGCCTGCAAAGGACAGGGGCAGGGCAGTGGTGGTTTCGATGCTGTTGCGGTGTTTTATGGTAACATAGTAAGGGCCGCTGTTGGCAGCAGGAATCAGAAGACTGGCTGTACCGTCTGTATTCAGGTTGACATTGGCGGCAGAATAAACCACATTGCTGTAATTGGCTGCTTCGCGAAGTTCAACGGTTACCTGGTCGGCAACGGTTCCGGGATACTGATCGCCCGATGTTCCCTGTGCTTTGCGCATGGTTCCCGGGCCATTCAGGAGGCCTTCAAGCAGCACGGTAAGGTTCAGGTTTTTATCATTTGAGATGTTCAGGGTACAGGGGATGAGCACCTGCGGCTGGTCCGGGTCGTTGCTGGTAATCCGGATGCCGGCAGTGTAGGTTCCGGCAGCCAGGCTTCCTGCATTGAATCCCACAGAAATCTGATTGTTACCGGCAGGTAACACAGTGCCTGAAGCACTGCCTGTGCCGTCGAGGGTGAGCCAGTTGTATGGTGGAACATAGGTATAATCAATCACGAGGTATGGCTTGTTGGCCTCATTCCAGCCGTCGAACCCTATATAGTAAGAGGTACTTGCATCCCTGTCCATGATACCGATGGCAAACCAGTTCTGGGCAAGGGCTGCCTGCAGGTTGGCATTGGCATTGCCGGTGAGTGCATGAACCTTCCAGCCGGTGCTGAAGGTGCTACCTTCGCTTCGGTACAGATAGTATCCTGAAGCGGATTCTGCCATGATGTCTGTATAAAGGGCCGATGGTGTTGCTGAAACCGGGTCCACAGTCACGGGGTTGATGTTCCAGTAGGGATAATTCGTGGCATTTACATAACCGTGAAATTCGACGGAGTTGATGGTTGCCCCGTCGGGGATAGAACTTACATCAAACTTCATCCATCCGGCTTCGGTGGTGGGGTAACCTTTCACCAGGCTGGTCTGTGTTTT
>WSXU01000081.1 GCA_009773455.1 Bacteroidota bacterium | reverse complement strand
TTGTTCCGTCCCAGTAACCACCACCCGAAGCAGAGAAACCGCCATAGACAACTGATTGAGAAAGATACTGGAATTTAGAAGCATAATAATATGTTCCTTCGGTTGTGATTGATGCACCAAGATTGGCCAGATACTCATCGTTGTTACCAGCGTCATTATTGAAAGTTGCCGGAATCCAATCTGTCCATGTGGATGGGTTGGTATTGGAAGTACTATATCCGATCCATGCCTGCACTCCGGCACCCTGACCAACCGCATTGGTCACATTTTCAGCATATACCTGTGCATACACATTGAAGTCATCACCCGGTTCGATGTTACCGTTTTCAGGCCATTGCAGATTGGCAAAGGAGATCACGAAAGGCTGTATGGTGTAACTCACAGTCCCGCTGATTGTTCCGTCAGAAGCGATAGTCACAACCGGGTTTGCACCATCGATGAGCCAGAGTCCGTCTGGAGATCCATCGTTTTCAAGGGCACCCCATTCATAGGTTCCGGGTGCAATATCCAGTGTGAGTGTCCAGATATGAGCCGGACTTTCGATCATCTGAACCCTGTTCCATGAAGTCATCTCACCTTTAAACTCGATGTCGGAATAGCTTTCCGACAGGTCGGTGATGGTGAAGGTGACAGGATAAAGTGGAATAATTTCTTCCACGGTCAGCACTCCGGAAACATTGTTTGTTCCGTCCCAGTAACCACCACCCGAAGCAGAGAAACCGCCATAGACAACTGATTGAGAAAGATATTGGAATCTGGAAGCATAATAATAAGTTCCATCGGTTGTGATCGCTGCACCGAGGTTGGCCAGATATTCATCGTTGTTGGCCTGATCGGAATCAAATGAAGCGACGATCCAGTTTGTCCAGGTAGACGGATTGGTATTGGAAGTACTATATCCGATCCATGCCTGTACTCCGGCACCCTGACCAACCGCATCGGTTACATTTTCAGCATATACCTGTGCATAAACATTGAAGTCATCACCCGGTTCGATATTACCATTTTCAGGCCATTGCAGATTGGCAAAAGTGATCCCGAAAGGCTGTATGGTGTAACTCACAGTCCCGCTGATTGTTCCGTCAGAAGCGATAGTCACAACAGGGTTTGCACCATCGATGAGCCAGATGCCGTCGGGTGATCCATCGTTTTCAAGGGCACCCCATTCATAGGTTCCGGGTGCAATATCCAGTGTGAGTGTCCAGGTATGGGCAGGACTTTCGATCATCTGAACCCTGTTCCATGAAGTCATCTCACCTTTAAACTCAATGTCGGAATAGCTTTCTGACAGGTCAGTGATGGTGAAGGTAACAGGATAAAGCGGAATAATTTCTTCCACTGTCAGCACTCCGGAAACATTGTTTGTTCCGTCCCAGAAACCACCGTTCGAAGCAGAGAATCCTCCGTAGACCGGACTTTGCGCGAGATACTGAAATTTAGAAGCATAATAATAAGTTCCCTCGCTTGAGATTGCTGCACCAAGATTGGCCAGATA
>WSXU01000010.1 GCA_009773455.1 Bacteroidota bacterium | reverse complement strand
TTTGCTGCCACCTTTAAGTTTTCAGGAAATTTTACCTTCGCGTGTTGGTTTGCCATATTCTTGCAGTAACTTTGTTAATGTTTAACACTTGCAAATATAGTTAATAATCTATATTGTCAAGCAATTACTCGAAAAAAATCTATGTTTCGATGAATATTTCTGACAGACTAATTCAATATCTTGATTTTAAGGGTATTACTAAGAATAAATTTTACTTAGTAACTGGCCTTTCTAATGGCTTTTTAGACAAAAAACCAAACATTGGGGCTGATAAGGTTGAGAGAATAATCAATTTATATCCAGATTTAAATCTATATTGGCTTATAAACGGCCAGGGCAGTATGATAGTAAAAAGTAATGATGACTTAGCGTTAAATGATCCACAACATAAATACAGCATTAAGTGTAAGTTATGTGCTGAGAAGGACGAAGTAATCAGCGCATTAAAAGAGGCTAATTCGGCCCTGCGGCAGTTGATCGAAAACCTTTCATCGGATTCGCCGAGAAATGGTGGTTATAAGCAAACAGGATGATTTTAATTAAAGCACATACTGGTATTGCGGACAAAAATGACCGCTAAAAATCCCACACACACACAATATCCCTTGTTTTTTTGCCTGAAATGATACATATATTGTACATTATCAGTGCATTATACTATATAATATTATAATTTATTGTTATATTTTTAGGGTATTATGTCCCCCTCAATTCATTATTTTATATCATTATTTATGCTTTTTTTGGTATTAAGTATCTTTCTATTGATGTTTTTTTTTATTCTTTTGTCCGTCCATTTGTCCGTCCATTTGTCCGTCCATTCATGTTATTTCACTTTTTTACGGTTTTTAAAAGGTGTTTAAAGGCTTTTGAGGCACGGCTTTTCAACCCCCACCGGTGGCCTCAATATTTACCCTGAAATTTGTTGTGTAATGGTTATTTAACCTACATTTGAGCCACTATACAGGCTCCTGCAAAGGCCTATTAAAGTAACATGCTACAATTGGTCAGCATTTGTGGAATTACTTAAAGCTGAATGCAAGTAAATTAAACATTTGGTTTTTTTTATGGTCGGGGTTATTTTTATCTAACTCATTGATATTTTATGGTCGGGGTTATTTTTATCTAACTCATTGATAATTAATTTAAAAAGGGGCTTTTTTTTCTTGATCATTTATACTTTTCGTTTTTACCCCTATAAATACCAACGGTATTAAAGCCCAGAATGGTAGCAACCTCTCAGGTATCATGCTCAGTTTGATGCGTGCTCCCCAGAGCTTCGACATGAACCCGGGTGGTGGCGAAGGATATCTTTATCCCAATGGTGTTGACCGCAGGTTTATCTCAATCTATGACAATACCTATTTCACTGCTTTCAAAAACCCATTTACGGATGATGTAAACAGGTTCCTGGGTAATTTCTATGTAGAATATTCACCATTTACATGGTTAACAGCAACCTATCGTCTGGGAACTGACTTCTATTCCGACCAGAGAAAACAGATCTTCGCCATTGGCTCAATGCAACCAGCAGAACCAACCGGTCAGATCACAGAAAACATTCAGCGTTTCAGGGAAGTATATTCAGACTTTATTCTTACCGGAACTCATGAATTCTCAAGCAAATTCAAAGGATCCCTTTCACTTGGTAATAACCTGAATGAAAGAAATTTCCAGGATCTTTATGCCAGGGGTACCAGTCTGAGCATTCCAAACTTCTACAACCTGAATAATGCAGCTGTGCTTTATGCCAGTGAAGTTACAACCAAGGAAAGAACAGCAGCTCTTTACTTTGACCTCAATCTGGACTATGCCAGCATGGTATATTTCAGTGTGACCGGTCGTAACGAATGGGCATCAACTTTTGGTCCCAATCAGACCAATTTCTTCTATCCTGCAACCAGTCTTTCATTTGTATTCTCTGAATTAATTCCGGAAAACAACATTCTTTCTTTTGGAAAAGTCAGGGCCAGCTGGGCACAGGTAGGTATCAATCCTTCACCGTATTCTTCAAGGACCTATTATGCTTCTCCGATATTTACGGATGGATTTACCAATGGTCTCTCTTTCCCATATCTGGGTAAAGGTGGTTTTGGTTACAGCGCAACGCTGGGTAACCCTGACCTGAAGCCTGAAAGAAAAACCGGTGCTGAAATAGGTCTTGATCTGAGATTCCTTGGCGGTAGATTTAACATCGACTTCACCTATTATAATGAAGAATCAGATCAGATTCTTGTACTCCGTCCTATCGCTCCTTCATCCGGATTCCAGCAGATCAGGTCTAACTCAGGTCGTATGAGCAATAAAGGTATTGAACTCGTTGTTTCAGGTGATCCTATCAAAACAAAGGATTTCAAATGGAACATTGCTGTCAACTTTACTAAAAACACCAACGAAGTTCTCGAACTTGCCCCCGGAGTTGATGAAGTTAACATCGAAAGTGCATTTACTTCTATCGGATCATATGCTATCAAAGGCGATGCTTACGGTGCACTCTATGGAACCAAATGGCTCCGCAACGAGAATGGTGATCTGATCATTGGTGCCAACGGTCGTCCGAGTATTGCTCCTGCCCGCGGAAACATCGGAAATCCATTCCCCGACTGGACTATGGGTATTACCAACAACCTGAACTACAAAGGCATCAACTTCAGTTTCCTGTTTGACATCCGCGAGGGTGGTATGATCTGGGACGGAACCATTGCCCGTATGAACAGAATTGGAAAAACCGAAGCTTCAGGTGACCGTGACAGGACCTACATTATTCCTGGTGTAAAAGAAGACGGAACACCGAATGATATACCCATCTCTGCCAACTCATATTTCTCAAACTACGTTGGTGATGGTGGTAGTGCTGCCGTTGAACAGGCTGTATTTGATGGATCATGGGTTCGTCTCCGTGAAGTCAGCATCAGCTATCGACTCAACACCAAAGACAAACTTCCTTTGGTTCAGTATGTTGACCTTTCTTTATCAGGTAGGAATCTCTGGCTCAGTACCGATTATCCGGGTGTTGACCCTGAAACCAGTCTGACAGGTGCCGGTTCGAATCTCACCGGATTCGACTATTTCAATAACCCGGGCACCAAATCGTTTATTGTTGGTCTGAAAGTAGGTTTCTAACACATGTTCAATCAAAATCCAAAAGCGAAGATTATGAAAAAAATATCAATCCTGTTAATCTCGGCAGTGCTCTTTTTCACAACCGGTTGTGATAAATACATTGAAGGGTACGACCTGTCACCAAACAGTCCGACACAAGTCACCCCTGCATTGCTACTTTCAACTATTGAAGTATCTACTTTTGCCACCTTTAATGGTGGTGTTAACCGTGCTGCATCCGTTTTCACCCAACAGCTCGAAGGAACAGCTGAACAGATGAAAGACGTTGCCAATTATGTACTGCTTGAAGGTGATAACGTAAACGAATGGAATTCTATTTATACGGATTGCATCGTTGAAGCCAATGGTCTGATTGACCTTGCTGGTGCCGACAACCCTTATTACGTTGGTATTGCAAAAATCATCAAAGCCCTCAACTTATCGGTTGCTACTGATATGTGGGGTGATGTACCAAACCGCGAAGCCGGACTCGGAATCAAAGGTGAAGCTTACTTCAGCCCTAACTATGATTCTCAGGAAATCGTGTATCAGGATATTCAGGCTCTTCTTTCCGAAGCAATTGAACTTCTGAGCAAAGATCCTGCTGATAACAAAATCATTCCTGCCGATGATGACTTTATTCATGGTGGAGATGCTACCAAATGGGTGAACACCGCATGGATCCTGAAAGCCCGTTTTGCCAACAGGCTGAGCAAACGCGATGAAACATCAGCCGACAAAGTGCTTGAATACCTGGGCAATCTTGACGGAAATGCAACTGATGCCATGGCAATGTTCGGAACTAATTCAAGCGAACTCAACCCATGGTATGCATTCAACAACGAACGTGGTACCTACATTCGTATGGGTGCATTCTATGTTGATCTCCTTAAATCAATCAGCGATCCGCGCCTTCCATTCTTCTGTGCTACTGATGGTGCCGGCGAATATACCGGTGCAACACCAGGATCAGAAAACGTTGATGCTTCTATGATCGGACCTCTCTATGGCGAAACTCCGAATCCTATTCCTTTGGTAAGCCTTGTTGAAGCCAAATTCCTTGAAGCTGAGGCATACATGAGAAAAAACAATGCAGGCGCAGCTGCCCAGGCACACAATGATGCCATTAAAGCTTCTGTGCTTCAGGTTACCGGCGCTGACGATGACGCATATTATGCTGCCCAGGCTAGTGAAACGGCTTCCACCATTTCAATGGCCAAAATCATGACACATAAATATGTAGCACTGTTCCTCCAGCTTGAAAATTACAACGACTGGAGAAGGACAGGCATTCCTGCACTTACGCCTAACAATGGGCCGAATGTGGAAAATGGCGGGGTTATTCCTGTTCGCTTCCCAACTCCTCAGGATGAGCGTATCAACAATCCGAATGCAACCGTTAACCCGGATATCAACCAGAATGTATGGTGGGCTAACTAAGCTGTATTAATTTATTTTTTATAAAACTGCCCGGCCTCCGGGCAGTTTTTTTTATCAATTGCTTGTCCGGTTAATATTTTTTATATTTTTGCCTCATCAATATCAAAGAACCATGAAATCCACCTTGTCATTTTTTGTTCCGGACACCAAAGCAATTGTGGCCGTTACCGTCATTGACCGGGTGAGATACCTGTTTTGTATCTAACTCCTTGCTTAAAATACAGCAACCCGGTCTGAAAACAGACCGGGTTTTTTTTTCACTTCAAACGACTTATCATGAATAATCAGGATACAAACCAGACAATTACACATCATATCAGAAATTATCTGCATCTGCTCCGGCAGGCTCTGGCCGGCGGAGATCAGGACTATACCAGCCTTAAACTCAGCACCGCCATCTTCCTGCTGTCAGTCCCGATGGTACTGGAGATGATCATGGAATCTGTTTTTGCCATCGTTGATATTTTCTTTGTCTCCCGGCTCGGATCAGATGCCATTGCTGCAGTGGGATTAACCGAATCTATGATGACCCTGGTTTATGCCATTGCCGTGGGTTTCAGCGCCGGTACCACAGCTCTTATTTCGAGAAGGATTGGTGAGAAAAATCCCGGAGCAGCAGCGAAAGCAGCCGGACAATCTATGATAGCCGGGTTACTGGTTTCATCCCTGCTGGCAATACCCGGTATTTTCTATTCTTACGAATTGTTGAAACTGATGGGTGCCAGTGATTCACTCGCCCTTCAGAATCATGGTTTCACCCGGATAATGTTTGCCGGAAATGCTGTTATCATGATGCTGTTTATCATCAATGCTGCCTTCCGCAGTGCCGGTGATGCGGCGCTGTCGATGCGGGTATTGCTGATCGCCAATGGAATCAACCTCGTGCTGGATCCGTTGCTTATTTTCGGATTTGGACCCATTCCTGCTTTCGGAATTGAAGGAGCTGCCATTGCGACAACAACCGGACGTGGAATTGCCGTTGCCTTTCAATTATATGTATTATTCAGGGGCAGGATGAGAATTAAACTAAAACTGGTTCATCTGATACCTGATTTCAGGTTAATGGCCTCAGTGATAAAACTTTCCATCGGCGGTATACTCCAGAATCTGATAGCCACCGCCAGCTGGATTGTAATGGTCCGCATCATCTCGGTTTTCGGCAGTACAGCCGTTGCAGGATACACCATTGGAATAAGGATTATTATTTTTTCCCTGCTTCCTTCCTGGGGGGTAAGCAATGCTGCGGCAACACTCGTCGGACAAAACCTGGGCGCGGGAAGGCCCGACAGGGCCCAGCGGGCTGCATGGATAACCGGCTTCGCCAACATGTCGTTGTTGGGATTGATCTCAATATTGTTTATAAGCTTCCCCGGATTCTTCATCCGCATGTTCATCCAGGATGAAGAGGTCATCAGGGCAGGCATTACCTGCCTTCAGATTGTCAGTTCCGGCTTCCTGTTTTACGCTTTTGGCATGGTTATGACCCAGTCGCTCAATGGTGCAGGCGATACCTATACCCCAACCCTGCTGAATTTTATCTGCTTCTGGCTCATTGAAATTCCGCTGGCTTATTACCTGGCATTACGTGCCGGGTTTGATACGAATGGCGTGTATTACGCCATCGTTATCGCCGAAAGCACCCTCACCCTGCTGGGTATCTATGTTTTCAGCCGGGGAAGATGGAAGTTGAAAAAGGTGTAAGGAGTGAAATTAAAATTTCATCACCCAGTTATCAGCCCCTCCCCTGGAGGGGTTGGGGAGGCTTTCAACCCGATTTTGTCTCATTCCTACAAATAAAAATGGCCGCAGCGTCTCCACTGCGGCCATTTTCGTTTAGTGCACATTCTATTCAAAAAACAGAATTGACTTCCTGATTCTTTCGATTGCTTCACGCAGTTGCGTTTCAGTTATAACCAGCGGGGGAGCAAAACGGATGATATCACCATGGGTTGGTTTCGCCAGAACGCCGTTTTCCTTCATCTTTACACAGACATCCCAGGCTTCCTTGCCATTCTTTGGTCTGATGATAACAGCATTCAGTAACCCTTTCCCACGAACCAGTGCAATCATATCCGATTTTATCGCTCTCATTTCCTCGCGGAAAATCTGACCCATCTTTTCTGCCTTGTCGGCCAGGTTTTCATCTTTTACCACCTGCAGGGCTTCAATCGCTACGCGGGCAGCAACCGGGTTTCCCCCGAAAGTAGAGCCATGTTCACCCGGTTTGATGCAAAGCATAATATCATTGTCGGCCAGAACAGCGGAAACAGGATATACTCCTCCCGAAAGTGCTTTTCCAAGGATGAGGATATCGGGACGGACATTCTCATGATCACAGGCAAGTAATTTACCTGTACGGGCAATGCCGGTCTGTACCTCATCGGCGATAAACAACACATTCTTTTCCTTACAAAGCTGATAGGCTTTGGTCAGGTATCCTTCATCCGGCACAAAAACTCCGGCTTCACCCTGAATGGGTTCAACAAGAAAACCGGAAACATTGGGATCCTTCAGTGCTTCGGCAAGGGCATCCAGGTCGTTATAGGGGATTTTTATAAATCCGGGGGTATAGGGGCCGAATCCACCGTATGAATCAGGGTCGGTCGACATTGATATCACCGTGATGGTCCTTCCGTGGAAGTTGCCCTCACAAACGATGATCTTGGCCATATTTTCAGGAACTCCCTTTTTCAGGTAAGCCCATTTGCGGCATAATTTCAGGGCTGTCTCATCGGCTTCGGCACCGGTATTCATAGGCAGCACCTTATCGTAACCAAAATATTCTGTTACATATTTTTCATAAACACCCAGGGAGTCATTGTAAAAAGCTCTTGAAGTCAGGGTCATTTTCGAGGCCTGATCCACCAGGGCTTTGATTATCCTCGGGTGGCAATGTCCCTGGTTTACGGCTGAATAGGCCGAAAGGAAATCATAATATTGTTTGCCTTCAACATCCCATACCTGGGCACCTTCTCCCCTGGCCAGAACAACAGGAAGCGGGTGGTAATTGTGTGCTCCGTACTCTTCTTCCAGATGCATCAACTTTTCCGATGTCATCACTTCATTCATAAGATTTTGTTTATAAGTGTAAAAAAATAAAATATCTGAATCCGGGGCAAAGATATGACTTTAAGATTGCCTCCGGTAAAAGGTGCTGAAATTTTGTAGATTAGGGTTACTGACCTGTTCCCAATATGAAATAATTATAAATAATGAAAACAGGGATAGTGTAAAAACAGGTCAGATACCATCAATAATTCCATGTTTTGAAACAGAACACAAACAATATCAAATAAATAATTCCTTATGTTTATTTAGTCTGAATTATTATTAAATTTGAATGAATAAAAACCATAAACCATGGAAAAGAAAAAAATAAGGATTCTTTCAATCGACGGAGGAGGTATCAGGGGGATACTTCCGGGAGTGATTCTTACCTTTATTGAAGAACGCCTCATGGCAAAAGAAGGTAAAGATGTCAGACTAAGTGACTATTTTGATCTGGTGGCAGGCACCAGTACCGGTGGCATCCTCACTTGTACCTATCTCATTCCCGGCAGGGATAAATCGGGCAAACCAACCAAAAGGCCAAAACTCACAGCAAAACAGGCTGTAGACATTTATCTTGACAGGGGCGATGAAATCTTCGACCTTACCATGTGGCAGAAATTAAAAAGCAAAGGAGGGCTGGCAGATGAGAAATACAGTTCAAAAGAGCTTGAAGAAGCGTTGAATGATTATTTCGGGGAAACAAAGCTGAGTGAATTATTAAGACCCTGTCTTGTAACCTCTTATGATATAAAAAGCCGCAGAGCCCATTTCTTTAGTCAGATTGACGCCAAAGCTTCCGATACGCACGACTTCTTTGTGAGGGAAGTTGCCCGGGCCACATCAGCTGCACCAACCTATTTTGAAGTTTCCAGGGTTAAATCCGTCTACGGTACACCATTCCCGCTGATCGACGGGGGCGTTTTTGCCAACAATCCGGCCATGTGTGCCTATGCGGAAGCCCGGGGAATCGATTTCTCAAAAGTTCTTGGTGACCCGCAAAAAACGGATAAGCCGCATGCACATGATATGATTATTGTATCGATCGGAACAGGATCCACCAGTAAACCTTACCAGTACAACGAAGCCAAAGATTGGGGCATGATTCAGTGGATACAGCCGATCATCGACATCATGATGTCTGGAAATTCTGAAACAATTAATTATCAGCTGCGGAAAATCTGGGAAACCACAGGTACCCCTGAAAATTATATCAGACTTGAACCAGCCCTGTATGAAGCAAACAATGAAATGGATGATGCCTCGCAGGGGAATCTCAGAGCGCTTAAAGAAGCTGGTTTAAAATTCGTTACCGACAATGAAAAACTTCTCGAATCGGTTGTTGATAAACTGATTGCGAACAAATAACCGGCCGGTTATTTCCGGACATCTTATAAATCAACAAGGCTGCAGAAAACTGCAGCCTTGTTGATTTTTACTTTAAATACCGGAATACAGGCCTAAATACCTTCCATAATGGTACTGTCTTTCTTTTGACCGGCAGGAACCTGATCCTTGTTATACTTTGAGGGACACTTCAGGTTCATCTTATGGGCTTCAAACTGACCGTTTTTCATTTTTCCGATAACCACAACCTGGTCAAGCTTTTCAAAATCCTGGGGCTTGCTGTCGGAATAACGCACTTTCATTTCTTTCCCATAATTATCGAGCATATAGAACGTGAAACTGTTGGCATCCTTACGGGCATCGAAATCAATGGGTTTACCGGGGCTTAACTTACCAATCACATGAAACTCCCTGCCGGGATTGTCGGAGGCTTCGGTAAAGCCTGCATAGGTAGATGAGTTCACTGAGAGGCTCATAATTACCCCTATAGCAGCAACCACTACAATAAGGGCCAGAATATGTATCTTTTTCATCGGACAGAAACAAAGTAGTTTATAAATGCAAAAATAAACATAAATCAATCTGTGAATACAAATCGAAAATTATGTAACACAGCTTTCTACTTTTTGTTTAAACCAGCCAATTCATCTTGCTTTTGTTCAATCCGGGAAATTTTCCTGTCAATCAGGTAAAGGTATATTCCCAGTCCAATAAAAATGATACCCATAACCATGGCTACCACCAGATATTTATCTTCTCCAACCATTTTACTTATTTATTTGGTTAACATTTTGTACTAATCTGCGTTTTCGGGCCCTGATCTGTAGAATCCAGAAAGCCACGATAATCCATCCGATCACAGCAGGGTAAAAAACCAACCGCATGGTAAGGTCAAGCCCTTGCATGGTAGAAGTGTTTCCACCCTTGCCGGGATGCAGGGAACTATCAGCCAGACGTGGCAACACACCCAGGAAGATGACCAGCAGCATAAAGGCAAAGATATTGTACACTGCCGAAACCCTGGCACGCATTGCTTTCTCGTCAATTGAGCTGCGAAGGACCGCATAGGCCAGGTAGGCCATCATGCTCACTGCTGCGCCATTAAGCTGTGGATCGTTGGTCCAGAAATCACCCCAGGTGAATTTCGCCCAGATCATTCCGGTAATCAGACCGAGAATCCCGAAAAAAATGCCGTTATAAACCGACTCGGAAGCCATGATATCGTTCCCGGGCTTATTTCCTGTAAGGTATTTTATACTGTAAACCAGTGATGTGCCAAACATGGTGAACATTGCAAACCACATGCAAACATGATAAAACAGATTGCGTATGGTCTGATGGATCACCGGGAGTTCCGGCACCTCAATCATCTGTCCGGCAACAATAGAATAAAGAATTAATCCGAGGCCGGTTAACTTCCACCAAAGTCCTTTTATCATAAGCATTAATTTTGTTTAGTCTCTCCAGAGATATGGAAAGAGAATGACTGCAAGAACAACAACAACGACATCAATCAGAAATAATCCTGAGATGCTTTTTACAATATCCGTTACCGGAACCATGGCTTTCAGCGAAAGTCTCGAGGCATTCACCAGCAACAGCAAGAGCGGGACAACAACCGGAAACCCCAGTATCGCCATCAGTGCAGCGTTGTTACCGCTGCGAGAGGCAATGGCGGAAACCATGGTCAATGCACCGGAAATCCCGATACAACCCAGGGTAAATGAAGGCAGAAACAAGGCCAGGTTAAATTCGGGGAATCCCATGAATACAATAAAGACCAGCAGGCTCAGCAAACCAAGAATAAGCATGAGCATTGAATTATAGATCATTTTCGATAATACCACCGATACAGCCGGTGCCAGCATATAGTAATACAGCCTGCGTGCCGCGCTTTCCTGAACAAAACTTTTTGACACTGCATTGAAAGCCGCGAAAAGCAGGATGATCCAGAAAAGGGCAATCCATGTATTTTCATCAATTACCCGTCCCAGGCAGAGCTGTACAACGAAAATGGTTGAAACCACATAAAGAAGAATGCCGTTGATGGCATATTTCTGCCTGAGTTCCAGCAGGAAATCCTTACGTACAAGCTCGTTAATTTCTTTCAAATCATCAGGTATTTTTTCGGTTAAACCAGACGTACGATGGTCTGGTCACGTCGTGGGCCTACTGAAATAACAGAAATGGGCAGATTAAGCGACTTTTCTATAAATCTGACATAATGCCTGAATTTCTCAGGAAGGCGGTCCCATACAGTGTAATCATTCAGCGGGCTTTTCCATCCGGGAATGTCTTTAATGATCGGTTCTATATCCTGGTTGAGGGTTTCATACCCGGGGAAATCATACACAACATCACCCACCCTGTATTTGGTACAAACTCCGATATTTTCAAAATCATCCATCACGTCGGCTTTCATCATAACCAAATCCGTTACCCCGTTGAGCATCACGGCATAATGAAGGGCAGGAAGGTCAATCCAACCGCATCGTCTCGGACGACCTGTTGTTGACCCGAATTCCTTTCCGTTTTCCCTGAGCTTATCTCCGGTTTCATTCAGCAACTCCGTGGGAAATGGCCCGCTTCCAACCCTGGTACAATAAGCTTTGAATACACCAAAGACTTTTCCGACATTGTTTGGCGATATACCCAGTCCGGAACAAACACCGGCACTGATGGTACTTGAAGAGGTAACAAAAGGGTAAGTCCCGAAATCAATATCAAGCATGGTGCCCTGGGCACCTTCAGCCAGGATTCTCTTTCCTTCCTGTATGCTTTTGTTGATGAATATCTCACTGTCGATGAGCCGGATGTCAGAAATATATTCCAATCCTTCGAACCAGAGCTTTTCATATGCTTCAAACGCCAGTCCTTCTACTTTCAGCAGTTCTTCAGGTGGGTTGTAAGAGTTAATGATCCTGAAATGTTCCGATTTCAGCAGATCATAACGTTCTTTAAAGTCTTTGAGTGAAATGTCGCCGATCCTGAGTCCATGTCGTGCGACTTTATCGGTATAGGCCGGGCCAATCCCTTTTAAAGTGGAACCAATTTTCGCTTTTCCCTTCGAAGCCTCAAAAACATTATCAATTAAGCGATGGGTTGGCAGGATCAGATGGGCACGTTTTGAGATAAAAAGATTCTTTTCCGGTGCGGCTCCCCTTTCGCGAAGACTGGCAATTTCCCTCGCCAGTATGCGGGGATCAATGATGACCCCGTTTCCGATGACATTGATTTTATCCGGATGAAATATACCGGAAGGAATGGTATGTAAAACATGTTTCATCCCGTTGAATTCAAGCGTGTGACCCGCATTGGGGCCACCCTGAAACCTTGCGATGATATCATATTCCGGTGTAAGCACATCTGTTATCTTCCCTTTTCCTTCATCACCCCACTGGAGGCCAAGCAAAACGTCAACTTTCATTTGATATTGATTACTGGTTAATGGTTTGATTAGAAAACGCCTGCATTAATCTAACCTTAAATCTCTATTGTTGTTGCCCTTCCGGCAGCGCTGCTGCAATGTTAGTAAGAATCCGGAGAACAGGAAGAATAAAAAACAGGAATCAGGGTGCAGTGATCAGACTTTGACTTTTTCTGCTATTGTATCAGTATCACTCTTTATGGCAGTATTCCCTGGCTTGTTGATATATCCGTAAAAGGTCAGCGAATGATTGGTGATGGTTACACCCAGCAGTTTCTCAACCGACGACTGGATCTCCTGAAGACGTGGATCACAAAATTCAAGTACAGCCCCATCTTCAATATTGATGAAATGATCATGCTGTTTGAACTTGAATGAGCGCTCGAACTGGGAACAGTTATTGCCAAACTGGTGTTTGGTAACCAGGTTGCAGTTCTGCAGCAGCTCAATCGTATTATACAAAGTAGCCCGGCTTACCCTGTATTTGTTGTTCTTCATCTGAATGTACAGGGTTTCGATGTCGAAATGGCCATCGGTAGCATAGATTTCCCGCAGAATGGTATACCTTTCCGGCGTTTTCCGGTGCCCGTGACTTTCAAGATATTCGGTAAAAATACCTTTTACTGTATCGAAATTTAATCTGTCGTTATCCCTCATGGCTCAAATATTAGTTATATCCGCCTGATAATGTTTAATATACAGGAATAATCCACTGTAAATACCGTCCATTAACAGACGTACAAATATGTGCATAAAAGTAGAAAAAAAATCGTTATCCCTATTTGGTATAAATAAAAATAAATCCGGCTTTGCAGCAGGTTTTTTTTAATGAATAAAACAGATACTTTTCCGCTAACGGCTTGCTTCAGATAGCCTGCTGATCCGGTAAACATTGCTGATGCCTTTGACTTTCTTCAGTTCTCTCATCAGACGGTTAAGGTCATCGGTATCATGCACCAGGAGCAGGATGGTTGCTTCGTATACCTCGCCGGTGGAATCGATGTGAAACGACCTTATGTTCAGGCTCATCTGTTCAGAAATAACCTTGATGATTTCATTGATCAGGCCCTGCTTGTCGAAACCGGCCAACCGTATCCCACTGAGGTAGGTTACCGCTTCCCTGTTCGACCAGTTTGTCTTCACGATGCGGTTTCCGTATTTCGACATCAGCTGTATCGCTTCTGAACAATTTGTCCGGTGAATCCAGATACTGCCTTCCTGGGCCATAAATCCGATGACATCATCACCGGGAATCGGATTACAACAATCAGATATCCTGTACTCAACCTCACCACTGCCCTCATTAAGCGCCTGGCCCGGAAATTTGTTTTTCACCTGGTCGGCCAGTTTTTGAGGTATGTTTGGCTTTGATCTGGAAAATGGCCTTGTTATGATATTCAGCCACCCGCTCTTGTCGTGCTGCTGCACACATTCTTTCAGTTCCTTAAGCCCCAGTTCTCCGAGGGCCACCTTGTAATACAGGTCAATACTTGAATTGATGTGGTTGCACTCCTGAAACCTGAGAAGATTGGTACGGTTCATCTCCATTTTAAGCTCCCTGAAATAGCTTTCAAGTTTGGATTTACCATCTTCAGCATATTTCTTGCGTTGTTCCTTCAGGGCATCCTTGATAAATGATTTGGCCCTGGCCGTCACAACAAAATCAAGCCATTCATCGCGGGGTGTCTGTTTCTTTGATGTTATGATCTCAATCTGATCCCCGCTTTTCAGGGGATAATTCAGTGCCACAAGCCGGTGGTTGACTTTAGCGCCGATACAGTGATTGCCTATTTCTGAATGAATATTGTAAGCAAAATCAAGGGCGGTTGAATTCGAAGGCAGCGTCTTTTCTTCCCCCTTCGGCGTGAAAACAAGAATCTCATCGGCAAAAAGATTGAGTTTGAAATCATCCAGAAAAGTCAATGCATTGGAATCCGGCGATTGCAAAAGCTCCTTGATTTTGTTCAGCCAACGGTCAAGTCCACTGTCGCTGTTGGTTTTCTCTTTATATTTCCAGTGAGCGGCATATCCCTTATCAGCAATCTCATCCATTCTCTTGGTTCTGATCTGAACCTCGACCCATTGACCCGATTGGCTCATTACAGTGGTATGCAGCGATTCATAACCATTTGCTTTGGGCGATGAGACCCAGTCGCGCAACCGGTTTTGTTTCGGGCTATAAAAATCGGTAACTATGGAATAAGCCTGCCAGCATTGGTATTTTTCATTTTCGAAGTTGGTGTCAATGACTATTCTTACGGCAAAAAGGTCATAAACCTCTTCAAAAGGCACGTGCTTCGACTTCATTTTATTCCAGATGGAATAAACTGACTTTTCGCGGCCCGAAATATCGAAAACAAGTCCGTTTTCAAGCAGGGCTTTCTTTATGGGGTATATAAAGGAATTGATGAACTGGGTTCTCGAAACGGCCGTTTCCTCCAGTTTCTTTGAAATAGAGGAATAAACCTCAGGTTCGGTGTACTTCAGGGCAAGGTCTTCGAGTTCACTTTTTATGGCGTACAATCCTAGCCGGTGAGCCAGCGGAGCAAAGAAAAAGATGGTTTCCGACGCAATTTTCAGGCGCTTCTCCATGGTCATCGCGTCAAGCGTGCGCATGTTGTGAAGCCTGTCGGCAAGTTTGATCAGAATCACTCTGACATCATCCGACAGGGTGAGAATCATTTTCCGGAAATTTTCGGCCTGAGCCGAAGCTACAGTATGGTCAAGCTGCTCTTTGATCTTGGTCAGACCGTCGATAATCCTGGCAACCTTATCACCAAACATTTGCCGGATGTCTTCGATGGTGTAGTTGGTATCTTCAACAACATCATGAAGCAGGGCACAAACAATGGAAGTTTCCCCAAGGCCGATTTCAGTAGCTACAATCCGGGCTACTTCAATGGGATGATAAATATAGGGCTCACCACTTTTGCGGCGCATATCCTTGTGAGCAGTAACAGCAAGGTTGAATGCCTTCCTGACCATCCGGTGATTCCGTTCTTCAGTGCCTCTGTTCCAGGCATTCAGAAGTTCACGGTATCGCTTCAGAATCTCCCTGCGTTCCTGCTCCGGGTTAATAACATACATGCAGAACCAGCTATAATGTAAATAAAATCAATGAACAAAGTTAAGTAAATTACAAATGCGTTCGATAGTCCCTCTGATATCCGGTATGAACCGGGATCAATGTAAAGCATTTCCTGAGCAATGATTATTTACGCGATCAGTGAAGTCATGATTTTCTTCCGGAAAAATAAATGCGGTATTGTTTTTGCGGCCAGAGATGACTTCAAAGGCAAAAATGACTAATTTTGGGTTGCTCCAACTTCCAAAGGTTTTACTTTTCCTGCTCATGATCCTGTCAAAGAAAATAAATGCTGTTGTCTTCCGTTATTTGCTGATGCTGATCCTTCTTGTTCCGGGGTTTTCGGCCCTGGCTACGCATCAGCGTGCAGGTGAAATAACATACCGGCATATCTCAGGACTGACCTATGAAGTTACCATTACCACCTACACTTTCGCGCCCAGTGCGGCCGACCGTTGCGAGTTAACCATCAACTGGGGCGATGGAGAGAGCAATGAGCTCAGACGGGTCAACGGCGAAGGCGGTCAGACACCTGCCGGCATCTACTGCGAGCATGTCGGAGAGAATATTTCTGCAGAAATCAGGCTGAATATCTACAGGGGAATTCATACCTATGCCTCAGCTTCAACCTATCACATCTGGCTCGAAGACCCCAACAGAAATCTGGGCATTCAGAACATTCCCAACTCCGTTGACGTTCCCCTTTATATCGAAACCCTGCTCGTGGTGAACCCCTTCCTTGGGAACAACAGTTCTCCTGTGTTGTTGCTTCCACCAATCGATAACGGGTGCGTTGGAGTTCCTTATCTGCACAATGCAGGTGCCTACGATCCGAATGGCGACAGCCTGGCATACAAACTGGTCAATTGCAAAGGAGCCGGCGGTCTGGATATTCTCGGCTACAAACTACCCAGCGAGGTAGATTCCCAGAATCCGGGGAGCTTCACCATAAATCCGCTTACCGGCGACATCTTGTGGGAAAATCCTACCATTCAGGGGGAATACAATTTCGCCTTTATCATTGAAGAATACCGCTATGGGGTCAGGATCGGTTATGTTACACGTGATATGCAGGTTAATATTACAAGCTGCAACAATACACCTCCGGTGATCGAAGTAGCGTCAGACACCTGTGTTATCGCCGGTGATACCCTCAACCTGTTTGTGCAGGCCAGCGATGCTGATAACAACAGAATAACTCTGACCGCAGATGGAGGGCCATTGCTGCTTCCTGTCAGTCCGGCGGTTTTTGAACAACCTGATGATTCTGTTGGTCATGTAAGTCAGACCCTCACATGGGCCACCGTTTGTGCCCACATCAGAAAACAGCCTTACCAGGTCTATTTCAAAGCCATTGACAACGGATCCCCTGTTCAACTGTTCGATTTACAAACGGTCAACATTACAGTAATTGCTTCAGCTGTTACCAATCCAATGGCTGTGCCTTTGGGCAACAGTATGATTCTCAGCTGGGATCAGCATGAATGTACAGAAGCCAAAGGATACAGAATCTACCGGCGGGCCGGCTCCTCGGGTTTTTCACCGGGAACCTGCCAGACAGGTGTACCTCCTGAGACCGGCTACAGCCTGATCGCTACCACTACCGGCGCTGCCATTACGGCTTATACCGATGACAACGATGGAATTGGCCTGGTCAGAGGAATTGGATACTGCTATATTGTTACAGCCTGGTTCGAAGATGGGGCAGAAAGTATCGCATCGGAAGAGTTTTGTGCCAGCCTGAAAAAAGACATGCCCGTACTGACCAATGTCAGCATAAATTCAACATCTGTTGACAACGGAAGTATTGATGTGGCCTGGTCAAAACCCACTGAAATTGATTTTATCCAGACACCCGGTCCTTTTATTTACAGGCTTTTCCGCAGTGAAGGATTTACAAATGCCGTTAAGCAGCAGATTGCCGAATTCAATGATCTGAACGACACCACGTTTACTGATAACGGACTTAACACCAGGGATACAGCCTGGACTTACTCCATTGAATTTATCAATAATACGCCCGGTAATGTTTTCAGTATCGGATTTTCAGTTCCTGCATCTTCCGTTTTCATCAGGTTGATACCTTCGGATGAGAAAATAAAAATTTCCATCATCACCAAAGTTCCCTGGGTTAATGAGACCTATACAATTTACAGGAAAAATCCATCTACGGAAGTATTTGACAGTATCGGGACGGCCCAAATCCCGGTTTATACCGACACTGCGCTGATCAATGACACAGAATACTGTTACAGGGTAAAAACAACAGGAACGTATGGCACACCGGGATATATAGATCCCATCTACAACCTTTCGCAGGAAAGCTGCGCCATGCCCATCGACAATGTAGCACCCTGTCCGCCTGAGCTGATTGTTGAACTGAACTGCGATGAACGGACACTCCTTTTCAGCTGGAATGACATTTCTGCCTCATGTGCACCCGATATCGATAAATATTATCTGTACCGGAAAGGCAACCCTCATATACTGCTCGGCACGTTCGGATCTGCGGTATCATCCTATGAGTACCAGCCAGAGCAGACGATTGCGGGGTGTTTCTTTATTGTAGCAGGAGATATCCACGGAAATACCGATACCACCAGATACAATGAGGTCTGTGTCAGCATCGACAACTGCCCGAGATACAGGCTGCCGAATGTTTTTACGCCCAACAGCGATTCTTTCAACGACCTGTTTACACCTTATCCCGGATACACTTCGGTTGAAAAAATTGACATTCAGATTTTTAACCGCTGGGGTGTGCTTGTATTTGAATCGTCCGATCCGGCGATCAACTGGGACGGCAAGGACAAGCGCTCAAATACAGAATGTGCCGATGGCGTTTATTTCTACACCTGCGATGTTTATGAAGTCATCGGTTCACCGGAGTCACCTGAAGATAAAAGGCTGCAAAAAAGAACGCTGACCGATAGTGTTCATCTCCTGCGATAGTCCGGAAATAAAAAGAGGCCACTGTCAGGCGGCCTCCTTTTATTTAACAGAACAGGTTCTTCTTTATGCGAAAAGTTTCTCTGCAAGATCAACAACGCGGGCTGAATAGCCCCATTCATTGTCATACCATGACAGAACCTTTACAGTCCTGCCATTCACCATCGTACTCTTGGCATCGAAGATTGAAGAAGCCGGATTGTGGATAATATCAACAGAAACGATTTCATCCTCGGTATATTCAAGAATGCCTTTCATCGGTCCTTCAGCAGCTTCCTTCATGGCAGCATTGATCTGCTCCTTGGTCACTTCAACCTTCAGGTTAACCACCAGGTCAACCAACGAACCGGTCGGAGTCGGAACACGCACAGCCAGGCCATCAAGTTTTCCTTTGAGCTCCGGAATAACGATACCAACAGCCTTGGCAGCTCCGGTAGTGGTCGGGATCTGGGAGACAGCTGCTGAGCGGGCACGGCGAAGGTCGCTGTGCGGGGCATCCAGAATGGTCTGATCATTGGTATAGGAGTGGATGGTCGTCATCAGACCATTCTCGATACCAAATTTATCGTTGAGCACCTTTGCTACGGGAGCAAGACAGTTGGTGGTGCATGATGCATTGGAGATGCACTGGTCAGTATCTTTAAGGTCATGATCGTTTACACCAAGAACAATGGTACGATCAATGGCATCTTTTGAAGGGACTGTCAGGATAACTTTCTTTGCACCGTTTTTCAGGTGGTCGCCATAACCGCCTTTGGGGCTCTCTTTGGAGCGGAAAATACCGGTAGCTTCAACAACCACATCGGGAGTAACAGCCCACAGAATATTTGCCGGATTGCGTTCGGCAGTCACCGGGTATTTAACACCATTAATAATGAGGGAAGTCTCATCGCTTTCAATTTTACCAACAAAACGGCCCTGGGTAGAATCATATTTGAGGAGGTAAGCCAGTGTCTTGGTACTGGTAAGGTCATTGATTCCGACAACCTCAATATTGTCTCTTTCAAGCGCAAGTTTGAAAACATTGCGGCCGATCCTTCCGAATCCGTTGATAGCTAATTTAATTTTTGACATATTTTTCAAATTTAGGTTTATGAATTTCCTTCTAAAAAAACCAGTGCAAAGATAGTTTATTTTCTGCTTAAATAAAAATCATACTCAATCCGATATTTTATTATATCTTACTAATATACAATATTTTATGATCACATTTTTTGAGAATTTCAGGAGGGTCAGAATGGGTGGCAAACCTGCAATCGATTGCGAAAAATCACCGCCTGATGCATGTAATATTTAACCATAACAAGTTAAGGGAATTCGCCTTAAATTTGCACCGATGAAAAACACACGCAACTTCTGCATCATAGCACACATAGACCACGGTAAAAGTACCCTGGCCGACAGGTTGCTCGAATTTACCGGCACGCTTACTGAACGGCAGACTCAGGATCAGGTGCTCGACGACATGGATCTCGAGCGTGAACGTGGCATTACAATCAAGAGCCACGCCATTCAGATGGAATATAAATTTGAAGGAGAAAATTACAAACTGAATCTTATTGACACCCCCGGCCACGTTGACTTCTCATACGAGGTTTCAAGATCTATCGCAGCCTGCGAAGGTGCTTTGCTGATCATTGATGCCACACAGGGCATTCAGGCCCAGACCATTTCGAACCTCTATCTGGCTTTGGAACATGATCTTGAAATTATCCCGATCATGAACAAAATGGACATGGATAATGCCATGCCCGAGGATGTAGAAGAACAGATCATCGACCTGATCGGCTGCAAACCTGAAGAAATCATCAGGGCCAGCGGAAAAACGGGAATGGGAGTTGACCTTATTCTTGAAGCCATCATCAAACGTGTTCCTGCTCCTTCAGGTGATCCTGAAGCACCACTACAGGCTTTGATTTTCGATTCTGTATTTAACTCATTCAGGGGTATCATTGCTTATTTCAGGATTTTTAACGGCCAGATCCGTAAAGGTGAACTCGTGAAATTCTTTGCAACCGGCAAAGAATATAACGCCGATGAAGTCGGTGTACTCAAACTGGTACAGCAGCCCAGGGATGTGCTTAGTGCGGGGGACGTTGGTTATATCATCTCCGGGATAAAGGCTTCGCGGGAGGTAAAGGTGGGCGATACCATCACGCATGTTAAAAACCCGTGTGAAAAAGCCATTGAAGGGTTTACCAATGTTAAACCTATGGTTTATGCCGGTATTTATCCGATCGATGCCGATGATTATGAAGAGCTCCGTGCTTCTATGGAACGCCTGCAGCTCAACGATGCTTCCCTGGTTTTTGAACCTGAATCATCGGCTGCTCTAGGATTTGGATTCAGATGCGGCTTTCTGGGCCTGTTACACATGGAGATCATCCAGGAAAGGCTCGACCGTGAGTTTGACATGGATGTGATCACTACCGTACCCAACGTATCCTACAAAGCCTACACAACCAAGGGCGAGATGATTGAGGTGCACAACCCTTCAGGCCTGCCGGCACCCAATTACCTTGATTATATCGAAGAGCCATACATCACAGCCCAGATTATTTCGAAATCGGAATACGTTGGGGCTGTTATGACCCTCTGCATCGGCAAACGCGGAATGCTGAAGAACCAGATTTATCTTACCAGCGACAGGATAGAACTTACTGTTGAACTGCCACTGGGTGAAATCGTTTTTGATTTCTACGATAAACTGAAGAGTATATCAAAAGGTTACGCTTCGTTTGACTACCATATTACAGGATACAAACAGGCGAAACTGGTCAGGCTCGACATTCTGCTGAACGGAGAACCTGTTGATGCACTCTCTACCCTGATTCACCAGGACAATGCCTATGATTTCGGTCGCCGGATGTGCTCTAAACTCAGGGAACTGATACCAAGGCAACAATTTGACATTGCCATCCAGGCTGCGATCGGTGCCAAGGTGATTGCCCGCGAAACGGTTAAAGCTGTGCGTAAGGATGTTACCGCCAAATGCTATGGTGGCGATATTACACGCAAAAGAAAACTGCTTGAAAAACAGAAGAAGGGTAAGAAACGCATGCGTCAGGTAGGCAACGTTGAAGTTCCGCAGACTGCATTCCTTGCGGTTTTGAAGCTTGATTAGAAGAATAATATCAAATATCGATCAGTTTATGCTTCACAGCATAAATGATGACCTCGATGATATTCTTTGCATCGGTTTTAGTCATAAGGTTGGCCCGGTGCTTTTCAACAGTACGGCTGCTGATGAACATTTTATCAGCGATTTCCTTGGTTGACAGCCCCTTGCATACATAACCCAGTACCTCAAGTTCACGCTCGGAGAAATTGATGACATCTTCAGCCGGTTTTCCTTTGACGGCTTCATTGTCACGGAAAACAGAGATGAGTTTATTGATAAGTTCTGTCGAAACATAACTGCGTTTCCCGGCAATCAGGTCAACTGCTTTCTCAAATTCTTCAATTTCACTTATGCTCAGCTTTTCGAGTCCGGATGTTTCCTGAATTTCAGGTTTGCTGATGGTCATCATGCCAATCAGGCTGGAACGGCCTTTTACCTTTAGCCCTTCGATACCAAACAACTCCATATTGAGAACTTTGCCATCCTTTTGTTTCACCCTGAAACTGATGTGAATTTCCTTTTCAAATCCACGCTGACACCTGCTAATTTTTTCGATGGCGGCAGGTTTGTCTTCCTCATAGATCAGATCATCAAAACCCATACTGAGCAGCTCTTCACGGCCATAACCAAGGGTTGATGACAGACTCGGGTTGGTTTCAATAAAGCGGTCTTCCTGATAGATATAAATACCATAAGGTGAGATCATCGACAAGGCTATGAATTTCTCCTCATTGGCCTTACGGTGCGCTTCAGCCTTATTCAAACGGGTGGCTATGGAAGTCAGCAGTTCGTCGTATTCAAACGGCTTCACTATGTAATCATCTGCACCCAGCTGCATTCCGAAACGTATGTCCTTGAGATCCGATTTGGCTGTCAGAAAAACAAACGGAATCATAGCAGTGGCCGAACTCTCCTTGAGAACATTGAATACATCATAACCGCTTATCTCATTCATTGAAATATCGCAGAGAATCAGATCAGGTAAAAGCGCAAAAGCTTTCTGAATTCCGGCAGCTCCATCTCCGGCATGGGTTACATCGTAACCTTTCACGCGCAGAAGGTTGGAAATGGTAATTGCCAGGGCTTTATCATCCTCAACCAGAAGGATTTTCACATTGTTTGCATCACTCTTCGACATCATTTGTAGTTTTACTCCGTTGCCCGGGAATCCCGTGTAACAGGAAGAATTACTTTAAAAACGGAACCAACACCCAAACTGCTTTCGAAACTGATTTCTCCGTTGTGCAGCTTCAGACAATCCCTGACAACTGCCAGACCAAGACCTGAACCTCTTGCATTTCTGGCATTACTGGTCCTGTAAAAGGGTTCAAATATATAATTCATTTCCTCTTCAGGTATTCCGATTCCATGGTCAGTAATAACAAAACCAGCTGAATCTGAAGAAATCATGCTGATTTCAAACTGCACCCGCTGTTTCTTGTCCGAAAAGTTCAGTGCATTCAGCAAAAGGTTCGTAAAGATATGACTAAATAGCGATTCATCAATCCAGACCTCAGAAGGTATCTGATGAATAATAAGATCTATCCGGTCAGGAACCATTTCCATTTCATTCAGATCCTTCACCAGATTCCGGCACAGTTTCTCCATATCAGCCATTGCCGGCTTGAATTCAAGCTTACCCTTGTTTACTGCATCTATTACTGTAACCTTGTCCAGAACCCTTAACAATGATTTCACTGCCATACGGCTCAGTTCAAATGCATCGTTGATGGTTTCTGCATCAAGCTGAAACCTGTGATTTTCAAGCAACTGTAGATTACTGTAAATGATAGACAGCGGCGTCCTGAACTCGTGCGAGATGGTCGAGATGTATTTTGATTTGACATTACTCAGTTCAATCTCATGTTTAAGCGAACTCCGCATGGCATCATGCCGGGCTTTCCGCTCGGTAATATCCCTGATCAACCCGTGAACACCCAGGATACACCCGTCAGGACCGCTGAAAGTCGCTGCTGTAACTTCAGCCCACCGCTTCACTTTGTCGGCCCTGATAAACTCTATTTCAAAAAGTTCCGGCTTATTCTCAGCCAAAGCATCTGCGCCATTTTCGACAGGGTCTTTGAATCTGCTCCATATCTTCAGGCCGGTTTCGAGCGATTCGGGAGTCAGAAGGTGGCTCACAGGTATTGCTGCAAGTTCTTCGGCAGAATATCCGGTAAGTTTTTTTATTGATGCACTCAGAAATGCAATACGGGCGTCCATATCGACCACACAGAATACATCTGACATATTTTCGGCTACCAGGCTGAACAGGACTTTCCGGCTGCCAATCTCATTGATGCTGTCGAGAAAGAAAGTGACATTCCTGAACGATGAAAGCAGGAATGATTCGCCCCCGGATGTTGTGAAAGGAAATTTACTGATCAGAAACTTATAATCGATCCCTTCAAACGATATTTCGCGGGTATATTCAACAGGCAATCCGCCTTCGATGATCCTTTCATCCTCTTCTTCGGCTTGCTCCATCAGCAATCCAAGTGTATCAGACCACAACTCCGACAATGGCTTGTCGAAACCCGAAAACGGCTGGCCTGACCTGCTGTTGTTGAAAGTATAGGTCAATGGGGCCTTTCCTGCCGCCCTGATATAAGAATATACTGAATAGCCGGGAAGGTTTGGATTGGCCGGAAGAGCAACCAGCTGACCTTCATCAGGAGAGAACAATTCCGGTAGTTTATACGTAACCATAGGTTTTCATTAATTTCTGGCATCCCTGCGAAACACAGGGATTCAAAGATTAATAGAAAAATCAGGCATTTGTAATCATCGGATGATACCGGTATTTATGTCATCCATAAATAATATCGTAAAATTGCTGAATCTCTGTAACTTTTCAGCTTCAGAATTGTCTTAGTAACAACCGACTGAACCAATCAGGGCAGATGACAGCAGCGGAATACAATAGTTGTGTAAGCAATTACTCAGACAGAGTCTACCGATTTATCCTTAAAAATATAGGGGATGAAGAACGTGCACGTGATATTGTGCAGGATTCATTCTTTAAAATGTGGGAAAAATCCGGGGAGATTTCGTCAGAGAAAGCAAAGTCGTACCTGTTTACAACTGCCTACCACACCATGATTGACGATATCAGGAGATTCAAAAGAACCACAGGCCTTGACGAAGCTGTTTCTGACAGACTTACTGTCAGCAACACTTACAATGACCTGCAGCAGGTGTTGAATCTTGCTCTGGCTAAATTGCCGGAAATTCAGAAAGCGGTGATTACCCTTAGAGACTATGAAGGGTATTCCTACGAAGAAATCGGAAAAATTACCGGCCTGAATGAATCACAGGTGAAAGTATATATTTACAGGGCAAGGGTAAGCCTGAAAGAATATATAGGAAGCCTTGACAGTGTTATTTAAATCTTAGGCATAAGGAGAGAGATGCCATGGGAAAAATGAAAATAGACAGAACAAATTACGAGGAATTCATCATCGGTTACCTCGACAAAACCCTCGACCCGGTCAAAACAGCCGAGTTATTGTTGTTCCTTGAGCAGAATCCCGACCTGAAAGAGGAAGCTTCAGAACTTGCTTCAATTTCACTGAAACCGGATTCAGGCGTTGTATACAATTTCAAGGATGCGCTCATCCAACCAGCGGATGTTGATGCTATCCACCTGAATACCTCCAACTATAATCATTATTTTATCGCAGCTCTTGAAGGAGATCTTTCCGCATCAGGGCATAAAGCCATCGAAAACTTCATCAGCCGGAATCCGGTTTTAAAAAAAGAATACGAACTTTTCAAGCTGACAAGACTAAAAGCAGATCCTGCCATCAGATATCCCGAACCCCGCCTGCTGAAAAAACCAGTTGCCGGTGGTTTCATGAGAATCATCTATTTCAGTGCAGCCGCAGCCGCCATCCTTATCCTCATTTCATTCTATCTGAGGCCTGAAAGCCAACAAATAATAAATGTTGCTGAAAATATTAAAGGCAAGGAGAAACCGGCCGCACAAGCAACCGTCAGGGATTCGGTACAGGTAAAAACCACCAGTGTCAGACCATCGCAGAAGATCAATGTTAATTCAGGAAATCCGGCTCCGAAAACCGGTATAAAAGCGACTGTGAAAGCCGGAATTGTTCCCCCTGAAAATAAAAAGCGGGAACAGGGTGAAATCAGTCCTGTTCCATCAAGGCATTTTATAAATCATACTCCTGAACCTTTCAACGGGGGTAGCCGGAACTTCTACTCTTCCCTTTTCGACGAGATCAGAAAATCGCAGGAAGCTATGCTTGCAGGTCTTGAACCTGAAGTCGCAACAACTAACAGTCTGCCGCTGGCGAGAACCAAAACCGTTAAACGAATCAACAGTCTGATCAGGAGCGGGGCACAGATTGTTTCGCTGGTACCTGAGTCTATCAATGGCTGGATGCTGGCCGATCTTGGCATTGAAGGAATTAATATGCTTACCGACAACGATATAAAACTTCAGCGGGTAGCTAAACCTGATGGCCATACTGAAAAGGTAATTATTACCGAAGAAGGTTCAGGGTATTCATTCAGCCGGAAACCATACTGATCAGCAACCCGTTCCCGGAATCATGACAATTGTTTATCAGAATGCTTCAAACTTCATGGGCATTAAATTTATTTAAAACAGTTGTAACAAAATATCCTGAATTCCCGTCACAAAGAAAACACGATATCAAACCATAAAACAATGAAAACTACCCTAACCCTTCAGAAATCTGCAATACTTGCTATTCTGATCCTGACATTAAGCCTTTCGGCATATGCGCAATCCAAAGGCAGCGGAAATCTTGTCAAACAGGACCGTCCACTCGCTCCGTTTACAGAAATTGAAGCCGGAAGCGCTTTTCAAATCGAACTTGTCCAGGGTGAACCAGCCCTGGTTACTGTTGAAACAGATGATAATTACCAGGATAAAATCCAGACTGTTGTTGAAAATAATCGCCTGATTATCTCCTCTGACGGATTGAAAAACCCGACCGCTATGAAGATTTACATCAAGACACCGGATATCAGGGTGATTGAACTTGATGGTGCTGCCCGCCTGGATACGGAGGGCGAAATAAAAATTTCAGACCTGAGCATCGATGCCAGTGGTGCTGCAAAATTAAATATGGAACTGGATGTTCAGGCACTGAAGAGTGATATCAGTGGTGCCGCCAAAGTAATCCTGAAAGGAAAAGCCGCAAGCCATAATTCGAACATCTCCGGAGCAGCATTTCTGGATGCCATGGAACTCGCTACCCAAACTTCAAATGCTAATGTCAGTGGTGCTGCAAAAGCAAGGGTTTATGCCATCAGTGAGCTTAAAACTGAAGTCAGCGGGGCTGGTTCAATTACTTACTTTGATGATTCTGAAACACCGAAGATCAGTGAACCCGGCACTTATTCTTTCCAGTTTGAAAATCCTGAAAACCCTGATGCCGAAGATATGGAAGGAATTGTAAGCACAGCGGAAGAAGGTGATTCTACATTGATAAGTATTGGTGACATTCAGGTCAAGGTTTTCGAAGGCGATCCGACAACCATAAAAATCGGTGACCGGGAACTTGAAGTTGATGAAGAAGGGAATGTTGATTTCAAACGCAACAAGAGCGACCGCTTCGATGGTCACTGGGGCGGTTTTGACATGGGTATCAATGGTTATCTGAATAAAGACATGGGCTTCGATATCCTGGAGGATAATTATAAGTTTCTTGAACTTCGGTATGAAAAGTCCATCAATGTATCATTAAACTTCTTCGAACAGAATTTCAACCTGATTGGCAAAAATTTCGGACTAACCACCGGGCTTGGGTTTGAATGGAACAATTACAGATTTGATGACAATATTAAAATTGGCCGTGATAACACAGGGATAACCGGAGATACTCTTAATGTCGAAGGTGTTAATTATACCAAAAGTAAACTGGTGGTAAACTATCTTACTTTACCCGTCTTGTTTGAGTATCAGACCAACAGATTTGCGAACAAGAACAGTTTCCACATCAGTGCCGGGGTATTGACCGGCCTCAGGATTGGTGCCCATACTAAAATGGCCTATAACGATGGGGCAAAGCAAAAGGACAAATTCAGAGACAAAAATGATTACGATATCAATCCGTTTAAATTCGATCTGACTGCGCGCATCGGCTGGGGTAAGGTAAACCTCTATGCCAACTACTCACTCACTACACTGTTCAAAGATAACCGCGGCCCTGAACTCTACCCGTTTGCCGTGGGTATAACCCTCTCAAGCTGGTAATCAGCGCTAAAGTTGCATCTGCCAATGCTGTCGCCCGAAAGGGAGGCAGCATTTTTCCATTATAAAAAAAGTATTAAATTTACCCCCTCGAAAAAGGCCGGCAATAAATGCAACAAGGTTTTCAGGAAGGACATCGCTGATAAATAAACAACCACTACAATATGTCAGGACACAATAAATGGTCAACCATTAAGCGTAAGAAGGGCGCCCTGGATGCAAAACGCTCAAAAATATTTTCCAGGATCATCAAAGAAATTACTGTAGCCGTAAAGGAAGGCGGGCCGGACCCCGACGGGAATCCCCGGCTCAGGCTTGCGATCTCCAATGCTAAAGGTGCCAGTATGCCCAAAGATAACATTACCAGGGCTATCAACAAGGGTGCTGAGAAAGATGGTGCCAACTATATTGAGGCCACGTATGAAGGATATGCTCCCAATGCCATTGCCGTCTATATCGAATGCACCACCGATAACCAGCAGCGCACCATCTCCAACATACGCTCCTATTTCAACAAATTCGGCGGAAACCTGGGAACCAACGGATCACTGGCATTCCTGTTCGACAGGAAAGGGGTTTTCACCATTCCAAAAGGCACCATTAACCTGGACGAATTTGAAATGGAAGTGATTGATGCGGGAGCTGAAGACATTCAGGTTGAGGAAGAAAGCATTACCATCACCACCGCTATGGAAGACTTCGGTGCTATGGTAAAGAAACTGGAAGAAATGGGCATTGAACCCGAGAATGCAGAACTTCAGCGGATTCCGAAAGACACGGTAAAACTTGATAAGGAAGCTGCCAGGAAGGTTATGAGACTGATTGATTTTTTTGAAGAGGACGACGATGTCAGCAATGTTTTTCATAACCTTGAACTGACGGATGAATTGATGGAAGATATGGACTGAGAGATACCCAACCAGATCAAAATGATTGATCTGGTAATATAAAACAACAAAAGGCCGCAATTATGCGGCCTTTTGTTGTTTTGACTGATCATTTATTTCAGTGTGGTTACAATTTCGTAGGTATCCAGTGCAATAACCAGTTCTTCGTTGGTTGGAACAACCATCACTGTAACCTTTGAGTTCTCCTTTGTAAGCACGGCTTCTTTTCCGCGAAGGCCCTTATTTTTTTCCTGATCAAATTCAAGGCCCATGTATTCCATATCTTTTGTGGTCAGGTACCTTGTTACCGGATCGTTCTCACCCACACCACCTGTAAAGATGATCACGTCGACTCCCCCCATGGCTGCCGTATAGGCTCCAATGTATTTCCTGATTCTGTAATAATACATTTCAAGGGTAACTTTTGCCCTCTTGTTGCCTTGTTCCGCTGCAAGTTCAACATCACGCATATCGGACGACACACCTGAAACACCCAGCATACCGCTGTGCTTGTTTACAAGGGTATTTGCAATGGGAACATCAATCTCTTCCTTATTAATGATCTGAATAAAAGCGCCGATATCGAGATCCCCGGTACGGGTACCCATCATCAGACCTTCAATGGGGGTCATTCCCATAGATGTGTCAAGTGACTTCCCGTTTTTAATGGCGGCGATAGAAGCACCATTGCCCAGGTGGCAGGTAATGATTTTGAGGTCTTCCATATTTTTGCCAAGGATGTCGGCAGCACGCTTTGAAACGTATCTGTGAGATGAGCCGTGGAAACCATACCTCCTTATCCTGTGTTTTTCATAAAGGGAATAGGGTATCCCGTACAGGTATACATAATCAGGCATCGTCTGGTGGAAAGCGGTATCAAAAACGCCAACCTGAGGAACCGATGGTAAAAGTTTGGTGATTGAATAAATTCCCTTGAGGTTTGGTGGATTATGTAACGGAGCAAGATCGATACACTCTTCAAGTGCCTCAATCACTTCATGGGTAATATATACGCTGCCGTTAAACTTTTCACCGGCGTGAACCACCCTGTGACCAACTGCCTGAATTTCATCGAGGCTTTTGATGCTGCCGTACTTTTCACTGATCAGTATACCCAACAGATATTCGATGCCAGCCTGGTGGTCAAGAATTTCACCTTCCAGTTTTACTTCTGTTCCATCATTCCGTGAATGTTTCAGGAGTGAACCCTTCAGGCCTATTTTGTCAACAAGTCCTTTTGCCAGTACCTCACTCGTAGGCATGTCAAATAACTGGTATTTAATGGATGAACTTCCGCAGTTCAGAACTATTATTTTCATTGCTAATTTATTTTTACCGGAAACTTACAGGCAGCGTTGTTATTCGCGGCCAAGATTTGTGATTGAGCCCTTTTTGGGTAAGCGCTTTCCACCCTGATATAAATAAAATCCTTCACCAACACGGCGTCCAACCATATTTGCCCTGACCAGCCTTTTGAGCACAGGCGAAGGTTTATATTTCTTTTCGCCAAATTCGGCATAGAGGTTCTCCATCCATTTCAACACTTTGTCAAGTCCGATTTTGTCGGCCATTTCGAAGGGCCCCAATTGTAATCCGGAAGTTTCTCTCATGGTTTCATCAATGTCAGATACAGTTGCAACCCCTTCCATAAGAATCTCGCAGGCTTCATTGATCAGAGGTACCAGCATCCGTGTACTGACATTACCTGAAGATTCATTTACGTTGATCAGCTTTTTGCCAATCAGCAGTGCAAGTTTACTCACCATAGCAAAAGTGTCATCGGTCGTATAAACAGATCTTACTGCTTCAATGATCTTTATCTTGCCAACAGGGGAGAAAAAATGAAGCCCCATGGCCCTTTCAGGTCTCTTTAACACCGATGAAATTTCAGAAATCATCAGGGTTGCTGTATTGGAAGCAATAATGGCATCAGGCCTGACAACCGATTCTATTTTTCTGAATATCTCCTGACGGAGTTCGAGGCTGGTCCCTTTCTTCTTCGAATTCACTGTTTCAAATACTATTTCGCAATCAGAAAGCTCTGAATAGTCTGTTGAGCCTTTGATTCTTGAAAGGATGAGTTTCTTCTCACTGCCGGTAAGCCCCCATTTACTGATACGATCGTCAAGCTGGGCTTCAACACGCTTCAATACTTCTGCAATCCGGTCTTCACTGATATCAATGAAAATTACATCAATTCCGGACTGACTGATCAAAACAGAAATCTCCTGACCCATTGCACCGCATCCGACGACACCTACCTTTTGTATGGAACCTTTCGGGTTCATACTTTTACCAAGACTAAAATCCTCTAATCGTTCTGACATTTTAATTATTTGTTACGGTTAAACTGTGACTAATTCATTCCACCGGCCTGTGTTGCTGTAATAGCAATCAGGTTAACAATATCACTGACCGAGCATCCCCTTGAAAGATCGTTGATCGGTGCCGCCATACCCTGTAGCACAGGACCGATGGCTTCGGCTCCGGCAAGCCGTTGAACAAGTTTGTAGGCAATATTACCGGTTTCAAGACTAGGGAAGACAAGTACATTTGCTTTTCCGGCGATACTACTGCCGGGTGCTTTATGAATGCCAACCGATTCAACGATCGCCGCATCCGCCTGAAGCTCACCATCGATGGAAAGCCATGGGGCTTTTTCACGGGCAATCCGGGTTGCCTCAATCACTTTATCGCACAGGGCGTGCTTGGCACTCCCTTTGGTCGAAAAACTCAGCATTGCAACCCTTGGTTCCATCCCTGCAATTGCCTTCGCAGTCAGTGCGGTGGAAACTGCTATCTCGGCCAGCTCTGCAGCTGTAGGATCGGGATGAACAGCACAATCTGCAAAAACCAGAATATTTTCCGGAACATAGGGGTTATCCTTGAAAATCATGAAGAATGCGCCGGAAACCACACTGATCCCAGGCAGAGTTTTGATGATCTGAAAAGCCGGGCGTAACACATTGCCGGTAGCATTCATCGCTCCGGCAACTTCTCCGTCAGCTTCGCCCGATTTGATCAGCAAAGTAGCCAGGTACAGGGGATCCTCAGCAAGCTTCATGGCTTCCTCAAAGGTCATTCCCTTTGATTTCCTGATTTCGAAGAGCAGGTTTGCGAAACGCTCCTTCTCAGGGTTGTCAAGCGGATCTATTATCCTTGCCTGCGCAATAAACTGTAAACCGGATTCAATGACCTTCCTGTCAATTTCTGCTTTGTTCCCTATCAGGATTATCCGGGCAATTTTCTCTTTCAGTATAAAATCGGCAGCCTTAAGTGTCCGATCTTCAGTACCTTCCGGAAGAACAATACACTTTGAAGTGTTCTTTGCTCTTTCCCTTATGTTATTCATCAGTGTCATTGGGCAGTATGATTGATAGTCCTGGGAATGATTGTTAGATAGAATTTCAGGGCGCAAATTTAGAACTAATTCAATCCTGTTCCTATTAAAGCGTCCAATATTTATTATAAATCCTATTGAGGTTATAATTCTGATTTCCTGACCATTAGAGATTTTTCCGGTTTTATTTGCTGAACTTTACACCCCATTGAAAATACCTGACCACAACAAGGTGGTTTGCCCATGGCGACTTAAAAAAATGTTAATTTTGCAATCTGCATGACAGCCAGAGAACAACAGACCGTAAATACCGGCTTCTTTATTAAGCCAGAGGCACCAACGAAAAGCACTGAAACTGATTCCATCCGGGATTATTCTGATTTTCTTGTTGATAGCCTGAATACTTTTCCGGGCGATACGGTTTTCAGGTTCGAGCTTCGGGAAATTGTTCTGCCGGTTCAGGATTCCATAACTGCTCCAGCAAAACCCCTGTTCGACAAACCATCAATTTTTATAATCTCACAATCACGGCAGCAAAAGACCGACCCTGAATTCAGGTTCCGGCACAATTATGACTGGCTTACTTCACTTTTCCTCGTTTGTCTGATGGTACTTGCCTGGATCAGGTTTTACCACATGCGCAGAATTAAACAGCTCTTCAGGGCTGTTGGTGCCCGGCATCATGTAAATCAACTTGTACGGGATGGCAATCTGACGGAAGAGAGAATCACCCCCGGGCTTGCATTTGTTTATATTATCAGCCTGGCTGCCGTGGTGCTTCAGCTAGGTTTTGATGCAATCAGCAGCTGGCTTGGGATAAAGGAGCCATCCTTGATTTACATGATTTTACTGGCCGTTATTTCCGTATTATGGCTTTTGAAGATACTTGCCATCAGGGGAACAGGAATGATTTTCAGGACAAAACATGATACGGGTGAATTCATACTTACCAACATTATTTTCAACGCAGCAGCAGGTATAATGATTTTCCCGCTTGTATTGGCCGGATTTTACAGTGGCAACCTGCTCATCATGAAAATTGCTGCAGTGATTTTGCTAATTGTGGCAGGCCTCAGATTTATCAGAAGTATGATGGTTGGATTCTCAGCGCAAACGTTTTCGGTGTTGTATTTATTTTTGTATCTTTGCACCCTCGAAATTTTGCCGGTACTATTTCTTTACAGGTTGGTTACCATCGCTGACTAGTAGGCAGTTAAGTACCGGAATTACTGAAAATTATGCTTAAGTTAAATTTCTAATTTCGATTAAATTGAAAATCAAGAATGTACTGATTTCGCAGCCTAAGCCTGCAGAACTTGAGAAATCGCCTTATGGTGAAATTATCAAAAAATACTGCCTGAACGTTGATTTTCACAAATTCTTCAAAATAGAAGGATTAAGTTCAATTGATTTCAGGAAAGAGAATAAGGTGAGATTGGCAGATAATACTGCCGTAATCTTTACCAGCAAGCATGGTGTTGATCATTTTTTCAGGCTGGCAACAGAATTGAGGACAGAAATTCCGGAATCGATGAAGTATTTCTGTTCTTCTGAGGCAACAGCATATTATCTTCAGAAGTATATTCAATACCGAAAACGCAAAATATTTTTCAGCAGTCAGGAATTACATGACCTGGTAGATATCATCAGGAAACACAAGACAGAAAAATACCTGCTCCCATGCAGTGCTGAGCATAACAATGAATTGTCGGATCTGCTCGACCAGCATAAGATCACTTATACCAAAGCGGTGATGTACAGGACTGTGCCGGATGACATGACATTTCTGGATCTGAACAAGTACGAAATGCTTGTATTTTTCAGTCCAGCAGGTATCAGATCCCTTTTCAAAAATTTTCCCGAGTTTGAGCAGGGAGAAAAGGCGATCGGTGTTTTCGGACAAACCACTGCTTCTGCTGCGCGCGAAGCCGGACTGAACATTATGGTTGAAGCACCCTCACCAACTGCGCCATCAATGGCAAAAGCCATTGAACTGTTTCTTGCTGCCAACCACAAGAACAAATAATGACAAAACCGGCGGATAAACAGTCAGGCAGCTTTTATGAATAACCAATTGCAATGCAGACATTTGGAAAGCAGGAACATTTATGCCCCTTTATTGAAATTCAGAAATTATTCAATGAAGGGCATACATTTTTCAGGCATCCGATAAAAGTTTACTGGCTCCCGGGCAATTGGACAGGTGATCCGGTGATTAAAGTCCTGGTGTCAGTTTCAAAACGGAATTTCAAAAAATCTGTTGATCGCAACCATATCAAGCGACTGCTAAGGGAGTGCTACAGAAAAAACAAGCATATCGCTGAAGAAGGTCTGAACCAACAAAAATGCATGCTGGCATTGGTTTATTCCGGCAAAGAAATTCCGGGATTCAAAACTCTTGAACCTATAATAATCCAACTGCTTTTACGTTTAATTAAGGATTATGAAACTACTGCTGGCTAAACTGATGATTGGCCTGATTAGAATTTATCAGGGAGCGATATCACCGTATCTGCCTCCCTCTTGCAGATATACCCCTACCTGTTCATCCTATGGCATTGAAGCATTGAAGAAACACGGGCCATTCAGGGGAGGCTGGCTGACGTTGAAAAGAATTCTTTCATGCCATCCATGGGGAGGAAAAGGATACGATCCGGTTCCATAATCAAGATTACAAAATAAAAAGCCATTCATGATGAAACAGATACTCCTGATTACCTTCCTGCTGATTATAGGACTGACTGACCCAACAACTGTCAGTTCACAGAATTCATCCAGTTTCGAAATTTCCAAGAACCTTGACATTTTTGCTACGATGTTCAAGGAACTCAACAATAATTACGTTGATGAACTGAATTATGGCGACCTGGTCAAAACCGGGATTGATGCTATTCTGGATAAGCTTGATCCATATACAGTATATATTTCTGAAGCTGAAATAGAAGATTTCAATTTTATGACCACTGGTCAGTACGGCGGCATTGGCGCATTGATTCACAAGCAGGGTGATTATATCGTTATTTCGGAACCCTATGAAGGTTCACCTGCCCTTAAATCCGGATTGTTTCCCGGCGACCGTATTTTAAGCATCAACGACAAAGATGCCAAAGGAAAATCGGTGAGTGATGTCAGTGCAGTCCTTAAAGGTCAGCCAGGTACCTCCATGAAGCTGAGGATAGGACGCGAAGGTGAAAATATGCCGCTGGAGATAACAATTCTGCGCGAAAATGTTTCCATTCCGAATGTCGCCTATTCTGAGATGGTTGATGAAAATACAGGATATATAAAATTAACAGGATTTACACAGAACTCCGGAAAGGAAGTAAAGGATGCTTTCACCAAACTGAAGGAAACAGGTAAATTAAACGCCCTGATTATTGATCTCCGCGATAATGGCGGAGGTCTGATGAATGAAGCTGTGAGCATAACGAACCTTTTTGTAAAAAAAGGTGAACTTGTGGTAAGCACCAAAGGGAAAACCCCGGATCGCAACAAATCATATAAAACATTTGTCCAGCCTGTTGATACTGAAATACCGATTGTTGTACTGGTAAATGCCTTCAGTGCTTCCGCTTCTGAAATTGTGGCAGGAGCCCTTCAGGACCTTGACAGGGCTGTAATCATCGGTGAGCGTACCTATGGCAAAGGATTGGTCCAGAACATTGTGCCGCTGACATACAATACCCAGATGAAAGTGACAGTGGCAAAGTATTATATACCGAGTGGCCGTTGCATCCAGGCGATCGATTATGCATCAAAGGACAGCCTTGGCTTCCCCCGGCCGATCCCCGATTCGCTGATCAATAGTTTTAAAACCAAAGCCGGACGAGTTGTATACGATGGCGGAGGGATTATGCCGGATATCTCGGCAGAGGTACCAATGGCCAGCAATATAGCAATAAGTCTGATAACCAAATACCTGATCTTTGATTATGCAAACAAATTCAGAAGGGAACATACCACCATCGCAGAACCCCAGGATTTCAGGATCAGCGACGACATTTATAATGATTTCGTAGCCTGGCTGCATAACAAGGATTATGATTATACAACCCGGAGTGAAAAAATGTTGTCGGACCTCAAAAAAATTGCTGAAAAGGAACAGTATTACGCTGAATTAAAGACTGAATTTGATATGCTGGAATCAAAAATGCAGCACAATAAACAGGCTGACCTGGTCAAATTCAGCGATGAAATCAGGACGATGCTACGCAGTGAGATTGTTTCACGCTATTACTATCAGAAAGGGCGAATCAAAGCCTCTGTTTCCGAAGACAAGGAAATTGAAACTGCCATCGGAATCCTCAGGGATTCAAGGACCTATAAAGCCATTCTTGATGGGACCAGCAACCTTACAAATACAAAATCTTAAGGCACTTTATGGGGTCACTTTCCGGAAATGTACCCTTTAAACTGAACATCAGGACTGATGTGTCATCCCTGATGTTTTATTCTATGATTCTGTTGGCGATGTCGATCCCGCTTTCGGAATTCGGCATGAGTATTGCCCAGTTTCTATTACTTGCGTTCTGGATTCACGAGGGCGCAGATTACAGAAAATCAGAGAATCAGAATTATCATGGAATAATCAACAGCCTTAGGGTTTATTTCAATGCCATTGGTTTTAACCTGACCGGCAAATTCAGGATGCTTTTCAACAATCCGGCAGCATTGGCTGTAATTTCACTCTATTTTATCCACCTTGCGGGGCTGTTATATACCTCCGATCTTAATTATGCCCTGAAGGATCTGAGGATCAAATTACCCTTGTTAAGCCTTCCTGTTATTATCGCCACCTCTACCGCACTAACAAAAGAAAGGCTTAATCAATTGCTTTCATTTTTCTGCCTTGCAGTCTTTGCCGGAACCGTTGCCAGCATTTATGTACTGTTTACCAGGCACGTTAGCGATCCCCGTGAATTAAGCATATTTATCTCTCACATCAGATTTGGCCTGACCATCTGCTTTTCAATTTTCATTCTGCTGTATTTCCTCTACAAAAAAACCGGAACTACCAGGTTTCTGAGGGTTATTGTAGCGCTGGGAATACTCTGGCTGTTCTTTTTCCTGATTATTCTGGAGTCAGTAACCGGCCTTGCTATAACCGGTTTACTGATTTATTTTTTCTCATTGATTGCTTCGTCCAGGATTAAATCAAAATTTATCCGATGGGCGGTACTTATTCCCATATCACTCTCACCGGTGCTTGCTGCCAACTTTTTCAGACAACAGGTTAAAGAATTCAATAAAGTTGAAGCTGTTGATTACAGCAAACTTGAAAAGTATACCCATTACGGAACGCCCTATGTCCATGACACATGCACGTATGGCATTGAAAAAGGAAAATATGTGGGAATATATCTTGCACCTTCCGAACTTCGCCAGGAATGGAACAGAAGGAGTAATTTAAGCTATGATGGCCTTGACAACAAGGGACAGGAACTTAGTTATACAATTATACGGTTTCTGAATTCCAAAGGCCTCAGAAAGGATGCCAACGGAATAAGAAGTCTTTCGGACAATGAAATTGCTCATATTGAAAATGGTGTAGCAAACACAGCCTATCTCGAAAACTTCAGCTTCCGCTCAAGGATCGACCAGATGGTGATGGGTTATACCAATTATGTAAAACATGGTGACCCGAACGCTTCTTCAGTTATGCAACGGGTTGAATACTGGAAAACTTCAGCATACATTATCAGGGAACACTGGTTGACAGGAGTCGGGACAGGCGACCTGAACCAGGCTTTTTCAACCGCCTACCAGGAAATGGGGTCAAAACTTGATGATGCATTCCGCAACAGGTCGCACAATCAGTTCCTGGCCATTTTTGTCGCCTTCGGAATATTCGGCCTTATCTGGTTTCTGTTTACCCTGTTTTATCCGCCAATCGCGGTTGGCCGGCATACTGATTATTACTATCTGGTATTTTTTACCATTATCTTTATGTCGATGCTGACAGAAGACACACTTGAAACACAGGCCGGTGCCACTTTCTTTGCATTTTTCAATGCACTTCTTCTTTTTGGCCGTAAAAGAGAACCCGATAAGGCCTGATGAAGAAAGCGATAGCCCGGTCTGTCAATAATTTTCCTACTTTTAACAGCTGAATACAAACTATCCGGAATGATAAAAAAAGAAATTACAATCAGATATACCGAAACCGACCAGGCAGCAGATCTTGAACCCAACGACAGTTTATTACTTGAAAGAGCAAAGGATGCTGCAGAACAGGCTTACGCACCGTACTCCGGGTTCAGGGTCGGCGCCGCCTTGAGGCTTGAGAACGGCAACATTATCACTGGCAACAACCAGGAAAATGCCGCCTACCCATCGGGTTTGTGTGCTGAAAGGGTTGCTATTTTTGCTGCTTCTTCGGCGAATCCGGGTAAAGTGATAGAGAGTATTGCCATTACGATCAGTACAGATGGTCACCATGTAACCAGTCCTGTCCCACCCTGCGGTGCCTGCCGTCAGGTTATTGCCGAGTATGAAAATAAACAGCAGAAGAGGATCAGGATCATTTTTGCAGGTGAAACAGGAAAAATTATCCAGGTAGATGGCATTGAAAGCCTGCTGCCCATGGCTTTCAATTCAAAAAACCTTCAACACAGGTAATTCCTGTTGTTTACTGCATCATTACGCAGGAAGATCATTCCACGGCAGGATATTACCTTAAACCGGATAGTGTATTTATGCCTGCTAAGTTAACCTCTTCAATTATCAAGCAATTCCAGTTATTATGAGAACCTTATTACTTTCAATACTCGGGCTGCTGATCATGACTTCGATGAGAAGTGATCTTCCGGCCTATTTGATCTACAACTCTAAAGGCAAAGCCACTGATTTTGAAAAGCTCGTTAAAGAAGCCTCAGAAGCCGATGTCGTTCTTTTCGGTGAATTGCACAACAGCCCTGTCTGCCACTGGCTTGAACTGGAGCTAACCCGGTCACTCTACCAGATAAAAGGAAAGCAGCTGATCCTGGCTGCTGAAATGTTTGAGACTGACAATGCACTCATCATCAGTGAATATCTGAACGGCAAGATTAAAGATAAAAGTTTTGAGACTGAAGCCAAGCTTTGGCCTAACTATAAGACCGACTACAAACCACTACTGCAGTTTGCCCGTGACAGCAGCCTGATGTTTATTCCCACCAACATACCCCGACGGTACGCAGCACTGGTTAACCGTGACGGATTTGAAGGGCTTGATTCATTATCATCCGGGGCAAAGTACCTTATTGCTCCTCTCCCGATTGATTACGATCCTGAACTCCCCGGGTATAAAAGTATGATTGAAATGATGGGAGAAAACGGAGGCGATCATGTAAATGACAACCTGCCCAAAGCCCAGGCTGCGAAAGACGCCACCATGGCCTATAATATTGCCCGGCATGCAGAAAAAGGCAAAACGCTGATGCATTTTCACGGAACTTATCATTCAGATAATTATGAAGGTATTGTATGGTACCTGAAAAAGCTGAAGCCTGAACTTAAAATTCTCACCATCAACACAAGTGAACAGGACGAGGTTGACCCCTTAGCCACTGAAAATGAAGGTATCGCCGACTTCATCATCATTGTTCCCTCATCAATGACCAAAACCTATTGAATCAGGCTTTTTTCAGGATAGAGAGGCTTGCGGGCTCCTATCTTCAGGAAAGAAATGTATAGTTGAGGTTGATCACAAAATTCCACAAGGTAACGACCAATATAGCCAGTAGTTTTGCAAAATAGAAATTGAACTTTGCCTTTGACACCAACAGGTACAGCACCAGTGTACTGATAAGCAATCCGATTGCCGAGATAAAGAGAAACCTCCCGTATTCAACGACCACATCGGGATTGTTGCTGTGAAATGTCCAGATGCGGTTCAGGTAATAGTTGCTGCTGGCGGCAATGGTAAATCCGATGGCATTACTTAAGTATTTCTGTATTCTGAGCCATTCCTTACTGGCATAGGTAAATCCAAAATCAACCAGCACTCCTGAAAAACCGACAATTCCAAATTTAATAAACTTGTACCCAACTTCGCGGGTTAAAATATCTACCATTCGTTTTCACAGGAGAAGCGCCCCTGCAGCGTTATAACTGAATAATGAGGATTTCTTTTTTACCTTCCCTCAAAACTTCCACATTGACGGTTTCTCCTGGTTTCAATTTACCGAGCCGGCTCATATAATCGTAAATGTTACTTACCGGTAAACCATTGATCGCCGTGATGATGTCTCCTTTAATCATTCCGGCTTTCTGGGCTGGACCATCTTTCCTGGTTCCTTCAACTTTCATACCACCTGAAGTTTCAGCACCGGATACATCGGGCATAATCCCAAGTGTTACTTTCAGTCCACGGCCATAGTTTCCGCTTTCCTTGCGACTTCCTGCCTCCCTGAATGCGGGAGCCGGGTTCATTGCTGAAAGTGATGTAACTATGCTTTCGGCAAAATCAATTACTCTGGTCTGTCCTTCATAATTAATCCTTTCGGCAAGGTCATCGGGTGTATGATAATCTTCATGGGCTCCCGTTGTAAGGAATAAAACCGGAATTCCTTCGCCGTAGAATGCGGCATGATCAGAGGGGCCATATCCATCGGGAGATTTTTTAACCTGGAATGGTCGGTTTGCTGATAACCTGTCGATGAGTGAATCGGCCAGTGTAAATGTTCCGGTTCCGGAAACGGTAAGTATTGGAGTATCTTTCGACATTCTGCCCACCATATCCATATTGACCATTCCTTTCACTGACCTGATGTCAACAGGGCAATGTCCAACGAAATATTTTGAGCCCAGGATACCCATTTCTTCAGCACCGAAAGCTATGATGAGCAGACTTCGGGCGGGGCGGTTTGATTCAGCGGAAAAATAGGAGGTCATTTCAAGGAGTGCGGCCACACCAGACGCGTTGTCGTCGGCACCACCGTGAACTGCATTGAGGTCGGGAACCCTTGAACCGGATCCTGATCCACCCATGCCAAGATGGTCATAATGTGCTCCTATGGCAATGTACTCATTTTTAAGTATCGGGTCATTCCCGGGGATTAAAGCAACAATATTTCTGGTTGTCACCTTTTTTCGAACCACATCGGCAGTACCGTTAACTTTTTTCTTTACTTCGATTCTTGCAGGTATCTTGCCGGCGATCATCGCTTTTTCGAGTGAATCGATGGCTGTGGGCTGAAGTCCGAGAATATAGGAAGCAGTTTTCCTGGTAAGGCTGATTACAGGGATTCCGGCATCAGACACTGTTTTATCAAATGTAATATCAACAGGCTGATCATTTTTATCAATGGAAGAAGGTGAAACAAGCAGTATTCCGGCTGCTCCCCGGTCGCGCACTGTCAGAGCCTTGGCCCTGTCGGTAGCCATTGGGATAAAAGCACTGCCGGCATTGTCGGGTTCAGGGTCACCCCTTAACACCAATACCCATTTCCCTTTCAGATCCTGATCAGCAAAATCGTCCCATTTCAGATCTCCGCTGCTGCCTGATATGCCAAAGCCGGCAAAAATCACCGAAGCTTCCAGTGAAGCTGATGCTGAAAATGAAAAAGGTTGAAAATCTTTCCCGGCTTCAAAATCAACACCATCAACCTTCAGTTTATTTCCTTCTCCGCTTTTTATATCGGAAACAATACCAAAATACTGAAATCCGTTATTCCCCATCAAAACAGCTCCATTTTCGACCAGTTTGTTCCTGATAAAAACTGCAGCAAGCGAATCTCCGTCGGTACCGGATTTTCTGCCGCCCAACTCTTCAGAAGCCAGATAGGTGACCGCAGCCCTGAGCTTTTCAGTTCTTGCATCAGGTGTCTGGGCCCCGGCAGAAAGCAGGAGAAATAAAAAAATCTGGAGCAGTATATGTTTCTGGATTTTCATCTTATATATTTATTAGAATAGCTGTAAAAGTCAGCAGGCCACAAAAGTATAAAAATTACAAAACCCTGAGCCTTCAATTATTGAAAATGCGACTCTGGTTCCGTTAAAAAAACATAACGGAAAACACGACACACAAAAGTTCCGGAAGAAACCTATGACTAAAAAGATTGAGGAAAAATCAGATTAAACTTTCTTGAAGTTTAATTGAGCTGAAATTCAGACCTGAGCTGATCAACCCATTTTGAAATCCTTTCACCGGTCAATTCAGGCTGACTGTCTTCATCCAGTGCCAGGCCAACAAATTTCCCGTCTTTCTCGGCAGTTGAAAAGTAAAATGAATATCCCTTGGTCGGCCAGAAACCGACTACATTTTCCTTGAACGGAAGGCGGCAGAATACAGTACCCATGCCATCAACAAAGCTTTCAGGATATTCAACCTGATCTCCCAGACCAAACAATGCGATTTTTTTATTATCGATACTGGCTTCCACCAAAACATCAATGAATCGCTCCCAATCCTGGTGCATCTCCCCTATCCCCCAGGCTGAAGTTCCAAGAATCAGGTAATCATATTTCTCAAGGTCTTCTCGTGTAGCTTCCCCTACATTGTGCATCGCAGCCTTGTCTTTTCCAAAATGTTTAACCAGGCTCTGAGCGGCCTGAAAAGTGCTGCCTTTTGGGCTCCCACCATAAAAAATCCCTATTTTCATCATGTGCATCTCCTTGTCGTTATCAGGAAGTAAAAAATGAGGCGGCAAATATAAACCTGAACAATGATTAATCCAAGCTATTCAACCTGCTTTTTATACTCATATATTACACTGATATACAAACACTTATAAAATTCAAAAATTCAACCACTACCATTATCAGTGAGTTAGCTTATTCAAAACCTTTAAAAAGATATTTTGTTCATTCTTTCGAAAATGAGATCATATTCAGTAGCCCCTGTATGCCTGAAAGTTCTTCGGAAAATCCCTGATTTTTTTTATAATCAGAGCAGGTTATAGAAATTTCATGTAGGTTTGAAAAAATTTCTTGTTTGTGAAAAGGACAACGCTTACTGAAAAGATGGTACTCTATTTTCTGGCCCTTGGAATCGGGTCAATTGTGATTACCGGGATGTTTTCATTTTTCAGTGCCCGTAAAGCCCTGCTTGAAAGAACCTATGATCAGCTCACTTCGATCAGGCTGGCGAGAAAAACACAAATTGAAAATTTTTTCTCAGAAAGAATGCGGGAAACAGAGTTCTATGCCACATCAGATGCTGTTATAAGGTTAGTTTCCAATACTTTACTTAAAAGTCCTCATGAATTAACATCCTTTCCGGTACCTGATTTTGGCTCCTTCCCTGATTCTGCATTTTATTCCGGTTATGTCATCCTTAATCCAAGGGGTAAAGTCCTCATCAAAAATGATCCGGATTCCGCCCTGAACCAATCTCAGATCGATGACTTTCATCTCTTCGCAGGAAATGGGACGCAAAGGTCATTTATGGTGGATTACCCGGGATCCGGAAACAGGTCAGTCGGTCAGTTATTGTCGGTGAGTGCTGTAAATGTGACAGGAAAAACTGTAGCATACCTTGCATTGATTGTGCGGTCTGAAAAAACGAATGATTTTATGCTCGAAGTTGGTCCGGCCAACGGCCTGGGTTATTCAGGCGAGACTTACCTGGTAGGGCCTGATCATCTGATGCGCAGCCAATCGAGATTTATCCCGAATTCGATTATGCGAACAAAGGTGAGTACAAAGCCTGTTGAAAAGGCATTGGCAGGCGCAAGCGGAATAGCACAGGTAAACGATTACAGGGGCATCGAAGTACTCAGTTCATTCGGACCGGTAAATATCGGTGGGCTGAGCTGGGTCATACTTGCAGAAATTGACTATCGCGAAGCAACCTCAGCCATTTATCCAATCAGAAACAGCATCATGTTTCTGACGATTTTCACCGGAATCGCCTTTTTTATCATAAGTTTCATGATAAGCAGCAGTATCACCAGACCACTCAAAAAACTCAAGGATGCAGCTGTTGAACTTGGTGAAGGACGGTCGGTCCCGATGGTAAAAATTCAAGCCGACGATGAAATCGGCGCACTGACCGATGCATTTAACAGAATGGCTATCAACATCAATGAGAAAGATGAAGCTTTGAAAGCAGAAAGGCATATACGCCTGCGATCAGCCATTGACGGACAGGACCAGGAGCGTCAGCGGCTTTCGAGGGAGATGCACGATGGCATCGGGCAAAGCATGATTGCTGTCAGACTTAGGCTTGGTGCGCTCGAAAACAGGGTCCCCGAAATAACCAGGCATGAATTGCAGACTATCATTGCAATGGCCGACAATCTGATTGATGAAGTCAGGGCCATCTCAAACGCACTGATGCCTCCTGCACTGGCTGAGTTCGGGCTAACCACCGCCATCCGTAACCTGTGTAATAATCTGACCGGCAACTATGGAATTGAAACCACCTTCGGGGGAGATATACCGGGACAGGTGCTTGGGAAAAAAGCCAGATTGTATATCTTCAGAATATTTCAGGAAGCCCTGAACAATGTTTCAAAGCATTCCGGCGCAACCATCGTGAAAATTGAATGCCATCAAAAAGGTAACCTACTTTGTTTCAGTATAACCGATAACGGAAAAGGCATGGATCTTAACACAGCCTGTAGTTCCAGCGGTCATGGGCTGAACAATATCAGGGAACGTGCCAGCCTTTTAAAAGGTGAAGCTACCATATTATCGTCGCCAGGCTCCGGGACAACCATTCAAATTGAGATACCCATCAATAAAAGCATGTTATGATTAAAGTACTACTAGCAGATGATCACACCATCGTGCGCGACGGCATCAAGGCCTTACTTACAGGCCAGGATGATATTTCTATCAGGGGGGAAGCAAGCAATGGCCGGGATCTGCTCAGCCTTATGAAGTCGGCCGAAGCGGATGTCCTTCTACTGGATATTTCATTGCCCGATTGTTCAGGAATTGACCTTTGTGAATCGATACGCAAAGATTATCCGGGAACACAGGTTTTATTTCTTTCAATGTATACCACAGAAGAGTACATTTTCAACGCCATCAAAGCCGGAGCCCAGGGATACCTGCCGAAGAACATATCTCAATCAGAATTATTACTGGCCATAAGAACGATCAGCCAGGGTTCAGAATATTTCAGTGAATCCATTTCAAACACCATACTTAAAAGCTACATAAAAAAAGCCAAGGATAAGGAGCCTGAGAACCTAAACCCTGAAAACAGCCTTTCAAAACGTGAATTTGAGATCCTGAAATTATTTGCTGAAGGGTTCTCAAACCCTCAGATTGCCGAGCAACTCTTTATCAGTACCAGAACGGTTGAATCGCACAAGAACCATATCATGCAGAAGTTAAACCTCAAGTCGACGGTTGATCTTGTAAAATTTGCCATCAGGCATCAGATCATAGAATTCTAGGTCTGTCAAACCCTCTTTTACTATTTTGCTTAAGATTTCTGACCTCTAAGTGTAACACTTATTTAAAAATAAGTGATTATCTTAGATAAAATCAGTTAATAATACATTGTTCAACACCTATTAAGTTCCAATTTTTGCGGAGTGGGAAATCCAAAAGAATCGTTCAAAAAACAATCATCGATGAAAAAACACACTCTTACAATTCTGCTCGGTGCAACCCTGGGCATCCTGTTATTGCACCCCGGGAAAGCAACAGCCCAGACAGAGACCTCCTTTAATTCCGGCGTTGACTTAATGAGCCGCTACATATGGCGCGGCATGAACCTCGGTGGTTCATCCCCGAGTATTCAGCCAACCCTTGAATACAGCCTTGGTGGATTTACGATCGGAACCTGGGGCGCCTTTTCGATGAGTGACGGATTGAAAGTCCAGGAAACTGATCTGTATCTCTCATACAATATCAAAGATATGTTCAGTATCATCATTACTGACTACTTCCTGCCGGTGGATACGCTTGAAAACAATAACTATTTTGAATACAACGAGGATAAAACCAGTCATCTGCTTGAGGCATCGGTTTCTTTTAACGGAACCGAGAAAATCCCGTTTACGCTTATGGCTGCTGTCAATTTCTGGGGAGCCGATGCCCTGAAGGACAACGGGAAGAAGCAGTTCTCTACTTACCTGGAACTCGGATACAATGGCACCTGCAAAGGGGTGGATTACAACCTTTTTATGGGATTCACGCCAACCAGTCCAGACCAGGATAAAGGTGAATCAGGCTTCTATGGCCCTTATGCCGGGGTGATCAATTTAGGGATAACAGGTTCCAGGGAAATTCAGATTACGGACAAATTCAGTCTGCCCGTAACAACTTCCTTTATTGTTAATCCTCAGGCAGAAAATGTATTTCTGGTAGTTGGCATTTCCCTCTAAAAATAATTGAACAATTAAATCCGCAAAAATGGAAACTGAAATGATTTTGAATGAAGCCTCGAAAGTCGGCAACACCGGTTTTATGCTTCTCGCAACCAGCCTGGTAATGCTCATGACTCCCGGTCTGGCCTTTTTCTACGGAGGTCTGGCAAGCAAACGTAACATTCTCGGAATTATGATTCAGAGTTTTGTATCGCTTGGTGTGACTACTGTATTGTGGTTTGCTTTCGGATATTCTCTGTGCTTCAGCGGCACCGGTGCTATCATCGGGAATCTAGACAAATCGTTTCTTATGGGTGTAGATCTGAACAGTGTCTACGCCGGAAACGGTAAAATACCGGAACTGGTATTTTTTCTTTACCAGATGATGTTTGCCATCATTACGCCAGCGCTGATTACAGGTGCTTTTGTGGGCCGGGTTACCTTTAAAAGCTATATGGTATTCCTGATTGTTTGGCAAATATTTGTTTACTACCCGTTTGTTCATATGCTCTGGGGAGGTGGAATACTTGCACAATGGGGTGTTCTTGATTTTGCCGGCGGTATTGTGGTGCATGCCACTGCCGGATTTGCAGCCCTGGCTTCTGTATTTTATGTAGGAGCGCGCACCAATAAAGATTCTACACCAAACAGTATCCCCCTGGTTGCCATCGGCACCGGTCTTTTGTGGTTTGGATGGTACGGATTTAATGCCGGAAGTGAACTTTCAGTCGATAACATTACAGCACAGGCCTTTGCAAATACCGATGTTGCTGCATCTTTTGCAACCGTAACATGGCTAATCATAGAGTGGTCCAAAGCACGTAAACCCAAATTTATTGGTCTACTTACCGGAGCTGTCGCAGGTCTGGCAACCATTACTCCTGCCGCCGGATTTGTTCCTCTATGGGCTGCTGCAGTGATCGGGATTATTGCCGGAATTGTATGCTACTATGCCGTTGCTCTGAAGAACAAACTTGGCTGGGATGACGCCCTTGATGTATGGGGTGTTCACGGAGTCGGTGGTGTTCTGGGAACAATACTGCTCGGTGTATTCGCAACCAGTGCCATTAATCCCATGGTGACCACCCAGGGTTTGATGTTTGGCGAAACATCTTTCTTTTTCAAACAGCTTGTGGCCGTGGTTGGGGCTTCCGCATATGCATTTATTTTCACCTACCTGATGCTTGCCGTAATCAATCTTTTGACACCGGTAAGGGTGAGCGAATCGGATGAGCTGATCGGGCTTGATAATTCAATCCATGGAGAACAGGCATATGACTCAGGTTCAATGTAATGTGTGTTACAATTAAGCTGAGTATCTGAAAAGGTTTTGATTCACATCAAAACCTTTTCTATTTTTGCACCTCACATCCATAAGCAACCCGTCGGTCACCTTCAATTCACCTTCCCGAAATAAAGAATTATGAGAAAGATCCTGTTCATTGTTACATTTCTGCTTCTTGCAGCAGCACTGAATGCCCAGAACGACAACAAAAAAGTCTTTGATGAGAAATCAGGTAAGGATATCCTGATCGGAACTGTCAACAGGGATGGGCTGGTATCTATGGGTGACTGGTTTGATCTGGAATACAAGAAATATCAGCCTGATCCTGCAATCCTAGATTCGTTGAAAGCACGCAGAAATGAATATCCGTGGGTGTTTATCGTTCTGGGCACATGGTGCGGTGACAGCCGCGAGCAGGTACCCCATTTCCTGAAAATTCTGGATATGATTGAATACCCTTCAGAACAGGTTTTCATGGTTGCCGTTGACCGGGATAAGAAAGCAGGAAATTTCTGCGTGGGTGACTTTAATATCAAACTCGTACCAACTTTTATTTTTACAAAAGACGGGGATGAAACCGGCAGGATCGTTGAAACACCTGTTACAACACTTGAAAAGGATTTCCTGAATCTTTTCAAATGAAAATAGCTGATCCTGAAAAATAACGAATCTGTAATCATTACCTTCCTTTGATGAAACTTTTTGAAACCATTACAGAAACCCGGAGTTTTTCCGAAAAGGCAAGAATCTCCGGCAAAACGATCGGTTTTGTTCCAACCATGGGGGCATTGCACGAGGGACATCTGTCTCTGGTCAGAAAAGCAAAATCAGCCAATGATCTTGTCATCGTCAGCATTTTTGTCAATCCGATTCAGTTCAACAATCCTGAAGATCTGAAGAAGTATCCGAGAACGCTCGATAAAGACCTTGAAATGCTTGAATCTGTGGGTTGTGATGTCGTTTTCTGTCCGGGTGAGAAAGAAATGTATCCTGAGAAAACCAACAAATCCTACGATTTCGGAACTCTGGCAACAGTGATGGAAGGTGCTTTCAGACCGGGGCATTTCAATGGTGTGGCCATTGTTGTTCATAAACTGTTTGACATTACCCTGCCGCACAAGGCTTATTTCGGAGAAAAAGATTACCAGCAATTGCAGATTATCAGAGCCCTGGTCAGAAACGAGAAGCTGGATGTTGAAATCGTCCCCTGTCCCATCAGCCGTGAAACTGACGGGCTTGCCAGAAGTTCGCGCAACGAGAGACTAACACCACAATGCCGGAGAGCAGCCCCTTATATCCACATGGTGCTGGAAGAAGCAAAGAGTCTGGCGCCGGCTCATACAGCAGAGCAGATTATCCGGTTTGTATCGATGAAATTTAAGGATCATCCTTTACTGAAACTCGAATACTTTTCAATTGCCAGCAGTGAAACTCTTCAACCCGTTTCGGGGGTTATTCTTCCGGGCAGCTATGGCTTTATAGCTGTTTTTGCCGGCGAGATCAGGCTGATTGACAATATAAAATTAATTTAAGTATCTTTGCAGCGCTATGATGATAGAGGTACTAAAATCGAAAATACACCGGGCTACCATAACCGAATCGAACCTGCATTATATTGGCAGTATCGGCATTGATGAAGACCTGATGGACGCCGCAAACCTGATAGAATTTGAAAAGGTGCAGGTCCTGAATATCAATAACGGCGAGCGACTTGAAACTTATGTTATCAAAGGCGAGCGCGGCAGTGGAATGTTAACACTGAATGGTGCCGCAGCACGAAAAGCGGTTGCCGGTGACCTTGTAATAATTGCAGCTTTTGCACAAATGACTCCTGAGGAAGCCCGTACTTTTAAGCCGGCCATAGTATTCCCGGGAAACCAAAACAAACTTGTCTGAAACTGCCTTGAAAAAGACAATTTTCAATATTCTCCGGTTCAGTTTCTTTCTGGGAATCGGCATCTTCTTCATCTGGTTGTTCATGCGAAACCTGACCCATGGTCAGAAGCAGGAGATATTTCAGTCGCTTAAAATCGCCAATTATTACTGGATTGTGGCAGCCATTTTTCTGGGCACACTCAGCCACCTCAGCAGGACGTTGCGCTGGAAGATCCTGATGGAACCGCTGGGCTACAAACCCAGAACCAGCAATGTTTTTATGGCGGTAATGATAGGGTATCTTGCCAACCTTGCCCTGCCAAGACTGGGTGAAGTAAGTCGCTGCGGAATCCTGACCAGGTATGAGAAAATTCCATTCAACAAATCATTCGGCACAGTGATCACTGAACGGGCCATCGATATGCTTTCCTTTATCCTTTTGTTCTTTCTGATGCTGATTACCCAGTCGGGGAAACTACAGATCTATATTGAGCAAAAGATCTATGAGCCTTTGCAACGAAAGTTCAACCTTGCTGCTGATCCCGATTTCTTTCTGATTATCGTCCTGATTGTGGTTGTTGCTGCAGGAATCCTGATGTTTTTAATTATTCGCCGGAAATTCAGGCACACCACTATTTATATGAAATTCTCGGCCCTTTTTACCGGATTTCTTGAAGGGATCAGGTCACTGGCAAAGGTAAAGAGACCGTATCAGTTTATTGCGCATACTTTTTTCATCTGGTTTCTATACCTCCTGATGGCTTACATTGTGTTTTTCAGCCTGAAAGACACCTCCGGACTCGGACTCGATGCCGGTCTGGCTGTACTCATCTTCGGATCTATCGGAATCATGATCGTTCAGGGAGGCATCGGGATCTACCCGGCCATCGTTGCCGAAACCCTTTTCATCTATTCCATCCCGGCCACGACAGGCTATGCGTTGGGCTGGCTTATCTGGTCCTCACAAACAATAATGATTCTTCTTGCGGGAGTTTTTTCATTACTTTTACTACCGGTTTTAAACAAGAGCGCGTATGACAAGGCCGGAAATGTTGCAGAAGAAGATACCCAATCCTCAGGAACTTGAACACCTCCTCGCCTACTGGCAATTCAGGGATTTAAAAATTGTCTTTACCAATGGCTGTTTCGACATCGTCCACCGTGGACATGTTGATTATCTTGCCAAGGCGGCAGACCTGGGAAACGTGCTGGTCATCGGACTCAATACCGATTCTTCAACCCGGAGATTAAAAGGGCCTGACCGACCGATCAATGATGAATTTGCGCGTGCGATGGTGCTTGCATCAATGAGTTTCGTTACTGCCATCGTTCTTTTTGATGAAGACACACCCTATGAACTGATCAGGAAGATCCAGCCTGATATTTTGGTAAAAGGAGCCGATTATAAACCTGAGGATATTGTAGGTTATGATATTGTTATGCGTAAAGGCGGGAAAGTCGAAACCCTTGAATACCTCCCTGGTTATTCAACAAGTCTGATTGAAAAGAGGATCAGGAAACAATAACCGGGAGAAAAATAATAAACTTCATCCCAAACTCTTTAAAAACCCAGGAGCAGTAGTGATAGTCATCATTTCTGGCTAAATCAAAAAACTAAAATGATTTCGATTCCTGGTTTATCAGCTGAAACCAATTGAAAAAAAATACACGAAAAATTCCAAATGGCCAAAACCAAAACCGCCTTTTTTTGTCGCAACTGCGGAGTACAATCCCCGAAATGGATTGGAAAATGTCCATCGTGCGGAGAATGGAATACCTATGTAGAGGAGGTTATACAGCGGGCAGAAACATCGGGAAGTATACAGCATTTCAAACCCGGTAAACAACCGGTTCCCACCCTTATTACAGATGTAGAATTATCTGCTGAAAACAGGATTGATACTGCCAACAATGAGTTAAACAGGGTACTCGGGGGCGGCCTGGTTCCGGGCTCGGTAGTGCTGGTGGGTGGCGAACCGGGCATAGGGAAGTCTACACTTATGCTTCAGGTTGCCCTGACTATGAAAAATCAGAGGGTGCTGTACGTCTCAGGAGAAGAAAGTGAGCAACAGATCCGTATGCGGGCAGAACGCCTGGGAATGGGTAAAAATGAATGTTATATCCTTACGGAAACTTCCACCAGTGAAATCCTTGGACATCTGGCAAAGCTGAATCCGGGAATTGTCATTATTGACTCCATCCAAACCCTTACCAGTGATAACATAGATGCTTCAGCCGGAAGCATTTCACAGATCCGTGAAACAGCCTCTGAACTGCAACGGTTTGCCAAAACGGTAAATGTTCCGGTTTTCCTGATCGGTCATATTACCAAGGAAGGCACCCTTGCCGGCCCGAAATTACTTGAACACATGGTGGATACTGTTCTGCAGTTTGAAGGTGACCGGAATTACGGCTACCGTATTCTAAGGTCGGTCAAGAACCGCTTTGGCAGCACTTCAGAACTTGGCATTTATGAAATGCAGAGCAGCGGTCTCCGTGAAGTTTCCAATCCTTCAGAAATCCTGATTACCCAGCACGAAGAACCGGTGAGCGGCACTGCCGTTGCAGCCACCATCGAAGGCCTGCGCCCCATGCTGATTGAAACCCAGGCGCTGGTAAGTTCTGCAGCCTATGGAACACCACAGCGATCCTGCACCGGATTCGACACAAGACGGCTGAACATGCTGCTGGCTGTTCTTGAGAAAAGAAGCGGCTTTAAACTTGGCGTTAAAGATGTCTTTCTTAACATTGCCGGTGGTTTGCGGGTAGATGACCCTGCAACGGATCTTGCTGTTGTCAGTGCTGTCCTTTCATCGAACATTGATATCCCGGTGAGCTCAAAGACCTGTTTCGCGGCTGAAGTTGGTTTATCAGGCGAAATCAGGCCTGTTACCCGTGCCGAACAAAGGGTTTCAGAAGCAGAAAAGCTGGGATTTGAAACAATTGTTGTTTCCCGCCTTAACCTGAAAGCAGCCAAAAGTGCTGCCAAAACTATAAAAGTGGTTCCCGCAGGTAAGATTGAAGATGTATTCAGGCTGCTGTTCGGATAGTAACAGATTATCAAATAATCGTGTTCTTTCAGGTGTTTCATGAAATAAACATGTACGTCATCTATTGCTATTTAACCATATGTTCTGAATTTCTGACTGCGAATGTCAATGCCTGGGGATCGGGGATCGGGGATCAGCAGAAGATGCTTATAGAACTGAAATTATATACAAAACCATTTTGACAACTCCATCTTACCAAAAAATATGCTGTTTTATAAAAAAGTAATGCTGATAATGGCATTAGCCGGCATCATCAGATTGATTCCGGGTTGCTGCGATTGCGATGAGAGCACCGTTCCATTTAGCTTCAACAAAACAGATATTGTTAATCTTGACAATTCGGGTGAATGGGCGGTAACCACCACCACCGATACCATGAAGCCGGGAGCCGTAGCCTTTGAAGTGGCACTTTTCGATTCACTGGGTTATTTTTATGCACCTGAACCATCGCTGAACTCAATCGGGTTCGGGCAGGCAAAGGCTATGAGTTGCGATTGCTCAATTCCTTTTTCAGCGAACCAGTATCTGACAAGTATCAGGATAACTTCTCTTTATGCACTTACCCCTGAAATAATCGCAGGCAGTGATGTTTCAGGGCATTTTGTGGCCCGGCCGACGAATAACTCATCCACAGGAAGTCTATACAGTTCGCTTGAATCCATTTGCAAACAAACAAAAGGAAAAACTTATTACGACAGCGGGGTTGAATCATTCGGACTTTTCCTCAGGATACCCGTTGAAAACATCAGGGCCCGATTCATCATCGATATTTACCTCTCTGATGAAACTATACTCAGAGATACTACCCATATGATCACTATTCATAATAAATAATCAATGACCTCCATCCGCTGTACATTTTTGGCCATTTCATTGTTCTTTTTGGTTTCCTGTGAATCGCTGGTTATTGCGCAAACACCGGAGAAAAGGGAGACGTTTTATTTCAGCATCGGGTTTGGCGGTCGTTATATCAACCGCGACAGCCTCCCGGATAGCGGTGACCTTGATTTTATGAATTATCTCTACCGGCAGGATACCGGCGCTGAGTATGGATTGTTAAGCCTGAACTTCAGGATGGCACCATCCGAAAAATTTGAATTCAGCGCAACAGCTGTTTTACTCAGTGATTTAATTCCAAATCAGTTGAATATTGATGTTCGCTATAAGCCGGTACCAAATGACAAACCCATGACCTGGGGAATGATCGGCTCATTCTTTGTTTATCCCCAGTATCTGGAAAATTACAATAGCTATCATCTGATCCGCGACACCGGTTTTATTGCCGATCTGGATCCAAATTTCAGGCAGATATCCATTTATGACATCGGGATTGCACTGGGGCCAACCCTGAACTTCAGTAAGGGCCGGTTTCACGGTGAAATTAACCTCGGCGTGGGCATCAGCGGGTTTCTCCCGTTCAACGAACATATATCCCAGAAAAAAACGGATGCCAATCTCAGACGTGAATATCACTATGAAACCCATTACAGCCCTGCCCTGTTTTTCAGGCCTGGGGCCGAAGCCGGCTTCAGACTGATTTCATTTGGAAAAGCCAGTGCCGGAATCACAATAAGTGCCGGCGGAATGTGGTCGAAGCGGTCAATCAGTTACAAGCGAACTACATACACCTGGACTACTGAGAATGCCATCACTCAAGAGATAAAATCCGAAAAACAATGGTACAGCAAACTTGAAATTGAGGGTGGATTTTACCTTGCATTCTGATACTGAATACGATTGCGATTAATTGTACCTTTGCAGCGTATTTTTCTGAGGTCAGGGCACCGGATTTAAAACATGAACTTTGAACCCGTTGGCCTGATCTCTGGCTGATGGCAGCAAACCCGGGCCTTCCGTATCCACCGGATTCAGTCAGAACTGAGAAATAACTTTTATCAGTATTGTATTTACTTTTTACTTGCCTGCGGCAGGCAGGCTTTTTACTTTTTACTTCACTCCTTACCCTTCACCTATGGCCATTCCCGGAAAAATCTGCACACTGAACATTGTAAAAATCCTTGATTTTGGTGTTTATCTTGACGGAGAACAACTCGGTGAAATTCTCCTGCCTATGAAATGGGTGCCGGATGGCTGCCGTCCTGATGACAAGGTTGAAGTCTTTATTTATTTTGATTCAGAAGACCGGTTGATAGCTACCACGCAGAAACCGCTGGTCCAGGTAGGACAGTTTGCGCTGCTTGATGTAAAGGCTGTGAATGAGGTCGGTGCCTTTCTGGACTGGGGGCTCGAAAAGGATCTGCTTGTTCCTTTCCGTGAACAGAAAACAAAGATGGTGGCTGACAGAACATACCTTGTTTATGTATACGCCGATCCAAAAACAGGGAGGTTGACCGGTTCAGCCAAACTAGAGCAGTTTTTTGACAGGGAAACCGATGAACTGGAGGCCGGACAAGAGGTTGAGCTCATTCTCTGGGCTAAATCGGACCTGGGGTACAAAGCCGTCATCAACAACCGGTATGAAGGACTGATCTACGATAGCGAGATCTTCACTGATCTTCAGCGGGGAGAAAAAATGAAGGGTTACGTGATCAGGATCCGTGAAGATGGAAAAATCGACCTGAGCCTACACAAACCCGGGTTTGAGAAAGTTGATGAACTATCGGAAAAAATACTCGGTATGCTTGAACAACAGCATGGCTACCTGGGCTTAAGTGACAAAAGCCCTTCTGAAGAAATCTACTTTATGCTGGGTACCAGCAAAAAAACTTTCAAGAAAGCCATCGGGGGCCTTTTCAAACGGAAACTGATTGTGATCGAAGAAAAAGGAATTCGTCTGAAAAAAGAAAAATAACCATACATCCTTTCCGGGGCTGGAAGAAATTCCTGTAACTACTTTTATAGTATTAAATTTGCAATCATAACGACTTTGTAAAAAGGTTCCTATGAAAAAAATCCTTCTGCCGGTGCTGGTTCTCCTGCTATCAGCAGCCTGCAATAACAGCAGCAACAAGGGAGCATTACCCTATCAATCAGGTGTTCACAAAGGAGAGGTTAAGGAAGTTCTGCAGACCACCCAATACACTTACCTGTTTGTTAATGAGAATGACAAGGACATCTGGCTGGCCCTTCCAAAAATGGAAGCAAGGCCGGGTGATGTATATTTTTTCAAGGATGGCTATGAGATGGTTAATTTCAAAAGCCAGGAACTCGGCCGTACTTTTCAATCGGTCTTTTTTCTTGAATCGGTTGGCAGATCGGCAGAAGAGGTTCTTAAAGGTCCTATTGTCAGCGGAGATAGTCCGGTAAAGGCAGATGTCAGAAAGTATGACCTGCAGATAACAAAAGCGGCAGGTGGAGTTACCATTGCTGAATTATTTCAGAACAAATCTTCATTGAATGGAACCAAAGTCAGAATTAAAGGTAAAGTTGTCCACTATAACCCGGGAATCATGAATCTGAACTGGATCCACCTTCAGGACGGCACCTCCTATTCCGGGAAATTTGATCTCACCGCAACGTCAGAAAAGGAAACAGCCGTCGGAAAGATCATAACCATTGAAGGTACGGTAGCACTGGATAAAGACTTTGGTGCCGGATATTTTTATGACCTGATTGTCATGGATGCCGTCATTGTTGACCAGGAATAGCGTAGCAGGCATTCACATTCCGGTTTTACTCTTCTGAAATAAAACCGGTTTTTAGATTCAGGGATGTATTATTGACCATTATATTCCGCTGTTCCGGAGCGGATTGCAGCTTTTCATAGGAATATTCCGGATTACCGGTATAATGATCCGATGTTTTTTCCCTCCAAAATTACCCCAATAACTTATTTAGAATCAGTCAATATAGAGTACTAACATTGAACACATTGCGTTATCTAAGTATCTTTGTATATCGCATTGCATTCCATTAAGAATCACTCACCATACTGAACTGAACTGTTAACTAACTTGATATTCCATGTCAAGAGCACATAAGCTTTACATTTTCCTGCTTTCATCCATAGTAATAGCAACACTGGTATTTCTGATTTTCAAAGGGATTTCGTTTTACCGGGTCAGTCTTGAAGAGCGTTTCTTTCATCCTGATTACAAAGCACTCAAACCAAGCGGAATCTGGGGTCATGGGTTGGGGATCATCGGGTCTTTTCTGATGCTGGTAGGTGTTTTCATCTATCTGGCAAGGAAGCGTATGCGGTCACTGTCAAGGCTGGGTGTTCTGAAACACTGGTTAGAATTTCACATTTTCCTTTGCACACTCGGGCCTATCCTGGTTCTGTTTCATACTTCATTTAAATTCGGGGGAATCGTTGCCATCAGTTTCTGGAGTATGGTGGCTGTATTCCTCAGCGGAATCATAGGGCGATTCATCTACATTCAGATCCCACGGTCCATCGAAGGAAGGGAACTTACTTTGAACGAAGTCAGGGATCTGAAACAGAACCTGAGTGAAATACTTTCGACATCCTACAAACTGGATGAAATGAGTTATAATCTCATTATTGAATCTACCCGCAGAAAAGCTGAATTGCTTGAAGGTTATGCACTCTGGAAGCATACGAAGAATTACTTTTCTGATCAGAAGATGATTAATAAGATCAGGGTATTACTGAGAAAAAATGGCCTTTCGAAGATAGAAGTAAGGCAGGTGACAATTCTTGTAAGAAATGAACTGGCGCTGAACAGGAAAATCGACAGGTTGCTTTATATGCAGAACCTTTTCAAATACTGGCATGTCGCCCATTTACCATTTGCCATTATTATGCTGATTATCATGATAATACACGTTGGTGTCACAATCACTTTTGGTTACAGATGGGTATTCTGATTGTATGGAACTTTTAATTGAAAATATCCTTGTTTATGCCCTGACGATACTCTTCAGTCTCGCGATTGTCGTTTTGTATTTCAGGAATCAGAAGAAAAAATCGAAAAAGATTGAGGAAAAGATAGCGCAGGCAAAAATTGACGGAATGTATGAACCAGTATCGCTACATCCGGTCATTGATGTGAACAGTTGTATCAGGACAGGTGCCTGTGTTGCCGCCTGCCCGGAAAAAGATATCTTAGGGATTGTCAATGGAAAGGCAACCACCATCAATGCCTCCCATTGCGTAGGACATGGCGCCTGTTTTCATGCTTGCCCTACCGAGGCAATCACACTCTGCATCGGAACCGAAAAACGCGGTGTGGAGCTGCCCCACGTAAACCAGGCTTTTGAGTCGAATGTTCCCGGAATATATATTGCAGGTGAACTTGGCGGAATGGGACTTATCAAAAATGCTGTTGAACAAGGTAAACAGGCGGTAGAAAACATTGCCAAAAATACGAAACTGCACCACAATGCGACCTATGATCTGATCGTGATTGGCGCCGGTCCGGCCGGGATATCGGCTACACTTACAGCAAAAAAATTACGCCTGAATTGTCTTACGCTTGAGCAGGATACACTGGGTGGTACAGTATTTACTTTCCCGAGGTCAAAAATTGTGATGACTTCAGCCATGGATTTACCGCTCTATGGAAAAGTAAAATTATTTGAAACCAGCAAATCTGAGCTGCTAAATATCTGGAATGAAGCCCTGAGTAAAAACGAGATTTCAATTCAGGAGAACACCAAGGTTGAGAATATCATCCGTAAAGATGACCATTTTGAAGTTGAAACCATGACCGGTGAACTCATTTCAGGAAAGAACATATTGCTTGCCATCGGAAGAAGGGGTACACCCAGAAAACTCGGTGTCCCGGGCGAAATCCAGGAAAAAGTAGCATACAGATTACTGGAACCTGAGGGAATCAGCCATAAGGACATAGTGGTGGTTGGCGGAGGGGATTCAGCCGTTGAATCAGCCTTGCTCCTTGCCGACCAGAACAATGTTATTCTGTCATATCGCAGTGAAGCCTTCAGCCGGTTGAAACCAAAAAACAGTGAACGGATCCTGGATGCCGCAGCCAGGAAAAAAGTTCAACTCTGGTTCAATACCAATATCATTGAAATAGGGAAAGAGAATATTAAAATGCAGCATAGTAAAACAGGGGAATTCATTGACATGAAAAACGACCTTGTTTTCATTTTTGCAGGAGGTGAACTTCCGACTCAGTTTCTGATGAAAGCCGGAATTCAGATCACCAAAAAGTTTGGCGAAGCAATTCTTAAACACAATTAATATCCACATGATAAAACCGGTGAGATTGGTTTTCATTCTATTGATTTTTCTGTTTTCGGCTGTTGGGGCTTGGGGACAGATTTCACCGGGTGATCTGGCTGAGCCCCATGCACATCTTGAAGGGATGTCGAACTGCACAAAATGCCATTCCCTCGGGGCTAAAATTGCCGATGACAAATGCCTTGCCTGCCATAAAGAAGTTAAAGCCAGAATTGACCAGCGAAAAGGATATCACGCCTCTGCCAAAGTATACAAGAAAAGCTGCATCATCTGCCACAGCGATCACCATGGAAGAAAATACGATATCCTGCACTTTGATATCAATAAATTCGACCACAACAATGCCGGATATAAACTTGAAGGCGCCCATGCAAAAAAGGAATGCAAGGATTGTCATAAAACCGAGTTTATAAAAGATCCTGTTATAAAAAAGAAAAAGAAAACCTTCCTCGGGCTGAATACGCAATGCCTGACCTGTCATACCGATTATCATCAGAAAACGCTTTCATCCAAATGCGAGGATTGTCATTCGAATGAAAAATTCAAACCGGCATCGAAATTTGACCATGCCAGATCAAAGTTCATCCTGAAAGGGCAACATAAAACCGTTGATTGCCTGAAATGTCATAAGATGAAAACATTGAATGGCAAGGAATTCCAGGAGTTTAAGGGTATACAATTTAAAAATTGTGTCAGTTGTCACGAAGATGTCCACCATGGACAGTTTGGAACAGACTGTGCCAGCTGTCATACGGAAGAGTCATTTACTACAGTTAAGGGCATCAGCAAATTTGATCACAGCAAAACAACCTTCAACCTTGAAGGACGACATATCAGCGTGGCCTGTAAATCCTGCCATAAAGGAAGTTACACTGCTCCGCTGAAGCACGCCCGTTGCATGGATTGCCATACCGATTTCCACAAAGGTCAGTTTAAAAATACGAATGTTCTTTCCGATTGCAGAGACTGTCATACGGAGAAAGGCTTCCAGGGCTCTTCCTTTACCCTGGAACGGCATAACACCGGTAATTTCAAGCTGGAAGGAGCCCACATTGCCACACCCTGTATCGCCTGCCATAAAAAAACAGAAAACTGGTCATTCCGGCAGATCGGGACCAAATGCAGCGATTGTCATACGGATATCCATCAGCCATACCTGGATGCAAAATACTATCCTGAAGCCAACTGCCTTAAATGCCATACCGTTGAGCAATGGACAAGCATCAGCTTTGATCACAACCAGACAAAGTACCCGCTGACAGGTAAGCACCTTGGTCAGACATGCAGATCATGCCATAACAACAAATCCAGCGTTGAAAGCAAAGACAACAATTTAAGATTTACAGGATTAACCGCTGAATGTACCAACTGTCACACAGATGAACATGCCGGCCAGTTTATTGAAAACAACAAGACAGAATGCAGTAAATGCCACACATCAGATGGCTGGAAACCAACTTCTTTCGATCACAACAAAGCCCGTTTTACGCTTGACGGCAGGCATAAGGATATAGCCTGCATTAAATGTCATCCATCAGTAGCTGGAACCGACAAACCGTTTGTATTATACAAAACCGGAAAAATCAGATGCGAAAACTGTCATTGATTATAGGCACACTGGTATTGCTCACCTCCCTGCAGCTCATTAACTCTTCGCCGCATGGCAAGGATTTTAAGACAAGCTGTAAAGATTGCCACACCACCGACAGCTGGAAAGTAAACCTTGACAGCATTCACTTCAACCACGATACTACGGCAATGCCCCTGGTGGGACAACATAAGCAAACCGGCTGCAGGTCATGCCACACTTCGCTTGTATTCAAAGATGCTGAAACCGATTGTATAGATTGCCATTCCGACATTCATGAACAAACTACCGGTCCCGATTGCGGGCGGTGCCATACACCTGAATCCTGGATCATCAACAATATTTCACAACTGCATGAGCAAACCCGTTTCCCGCTTTTGGGCGCCCATAAAAGTGCTGATTGCTCGGGTTGTCACCCTTCAGAGTCATTGTTGAAATTTGAGCCCGTGGGTGTAGAATGTATTAATTGTCACCGGGATGTATATGAAATCAATGGAAATCCTGACCATATCAAAGCAGGACCTTCACCCGACTGCAGTGAATGTCATTTTGCCTGGAGTTATACATGGAGAGAATTCAGTAATCATGATTCATGGTTCCCAATATATTCAGGTAATCACAATGGCGTATGGAGCGATTGCAGCGATTGCCACACCAATCCTTCGAATTATGGTGAATTCACCTGTTTAAACTGCCATGGGAATGGCGGGCATGAAGGTGTTTCGGGTTACAGTTACAACAGCATTGCCTGCTATGGTTGTCATCCAACAGGTTCAGAAGGAGGGAGTTTCAATCACAACACGACAGGCTTTCCTCTGACTGGAGCGCATACCAACACCGAATGCCAGGAATGTCATACCAGCGGGAATAGCGCCATTTCAGCCGAATGCAATTCGTGCCACCAGCCCGATTACAATGCTTCAACAAATCCCAACCATGGTGAGCTGCAGATTCCGAATTCGTGCGAAAGCTGCCACACCACAGCACCCGGATGGAAGCCTGCGACTTTTGATATTCATAATCAGTATTATGCGCTCAATGGGGCACATGCCGGTATTTCAAATGATTGTGCTACCTGTCACAACGACAATTACATCAACTCACCCAACACCTGTATCGGGTGTCATCAGCAGGAGTACGACCAGACGAACAATCCGCCACATGAAAGCGCACAATTCTCGACCGAATGTCTGACCTGCCACACTGAAGATGCCTGGCAGCCAGCCACATTTGATCATGACGCCCAGTACTTCCCGATTTCTACCGGAGATCATAGTGGCTTTACGTGTATTGAATGCCATACAAATACTGCTGATTATTCGCAGTTCAGCTGTATTGAATGTCACGATCATAACCAACCGGAAACAAATAATCAACACAATGGCATCGGCGGTTATGCCTACAACAGTCCGGCCTGCTTTGCCTGCCACCCTACCGGTGATGCCTCTGCCGGATTTAACCACAACACAACTTCTTTCCCACTGACCGGGGCTCATACTACAACTGCCTGTATTGATTGCCATGCCAGTGGTTATACAGGCACTACAACGGTTTGCAGCGATTGTCATGTGACTGACTATAACCAGGCTGTCAATCCAAACCATATTGCAGCTGGCATTCCCAACACCTGTGCTACCTGCCATACGACGGAACCCGGGTGGCAACCGGCAACATTCCCGATGCACAATGAGGTGTACCCGCTCAACGGAGCCCATGCTGCGATTTCAAACAATTGTGCGGGATGTCATAACGGAAATTACAACAACACACCCAATACATGCGTAGGATGTCATCTCGACAATTATAACCAGACAAACGATCCGCCGCATGCTACAGCCCAGTTCCCGACTGAATGCCTTACCTGTCATAATGAAACTGCCTGGACCCCTTCAACCTTCAACCATGACGGGCAATATTTTCCGATATACTCAGGGAAACACAACGGAGAATGGACTTCCTGCTCAGATTGCCATACTAATTCCTCAAATTACGCCCAGTTCAGTTGCATCGACTGTCATGAGCACAACCAGGCAGATACAGATAATGAGCACAATGGCATAGTGGGTTACGCGTATAACAGTCCAGCCTGCTTTGCCTGCCATCCGACCGGAGATGCTTCCGCAGGATTTAATCATAATACCACGTCTTTCCCACTGACAGGGTCACATACGACGGTTGACTGCAACAGTTGTCATACCAATGGTTATGCCGGAACAACAACAGTCTGCGGTGATTGTCATGCTTCAGCCTATAACCAGTCGGCCAATCCCAACCACACTGCCATTGGTATACCCAATACCTGCGCAACCTGCCACACCACAGAACCCGGCTGGCAACCTGCCACTTTCCCTATCCATAACAGTTACTACCCACTGAACGGAGCACACGCCACCATTTCAAACAATTGTGCAGGGTGTCATAACGGAAACTACAACAACACACCCAATACCTGTGTGGGTTGTCATCTTGACAATTATAACCAAACAACCAATCCACCGCATGCATCGGCGCAATTCCCTACTGAATGCCAAACGTGTCATACGGAGAATACCTGGACCCCATCAACCTTCAATCATGATGGCCAGTATTTCCCGATTTATTCGGGCAAGCATAACGGTGAATGGGCTACCTGCGCTGACTGTCATACCAATGCATCCAACTATGCCCAGTTCAGTTGTATCGATTGCCACGAGCACAACCAGGCAGATATGGATAATGAGCATAATGGAATTGGAGGATACGCCTACAACAGCCCGGCCTGTTTTGCCTGCCATCCTACAGGAGATGCTTCGGCCGGGTTTAACCATAACACCACCAATTTCCCGCTAACGGGTGCACACACCAGTGTTGACTGCAGCAGTTGCCATGCGAATGGCTATGCCGGTACCACAACTGTGTGCAGCGATTGTCATATTGCCGCCTACAACCAGTCGGCCAACCCAAACCATGCAGCGACCGGGATTCCGACAACCTGCTCAACCTGCCATACCACAGATCCCGGATGGCAGCCGGCGACCTTCCCGATTCACAGCAATTATTATCCCCTCACGGGCGGTCATGCAGTTGTTGCCAACAATTGTGCGGGGTGCCATAACGGCAACTACAACACCACGCCAAATAGCTGCAGTGGCTGTCATACCAGCGATTACACCCAGACGACAAATCCGAATCATACGTCACTGAACCTGTCGACTGAATGTACCACCTGTCACACCACAAATCCCAGCTGGGAACCTGCTCTTTTCCCTGATCACAATAGCTATTATGTCCTTGAAGGCGCCCATACTTCGGTGAGCAGTTGCGATGATTGCCACAACAACAACTACAACAGCGCTCCGAATACCTGTGTTGGCTGCCACCTTGACAATTATAACCAGACGAACAACCCGCCGCATGCTTCGGCTCAATATCCGACCGAATGCGAAACATGTCATACCCAGTCGGCATGGTCACCTTCAACTTTTGATCATGACAATCAGTACTTCCCCATCTATTCAGGTGAACATGAAGGTGAGTGGAACACCTGCAGCGACTGTCATACCAATCCGGGTGATTATTCTGTTTTCAGTTGTTTCCAATGTCATAGTCAGTCAGCAATGAACAACGAGCATCAGGGTATTAGCGGATATTCCTATAACAGTGATGCCTGCTACAATTGCCATCCGGACGGGGGTTCCTCTTCAGGGTTCAACCACAGCACCACCAATTTCCCGCTCACCGGCGCCCATACCAGTGTTGAGTGTGGCCTGTGCCATACGAACGGATATGCCGGAACCACTACTGTTTGCGGCGATTGTCATGCCGCAGCCTACAACCAGACTGCCAATCCCAACCATACTGCTATTGGTATACCCAATACCTGCTCAACCTGCCATACCACTGAATCGGGATGGCAACCTGCGACCTTCCCGATCCACAGCAACTACTATCCGCTGACCGGCGGGCATGCAACGGTTTCAAATAATTGTGCCGGTTGCCACAACGGCAATTACAACACAACCCCGAACACCTGCAGTGGTTGCCATACCAGTAATTTCAACCAGACCAGCAATCCAAACCATACTTCGCTGAACCTTTCGCTGGAATGTCTGACCTGCCACACAACCAATCCGAGCTGGGAGCCGGCCCTTTTCCCTGATCACAACAATTATTATGTTCTCCAGGGAGCTCACACCTCAGTCAGCAACTGTGATGATTGTCATAACAACAATTACAACAGTGCTCCCACTACCTGCGTTGGCTGCCATATTGCAGATTACAACCAGACGAATGATCCGCCACATGCTTCGGCCCAATATCCGACCAATTGTGAACAGTGTCACACCCAGACTGCGTGGAACCCTTCAACATTCAACCATGATTCACAGTACTTCCCGATATACTCCGGAGAACACAACGGAGAATGGAACACGTGCAGCGATTGCCACACAAATCCGGGGAATTATGCTGTTTTCAGCTGTCTGGGATGTCACAGTCAAAACAGTACAAACCAGGATCACCAGGGAGTAAGTGGTTATTCCTATAACAGCAATGCCTGTTATAACTGCCATCCTGACGGGAACAGCAACAAAGGAATGAACAGACAAGATTTCAGGCAAAACTAAGCTGTCACTTATGAAGAAGATAATTCTATTATTTGTGTCCGGGATACTTTCAGCATTTGCCGTGTATAGCCAGAATGCCCGGTCGCAGAATGAGGGAGTGGTTTCATACGTTTCTTCTCAGAATGTTTATGTGAAATTCAGTTCCACAGAAAATATTTCTGTTGGAGATACTCTTTATATGATTTTGGATGGAAAGAATCAACCTGCACTCAGAGTCAACAACCTTTCATCCATTTCCTGTGTCTGCGTGCCCCTGCTTAGCAGAAAATTCACTACTTCCGACCGTATTTACACGAACAACCGGCCGGTAATTGTTGGGGAGGAAACCAAACCAACGCCACCGGATACTAAAGTTCAAGTATCTGAACCTGTTAATACACCTGTCACAGACACCCTGCCTACCGCAGCTGCAGCCAAACCTGTAAGAAAACAACTCATTACCGGCAGGGTTTCGGCAGCATCCTACATCAATCTTTCGGACACCCCATCGGGAAACTCACTCAGAATGAGGTATAACCTTACATTCAATGCAAAAAACATCGGAAATTCAAGGTTGTCGGCTGAGTCATACATATCTTTTGCGCATAAAAGCAAACATTGGGGAGAAATACAGGATAATATTTTCAAGGGTCTGAAAATCTATAACCTTTCGCTCAACTATGAAATCGGGAAAAATGCCCGAATTTATGCCGGCAGAAAGATAAATCCCAAAATTTCGAACATGGGGGCTGTTGACGGAATACAGTTCGAAATAAAAACCAATTCCATTACAACCGGGGTTTTGGCCGGTTCAAGGCCTGATAATACAGATTATGGTTTCAACACTTCCTTGTTCCAGTACGGGGCCTTTGTTAATCATGAACACACCTACCTCAGGGGAAATGTGCAGACAACTCTTGCATTTATTGAACAAAAAAATTCAGGAATCACCGACCGGAGGTTCACCTATATCCAGCACTCGAATACATTGGTCAAAAACCTGAGTTTCTTTGGCTCGGCAGAATTTGACCTGTACAGGTATAACCTGAAGATTGACAGTTCTCTTTTAGCAGCCGATACACTCAGGGTAACCAATACAGCACCGAAGCTGTCGAACCTCTATTTATCGCTCAGATACCGGTTCTCGGGCAAACTGTCTCTTTCACTATCATACAGTTCGCGGCAGAATATCATTTATTATGAGACCTATAAGAGTTTCATCGATCAGCTGCTTGAAAAGGAAACACAACAGGGCTTTATGATGCAGGTCAGCTATCGTCCGTTGAAAAAGCTCTCACTGGGAGCAAATGGCGGATACCGGTTCAGGAAAAGTGATCCAAGTCCTTCGAAGAATCTGTATGCCTATGCTACCTACAGCCAGATTCCGTTTGTTGGCATCTCGGCCACCCTGACTGCAACAATACTTGAAACAAGTTATCTCAGGGGCAGTATTTACGGGTTGGGTTTATCACGCGATATTGTCAGGGGTAAACTCAGCGGTGCATTCACCTATCGGTTTATCGATTATTTCTACACCAATACCAGCTCGAATCTGATGCAGCATACCGGTGAAATCAGTCTCAACTGGAAATTAATGAAAAAACTCTCCTGCTCCTTCTATTATGAAGGGACCTTTGACAGCAGGTATATTTTTAACAGATTCTACCTGCAGCTGACCAAAAGTTTCTGACAGTTTTCAGGAAACCGGCCGGTAAAACAGGTCCGATATTAACCCGTTGCCTGACGGTATGTTACCAGTTGTTTGCGTTTTTCGTCCCATAAACGCAGTCGCAGCGATTTCATGCTTGTAAGGAAGGTTACCGGATTTACACGTTGGAAGGCTTCATTATCCCTGTGACATTTTTCAAGCTTATAGTTGGGAATTTTTGAACTCAGGTGATGAATGTGATGGAAACCGATGTTGCCGGAGAACCATTGTAAAACTTTAGGAAGCTTCAGATAGGAAGAGCCGTTGATGGCTACGGTGCTGTAATCCCATTCCTCGTCGCGGTACCAGTGAACATCGGGGAACTGATGCTGGACATAAAACAGGAAAACACCGGCTGTAGCAGCGAAATACATGGTAGGTAACTGAATCAGCAGGTATGATTCGAACCCAATCAGTAAACTGATGCCGGTTGCCAATGCTGCAATACCCAAATTGGTCACATAAACACTGATTCGTTCCTTCCGTCCGAAACCCTTACGGGTGAAACGGTTCATAACAAGGAACATCAGACCAGCCCCCAGTCCGAACATAACGAACGGATTCCGGTAGACCCTGTACATCATTCTTTTACCCCGGGAGAGGTTCTTATACTCTTCCACTGTAAGAGTCCAGACATCACCAACACCACGCTTATCAAGATTCCCGGCGGTTCGGTGATGGATAAGGTGTGCGTGATGCCAGCGGTAATACGGGGTAAAGGTCAAAACACCCAAAATGATCCCAACAGCATCATTGGCCTGTTTTGAAGAAAAAAAGGCACCATGGCCACAATCGTGAAAAATGATGAACAACCGCACCGTGAAACCAGCAGCCAGGATTGATAACGGAAGAGTAAGCCACCATGAGAATTTTATGGCATAAGCCATCAGAAACCAAAGCAGGATATAGGGAACAAGGGTATTCACCAATTGCCAGATACTGCTTTTCAGGGATGGGGTTTTATAGGTAGTAATGAGCTTAAGCCACGATTTGTCGTTGCCTGCCGGGTTCTGTTCAGTCAGCATGTTTTCTTGCAAAGATAAGCAATAAAGTACACAATAGCGTGAATATCCGACATTTATACAAACCCCTTGATACAAAATGTACAGTTTCTCCGCAATGCACTATAATTGTTTGAAACCCTCATGATCAAAACTTTATGTTGTTATCCGTTCAGAAGCAAAACCAGTAGGACCTCAGATTTTCAGAAACCAGAATTATCAGTTATTATAACCGATGATTCATATGAAGAAATCTATATGTCAGATGACCAATTCGATTCATAAGATTAACGAAACAAAACAACCGGCATTAGACTGATTCTTCTAACTTTGGCCGTTTTTGTCAGAATACCGGAATCTGGTAAATAATTTCTGATATGCAGCAATGCCGGCAAACTGACTTCTAAGAATACACAGTCAAGAGATCCGGAAAGAATCCACCCTGGAAGCCGATGAAAAAACTGATTCCAATCATTCCTGCCGACTTTTTCTTCACCAAAGAAGAGAAAGAACAGGGAAAACTTGAAGTTCTTCAGGTAAATGTCCATCGCCTGACATATCTCATCTACCTGGGTTTGCCGGTAACACTCATCCACATTTTTGTTTTCAGCCTCAATCTGGCGGATTCCGGTGCTATGGAGGCTAAGTGGAGAACTGGAATCATTTATTCGCATCTGATTTTATTTTCCTTCTTTCTCTTTGCCGGAAGCGTGACTCTTGCGGCGAGGAAAAACAAACAGTGTGGCCAACGGATAACAGCAGTAATGCCTCATCTCATTTTTTTTCTTCTGCTGATCATGGGCGGCATTATTTCGGGGATTGACCAGATTGTTACCAATGCAATCACCCCATACCTGATTGTCTGTCTTTGCTCTGCTATGTTTCTGTATATTCCGCCCTTATATTCCATTGTATATTTCATTATTTCTTACCTGGTTTACTATTATGCGATCGGTCATTATCAGCCCAATGCCGAAATTCTGCTGTCGAATTATGTTAACGGAATAACATCCATTATTATCGGGTGGTTTCTTTCTCTCACCCTCTGGAGAAACAACATCCTTAAGTTCAGAAAAGACCGGATTATCATTCACCAACAATCAGAACTTGCCGAACATAATTCCAGATTAATGGCAGCCACCGAAGAACTTAAGGAAGCAAACAGGACCAAAGACAAGCTGTTTTCAATTATATCTCACGATTTACGAGGTCCTTTCGCAACGCTCAACGACCTGATCAGATATATGCACAGCGGAGATATCAATGAGCAGGAATTCAAGGAATTACTTCCTGAACTTTCACGGCAGACTGAACTTACCAATGAACTACTGGAGAACCTTTTAAACTGGTCGAGGAGCAATCTGAAAGGGGCTGTATTAACACCAGAAAAAATTGATTTGGCGGATCTGGCCGGCAATGTTATCCAGCTTTATCAGAAACCGGCAGGTTTCAAAGGCTTAAAGATAGTCAATAACATTTCCAGTGACCATAAGGCCGTGGCTGATATCGGGATGATCTCACTGGTCTTTCGTAACCTTCTGTCGAATGCCATCAAATTTTCCGAAAACACCGGTATCATTATTCTGAGCAGTTGCGCGGAAAATCACAAGATCAGGGTAACTATCCGGGATAATGGAACGGGCATTCCATCTGATAAAATTCCTTTGCTATTCAATGATCAATACTTTTCAACTGCCGGTACAGCCGGGGAAAAAGGAACGGGCCTTGGCCTGAACCTTTGTAAGGAATTTGTTGAAAGGAACGGCGGAGATATTTATGTGGAGAGTGAAGCCGGTAAAGGAAGCCGGTTCACCTTTATACTTCCTGAAAGCAATAATAACTAATGCCAGACAGCAAATAATACAATATAATTTCCGGATAAATATGTATATATTTGAAATTGTGAAATATTGTTGTATATTGGTTACGATTTTCTTCCCAGACTAGATGACTCCAGCTTTCTGCCAGGAATCCCGCCTTACAGCATTTGAATAATCCGAATGCACCCAGGGAAACAGTCAGTCAGAAACAGCAAACCGCTATTTACATCATTTAATAGCCTGACTCATGGAAGAATACAAGAATAAATCCACTGAAATAAATCCCGTTTCTCCCCCATACAGCACTCTGATTGCCTGGGTTATACTGGTATTTACATTTGCCGTCACCGCTATGACGGCCTATAATGTCAGGGTTCAGGCAAAGAAGGACGCAGAAAGAGAATTTTTACTAGAGTGCATGGATGTTCACACCAGAATATCATCCAGGTTACATTCACATGCGCTGATGCTGAGAAGTGGTTCTGCATTATTTGGAGCTTCAGATTCCGTAACCAGGCTTGACTGGAAATTATTTTATGACGGCCTTGCTGTTAATCGTAATCTCCCCGGCATTCAGGGATTAGGATATTCCGTGATAATTCCAAAAAAACAGCTTGCAAAACACATACTAGGTATCCGTTATGAGGGGTTTCCTGATTATCAGGTAAGGCCTGAAGGAGATCGTGACATCTACACTTCCATTGTTTTTCTGGAGCCATTTAAGGGAAGAAACCTGCGCGCTTTCGGTTACGACATGTATTCGGAAAAAGTGCGTAGGAGAGCAATGGAGCTTTCAAGAGATTCTAATGTAGTCATGCTTTCAGGAAGAGTTCAACTGGTTCAGGAAACAAATATGAACGTACAGGCCGGAACATTGATGTATGTACCGGTTTATAAACGGGGGATGCCGACCAATACGGTGAAAGAACGACGAGCTGCGATTGTTGGGTGGGTCTATAGCCCCTATCGTATGGATGATCTGTTGAAAGGAATTCTGGGGAATCGTTATCAGGAAATAAGCAAAAAGATCAGATTGAGGGTATATGACGACAACCCCGCTAACCAGGAAACGCTATTATTTGATAGTCAGACGGTTGCTGAGAATCAGGATTCCGGGCCATCAATAACCAATCAGATGCGCCTGATATTTAACGGGAAAACCTGGTATATGAATTTCACCAATTCTTCAGATCCCCGGTTAAAATTCCTTAACAATCAGGTTGTTATTGTGCTAATCACAGGTTTTACCTTCGGAATACTTCTATTTTTACTTTCATTGTCATTACTCAACACCCGGTACAGGGTAAAACTAGCCGGCAGACTTTCAACAGAACTCCGGGAGAGTCTCGATAAACAGGTTGCACTGTTCAAGGCAATACCCGATGCTATCTTCATTTATGATCAGGATACAGGGAAGATTGAAGAAATCAACAATAAAGCGGCTGAACAATATGGCTTTTCTTCTTCAGAATTCGTCAGATTGTCAAATACCGATCTTTCTGTAAAACCGGAAACAGTTAACCAAATTACTGAAAAGCAGGATCATGAAATAGCTTCTTCTTTTCATTTGAGAAAGAATGGCTCTACATTTCCTGTTGAGGTTAACAGCAGGTCATTCTTACTCAATGGTATTCAAAAAACCATTGCTGTTGCCAGGGATATCACCGAGCGTAAAAAGACCGAAGATGCCTTGCTTGAAAGCGAGAACCGCTTCCGGCATGCCTTTGATTATGCTGCCGCCGGTATTTGTATGGTGAGTATCGATGGCCGGTTCCTCAGGGCAAATGAAGTGTTCAGGCAATTATTGGGATATTCTGAGGAAGAACTGAATATCATGCATTTTAACGACATTACCCATCCGGATGATCTTCAGATAGGCCTTGATCATCTGGAGATGCTGGTTTTAGGAAAAGCTCAGCGGGCATCCTTCTCAAAGCGCTATATATCGAAATCCAACAGGATTATCTGGGGGTATTTGTCCATTTCGCTGGTCAGGGATAATATGGATAAACCAAAGTTTTTTATAACCCATATCATTGATCAGACCCAGAGTAAACAATCAGAAGAAGACCTCCGGAGGAGTGAAGAACGTCTGAGGATGATTCTTGATTCATTGCCGGTGGCAGTCTATGTCTCACCGGTTAGTCCTGAAGTTGATACAACATCCATGACCGGAAATATCGAAGCAATGTCGGGTTATTCTACAGCAGAATATATTGCTGAACCGGACTTCTGGAGAAGCCGGTTACACCCCGATGATAAGGAAAGGGTTGTAGATAGTTTCCGGAATGCTCCTTCAACCGGAAAACATCTCATCGAATACAGGTGGCTGACCAGGGATGGCAGCTACAAGTGGTTCCTCGACAGATCGGTAATCAGACAATCGGAGACAGGGATGGAGTTTCTGGGAGTCATTATTGATATCACCGGCAGAAAAGAAGCAGAGGAAACCCTGAAAGAAAGCGAGGAACAATACAGCACCTTCATCAATTCAACGAGTGACATTGTATTTCTAAAAGATGAAGAATTAAAGTACCGCATTCTGAATGAAAAACAGGCCGAGCTTTTTGGCATGTCTAAATCGGAAATCATCGGGAAAAGTGATGATGAACTGATGACTCCGGAATCAGCAGCTTTATGCAAAGCGTCAGACATAATTGTCCTGAGTTCTAATCAACTCAATATCAGCTATGAACCTTTTGGAAACAGAGTTTTTGAGACCAGGAAATTCCCTGTAAAGCTCAAAAACGGTAACACTGGAGTCGGAGCTTATATCCGTGATATAACCGAAAGTAAAAGAACAGCACTGATTCAGGAAATCCAGTATGCGATTGCCACTACAATGGTCTCAGCCATGAGCCTGGCAGACCTGTTTGAAGTTGTCAGGAATGAGTTGGGTAAATTGATGGATACCACCAATTTTTACGTAGTCTTTGCAAATGAAAAATCCGGCATATTGCAAACCATTTTTGAAATTGATGAGACAGGACTATTAACAGAATGGCCGGCCGACAACTCATTGACAGGTTACCTGATAAAAGAGAACAGGCCACTACTGCTTAAGAGGGATGAAATTACAGCATTAGCAAGGGAAGGGAAGATCACCTTACCTGGTTCAGTGGCAGAAGCCTGGTTAGGGGTCCCATTGCATATCGGTAAAGATCAATCGGCAGCAATTCTGATTCAAAGTTATTCAAACTCCGAAGCCTATGATAAATCGAGTGTTGAAGTACTCGAAGTTATCGCCCTCCAGCTGGGAGTATTCATAGCCAAGAAACGGGAGGAAGAAAATGCATTAATGCTCCTTCAGGCAATTGAGCAAAGTCCTGTTTCAGTTATTATTACTGATAAAAAAGGAATCATTGAGTATGTAAATCCAAAAACCGAATTGATGAGTGGTTATCAGGCAGAGGAACTGGTTGAGAAAAATGTAGAGTTACTTGGTTCCAGAGATCATTCTTTTAGAACGAATAAATTGCTGTGGGAAACTATTTCAACCGGAAAGGAATGGAAAGGTGAATTCCTGAATCAGAAAAAGAATGGAGAATTATATTGGGATTCTGCTACTGTATCACCTATCTTCGACGACAAAGGGAGGATTATTAATTACCTTGCCATTCAGGAAGACATTACCGAAAAGAAGAGATTACTTGAGGCCCTGATTGAAGCAAAAGAGAAAGCCGAGGCAGGTGATCGGTTAAAAACCGCATTTATCAACAACATTTCTCATGAAATCAGAACGCCTTTGAATGGTATTCTGGGCTTTTCACAGTTTCTTATTGATCCGGATATCGAGCTTGGTGATAAGCAGGAGTATATTGAACTGCTAAACCAGAGCAGCGACCGCCTCATTGATACCATTTCCGGTTTTATTGATATTTCGCTGATTGTCTCCGACACACTTGAAGTCAGGAAAAGCCGGTTCACCCTGAAAGATGTCACAGAAGATATTATTGTTACCTTTTATGAGCAGTGCCGATCCAGAAACCTTGAATTCAAACTTGATATGCCAGGGAAAAAGGAGGATATTTGGTTTGATTCAGATGCGGTACTTATACGCAAAGTATTAGTACAATTAATGAACAATGCCATCAAGTTTACCCAATCAGGGTCGGTAAGTCTTGGCTTTCGCCGCGAGAACAGAACTCCCGGGTTTTTTGTAAAAGACACCGGCATTGGAATTGATCCTGATTCACTGGACGAAATATTTAAAAGCTTTACACAAACAGAGAGATATACCGACCGAAAATATCAGGGGACCGGTCTGGGTCTTGCGATAGCGAAAGGAATCATTGAAAAAATGGGCGGGAAGCTCCGGGTTGAATCCGAAAAGGGAATTGGCTCTACATTCTCCTTTACGCTGCCTGATATCGATCTTATAAGTTAATCCTCAAAAGCATGGAAACCGAAACGAGGGAACCGGGAATGAAGGATAACAAACATATTCTGATTACAGAAGACAATGATCTGAATTTTGCTTACCTGGAGAAAGCGTTGAAACGATTGTCTATTAACGTTATCAGGGCGTATAATGGCGAGGAAGCAGTAAATGCGTGCCACATTCATCCGGAAATCATACTGGTTATCATGGATATAAAGATGCCTGTGATGGATGGCTGGACAGCGATCAGGATGATAAAATCATTCAGACCCGACCTGCCGGTATTTGTTGTTACAGCTTATATGCTGAATAATGAAGAACACTTGTCGTTTGAGGCCGGTTGTGATGAATACCTTACCAAACCCGTTAACTATAAATTGCTTGTCAGGAAACTGAACAAGTATGGAATAGGATAGCTACAGATCCTGATTCATGGTCTGTTTCAGGTTTAATGTCCTGAATCCTTTCTCAAAATCCTCCCAGCGGATGGTGGCCGGACAGGTGATTAACCGTGTTTCACCCGGTTGCATATCGAAGTAATTATCGGAGAATCGTACATCGGTATTGTCACTAATCAGCATCAGGTTTTTGCAGAGCTTTTCTGAGATGATCTCGATAACAAAGTGATCTCCTTTATCGCTGATGCGAGTCCTGATGCCCGGATCAGGCAATCTCAGGTCTTTGGGTCTGGCAAAATAGACATATTCCTGATCAATCTCCTTTGTCCCGATGGCCAGTGTTGCCGTAAGGAATACCTCATTTTCACGAAAACCAAGCGGAAGTTCTTTAAGATCAATACTGTAAACAAGTGCTGAATTGTTTGCCGGAAGTGTAACTTTTACCGGGCGATTCCAAAGTGAAAGACCATTGAAATCGGCCAGGTTTAGCCGGATGACGGCATTTGTTTTCTCAGGAAGATCAGAAACTCCGTAAATCAACAACTTTCCCTTCTCAACTACCACATTAATAATCTGATTCTTGCAGGCTTCCCTTGCAAAATAGTGCAGTGCCTTCCATTTGCCATAATAGTCGATTCCTGACCAGGATGCCACCGGCCAGCAATCGTTGATTTGCCAGTAAAGCGATCCCATGCAATAAGGCATATCGCTGCGGTGCGTCTTCAGTGCCATTTTTATGGCCTCGGCCTGCAGCAACTGACCAACATAGAGCAACTGCTCAAAGTCGTCCGGAATCCTGTAATCCTGCTCCATATATTGTTTTATCCGCAGATTGCCTATGCCGCTGCGCTGATGCGAAGCCATAACCGGTGATTCTATGTTCCGGTCTTCAGGAACAGTATATTTCTTTACGCTGTTGAATTCAGGAAAGGATTGAAATCCGTACTCGCTCATAAACCGCGCTTTGTATTTCCGGAAATTGCTGAAGGGATGCTGTCCATGCCAGACACCCCAATAGTGCATATCGCCTGAGGTGTTGTCGTCGTTGGCCAGTTTACCCATGCCGGCGGAGGGAGATGAATGCCAGTAGGGCTGCCTGTCCGTATAGGTTTCAACCACAGCGGGAAGTATATGATGAAAAATGGTATCGTATGCCTTCCAGATGATGTCGCGCTGCTCCGGATTATAAACCTGTTTCCATCCCCAGCCGCGGTCTTCACGACCCTGGGCCCAGGCGATTTCAATTTCGTTGTTACCGCACCACAGGGCCATGCAGGCATGATTGCGCAGCCGTTTTACATTATCCTCGGCTTCGTGCCTGATGCTGTTCAAAAACTCCTGGTTGCCGGGATACATGCTGCAGGCAAACATAAAATCCTGCCAGACCATGATTCCGTATTTATCGCAAAGGTCATAAAAAAGATCGCTTTCATATGCACCACCACCCCATACACGGAGCATATTCATATTGGCCTCAGCCGCCGATTTTACAATAAATTCATATGTTTCGGGTTTGACCCTTGTCAGAAAAACATCGTTCGGGATATAGTTGGCTCCTTTGGCAAAAACAGGACGACCATTTACTTCAAAGAAGAAGCTTTCCCCACCTCCTTTCGCATCAGGTTTTCTGATCAGCCTGATCGTTCGCAATCCGATGTTCTGAGAAATACTGTCAAGCACCTTACCAGAAGCTAAAAGCCCGGCCGAAATCCTGTAAAGCGGTTGTGCCCCAAGTCCGTTGGGCCACCATCGTTCCGGGGAAGGTATATTCAGGCTGACCTTATGCCTGCTGATGCCGGATGGTGCCGATACAGTAGCCCCGGCTGTTCTGGCCCCATTCACAGATAGGTTCTGTATAATGTTAATACCGGCTATCCTGGCATTGTCGTGTAATTCAAGATAAACCGGTTTCCAAATACCTGAGGTAACCAGCCTCGGTCCCCAGTCCCAGCCAAAATGATATCCTGCTTTCCGTGTAAATATGCTGACCTGATTTTTCCCCATGCCACCGGTTTCAGACTGATCGTTGGAAGCCGGCAACGGGAAACCGAATTTCTCCTGTTCTTCAAGACCTTTCATTACCGGGGAAATTAAGAGTACCCTCAGTTCATTTTCACCTGCTTTAAGATATTCTCCGGCATCCACCCTCCAGGTAACAAACATATTATCCGTCTTCAGCAACAGAATCCCGTTCAGATAGACGTGTGCCCAGGTATCCAATCCTTCAAAAACAAGCCGGACATTCTTCTTTTGAAGCATTTCTCCAGCCACGATAAATGTTGTTTTGTACTCCCAGTTTACCTTGTCGATCCATTGAACATCCAGCTCATTCAGCCTGTAGTAGGGATCTTTTATCTTGCCTGCTGCCATCAGGTCGGTATGTACGGTGCCCGGAACAGAGGCAGGCATCCAAACTGTAGTTGCAACCTGACGGAATTGCCAATTACCCGGTTTTATAATGTTGTCGGGCACTTCGCCGGCCTGAGTGTTCATAACAATCATTACAGACAGAAATGCATATATCTGACGCAGCGATTTCATACTTCAAATTTTAAATAAAAGTTCGGTTGCAGATGGAGTCCAGGGAATCCGCTGGTAAACTTACCTGAAAAATCCGGAAGTTACAAAGGAATCAGGTTAGGAAAGTTTCCTGAATTTACAATTTACCCAAGTAGGTATAGGCAGAAACCAGTCATAAGGTAGTATCTTTGTATGCCAATGTTATCTTAACCATAAGCAACAGATTAATCCGGACATATTTCAAAGGCATAACTTTTGTCTTTACCGATTGTTAAATACAGTAAAAATAATTTTAGATCTTTTAATACATGTACAAAGTATTAATTGTCGACGATGATCCCACATTCTGCCTGATGCTCAAGTCATATCTTGGGAACAAGGGATTTGATGTGAAGGAGGTATTCAGCGCCGGCAGTGCTGTGAAGGCAGCCGGGGAGCAACAATTTGACATTATCCTGACCGACCTGCGCCTTCCTGATTTTGATGGGATCGTCCTCATTGATAAACTCAAGAAAATTGCCCCGGGTGTACCCGCTATTCTGATGACCCGTTACGGTGATATCAGATCAGCTGTTACCGCAATAAAATCAGGGGCCTTTGATTATATTACCAAACCGGTAAACCCTGATGAATTGCTTCTTACTGTGAACAAAGCTCTTGAGAAACAAAAAGCTGAGCCAAGAAAAGATACAGGCATCCGGACCGAAAACCTTCCGGGTAGCTACGATTACCTTAGGGGTACGAGCGAGCCCTCGTTACTTGTTGAACAATATATTTCACTGGTGGCTACAACTGACATGTCGGTGATTATACAGGGTGAAAGCGGAACCGGTAAAGAGTATGTGGCAAGGATGATTCACCTTAAAAGTCACCGGCACAGTAAACCCTTTGTTGCCGTTGATTGCGGAGCTCTTACTAATGAACTTGCCGCCAGCGAATTGTTCGGACATACCAAAGGTTCATTTACCGATGCCCATGCCGATAAGGAGGGCCAGTTTCAGCAAGCCAACGGAGGCACTTTGTTTCTTGATGAAATAGGCAATCTTTCCTATGAGAACCAGCTGAAATTACTGAGGGCCACACAGGAGCGAAAAGTCAGAAAGATCGGGGGCACAAAAGACATCGATGTGGATGTAAGGATCATTGTTGCTACCAATGAAGACCTGAGTGCCAATGTTGCGAAAGGCACCTTCAGGGAAGACCTTTTTCACCGCCTGAATGAATTTAAAATCAGTGTGCCTCCCCTCAGACAGCGGGGTGAGGATATCATTCAGTTTGCCAACTTTTTTCTTGAGAATGCAAACCATGAATTGCATAAAAATGTATCGGGGTTCAATAAGGAAGCCCTTGAGATACTACTTACCTTCAGCTGGCCCGGGAACATCAGGGAGATGAAAAATGTAATCAAACGAAGTGTGCTCCTTAGCAACGCTGATTTGATTACACCCAGGGAATTGCCGGCTGAGCTCATGCTTAAGACTCCGGTATCGGTATCTTCTGCGGTTAATACAACAGACCTGAAATCCCTGGCTGAAACCCATGAAAAATCAACCATTCTTAATGTACTTCAGCAGACCCATTTTAATAAAACCAAGGCTGCCCGAATGCTGAATATTGACAGGAAAACACTGTACAATAAGATGCGCTTATACAACATCGAAGGCTGAAATAAACAGTAACCGGGATTTTTTCAGGACTGACCTGCACCTATTCCGGATAACCGAAGCAATTCAGCTTCGAGCAGGGGGTGCAGCCTGTTGTTGATTGAGGTGATTTTTTTCACCAGGAGTTTTACATCTTCCTGCTTGCAATGATCCGGATCAATGGATTCAAGCTTGTTAAGCACAGGCAATGCCTGGGTAACACCCATATGGCCGTAACCGGTAAGCAACTTGTGCGACAATAATTTTATCCCCCTGTAATCACCGACATCGCACATATTCCACAACTCCTGAACTGCTAGTTGTGAACTGTGGATAAACGATCTGACAATACTTGCCAGCTGGTCAGTTTTGCCGGTTGTAAACGCCTCTGCCTGCCTGAGGTCGAACAATCGGTCAGCCATAACTTCATCGGGATGACCCGGCATTGGAACAGGAATCGTATTTATCAGGTAAGCGGCAATCCTCGACAGAAAGTCATATTCTTTAAAGGGCTTCTGCAATACTTCATTAAATCCGGCTTCCATATAACCCGCATCATACCGGTCGATCTTTGCCGCAGTAAATGCGATCACCGGAATCAGTGAAAGACCTGATCTTGGATGGGACCTGATAAATCTGACAAGTTCGGTCCCGCTTATTTCCGGCATCTGAACATCCGTCATAATGACATCATAATCCGTGTCATTCAGAATCTCCATGGCTTGCCTCCCACTTGAGGCAATATCTACCTTCATGCCTGCATTCTCGGCTATGATTCTTGCCAACAGGATGTTAAACACATCATCATCCACCACAAGCAAACGACGCCCGGCGAAATCAACATCCCCTGACAATGAAATATTCTCCTGGGTTGCAGGTTCTTTATCGGTGACCCTGAATGGAATGGTTACAGTAAATTCAGAACCAACGCCCGGTGTGCTTTCGACTGTAATATCACCATTCTGAAGACGGGACAGCCTTCTGCTGATGGCCAAACCAAGACCGGAACCACCGAATCTGCGGGCCTGGGATGATTCTGCCTGTCGGAAATCTTCAAAAATGTCGTTTAGTTTTTCCGGAGGTATTCCGATTCCGGTATCCCTGACACTGATGACTGCGTCACAAATATCATCCCTGCATTCCATGCCACAGGTGATGCTGACAGTGCCCTTTTCGGTAAATTTCAATGCATTGCTCAAAAGATTATACAGAATCTGTTTCAACCTCAGCGGATCGCCCTCAAGCACCTCATCCTTTTGGATATTGCAGGCTGCTTCAAATTCGATTCCTTTCTCGGAAGCCGACATTTTAAACGGAACGATAACATCTTCCAGAATATCGTGAAGGCGGAAAGGGATGCTTTCGAGCTGAAGCTTACCGGCTCCAAGCCTGGATAAATCCAGGATATCATTCACAGTTTCAAGCAGGTGCCTCGATGAACGCCTCACAGCACCGAGATACTCCATCTGAACAGTATTCAATGGTGTGTTGATCAGCTGATCAGAGAAACCTATTATTGCGTTCAAAGGTGTTCTGATCTCATGGCTCATGTTTGCCAGAAACTCTTCTTTCACTTTTGCAAGTTCAGAGGTTTCAATATGGGCCTTGATCAGATCACGCTTATACTTGTTACTACGCCTGATACTACCCAGGATCAGAACAACAAACAAAAGAATCAGCAGAAGCGAAACCAGCCCTATCACCACAATCCAGAAAATGGAACTGTCGGCTTTCACCCTGGCTTCCTTGGCACGGTGACTGGCGAGCAGGGTTTGTGTTATTTCGAGTTGCCTGAATATGCTTAATACCTGACTGATCAATAGTGAACTGTTCTGGAGCATTTTAAGTTCCTGTGTTTTCAGACCAGAAAAAGAAGCAAGGTCCTGTTTTCTGACATTCGACAGGGCTTTTTGCACATTCTTAAGGATCACAGAGTCATCAGGACGGATCAGCGAGGTATCGGTAATAACTCTTGTTGTAGAAAGAATGGCAGAACCCTGCGATCGCTGTTTCTGCGCGGTATTTGAATTTTCTGGCTGTTTCTTCGAAAATGCCCTTTTCAGTTTTCGGAAAATCCCCTGGGTTTCTTCATTTTTATCAGCAACCATTACCGGATCCGGTTGAATGGTATCAAAGACAGTTACCACCCTGGTCGATGTTCGCAGGCTGTTTGGAATGGTATCCAAAGGTCCTGATCTGATCTGATTGATTGTTTTCTCAGCAAAGTCAAATCCTTCACGCCGCGATTTAAAAATCAGATAAGCATCAATCATTTCCTGCCGCTTGGCAAGTAATATAGAAACTGTGTCGAGGCGTGACAGTTTTGCAGAATCTTCCAGTGCATTCTGTTTCAACGAGTCAAGACTGATGGCTACTTTGGCAATCAGACCATTGTACAGATTCAGATAACTCTGGTTGTTGGTTATTGAATAAATCCGGAAGTTATTTTCCGCTTCGGTCAGGTTGGCCAGCAGATCGCGCAAGCGGAGTGTTTCGGGATCCTGCTTTGTTAAAATGGTGAAGGTATCCTTCAGCACCTCGGTATTCTTTCGAACCAGAATACCTGCCAGCACAACAGCGCTTAAAGCAATAACAAAGAGTATCACCACTTTAAAGTGGAGACCCCATGTTCTGACTGTAGCAATCAGCCTTATCATAACGCTTTCAGCAGGTTGAAAATGAGACAGATTTCCGCTTGTTTTAATAACAACCGGAAAGATGATTAGTTTATCTCCTCAGAGGGTTCAAATCAGAATCCGGATTTCTGCTGACAATTTCAGCAAGTTGCTTTTAAGAAATATTACTGATCTGTGCCCGGTTTCATCGTTGCACGTCAATTTACAACCATTGAGTGCTATCCGGAACTCAGCCACTAAATTAAACTATTCCGGGAAAAATGAGAGGAACAAACCGGTTTTGACCAAAAGAATCTTTTAAAAACCGGTTTTCAGCAGGAGCTCCTCATACATTGAGGGACGACGGAAGTGTAGCTGTTAGAATGAACTACTTTTGGGGGTATATCTCAAAGATTGCTGACAAATATTGGCTGATACGTATCCTTCATGCGTTCTCAGCAACAGCCAGGGTATAGTGCCATTCGGGATTGCGCCTGATGTATGCTTCGGCTGCAGGACAGTTTGCTTTCACCCTGAACCCATGCAACACAGCAAAATGAATACCATGTAAAATCAATTGAGAGGCATAACCTCTACCCCTGTGAACTTCTGGCACATAGGCGCTATACAGGTCGAGTTCCTGTCCACGGATACGGTATGCCAGGTACGACTCAAGTCCTTCCTCTCTGATAACAAACATCCTTCCGGTATTAATTATACTTGTGTGCATATTAACTAAAATTAACTGATTGATAACTGATCTGCTATTTATCCCCATAGCCTGTAATTCTGTTTACCATTGCTGAATGACTGATATGATAAAATGTTTTACTAAATTCATATTCTACTGCACATCCTTTTTTGAGTCTTTCCCCCTTAGGAGTCAGTTCTTCCTGCTTCCGCAATTCTTCCCTGCTGAATAACCGATGGCCTGTTAAACGGTAAATACCGATAAAAACCTCCCTTTGAAATCAGTTCAGATATCCGGTTCAGTCTGATACCTTCTCCTTTTCGAGGGTGAAAATTACAACATAAATAAGCAAATTGTACTCCGGGAACCTCAAAATAGGTATAAATACTGATTTTCGGAGCATCCGAAGATGTAATGGAAATTCCCTGTTCCACAAAAGTCCGGCGAGGACTCATCTGATCCGGAAAGTGTCTATTCATTCCTTTCTTACCTTAAAACAATCCGAAACCAGTCAAAACATTAAAATTAGCTTAAAAATCTTTTTTAAAAATATTTTAAACTATGATAAAAAAAACTCCAAATAGAGAACGGACAAGTTGGTCATATAATGTAAAATATTTATACTAATTATTAAGAATATCTTTAAAATCCCCAAATACTCTACTTTACTTTTATCATTTAGTCTGAAATAGATCTCTATCCTAATCTATATACTTGATTTACATTATTTTAGACATTCGATCATTCAATTATTAGGCAACCTCAGGATTCTCATAACGTAAACATTCTTTACTTGCAATTTTTTATATATGGTTATCTATCATATTATATAATTCGGTATCATGCCATATATACCTGAATTATAAGGCCCTGACTTAATAAAATACGTGTTTTCACGACTTGCATCAGCCTTTTTGATAAGTTACCTTTAGATAAAATTACGATATATTGATACTGTAATCTTGAAACTGCTTCAAGTTATCGAAATCTGAGCAATCAGCGCACGGGAGAGCGTATTTCCGATAAGCAGGGCAGTTTCTTTTGAGGTTGGAATTTCGGGTTACGGGACAATGAAACGAATTGGTCCTTAAACGACCAAAGCGTGAAAATAAACCCGCTATGCGGAATATTTTGGAGACAAAGGAAATATATCAATCAGAAAAACAGTCATGTTTTTCATCTCATCCGGTCGGTACCCTACCGGCTCCAGTGTATATTTTCGTTACACGATCTATTTCCATTTTAATTTCAGCTGTTTCTCAGGGATTTAAAGTCACTCCTGACAAAGATAATCCCATTCTCCGACCGCTTGTTCAGCCTGTTGAAGCGAAAGCTTATGCAATACCAGGAAAACTTATGTTATCCCGGAAAATTTTCATGTCAGGAGATACAAGCCATGAATCATTTTTAAAAGAAAACAACAGTAAGGATGCCCTGAAAGCATCCGACAGAAACATAAAATCAAAAATCATTGACTGCATTTTTACACCTTTCGGGATTCTGAAAAAATCAGTTTCTTCAGATGAAATGATTGCGGACTGTACTTTGGGAGAAGCAGCAGCCGGAATCATGGTTTTATCTGAAAAATTCTGTTTTTCAGGAAATTCCTGAGGAAAAAGACCGGATAAAAGGACTGAGAATTCAGCCCGCGAATCTGGTCCAGTTTAAGCAGCCAGCAAACAAACTGACCTTTGAAGGCAGCTGGCACAGGAAAAATAGCCCCCATAGGGCCGCTGAGATTATCAGCCCCAGGTGAAACATTCTGTAAAGAAATGTTACACCTTTTGCTTTGCCTGCCCGGAAAGGGTTTCAGCAATTTTTACAGGGATTTTACCTTAAGAATAATAGCATGGTCCAGCCTTCTTTCAACACTTTTCTTTTTTAATCTATCCACTGTCCTTGGACAAACAACCAGCCAGACATTCAATGCGACAAGCACATTTACAGTACCTGAAGGTGTCACAACATTAACCATCGAAGCCTGGGGTGGCGGCGGTGGCGGATCAAACAGAGCCGGTGCTGCCGGTGGCGGAGGAGGTGGCGCCTATACAAGGGGTATTCTAACCGGACTTATCCCCGGGTCAATCCTGACTGTAACCGTTGGAACAGGTGGTGCTGCCGGCGCCAATGGCAATAATTCAAGTGTATTGGGCGTACAGGCAAATGGGGGAAATTCAACCAATACAAGAAATGGAGGTGCCGGAGGTGCTGCTTCAGCGGTCGGAGGCATCGTCGTGGCTTCTTATGCCGGGGGAAACGGGGGAAATGCCAGGGCAAGCTCTGGCGGAGGAAACAATGAAGGCGGAGGAGGAGGCGGAGGATCCGCATTCAACAACATAGCAGGAAATGCCGGCGGCAATGCAACGGCAACAGGAGGAACAGCCGGAACAGGAACAGGTAACGGAGGTCGAGGAGCCGATGGTGACGGATCCCCGGATGCCGTGGCAGGTGTCGCACCCGGTGGGGGTGGCGGCGGAAGAGGCGAAGGAACTTCAACATCCAAAGCCGGAGCAGCCGGTAGAATCATCATAACCTGGACACCCGGGTATCTTGCACAAATCAACTCTATGAATTTCGGATCAACCACCTGGTGTGCCGGAGAAACCAGAACAGTAACCGTAAATATCACCAATATAGGACAGGCTACCTGGACCGATGCCACTCCTGATGTTAACATCGGCCTGAAATGGAATACCAATGGGATCAACTGGACCGATTATTATGTGCGGACCGATGCCGGAAACCTGGCTCCCGGTTCAACCAGGGATTATACACTTACAATTACTGCTTCAAACAATGCCGGTGCTGGTTATACCACACCCCTTGCCAACGGTGCAAACAACCTCACCAGTGATGTGGTTAAGGAAGCAGATTGCTGGTTTGGAAATAATACCGGCAGTTGTGGCCCTGGAAACAATGTTTTTACTTCTCCTGCCATTACAATCATAAACACCACTCCGGCCCAACCCAGTGCCATAACCGGAAATGCATCGCCTTGCCAGGGGTCCTCCCAGACCTACAGTGTAACGAACGTAGCCGGCGTTACCTACACCTGGTCATTCCCCGCCGACTGGACCATAACCGCCGGACAGGGTACAAACGCTGTAACAGTGACCGTTGGTGCAACCGCGGGTAATGCAACGGTTACCCCATCAAACCCCTGTGGCAGCGGAACAGCCAGAACACTGGCGGTAACCCCGGCAGTTCTACCG
>WSXU01000080.1 GCA_009773455.1 Bacteroidota bacterium | reverse complement strand
ATTCCTGCGCAACTATGGAGGTTTGGGCCGTAGCGAAGGTGATTATGCCTATCCGGTTATGCGTTTAGCTGATGTTTTCCTGATGTACGCCGAAGCTACCAATGAAATAAGCGGACCTCAGGCTGATGCTATCGAACTGGCTAATAAAATACGCCACAGAGGAAACCTGCCCGCATTGGCTCCTGAGAAAACAGCATCGAAAGAAGCTTTCTTTTCAGCCATCGAACAGGAACGAATCGTTGAATTATTGGGAGAAGGCCAGCGTGGTTTTGACATTCGCCGTTGGAGAGCTATCGAACGTGTTTGGAACCCGCCTTATGGATTGGGTGTTTGGAAACTCGATACACATGGTGCACAACGCGACCGTTATTACCAGAATACTTCGGAACTGACTTATCAGCAAAATTACATTTTCCGTATTCCTCCGGGAGAACGTGACCGTAACCCTAACCTGACCCAGAACAAACCCTGGTTATAGTCACCGACAAAAAATTGTGAAACTTTAACACATAAACAATGAAAAAATATCTGATCATATTCACAGTTATCATTATAGTAGCCTTTGCCTGGGTTCGTTGCACCGATTTTCCTGTTGACGAAGATGGTTTGCTGATTACCACCAGGGGCCAGTGCTATGTCAGTAACTTTGAGTTACTTGGCACTGATTTTCAAACCGTAAGAACAAAGGCTGCGGTAATCGACACGACTGCTCAAACCGTCAATGCAGAAGTATTTTTCGGGACTGACCTCAAAAACCTCTATCCTCAATTTAGCCTGGTTACCGACGCCAAGCTTGATCCGAAAATTGTAGGGAAGGTTGATTTTTCTGACTTAACCAATCCTAAGAAATGGACAGTCATCTCGGGTAACCGTTTGGTTAAAAAAGAATATACCGTTTATATCACCGTTCAACCCAAACCATAAAAGAACCGATTATGCAACTGAAATATTATAGTTTAACCCTCCTGGCACTACTGGTCGTATCTTTCATGGCCTGTCAGGATGAAGAATATAGCCTTCCTACTTTAGAACCAGGGCTGCACAACGATGTAATTAAACGTACGCTTGGGCCTAATGTGGTTGGCTTAAACCTGGAATTTGCTTATGCAATGGCTTTACCCAGAGCTGAAGGAAAGATTATTTCAGCCCAGGTTGAAGCTTCCATTGCCGGAGGACCTGCCACTTATTTGGAATACCGTTCATTCAGCACCAACAGCAGCGGTGTTGATGTCCCGGTCACCATCGGTTCTCCCTCGGTCACTTCCGGAACTAAAACTGAGGTTGTTTTCAGCAAAGATACCTGTGCCGCCACTTTACGCTACTTCTATATTATTCCTGAAGAAGCCCGCGGTAAAACGGTTAGTTTTACTTTTTCGGCAAAAGCAAGTAACGGCCAAACCGTAGCATACACTATGGGGCCATACAACATCGCCAAAATGGATATGAAATTGGATTTGGTGGTTAGCGATAACAACAACAGTTACATTTCTATTGCCGACTTGGCAGCCTACAATGCAACTAC
>WSXU01000079.1 GCA_009773455.1 Bacteroidota bacterium | reverse complement strand
ATTGTGCTGGAGGACCCCGGCGATCTGATGAATCAGTACACTATTATAGCTGTAAATCCGGAAAAGCATGAGGGAATTAATAAGAAAAGTGCGGAAGCTTTTGTGAAATGGATTACTTCAGATAAGGCGCTGAAAATGATCGATGAGTTTGGCAGGCACAAGTTTGGCGAAAGCCTTTTCAGGGTGAACTACAGTAAATAATAGGGAGCAAAAACTTGCAGGATATATATGACAGCATGAAGGAAGCGTGGAACTTAATCATTACCTGGAATGCGGAGCTGTACGGCATCATCCTGCTGACACTGGCTGTGACGGTGTTGAGTACGATTTTTTCTTCTGTGACTGGAATTGCAGCCGGTGTATTCATCGGAAGTACGGAATTCAAGGGCAGGAGATTTGTAATAAGGCTGATTCAGACCTTTATGGGGTTGCCTCCAGTGGTTGCGGGACTGGCAGTATTTCTTTTCCTTTCCCGAAAAGGTCCTTTTGGACAGCTTTCGCTTTTATTTACGCCAGCTGCCATGGTGATTGCTCAGGTGGTTATCATTTTTCCGATTATAATGGGACTTACCAGTGCGGCGGTAAGAGACAGGAGTACGGCGGTGCTGGAAACCTGCCGCGGGCTTTGCCTGCCGCGGTTCAAAGCGTTGAAGCTGCTGCTTTTTGAATGCAGGTATGCTATCATTTCTGCTGTGCTTGCAGGTTATGGCAGGGCTATTTCCGAGGTGGGCGCAGTGATGCTGGTGGGGGGCAACATACAATACCATACCAGGGTAATGACTACGGCGATTGTTCTTGAAACGGGGAAGGGCAATTATGATAAGGCACTGGCGCTGGGCCTGTTGTTGCTGTTGTTGTCGTTTTTTGTGAATTGGATTGTGCAGCGTTTTCAGGAGAATGGGATAAGATGAAGCTTGATGTAACGGATTTGAAAAAATATTATAACGGCAGGCTGGTACTGGATGTTGAGAGACTGGCAATTGGAAGCGGCAGGATAATTGCGCTGATCGGGCCCAACGGCTCGGGGAAGTCTACGCTGTTGAGGCTTTTGAAAGGGATTGAAAAGGCTGAGGCAGGGAATATATTGTATGACGGTTCAGATGCGCTGCCGGATGGAGATATAGCATTTCAGCCACAGCAGCCATATATTTTTGATCTGACTGTAGCGGGTAATGTGAAGTTGGGATTGCAGCATGCGAAAATGAACATTCATGATTGCATGATACGAAGCCCGGAAGCAACAGATTGCGAAATGCGAAGCCCGAATGAAGCAAATGACCGGGAACAGGTCTCGGAAGCAGTGACAGATGCTTTGAAAAATGTACGGATGGAGGGCTTTGCCAATGCCAGGGCTATTCAGCTTTCCGTTGGTGAAAAACAGCGGGTGGCGCTTGCACGGACACTAACAATAAAAAAAAGGCTGATTCTGCTGGACGAACCGGCATCATCCATTGATATATTGAGCATGAAACTGGTGGAGGACTATATGCGGAGGGTGAATACCGAGCATTTGTCGACGGTGGCATATG
>WSXU01000078.1 GCA_009773455.1 Bacteroidota bacterium | reverse complement strand
TTGGCAATTCAATCTGTCACACAACCCATCTTCCCGTCCATTTTATTTTTTCAAGGATGACTACGACACCAAAGACTGGAAAACCTTACCTGTTCCGGCCAATTGGGAAATGCATGGCTTCGACGTCCCGATTTATTCAAATATCAGGTATCCACACGAAGCAACCCCTCCAACCATTCAAAAACATTACAATCCGGTAGGTTCTTACAAACGTATATTTACCGTTCCTGAAGAATGGAAAGGTCAGGATATTATCCTGCATTTCGGCGCAGTCAGTTCGGCCATGTACGTTTGGGTAAATGAACAAATGGTGGGTTACAGCGAAGACAGTAAAACACCCGCTGAATTCAACATCACCAAATACCTGAAAAAGAAAGAAAATACGCTGGCTGTTGAAGTTTACCGCTGGTGCGACGGAAGTTATCTGGAAGATCAGGATTTCTGGAGAATGAGCGGAATCACCCGCGATGTCTTCCTGATGGCACGCAATCCGCAGCACATCCGCGACTACCGTGTTTCATCTCCATTGGTAAATAATTACCAGGATGGCGATTTCAAACTTGCTGTTGAAGTTGTTAATTCCGCAGCCAACACCCCATCAGTAACACTGGAAGCTGTTTTGATGGATGGCGAAACAAAAGTGGCCGAAATGGCCCAAACCGTAAAATCAGCAGTTAAGCCTGTAACAATAAATTTGGACGCGAAAATAGCTGCCGCCAAACCATGGACGGCAGAAAATCCTAACTTATATCAGCTCCTGATTACCCTGAAAGACGAATCAGGCAAAACCATTGAAGTTCTGCGTCAGGACGTAGGTTTCAGGACAGTTGAAATTAAAAATGCCCAATTATTGGTAAATGGTGTTTCAATTTACTGCAAAGGCGTTAACATACACGAGCACAATCAATTGACCCGACATTATCAGGATGAAGAAACCATGCTGAAAGATATCTTCCTGATGAAATCGCACAACATTAATGCTGTTCGCTGTTCGCATTATCCAGAACCTGAACGCTGGTACGAACTCTGTAATCAATACGGCATTTTTCTGGTTGACGAAGCCAACATCGAATCGCATGGAATGGGTTATGGTCCAAAATCGCTGGCTAAAGACCCAACATGGAAAGATGCCCATTTATACCGCACCCGGAACATGTTTGAGCGGGATAAAAACCAACCTTCTATCATTATCTGGTCGCTTGGAAATGAAGCCGGAGACGGGGTAAACTTTGAAGCTACCTATTCTTATTTGAAATCAGTTGACCAAAGCCGTCCGGTTCAGTTTGAGCAGGCTCACGGTGGCGCCAATACCGACATTATGTGCCCGATGTATGCCCGGATCAAAAATATGGAAGACTATGCCAAGGGCAACCCAACCAAGCCATACATCCAGTGTGAATATGCCCATTCCATGGGAAACAGTACCGGAAACCTGCAGGATTACTGGGATGTGATTGAGAAATATCCTGTCCTTCAGGGCGCTTTTATCTGGGACTGGGTTGAACAGGGAATCCTGACTAAAGATGCTCAAGGTCATAAATACTGGGCATAT
>WSXU01000077.1 GCA_009773455.1 Bacteroidota bacterium | reverse complement strand
GCAGGATGATTGGAGATGAAGGTCCGGCACAAGATAATGCCGAAAATCTGCCCTCCTGATACCCATGGAAACAAAAGAGCCCACCAGGTATTGTACAGTCCGAGATCCTGCATCAGCTTGTATAACGGCGTAAGCATGAGGATGCTCGGAATCATCATCAGGCTGAGAATCAGCATGTACAGGAAATTCTTTGCCGGGAACTTCAGACGGGCAAAAACGTAGCCACTCATGGAAGCTAGTAAAACGGTAAAAAATGTGGATATCGGTACCAGAACCGTTGAATTGATCATGTTGGGAATCAACATACTCACGGCAATTCTATAGTTATCCCAATGGATGGGAGACGGTAGAGTCCAGAAATTCCCATAAATCTGTATATTGGATTTCAATGACAGATTGATCATGAGAAAAATCGGTATGAAAGCCAGGAACAGCAGGATGATGGAAACAGCCAAAATGAGAACCTGCCCTATAATCGACATCTTTTCTTTTGATTTCAGGATATTCATGACGTACTCCCCCCTTTAATCGTTATATTCCGCATTCGTTTTCATCTTCATGTTCACGATCGTGCCACCGAGAATGGCAATGAACATGACCAGGCCCAGTGCACTGGCGTAACCGTATTGGCCGAAACGGGTCGCGTTGAAATACAGCTCCAATCCGGGAACATAGGTACTGACTCCAGGTCCTCCTCCGGTCAGAACAAAAATATTGGTGAAATCCTGTACGGTTCCGATAAAGGTCAGGATGATCAGCATTTTGATCTGCGGTGAAACCAAAGGCAGGTGAATTTTCGTAAAATTCCACCAACCATTGCTACCGTCCGCTTTTGCCGCTTCAAACAGGGAGGATGGAATATCGATCAGACCACCGTAGTATACCAGGAAGGCAAAGACATTGATAAACGGAAAACCCATGAATACAATTGCCCAGATAGCTGTCTGAGGATCCCCGAGCCATGACCTTTGTAAAACCTGAAGTCCCATCGCACCCAAAACATTGTTCAACAGTCCGATGCTGGGATCATAAATCCTGTTCCACATGAGTGTCATGACGATCCCCGGTACAACCATGGGGACCACAAAAAGGAAACGGAACCAGTACTTCACACGGTCGCTCTTCATCAGGAATACCATCTCGGCTACCAGCAGCGGAACCGTCAGTATTTTGAGAAAAGCGGTAATAATCAGAATCGACAGGTTCTGCAGTCCGATCAGAAAGTACCCTTCCGTGAACATCTTCTTGAAGTTGTCAAACCCGATAAATTTGATCTCCCGGATGGAAGACTCATGAATGTTCCAATCGGTAAACGAGCGGATAAATGCAATCACCACCGGGAAGTAATAGAAAACCAGAAGCAGCACAAAGGTCGGTACCAGCATGAGGTAGGCAACCCTGTACTTTAACAATGCTTTGAAAAACCTGCCGGTATATCTCCGCAAAAGTTCCACAGACATGATCAGCAGGAAACCCAACAGGAGAGGATACGAATAAACCAGAACCTGCAGAATGGAAGCCAGGCTGCGCATCAGCACGATATTCCCCAGTTTG
>WSXU01000076.1 GCA_009773455.1 Bacteroidota bacterium | reverse complement strand
ATATACTGCTCGTTCTCAGCACCCCGGAGTTTGTACGGACCCTGGTTCCGTTCCTGTTTCTGGCCGTTGAAAGTATTTCCATTTGAGTTTTCTACAGAAATATTCCTGGCAAATTTTCCTTTTGAAACAGCCATGCTCGCTTTAACAGCTAAAAATGGTTGACCGGTTGATTGGCTGAACGGCTGATCAGGAGAGGAAAATTTTGTTTCAAAGCTAAGCCCCTGAAGTTTTTTATTGAAGTTCATGAAATACCCCTTAGGCTTTCCGATCTGAAAATCTCCTGCTGTAACCGTTGTTTTCCCTGATTTCGGCAAATCTTTTATCCCGAACTGAATGAACACTTTGTCAAACTCCTGAATCTGCTGCGTGTTGCCTTCGGGCTGAACCGGTATGTTCTGATCGGTGGCGGCAAGAAGCAGATCCACATTATCGCTTAGCTTTCCGGCGAGCTGCAGATTCAGGTTCGAGTTGAGCACAACGTCCTGATTATTCCCGAAGGATATTCCGCGAGAAATACTTCCGCTCTTGGTGAGGCCTTCGGTTTTGAAAAAATCCACCTCTTTGTTTTTATCAACGGAGTATATATAGGGATCCCCGAACCGGTTGTTCTGCATATAGTTTACGTCCTTGTGCTGGTATTTTTGAGAGAACAGGAAGGGGAACACCCGATAGGCAAGGAGTACGGTATCCCCCTCTGATAGGGGCTGGATCCGTATCAACACCGCATTTACGTAATCAATTTTGTAAAACGAAGAATCAAGAAGAGCACCATTTCTTTTCTTCAAAGAAACGGTTCCCGGAATAATACTCAGCGAATCAAGTTCGAAGGTGTCCTTATTCAGGACCATGTTTTTGGTCCGCAGATTTGACTGTCCGAACAGAGAGTCAGTAGCTAGTAGTAAGCAGCAAACAGTAAGAACTAAATTTTTCCTATTTCGTATTATTCGTACCAATTCGTTATTCGTTGATTCACAAAGTTGCGCAATTCGGTTCAGATAACGATCAATTACTACTTTTGTTTCTCACTATATACAGTGAATAATCCGTGGCAAAGATCATTTCTTATAACGTAAACGGCATCCGCGCAGCAGTGAATAAAGGACTCCTGGACTGGCTCAAAAAAACCGATGCGGATATTGTTTGCCTTCAGGAAATAAAAGCCATGCCCGGGCAGCTGGATCAAGAAGTTCATGACCGGCTGCACGATCATACCTTCTGGTATCCGGCACAAAAAAAAGGTTACAGCGGTGTAGCCATATTTTCCAGGAAAAGACCGGATCATATAGAATACGGATGCGGCATAAAAAAGTATGATGATGAAGGAAGGATCTTAAGAGCTGATTTTGGAAATAATTCTGTGATGAGCGTTTATTTTCCGTCGGGGACTTCCGGAGAGGAGCGGCAGGATTTCAAATATGAATTTATGGACGACTTTCAGAAATATATTGATAAACTGAAAAAGAAACGTCCGAACCTCATCGTCTGCGGGGATTATAACATATGTCATAAACCGATCGACATTCATAACCCCGTATCGAATGCAAACTCAACCGGCTTTCTTCCGGAAGAAAGGGAGT
>WSXU01000041.1 GCA_009773455.1 Bacteroidota bacterium | reverse complement strand
AATGGGAAATAGAAAACAAGGTATTAGCGTGGAAGGGATTGGAATTAACCGATCAGGCCCGCGTTGATTTATTCATTCATCATTTCGTACAACTATGCAAACTGCCATTCGCAATACAACCATAATGCAGCCGGGGTTGAACCTGTTTGGTGATTATAACAAAACCATTCAGGAACGGTTCGTAAAGTTTCACCAGGAATATCCGAAGGTGTATGATCTGTTTAAAGCCTTCGCTATTCAGTTGATAAAAAAGGGGCATAAGAAAGTGGGCGCACGGATGATCATCGAAAGGATCCGCTGGGAGTTTGCCACCGGTGATAGTAAAGATGAAATGGGTTTTAAGATCAACAATTATTTCATCGCTCACTATGCGCGATTGTTCATACAGCAACATCCTGAATACACAGACTTTATTGAAATGCGCACCATTAGGACACCATAGCATGCAAAAAGGAAAGATACATACGGAACTGGAAGAAAGGATCGGCCAATACGTTCAGGAAAATAACCACCTGAACAAACTGGATATAGCCGCCCACTTCAACGCGGATCCTGAATTGGTTTGGAAGATCGCGCATGCATGCGGCGTAAAGCTGGCAAGGGTGCCGCGGAAGCTGGATAAAAAGAATACTGGTTCTATCGAATTCATCCGGAATAACAGTCACATGACTTTAAACCAGTTGGCGAAGGAACTGAATAGAAGTTACAGGTATGTGCGATGCCTGGCAGAAAATAACAACCTGCCATATAAGCGTGAAAGAACATTCACGCCACGGCCGGCGGAAAGGATCAATGGAAATTATTTCAACATCACAGCCCGTGAAAACTGGCTGATATAAACCAAACAAATGAAAGTAGTAATTGACAGCAAGATTTTATTATCAGCCCTTAACCAGCTTGCACCGGCGATCAGCAAAAACCCTGTTATGGCCATTCTGGAAACGGTGTTGTTTAAGGTTCGGAAAGAATCCGCCGAACTGGTGGCAACCAATCTGAACATCACGATCATAACCGAAGTGGCTGTAGGTAGTAAGGAAGAATTTTCGATCCTTTTGCCGTTCGCTGAAATAATCAACATCTGCAAAGTGAGCGTAGGCCCATTGACTATCGATAACACCAAATCGCAGATAGTGATCACTGATGAATTAAAAACCAGATGGCCATTGGGAAAGGCCGAAGATGTTAAGTCATTCCCTGCTATCCCCGAATTCGCTACAATACTTACCGCCAATGTAACAGCCGGTTTTTTCGCAGCGATGAACCAGGCGAAGAAATCCCTTCCGGGTACAGAGCATTTGGTATTATCTCATATCTGCCTTGATTTTAACGCTTCTGGCTTAACAGTGGTAGGTACCGATTCGCTTACAATGTATAAAGAAACCTTCGCCGTGCAAACGGGCATTGAACACCAAAGCCTGGTAAGTGATCTGTTTGTAAATGCTGTAAAAGATTTCCAGCAAGCCGATATAACAGCCAACGAAAAGTTCCTGTGTGTTTCAACGCTGAATAAAAAAGTGATTGTTAAGGTATCGGAAAGCCGGTTCGTTAATTATCCTGCCATCCTTACCCGTAAAGGTCCCAACAACTGCAAACTGAATAAGAATGATCTGGAAGCGGCTATTAACAAGGTGCTGGTATATAAAACCGCATTGAACTTCTATGTGTGCGATTTGATTTTTGAAGATGGCAAAATCAACATCCACTACTACGATCAGGATTACGAACGTGGTACCGAAACAAGTATCGCAGCTGAATACACCGATGATATCGGAAAGATAAGCCTGAACGCCCGCCAACTGCAATCAGTCCTTAGCCAGTTTCCGGATAACGTGGAAGAAATCGAACTGGCTATAGAATCCTTTAATAAGCCGGTTTTCCTTTCACCAATATATGCAGAAGATAAGAAGCCCGAAGGCGATCTGCTGCTGTTGATCATGCCTATTGTATCACAAACAAACCCACAATAATGGAAATCTTACAAGAACTCAAAACCAAACTGCAAAACTTGCTGGATGTAAAGGGTGCCGAACTCGAATTGGTATTGCCTGATGCAATCGATCTGATAGATGATATCGAAACAGCTGTTGATGCTTTAGAAGATGCCGAAACCAAACTGGAAGAACGTATCCGCGAACTGGAATCCGAAGTAGGGGAGCTGGAAGATGAAGAACCTGCAGGTAGCGCAATCTGTGATATCAATACCGGTCGCGATACGATTTATGTACGTGCCGATGGCGGAAACCTGCTGGATACGCAGATCATCGAAGCATTCAAAGATGCGATGGAAAGCGACAAAGTGAAACCAACCTTCTTACTGGAAATGTTACAGGGCCTTACCAAATGATAAACAATTCACTATACTTCGATTTCCTTTCCTCAAAGATCAAAGTAGCACCAAAGAAAGGTGTGCAGATTGATTCTGCATTATTGCACCCATCAGGGAAGCCGCACCAGAACCTGATAATTCAATGGGCTATCGAATTAGGGGCGGCGCTGATCGGTCCGGATTGTGGGTTAGGTAAAACTCACATCACGCTGGAAATGGCAAAGATCCTTCATGCCATGTTCGGTGGGAAATACCTGGTAGTAACCGAACTGGGTGCAGCCGATACGTTTGTAAGTCAGGATCCGGAAGTTGGCGAAGGTGTGAGGCTCGGCATAGCATGTGAATACGTTACCTGTCAGGCGGAAGCAATGGCAAGCGAATGTTATGTAGTAGTTACTAATTACGAACGTGTGCGCAACGGCGAATTTGATTTTGCTGGGTTCAAAGGAGTTTTTCTGGATGAAGGAAACTACGTTAAAAACATAGGCAGTGAAACAACGGATAGCCTTGCGAAAGAACTGGTAAAGGTCCAGTATAAATACATCCTTACCGCTACCCCTTCGCCTAACGAACACCTTGAACTGATTAACTACGCGCATGTGTTAGGCATCAGTGATCGCGGCCAGATACTTACCCGTTACTTCAAACGTAACCCGAAGAAAGCCGGCGAACTTACCTTATACGATCTGCACCGGGATGAATTCTGGCTATGGGTGCGATCATGGTGTATTATGATCACGTTGCCTGGTGATCTTCCCGGATGTTCAAACGATGGTTATATTCTTCCCGATCTGCAGGTGTTCTGGCACGAACTGGATTTTGATAAGTATGTAACAGGATCTGTTAACCGTGATGGCCAAAAGCAGATGTTTACTGATGCGGCTACATCACTACCAGATGCTGCGCGGATTAAACGTGAAAGCATCGATATACGAATTGCCGCGGCTATGGATTTGGTAAATGGTCCTGATAATTCCGCCGATGATCACTGGCTGATCTGGCATCATCTTGAAGAAGAACGTAAATCGCTTAATAAGGCATTTAAGGGGCATCAATCCTACGCCGACCTCTATGGATCACTGGAAACCAAAACGCGCGAAAAACGAATCGTGGCATTCACCAAAGGTGAATTACAGATACTCGCAACCAAACCTGATATAAGCGGCGTTGGCTGCAACTTTCAGAAGCATTGCCATAAAAACATTTTGCTGGGGCCAAACCACGATTTCGATGCTTTCTACCAGCTGTATAAAAGAACACTTCGCTTTGGCCAAAAGTTTCCGGTTGAGCTGCATGTATTTTTTATGCGTGAAGAATCCGGGATCATCAACAACATAAAGGAAAAGTGGCGACTGCACAATGAAATGCGGGATGAAATGCGCAAGATCATTCAAACGTATGGCCTGGATCATTCCACTTTCATCGAAGAACGCCGGCGGAGTTTCGCCACCAGCCGCAAGGAATGGAAAGGCAAAGATTTTACGCTGATCAATAACGACTGTGTGCCGGAAATAGCTGCTATGGCAGATAATAGTGTGGATATGATCCTTTCTTCCATCCCGTTCGGCAATCATTACGAATACACGGACAAATACAACGATTTCGGCCACAACAATTCCAACGCGGATTTCTTTAAGCAGTTCGATTTCCTTGCCCCTGAATTATTGCGCGTGTTGAAACCGGGAAGGATATGTGCGTTCCATACAAAGAACCGAATCCACTACGGATCAGTTACCGGCAATGGGTTTTCCGTGTTCCATCGCTTTACACATCATGTGTGCGATATGATGGAACGTAATGGATTTTATACACTTGGGTTCCATTATGTGCCTACATCGGTAGTAGAAGAAAATTCGCAAACATACCGCCTCACTTACGGCGAAATGAAAAAGGATGCTACCAAAATGGGTTCCGGCATCCCGGAAGAAATATGGGTGTTCCGGAAAGCGCCTACATCACCTGCGGATGCTTACGCGGATGAACCGGTAATGCATGGTGATGATTACACGCTGGCACACTGGCAACTGGATGCAGATTCTTTTTGGGGATCATCGGGCAACCGGTACCTAACGGTAGATGAACTGAAACGCTGGGGGCTGGATAATATACAAGCATGGTGGAAGCGGTTCAACAAAGAAACGATCTACGATTACGAAAAGCATGTTGAATTATTGCAACTGCTGGATGATCATAACAAGCTATCCAGATCCTTTACAACCCTCCCGCTGCAATCCAACACTGAATTCATTTGGGATAACGTAAACCGTATGCAGGGCCTGAACGTGGAACAAAAGCGCCGCAAACAACGGAACCACATATGCCCTATGCCATTCGATGAAGTGGATAGGTTGATTGAATTCTACAGCAATCCCGGCGAACTGATTTTGGAACCCTTCGGTGGGTTGGGTACAACTGCCATCCGGTCCCTGAAAAAAGGTCGTAGGGCTATGATTATCGAACTGAACGAACAATATGCGAAGGATGCTTTGGCATACCTAAAAGAAACTGAAATGAAGAACAACCTGCCTACACTATTCGATTTTATGACTTTTCAAAAAACCGCATGATCCCCGATTTAAGCAATATCAAAATATCAGCGGAAAGCATCGATCAGGTGTTGGCGCGGATCACGAAAAACACTCGGGAACAAGATCCTTTGTTCCTGGTGATCGATCTATTCTGCGGTGCCGGTGGAACTACCACAGGTTTCGATCAGGCCCGCATCAATGGCCATAAGATCGCAAAGGTGATCGCATGCGTTAACCACGATGCGAAAGCAATAGAAAGCCATTGGCGCAATCATCCTGATGTACTGCACTTTGAAGAAGATATCCGTACACTGGATGTTATGCCACTGGCAAAGCTGGTAGCCTATTACCGCAAACTATACCCGAATGCGATCATCATCCTTTGGGCCAGTTTGGAATGTACAAATTTCAGCAAGGCCAAAGGTGGCCAGCCGCGGGATGCCGATAGCAGAACACTTGCAGATCACCTACACCGTTACATAGTTGCCATCGATCCGGATTATGTGCAGATTGAAAACGTGGTAGAGTTTATGAGTTGGGGTCCGTTGAATGAACACGGGAAACCGGTAAGTAGAAAAAGTGGTGAAGATTTTATAAGGTGGCGGCAAGAAATATGCGCACATGGCTACAGTGATGAAAACGGCTGGGTGGAATTGAATAGCGCAAACTTTGGAGCCTTCACAAGCCGTAACCGGTTGTTTGGTTGCTTTGCAAAGTATGGATTTCCGATAGTATGGCCATCCCCCACGCATACTAAGAACCCTTTAAAAAACGGCATGTTTGATGCCGAACTGAAAAAATGGAATCCGGTAAAAGAAGTGTTGGATTTTACCGATGAAGGCAAAAGTATATTCAACCGGGACAAGGGGCTATCTGAAAAGACGCTGGAAAGAATCTATGCGGGCCTGCTGAAATACATTGCCAAAGGTGATACTGCGTTCATCGCAAAATACTATTCTGGTAAGCCGGCGGGTAAGGTTATTTCAACGGAGGGCCCCGCAGGCGCGGTAACGTGTGTAGATGGTCAATCCCTTGTACAGCCGATTTCCCTACTGAAATACAATTCCACTGATAAAACTGGAAAACACTATCCGCCTTCGGTAGAAGAACCCGCACCGGTGGTAACAACACGGAACGGATTAGGATTGATACAAGGCGAATTTATTGTACAGCGCAATTCAGGTAATCCAGAAAGCAAGCTGGTTGATGTGGATGGCCCTGCCAGAACACTAACCGCCACTGGCGGCAATCAGGATCTGGTGCAACCTTGTTTCCTTGCCCATTATTACGGTGGCGGCGGGCAACATTCATCGATAGAGAATCCAGCACCTGTTATACCAACAAAGGCGCGGACGGCCCTAATAAGCCCCGAATTCCTTACGATCTATAACGGTAAGAGTTTACACAGGTCCGTAGATGAACCCAGTCCTGTAATACCTACCAATGATCGCCTTTCGCTGATCCAGCCGGAATTCTTCCTGGATAAACATTTCGGTGCGGCGCAAAATCAATCAATCGATCAGCCTGCAGGTACAGTTATGCCAAATGATAAGCACCGGTTGGTGGAAGCGGTCCCGTTCATCATGCCTACAAATTTTGATAACGGTCCGAAATCAATAGACGAACCGGCACCAACGATAACGGCCAGCCGCAAACATCACTACATCATTAATCCTTCGTGGGGTGGCAATCCCGGAAGTGTGGAAGAACCATGCTGTGTAGTAGTTGCCAGGCAAGATAAAGCGCCATTGTATTTCGTACAGGTAGAAGCTGGTGCGGTAAAGATTGCGGTATATGAATCGGATTCACCAACAATGGTAAAGATGAAACAGTTCATGGCCGTGTATGGCTTAATCGATATCAAAATGCGGATGCTTCGTGTTACTGAACTGTTGAAAATACAAGGCTTCCCAGCTGATTATCATTTGGCCGGCAACCAATCAGATCAAAAGAAGTTCATCGGAAACAGTGTAGTACCGCAGGTAGTGAAAGCATGGTCCGAAGCAATGGCCAGCGGGATACTGAAAGCAAAACGGGAACAAGTCGCTTAGTTATTAATCACCAAAACATAGATCATGTCAACACAAACCTTACAGATCACAAAAGCAAATGCCCGCAAGTTGTTTCCTACAGCATCGGGTGAATTCAAACAGATGCTGATCGACACATTCGGCGAAGAATTCTTTTCGCAAAAGATCACTGATCGCATCAAAACATTTAACGATGCCTGCGAAGCATTGAGCATTGATCCGACTAAACAAATTCCTGCACAGGTTCCCGGTTCTGATGGCGAAGCTATTAAGGCCTATGCAATGATGTTCATTATTGCCCGTGCATTGAACGAAGGCTGGAAACCCGACTGGAACAATAGCAGCCAGTACAAATACTATCCGTGGTTTGATATGCGTGCGGGTTCCGGCTTCTCGTTCACGGGTTACGTTAACTCGCACGCGCATACGACTGTCGGTTCGCGCCTTTGCTTCAAATCGCGTGAACTGGCTGAATACGCCGGCACCCAGTTCGTTGAACTCTACAAATTAATGTTCACCCTATAAACCAAAACAAATGTCACAAATCAAAACTTTTGAAGAAGCCTGCCAGGCACTGGGAATCGATCCCGCAAAACCGTTGGTGGATGCATCCGGGATGCCTGAAAAACACAGAAAAGCTATCGAAGCGCATGCAAAGCTGGTAGTTATTGCGGAAGCCTTAAATGATGGCTGGCAACCTGATTGGAGCGATGAAGATCAGTACAAGTATTTCCCGTGGTTTGAGGTAGAAGCTACGGAAGAAAATCGTGCGGGTTCCGGCTTCTCGTACACGTATTACGTTATCTCGTTCACGTTTACGAATGTCGGTTCGCGCCTTTGCTACGCTACAAGCGCATTGGCAAGGTATGCCGGCGAAACGTTCGCTGATCTGTATCGTGAATACATGCTGATCGGCCAATAAAGAAAGTAAAGGTTGTGCGCTGTGAGGGCTGTCTTTCCTTCAGGTTCAGGGTTGCAGGTTCCAGCTTCTCGAACACGAATTACGATAACTCGAACACGAATACGAATGTCAGTTCGCACCTATGCAAAGATTTTAAGCAGCGCAAGCCTTGCCAACATGGCAAAAAATTACCGAAAAAATAAGGGCCGTTAGTATCCCGGTGAGAAAGCGGCCCCTAAACAGCAAAGGATGAAACGGTTGAATAATCTATATCAGGCGGTTTACAGTATTGAAAATTTGGAGTTAGCAGATGCTAAAGCCCGAAAGGGCAAGATGGGCCAGTATGGTGTGCAGTTGCACATGAAGAATGAAAGGGAAAACATTGCAGCGTTACATGAAATGCTGAAAAATAAAACCTATCGCACATCACAATATACCAGGTTCACAATATTTGAACCGAAGGAACGGGAAATATTCCGCCTGCCTTACTATCCTGATAGGATTACACACCACGCAATAATGAATGTTCTGGAAGGAATGTTTACCAATGTTTTCACAGCTGATACATACAGCTGCATTAAGGGAAAAGGTATTCACGGTGCTGCAAGATCAGTGCGGAAGGCTTTACGTGATGTACCAGGTACCCAATACTGTTTGAAAATGGATATCAAGAAATTCTATCCCAGCATTGACCACAACATATTGAAGGATCTGCTTCGCAGGAAGTTGAAAGACCGCGATCTGTTGTGGTTGCTGGATAGCATTATTGATAGTGCGGATGGATTACCCATAGGTAATTATCTAAGCCAGTATTTCGCCAATTTTTACCTAACCTACTTTGATCACTGGCTGAAAGAAGTAAAGGGAGTAAAATATTACTTCCGCTATGCGGATGATCTGGTGATACTGGCCAGCGATAAAAAATACCTGCATCAGATCCTTTCGGAAATCCGGGAGTATTTGAACACCAACCTGAAACTAACCATCAAAAGTAATTACCAGGTGTTTCCGGTTGCGGCGCGCAGCATCGATTTCGTGGGGTACCGCTTCTATCATACACACACGCTGTTAAGGAAAAGTATCAAACAAAACTTCGCACGAATGATCGCAAGGCGTAGAAATCCTGCATCAATCGCTTCCTATAATGGATGGGCAGCGCACTGCAATAGCCGGCACCTACTAAAAAAGCTACTGCATGTACGACTTTAAATCAATGGGCATTACCAACACCCAGGAAAACTTAGTTGGTGATAAGATCAAAGCAGAACGGGTACTGAACAAAGAAATAATAGTTGAAAAGTACCGGATAGAAGATTCAAAGCATTTCACAGGTGAAAAGTGTTTACACCTGCAGGTGTTGAAAGGCGAAGATCGCCATGTGATATTCACCAGTTCAGCTTCGCTTATCGATATGATCGAACGGGTTCCAAAGGATAGGTTCCCGTTCAAAACAACAATTATTAAACCGGATGGAAGATATCTATTCAGCTAAAAGAAGCCCCTATGTCACGTAATTTCTGTCAAGCCTGCAGCATGATCAATCACGGGGTTAAATCCCGGATCGCATTAACGCATACCTGCGGATTAGAACCTGGTGCAATCCCTGCAAACAATGTCAATGACCGTTTGAGTTTTGAAAAGGAATACCAGCATCGTTGGAAAAAGGGCGAATGGGTAAATGGCCCGGAAGGCCCTTCAAAAACCGATGAATGTACGCTGTGTGGCTGTACCAGACACTGGATGAAGTATAACAACAACGGCCGAACGTTTACTGAAGTGTTCCGCTATGAACGTTCAGGTATATCACATCCAACGACACCCGATTGCTGGGGTGCAAAAAATCCGCAATAACCGAAGCCAAATGAGTAAACGCATAATACAGGATGATCTATCGCTGGCAACGCACGTTCTGCTTTGTCTACCATTCATTGTAAAGATTGATATGGGCAAACCTGAACCGTGCGGTAAGTATCAGCTGGTAAAGATCAGGATCCGCCACCGGTGGTACATCAGGTGGTTTGGTAAACCGAAACAATACGATGCGCTGGCAACTGAAATAATATATCACTTGGGAGAAAAGATAATCTATGAAGTGAACGGCGAAAGGCATCCGCCATTTTAAAATTAACCAACCAAAAATAACTGTATGCAAACATTTGATCTTTTGTGTTTTCTGGAAAGACAGAAAACATTCTCACTGAAAGCGTTCGGTCCACATGGCCGTGCTATCGGCATATTAAACCACGTAAAAAAGGAAATTAAAGAGATCGAAGCTGATCCCAGCGACCCGATGGAATGGGTTGATGTGGTGTTGCTTTCTTTAGATCGATTATGGCGAATGGGGAAAACACCGGCTGAAATCGTTTCCTTTCTGGATGCGAAGTTGACAAAGAACGAAAATCGCGAATGGCCCGATTGGAGAACAATGTCGGAAGATGATGCGATTGAACATGATCGTTCTGGTGAATCTACCAGTTCTGAAAAAGAATTAGCAATGACAATTGTAAATCAGCTGTTTGATCGCGCAAGCGTTCCGGTAGAATTACGACAATCCATCAATGATGAATGCGATGCGTTTGTTTGTATGCTATTACGGGCATATTTCCAGACTGCCAAAGGTTTCAGCAAGGGTGCAGCGCTGATCACCGAAGAACGGGCCGAACAGATACGCAAACACGGCTTCGACAATGGCCGCGATGCTAAATTCTATTGGGCTGATGAACTCCGCCATGCCGCGATATACTGTATAACACTGGATGATAAGTGGTACCCTAAAAGCTGGGATAATTGGTTCCGCTTGAAGGTAATGGCAAAGCGGGCGCGTATGGAATTGGTAGAGTTCCATACAGAAATGAATAAGGTGGCCGGCGCGCTTCTGGCAGCGGATATTGACCGCCTGAATAGCGATGATCTGAAAATATGCACATTTATCGCCGAACGCGGCAATCCAGGACAGGGTGCAACATTTACGTGGAAGGTTGATCTGGCTGGCATCATAATGCCTGTATCGGTCCCTATACGCGAAAATTTCAATGGCCCTGCGGTCGGTGTTGCTTATCCTGTAATGGTAGATGATGGCGTACAGGTAACAGCGATCATGCCTAAACATCTATCCGGATGGCCAGCTGCAGGCTTTTCTACCGATGATGATTTCGCGATTGAAGCAGATGGCGTTAAGGTTTACAAATCCAGCCGATTACAGGAAATTTCTATCTGTGGTACCCCCAACGCAGATGCATCTATTCAACCAATCAATTAACTATATGGAAAGTAAACCAGTTGACATTGAAGCCCTTAAAAGGGATGCTTACGAAGATGCAAAGCGAAAGGATATGGGTAGAAAGCCAAAGCGGAAATACCCGTCTAACTACACACCACCAAAGCGCCGGCACCGTAAAAAGAAATAACCAACGAACCAAACAAACTGTAACCAATGGCAAGGCCAGCAACAAACGCACTGAATTATTATAACCGGGATGTAAAGGATGAAGATAACCTGCAGTATGTAGAGGCTGTACACGGGCTGATCGGCTATGCCATAGTAGATAAGCTGTGGAAGCACATCTACGGCGGTCCTGGGGGCTATTACTGCGAATGGACACAGATCAACCAGATGTTGTTCTGTAAGAATACGGGTATCACACTTGAGGAATTAACGAAGATCCTGAATACCTGCTTCCAAACCGGTATTGAAATATTCAGCAAGGAACAATACGAAAAGAACCAAATCCTTACCAGTAGCGGTACCCAAAAACGCTGGAAGAAGATAGTAACCGAAGCCGGCCGTAGGCAGAACCTTATACATCCAGATTACGAACTGAATCCAATACTGGAAAATACACCCGCTAATGAGTTAACAGGTACGGAAACTACACCGCCGGTTGAATTATCAGGGGGTTATCAGGGGGTTTCCGGGGTCAATCCCATACTGGAAACACCACAAAGTA
>WSXU01000040.1 GCA_009773455.1 Bacteroidota bacterium | reverse complement strand
CCTTACTCCTTACTCCTTACTCCTTACTCCTTACTCCTTACTCCTTACTCCTTACTCCTTACTCATAACTCATAACTCATAACTCTACTCTCTACTCAAAACCTACTCCCTACTCCCTACTCCCTACTTATCAAACGCTCCCAGGTTCATCCTTTCAAGAATCTTCCTTCGCCTGGCTATAAGATCGGAGATTTCAATGACCATATCCTGATTTACTTTGCGGGCCATCGGCAGGACATATTTTTCAGTCTGGTCGAGGTATTTCGCAATTTTAAAATCTGAGTCCGTATCACGGTGAAGGTCGGTGAGGTTGCTGATGCGGTCGGCACATTTCAGTATCAGCGCATTGTCAGACCCCGTTTCCAGCACCCTTTGAAGATAATCTTCCTTCTCCTCGCCAGTGTTCCTGGTCACTTCCAGAACCAGGTCAACCACCCGGTGTCCTTCATGATCGGTGTACCTGATCTCCTCAATCTCGGTTTCGGGCAGATCTTCAAGGAGGTCGTGAATCAGGGAGGCTTTCAGCAGAATGCTGTCCTGAAAGTATTTATAGTCAAACAAAATACCCAGGGTTGAAAAAGCATGGCGGAACTGATTGCCGCCCACCCTCCTGCTAACACCAATCAGGGCTGTTGCCTTAAAAATATAGGGAGCCAGGACCAGGTTCCTGAGGGCATCGTGATCGTTCATACACCGGGATTTTGACCAATCAAATCTACAAAAACCGGCGTTGAAAGAAAAATATAAAAACCGGGCAAAAAAAAAACTGCCCCTTCCGGGACAGTTCTCAATAACCAACATTAAGTAAAACAGATTAATTCAGCAAAATTAAACTGTAACTACCGGTAAGGCTGTCAGGCACAACCGACAATGCTTTTGAATAATTCAGAATGTTCCGGATAGCAGCATCGCTCGGTGATGAATTCGACGGACTTGTCCTGATAGGGTTAAGGTGGTATCCGTTTTTCAATCTGGCAGGAACATTTACTAATTCTTTGTGGGTAAAGTTTTTGGCCATAGGCTGTTGTTGGATCCTTTTTGATTTAGGTTACGATCAATAAACGACAGTTTTGATGCCTTTATTATCTGAAACAGAAAATATATTTTTATTTATTATTGTTACCCCCGCCATGGCGGGGTCCCTAACGGGACAGTCCCAGAGGGACGATATTTTGGTAGAATAAAAAGTAACCCCCATTTAACATAAGTCCCTTAGGGAAGAGATATATCAAGCATTACAGAATAATCAATAATATTTAACCGGACAACAGTGATTTTATTCATAATTTTCCGCTGAAATTACCGGATAACCGGAAGATTTTCTCTTTACCTGTCAGGGTCAGAATGAAAAACTGTTTGCGTTATTTGGAATGGAGTTCTGGTGGCTGCAGAAATCATGTTTTTTTTCAGTCAATTATGAATTTTTACCTGGCTACATGTGGCACTGATGCAGGCACAAAAAAACTACGGTTAGCCGGCGGCTTCCCGTAGTAAACATGAAAACAGAATTATTTTTCAGGCAGAGAGCGTTATTTCTTTCTGCTCAATCAGTTTCCTCAGGTTGATCAGAGCATATCGCATCCTGCCAAGAGCAGTGTTGATGCTTACATCGGTCTGCTCAGCGATCTCTTTGAAACTCATATCCGAATAATGGCGCATCACCAGCACTTCGCGTTGTTCAGGCGGTAAAAAGTCGATGAGCGCCCTCACATCACGGTGAATCTGCTCATTTATGATGCGGTCCTCAGCCGATTCATCATAGATCCGCAGGTTGTCGAAAATGTTGAACTCATCGTTCGGGCTGTCGACAATCGGTATTCGCCTCGATTTCCGGAAATGGTCAATGACCAGGTTATGGGCTATGCGCATAACCCACTGGATAAATTTTCCCTCTTCCTTATAGGTACCCGACCGCAGGGTATGGATGACCTTGATGAAGGTATCCTGGAAAATATCATCGGCATGTTGCTTATCCTTAACAACCATAAGGATATAAGAAAATACCTTGTTTTTGTGGCGATGGATCAACTGTTCCAGGCAAATTTCTTTACCGTCTAAATACCTGTTGATTAGCTCCTGATCGCTAACTGACTGGGCATGCATGGTGCCTCCTTTTGTTAGTAATTAAAAGCGTAGATATTTATCCGATAAGTGCCTCCTATGCGTTGGTTTTACAATAAAACGTGAACAGTTTTCAAAGAAATCAGGCCTTTTAGCCTTGATTGGGAACAAATATACGGTAATTCAAAACACAAAAGCAAGCGCTGCCTGAAAAAAAATTAATTTTGCATCCGCGAACCGCAATCATTAATATGAATATCGACCCAAAAGTAACTCCTGACCCGCAGAATTCCATCCTTATCAAAGGGGCCAGGGTTCACAACCTCAAGAATATATCCCTTGCCATCCCTCGTAACAGGTTTGTCGTAATTACCGGCCTTTCCGGATCCGGCAAATCATCGCTCGCTTTCGATACCCTGTATGCCGAAGGACAGCGGCGCTACGTGGAAAGCCTGAGCGCTTACGCGCGACAGTTTCTGGGCCGTATGAGTAAACCTGAAGTTGAATACATCAAAGGGATTTCTCCTGCCATTGCCATCGAACAGAAGGTTAATTCAAGAAATCCCCGGTCAACGGTGGGGACTTCAACCGAGATCTATGAATACATCAAGCTGCTGTATGCACGCATCGGCAAGACCTATTCCCCGGTATCAGGTATTCCAGTCCGTCGCGACAGCGTTACCGATGTCTGTGATTTCCTGATCTCACTTGAGGAAGATACCAAAGCCACTGTCCTGTGCAGGTTGATCCTCAAGCATCACCGATCCCTGCAATCGCAGCTTACCATCCTGATGCAGCAGGGATTCAGCCGGGTGATGCAAAACGGCGAAGTCTTCAGGATTGACGACCTGTTGAAAAGCCCGGCCGATGAAAAAGCTGGATATCACCTGGTAATCGACCGGGTTTCGATCAGGCACGAGGATGAAGACCTGCTCTCTAGGCTGGCCGATTCTGTTCAGACAGCCTTTTATGAAGGTGAGGGGGAGTGCATTTGCGAAACCGAAAATACATCCGGAAAGGAAAGCCATGTATTCTCAAACCGTTTCGAGGCAGATGGCATCACTTTCGAGGAGCCTTCCGTTAACCTGTTTACCTTTAACAACCCCTACGGAGCCTGTAAAACTTGCGAAGGTTTCGGAAGCATCATTGGCATTGATGAAGACCTGGTTATCCCGAACAAGAGCCTCTCGGTTTACGAAGATGCCATCGCCTGCTGGAAAGGTGAGAAACTCAGCGAATGGAGGGATGAACTCATTAATAGCGCTTACAAATTCGGATTCCCGGTTCACAAGCCATGGTACGAACTCACCGATGAACAGAAAAAACTGGTCTGGTCGGGCAACAAGTATTTTGGGGGTCTCAAAGCATTCTTTAAATTCGTAGAAGAACAGACGTATAAAATCCAGTACAGGGTCATGTTGTCGCGCTATCGCGGTAAGACCATCTGCCCCGATTGCCAGGGTACACGGCTCAGAAGTGATGCCAATTATGTTAAAATCGGAGGTTTGTCCATCAGTGAACTGGTGCTGAAACCTGTGGGGGAAGCGTTTGAATTTTTCAACCAGCTGAATCTTGGCGAACATGATCAGGCAGTGGCTAAACGGCTGCTTGTCGAAATCACCAACCGTCTGCAGTTCCTCAACGAAGTCGGCCTGGGATACCTCACCCTCAACAGGCTTTCATCGTCACTTTCAGGGGGCGAATCGCAGCGCATCAACCTCGCGACTTCGCTCGGAAGCAGCCTTGTCGGCTCTATGTATATTCTTGATGAGCCCAGCATCGGGCTTCACCCGCGCGATACCCACCGCCTGATAGGCGTTCTTGAGAAACTCAGAAACCTGGGCAATTCAGTGATTGTGGTCGAACACGACGAAGAAATCATGCGGGCCGCCGACCACCTGATCGACATTGGCCCCCAGGCCGGTGAAAACGGGGGTGAAATCATGTTCGAAGGCAATTTCGGACAGCTGGTAGAAGCCGGCGAAAGTCTCACGGCCGGATATTTAACCGGCAAACTAAATATCGAAGTACCAAAGGTCAGAAGAAAGTGGAGAGATGCCATTGAACTTTCGGGCGTCAGGGAGAATAACCTGAAAGGGATCAATGTAAAATTTCCCCTCAACATTCTGGTCGCGGTGACCGGCGTGAGCGGATCGGGAAAAACCTCGCTGGTAAAAAGGGTGCTCTACCCTACCCTGAAAAAGATTTATGGTGGTTACGGTGAACGGACCGGAAAATACGACAAGCTCTCCGGGGATTTTATACGCATTTCGGAAATAGAGATGGTTGATCAGAATCTCATCGGCAGATCCACCCGCTCGAACCCTGCCACCTATGTGAAAGCCTATGATGACATCAGGGCGCTGTTTGCCGATCAGCAACTGGCAAAAACAAGAGGCTACAAACCCGGATATTTCTCTTTTAATGTTGAGGGAGGTCGCTGCGAGGAATGTGAAGGAGAAGGCGTCGTTCAGATCGGCATGCAGTTTATGGCCGACATCCACCTGACCTGTGAAAGCTGCAAAGGGAAACGGTTTAAGGATGAAGTGCTCGATGTCACCTATTCAGGGAAGAGCATCTCAGATATCCTCGATCTGACGATTGACCAGGCCATTGAGTTTTTCGGGGTAAATGCAAAGGGCAGTAACATCGAAAGCCGGATAGCTGCCAAGCTGCAGCCCCTGGCCGATACCGGCCTCGGATACCTGCGCATGGGTCAATCATCCGACACCCTGAGCGGCGGCGAAGCACAGCGCATCAAACTGGCAAGTTTTCTGATCAAGGGAACCGCCGAAAAACCGACCCTCTTTGTTTTTGATGAACCGACCACCGGCCTGCATTTCCACGACATCAACAAGTTGCTGGCTTCATTTAATGCCCTGATTGCCAAAGGGCACAGTGTCATTGTGATCGAACACAACATGGATGTGATCAAGTGTGCCGACTGGGTCATCGATCTGGGTCCTGAAGGTGGAAATGACGGAGGACAGGTTGTATTTGAAGGCACCCCTGAAAACCTTGTCTTGCAGAAAGACTCCTATACGGGAAAGTTTCTGCGGGAAAAGCTCAGGAGTTCCTGAATTAAATTACGCGGTTGTTTCGCAGCATATTTGTTGTAATGCACACAATGGTTTTATCAATGAGCCGATCACAGCACCTATAACCCCTGATCCGGACTATGGATATCCTGATTTTCAAACACATTTACAATGAGCCGGCCGGCCACGCCGAACAATGGGCCGATGAGCGGGGCCATTCCTATGTTTACCATTACTGGGATGAGGATCATGTACTTACCGGCTTGCCGGAATTTGACCTGCTCATTATCATGGGTGGGATGATGGGTGCTTATGATGAATCGGAATACCCCTGGCTGGTAACCGAGAAACGATTGATCAGGGAGGCCGTTGAAAGCGGCAGGAAAGTAGTCGGAATCTGTCTGGGAGCTCAATTGATCGCCTCGGCGCTTGGGGCGAGGGTGTATAAAAATATCCATGCTGAAATCGGATTTCACCGTGTGATTCCGGTTCAGCCTGGTACAGGTGGTATTTCACTTTTACCGGAGCCAATAGACGCATTTCAGTGGCATGGCGACACCTTTGACCTGCCGGACGGGGCCTGCCTTGTAGCAACTTCAGAAAATATTAAAAATCAGGCCTTTACTTTTGGCAACAATACCCTGGCCCTCCAATTCCATCCTGAAATGAACCATGACATCATCGGTGGTTTGCTGCGAAACTCATGGGAAAAAGAGGCTTCTTCACCCTGGAAACAAAGCAGGGAAGCTATCCTGTCAAGGATAGACCTGGCTGATCAGGGCCGTACCGTGCTTTTCAGACTGCTTGACGAACTTACTGCCCGGAAATAGCCCCTGGTCCCCACTCTCCCAAGCTTATCGTTTTCAGGCTGAAATATTGCGTGAATATTCATATCCGCTATGTTACATTTATTGAAAAATGATATAAACCTTAAATGCAATATGACCTTTTTAGAAATATTGTGTTTCACTTTGAAGTGTAAAATGTTTTTTTTACTAATTTAGTACTTTCTTAAGCCCGCCGCAAAGAAGGCGATAAGACTGGCTTATCACAATCTATATCTATGGAAAACAAGCTGTCACAGGATGAATCGGGGAAATCGTTGCAACAACTTATTAATGAAAATCAGGCTCTTAAGGATACAGTAACCCGCTTAAACTACCTGAAACAACAGGAAGAAGAGCTGATTCGCGCTAAAGACGATGCCGAGAAGGAAAACCGGATGAAGTCTGATTTCCTTGCCATGATGAGCCATGAGATCAGAACCCCTATGAACGGGGTGATCGGGATGACCAGCCTGCTGCTTGACACCAACCTCACCGTAGAGCAGAAAAACTATGTTGAGACCCTTCGGCTAAGCGCCGATAACCTGATGACCATCATCAACGACATTCTTGACTTTTCAAAGATCGAATCCGGTAAAATGACCCTTGAGGAGGCTCCTTTTGAGCTCCGCAACTGCATTGAGGATGCGCTCGACATATTTGCCCAGAAAGCCATTGAAAAGGGACTCGACCTGCTGTATCTCATTCAGCCCGACGTCTCTCCTTTCCTTATCGGCGACATTACCCGGCTCCGCCAGGTACTGATCAACCTGATCAACAATGCCATTAAGTTTACCGAAGAAGGTGAAATCTTCATCTCCATCGACAAGGTCAATGAAACCGAAGGATACCAGGAACTGCAGTTCTCTGTCAGGGACAGTGGAATCGGCATTGCCCGGGATAAAATCGACATCCTGTTCGAAGCCTTTACCCAGGCCGACAGCTCAACCACCCGCCGTTACGGTGGAACCGGTCTTGGCCTGGCCATCGCCAAACACCTTGTCGAACTGATGGGAGGCCGTATCTGGGTTGAAAGCACTGTAGGCAAAGGTTCTACCTTCTATTTCACCATCAGGTTACGCACCTCCGGCATCGGAAAAACAAAACTATATGTCCGCGGACAGATTCCCGAACTCAAGAGCAGCCGGGTACTCATCGTGGATGACAATGAAACCAACAGGCACATCTTTACCCTTCAGTTCGAATCGTGGGGAATGGTGCCGATAACGGCAAAATCAGGCCCTGAAGCACTTGCCATTATCGAAGAAGACGACGAGCCGTTTGATCTGGCTGTGATCGATATGCAGATGCCGTCGATGGATGGTCTCGAACTTGGCAGGGCCATCAAGGGACTTCCTTTTAAAGGGGATATCCCGATGATCATGCTGACGTCCCTTGGAAAAATCAGCAAACTGCCAGCCGAAGTATTTGATGCCCAGCTGTCGAAACCCATTAAACTTGCCGAACTGTTCGAAGAAGTTCTGAGGGTGATTGCCGAAGCACGCAACAGGCGAAGCAACCTCGCCGACCATAACATCGACAAAAACCTGTCGGCCAAACTGCCGATGCGCATTTTGCTGGCCGAAGACAACATCACCAACCAAGACCTTGTGATTACCCTGCTGAGTAAAATGGGTTATAAGATCGATGCCGTGGAGAACGGACGCAAGGTTCTTGAGATGATGGAACGGAAAAAATACGACATTATCCTGATGGACATCCAGATGCCTGTGATGAACGGGATGGAAGCCACCAAGATCATCTGCGACAAGTATCCTGAGCACGACAGGCCGAAAATCATTGCCATTACCGCCAATGCGATGCCGGGTGACCGTGAACGTTACCTGAACGCCGGAATGGTTGACTATCTGCCCAAGCCGATCAAGTTTAAAGATGTCCAGTCTGTCCTCATCAAATGGGGAAAGAAAAAGGTAAATTAAAGCAAAAGCCCGGTGATCCGGGCTTTTTTATTGCCTTTCACAGAAAGACTGATACTGATCCTCTATAGTTTTATGAGTTTACCGGTCCTGACATTGGTGTTGCCGGTCACAGTCAGAAAATATAAACCTGCAGGCAAATAACCCGGATCAATGGTCGTGGATGTCCCGTTAACCGTTTTACTCAGCACCTGCCGGCCACTGACATCGCTGAGGGTAAGTGTATAAGATCCGGGTACCTCAGAAATCTCAACAAAAACAATTCCTCTGGAGGGATTCGGAGAGAACCTCAGGGTACCACTCGCGGGAATGTCCGGTATACCTATGGTACAGGCCTGCATCACTTTCTCACGGCTGCTGCAGGCTTCAGCATTCCCATAAATCTGATAGTACTTGTCAACCATACCCAGATAGTCACAAATGCTTTGAACTTCACATTCTGACAGGGATGGATTTTCATACAGATACAACTCAGTTAAAGTTGCAGGCTGTATGTTGTTCAATCCTGACAAAGAGGTCAGTAATTTATTTCCGTTAAGCCGGATCAATCCGGACACCAGTTCTACTTTGCCGAGTTCTGTTATTCTTTCCAGTCCATCATTGTTCGTTAAGATAAGATCATCATTGATGGTGGTCAGATTGTCGAGACCTTCAAGTCCGGCGAGACCATTGCAGCCTGAGATGTTTATGGTTCCTGTTGCAATCACTTTCTCAAGTCCGGTTAATGATTTCAGTTCCGGATTTTCGCTTAAGCCGAGGCCGCCAAGTATCCTCAAATTACCAAGGGCTGTGATGCTATCCATCTGATAGTTCCGGGTCAGCAACAATTCATCCTGGATAACCCCGAGATTGTTCAGCCCGTCTAAATTCTTCAGTGCAAAATTATCCTGAATCCTGACCTGTCCACCCACTTCAGTCAGGCTGTCCAGCCCGTTCAGACTGGTCATTGCGGCACATGCCGATATCTCAAGATCCTCTCCCACTCTGCCGAGGTTGTCTAACCCGTTGAGGCTGGTAAGTGCACCACATGAAGCGATCAGAAGATTTTTACCTGTCACCGACAAATTATGCAACGCGGTCAAATCACTGAGGTTCCCATTCTGTGCCAGGCTGAGTGACCATGCGACCTCCGTAACATTCTCAAGCCCTTCAAGAGTCTCCAAAGCAGGATTTATAAACACGTTCAGATCACCAGGAATGCTGGTCAAGTGCTCAAGCCCTGCAAAGCTGATAAGTGATGCATTATCTCCCACATACAAGCTTGATTTGATGGAAGCCAGGTTATGTAATCCGCTGAAATCCTGCAACAGGTCATTGGACTCCACCCGAAGGCTGCCGCCGATGGCAGCGATGTTTTGCAGGCCGTCCAGGTCGGACAGCAAAGGATTCCCTCCGAACATGACATCACCAATGACGAGGTTGCCTGAAATGGTAGTCAGCTGGTTCAATCTGCTCAGATTCGTTATGTCCGCGCCGCTAATCGTAACAGAGCCCTGAATATGGCTGCACTGAGGATAAGTCATCTGAAAACTGTCAAGATCGGTCTGTGAAAGAAACATAATGGCTCCTGCCGGCGGGCAGGGCAGCGAAAACCCACAGGATTCAGCCAGTTCAGCAGGCGAATCGCATCCGCTGCCATTGTTGAAAATGGTGATGTTACCTGACGGTGCGGCAAGAATGGTGCAGATAGAAGAGATATTGCAAACAGTAAGGGATGAATTCCCGATGATGGACAGGTTCATCACCGAGGCAGGGTTTACATTATCCAATCCCGATAAACTGGTCAGCGAAGTGTTGTAACCGACATATAAATCGCCGTTGATCGAATTCATACCGCTGAAGCCCGACAAACTCCCCAACAGCGGATTATAAACAACCATAAGGGTTCCGTCAATAATGTTCAGCGTTTCAAGGCCTTCGGTGAACATCAGTGAATTGTTGTTGTTGATCCAGACATCGGCGCCGACCGATTGAAGATGGTTCAGCCCGTTGAGGGTAGCCAGATCCGGATTCGATTCGATGAACAGGTAACCCGGGATGTGCTGCAACCCCTGAAGGCCATTCAGGCTGGTGATGGCAGTGTTCCGGATCAGTAAATTACCTTCTATGGATGACAGGTGCTGCAATGACCCGATACCGGCAAGGTTGACGTTATCCTTCAGCCATACATTGCCTCCGACCGATGACAGGGAATCAAGCCCATTCAGACTGGCCAGAACCGGGTTCCATTCTATGGTCATAGCCTCACATATCTGAGATAACCTTTGCAATCCTTCAATGCCTGAGAGGCTCCAATTTCGGCTGATATTCAGAACTCCTCCAATTGATGTCAGTCTATTCAGTCCGTTAAGATTGACCAGGACAACATTTAAGGATATCTGCAAATCACCACCCACACTGACCAGATTGTTTAACCCGGCAATACTGGTCAGCGCCAGATTCGACTCTATGGTTGTACTGCCAATCAATACATTGCCTCCAACAGAAACCAGATGATCAAGGCCCGATAATTTTGTCAGGGAATTGTTCTGGACAATCAGGTTGCCGCCGATGGTTGTCAGGTTCATCAAACCGGAAATATTCAGAGGTAAGCCGGTGGTGTAGATAAACAATTCCCCACCTATTGCGGTTAGGACGCTTAAACCATCGAGATTTGAAACATCCTGACCGTGAATCAGCACATTCCCTTCAATTTCTGTGCATCCCGGATAATCAGTCTGAAAATGATCAATCTGTTCCTGGGTTGTGAAGGTGACCCCTTCCGGCAGGCAGCCCTGGGCATCAACCAGATTCATAGATATCATTGATATCAATAGAAATAGTGTCTTTTTCAATTTTTTAACCATAGAAACAATGGCTTGAAAAACAGTATTATTCCTTCGCGAACTTACCGGCCAACAATTTATTTTCCCCTATGATTTTTATAATATAAAAACCTTTGGGCAAACTGCCGATATCAATCCACCCGGATTTCCCGGTAATGGTTTTGAACATCACTTGTTGACCACTGGCATCGACAATCTCCAGCTGTTTATTGCCTGATGTTCCCGGCGTTTCAATAAAAATACTGTTGTTAGCCGGACTTGGGTAAATGCGAAGATTCCTGTTTAAAGTAAGATCTTCAACACCGACTTCCTCGCAGGCATCTTCCACTTCCCAGGGGCTGTTGCATCCCGGGGCGTTGTTTTCTATATTGACACTTCCGCCGGGGCTAGCCAGGTAATCGCAAATGCTTTCAACTTCGCAGGTAGTCAATTGTGAATTAAATGCAATTACAAGGGAGGTAATGGAGCTCGAATTTAATTGATCAAGTCCGGAAAGGCTTGTCAGGTTGTTATTATTCCTGATCCACAGCGAATTACCGATCGATGAGAGATTACTTAATGCAGTAAGACCGGTGAGTTTTTCGTTGGACATTATTTCGAGCATATCTCCGATGGAAGTCAGGTTTTCCAGCCCTGCCAGGCTGGTTAGTTCACTGTTGTTATAAACAGAAAGGTATCCGTCTAATGAAATAAGGTTTTCCATGCCCGTGAGGCTGGTAAGTAAAGGATTAAAACCGATCGAAACCGCACCTGAAATGGTATGCAAACTCTCCAGGCCTGCAAGGCTGGTCAGCGCCGGATTCTGGACAATGGTGAGGTAAGAGCCAACCGTTGTGATATCGTTCAAACCTATAAGGTTTGTAATATTATTGCCGCTGATCTTTACAATCCCATTCATATCAGTACAGTCGGCATAATCTGCCTTGAAATTGTCAACATCTTCCTGTGATAATAAATAATAGTCTCCATAAGGAAGGCAGGAGAGCGTAAATCCGCATGCATTGGCTATTTCAGGAGGTTTACTGCATCCCTGAGCGTTGTTATAGATATCAACATGGCCAATGGGGTTACCCAGGTATACGCAGACACTTTCTACATCACAAGAAGAAAGGGCAGAATTGTCGTGAATTACCAAATCGCTTAAGGACCCGGCAGCGAGTTGATCCAATCCTGTCAGGCTGGTCAGAACCGGATTAAAGGTAATTTCAAGGGATCCTTCAACAGTCTGCAGGTTGCTGCAAGCAGCCAGACTTGTTAAGGCCTGATTCTGACCAATTATAAAACTGCCGCCTACCCACACCAGGTTTGGCACACCTGAGAGGTTCTGAAGAGCGCTGCAATTATTGATTGAAAGGTCTCCCCAGATGCTGGTCAGCATGCTCAATCCGGTCAGGTTCTGAAGAGCACTGTTACTATTAATCAACAGGCTTCCGCCGATCGAAGTCAGCAAATTCAATCCGGCCAGGTTATTGATATTGTTGCCACCATTAATGGTAACACTCCCCCAGATTTCGGAACAACCGGGATAATTCGTCTTAAAATTATCAATCTGCGCCTGTGTTGAGAAGGTGATGCCTTCGGAAAGACAGCCTTGTGCCGGGGCTATATGAGAAAGAGCCAGAATATAAAAAACAATCAGAATTCTTTTCATTGCCCCCACAGTGTAGTTATAGTGTAAAGACAATTATAAACGTATTTACCCCTATTCAATGTCAGAATAAAACAGGCTGATTTGATATATAAAAACAAATTTAATCCTGTGTAAGTGCTAACGCCTGTGTCGAAACTTCCCTTGTTGTTCGTTGGGGGTTTGACGTTCAATGCCCTGCGTGTGTCAATAGTTTAATCTCTTCGTTGTTCAATGCCCTGCGGGTGTTCAATGGTTCAATCGCTTTGCTGTTTAATGCCCTGCGGGCGTTCAATGGTTCAATCGCTTCGTTGTTCAATGCCCTGCGGGTGTTCAATGGTTCAATCGCTTCGCTGTTCAAAGCCCTTCGGGCTGTTCAATGCTTCGCATTCGCATCACAATAGAACATTGATTCAGTTAACAAATAACAGAAAACAACTAACAGTTAACAGTTAACAACTAACAGTTAACAGTTAACAACTAACAGTTAACAGATAACAACTAACAGTTAACAGAAAACAACTAACAGTTAACAGTTAACAAATAACAGATAACTTCTGGTTCTAATTTACCGGGTACCGGCCCTTGAGGAAGGCTATTTGTTTCTATGCGATTCTATTTGTTAAAGAGTTTGTTGGTTTCACTGCTACTGGTAAGCAACCTGCAAACTCCATACTCCTTACTTATAATTCATTCCACCGTATGGTCTCGACTCCCCCGCCTCCACCTCGTTTCTGCGGGGCAAGCTGCCCGACCACCGGCATACTCATTACTCACTACTCATTACCCGCCAAAGGCGGGCGGGCTCATTACTCCTTACTCCCTACTCCCTACTCCCTACTCCTTACTCCCTACTCCTTACTCCTTACTCCTTACTCCTTACTCCTTACTCCTTACTCCTTACTCCTTACTCCTTACTCC
>WSXU01000075.1 GCA_009773455.1 Bacteroidota bacterium | reverse complement strand
CAGGCAGGAGGACGGCCCGGGTGATGTATGACTGCCGTGGATTTGTAGCCCACCACAATACAGACATATGGGGGGATACTGCACCTCAGGACATCTGGATTCCGGCTACCTATTGGCCTCTTGGGGCAGCATGGCTTTGCCTGCATCTTTGGGAGCATTATGAATATGGATTGGATCATGAATTCCTGAGGCGGGCATACCCTGTCATGAAGGAAGCTGCAGAATTCTTTATGGATTTCCTGGTCGAAGACGGTAAGGGGAGATTGGTTACCAGCCCTTCGGTTTCACCGGAAAACACTTACATTCTGGACAACGGGGAAAAAGGCTGCCTGTGCATCGGCCCCTCCATGGACAGTCAGATTATATATACGCTATTCATAAGCTGTGTATCTGCATCACGAATACTCGGCATTGATTCCGGTTTTTGTGAACAGCTTGAATCGGCAGCCAACAGGCTTCCAAAGCCACAAATCGGGAAGTACGGACAGATACAGGAATGGTCCGAGGATTATGAAGAAGAGGAAATAGGACACAGACACATTTCACACTTGTTCGGGCTGCATCCCGGGAATCTGTTTACCGTCCGAAGAACACCCGAGCTGGCATTGGCTGCCAGGAGAACCCTTGAGAGAAGACTGGCGCATGGAGGCGGGCATACCGGATGGAGCAGAGCCTGGATTATCAATTTATGGGCCAGATTGAAGGATGGGGAAAAGGCTTATGAAAACCTGCAGGATTTATTGAAAAAATCTACGCAAACAAATATGTTTGATTCCCACCCTCCCTTTCAAATTGACGGTAATTTCGGCGGAGCGGCAGGTATTACAGAGATGCTGCTGCAAAGCCATGAAGGGGGAATGGAGTTTCTTCCTGCTCTTCCCAAAACATGGCGTAGTGGGAAAGTAAAGGGGTTGAGGGCCAGAGGCGGATTCACAGTAGGTATCGAATGGTCTGAAGGTGCTTTTTCCAAAGCAGTCATACATTCCGTCTGTGGAATAGATTGTGTTGTGGTCTCTGACCGAAAAATAAATGTAAGCTGTAACGGCAAACCAGTCAATGCGGTGCGGAACGAAATCGGATACACATTTTCAACGACAGCAGGCAGAGATTATGTTTTAAGCAATTCTTTACAGTAGAATTGCATATAAATGATTTATGAATTATAATTAACATGTGCGTACAACTTATGTAACAGCTAACAAGAGGAGCAGAGGAGAATAGGGATGAGTAATGTAGTAAATGATGTCAGGAATACAATTGTTACCGGAAAAGCAATTATCGGAATAGAACTGGGTTCTACCCGCATAAAGACGGTTCTGATCGGTGAGGATTATACGCCGATTGCTTCGGGAAGCCATGATTGGGAAAACAGCTATGTCAACAGCATATGGACCTACAGCCCGGAGGACATCTGGAAGGGTGTCCAGAGCAGCTACCGGGCAATGGCGGACAACGTCAGGGAACAATACGGTGTACCGGTACAAAAGGCCGGAGCGATCGGTTTCAGTGCCATGATGCATGGCTATATGGTTTTTGACAAAAACGACAATCTTCTTACTCCTTTCCGCACCTGGCGCAACAATATTACCGGGCAGGCCTCCGAAGCCCTGACCGGGTTATTCCAATATCCCATCCCGCAAAGATGGAGCATTGCTCATCTTTA
>WSXU01000039.1 GCA_009773455.1 Bacteroidota bacterium | reverse complement strand
CAGGATGTTAATGTTATAATCTTCAGTCTCACCATAACTATAGCTTGAGCAGGCATCGAAGTTTGAATTGTTCCAAACCTCACGTACCCTCATCCTGGTTGTACCCGGGGTGGCACCGGCGGGCACAGTGAAAGTTATGGTTCCGGTGGCCGGGGTGGGTAAAATGCCTATCGTACCGAGTTTTTCATCTGTATCGAAGACACTGTTCTGGTTAAAATCGATCCAGACGGCGATGTAGTTACCATTACTGTATGTTCCCGGACTTAAGGTTATGGTATATTCAGTTCCGGGGTTAAGGTCGGTGGATAATGTGTTGTAATAGGTGTAGAATGGACTGGTGGATGCGCCGGTAGCATTGTTGATGCTGCCAAGCTGTACAAGGGTGATATAATCTCCTGAACCAGTACCGGTTGTGTAGGTTGGTGTACAATAGGTTACCGGAATTACGCTGATATAATTTGTTTTGACTTCAGCATCTGACCCATAAGTATTGGAGGCAGTTAAAGTAACGGTATATTGTCCGAGCGCAGTAAACTGAACCTGCGGATTTTGTGAAGTAGCACTGGTGCCGCCTACGTATACAACACTGCCTGGACTGAAACTCCAAAGCCAGGATGTCGGGGTGTTGATGGACTGGTCGGTAAAAGTTACGGTTGAACCGATTGCTGTTGATGTAGCAGATGCGGTAAAGGCAGCTACAGGCGGATCGGTCTGGCTGTAGCAACTGATGGCAGCTGCCCATCCTGTCCGGGTTGCACTTCCATCTGAAGTGAATCTGAAGGTTAGTGCTCCGGATGCGTTGTTGGCTGTCAGGACACCGGGTAATGTAGTTCCGTTATAGGTTCCGAGAAGTGTCGCAGATGTGTTGGTTCCATTATAAACATACAGATAGTCGTAACCCGATTCGGTATTGAAAGCAGTAAAGGTTGCCCTGACCATCGCACCGGAAGTAGCGGGTAAAAAGGTGAGGGTAAAGTTTTCACTGTTGGCATAACTGCCTGCTTCTCCTCCTGAATCATAGAATGTTCCCGAACAGGTCGTAACAGTTCCGTTGCTCATCAGGTAAGCTTCAGGGCCAACAGTAATGTACCCTGTTTTTGTTTCGGTATCACTTCCGTAGGCATTCGAAGCTGTGAGCGAAACCGTGTAAGCTCCCTGTGCGGTAAACTGAACCTGCGGATTCTGCGAATTTGCATTTGTTCCACCGGTGAAAACTACCGTGTTCGGGCTGAATGTCCATGCCCATGAAGTCGGTGAATTAATGGAAAGGTCAGTAAAGGTAACTGTTGAATTTATCGGAGGTGTTGTTGAAGAAGCGCTGAAATTGGCAACCGGTGGATCAACAAGGTTATAACAGCTGACAGCAGCTGCCCAGCCTGTGGATGTTACACTTCCGTCCGAGGTGAAGTTAAAGGTCAGTGCTCCTGAAGGATTATTCGCGGTAACAGTTCCAGGCCCTGTTGTTCCGTTATAAGTCCCGATCAGGGTGGCAGTTGCGTCAGTGCCATTATAAATCCTCAGGTAGTCATAACCCGATTCAGTACTGAATGAACTGAAAGTAAACCTTACCATGGCTCCTGGCGTGGAAGGATAGAATGTTTCGGTAAAGTTTTCACCGCTGTTGTATGCTCCGGCTGATCCGCCCGAATCATAGAAATCTCCGGTACAGGTCGTAATTGTACCGTTCGTCATGTTAAAGATCGGAGGAGTAACAGTGATAAATCCTGTTCTTGTTTTTGTATCTGTACTTCCGGGTTTGGTTATGGTAAGGGCTACATCATAGGTTCCCACAGTGCTGTATACAATGGCAGGCGGTGTCTGACCCACATAGGATGATGGTGTTCCACCGGGGAACGACCAGCTCCAGCCGGTAGGATTGCACGAAGAATTATCAGTAAAGGTTACACTGTTTCCAATAACAACGGTGGTTGGTGCTCCTGTGAAATCCGCAATGAGGTTTTTCACGGTTATATAACCTGTTTTTGTCTGTGAATCAGTTTCAATGCCATCGGAAACAGTGAGCGTTACATCATAGGTGCCGGCAGTTGCATAGGTAACCGGAGGCGGAGTCTGCCCATTGTAGGTTGATGGGGTTCCTCCGGGGAAACTCCATGTCCAGGAAGTTGGCGATGCCAGCGACTGGTCAGTAAAGGTAACTGTGCTTCCTGCACACACAATTGTGGGTGTAGCTGAAAATTCAGCAGTTAGGGCCGGAGGTGCAATCTGAAATACACCAACATGATTTTTACGTCCCCCGTTGAAATACTCGGCGATCGACCAGAAAGTAACATCATCAGTGGGGTCAATGGTCATCTGGGCATAATCTCCGTAACGGGATGACGGGTCACTCTGGGTGCCGGTAGCAATGACTTGCTCTCCCAGGGTCATGGTGCCCAATGGATCAGAGGCATACCTGCCGGTAAACCTTAATGAAGGATACTGGGTTGTACTACAGATGGTGTATGCCATGCCGATATTTCCATTGGCATCCATGCACATATTGCCGCAAAAAGCACTGTGGCCGCCCGGTTGTGAGTAAGTGCCTTCCTGGTAAATGGTCCAGGGAGCTCCATCGGTGGTCTGTCTCAGCTCGTACCAGCGGATACCGGAGTAATTATCTGCCCCGTTGAGGTCAACAACAAAATTCAGTACTGCTGAATTATAGGTCGGGAACCTGCGGTATTGTGTCATAAACATGATGGTAGCCTGCAAGGCATCAACATCGCTTCCCGAAGGTTGAGGGATATTGGAGAACGATCCTCCGTCGAACAATCCGTCGAAAGGCTGGGTGTTGAGTATCTGAGGGCTCGATATCGTTGAACTGGCCGGAGTCGTCCAGTTTACATTAACTGACCAGATTTTCAGGTGGTCGGTGGTAACACCACTCCAGGAATCATCCTGCATATAAATAATCGGTGCATTTCCGGCAGGAGGAAGGGTAGGACCGTTGGCATTGAACGAAAGGGGACTGTAAAATCCACTTGTAACAATTCCTGTAAGCGGGAAACCGATCATCTGGGCCGTTGTATTTCCAACAATCATTTTATCCCTTTCCAGAGCAAATACAACCTGGCTTGTGCTGGCTGAACCCTGATCCTTATTGGCTGTGATGTAATAGCCATCTGACCATACGGAGAACTTCGGATAATCGGGGAAGGAACTGGTCGGGAACCTGTAAACATACCATCCGTCATTTACAGGATCGGGTCCCTGACTGATGGCTACATCAAATCCGTTTGAATAGAATTCCGTGATCAGGAACCTGTCTGCATAACGGTCATATAAAACAATCGGGTCGCCCATGGTGCCTGGCAGAATGGTTCCCAGAGATGCGGCAGCGGTTAGGGGGTTTCCGCTTTTGTCCCAGATACGGAACGCCGAATTCCATGAATTTACAAAATGATTGGGTCCTACGGCACCCGTCGGGTCAGTAGGGGTTGCAGTGGCACTGGCTGCTTCAAAAGTCAGAATCGGGGCCCGGCCCGGATTCATGGCCGCACTGGTCTGTTGCTCCCAGAGCGGGTCATTGCCTTTTGGCAAGCCTTTTCCGGGGACAGAAGTATTGGAACCCCAATGCTTCGGATTAAATTCTTTTACCCTGTCAATCGCAGGTTTGAAAGTTCCGTCTGCTATTTGCGAAGCAATGGATGGAACTGAAATCATTGGCTGCGAAGCTGTTATGAGCGTTGGCCTTTGTGAGCCGGTAGGGATGCCAGCCTGTTCAAACTGTGAATAACCTGTAACAGTCATAAATGACAATACAAGTAAAATGATCTGTTGGTAGATTGCTTTCATATTGATGGCATAATTGGTTTCTAATTATTATTCAGCAACAATTTAAATGTATATGGAGAGTGATTGTTCTATCATTCTCCATTACAAATCAGCCTGAAACCAGGCAAAAAACTAAATCACATACTTCAATTGTTCACAGCCTCTCTTTGATCAGGTAGTTTCTCCCTATGATTTCCCGGTGGTTCCGGATTCTTTCTGAACCACCGGGAATCTTAAAGGAATTTAGTTATTTCAAATTATTAGAAGTTAAATTGAATTCAAAAAACAATGAACAGAATCCGGTTTATGGTAATTGTGTTCCAACAAAAAAGAACTGGTTATTGTCAACAATGGTTCCATCACCGGTATCAACTGTTCCATCACCGTTGATATCCGTAACAACATACCCGGAAACGAAATAGAACTGGTCGTTGTCGATGGGGGTTCCGTCACCAGTGTCAATGGTTCCATCCTGGTTAACATCACCTCCGTAAATGGTATAGTAACCATCAATCATCTGAAGAAGATTACCTCCGAAGGCTTTTGCAGGAAGGTCAAATGCATAGTTGATCACAGGGCCGGCAAACGAAACAGGGTTGGCTGAAGTTGTTTCAATCGAGTTGCGGTGTTTAACCGTAATGTAGTAACTACTGGTCAATGCCGGTGGGATGGTTATCGTAGCATTCCCAACTGTATTTAGCTCTGTGTTGACTGCATTATGCTCTATTATGCTGTAGTTTGAACTGTTGTGTAGTTCAATATCAATCAGATCGGCTATGCCCGGCCCGAAATGAGCACCATTTTCATCGTTTGCCTGACGCATGGTTCCATTGCCATCATACAGGCCTTCAAGCAAAGCTGACAAATTCAGTGTTTTCGTAGAAATACCATCCTGGTTCAATACAACGATAATATCAGAAAGGCCTGAAACAGAAACTGTAATATTTGCAGATCGTGGTGCCCCTGTATTCTGGGTGTAGGTTGCCGTGATGATTCCATTGCCGTATCCTGAAGCTGTAACAGCGCACCAGGGCTGATCACTGACGGCAGTCCACGAAGCATTGGATGTAACGGTGTAACCAAACGATCCTGCATCAGCTGTAACTGTCTGACTTAAAGGAGCAACAGTGAGTGCCGGCGGGCCATTGAGAATAGGATTATCCTCTACGATGGCATTTACACCAGGTGTAACTGTTAACTGGGTATTCACCGTGCCTTCGTATTTGGCCACCCTGGTTGCATAGGATGGCGTGATGGCAGTACTTGGTGTAAATGTCATATTTGGGAACGAACCTGCCGTAAAGCTGACAGAATTTGTCAGTCTGAGTCTGGCTATCCTTGTTCCCGGCGCTGTAGTAGATAGAATATATCCGTTTCCGGCACCCGGGGCTGCACGACCTGCCACCCTGATCAGGCCGGCGGTAGTAGTGCTGACACTGATCGGAGCCATGTTTGCAGGTAGTTCAGAGGAACCGGCAACAATGGTGGTCATTCCGGCTGTCACTGATGCACCGTTTAGCATGCCTAAATTGAAGTTGATCCCTTCCTGTATGGTTGCCAGTTCAAAAGGTGCTGAAGCATCCAAATCAAGCAGATAGATGTCAAATTCGTATACATTTGGCGCTGTCTGTTGTATGTTCCTGACGGTGAGCAGGAATTCTGAAGCTGGTACACCCGCCTGAACAACAGTGACAGTCACCGGTGTAGCGCCGGATGCTGAAACAGTAACATTGGCGGTTCTTGAAGATGTTGTTGTGTTCTGGGTGTAGGTAGCTGTTATTGAGCCATTTCCGGTACCTGAAGGGGTCACGGTACACCAGGTCTGATCACTGATCACACTCCAGGCAGTATTGGATGTAACAGAGAATGAAGTACTACCTGACGGTGCAGTTACATTTTGTGTTGAAGGTGCAACAGCAAGTGTAGGAGTAGCTCCGGCCTGAGATACAGTGACTATCACCGGAGTGAGTCCGTTTACAGTAACCGTCACATTGGCGGTACGTGGTGTAACCGATGTGTTTTCAGTATAGGTTGCTGTTATGGTTCCGTTCCCGGTTCCTGAAGGGGTAACCGTGCACCAGCTCTGGTCACTTGTTACCGACCAATAGGCATTTGAAGTAACACTGAATGGCGTGGTACCTGCTGCAACGGCAACACTCTGATTTGAAGGAGTCACGGCAAGGGTTGGAGCTGCCTGTGTCACAGTAACAATGATCGGTGTTAATCCTGGTGTAGTTACTGTTACATTGGCTACACGCTGTGCAGCTGTATTATTTTCAGTATAGGTTGCTGTTATGGTTCCATTGCCTGTACCTGAAGAGGTAACTGTACACCATGTCTGGCTGCTGGTCACTGTCCGGTTTGCGTTGGAAGTAACAGTAAAGCTTGTTGAACCGGCCGGCGGGCTTACACTCTGGTTTGATGGGGTAACTGCAAGAGTCGGGGCGGCCTGTGAAACGGTAACAACTACCGGGTTTAAACCGGTAACAGTGACGGTGATATTGGCAGAACGCTGGGCAGCAGTGCTGTTTTCAGTAAAAGTTGCGGTAATGGTACCATTACCTGTACCTGAAGGTGTAACTGTGCACCATGTCTGGTTGCTCACAGCTGTCCAGGCTGAATTTGAAGTCACGGTGAAAGCAGTGGTACCGGCCGGAGGCGTAACACTCTGGCTTGATGGCGAAACAGCAAGGGTCGGTGATGTCGTGGTTCCTGTAATGGCAACATCATCAACGCAAACACCATAACCATATTTGGCATTTCCCTCGAAAGCGATATAATAATCACTTGAACTGTTTGGTAGATTAATGGTTTCCATTGTCCAGGCAGTAATGCTGGCTGTATAGGTTCCAATGGCAGTCCAGGTTCCGCCGGCTGAGTTTTTATAATAAACGATCAGCTGATCCTGGTCGCCGCTCCAAACCGCCTGCGTGTGCCAGAAAGTGAGTACAGGGCTCGAAATAACTGACAGGTTGATGGTTGGTGTGATAAGCCGTGTTTTATTATCACCGGCTGTTGCGTCTTTAAGACAGGCATTATAGGTTCCGCCATGTGCTGCAGCCGGATGACTGTTGCCGCTGCCGGTAATAAATGTCCAGTTGATTCCTGAGCTTGAAACCTGTTCCTGCGACCAGCAGTTCGGAATAACCCCGGCATTTTCGAAGCCCTCATTCCATGGGAATGAGCTGATGGTTCCGCAGAGCGTGGTAAAAGTAAGGTCAGCACCGTAATAAGTGCCGCTGGCATTGGTGGCATAAGCCCTGACATGGTAGACAGTATTGGCTGATAATCCGGTAATGGTGCTGGTGAATGTTCCTGTACCAGAGCCATCGGTTGTATGCAACCCGGTGGCAACGGGGTTGGCAGTGGTTGCCCAGCAAACGCCCCTTGCTGTTATGGGTGATCCGCCGTCAGAGGTAATGTTTCCTCCTGAAACTGCCGAATTCATAGTGATCGTGGTAGCAGCGGTAGTGGTAAGCACAGCAGCCCCTGGAGTAAATGTAAGGTCAGTGCCGTAAGCAGTGCCATCGCTGTTGGTGGCAACCAGTCTGAAATAGTAGGGTGTGCCTGCTACAAGGCCGGTAATATTGGCTGAAACTGCCACTGCAGTGGTTCCTGACCCTGCCGAGGTAGTGGTGGTTGTATTTCCATAGGCAGTTGATGTTCCCCACTGGAAATAATAGGTCGTTGCTAGCCCGTTCGGGTTAACGGTGCCGTTCAGTGTGGCATTGGGTGCTGCAACCGCGGTTGCTGCCAGAGTAGTTACAGTGGGATCATTTCCGAATTTAAAGGAGGCAATTTTTGTTCCTTTTGAACTTCCGCCTGTTTTAACATATTCGCTTGAAAACCAGAATGTCTGATCATCATTGGGGTCAACAGATAACAGGGCGTAATCTCCCCAGCGGTTATAAGTTGTCTGAGCAACGGTACCTGTGTGGATAACGGTTTCAGCAATGTCCATAACGCCGGTTGCACTGGCATAGGCGCTGGCCGATTGTCCGCAGTAACGGATACCCGGATAAACAGTCGAACTGGAAATGGAATAAGCCATACCTATTTTTCCACTGCCATTCAGCATAACACTGCCCATCCAGCGGGAGTGACCATCCGGGGCAAAGGTTCCCTGCTGCCTCACTGTCCAGGTTGTTGCAGGTGGGGTTTTCCTCAGTTCATACCAGCGGATACCAGCGTGGTTTGTTGCATCCACATCCACCGAATGGCAGCAGACAATGGTCTGATAGGTTCCGAAATTCCGGTATTGCGGGGCATTCATGATGACCTGCGGAACGGCGTCAAGTTTTTGGGTATTGGGCTGGGTAATATCGTCCCATGATGCAGTAAACTGGCTGTCGAAAGCAGTCACTCCTATCTGCTGGACACGGGTAAAGGTTGAAGATGAGGGGGTTGTCCAGTTTGCAGCCAATTCATAAAGCCACAGCTGGTCCGATCCTCCGGCAACAGCATCGTCGTTAAATGCAATGAACATACCGGGTGCGCCTGACGGAGCAGCAATACCATCGTTATCCAGCGGTGGGACACAAAGGAATCCGGTACCCGGTCTCCATGGATTGTCAAAAGCAATCATCTGGGCAGCCTGGCCAAGCATCATTTTCGACTTTTCAAAAACATAGATATCATTTCCTGAACCAGTATTTGTCCCCATATAGTAACCATCCTGCCAGATTCCCAGTTTTTCATAATCAGGCATGTCAGTTACATCAAATGAATACTGATACCAGGTACCTGTAGGGTCGTTTGTTGAAGAAACAGCCATCAGCATAAGGTCGTTCGAGCCGCAGAGCGAAAATTCAACAGCAACCCATCGTCCGGCCATTTCATCATATTGAATCAGGGGGTCGCCATCGTTACAGGTTGCACCGCTCACAGAACCAAACAAAAGGTTCATGTTGGTAGGTCCGGCAAGTAAGGTTCCGGTTCTGCTGTAAATGGCATAAGTGGTATTCACTGTCTGCATGTAATGATTGGGACCAATGGTACCATTACAATCGGGGGGGTATGAAGATGTAGACTGTCCTTCAAAGTTAACTATAGGTGCTTTCCCTTCGGTGGATTTTCCCATGGTCTTCTGCCAGGCAGCATCCGGCCCTTTGGGAAGAGCGGTTTCAGAGAAAGGGTACTGTCGTGGTTTAATCTTCTTATTTGCAGCCTTGAGTAAGGCTTTTTGCTTCATCAACTCCATTTCCTGAGCAGAAACAACAGGTAGATCACGCAAAGGCTGGGATTCGCCGATAAATGTCCCGTAAGAGGTGATTTTAGGAGAAACTTTCTCCTCCTGTGCAAAAGTGAAACTGTAATTGAAACCTACCAGAATTACAAGTAAGATCAGTGTTTTGTAAAAGTTTTTCATAGATTCATTGTTTATTTCCGATTAAAAGAGATTGTGACAGACCAGGACATGCAAATAGCTCAATGTGAGACTAATCCGTCATATATGTGATTTGGTGAAACATCAGTTATCATTCAGAATTTTTTCAAACCAACAGCAAGAGCTAGGGTAAAATCGTTCCCACAAAGAAGAACTGGTTGTTATCTACAATGGTTCCATCGGCTGTATCAACTGTTCCATCACCGTTGATATCAGTAACCACATATCCGGAAACGAAGTAGAACTGGTCATTGTCGATGGGAGTGCCATCACCTGTGTCAATGGTCCCGTCCTGATTTACATCGCCGCCATAGATGGCATAATAACCATCAATCATCTGAAGCAGATTACCACCAAAGACCTGGGCCGGCATATCGAAGAAATAGGTGACCACGGGAGCTGCAAATGAAACAGGACTGGCTGAAGTGGTTTCAATCGAATTGCGGTGTTTCACGGTTATGTAATAACTGCTGCTGAGGGCTGGTGGGATAACAGCAGAGGCAATACCGGCAGTACTCAATGGTATATTGGAAGCAGTATGCTCAACTGTGTTGTAGTTGATACTATTATGTAGTTCAATATCAATAAGGTCCGCTATTCCGGCTCCGAAATGGGCTCCGTTTTCATCGTTGGCAGGTCGCATTGTTCCGGTTCCGTTGTACAGACCTTCAAGCATAGCGTATATATTAAGGACTTTGGTGGCAACGCTTTCCTGGTTTAGGGTGACAATCACATCGGGGAGACCCGAAACAGAAACAGTGATCGTTGCAAAACGTCCGCCCGCTGTATTCTCTGTATAAGTGGCTGTGATGGAGCCATTACTATAACCCGATGGGGTAACCGTGCACCATGGTTGTGAACTGACAGCAGTCCATGCCGCATTGGAAGTAACCGAATACAGGATTGAACCTGCAGCTGCTGTTACAGTCTGTTCTGAAGGCGTAACACTGAGAACAGGAGGACCATTCAGTATCGGATTTTCCTCTACAATGGCATTGCTGCCTGGCGTTACCGTCAGCTGGGTGTTGACAGTACCTTCATATTTGGCCACCCTGGTTGCATAGGAAGGAGTGATGGCGCTACTGGAAGTGAAGATCATATTGCTGAAAGAACTGGAACCAAACGCTGCTGAATTTGTCATTCGAAGCCTTGCCATGCGGGTTCCCGGTGATACGGTTGAGATAATATACCCGTTACCGGCACCAGGTGCTGCCCGACCTGCAACCCTGATAAGACCTGCTGTGGTTGTACTCACACTGATGGGAGCCATATTTGCAGGCAGTTCCGAAGAACCCGGTACAATGGTGGTCATTCCTGCTGTAATGGTAGCTCCGTTCAGGATTCCTGTATTGAATGTAATCCCTTCCTGAATGGTTGCCAGTTCAAATGGAGCAGAATTGTCAACATCGAGCAGATAAATGTCAAATTCAAATACATTCGGAGCTGTTTGCTGAACATTACGGATGGTAAGCAGAAATTCAGAGGCAGCAACCCCGGCCTGTACCACTGTAACAACAACCGGCGAAACACCGGATGCAGAGACCGTAATACTGGCTGTTCTTGTTGAAGTGGTTAAATTCTGGGTATAAGTGGCAGTTACAGATCCATTCCCGGAGCCCGAAGGCGTTACTGTACACCAGGTCTGATCGCTGATGACAGTCCATGTGGTGTTTGAAGTAACTGTGAATGCAGTACTACCGGGTGATGCAGTGACATTTTGTGATGTAGGTGTTACACTTAAGACCGGACTGGCGCCTGCCTGGGAAACTGTGACCACGATCGGGGTGAGTCCGTTTACCGTTACAGTAATATTTGCTGAACGCGCTGTAACAGAAGTGTTCTCGGTGAAAGTTGCAGTAATGGTCCCGTTACCGGTACCTGAAGGTGTAATGGTGCACCATCCCTGATTGCTGGTAACAGACCAGCTGGCATTTGATGTCACTGAGAAAGGGGTAGTACCCGATGCAGAAGTAACATTCTGATTTGAAGGAGTAACGGCAAGGGTCGGAGCAGCCTGGGTAACCGTGACAACGATGGGGGTTAACCCGGGAGTTGTCACCGTAACATTGGCTGACCGCTGAGAAGCAGTATTGTTTTCAGCAAATGTCGCGGTAATGGTTCCATTACCTGTTCCGGAAGAAGATACTGTACACCAGGTCTGATTGCTGGTGACTGTCCAGTTTGCATTGGAAGTAACAGTGAAACCTGTTGAACCGGCCGGCGGCGTTACATTCTGGTTCGATGGGGTAACCGCAAGGGTAGGGGCAGCCTGGGTTACTGTTACTACAACAGGGCTTAAGCCGGTAACGGTGACGGTGATATTGGCTGAACGAAGGGCCGCAGTGTTATTTTCAGTCACCGTGGCTGTGATGGTTCCATTGCCGGTACCTGAAGGGGTAACTGTACACCATGTCTGGTTGCTAACTGCTGTCCAGGCGGAATTTGAGGTAACGGTGAAAGCAGTGGTCCCGGCAGGAGGTGTAACATTCTGGTTTGATGGGGTAACCGTAAGGGTAGGAGAGACGATTGTTCCGGTAATTGACACATCATCAACGCATACACCGTAACCGTATTTGGCATTTCCTTCAAAGGCTATGTAATAATCGCTGCTGGCATTTGGAAGATTGATCGTTTCCTGTGTCCATGAGGTGATACTGGCTGTATAGGTACCAATGGCTGTCCATGTACCTGCAGCAGAAGTCTTATAATATACAATGAGTTGATCCTGATCGGGGCTCCACAATTGCTGCGTGTGCCAGAATTTGAGAACAGGGCTTGAGATGGTGGTTAGATTCAAGGTAGGCGTGATCAGCCTCGTTTTGTTATCGGCTGATGTAGCGTCCTTCAGGCAGGCATTGTAGGTTCCGCCATGCGCTGCAGCAGGATTACTGCCTCCGTTACCGGTAATAAAAGTCCAGTTTAGTCCTGAACTTGATACCTGTTCCTGAGTCCAGCAATTTGGTATCGCACCTGCATTTTCAAAGCCTTCATTCCAGGGATAAGTACTTACAATCCCGCATAATGTGGTAAAAGTGAGATCTTCACCGTAAAAAGTTCCATTGGCATTGGTAGCATAAGCCCTGACATGATATACCGTATTGGCAGATAAACCGGTGATTGTACTGGTGAATGTTCCTGCACCTGTTCCATCTGTTGTATGCAACCCTGTTGCAACCGGATTGGCTGTAGTAGACCAGCATACACCCCTTGCGGTGATGGCAGATCCTCCGTCACTGGTAATGGTCCCGCCCGAAACGGCCGATGTCTGGGTTATGGAAGTCGCGGCTGTCGTCGTCAGCAAAGCTCCGCCAGGAATAAAAGTCAGGTCATTTCCATTGCTGGTACCGTCACTGTTAACAGCCACCAGTCTGAAATGGTAGGGCGTTCCGGTGATAAGCCCGGTGATATTTGCATTAACTGCAATATTTGATGTGCCTGATCCTGCTGATATGGTTGGGGTGTTGCTACCATAACCGGTAGTAGTGCCATACTCAAAATAATAGGATGTTGCCAGTCCATTGGGATTTACTGTTCCATTGAGGGTTGCTGTGGCAGAAGTGACAGATGTAGCTGCAAGTGTTGTTACCAGCGGATTTGAACCAATCTGGAATGAAATAATCTTTGTCCTTCTGGCTTCTGAAGCACCTATATATTGCGTTGTAAACCAGAATGTCTGGTTATCGGTCGGATCTATAGACATACTGGCATAATCACCCCAGCGGTTATAGGTATACTGATAATTTGAACCTGTAAGTGCCGTAACTTCAGGAACATCCAAAACACCGGATGCACTGGAATATCCGGCGGTTGACTGACCTGCATAGCGGATACCAGGATATTCGGTACTGCTCGATAAGGAATACCCGATGGCAATTTTATTGGAAGCATTCATGGCTATCGTCCCCATCCAGCGGTTGTGAGCATCCGGTGCATAGGTTCCCTGCTGGCGCAGTGTCCAGGTAGTGGCAGGGGGTGTTTTTCTTAATTCATACCAACGCACACCTGCATGGTCTGTCCCGTCAACATCAACCGTATGACAGCATACAATCGACTGGTAAGTGCCAAAATTCCTGTATTGCGGGGTTATGTTGTCCCAGCCATTTGAGAACTGGCTGTCGAAGGCTGCAACATTGATCTGTTGTGTTCTGTTAAAGGTTGATGAAGCAGGGGTTGTCCAGTTAACGGCCAGTTCATAAAGCCACAACTGATCAGAACCACCACCCACACCATCATCGTTAAATGCAATAAAAGTGCCGGGAGTGCCTGCAGGTGCCGCAACACCATCATTATCAACGGGTGGAACAACAACCACGCCGGTTCCCGGTCTGTATGGATTGTCGAATGCAACCATTCGTGCTGTACCTCCAACCAGCATCTGTGCACGCTCAAACACATAGATATCATTGCCTGTGGTTGGCTGGGTGTTGGTACCCATATAATAACCGTCGCGCCAGACAGCTACTTTCTCATAGTCGGGCATATCGACTACATCGAACGAATACTGGTACCAGGTACCTGTCGGATCATTGGTTGTTGAAACAGCCATCAGCATATAATCGTTCGATCCGCTTACCGAAAACTCAACAGCAAGCCATCTGTCAGCCTGTTCGTCATAAAGTATAATCGGATCACCATCGTTGTAGGTAGCGCCTGCCACACTTCCGAACAGTGAATTCATAGCTGTAGGTCCGGCCAGTAATGTGCCTGTTTTGCTGTAAATCGCATAGGTCGTATTAACAGTCTGCATATAATGGTTGGGTCCTGCAGTTCCGTTGCAGTCAGGCGGGTAATAGGGCGATGTCTGTCCTTCAAAATTCTGAATCGGAGCCCTTGATCCACCCGACATGGCTGTGCTATGGGTATTCTGCCATACAGCATCCGGCCCTTTTGGCAGTGCTGTGGAAGCATAAGGATAGGAAGGCAGATCCCAGGGGGTATTTTTGGCCCTCTTCTTAGCATTCTCGAGCATCAGATTATATCTTTCACCGGAAATGGGCAGGATGTCACGGAGTGGCTTGCTTATACCAACAAAAACACCGGTTTTAACCATGGTTGGTTTTGCGGGAATATCCTGAGCCATTAGTAAGTTCGCAATAGCAGGAAAGCATAGCAGAAGTGCTAAGAGTAGATTTCGTTTCATGGGCTGTCGTTAAAATCTCATTTGTTGTTTTATTCCTCAATCGGCATTCTGTTACCCGTTTTTATAAAAATAATCCGTCTGTAATGAATTATTTACCGTTTAACTGTTTGCCCCGACTTATATATTGAACAGTTGGACGTTAGTATGCAACTGCCGGGTATTTCAAATTCAAGGTGCAGTTTGGATTTTCCCGGTATTGTTAACCACCGGCGCGTTAACTGCCAAAATGCGTTTATTCCTTTTAATTATTGGTGTTAAGGTATAATTTTAGATAATGTAGTGCAATTTGCCAGGATCTATGCTTCAGCCGGTCATCCTGTAAAGTAATTTTAGCCTGGTTCTTAAAATAATCAGTGAAAGAAAGTAAATAAGTGAAATCCGAAAAAAATCATTTAACAACTGATGAATGATCAACTCAGGCAGTTCCAGATTAATATTACATCTTTTCCGTTGAAAAATCCTGTTGAGAAATATTATCTGACAAGGTTCGTGAAATCTCCCGCAAATACCCATTATTAATTATTCTGCTTAAAGTATGGGGTTTGCTTTTTGCCAATTTTTAAAAAGCCTGAAATTATAAAAATGAGCCCGGACTTTTGCCCGGGCTCATTTATTCTGCTATTCGAATTTTTGCCTGGCGTCGAAGACTCTCTTAATTCCATAGCC
>WSXU01000074.1 GCA_009773455.1 Bacteroidota bacterium | reverse complement strand
TTCTTCTTCCGTAACTATCCTGCCTTCCACCAGCGCCTCTCCTTCTTCGGGAAGCATCACCCCCATTGAAGCGGCTGCCGGCGGCAGGTATCCTTCAGGCCCCGCCTGAACTCGGTATAAATTTGCTGACATTTCCATTCCTCCCAACACAATCTGATATGAGCAAGCGACTTGTTTATTTAAAATGATCATTTCTGATGACTTTTACATCTGCCAGTAAACCTCATTTATCAAATATCCACCTTTAAATCACAATTAATCTAAGGCACGGTCCATCTTAAAAACAAATATTCGTTCCCCTGTTTTAGTGCTCACATCGGTATGCAAGCTGACCATCCGGGAACCTGTCAGATTGAATAAGATATTGTCAAGAGATTCCCAGTCGTATTCAATTAATTGCTGACGTATTTTTTTGACTAGAAGCAACCCTTCCTTTTCTTTTGACAGATGATATTCAGCGGGAGGAATTTCTCCTTTAACAGATACAGGGAATAACTAAAATGTTTTTATTATCTCGTCTGTCTGCTCCGGGCAATCCGTCTTAAAGAGCAGGTGCCCCATCTTCCGCTTTGGAGCCGGGTTGCCGCGCTTACCGTATAGGTGAATTTTCACGTTTCCAGTAATTTCGGATATGTTTTCTAATATCTTGGGCAGGTCGCTTCCCAGTATATTTATCATGACCGCCGGAGTCAGTAATTGCGTGGACCCCAAAGGCAGTCCGCAGACTGCGCGGATTAACTGTTCAAACTGGGAAGTAAAACATGCATCCAAGGTGTAATGCCCTGAATTGTGGGGCCGGGGCGCTATTTCATTGACCAGTAAGCCCTGAGGAGTAACAAAAAACTCTACAGCTAACACCCCTACTACCTGAAAAAAATGGGCTATTCCCTTGGCGATTCCAACAGCCATCGATTCCGCCTGCGAAGAAATGCGGCCGGGACTACAGTTATGTGAAGAATGTTTTCACGGTGGATATTCTCCGCTATCGGGTAAACAGCCATTTCCCCTGTTTCCCTTCGACCGACGATGACCGAAATTTCCTGGGTAAAAGATATCATTTTCTCCAGTACCCATTCATGTTTTCCGGATTGCACTAATGCATCTGCTTTGTTTAAATCCTGAGGACTGCTTAAAACAAGCTGCCCTTTACCGTCATATCCCCCTTTGGCTGTTTTCAGCACACTGGGGTACCCAAGAACTGCCGTCCCTGTCTTCAGATCTTCAGTGTTTCTGACAATAACAAATGGCGCAACAGGAAAACCTGCTTTGCACAATTGCTGTTTTTCCAGGATACGGTTTTGTGCGACAGCCAGAATATGGCTTTTTTGCGGCAAATAAAAGTTTTTTTCCAGTTCTTCAACCACCCCCACATCAATGTTTTCAAATTCATAGATCAGCACATCGGCTCTTTCAGCCAGCCTTATTGCTGCCGCCACATCATTCAAAGGGGCCACAATCTGGTCATCAGCCACCTGGCCGCATGGACAATTAGGACTGGGATCAAGGCAGGTAATATGATACCCCATTTTTCTGGCCTCGATAGCTGTCATTCTTCCCAATTGCCCGCCACCCAGAATGCCGATAGTGGATCCCGGAAGAATTACCCTGTCCGGCATGTCAGGACCACTCCTCAGCTTCCAGCACCTGTCGCGCTGTCTTGTCCCGGCGGTCCGCCAGCTTCCCGGCAAGCTCGTCGTCATGCAAAGCCAGAATCTGCGCCGCTA
>WSXU01000073.1 GCA_009773455.1 Bacteroidota bacterium | reverse complement strand
TTCATTAATTGTGGGCCCCGGGGGCTATGTTCTTCAGTTCCTGCTGGCATGGCTGCTGGCACAAATACCGAAGTGGCCCCGGACGATACTGTCCTTGGCGCTTTATATGCCTTCGCTCACAACGGGTGTTGCCATCGCCGTCATCTGGAAGGTGGTTTTTTCCGGCGACCGGTTCGGCTATCTGAATCAATTCCTGCTGATGCAGGGGTTCATTGACAAACCGGTTCAATGGCTTCAATCTCCCGAATATATCATGTCCATCATGATTATCGTTTCTCTGTGGGCTAGCATGGGGATTGGTTTCCTTGCGATGCTTGGGGGAATTATGAATATTGATCCGGAGTTGTATGAGGCTGGATACATTGATGGAATCAAGAACCGTTTTCAATCCATCATCTATATTACCATTCCTTCCACCCGTCCACAGATGCTTTTTGGCGCGGTTATGTCCATTGTAAACGCATTCAGTGCCGGAAGCATCGGAGTGGACCTGACAGGTACAAATCCAACACCGCGTTATGCAGGACAACTGATCGTAAACCATATTGAGGATTATGGCTTTCTACGGTATGATATGGGCTATGCATCGGCTGTGTCGGTCATTCTGCTGATTATGATTTATATGTTCTCAAGAACGTCAAATAAGCTGCTTGTCGACAAGGATTGAAAAAGGGGTTGAGATTATGAGCTACAGAGGTACCAAGATAAATCCGAGCAAATCTGATATCAGCCACATAAAATTTTATGTGATTTTGATTCCTATGTCCATACTAATGACTTTGCCCATTATATACCTGATATCTACGGCGTTTAAACCCATGGACGAGTTGTTTGCCTATCCTCCCCGATTTTTTGTTCAGAACCCGACGCTGGAAAACTTTGAAGACCTGGGCTACGTCATGACCATGTCGGGTGTTCCTTTAAGCCGATATATTTTTAACAGTGTATTTTCCTCCCTTTTAGTTGTTGTAGGAACGCTCCTGATATCCGTTTATGCGGCCTATATTCTGTCAAAGAAAGATTTTAAATCAAAAAAACTGCTGTTTTCGATTAATACCCTTTCCTTGATGTTTGTTCAAGTTGCAGTGCGCATTCCCAGATATCTGATTATAGAGAAAAGCGGACTGCTTGATTCGCTGGCTATTCTCATTCTTCCCATGCTGGCAATGCCTGTGGGATTGTTTTTGATCAAACAGTTTATGGATCAGGTGCCGGATGCAGTCCTGGAAGCTGCCAGAATCGATGGTGCCAATGATTTCAGGATGATTCACAAGATCATCATCCCGGTGATCAAACCGGCTATTGTAACTGTGGCCATCCTTGCTTTCCAGGTTTCCTGGAACACTGCAGACGCATCCATGTTTTATGTAAATAGTGAATCTTTAAAGACTTTTGCGTACTATATGGCAGCCATATCGACAGCAACAGGAAATTCCGTTGCAGGGCAAGGAATTGCGGCGGCAGGAGCATTGGTTCTATTTATACCGAACCTTGTTATTTTTATTATCATGCAAAGCAATGTTGTCAATACGATGGCTCATTCGGGCATCAAATAAGGAGGTGTATGGAGTGCTTAAAAAGATTACGATTCTTATCTTTATCCTGTTATTCATCAATTCTTTTGCAGCTGCTGCATATGCTTCAAACTCACAGTCTACGGGATACACCTATACTCTGACCATCAATGGGAAAGTAGGGATTGCACAGGATGCATACCTGCCTGCGGGCA
>WSXU01000072.1 GCA_009773455.1 Bacteroidota bacterium | reverse complement strand
GTGGATCGATGAACTTCCGGAAGATTATGAGAAAGAATTCTATGGTGTGGACTGGGGATATACCATCGACCCGACAGCCATCGTCCGGATCAGGATCTCAGGCCGGAACCTATATGCAAAGCTGCTTACCTATTCCCCGATTGAATCTGATGACGACTGCCTTGAGGTAATTCAAAAGATTGATTCAAAAGGGGAGTACTGGGCTGACAGTGAAAACCTGACTAGGATAGCACATATCCGCAGGGGAGGCATCAACATCTTTCCAGCCAAGACCAAGAACATCAAGTTCGGGATCGGAAAGGTTAAGAATTTCAACCTCTATCTGGTCCGGGATCCAGCTGCAAAGAAAGAGGCCGAGAATTATAAATGGAGGATGATCGATGGCATACAGCTGAATGAGCCGGTCGATAAATACAACCACCATTGGGATGCTATCCGGTATGGGGCAGTGAGCAATTGTGAGTGATGTTTAATAACTCGACACCTATGTTAGATAACTTGTAAAATATCCCCATTTTTTAGTATATATATTTGACGAGCTGTTAACAAAAGGTTCGTCATGACGTCCATTGCTTTAAAGTTAAAATCGTTTTTCTCACCAGCGCGGGCAGTTATATCCGACAAAAATGGTAAATACTTCTATGCTTTTGGATTTCCAAAAACGGTCCAGAATACAGTAACTATCATCGGCCAGACAGCAGCCTACAATATCTGCCCTCCGGTTAATGGAATCATCAACCGCAAAGCCAGAGCATTCACCAACGGCAAGTGGTGGGTCCTGGATCCCGATGGCAAAGAAGCATCCGGACCCATCGCGACCTCAATAAAGAAACTGCTCAAGCAGCCCAACCCTCTGCAGTCCTGGAACCAGTTCATGGCTCAGGCTAAAGTTTACGAGCAGGCATTTGGTGAAGTCTTCGTTTTTGCCATTATGCCAACTGGATTCACTGATAAGTCAAAGATCAAAGCACTGTGGATCCTTCCAAACTGGATTGTTGACGTCCGTCTTACAGGCAAGCACTTTCTTCAAACAGACATCAATGAAATCATTGAAGGATATGATATTTCTGTTAATGGTTCCCTGACGCCATTGGCCCGGGAGTCCGTCTTACACATCAGGGATATCAATCAAAATTCACTCGATGTCATCAGAGGACAAAGCCGGCTGGCATCCCTTCAGGATCCTATCTCCAACATTGTTGCTGCCTATGAGGCCAGGAATGTTCTGATAACCCGGAAGGGAGCTTTAGGAATACTCTCCAACCAAACCCGGGATGCGGCCGGTTCTGTCCCTCTAAAGAAGGAAGATAAAGAAGATGTCCAGGAAGAATTTAAGAAGTACGGGCTTGGCAAGGATCAATACCAGGTTATAATCACAAATGCCAACCTGAAGTGGCAGCCGATGACCTTCCCAACCCGGGAGCTCATGCTGTTTGAAGAGATCGAAGATGATGTCAGGCAGATCGCAGACAACTTTGATTACCCGATGTATTTACTTGGGTTTAAAGCCGGCACAACCTTTTCGAATGTTGGAGAGGCAAAGAAATCCCTTTACCAGGATGCAATTATCCCGGAGGCAGAAGGGTGGGCAGAAGCATTTACTACCTTCTTTGATGGGGAGAAAAATAAAATACAGATTTCGGTTTCATACGACCACCTCGAAGTACTGCAGCAGGGAGAGAAAGAGAAAGCCGATGCATTTGCAGCCAAGGTTACTGCCAATACCCCACTGCTTGAAAAGAATATC